>NZ_CP054058.1:2400000-3600000 GCF_003935895.2 Scandinavium goeteborgense | reverse complement strand
TGCGCGCCAGGAATCGGGTCGCTGACCTGTGGCTGCGACTGACCGCCGCCAAACAGCCCTGCGAGGAACCCGCCGCTGTTTTGTTTCGTGGACTGAAGCTGAGCAACATGGCTCTCAAGCGCTTGAATACGTTCGTTCAGCTGCTTAATGGCGGCTTCCTGAATCAGGATCGTCTGTGCCATATAGTACGGAGCGGCAGGCTGAGCCTGAACATGTTGCGCAATGATGCCCTCGGCGGTAGCATCGCGCGGCGCGCTTTGCGCTTCAGCCTGTTGCAGACGCGAAAAGAGTCCGTCAATAAGCCGTTGTTCTTCAGATTGCATGGGTCACTCCTCGATAAGACGAACGGTACAGTGCTTAGTGTGTCTGAAACAGTGGCACTGTAAATATACGGTACGTAAACCTATGCATAAATGTGTTACCTTTTGCAGCCTGACAGGGGTTGTCAAACTGTCGCCCTTTCATGTAAGGTTGCCGCAACACTCAATGACACTATTTCTTTACACTCTCATTCCGCCCGATAGCCAATAATAATAGCCAAGACGTTGGGATTTGGAACGAAGCTGTAACTATTATTTTACACTTACTTGCGTACTAGTTTGGTGATATTATCGTCGACTCACCAGTACGACTTGCCACACCGCAGTACCAGGGGGATTTTCAGTGATAACACAGCCTATTTTTCTTATTGGCGCCCGCGGCTGCGGTAAAACCACGGTCGGGCAGAAACTCGCCGAGGCTTGTCATTTTGATTTCATCGATACCGACGTTACTCTTCAAGAGCGTGCGCAACAGAGCATCGCCGATATTGTGGCGAAAGAAGGCTGGCCTGCCTTTCGTGCGCTTGAGACCCAAACCCTGCAATCCGTCACCGCGCCGCAGTCCGTCATTGCTACCGGCGGAGGGGTCATTTTGGCGCCGGTCAACCGTGAATTTCTGCGCGAGAACGGGATTGTTATTTATCTGAAAGCACCCGTTGCGGTGCTCGCCGGGCGTCTGGAAGCTTTTCCGGAAGAGTCTCAGCGACCTACGCTGACCGGTAAACCAATCAGTGAAGAAGTGCGTGAGATTCTGGCGCAGCGTGATGCACTGTACCGTGAAACGGCACATTTCACGGTGGACGCCGCCTGTGAACCTGATGATGTTGTGGCGCAAATTCTGGTGGCGATCGCCTCCGTTCAACCGACCACCGTTGCGGTAAATTCTGCAACCGCTGACTAGCGCCTATACTTAACGCTCTGAACCGAAAGAGGAAGAGCTATGCCGTCAAATCCCCCATATCCACGTGAAGCCCGTGTTGTCCCCGTCGAGAAGGGCGATCCGGGCCAGTCGGTAACCTGGTATCAGCTGCGTGCCGATCACCCGAAACCCGATTCGCTGATCAGCGAACATCCCACCGAAGCGGAAGCTGTCGACGCCAAACGGCGTTACGAAGACCCCGATAAGTCCTAATTCAGCCTGAAGTTGCGCAACGCCTGCGATGAGCGGGCGTAAATCACACTTTTTAGCTAAAATTAATGTTAATAAAAAGTTAAGCTCAAGTAATTACTGGAGTGCACTGACGCTATCTGGAATCTTTACAAACGCCCGCAGAAGGGAGCTGCTACGCTTCTGAACGGTTGTTTTTTTAGCCATCCAGGGGGCTGTCATTCAGCAGTGAGCCTAAGTCGAAGCTGTGATTGTCGTGATAAAAGGTAAATAACATGAGTGCGACTTTGGCGATCCTGACCATCGGTGTGGTACCGATGCGTGAGGTATTGCCGTTATTAACAGAGCACATCAGGGAAGATCAAATTACCCATGTCAGTTTGGTGGGAAAAATGACCCGAGAAGCGGTCATGGAAGAATACGCCGCAGAGCCAGGAGAAGAAGTTCTTATCACTCTCCTGAATGATAACCAACTGGCGGAAGTCTCACGCAAGAAGGTCGAGCGTGATTTGCAATCGGTGGTCGAAGTGCTGGATAACCAGAACTACGACGTCATTTTGTTCATGAGCACCGCGCCTGTGAGTGGGCTTGTGGCTCGGAATGCGATTCTTATTGAACCACAGCGTATTATTCCTCCGTTGGTGAGTTCCATCATCGACAGTCATCAGGTTGGGGTCATCGTACCGATCCCGGAACTGATGAAAAACCAACGCGCCAAATGGCAGACCTTAAAGAATGAGCCGCGTTACGCGCTGGCGAATCCCATTCATGGCACTGAAGATGAGCTGATCGCGGCCGGAAAGCAGTTGCTGAGCGAGGGCGCGGACGTGCTGATGCTTGACTGCCTGGGATTCAATCAGCGGCATCGCGATTTGTTACAGAAGACATTGGATGTCCCGGTTCTGCTGTCGAACGTGCTGGTCGCAAGGCTGGTGGCAGAACTGCTTATTTAATGCGTGACAGCGTGCGGTTGCGCCCCCTATATTGGATTTGTACACAACGACGAAACGAATAAGGGTCTGTTTATGCTTCAAAGCAATGAGTACTTTTCCGGGAAAGTGAAGTCCATCGGTTTTACAAGCAGCAGTACTGGCCGCGCGAGCGTAGGCGTCATGGCTGAAGGGGAATATACCTTTGGGACGGCAGAGCCTGAAGAAATGACCGTCGTGAGCGGGGCGCTACACGTTCTGCTGCCGGGTGAAACGGAGTGGAAAACCTATACTGCCGGGCAGGTATTTAACGTGCCGGGTCACAGCGAATTTCATCTGCAAGTTGCAGAACCTACATCCTATCTGTGCCGTTACCTGTAAAAAATAAGCCTTCCTGTTTGCACAGGAAGGCTCTTGCTTATCGCTGAGCTTCGCCGCCCAGACCTTCCACCAGATTCGCCACCAGCGCAGCCAGTTCTCCGGTCATCAGGATAAAGTCGGCATCGAAACGCTGATCGTAATTCTCGCGTTCAATGTCTTCGTTCTGATCACGCAGTTCGTCGCAGAACTTCAGACGTTTGATCGACCCATCATCGCAGACCATAAACTGAATGCGTTGTTGCCAGTCGAGCGCCAGTTTGGTCACGACTTTCCCGGCTTCAATGTGCACCGCAATTTCGTCGCTGACCAGATCCTGCTTTTTCGCGCGGATGACGCCGCCGTCTTCGAGGATCGCTTTCAGCTCCGCTTCATCAAGCAGCTGGAAGCCCTGCGCCACGTTACCGGAGCGTACCCATTCGGTCAGCGTCAGCTCAATGGGATTTTCCAGCGCCAGCGGAACCACCGGCAGCGAGCCGAGGGTTTTACGCAGCAGCGCGAGGGTGTCTTCACCTTTTTTCGCACTGGCACAATCGACCATGATCAACCCGTTGACGGTGTCGATCCACAGCATTGTCTGGCTGAAACGGCTGAAAGCGCGAGGCAGCAGCGAGTGCAGCACTTCATCTTTCAGGGAATCTTTTTCGGTCTTCTTGAGCTTACGGCCCTGATCGGCTTCCAGCTTGAGGATCTTCGCTTCCAGAGACTGTTTCACTACCGACGACGGCAGGATCTTCTCTTCTTTACGGGCGCAGACCAGGATCTGCCCATTGGCCTCATGCGTGAAAGCATCACTGTGCGATCCCATCGGCGAGACCCAACCGGTTTTTGCCATATCCTGGCTGCCGCAAGGGGTAAATGCCAGCGAGGCTAACTGTTTTTCCATCTCATCTGCACGCAAAGTAATGTCGCGGCTAAGACGGTAAACCATTAAATTTTTGAACCACAGCATGATAATTTCCACGGCTTTGTCGTTAAATGCAGCGGGCATGATAGCGAATTGTCACTATGCTTGCATTGTTAATCAGGCACCGGGGAGGCATCTGTGCGAATAGGAATAGACTTGGGTGGTACTAAAACAGAGGTCATTGCGTTGAGTGACCAGGGCGAGCAACTGTATCGTCATCGTCTGCCGACGCCGCGCGATGACTATCAGCAGACGATTGAAACCATTGCCACGCTGGTCGGGTTGGCAGAGAAGGAAACCGGGCAGACCGGCACCGTGGGCATGGGCATTCCAGGCTCCATCTCGCCGTATACCGGGGTGGTGAAAAACGCGAATTCAACCTGGCTCAACGGGCAGCCTTTCGATAAAGATCTCAGCAAGCGGCTGAATCGCGAAGTGCGACTGGCGAACGACGCCAACTGTCTGGCGGTGTCAGAAGCCATCGACGGTGCGGCGGCAGGGGCGCAAACCGTTTATGCGGTGATTATTGGCACTGGCTGCGGCGCGGGCATTGCGCTCGGCGGCAGGGCGCATATTGGCGGTAACGGCACCGCGGGCGAGTGGGGCCATAATCCACTGCCGTGGATGGACGAAGACGAACTGCGTTACCGGGCAGAAGTGCCGTGCTACTGCGGCAAACAGGGGTGTATTGAAACCTTTATCTCCGGCACCGGTTTTGCGACGGATTATCATCGTCTGAGCGGGCAGCCGTTAAAAGGCAGTGAAATCATGCGTCTGGTTGAAGAACATGATGCGGTGGCTGAACTGGCGCTGAGTCGCTATGAACTGCGATTGGCGAAATCCCTGGCTCACGTGGTGAATATTCTGGATCCGGACGTGATTGTGCTCGGTGGCGGCATGAGTAACGTCGAGCGGCTGTATAAAACGGTGCCGGGACTGGTGAAGAATTTTGTCTTTGGCGGTGAGTGTGAAACGCCGATTCGTAAAGCGGTGCATGGCGATTCCAGCGGCGTACGTGGCGCCGCATGGTTGTGGCCGCTTTAATCAGGCTGCCCTGGTCAACAGGGCAGAACTCAGATAGAGGAGAAGGCAGGCACGGGCTTGAGTTTCAAGCGTGCATACAGCAGCAGCGAGGACATCGCGAAAAATGACAAAAGGGCTGCGGGCAGCGCCACATAGTTGTAGGCAAAACCCGCCGTCAGCATCAATCCGCCACAGTAAGCGCCGACTGCGCTCCCAAGATTAAAGGCCATTTGTCCCCCGGCCGCACCCAGCATTTCGCCTCCTTTCGCATTTTGCAGCAGCAAAATTTGCAATGGCGCAGAGAGTGCAAAAAGACCCATACAGCAGATAAATGTCAGACCGAGCGACGTGAATTGGCCACCGCCAAATAAGAACAGCAAGCCCAGCGAAAGCGCAATCACCAAATCCGTCACGATGGCGATACTGAGCGGTGAGAATTTTCCGGACAGGCGACCGCTAAGAAGATTGCCCGACACCATTCCCAGCCCCGCCAGCATCATAATCACCGTCATTTTCCCTTCGGAAAAACCGGCGACCGTCATCATGAATGGCTTGATGTAACTAAACCATGCGAAGACACCGGCATTGCCAAAGAGCGTCGCCGCGAAGATAAACCAGGGGGCGGGTGATTTCAGAAAGTGAAACTGATTGCGCAGTTTGGTTTGGGCGTTATCGGTGATATTTGGCACCCAAAAGGCAACTGAGGCCATCACGGCGATATTAAACATGGCGATCAATAAAAAGGTGTAGCGCCAGCTAAATTCCTGGCTAAGCCAGGTGCCAAGCGGCACGCCGAGCAGGTTCGCGATGGTCATTCCACTGATCATGCCCGCGACGGCTGACGTCACTTTGCCGGGGCTGGCGAGCTTTGACAATATAATTGCACCGACGCCAAAAAAGGCACCGTGAGGAAAACCGGAGACCATCCGGCCCACCGCGAGCATCCAGTAAGATGAGGATAAGGTGAATATCGCGTTACCGACCAGGCACAGTATCACCAGAAAAAGCAGGATATGCTTGAGTGAAAAACGTTTGGAAAACAGGGCAATAACCGGCGCACCTATCACCACGCCGAACGCATACCAGGAGATCATATGGCCGGCCATGGGGATCGAAATCCCTACGTTGCTGGCAAGTTCCGTCAGCACGCCCATAATTCCAAACTCAGCCATGCCCAGGCCGAACGTGCCTAACGCTAAAGATAAAATGACTTTTTTCATGCTGACCTGTTGCGAGGAAATGCGCCCGGAACATCAGGCCGCGTAGTAAAGCCCAGCTTGAGGTAAAAGTGGGGCTAAACCAAGTGCTTATTCTTCTGTCTATATTGACGAAACTGCTGCGCCATTACTCTACGGCAAAGACTTTATCCAGCTTGCTGTAACCCAATCCATTAATTTTCTTCACTTTAATTTGCACTGGGATCCGCTCTTTCATCGCTTCCACATGGCTTATCACGCCGATAACCTTACCACTGGCGTTCAGCGCGTCGAGCGCGTCGAGCGCGGTATCCAGCGTTTCAGTGTCGAGCGTGCCGAATCCTTCGTCGAGGAACAGCGAATCAATGCGCGTTTTATGGCTGACCAAATCGGACAGCGCCAGCGCCAGTGCAAGGCTGACGAGGAAACTCTCTCCGCCAGAAAGCGTTCGGGTGTCGCGCACCGCGTCGGCCTGCCAGGTGTCCATCACTTCCAGTTCCAGCGCTTCGCTGGCTTTGCGTTTCAGCAGATAACGGCCATGCAGGCGGCTCAGCTGCTCGTTCGCCAGCCACACTAAATTGTCGAGCGTCAGACCCTGCGCAAATTTACGGAATTTATCGCCTTCTTTAGAGCCAATCAGCGTATTCAGCCAGCCCCAGTCTTCCAGGGTTTGCGCGGCGGCGTCGATCTGCGCCATCAGCGCCTGCTGCTGCTGTCGATTGTCCGCATCCTGTTTCAGTTGCTGGCGGATTTCCCCTTGTGCCGCGCTGTTTTCGCGTAACCGCTGCGCCAGTTGGGCCAGCAACGTTGGCACCTGTTCGCGGTCTTGCGTTTCGGGTAAATCGTCCGGACGTTGCTGCTGGTGCTGAATCCGCTCGTTCTGCGCCTGCGACGCCAGCGCCTGCTGTTGCTGAAGCTGGTTTTCAAGCTGCTGCTTCAACTGCTCCAGTTTTTGGCGCGTGTCGTCATCCAGCAGCGCGGCCAGGAAGGCGTCCTGGCTGGCAAACTGACTGCCTTCCAGCGCGGCACCAAATTCCTTTTGCGCCAGCGTCAGACGTTCGCGCGCCTGGCTTTCCTGCTGTTGCAGCGTTTGCCACTGGCTTTGCAGCGATACGCAGTCGTGATGCAACTGCTGCCAGCCGTCCAGCGCCACCGGGGCAACATCTTCCTGCGGCGCAACGGCGGGCAGGGTGTCGAGCAAGGGCTGAAGCTGTCCCAGTTTGTGTTCGATGGACTGCTGTTGTTCACTCTGCGTCTGCCATTGCTGGCTTTCGGTCTCGCGCGCCGCCAGCCAGGCGTTTTCTTCGCCGTGCGCGGGAAGCGTCAGGCTAAAGCCGTTCAGGGTTTCACCCAGCGTCAGCTGGCGATCGGCAATTTCCTGCGCCAGGGCGCTGCGCTGATTTTTCAGGTCGCGCATCTGACGCTCTATGTTCAGTCGCTGGCTGTGCTGATAAAGCTGCTGTTCGTAGTTTTCCTGCTCGCTCAGCCAGCCGCCGATATCGTCATCAGGCGTGAGTGAAATCTGCAAACCGGAGATGGTCGATTGCCATTGAGAGGTGAGCACTTGCTCTTGCTCAGCGATGGACTGCAGCTCGCTTTGCTCGGCCTGAAGTTGTTTCACCAGCGCATCGAGTTCGCCTTTCAGGCTGGCCCCGGATTCGCCAATCTGCTTGACCTCTTTTTCAAGCGCATCGCGACGGGCTTCGTTGACGCCCGGTTTTAACGCCTGATACTCCGCCACCGCCGGATGCTCCGCCGAACCGCACAGCGGACAAGGCGCGCCGGGCTGCAAACGGGCGCGTTCATCGGTGAGTTTGGCAATGATTTTTTCCTGCTCGCACAGCGTTTTGACGTCATTGAACTGCTGCAGTTTTTCTTTGTATTGCTGTCGACGACGGGCGAGCTCGGCTTCGCCTTTTTCCTGCTCCTGCTGGCGCTGGACCAGCAGCGGTTGCAGCTGTTGACGGCGTTTATGCAGTGGCTGAAAACGGCTTTGCAGCGTGTTCAGCTGTTGGCGAAGCGGGCGGGCGGTGCTGTGTTGTTCCAGCGCCGCTGCCACGGCGTTTTCATCGAGCGTGAGGGACGTTGGCGGCAGAGCGTTAAGCTGGCGCGTGAATTCAGTTTCTCGCTGGATCAGGGTCTGCAACTGGGCCGCATCGCGCGTTTGCTGGGTAAACGCCGCGCGCCAGCCGGTCAGTTCGCGCTGCCAGTGGCGATAGCGTTCATTCGCCGCCAGCCATTCATTCTGGGTTTTCTGGCTCACCAGCCATTGCTGTTGCTGGCGTTCGGCGCTGAGGCGCAAGCGTCCACGCAGCGCCAGCTGGCTCTGTAAGCGAGTATTTACTTCTTCTGTTTGCTGATGCGTTTGCGTCAGCGCCGTCTGGCTATCCTGTAGACGAACCCACATCGGGCGCAGCCTGTCGGCGGGTAACGATTGAGCGAGCGCGGAAAGCTGCGGCTGAGCGGCAGTCAGCGCCTGCTGCGCGGCACTCAGCGAGGCCTGCGTGCGTTGCTCTGCCGCGAGCAGTTCTGTTTCGCGGGTCAACCACTGTTGCCAAAGCTGGACGCGAAGCTGTTCATTCTGTTGCTGTTTTTCGTCGTCAGTAAGTGCCTGCAAACGTAGCTGCAACGCCTGCTGCTGCTCGTCATTCAGCAAAATCATACCCGACGCCTGGGCCTGGAGTTTCTCCAGTTCGGTTTTGGCTTCTTTATGTTTCTCAAACACCATGGCGGAAATCTGGCCGTAAATCTCGGTCCCGGTCAGCTCTTCCAACAGCTCGGCGCGCTCTTTCGGTTTGGCGTTGAGGAACGCGGCGAACTGGCCTTGGGAAAGCATCATTGAGCGCGTGAAGCGCCCGTAGTCGAGCCCGGTCAGTGAGGCGGTTAGCTCCAGCTTGTCTTTGACTTTTTCGGCCAGGATTTTGCCGTCGTCACAGCGGGCCAGTTCTACGCGCGGGGCTTGCAGGTTGCCGTCGGGCTGGTTGCGCGCACGGTTCTGGCTCCAGAAGGCGCGGTAGGCCACGCCCTTGACCTCGAATTCGACTTCTGCCAGACACTCGGCGGTGTCGCGGGTCATCAGGTCATTTTGTGATTGTGACAGCGTGCTGAGGCGCGGCGTTTCGTGGTAAAGCGCCAGACAGATGGCGTCCAGCAGGGTCGTTTTTCCCGCGCCCGTCGGGCCGGTAATAGCAAACAGACCGTTGCTGGCGAAAGGCTCGGCGGTGAAATCAATTTTCCATTCACCCTTCAGCGAGTTAAGGTTTTTCAGCCGCAGACTCAAAATTTTCATGGCTGTTCCTCCCCGGAAAGCGCGTGCACCGTTTCGTTAAACAGCTGATGCAGGCGCTGTTGCTGCGGTTCTTCCAGTGCTTCCAGCGCCAGACGACGCGCAAAAACCTCTTCGACTTTCAGTTCGCTCAGCGTTTCGCGATGCTCGCTGGCCATAATGCGCTCGCGCTGTTCGCGACTGCGGCGCACCAGCAGCACCTCAACCGGCAACTCGTCGGTCAGAGCCTGAATTTTTCGCTGGATGTCATGCAGGTATTCGTCGCTGGTGATTTCGATATCGAGCCACACCGGCGAGGCGGCATCGCCTTCGCGCCATTGCGCCAGCTGTTCGCTGATGCTGGCGAAATCACCTTTCAGCACCGCCAGCTGTTGCGTCACGGGCACCTCCAGCGGCGTCACTTCCGCCAATTTTCCATCGCTAAAACTCACCAGATTGACGGCTTTTGCTTTGCCGGTTTCATCAAAGCTCAGGGAGATAGGCGAACCGCAGTAGCGAATATGCTCGCTGCCGCCGATTTTTTGCGCCCGATGAATGTGGCCGAGCGCGATGTAGTCCACCGGCGGGAAGTTCTGCGCCGGGAAGGCATCGAGCGTGCCGATATAAATGTCACGTACCGCGTCACTTTTGCTGGCGCCGACGGTCGTCAGATGGCCGCTGGCGATAATCGGCAACGGGCGATCGCCCCGCAGTTCGCAGGCCTGCTGATACTGCTGCTGGTAGTAATCTGTGATTGCCTGTAATAAATGTTGCTGCTTTTCCCCGGCGGAGGAACCGGCCTGGCTGACGATGACATCGCGCGGGCGCAGAAACGGCACCGGGCAGAAAATCGCGCCGGGGGTGCCGTCGCGACGGTTAAGCACGCAAGGCGCCATGCCGCTCCCGGCGACCACGGTGGTATTCAGAAATGCGAGAATATCGCGGGATTCATTGAGCGTGGCGACGGAATCATGGTTCCCCGCCAGCACCACCAGATGACAGCCGGTTTGCTGTAATTTCACCACGAACCGGTTATAGAGTTCGCGCGCGTAGCTCGGCGGCGAACCGGTATCGAAGATATCACCCGCCACGATAATGGCATCCACCTCTTGCGCCTGGGCTGTTTCCAGCAGCCAGTCGAGAAAAGCATCGTGCTCAGCGGCACGGCTTTTACTGTAGAAATTCTGGCCGAGGTGCCAGTCGGAGGTGTGTAGGATGCGCATAGTGGGCCCGTGGCTGAAAAGCGAGGCCGCCATTATATACATTAAGAAATAACAGGGCGATGACCGCAGTCATTCAGTGTAATAATGTGAAATGCTCTATCATAAATCTGTCATAAATCTGACGCATACTTACGCCAAATAAGACGCCCCTTACAGGCACATGACTAATAACACAGGATTTATAATGGCGAGACGTATTCTGGTCGTTGAAGATGAAGCTCCAATTCGCGAAATGGTGTGCTTCGTCCTGGAGCAAAATGGCTTTCAGCCTGTAGAAGCAGATGATTATGACAGTGCTGTAAATCAACTGAACGAGCCGTGGCCTGATTTAGTCCTGCTTGACTGGATGCTGCCAGGCGGCTCGGGCATTCAGTTTATCAAACACCTCAAGCGCGAAGCGTTAACGCGCGATATTCCGGTAGTGATGCTGACCGCGCGTGGCGAAGAAGAAGATCGCGTGCGCGGCCTGGAAACCGGTGCCGACGATTACATCACCAAGCCTTTCTCCCCGAAGGAGCTGGTGGCCCGCATCAAAGCCGTCATGCGCCGTATCTCGCCGATGGCGGTTGAAGAAGTGATCGAAATGCAGGGCCTGAGCCTTGACCCGTCATCCCACCGCGTCATGACCGGCGAAAGCCCGCTGGACATGGGGCCGACCGAGTTTAAACTGCTGCACTTCTTTATGACTCACCCGGAACGCGTGTACAGCCGTGAACAGTTGCTGAATAACGTTTGGGGAACCAATGTGTATGTAGAAGACCGTACGGTGGATGTTCACATTCGTCGCCTGCGTAAAGCGCTGGAACACAGTGGTCACGACAGAATGGTACAAACCGTTCGCGGCACGGGTTATCGTTTCTCCGCCCGTTTCTGACAATTGACTGGAGTGTGACCCGTGCTTGAACGGCTGTCATGGAAAAGGCTGGTTTTTGAGCTGATCCTCTGTTGTATTCCGGCCCTCATTCTGGGGGCGCTATTCGGGCATTTGCCATGGTTCTTACTGGCGGCGGTGACCGGATTGCTGATCTGGCATTTCTGGAATTTACTGCAACTTTCTTGGTGGCTGTGGGTTGATCGCAGCATGACGCCACCACCGGGCAAAGGCAGTTGGGAGCCGCTGCTGTACGGGCTGCACCAGATGCAGATGCGTAATAAAAAGCGTCGCCGTGAGCTCGGTAGCCTGATCAAACGCTTTCGCAGTGGCGCGGAATCGCTGCCTGATGCGGTGGTGCTGACCACCGAAGAAGGGGCCATGTTCTGGTGTAACGGCCTGGCCCAGCAGATGCTAAATCTGCGCTGGCCGGACGATAACGGTCAGAACATCCTCAACCTGCTGCGCTACCCTGAATTTTCCCGCTATCTCAAATCACGCGATTTCACCCGGCCGCTCAACCTGGTGCTCAACACTGGGCGACATCTGGAAATTCGCGTCATGCCCTACAGCGAAAAACAGCTGCTGCTGGTGGCACGCGACGTCACGCAAATGCACCAGCTGGAAGGTGCCCGTCGCAACTTCTTCGCCAACGTCAGCCATGAATTACGCACGCCGTTGACAGTGCTACAGGGCTACCTGGAGATGATGCAGGAGCAAACGCTGGAAGGCGCGCCGCGTGAAAAAGCGCTGCACACCATGCGCGAGCAAACCCAACGTATGGAAGGTTTGGTGCGTCAGTTGCTGACGCTGTCACGCATCGAGGCGGCTCCGCTGGCGGCATTGAATGAAACCATCGACGTGCCAATGATGCTCAGGGTCATTGAGCGCGAGGCGCAGACCCTCAGCCACAAGAAGCACATTTTGCATTTCGAGATTGAGGATTCACTGCAGGTACTCGGCAGCGAGGAACAGCTGCGCAGTGCGATGTCGAACCTGGTGTATAACGCGGTGAACCATACGCCGGAAGGCACTGAAATCACCGTGCGCTGGCAGCGCGATCCGCACGGCGCAATGTTCAGCGTGGAAGATAACGGCCCGGGCATCGGGCCGGAGCATATTCCGCGCCTGACGGAACGTTTCTACCGTGTCGATAAAGCCCGCTCGCGGCAAACCGGCGGCAGCGGACTGGGGCTGGCAATCGTGAAACATGCGGTAAATCATCACGAAAGCCGCCTTGATATCGAAAGCACGCCGGGCAAAAACACCCGCTTCAGTTTCTTACTGCCGGAACGTTTGATTGCCAAAAAAAGCGCCTGAAGATTCGGGTGTCAGGAAAGATTGACAAAGACCGGCGAAAGCCGGTTTTTTTGCTTTCCAGTTAACCAAACGGTGGATAATTATCAAACGTCTGTTGCTTTTTTGTTCGCATGATTAGCCAGAGGTTTTTCTAATATCTGGTTAATCATGCTAAGTCGAAACTCGATATTGCTATAATCCTCTGGTTTTACGATCCCATGTTGCTTTAAAACGTTATAAGCGTTTAAATTGCCCCCAATGCAGTTGCGGTCTGACTGCTTTCGCGCGCTAAACCCAATAACAATTCTTCGTGCGTGATTATCGGGAGTATTTCCCACTGCTTTGTTCGCTCTTGCCGTTGTTCTGTTCCACTGGAATAAAACGACGCTTTTACTTTCAACACCACATCCACAGGCAGTAAAGAGTTTATGACCCATCAGTTAAAATCTCGCGATATCATCGCCCTGGGCTTTATGACCTTTGCGTTGTTCGTTGGCGCGGGCAACATTATTTTCCCTCCTATGGTGGGTTTGCAGGCTGGCGAACACGTCTGGACTGCGGCCTTTGGTTTCCTGATTACGGGCGTTGGCCTGCCGGTTCTGACTATCGTTGCACTGGCGAAGGTCGGCGGCGGCGTTGACAGCCTCAGCACGCCAATCGGTAAAGTGGCCGGAATTCTGCTGGCGGTGGTGTGTTATCTCGCCGTCGGGCCGCTGTTCGCCACGCCGCGTACCGCTACCGTTTCTTTCGAAGTGGGTATCGCGCCGCTGACGGGTGATGGCGCATTGCCGCTGCTTATCTACAGCATTATCTATTTCGCGCTGGTGATTCTGGTATCGCTGTATCCGGGCAAACTGCTGGATACCGTCGGTAACTTCCTGGCACCGCTGAAAATTATCGCTCTGGTGGTTCTGGCCGTAGCGGCTCTGATGTGGCCGGCAGGCTCCATCAGCCATGCGCTGGACGCCTACCAGACTGCGCCGTTCTCTAACGGTTTCGTCAACGGCTACCTGACCATGGATACCCTTGGCGCAATGGTATTCGGCATCGTTATCGTTAACGCCGCACGTTCTCGCGGTGTGACCGACGCGCGTCTGCTGACCCGTTACACCGTCTGGGCTGGCCTGATGGCAGGCGTTGGCCTGACGCTGCTGTACCTGGCGTTGTTCCGTTTGGGTTCAGACAGCGCGGCGCTGGTCGATCAGAATGCCAACGGTGCCGCTATTCTGCACGCTTACGTTCAGCACACCTTCGGCGGGGCTGGTAGCTTCCTGCTGGCGGCGTTGATTTTCATCGCCTGCATGGTGACGGCGGTTGGCCTGACCACAGCATGTGCCGAGTTCTTCTCTCAGTACCTGCCGCTGTCTTACCGTTCACTGGTCTTTATCCTCGGTCTGTTCTCGATGGTGGTGTCCAATCTGGGCCTCAGCCACCTGATTCAGATTTCGATTCCGGTGCTGACAGCGATTTATCCGCCATGTATCGCACTGGTGGTATTAAGTTTTACCCGCAGTTGGTGGCATAATTCGTCCCGCGTGATTGCCCCGGCGATGTTTATCAGCCTGGTGTTCGGTCTGCTGGACGGTGTTAAAGCCTCTGCATTCGGTGATATTCTGCCAGCCTGGACCGCGCATCTGCCGCTGGCTCAGCAAGGTCTGGCGTGGCTGATGCCGACTATCATTGCCGCCGTTCTGGCAATGGGATGGGATCGCGCAGCAGGCCGTCAGGTGACCTCCAGCGCGCATTAATTAGCGGGCGAGGATTGAAATTAACCACGGGGCCATTGGCTCCGTGGTTTTGTTTTTTGTACAGGCAGTGGAATTTATGGAAACCAACAACAAGCTAAAGCGTGGGCTAAGCGCCCGTCACATCCGCTTTATGGCGCTCGGATCGGCAATTGGTACCGGTCTTTTTTATGGCTCGGCAGACGCCATCAAAATGGCCGGTCCCAGCGTGCTGCTGGCGTATCTTATTGGCGGCGTTGCCGCTTACATCATCATGCGTGCACTGGGCGAAATGTCGGTGCACAACCCGTCTGCCAGCTCGTTTTCTCGCTATGCGCAGGACAACTTAGGCCCACTCGCAGGTTACATCACCGGCTGGACCTACTGTTTTGAAATCCTGATCGTGGCCATCGCCGACGTCACCGCGTTCGGCATTTACATGGGCGTCTGGTTCCCGGCGGTACCGCACTGGATTTGGGTGCTGAGCGTCGTGTTGCTGATTTGCTCTATCAACCTGATGAGTGTGAAGGTCTTCGGCGAGCTGGAATTCTGGTTCTCGTTCTTTAAAGTCGCCACCATCATCGTGATGATCGTCGCCGGTTTCGGCATCATCATCTGGGGGATAGGTAACGGCGGACAGCCAACCGGCATCCACAACCTGTGGAGCAACGGCGGCTTCTTCAGCCACGGCTGGCTCGGCATGGTGATGTCGCTGCAAATGGTGATGTTCGCCTACGGCGGGATTGAAATCATCGGCATCACCGCCGGTGAAGCGAAAGACCCGCAAACCTCCATCCCGCGTGCGATTAACTCCGTGCCGATGCGTATCCTGGTGTTCTATGTGGGCACGCTGTTTGTGATCATGTCGATTTACCCATGGAACCAGGTGGGTACCAGCGGAAGCCCGTTCGTGATGACCTTCCAGCATATGGGGATTACGTTTGCCGCAGGCATCCTGAACTTCGTGGTGCTGACCGCGTCGCTGTCGGCGATTAACTCCGACGTCTTTGGCGTGGGCCGCATGCTGCACGGCATGGCGGAGCAGGGCAGTGCGCCGAAGGTGTTCGCCAAAACTTCGCGCAACGGCGTGCCGTGGGTGACGGTGGCGGTCATGACCGTCGCGCTGCTGCTGGCGGTATACCTGAACTACATCATGCCGGAAAACGTGTTCCTGGTGATTGCCTCCCTGGCGACGTTCGCGACCGTCTGGGTATGGATAATGATCCTGCTGTCGCAGATTGCATTCCGCCGTCGCCTGTCGCCGGAAGAGCTGAAGGACCTGAAGTTCAAAGTCCCTGGCGGCGTGTTTACCACTATCGTCGGCCTGCTGTTCCTGGTGTTTATCATCGTGCTGATTGGCTGGCACCCGGAAACCCGCATTTCGCTTTACGTTGGCTTCGCGTGGATTGTGCTGCTGCTGATTGGCTGGCAGTTCAAAACGCGACATGACCGCCAGGTCGCGAAAGCGCAGTAACCTCCTGACCCGGCGGCACTCTGGCTGCCGGGTTTTTAGCCTCCACATCCTGCGTTGAAACGTGTGAGATCTCACAGAATGTGATCCACGCGGCAGCGGCGTTTATTTCCCTCTTTCTCCGTTATTGCTCGCCAAACCGTGATTACGATCGCGATTCATGCGCCGAACGCATGAACCGTTGCGGCAAATGCACTTATTCGTCGGCGACGAAAAGGGCACTCTCAAAGTTGATGAAAAGTTAAATGTGTTAGCTTTCATGTTAACTACGGAGGGCGAGATGCCTTACTCTGCTGATAAAGCGTCGTTCCGCGCAAAGGCTATGGCGATTTTGCGCGTCACGTCGGGAAACTTTCTGGAACAGTTCGACTTCTTCCTTTTCGGCTTTTACGCCACCTACATCGCCCACACGTTTTTCCCCGCTGAAAGCGAATTCGCATCGTTAATGATGACCTTTGCCGTGTTCGGCGCCGGGTTCTTGATGCGCCCCATTGGCGCCGTGGTGCTCGGGTCCTGGATTGATAAAGTCGGTCGCCGCAAAGGACTTATCGTCACGCTGTCTATCATGGCGGCCGGCACCTTTATGATTGTGCTGATCCCCGGTTATCACACGATTGGCCTGTGGGCGCCGTTCCTGGTGCTGTGCGGTCGACTGTTACAGGGCTTTTCTGCGGGCGCAGAGCTTGGCGGGGTGTCGGTGTATCTGGCTGAAATCGCCACGCCGGGCCGGAAAGGGTTCTACACCAGCTGGCAGTCCGGCAGTCAGCAGGTATCGATCATGGTGGCGGCGTCGCTCGGCTTTATGCTCAACGAATTTATGGACGCCGGGGCACTGCATGACTGGGGCTGGCGCATTCCGTTCGTCGTCGGCTGTCTGATTGTGCCCTTCATTTTCGTCCTTCGTCGCCAGCTGGCGGAAACGGAAGCCTATGCCGCGCGCAAAGAGCATCTGCCGTTGAACGAGGCGATGAAAACCCTGCTGGTGAACTGGCGCGTGGTGGTGGCAGGTATGCTGATGGTGGCGATGACCACCACCGCGTTCTACCTGATCACCGTCTATGCCCCGACGTTTGGCAAAAAAGTCCTGCTGCTGAGCTCCTCCGACAGCCTGCTGGTCACGCTGCTGGTCGCCATTTCTAACTTCATCTGGCTGCCGATTGGCGGGGCTATTTCTGACCGCTTTGGCCGTAAACCGGTGTTGATTGCGATGACGCTACTGGCGATTTTCACCAGCTGGCCGGTGCTCTCGATCCTCGCTCACGCCCCGAGCTTCGGCATGATGCTGGCGGTGCTGCTGTGGCTGTCGTTGATTTATGGCCTGTATAACGGGGCGATGATCCCGGCGCTGACCGAAATCATGCCTGCTGAAGTGCGCGTGGCCGGTTTCTCCCTGGCGTATAGCCTGGCGACCGCGATTTTTGGTGGCTTCACACCTGCGGTATCAACCGCACTGATTCACTTCACCGGCGATAAAGCCGCCCCCGGTTACTGGATGAGCTTCGCCGCAATCTGTGCGCTGCTCGCCACGCTGTATCTCTACCATCGCGCGTCTGCGCAGGTCACGCATGCCCCTAAATCATTCCACCACGGAGCCGCGCGATGAAACGTCTGACACTCTGGATAGCGATTGCCATTGCAGGGAATATCAGCCTCGGGGCGCAGGCTGAAGAGATCACGGTGATGATTTCCGGCGGGTTTTCTGCGGCACTCGATAAACTGGCCCCGCAATATGAGGCCAAAACCGGCGACACGATCCGTATCGTTCATGGTCCGTCGATGGGCAATTCCGCCGAGGCCATTCCGCACCGGCTGGCGGCGGGGCAGCCTGCGGATGCGGTAATTATGGTCGGCTACGCGCTGGATAAACTGCAGCAGGATGGCAAAATCGCCGCAGGCAGCCGGACAGAACTGGCTGATTCCCGCATTGGTCTGGTGGTGCCTGCGGGCGCGACGGCACCTGATATCAGCACCGTGGCGGCGCTAAAAGCCACATTATTGAACGCCAAATCTATCGCGTATTCCGACAGTGCCAGCGGGCGCTACGTGCAGTCAACGTTATTCAGCCAGTTGGGCATTAGCGATGAGGTGAAGTCGAAGGCGAAAATGATTGAGAAAACGCCGGTCGCCTCGGTGGTGGCAAAAGGGGATTATGCCGTCGGTTTACAGCAGGTGAGCGAACTGCTGCCGGAAAAAGGTGCCGAGTTTGTCGGACGCATTCCTGAGCCCGTTCAGTACGTGACGCGCTTTTCAGGTGCGGTGGTTGACGGCGCTCAACATCAGGATCACGCTCGTCAGCTCTTGCGCTATTTAGCGTCACCGAATGCGCAGGCTGCCGTCCGTGAAACGGGGCTGGATCCGTTAACCGCTAAGGCTGAAACAGGCCAGTGATGATCGTTTCCAGTTCGCTTGCCAGCGGCGACAGCGTGGTTCCCGCTTTCTTGATCAACCCAACCTGGCGTTTGATAACCGGCTCAAGCAGCGGCTTTTGTACCAGCAACGGGTGACCGCCTTCAGGAAACGCCATGGATGGCACGGCGGCAACGCCCAGCCCGGCTTCGACCATGCCAATCATGGTGGTGACGTGGCGCGTTTCACATACCGCAGGACGGCGGACGGTGATATCGCCTAATGCCTGGTCGAGCAAATGGCGGTTGCCGGAGGATTTGCTCAGCCAGATGTAGTCGGCGTTAAAAAAGTCCTGCCAGCTCAGGGAGGATAGCTGTGCGAACGGGTGATCCTGACGACACACCAGCCGGTAAGTTTCGTCCACCAACGGCATAAAGGTCAGGTCCGATTCACCGCTGGAGAGAAAGCTCAGGCCAAAATCAGCCTGTCGGCTTTGGACGGCGGCATACACATTGCCGGCGCTGGTATCCACCAGTTTGATGCGCGCTTTGGCAAACCGACTGCGAAAGTGAGCGATCACTTTTGGCATGAAGTAGTAGGCGGCAGAAGGGATGCAGGCCACGGTGACCACGCCGCTGCCGTAAAACATCGGGTCGCTGATGCCGTTGAGCGCGTCTTCAAAATCGCTCAACAGTTGCCGGGCGCGAGGGGCGAAGGTTCTGCCGACCTGCGTCAGGGTGACGCGGCGGGTAGTGCGGTCAAACAGGCGCACACCGAGGGCCGATTCGAGTTTTTCGATCCGGCGGCTGAGCGCGGATTGCGAGATGCAGATGGCTTCGGCCGCAAATCGGAAGCTGCCGTGCTCGCATAATGCCGTGAAGGCATACAGGTCCTGCAAATCGAAATTGGGCACTGCGCGTCTCTTTTATAACAACTGAGTAACATGCAGTGTATCGTAAATATCTGTAAAGAAGGAGCCTTCCTTCGGCTTCATTTTCCCGTCCGCACTGACGGAAAAATCCACTATTCTTCGCCCTCATCCTCCGGCATCCTCCCCCAATAAACGTCATAATGATGAGTCGGACTCAGCCTGACTGTGGCAAGGTGAACGCATTTTGAACAAAGGGGAATGACGATGTTGAAGGCATGGCATCTTCCTGTTGCACCGTTCCTGAAACAGCAGCAGGACCGACTGGTGATTACGCTGTGGCTAAGCGGTGAAATGCCGCCGCTGCGGGTCACGCTTCGGGCAGAGGAAGACAACGAGGAAATCGCGCTGCCGATGCATCGACTGCGCAGCGAGCCGTATCCCGGCGTCACCGCCTGGCGTGCGGAAATCGATTTAAGCAACGGCCAGTCGCGCCGCCGCTACAGCTTTAAACTGCTGTGGGAGAACCGCCAGCGTTGGTTTACGCCGCAGGGTTTTAGTCGTTTTCCTCCGGCGCGTCTGGAGCAGTTTGCGGTTGATGTGCCGGACAACGGCCCGCAGTGGGTCGCCGATCAGGTGTTCTATCAGATTTTCCCCGACCGCTTTGCCCGTACCGAACCGCGCAATGCCGAACAGGATAATGTCTATTATCACCACGCCGCCGGGCGCGAAATTGTCCTGCGCGACTGGGACGAACCGTTAACGGCGGAGGCGGGAGGATCGACGTTTTACGGCGGCGATCTGGACGGGATCAGTGAAAAGCTGCCGTATCTGAAAAAGCTCGGCGTCACCGCGCTGTATCTCAACCCGGTGTTTGTCGCGCCCAGCGTGCATAAATATGACACCGAAGATTATCGTCACGTGGATCCTCAGTTCGGCGGCGATCAGGCGTTGCTGCGTCTGCGACACAATACGCGCCGGGAAGGGATGCGTCTGATCCTCGACGGCGTGTTTAACCACAGCGGAGATTCGCACGCCTGGTTCGACCGACACAACCGCGGCACCGACGGCGCGTGCCACAACCCGTCCTCGCACTGGCGCGACTGGTACAGTTTTTCCGACGAAGAACAGGCGCTGGACTGGCTGGGTTACGCCAGCTTACCGAAGCTGGATTTCAGCTCGGAAACGCTGATTAACGAAGTGTATCGCGGTGAAGACAGCATCGTGCGCCATTGGCTGAAAGCCCCGTGGAGCATGGACGGCTGGCGGCTCGACGTGGTGCATATGCTGGGTGAAGCGGGTGGGGCGCGGAACAATTTGCAGCACATCGCGGGCATCACCAAAGCGGCGAAAGAGACGCAGCCGGAAGCCTACGTGCTCGGCGAGCATTTTGGTGATGCGCGACAGTGGCTGCAGGCCGATGCAGAAGACGCGGCGATGAACTATCGCGGCTTTACCTTCCCGCTGTGGGGCTTCCTCGCCAACACCGATATTTCCTACGATCCGCAGATGATTGATGCCCAGACCTGCATGGCGTGGATGGATAACTACCGCGCCAGCCTGTCGCATCAACAGCAGCTACGGATGTTTAATCAGCTCGACAGCCACGATACCGCGCGCTTCAAATCCCTGCTCGGCAAGGACGTGGCGCGCTTGCCGCTGGCGGTGGTCTGGCTGTTTACCTGGCCGGGCGTGCCGTGTATTTATTACGGCGACGAAGTAGGGCTGGACGGCAACAACGATCCGTTCTGCCGCAAGCCGTTCCCATGGGATAAAGCACAGCAGGATGGTGACCTGCTGGCGTTATATCAGCGCATGACCAAACTGCGTCACCGGACGCAGGCCCTGCGCCACGGCGGCTGTCAGGTGATTTACGCCGAAGACAACGTGGTGGTGTTTGTGCGGGTGCTGAAACAGCAGCGGGTGCTGGTGGCGATTAACCGCGGTGAACCGTGCGAAGTTGTACTGGAAGCGACGCCGTTGCTGGCGGTGAAAGAATGGCTGCTGAAAGAGGGCAAAGGCACGCTGCATGATGATGTTCTGACGCTACCGGCGATTTCTGCCAGTGTGTGGTTCGGCAATTAAGTAAGGAATCCTCCGCCATTTTCCCGGATACGACTTTTTCCCTCGCCTCTTTGGGGAGAGGTGCGGGGTGAGGGGCTTTGCACAAAAACAAAAAAAGGTCCGCATTGCGGACCTTTTTTACACACCTCGACGATTACAGGCTGGTGACGTTTTCAGTCAGGTACTTAGCCACGCCTGCTGGAGACGCGTTCATGCCTTCTTTCCCTTTTTCCCACTGAGCTGGGCACACTTCGCCGTGCTCTTCGTGGAACTGCAGCGCGTCAACCATGCGCAGCATTTCGTCGATGTTACGACCCAGTGGCAGATCGTTCACAACCTGGTGACGTACGATGCCGTTAGCGTCGATCAGGAAAGAACCACGCAGAGCAACGCCAGCGTCCGGATGTTCGATGCCGTAAGCCTGCTGGATTTCGCGTTTGATGTCCGCAACCATCGCGTATTTCACTTCACCGATGCCGCCTTTGTCGACAGGGGTGTTGCGCCATGCGTTATGGACAAACTCAGAGTCAAAAGAAACGCCAACCACTTCTACGCCACGTTTCTGGAATTCTTCGTAACGCTTGTCGAACGCGATCAGTTCAGACGGGCATACGAAGGTGAAGTCCATCGGCCAGAAGAACAGAACGGTCGCTTTACCGTTGGTGTGCTGTTTGAAGTTGAAGTTATCAACGATTTCGCCGTTACCCAGAACAGCTGCGGCAGTAAAATCAGGAGCAGGACGAGTTACCAGAACCATGAGGTTCTCCTCTACATTTATAAGGTTAATGGAACGCAACGCGGACCAGTATAGGGAGAGGAAGCGGGTGACTCAATGAGAAGCTGACAATCGTTGAGACAGGTTTTACCTATCAATTATAATATGAACAACTGTTTCAGCTTAGCGATTCTGTGATAAAGCGCAAGTTTTATAGCTCTCGCGCCTTGGCCTGCGCCATCATCCGTGGGTAAAACGTCCAAAAGGTCTCTTCTAACTGTGCGTAATGTGTGTCCAAATCCTGCCAGGAATCACGCAAAGCATCGAGGCGCGGGCGGCGATTCGCCATGCCGTTAAGCACGTTTTGAATAAAACCCATGTCGGAATAGCGCTCCAGCCAGCGCTCGGACCACAAATAATCATTCAGATTCACGAAACGCGGTGGCGACTCCGGCAGGATTTGCGTGACCTGGGTTTGTGCGTAGCGCACGAAATCCGGCAGAGAGATGTCCGGTGACAGTTTTGCCCAGTCGCGGGAGAGGAAATGATCCCACATCACGTCGAGCGTAATCGGCGCCACGCGGCGGGTTTCAGGGCGAAACCACGCTTTCGCGATCTTCACTTCCGGCAGATTATCGGTCAGCACATCGACCCGGCGGTGCATATTAATCCCGCTGACAATCGCCGATTCGTAGGTGTCATCCGGGTTGCCGCGCACAAAATCGGCCAGCAAATTGCCGGGCAGCGAGCTGTCGGCGAGGTGTGCGAGGTGCAGGTGGGCCAGAAAATTCATGGTTTTCGTTATCCGTATTTAAGGCTTACAGGTTGCAGCCAAAGCAGCCTGCCACTAGACTACCCGCCTCTTTATTATGTCTCGAGTTACCGTCATGCGCGTCGCCGATTTTTCTTTTGAACTGCCTGAATCCCTGATTGCTCACTACCCACAGCCGGAGCGCAGTGGCTGCCGCTTGCTGTCGCTGGATGGGCCAACGGGCGCGCTGACGCACGGTACTTTCACCGATCTGCTCGCCAAGCTCAACCCCGGAGACCTGCTGGTCTTTAACAATACCCGCGTGATCCCGGCGCGCCTGTTTGGCCGTAAAGCCAGCGGCGGCAAGATTGAAGTGCTGGTTGAGCGTATGCTCGATGATAAACGTATTCTGGCACATATTCGCGCCTCTAAAGCGCCGAAGCCGGGCGCTGAGCTGCTGCTCGGCGACGATGAAAGCATTAATGCCACCATGGTCGCGCGTCACGATGCGCTGTTCGAAGTGCAGTTTAACGACGAGCGCCCGGTGCTGGATATTCTTAATGCCATCGGCCACATGCCGCTGCCGCCGTATATCGACCGCCCGGACGAAGACGCAGACCGCGAGCTGTATCAGACCGTCTACAGCCAGAAGCCAGGCGCCGTTGCGGCCCCGACGGCCGGCCTGCACTTTGACGAGCCGCTGTTGGCGAAACTGCGTGAGAAAGGCATCGAGATGGCGTTCGTAACGCTTCACGTTGGCGCGGGAACTTTCCAGCCGGTACGAGTCGACACCATTGAAGACCACATCATGCACTCCGAATATGCGGAAGTGCCGCAGGACGTTGTCGATGCGGTGCTGGCGGCGAAAGCGCGCGGTAGCAAAGTGGTCGCGGTGGGCACGACCTCTGTGCGTTCTCTGGAGAGTGCAGCGCAGGCGGCGAAATCTGACCTGATTGAGCCGTTCTTTGGCGACACGCAAATCTTCATCTACCCAGGCTATCAGTACAAAGTGATTGATGCGCTGGTGACCAATTTCCACCTGCCGGAGTCAACGCTCATCATGCTGGTGTCGGCTTTTGCCGGCTATCAAAACACGATGAACGCCTACAAGTCTGCGGTAGAACAAAAATATCGCTTTTTTAGCTACGGGGATGCCATGTACATCACGTACAATCCGTCGGCTATTCAAGAACGTGTTGGGGAATAATTCCGCGGCGCAAGGGTTTATACGTCAGACTGTTTTTCTGACGCAGGAGCAACAATGAAATTTGAACTGGATACTACCGACGGACGCGCACGCCGCGGCCGCCTGGTCTTTGAACGTGGCGTAGTTGAAACGCCAGCCTTTATGCCCGTCGGCACTTACGGTACCGTCAAAGGGATGACGCCGGAAGAAGTTGAAGAAACCGGCGCGCAAATCATTCTCGGCAACACCTTCCACCTGTGGCTGCGTCCTGGTCAGGAGATCATGAAGCTGCACGGCGATCTGCACGATTTCATGCAGTGGAAAGGGCCGATCCTCACCGATTCCGGTGGCTTCCAGGTCTTCAGCCTGGGCGATATCCGCAAAATTACCGAAGCGGGCGTTCACTTCCGTAACCCGATCAACGGCGATCCGATTTTCCTCGATCCGGAAAAATCCATGGAGATTCAGAACGATCTCGGTTCCGATATCGTGATGATCTTCGACGAATGTACGCCGTACCCGGCGGACTGGGATTACGCTAAGCGCTCGATGGAAATGTCCCTGCGCTGGGCAAAACGTAGCCGTGACCGCTTTGATTCTCTGAATAATAAGAACGCACTGTTCGGCATTATTCAGGGCAGCGTTTACGAAGATTTACGTGATATCTCGGTTAAAGGTCTGGTGGAGATTGGCTTTGATGGCTACGCTGTCGGCGGCCTGGCTGTCGGTGAGCCAAAGGAAGACATGCACCGCATTCTGGAACATGTGTGTCCACAAATCCCGGCAGACAAACCACGATACCTGATGGGTGTGGGCAAACCGGAAGATTTGGTTGAAGGCGTGCGTCGCGGTATCGACATGTTCGACTGCGTGATGCCAACCCGTAATGCCCGAAACGGACACCTGTTTGTGACCGATGGCGTAGTGAAAATTCGTAATGCGAAGCATAAAAGCGACACCAGCACGCTCGACGCTGAGTGTGATTGCTACACCTGTCGCCATTATTCACGCGCTTATTTGCATCATCTTGACCGTTGCAATGAGATTTTGGGCGCGCGTCTCAATACCATCCATAATCTTCGCTACTATCAGCGCTTAATGGCTGGTTTACGCAAGGCTATCGAAGAGGGTAAATTAGAGAGCTTTGTGACGGAGTTTTACCAACGTCAGGGTCGAGATGTTCCACCGTTGAACGTTGATTAATTTTAATAATGAGGGAAATTCAATGAGCTTTTTTATTTCTGATGCGGTAGCCGCTTCTGGTGCACCGGGACAAAGCAGCCCAGTGTCTCTGATCCTGATGCTGGTTGTGTTCGGTCTGATTTTCTATTTCATGATCCTGCGCCCACAGCAGAAGCGCACCAAAGATCATAAAAAGCTGATGGACTCTATCGCCAAAGGTGATGAAGTGCTGACTAACGGTGGTCTGGTTGGTCGCGTAACCAAAGTAGCTGAAGCTGGCTACATTGCTATCGCGCTGAACGACACCACTGAAGTGGTTATCAAACGTGACTTCGTAGCTGCCGTTCTGCCGAAAGGCACCATGAAGGCGCTGTAATCTACTGTTTTCCCAAAGGGAACTGCCGTGTTAAACCGTTATCCTTTGTGGAAGTACATTATGCTGGTCGTCGTGTTTATCGTCGGCCTGCTTTACGCACTTCCCAACCTGTATGGTGAGGATCCGGCTGTTCAAATCACTGGCGCGCGCGGCGTCGCCGCCAGTGAGCAAACGCTGATCCAGGTCCAGAACACCTTAAAAGAAGAAAAAATTACCGCTAAGTCTGTGGCACTGGAAGAGGGCGCAATTCTTGCTCGCTTCGACTCCACTGACATCCAGCTGCGCGCGCGTGAAGCGTTGATGAGCGTGCTGGGTGACAAGTACGTCGTGGCGTTAAACCTTGCTCCGGCAACCCCGCGCTGGTTAGCGTCGATTTCCGCAGAGCCGATGAAACTCGGTCTTGATCTGCGTGGCGGCGTGCACTTCCTGATGGAAGTGGATATGGATACCGCGCTCGGTAAATTGCAGGAACAAAACATTGATGGCCTGCGCAGTGACCTGCGTGAAAAAGGCATCGCCTACACTACCGTTCGTAAAGAAGATAACTATGGCCTGAGCATTACGTTCCGCGACGACGCGGCGCGCAATCAGGCGATTGATTATCTGGCTCCGCGCCATCGCGACCTGGTTCTCTCTAAGCAGGGCAGCAACCAGCTGCGTGCGGTGATGACCGATGCGCGTCTGAATGAAGCGCGCGAGTATGCCGTTCAGCAGAACATCAACATCCTGCGTAACCGTGTTAACCAGCTTGGCGTTGCCGAACCTCTGGTTCAGCGTCAGGGTGCTGACCGTATCGTGGTTGAACTGCCAGGTATTCAGGACACGGCGCGTGCGAAAGAAATTCTTGGCGCAACCGCAACCCTGGAATTCCGTTTGGTGAATACCACCGTCGATCAGTCCGCTGCCACAACTGGCCGCGTACCGGGCGATTCCGAAGTGAAAGATACCCGTGAAGGCCAGCCGGTTGTGCTGTACAAGCGCGTTATCCTGACCGGTGACCACATCACCGATTCCACTTCGAACCAGGATGAATACAATCAGCCGCAGGTTAACATCTCGCTCGATAGCGCAGGTGGCAACATCATGTCTAACTTCACCAAGGATAACATCGGTAAACCGATGGCAACCCTGTTCGTGGAGTACAAAGACAGCGGTAAGAAAGACGCGAAAGGCCGTGCCGTTCTGGTGAAAGAGGAAGAGGTGATTAACATCGCCAACATCCAGTCTCGCCTCGGTAACAGCTTCCGTATTACCGGTATCAGCAACCCTAACGAAGCGCGTCAGCTCTCGCTGCTGCTGCGTGCCGGTGCGCTGATTGCTCCGATTCAGATTGTTGAAGAACGCACCATCGGTCCAACCCTGGGTATGCAGAATATTCAGCAAGGTCTGGAAGCGTGTCTGGCCGGTCTGGCTATCTCAATCATCTTTATGATCTTCTTCTATAAGAAGTTTGGCCTGATCGCGACTTCCGCGCTGATTATGAACCTGGTAATGATTGTCGGGATCATGTCGCTGCTGCCGGGGGCCACGCTGACCATGCCGGGGATTGCGGGTATCGTGTTAACCCTTGCCGTCGCGGTCGATGCCAACGTTCTGATTAACGAGCGTATTAAGGAAGAAATCAGCAACGGACGTTCCATTCAGCAGGCGATTGACGAAGGTTATCGCGGCGCGTTCAGCTCGATTTTCGATGCGAACGTTACCACGCTGATCAAAGTTATCATCCTGTACGCGGTCGGTACTGGCGCTATTAAAGGCTTCGCTATCACTACCGGTATCGGTGTGGCGACTTCCATGTTTACCGCGATCGTCGGCACCCGTGCCATCGTAAACCTGTTGTACGGCGGCAAACGCATCAACAAGCTGTCTATCTGAGGAGTGCGTTGTGGCACAGGAATATACTGTTGAACAATTAAACTACGGCCGTAAAGTCCATGACTTTATGCGCTGGGACTACTGGGCCTTTGGCATTTCAGGCCTGCTGCTGGTGGCTTCCATCATCATTATCGGCGTCCGTGGTTTTAACTGGGGTCTGGATTTCACCGGCGGTACCGTCATTGAAATCAGCCTCGAACAACCGGCCGATATGGACCAGATGCGTGACGCGCTGGAAAAAGCAGGCTTTGCCGATCCGCTGCTGCAGAACTTCGGCAGCAGCCGCGACATCATGGTGCGTATGCCACCGGCCAAAGGGGAAACCGGCGGTCAGGAGTTGGGCAGCAAGGTGTTGAGCGTGATTAACGAAACCACGAATCAACATGCTGCTGTTAAGCGTATTGAGTTTGTAGGGCCAAGTGTCGGGGCAGATCTTGCAACCAACGGCGCAATGGCGCTGCTGGTGGCGCTGATCTCTATCCTCGTGTATGTCGGATTCCGCTTCGAGTGGCGTCTGGCGGCGGGTGTCGTTATCTCGCTGGCGCACGACGTGGTGATCACCATGGGCATTCTGTCGCTGTTCCAGATTGAAGTCGATTTGACCATCGTCGCGTCACTGATGTCGGTTATCGGCTACTCGCTGAACGACAGCATCGTGGTATCGGACCGTATTCGTGAAAACTTCCGCAAAATTCGTCGCGGTACGCCTTACGAAATCTTTAACGTGTCCCTGACCCAGACGCTGCACCGTACGTTGATCACATCCGGTACCACCTTGATGGTTATCCTGATGCTGTTCCTGTTCGGTGGGGCGATGCTGAAAGGCTTCTCTCTGACCATGCTTATCGGTGTTACCATCGGTACGGCGTCGTCCATCTACGTTGCTTCTGCGCTGGCGCTGAAGCTCGGGATGAAACGCGAGCACCTGTTGCAGCAGAAAGTGGAAAAAGAAGGCGCTGATCAGCCTAATATTCTGCCGTAAGTTCTGCTTTGCAAAATCGAATCCCGGTCAAATGGCCGGGATTTTTTTATGCCAAAAATCCGCGTTTCCGGTAGGGTGAATAGATAATCTCTGTTTAAAGGACGCTACAGAAATGACGCTTCTGCACCCCGTTTCACTCAAGACGCTGCCGCAGCCACCGTGCTGGACGCAATTGCCTTCCGTTACCCTGAGCGATGCCACACTAGCCGGGCGCAAAGCGCGCGTGCTGGATCGGATGCGCCAGCAGGGGCTGGACACGCTGATTGTCTACGCCGACAAAGAGCACGGCGGTAACTTTGAATATCTCACCGGCTTTATTCCGCGCTTCGAAGAGGCGCTGCTGGTGTTGCATCAGAATGGCGAGGCGATACTGGTGCTCGGCAACGAAAATCTCAAGCTGGCACCGCATGCGCGGCTTAAAAACCGTGTACTGCATGCGCCGTGGTTCTCGCTGCCGAATCAGCCGATGGACACCGTTCAGCCCCTGCACGAGGTGCTGCAAAGCGCCGGGATTACCGGGGATAAAACGCTGGGTCTCGCGGGCTGGAAGCTTTTCACTGGCATCAACGACAATACGCGGCAGATGTTCGATATCCCGTCATTTATCGTTGATGCAGTCCGTGAGGCCGCGCCCGGGGCTGAACTGCGCAACGCCACCGGGGTGTTTATTTCTCCGGCGTACGGCGCGCGGATTATCAATAATGCCAATGAATTAGCGCATTATGAGTACGGCGCCAATCTGGCTTCAACGGCGATACTTCAGGCGCTGAATGCGGTCGCGCCAGGTAAAACGGAAAAGGAGATTGCCTGTCTGCTCGCAGCCGACGGCCAGCCGCACAACGTGGTGTCCATTGCTGCGACCGGCGATCGTTTCGCCCATGCGAATCTTTATCCGGGTGATAAAACGGTGCAACTGGGGGATAAATTTTCTCTGACCGCCAGTTTTAAGGGCGGGCTCAGCAGTCGTGCGGCTTACGTGGTCGAACATGCCGGGCAACTGCCGGATGCGGTCAGTGATTATCTGGATGTGGTCGCGATTCCGTATTTCCGTGCGGTCGTCGCATGGCTGGAAAACATTCGTCCGGGCATGACCGGAGGCGAGCTGTATCAGCTGATTGAAGATGTGCTGCCGAAGGCGGAATATCACTGGCATCTCAATCCGGGGCATCTGGTGGCAGATGAAGAATGGCTGTGTTCGCCGGTGTCGGCGGGGTCTGACATCCCGCTTGCCAGCGGCATGCTATTGCAAATCGATATTATTCCTTCCCGGGCGGGATACGCAGGGGCAAGCATCGAAGATACGGTGGCGCTGGCAGACGAATCGCTGCGTCAGCAGTTGGCGGTGGATTATCCGCAGCTGTGGGCGCGGGTGCAGGCGAGACGGGCTTTCATTGAAAAATACGTTGGGATTCGTTTACCGGAGTGGGTATTGCCGTTCTCAAACTCGGTGGGATATTTGCGGCCCTGGTTGCTGGACCACACTCGGGCGCTCAGCTGTAAGTAACGCCCGGTGGCGCTAACGCTTACCAGGCCTACGACAACCATCACATACGCCCGGTGGCGCTATAACGCTTACCGGGCCTACGACAACCATCACATACGCCCGGTGGCGCTAACGCTTACCGGGCCTACGACAACCATCACGTAGGCCCGGCGGCGCTAACGCTTATTGGGCCTACGACAACCATCACGTAGGCCCGGCAAGCGTGCGCCGCCGGGCGTTTCAGCATCAGAAGTTATAACCGACAACCAGGTAGCCACCCCAACCGGTAGAGCGGACGCTGAAATCACCGTCACCGAAGTTCAGGCTTGCATCGTCGTTCCACTGACCGCCGTTGTGCCAGTAACGTGCGACCACAGAGTAATGCCAGTGATCGTAGTTCAGCGCCAGAATGTGGCTGGACGCGATGGAGTTATTGGTACGCGCTTTTTTGCCGTTCAGGTCGCGGAAGTCGTCGTTACCCAGGTCTGAACCCCAGTCAAAGTTGGTGAAGCCGATGTAGCTCAGTTGGCCGCCCCACAGCTGGGTGATTGGCACAAAGTATTTCACTTTGAAGCGGTAACCATCCCACTCGTTTTCGTTCGCGGCGCCATAGTTCTGCCACTGGTATTTGGCATACACGTTCAGGGACAGGCTCATTGGCAGGCCGGTATCAATATCGGTGCCCAGACCCATGTACCAGGTGTTCTGCTTGCTGGCATCGTTGCCGTGCGCGCCCATGTCATAGATGTAGTTGTTCGCGAAGTACCACTCTTTGAACGGGCCGAATGCCAGGCTGGTGCCGGTCAGCTTATCAATGGAGAAGCGTGGTTCAATTTCCATGAACATACGTGAACCGTCGTCCCAGATACCGGTGTCATTACCGTTACCCGCACCGAAGGTTTTTGGGATATCGATATAACCGTAGAAGTCGAACCAATCTTTCTTGGCGAACGCTTCATATTCCAGGTAAACGTCATTATTGATTTTCGGTCCAAAGCGGGTGTGGTAGCTGCCTACCACGTTGACGCTCTGATGCCACCAGTCAGAGACGTACTCTGGTTTGGCGGTTTCGGCTGCGTTTGCCGTGAAAGTCGAAGAAAGCGCGAGCACTGCACCGGCTGCAATTAATGTTTTTTTCATCATGATGCCACTTGTTGAAATCCCTTTCGGGGAGTGAAAAGAACCGCTGGGGCGTTTCTAAATGTAACTGTTTTCTGCGAGGCCTATTATAAGAATCATTGCTCACAAAAATATGTGGTGTTTCACAATTCTCTCAAGTACGTAATCGATTGCGTTCACGTTTGCGTACATTATCGGCGGGGATTGTACGGATTCTCCCAAATGTTTCCAGGGATTTCTGAAAAACAGTAAAGATTGCGGTGCATGTTGAAGGGTGATGAATACGTAGGGAGGGGAACCGGATAACCGCAGTCATCCGGTGATAAGACATTACTGAATGGTGGCGGGCTGAATATCGTGAATACGCACGAAAACGGGCTGCTTTGGATCGGTTCCGCTGAGCTGCAACGGAATATCCACGTCGCTCGGTGCGAGGACGCTGGCCGGGGCGTTGATCAGCTGATTTTTGACGTTCACTTCCTGATAGCTGTCAGTCGTGCCCTGAATCAGACCCCATTCAACGGTGCCACTAAACGCCGGAAGCGGATCGTTGGACTCGCCCTGAATACGCAGTGTGGCGTGCATACCGTCGGCGTTTTGCGCGATATTAATCAGAGACATTCTCAACGTACCAATCTGGCTTTCCAGACGCGCTGGGGTATTAGAACCCGGCAGCAGATAGACACCGCTCGCGGATTTCGCATTCAGGGTATTTTGCTGAGTTATCTTCACCGTTTCCTGATTCAGCTTGCTCATATCTTTATTGAGCGCGGTGACGCTCTGCTGCATCTGGTGAACTTCGTGCTGCTGTGCGCAGGCGCTAAGGGTAAACAGGCTACCCAGCGCCAGAATTCGTACTAAACGTCGTGTCATCGTTAGGTGTCCTTTCAAGATTCTGTCGACAGTAATGGTAGCAGTATCGTCCTGGATGCCATCGGGGGATTGTCTCAAAATGACGCAGCGGGGTGGGTCGTGGTAAAATAGGAATATGTTATTTTTCTTCGTCAGGACGCGCCATGCATTGCCCATTTTGTTTAGCCGTAGATACCAAAGTGATCGACTCCCGTCTGGTAGGAGAAGGTTCCTCAGTGCGCCGCCGCCGTCAGTGCCTGGTGTGTAACGAACGTTTCACGACCTTCGAAGTGGCCGAACTGGTAATGCCGCGGGTGGTGAAAAGCAACGACGTCCGCGAACCGTTTAACGAAGACAAACTGCGCAGCGGCTTACAAAAAGCGCTGGAAAAGCGCCCGGTCAGCTCTGATGACGTCGAAATGGCGGTGAATCATATTAAATCGCAGCTGCGTGCCACCGGCGAGCGTGAAGTGCCGAGCAAGCAAATCGGTAATCTGGTGATGGAACAGCTGAAAAAGCTCGATAAAGTGGCCTATATCCGCTTTGCTTCGGTCTATCGCAGTTTCGAAGACATCAAAGAATTTGGCGAAGAGATCGCCCGTTTACAGGACTGATCGATGCGTGACGAAATGTACATGGCCCGTGCGCTGAAGCTGGCGAACCAGGGGCGTTTTACCACCCATCCGAATCCACGCGTTGGCTGTGTCATCGTGAAAGACGGGGAAATCGTCGGCGAAGGTGCGCATTACCGCGCGGGCGAACCCCACGCCGAAGTCCACGCCTTACGCATGGCGGGCGAGAAAGCGAAAGGGGCAACGGCGTACGTCACCCTCGAACCGTGCAGCCACCATGGGCGCACGCCGCCGTGCTGCGAGGCATTGATTACCGCAGGCGTGAGCCGTGTAGTGGCCGCGATGCAGGACCCCAATCCGCAGGTCGCCGGGCGCGGGCTGTACCGTTTACAGCAGGAAGGCATTGAAGTCAGTCATGGGCTGATGATGAGCGAAGCAGAAGCGCTGAATAAAGGCTTCCTGAAGCGGATGCGCACCGGTTTCCCGTACATTCAGCTGAAGCTTGGCGCATCGCTGGATGGCCGCACGGCGATGGCCAGCGGTGAAAGCCAATGGATTACCTCGCCTCAGGCGCGCCGCGATGTGCAGCGTCTGCGCGCGGAAAGCCACGCAATCTTAACCACCGATGCCACGGTGTTGGCCGACGATCCGGCACTGACCGTGCGTTGGGAAGAACTGAGTGCCGATGTGCAGGCGCATTATCCGCAGGAAAATCTGCGTCAGCCGCTGCGCATTGTTATCGACCGTCAGAACCGCGTGACGCCGGAACACCGTATCGTGCAGCAACCGGGCGATATCCTGTTTGCGCGCTGCAAAGACGATACCCGCGAATGGCCGGAAAATGTGCGCAGCCTGAACGTTCCTGAACACAACGGTCATCTTGATTTAGTTCTGCTGATGATGCATTTGGGCAAACAGCAAATTAACAGCCTGTGGGTGGAGGCGGGCCCAACGTTTGCTGGCGCATTGCTGCAGGCGGGCCTGGTTGATGAACTGATTGTCTACGTTGCGCCTAAACTGTTAGGCAGCGATGCGCGCGGTTTATGTGTGCTGCCAGGGCTTGAGAAACTGGCCGATGCACCCCAGTTTAGTTTCAGCGAGATCCGCAAGGTTGGCCCGGATCTGTGTTTGCATTTAATACCCGCGTGAAGCAGCCCTAAATAGGGAAGCCGTACGCGAATAATTATGATAAAATCCGCCCCCCTCGGGGTAAGTCGAATCCCAAAAGGAAAAGTATGAACATTATCGAAGCTAACGTTGCTGCCCCGGACGCTCGCGTCGCCATCACCATCGCGCGTTTCAACAACTTCATCAATGACAGCCTGCTGGAAGGCGCGATTGACGCTATGAAGCGTATCGGTCAGATGAAAGATGAAAATATTACCGTGGTTTGGGTTCCAGGTGCGTACGAACTGCCTCTGGCAGCTGCCGCTCTGGCGAAAACCGGTAAATACGACGCGGTTGTGGCGCTCGGCACCGTTATCCGTGGCGGTACTGCTCACTTTGAATACGTGGCCGGTGGAGCAAGCAATGGTCTGGCGCAGGTTGCGCACGACAGCGAAATCCCGGTCGCTTTTGGGGTTCTGACCACCGAAAGCATCGAACAAGCCATCGAACGTGCTGGCACCAAGGCCGGTAACAAAGGTGCAGAAGCTGCACTGACCGCGCTTGAAATGATCAATGTATTGAAAGCCATCAAGGCCTGATTTTTTGTAAGGGGAAATCCGTGAAACCTGCTGCTCGTCGCCGCGCCCGTGAGTGTGCTGTCCAGGCGCTTTACTCCTGGCAGTTGTCTAAAAACGACATCTCTGATGTTGAATACCAGTTCCTGGCGGAACAGGACGTGAAAGACGTCGACGTCGTGTACTTCCGTGAACTGCTGACCGGAGTGGCGACCAACAGCGCGTATCTCGACGGCCTGATGAAACCGTATCTGTCCCGTCTGCTGGAAGAACTGGGTCAGGTAGAGAAAGCCGTGCTGCGCATCGCGCTGTTTGAGCTGGCTAAACGTGATGATGTGCCGTACAAAGTGGCCATCAACGAAGCTATCGAACTGGCAAAAACCTTCGGTGCCGAAGACAGCCATAAGTTCGTTAACGGCGTGCTGGATAAAGCAGCTCCGGCAATCCGTCCCCGCAAAAAGTAATCTGCAGGCCGAAGAAAGCGGTTTCACCGTTCTCTTCGGCCTTCTCTTTTCTCTGCCGAGGCATAACGTATGGCATGTGGCGAATTCTCCCTTATTGCCCGTTATTTTGATCGTGTAAGAAGTTCCCGTCTTGATGTTGAAACCGGAATCGGTGACGACTGCGCACTGCTCAATATTCCTGAAAAACAAACTCTCGCGATCAGTACTGACACTTTAGTGTCGGGCATTCATTTCCTTCCTGATATCAATCCTGCCGACTTGGCCCGCAAAGCACTGGCGGTGAATCTGAGCGATCTTGCGGCGATGGGCGCAGATCCTGCGTGGTTGACGCTGGCATTAACGCTGCCGTCGGTGGATGAAACCTGGCTCGAAGCATTCAGCGACAGCCTGTTTGAACAACTCAATTATTACGATATGCAGCTGATTGGCGGCGACACCACTAAAGGGCCGCTGTCGATGACGCTGGGTATTCACGGTTTAGTGCCGGAAGGCCGGGCGTTGAAGCGCGCTGGCGCAAAACCGGGTGACTGGATTTACGTCACCGGCACGCCGGGCGATAGCGCAGCCGGGCTGGCGATTTTGCAGGACCGTCTACAGGTCGATAACAAAGAGGACGCGGACTATCTGGTTAAGCGTCATCTGAACCCGACCCCGCGCATTCTGACCGGCCAGGCGCTGCGTAATCTGGCGCATTCGGCTATCGATCTTTCCGACGGGCTGATTTCCGATCTCGGGCATATTCTTAACGCCAGCGGTTATGGCGCGCGGGTCGATCTCGATCTGCTGCCGTATTCTGACGTGATGAAACGCCACGTAGAGCCGGAACAGGCGCTGCGTTGGGCGCTTTCCGGCGGTGAAGACTACGAACTGTGCTTTACCGTGCCGGAACTCAATCGCGGGGCGCTGGATGTTGCTTTAGGCAATTTCGGCATGGGCTTCACCTGCATTGGCCAGGTCAGCGCCGACATTGAAGGGCTGCATTTTCAGCGTGACGGCAAACCGGTAACGCTCGACTGGAAGGGGTACGACCATTTTGCGCAGTAAAGACGTAGCAAAAAACCGACTGAGCATGCTCAACCCGTGGCATCTGCTGGCGACCGGTTTTGGCAGCGGCCTCAGCCCGATAATGCCCGGCACGGCGGGCTCGATTGTGGCCATTCCTGTCTGGTATCTGATGACCTTCCTGCCGTGGCAGCTCTATTCGCTGACGGTAATGCTGAGTATCTGTATCGGCGTATACATTTGTCATCGTACGGCGAAAGACATGGGCGTGCATGACCACGGCAGCATCGTCTGGGATGAGTTTGTCGGGATGTGGATTACGCTGATGGCAATCCCCACCAACGACTGGCAGTGGGTCGCCGCTGGATTTATCATCTTCCGTATTTTCGATATCTGGAAGCCGTGGCCGATCCGCTGGTTCGATCGCAACGTTCACGGCGGGATGGGAATTATGGTCGACGATATTGTCGCCGGGGTGATTTCCGCGGGGCTGTTGTATGTGATTGGGCATCACTGGCCGATTGGGATTATTTGATTCGGTGATGGTGTGTATGGTGGAACTGTTCCGTTCACCAGAAGTTCAGCAGGTTCCGTAAACCGTACAGAACGTGAACGGGATAAGGGGAACACCACGTTCCCCTTATCAATCCCCGTGGCCCCGCAAAAGAAATCGGTGCTTCACACTGCCCGGTCTTCCAGCCATCTGCCTGCGGTCGGCTCGACTCGACTTCCTGTCTCGTTTCGCCTCAGCCCGCCATCCCTGGCGGTCTGACCTTGTCATCTGGCTTGCAGCCCGGCGATTTCAAGCGGGGACACAACCGGTGCCTGCATGGGTTTGGGACAGATTTTCTCTCTCTCCCTGTGGGAGAGGGCCGGGGTGAGGGCATCAGGTACAACAACACCGAAGGAATTATGCCTTTGTATTATTTAAATCCCACCACTGGATGGGGTTGATACGGCGTTTCCAGTTCGGCAATCTGCTCCGGCTTCAGCGTAATATCCACCGCATTCAGCAATTCCTCGAGCTGTTCTTCCCGCGATGTACCGATAATCGGTGCCGCCACGCCAGGTTTGCTTAGCAGCCACGCCAGCGCCACCTGCGCACGCGTCACATCCAGCTCTTCGGCGATATTCGCCAGCCGCTCGGCAATCTGCGCATCATTTTCGTCGGTGGTGCTGTAGAGCGTTTTACCGACTTCATCAGACACCACGCGAGCGGTGGTTTCACCCCACGGACGGGTCAGACGACCGCGCGCCAGCGGGCTCCACGGGATAACTGCCACGCCTTCCTGATAGCACAGCGGCAGCATCTCACGCTCTTCTTCGCGATAAATCAGATTGTAGTGATCCTGCATGGTGACGAACCGCGCCCAGCCGTGCTGTTTCTGTAAGTCCAGAGCCTGCGCAAACTGTGAGGCATGCATCGAGGATGCGCCGATGTATCGCGCTTTCCCGGCTTTCACTACGTCGTTCAGCGCTTCCAGCGTCTCTTCAATCGGTGTGTCGTAATCCCAGCGGTGGATTTGCAGCAGGTCGACGTAGTCCATCCCCAAACGCGTCAGGCTGTCGTCGATAGAGCGTAGGATTTGCGCCCGCGAAAGCCCCTGCGGTAAATCACCTGATGGATAGTAAACCTTAGTGGCGACCACGATCTCATCCCGACGGGCGAAATCGCGCAGCGCACGGCCGACGATCTCTTCGCTGCTGCCGTCGGAGTAGCTGTTGGCGGTATCAAAGAAGTTAATTCCGCCTTCGAGGGCGTGTTTGATGATGGGGCGGCTGCTTTCTTCCGGCAGCGTCCAGGCGTGATTCCCACGGTCAGGTTCGCCAAAAGTCATACAGCCAAGGCACAGTCGGGAGACGTTGAGGTCGGTTGTTCCCAATTTATTGTATTGCATGCTTCCACTCCTGCGATGAACATAATGTTAAGCATAGCAGGAGCGGAAAGGGGGGAAGGATCAGGCCAGCCAGGCCGTGATTTTTGCTTCGATTCCGGCAGCGTCGAGGCCGATATCCGCCCGCGCTTCTTCCTGTGTTCCCTGCGGGATAAAGACATCCGGCAGGCCAATATTCAGAACCGGCACCGGTTTGCGGTGCGCCATCAGCACTTCATTGACGCCGCTGCCCGCGCCGCCCATGATGGCGTTTTCTTCCAGCGTGACCAGCACTTCATGACGGGCAGCCATCTCCAGAATCAGCTTCTCATCCAGCGGTTTCACAAAGCGCATATCGACCAGCGTGGCATTGATATTTTCAGCCACCACCGCGGCATCCGCCAGCAGCGTACCAAAGTTGAGAATCGCAATTTTCTCGCCCTGGCGTTTGACCACCCCTTTACCGAGCGGCAGTTTTTCCAGCGGCGCCAGTTCGACGCCGGTGCCGCTACCGCGTGGATAGCGCACTGCGCTTGGGCCATCGTTGTAGTGATAACCGGTAAACAACATCTGGCGGCATTCGTTTTCGTCACTCGGCGTCATGATGACCATTTCCGGTACGCAGCGCAGATAGGAGAGGTCGAACGCGCCCTGATGGGTTTGACCATCAGCGCCAACGATGCCCGCACGGTCAATGGCGAACAGCACCGGCAGTTTCTGGATGGCGACGTCGTGGATAACCTGGTCATAGGCGCGTTGCAGGAAGGTCGAATAAATCGCCACTACTGGCTTATAACCGCCAATCGCCAGACCGGCTGCAAACGTCACCGCGTGCTGCTCGGCAATCGCCACGTCAAAATACTGGTCAGGGTATTTTTTAGAGAATGCGACCATCCCGGAGCCTTCACGCATTGCCGGAGTGACCGCCATCAATTTGTTGTCTTTCGCCGCGGTTTCGCACAGCCAGTCGCCGAAAATTTTCGAGTAACCCGGCAGGCCGCCGCTGCTTTTCGGCAGCACGCCGCTGGTATGGTCGAATTTTGGCACCGCATGGAAGGTGATAGGATCTTTCTCTGCTGGCTCATAACCACGACCTTTTTTGGTCATGATGTGCAGGAACTGCGGGCCTTTCAGGTCGCGCATGTTCTTCAGCGTGCTCACCAGCCCTAACACGTCGTGTCCGTCTACCGGGCCGATATAGTTAAAGCCGAGCTCTTCAAACAGCGTGCCCGGAACCACCATGCCTTTGATGTGCTCTTCGGTGCGTTTGAGCAGCTCTTTAATCGGCGGGACGCCGGAGAAGACTTTCTTGCCGCCTTCACGCAGCGACGAATAGAGCTTACCGGACAGCAGTTGCGCCAAATGGTTATTCAGCGCGCCGACGTTCTCGGAAATCGACATTTCGTTGTCGTTGAGGATAACCAGCATATCCGGCTTGATATCGCCCGCATGGTTCATCGCTTCAAATGCCATCCCGGCGGTGATTGCCCCGTCGCCAATGACGCACACGGTACGGCGCTGTTTGGCTTCTTTTTCTGCGGCGACGGCGATGCCGATCCCGGCGGAAATAGAGGTCGACGAGTGCCCGACGCTCAGCACGTCATACTCGCTTTCACCGCGCCATGGGAACGGATGCAGGCCACCTTTCTGGCGAATGGTGCCAATGCGATCGCGACGGCCGGTCAAAATTTTGTGTGGGTAAGCCTGATGGCCCACGTCCCAGATCAGCTGATCGAACGGGGTGTTATAGACGTAATGCAGCGCCACGGTGAGTTCCACCGTGCCAAGCCCGGAGGCAAAGTGTCCGCTGGAGCGGCTCACGCTGTCGAGCAAGTAGCGACGCAATTCGTCGCAGAGCTTCGGCAGGCTCTCTTTTGGCAACAGACGCAATTCCTGAGTGGACTCCACCAGTGCCAGCGTCGGGTATTTGGCTATATCAAAACTCATCAGAAGCTCACAAGATGTTTTATTTATCGCGCTGAATAATGTAATTCGCTAGCGCTTCCAGTGCCGTGGTGTCCAGAGACTGCGCGGCCAGTACCGTTAATGACTGGCGGGCCTCTTCAATGAGATCACGGGCTTTTTGTTGGGCTTGTTCAAGACCCATTAGGGCAGGGTAGGTGCTTTTACCAAGCTGTTGGTCAGCGCCCTGGCGTTTACCAAGGGTCGCAGTATCCCCTACCACATCCAGAATGTCATCTTGCACCTGGAACGCGAGGCCGATGCTTTCGGCGTATTTATCCAGTACCGGCAGGGCCGCTTTGCCCTGTTCACCGGCGCTCAGCGCTCCCAGGCGAACGGCAGAGCGAATCAGCGCGCCGGTTTTGTGGCGATGAATGCGCTCGAGGGCATCTAAATCAACCTGCTTACCTTCTGCGTCCAGATCAAGCGCCTGACCGCCACACATCCCCGCCACGCCGCTGGCCTGAGCCAGCTCTGACACCATCGCCAGACGGAAACGGTCTGACACTTCCGGCATCGGTGCATCACTGAGTATAGAAAACGCCAGCGTTTGTAAGGCGTCGCCCGCCAGAATGGCATTGGCTTCACCGTATTTAATGTGGCAGGTCGGCTGGCCGCGACGCAGATCGTCATCGTCCATCGCCGGCAGATCGTCGTGGATCAACGAATAGGCATGAATGCATTCCACCGCCGCTGCGGGAGCGTCCAGCGTGGAAAGACTCACGTTGAACATGCCGCCGGTGGCGTACACCAGGAATGGGCGCAGGCGTTTACCCCCTAAGAGTGCACCATAATGCATGGCTTCCACCAGCGGAGTGTTCTGAAAGGGCTGCGGGGCAATAAACTGACGCAGCGCGTCATTGGCCCGCTCGACGCAGGCCTGTAACTGTTGCGAGAAATCCATTGTTTACTCAGCGTCCGGCGTGAATGGGGTCAGCGGGGCTTCTTCGTTATCGGCGAGCAGGATTTGTACCCGCTGCTCCGCCTGTTGCAGCTTCACCTGACCCTGACGCGCCAGCTGAACGCCGCGCTCGAACTCATTCAGGGCGTCTTCCAGCGGTAAGTCACCGTTTTCGAGACGGGAAACAATCTGCTCAAGTTCAGTCAGTGCGCTTTCAAACGTGGCTGGCGCTTCATTTTTCTTTGGCATAGTGAATGTTTGACTCTTGTTGTGTCGCGACCCGCCTATGGTAGCGAAGTCCTCGGGCATATGAAATAACGCATAATGGTAACGCGCAGGTTGACCGCGATGGTGGTATACTTCCGCGCCTGGATGCAGCCGGGATGTCATGGCTGCTGTATTTTTTGTCCACAAACCCAATCGGGTTTGCCAACGAACCATTGCCGCCATGAAGTTTATCATTAAATTGTTCCCGGAAATCACCATCAAAAGCCAATCTGTGCGGTTGCGCTTTATAAAAATTCTGACCGGGAATATCCGTAACGTGCTCAAGCAGTACGACGAGACCCTTGCCGTTGTTCGTCATTGGGATCACATCGAAGTTCGCGCCAAAGACGAAGATCAGCGTCCGATTATTCGCGATGCGCTGACCCGTATTCCCGGCATCCACCATATTCTGGAAGTGGAAGATGTGCCTTTCACTTCACTGCACGATATCTTCGAGCAGACATTGCCGCTGTGGCGCGAAACGCTGGAAGGGAAGTCTTTCTGCGTGCGCGTGAAGCGTCGCGGTAAGCATGACTTTACCTCTATTGAGGTAGAGCGTTACGTGGGCGGCGGGCTGAATCAGCACATCGAAACCGCGCGCGTGAAGCTGACCAAACCGGATGTCACGGTGAATCTGGAAATTGATAACGACCGTCTGCTGCTGGTTAAAGGCCGCTACGAAGGTATCGGTGGTTTCCCGATTGGTACCCAGGAAGACGTGCTGTCGCTGATTTCCGGCGGCTTCGACTCCGGCGTGTCCAGCTATATGCTGATCCGTCGCGGCTGTCGCGTGCACTACTGCTTCTTCAACCTGGGCGGCGCGGCGCATGAAATCGGCGTACGTCAGGTAGCGCATTATCTGTGGAACCGCTTCGGCAGTTCACACCGCGTGCGTTTCGTGGCGATCAACTTCGAACCTGTGGTTGGCGAAATCCTCGAAAAAGTCGACGACGGCCAGATGGGCGTGGTGCTTAAACGTATGATGATGCGTGCTGCGTCTCAGGTTGCTGAACGCTACGGCGTGCAGGCGCTAGTCACCGGCGAAGCGCTGGGCCAGGTCTCCAGCCAGACCCTGACCAACCTGCGTCTGATCGACAACGTGTCCGATACCTTGATTTTGCGTCCGCTGATTTCTCACGACAAAGAACACATCATCGATCTGGCGCGTGAAATCGGCACTGAAGATTTTGCCCGTACCATGCCGGAATACTGCGGCGTGATTTCGAAGAGTCCGACCGTGAAAGCGGTGAAGGCAAAAATCGAAGCGGAAGAGCAGAACTTCGATTTCGCGATCCTCGACAAAGTGGTGGCGGAAGCCAACAACGTCGATATTCGCGAGATTGCGCAGCAGACTCAGCAGGAAGTGGTTGAAGTTGAAACCGTCACTGAGTTTGCCGCCACCGACGTGGTGCTCGATATTCGTTCTATCGACGAGCAGGACGACAAACCGCTGAAGCTTGAAGGCGTGGAAGTGGGGTCGCTGCCGTTCTACAAACTCAGCACCCAGTTTGGTGACCTCGACCAGAGCAGAACGTATTTGCTGTGGTGCGATCGCGGCGTGATGAGCCGTCTGCAGGCGCTGTATCTGCGCGAGCAGGGCTTTGCGAATGTGAAGGTTTACCGCCCGGAATAAACAGCAAGGCCTTCTCAGCGAGAAGGCCTTTAATGTTTGCACCCTCTCCCCGTGGGAGAGGGCCGGGGTGAGGGCATCAGCACGCACGGTTTGCGGCATCAAACCGCACTATTCCCAGTGGAAATGTAGGCCGGGTAAGCATCGCGCCACCCGGCATTTGTCTGAGGTCAGCATGCAAAAGGTGCACAAGTATATTGAGATTAAGGAACGCATTAAGGGCGACATCCTCAATCAACTTTATAAAAAAGGAGAAAGCATTCCCTCCGAGCGCGAACTGGCAGGCCTCTACGGCGTGACCCGCGTAACGGTGCAGAAAGCGATGGATAACCTGGTTCAGGAAGGGTTTATCGAGCGCATTCACGGCAAAGGGATGTTCGTGCTGAAAAACAGCGCCACCAACGTCTACCTTTTGAATAACGAAACCAGCGACAGCATCCTCGGCTTTTCCCGTGAATTTCAGGGACGCGTGAAGGTCAGCAGCCAGCTGTTAGCGTTCAACGTCATTCAGGCTGATGCCACTCTGGCGCAGCATCTCGAAATCTCTCCCGGCGAAAATATCTGGTTTATCCGTCGAATCCGCCTGCTCGATGGCAATCCAGTGCTGGTGGAAGACAGTAATATCCCGCAAAGCATCATCGACACCATTCCTGAGGAGATCCTCAAGGACGGCTCGCTGTATGGCTATATCGAAGGGTACACCGGGAAGAAAATCAAAGACGCTGACTCCATTATCGAAGCCGCCCTGTTTGACGATGAACTGGCACCGCTGCTCAATATTGCCAGCGGCCAGCCGATGCTGAAAATTACTGAAGTGACGCGTCTTGCCGACAAAACGGCGTTTAACTACTCCATCAGCTATAACCGCGCCGATATCTTCCGGGTCAAAAACCTGCGCATCGAACGCTAGCAGGCGCCAGTGCGCCTGCCAGATGCGTACTACAGCGCGCGGGCTGCCGCGTTATCAACATACAAACTCGCCTGTGGCACCGTTTTTACCAGCGTCGACGGAATATCGCGACTCGCCGGGTGATTCACGGTCTGCGCCACAATGGCCGCTTTCTTCTCACCGCTCGCCATCAGCACGATATTTTTGGCCGCCAGAATGGTTTTCAGCCCCAGAGAAATCCCCTGTTTTACCTCCCGTGGCGTATCGAAATACTTCACCGACACCGCCTGCGTAACCTCATCCAAATCAATTACGTGGCAAGTGTTGTCCAGCGACGCGCCCGGCTCGTTAAAGCCAATGTGTCCATTCATGCCGATGCCGAGCACGATGCAGTCAATGGGCCCATGCTGCTCAATGTAACCATCGACGCGCTGGCACTCTGCCTGCGGGTTAGCGGTGAGACCATCGAAAAAGCAGATTTGCTCCTCACGCAGCGTCAGTTTGTCGAAGAAATGATGCCAGACCATTTCGCGACAGCTACCTTTGTCTGACTGGCCAAGACCGAGCCATTCATCCAGCCCGAGAAACTGGGTGCGGGAAAAGTCTACCTGGCCCTGATTCTGCGCGTCGACCAGGGCCGCAAAGACACCCAGCGGCGTGTCACCGCCCGCGATACAGATAAGCGCGTCGGGTTTGGCATTCACGCAGTGAATCACGTTTCGCGCGACCGCCTGACACAGTTGCGGATAGTCCGGGGAAATAAGCGTTTTCATTGCTGCTCCTTAGCTTTTAGAGTGATATTGCGGTAAATAACGCTGATTCACTTCCAGATACTCATCGAGAATTTTCTCGGCAAGCGTTGCCGACGGCACCAGCGGGTTAATGGTCAGCGCCATCAGTGCGGTGCTGTAATCGCCGGTGATCGCGGCTTCGACGGTCAGCTCTTCATAGGCTTTCATGCTCTGGATCAGACCGCGAATTTTGACCGGTAAGCGGCCGTACGCCAGTGGGTGTGCACCGTTACGATCGATAACTGCGTTGGTTTCCAGCGTCACGTGATCCGGCAGATCCGGTGTCGCGCCGTTGTTGACGGTGTTCACCACGTGGATCTCTTTTTTGTCGTTATAAATCGAACTGATAATCGAGCAGGCAGTATCCGAATACCAGGCGCCGCCGCGTTTCTCCAGCTCTTTCGGTTTATGGGAAAGGTGCTCATCTTGATAAAGCTCAAACAGGCGATGCTCAATCTCACGGGTTTGCTCGCCGCGGGTGCCTTTGGTGCTGGCATCACTCTGTGCCGCTTCGACCATTTCGCGGGTCAGGAAGAAGTATTTCAGATAGGAAATCGGATACATGTGTAACGCTTTGGCAAAGCGCGAGGAGAAGCCGATATCCGGGATGTTTTTCAGCGAGTTGCTGGCGCTGCCCTGGGCCAGTTTTGCCATAAAATCATCGGTATGATCTTCGCCTTTAATGAAAATCTGGTCGGCGAAAATCAGGTGATTCAGGCCCATGATGCGAGCGTAAACGTCCTTCTTTTCCACCTCATAGGCTTTGGCGATATCCATCAGCATGCTGTTGGCGCCGCTGCAAATCCCGATGCTCTTGATGTTGGAATGGCGGGTGATGGCTTCGGTGACGATCCCGGCCGGGTTGGTGAAGTTAATCAGCCACGCGTCAGGGCAATATTTTTCCATGTCCCGGCAGATATCCAGCAGCACCGGGATCGTACGCTGGGCTTTCATAAACCCGCCAGGGCCAGTGGTTTCCTGGCCCAGCACGCCGTATTTCAACGGGATTTTTTCATCGTTGATGCGCGCATCGAGAAAACCGACGCGTAGCTGGGTGGTGACGAAATCGGCGTCTTTCAGCGCTTCGGCGCGGTCGAGGGACAGATGAATATTCATCGGAACCCCGGCTTCTTTCACCATGCGCTGCGCCAGCTTGCCGACAATCTCCAGCTTCTCTTTGCCTTCTTCGATGTCCAGCAGATAGTAATCGGTGACCGGCAGTTCATCGTAACGTTTGATAAAGCCGTCGATCAGTTCCGGGGTATAGCTTGAGCCACCGCCGATGGTGACAATTTTGAGCTTTTTCATCAGATATCCTTTTTACAATGCGGAGTCAGTGTTCAATACGGATTCGCTTGCGCGTTGTTCTTCATGACGCTCTTTTGTCAGCTGTTGACGTTCGAGCAGTTTGAAGAACGGGAAGTAGATGGCGACGGAAATGACCACGGTACAGACGGACCATATAACCGCCGGAATATTGCCGCCGGTGACGAACCAGGCCGCGAGAATAGGTGGCATGGTCCACGGGATTTGCAGTACCGGGCGGCCGATGATGTCGAAGTACATCAGACTGTAGGTGGAGATACACAGCAGCATCGGCGTCAGGGTGAACGGGATCATCAGCAGCGGGTTAAAGACAATCGGGCAACCGAAAATGACCGGTTCGTTGATACAGAACACCGCCGAAGGCAGCGACAGTTTGCCTACCGATTTATACAGTTTGCTGCGGGAGCGCAGCATCGCCAGCACCAGACCGAGCGTGGCGCCCGTGCCGCCGATACACATAAACACGATGTAAAAGCCGTCGGCGGTGATATGTGGAATGGGCTGGTGGTTTAAATACGCCTGGGTGTTTTCGGCGATGTATTTCAGGAATATCGGGCTGGTGATGCCGGACAGCACGTTGTCACCGTGAATGCCGCAGCACCACAGCAGCGAAATCAGGAAAATCAGCACCAGCATGCCCGGCAGCGAGCCGAGACCGCTGACCAGCGGGCTGAGGATTTGGGTGAAAAATTCATTGATATCAAAGCCGAGCATTACCCGGACAAACCACACCAGCGTGATGGCGACCGCAGCCGGAATCAGGCTGGCAAAAGATTGGGCCACGGCGGGTGGAACGCCCTCCGGCAGCTTGATGACAATTTCGCGGCCAATAAACCAGCGAATGATATGCACCGTCAGCACCGCCAGAATAATGGCGGAGAACAGGCCCGCCGCCCCGAGGTTGTCGACGTTCAACTGATATTTATCGTTGAGCTGTGCCAGCAGGAACACCACCAGTGTGACCGCGCTGCAGGTAATCGCATTCAGCTTATATTCCTTCGCGAGGTTGTAGCTGATCCCCACGGCGGAAATCAGGCCGATTGCGCCGAAGGTTACGGCAACCGGCGCGCTGATTTTGTCAGCCCACGGGCCTAACCATTCGCTCCAGCCGGGGATCGGTAAATTGGCAATGATTAAGAAAAGACTGCCAGTGATGGTGAACGGCAGCGTCAGAGCGATCCCGTTACGGACCGCCACCAGAATTTTGTTTTCACCAATCCGGATAAGGACAGGGATGACCTTGCTCTCAATAAACGTAATCACGGGCGACTCCTCTTAATGAGGTTTTTATGCCTCCTGCCGGGGGCGTGTCAGGAGGTGTTTTTTAAACTGGTATAGTCCAGTTGAAGTTGAGTTTTCCACGGAATATTTGGCGTGTCAAGGCAGCGGAAATGGCGTGCTTTTCGTTTAATGAATTGAAAAATAAGGGCTAGTTGATGAAAGCGCTGAACAGAATGGAGGAATTTAATGCTGGAAGTGTGAGCGCCGCCACGGGCGTGGCGACGATTAATTCGCTGAGACGTTACTCGTAGAAATTATAAATGCCCGCCGGTAACACCAGTTGGGAAGCCACTTCATAGGCTTTTTCACGGCCGACCAGCAGATCAATGATTTTCAGGCCGAAGTCGATGCTGGTGCCCGGCGCCTGGCTGGTGAGCAGGCTCACACGCGGATCCCAGACTACGCGTTTATCCTGCCATTGATCGGCCGGAATGGTGTCTTTCAGTCCTGGGAAACCGGCCATGTTGCCGACCGGGAAGATCTCGTGCGGAACCAAAACCGTGCCCGCCGCGGCACAAATGGCGGCCACGATTCGGCCTGAGCGGTGAAACTGCTTAACCGTCTCCACCAGAATGGTGCTGTCGCGAAAATATTCGGCACCTTTTAAGCCGCCAGGCAGAATGATGATGTCGAAGTCGCCGTCAGCCACCTGGGCCAAGGGCGCATCGGCCAACAGTTTTACACCGCGTGAACAGGTGATAGCCAGCTCGCCGTCACTGGCAACGCTTGCGGTGGTGACCTTGATTCCGCCGCGTACCAGCAGGTCGATGGTGGTCACGGCTTCCATTTCCTCACTCCCAGGGGCGAGACAAACCAGCGCTGATGCGCTCATACGTATTCTCCTTACGTTTAATCTGTTCAAACAGGCGGGTGTTTTCCGGCACGGTAATGCCATGGGCACGCGCGCGCTTTAGCAGGTAGCCGTTGATGTAGTCGATTTCAGTCTGGCGCTGGGCACGAACGTCCTGAAGCATGGACGAAAAATTACTGGCGGTGCTGTCGATGACTTGCCAGGTGTAGCTCAGTAAATCTTCCGCACTCGAGTGATGGCCTTCGCGCTCCATGACCGCCGCGACTTCTGCGCTGATGCGCGCCACTTCTTCAGGATAGTCCCGAAGCTGACCATTCGGGCAATTGTACAGTGCGGTGAGCGGGTTAATCACGCAGTTCACCGCCAGCTTACGCCAGCTCGCATTGCCAATATTGTTATGCCACGCGACGTCCGGCAGCACGGTGTGCAGCGTGTCCGCCAGGGCGCTGTAATCCAGTCCTTGTGCATTGGCCGGGCCAATGTGGGTAGTGCCCTTTGCGCTGTGAATAATCAGGTTGCCGTCGCGCCGCGCGGCCTGCGTGGTCATGCCCAGCAGCAGCGGTTGCTTCACCGCCCGCAGTTCATCCTGCGTGCCCATACCGTTATGCATCAGCAAAACTGGGCTGGTGGCTGGGAGCATGCCCGCCAGATTTTTCACAGCGGTGGAAACCTGCCAGGCTTTCAGGGTGACGAGCAGCAAATCACTGCTGGCGAGAAACTCTGGATCGTTGGCGGTCAGCAGTTCGTTGAAGACGCTCCCGTCAGTCTCCTGCAGATTCACACTGCACCAGGGGGCGGGGACGCGGAGCCAGCCTTGCACCTCATGGCCTTGCCGGTACAGCGCGGTCAGCCATAATTGTCCAAGGGCGCCGCATCCGAGCACGGTAATCTTCATCGTTCCTCCTCACCTGCTGCGGAATCAGGCGTTATGTTACTATTATAGCGCCGACGATACCCCCTGACTTGCAGGGATAACAGGTTGTGTTCTCTGACTTTGTGGGTATTATGCATCGCAACAAAAAGAGAGGGAGAATAAAACATGCCATCTTTCGATATTGTCTCTGAAGTTGATCTTCAGGAAGCCAAGAACGCGGTCGATAATGCGGCCCGTGAAGTGGAGTCGCGCTTCGACTTCCGTGGCGTAGAAGCCAGCATTGAGCTGAACGAAAAAAACCAGACCATCAAGGTGCTGAGCGAATCTGATTTCCAGGTCAATCAGCTGCTGGATATCCTGCGTGCCAAGCTGCTTAAGCGTGGCATTGAAGGCAACTCCATTGATGTACCAGAAGAATATACACACAGCGGTAAAACCTGGTTCGTTGAAGGTAAGCTGAAAACCGGCATTGAAAGCGCGGTGCAGAAGAAGCTCATTAAGCTGATTAAAGACAGCAAGCTGAAAGTGCAGACGCAGATCCAGGGCGAAGAAATTCGCGTGACCGGGAAAGCGCGTGACGATCTGCAGGCAGTTATGGCGCTGGTGCGTGGCGGCAATCTGGGCCAGCCGTTCCAGTTCAAGAACTTCCGCGACTAATAAAAAAACCACCTTCGTGAAGGTGGTTTTTCTGAACTCAAAAGCGGGCGATGCCCGCTTTTTTTATGCCCCAACGATCGTCTGTTCTACTTCAAAGCGGTTCGTCACTTTGCTATCGATTTTGACGTATGCAGAGCGCTCGGCGGCGACAACCAACACTTCTTTCACCCCGTCTTTTGCTAACAGACGCGTTTTCAGGTTTTCATCTGCGTCGACACCCTCCGGAATGGCCACGCGCAGGCTGCTGACGTAACGCGGTTCCTGCATGGTCATGGCGACCAGCAGCCATACGGTTGCCAGCAGAGCGCCCATCAGGAACACCGTTTGCGAATCAAAGAAACCGTCGAGCCAGCCTCCCAGTGAGCCGCCAATCGCGACGCCCAGGAATTGGCTGGTGGAGTAAATCCCCATCGCCGTACCTTTATAACCCGCCGGGGATTCTTTGCTAATAAGCGACGGCAGCAGGGCTTCCATCAGATTGAAGGCGAGGAAGAACAGCTGGACGCCGGCAACCAGTTCCCAGAAGTACGCCCCCGATCCCCACAGCACGATCTCGGCAATCAAAATGAGGGCGATGCAAATCAGGAACACGCGCTTCATGCGGCGTTTCACTTCGGCATAAATGATAAACGGGATAACCGAAACGAACGAGACGAGCATGGTGACCAGGTAGATTTTCCAGTGCTCGGCAGCCGGGAAGCCCGCGGCTTCAAGCTGGCCTGGCAGGGCAACAAATGTCGACATCAGCAGAATGTGCAGGCACATAATGCCGAAATTCAGCTTCAGCAGCTTGGGCTCCATGAGCACTTTGCTGAAGCAGCCTTTCACCATGCCCGATTCACGGTTGAGGACGTGGTTGTCGCTGTTCGGCACCACCCAAATGGTGAGCAGGATCCCGAGCGTCGCCAGCCCGGAAATCATCCAGAACAGCGCATGCAGGCCGAGTTTGTGGGTAACGATCGGACCCAGCACCATGGCGATGGCAAAAGTGACCCCAAAGCTGACGCCAATAAACGCCATCGCTTTGGTGCGGTTCTGTTCGCGGGTCAGGTCTGAGAGCAGTGCCATTACGGCGGCGGCAATGGCACCAGAGCCTTGCAGTGCGCGGCCAAGAATGATGCCCCAGATAGAATCTGACATCGCGGCAATCATGCTGCCGACGACGAAAATCAGGAGTCCGCCGACAATCAGCGGTTTACGGCCAATACGGTCTGAAAGCAAGCCAAATGGGATTTGAAATATTGCCTGTGCGAGCCCATAAATTCCGATGGCGAGGCCAATCAACGCTTCGCTGGCACCCTGTAATGCCATGCCGTACGTGGTCAGAACGGGCAGAACCATAAACATGCCGAGCATACGCAGTGAGAATACGGTCCCTAAACCCCAGGTCGCGCGCAATTCGCCTGGCGTCATCTTAAAATCGTTCATTTCCACCTCAGTATAAAAGCAGCGCTTAGTGTAAAGCCGGGGAAGGGTAGGGTAAACAAGCGGTTGTTTAGCAAATATTACATCGTGACGCATTGATCTAAAGAATAAAAAAGGGTGCCGAAGCACCCTTTTAACGCGATGGTAGGCTTACCAGACGTAAGCCAGAACCGAATGCGAATCCGGCACCATGAAGTCGACTGACATCATCACCGACAGCGAGGTGATGGCGACAATAGAGAAGACGAACAGCTTGCGCGCCCAGACTCTGTCATCCGCCACTTTGTACCCACGCAGTGCCATTCCAAGCCACCAGACGCTTACCGCCGCAGCGACAATCAGGTATTTATATCCCGCGTAGCCACCGAGCGTCAGCATCAGCGTTGCAACAGCAAAAGCGATGATGTAGAGCGTGATGTGGTTTTTGGCAACGGAGATCCCCTTAACAACCGGCAGGACCGGAATGTTTGCCGCCTGATAATCCTTAAAGCGGAAAATCGCGATGGCGTAGGAGTGAGGCATCTGCCACAGGCTGAAAATCGCCAGCAGAATAGCCGCACCGCTGTCAAAGTTGCCAGTGACGGCGCAGTAGCCAATCACCGGCGGCGCTGCGCCGGAGAGTGAACCAATCAGCGTGCCGTAGACGGAATGGCGTTTCATATACAGGCTGTAAACGCCCACATAAACCACGAAGCCCATCACGCCAAGCCAGCATGCCAGCGGGTTAGCGCCGAACCACAGGAGCATAAAGCCAGCAACACCCAACAAGGTGGCATACACCAGCGAAACGTTCGGAGAAATCAGGCCTTTGACCAGCACCCGATTTTTGGTCCGTTCCATCTTCCTGTCGATATCCCTGTCGATGTAGTTGTTAAACACACAACCGGATGCAACGACCAGCGACACGCCAATCAAGGTATACACAAACAGCGGGTAATCGATGCTGCCTTTCGAAGCCAACAGGAAGCCGCCGATGACCGAGATCAGGTTACCGAAGATGATGCCTGGTTTTGTAACTTGCAGGTATTGCTTAAACATACTCGCCGCTCTTATCGAACCATCATGTTGTAGTTAAGGTTCCACATGATCCAGATTGAACCTATCACTACAATCGCAATGATTAGTACAGTAAAGATGAATGCCGTCAGATTCCAGCCCTCATCAGACTTGGAGTTCATGTGCAGGAAGCACACCAGATGCACCAGAATCTGTACTACCGCAGCCACCAGTACACAGCCAATCAGGACTGCGTGGGATGCGGTGCCGTTCATCACCATCCAGAACGGGATTAGCGTCAGGATGATCGACAGGATAAATCCTGTCATGTAGGTTTTTACGCTACCGTGGGAAGCGCCGTGATCGGTTGAATGACTCATTACATCGCCCCCATCAGATAGACTACAGAGAACACGCAGATCCAGACGACGTCCAGGAAGTGCCAGAACAAGCTCAGGCACAGGATACGGGTGCGGTTGGTCGGGGTCAGGCCGCGACGGTTAATCTGGAACATCAGAACAGCCATCCAGATAAGACCGGAGGTCACGTGCAGACCGTGAGTACCCACCAGCGCGAAGAACGCGGACAGGAAGCCACTACGATCCGGGCCCATACCTTCCATGATCAGGTGATGGAATTCATAGATTTCCATCGCGATGAACCCTGCACCGAACAGCCAGGTCAGCGCCAGCCAGGAAACAACCTGGCTTTTATTGTTCTTATACATGGCGATAGCCGCCATGCCATAAGTAATGGAGCTGAACAACAGCAGGGCGGTTTCAACCAGCACGAACGGCAGCTCGAAAATGTCTTTACCTGCCGGACCACCCGCGGTGTTGTTAACCAACACCGCATAGGTTGCGAACAGAATAGAGAACAGAACGCAGTCGCTCATCAGGTAGACCCAGAAACCGAAGACTTTCATCGGTCCTGCATCATGATGCCCATGTTCGTGCGCGTGGGCATGCGCGTTAGTCAGAGTATCAGTTGACATTTTTCAGCCCTGCCTTAGAGATCTCATCGAAATGCTGGTTTTCCAGTGTTTCGATTTCTGCCACAGGCACGTAGTAATCCACGTCCTCGTCGAAGCTTTTTACAATCCAGGTGATGATGATGCCGAGGAAGCCAACGATCGCCATCCACCAGATATGCCAGATCATGGCAAAACCAAACACCGTTGCGAAGGCAGCAATCACAATGCCTGCACCGCTGTTTTTCGGCATATGAATTTCTTCATAGCTCGCGGGTTTCTTGTACGCTTCGCCTTTCTCTTTCATTTCCCAGAACGCGTCACGCTCATGAATGTGCGGTACGTGTGCAAAGTTATAGAAAGGTGCAGGAGAGGACGTTGACCACTCCAGCGTACGGCCGCCCCATGGGTCACCGGTCCAGTCACGGTTCTGCTCGCGGTCGCGAATAGACACGTAGTACTGAATCAGCTGACATGCGATACCGCAGGCAATCAGCGCCGCACCGCAGGCTGCAACAACCAGCATTGGGTGGAACTGTGGATCAATCTGTTGGCTCAGGCGACGGGTCATACCCATGAAGCCCAGCACGTATAGCGGCATAAATGCGACGAAGAAGCCGATGATCCAGAACCAGAATGCGCGCTTGCCCCAGGTTTCATTCAGGGTGAAACCGAACGCTTTCGGCCACCAGTAAGTGATCCCTGCGAAGCAACCGAACACCACACCACCGATAATCACGTTATGGAAGTGGGCAATCAGGAACAGGCTGTTATGCAGAACGAAGTCCGCGCCCGGCACCGCCAGCAGAACACCGGTCATACCGCCGACCGAGAAGGTCACGATAAAGCCGATGGTCCACAGCATCGCGGAGTGGAACACGATACGACCCTGGTACATGGTGAACAACCAGTTGAAGATCTTAACCCCGGTAGGGATAGCGATAATCATGGTGGCAATACCGAAGAAGGCGTTTACGTTCGCGCCAGCACCCATCGTGAAGAAGTGGTGCAGCCAAACAATGAACGACAGAACGGTAATACACACGGTTGCCCACACCAGAGAGGTGTAACCAAACAGACGCTTACGCGAGAAGGTTGCCACCACTTCTGAGAACACACCGAAGACTGGCAGAACCAGAATGTACACTTCCGGATGGCCCCATGCCCAGATCAGGTTGATGTACATCATCATGTTGCCGCCCATTTCGTTAGTGAAGAAATGGGTACCCAGATAGCGGTCGAGGGTCAGCAAGGCGATGGTGACGGTCAGGATCGGGAATGATGCAATAATCAGGACGTTTGCGCACAGAGAGGCCCAGGTAAATACCGGCATCTTGAACATGGTCATGCCAGGCGCACGCATCTTGATAATGGTCACGAAGAAGTTGATACCGGTCAGGGTAGTACCAATACCGGAGAGCTGAAGTGCCCAAATCCAGTAATCGACCCCGACGCCGGGACTGTACTCAATGCCTGACAGCGGCGGATAGGCCAGCCAGCCGGTCTGTGCGAATTCGCCCACACCGAGAGACAGGTTAACCAGAATCACACCGACAACCGTGAACCAGAAGCTGAGGTTGTTCAGGAACGGGAACGCAACGTCGCGTGCGCCGATCTGCAAAGGAACAACCACGTTCATCAGGCCGATAACCAGCGGCATCGCGACGAAGAAGATCATGATAACGCCGTGGGCGGTAAAGATCTGATCGTAGTGGTGAGGTGGCAAGAAGCCCGCTTCACCTGCCGAGGCCAGAACCTGCTGGCTACGCATCATGATGGCATCCGCGAAGCCACGAATCAGCATCACGATACCGACGACGCAGTACATCACGCCCAGTTTTTTGTGGTCGACCGAAGTCAGCCACTCTTTCCACAGGTAGGTCCACTTACCGAAGTAAGTGATCAGGCCCAGTAAGGCCGCACCACCGATGATAATTGCAGCCACCGTAACCACGATAATGGGTTCGTGGTAGGGCACTGCATCCAGTGTCAATTTTCCGAACATCGTTTCTTCCTCGGCCCCTTAATGAGCGGTTTCCGCGTGGCTCATGTCCATGCCTTCCATCCCTTCGTGTGAGGCGTGCTCACCGGCAGGTTGGCTCATGTCCATGTGACCGTGACCCATGTATTTGTTAATAACGTCTTTAAACAAATCAGGTTTCACGCTGGAGAAGTATTCCACCTTGTTGTACTCGCTCGGCGCTGCCAGTTTTTCATAAGCGTCCATATCGGTCATGGTGCTCTGAGACTGTTTCACCTTCGCGACCCACTGGTCGAACGTAGCGCGATCAGGTGTTGCAGTAGCTTTGAACTTCATACCAGAGAAGCCTTTGCCACTGTAGCTGGCGGAGATACCGTCGTAGGTGCCCGCTTCGTTGGCAATCAGATGCAGGTTAGTCTGCATACCGGCCATCGCGTAAATCTGGCTACCCAGACGCGGGATAAAGAACGAGTTCATCACGGAATTGGAGGTGACTTTGAACTGAACCGGAACGTTCGCCGGGAAAGCGATTTCGTTAACGGTCGCAATGCCCTGCTCCGGGTAAATGAAGAACCATTTCCAGTCCATGGAAATCACTTCGATAGTGATTGGCTTCTCGGCATGGGCCAGCGGTTTGCTAGGCTCAAGCGCGTGAGTGGTTTTCCAGGTCAACACGGAGAGGAACAGGATGATAAGGATAGGCACCGTCCAGACCACAGCTTCCACTTTATTGGAGTGTGACCAGTTAGGGCTATACTTCGCATCTTTGTTGCTCGCACGGTATTTCCAGGCGAAACCAACGGCCATCAAGACGGCGGGAATGACGACGATTAACATCAGGCCGAATGCCGTCAGTATCAGCGAACGTTGTTCCAGTCCAATCTGTCCTTTGGGGTCAAGTAGCGCAGAATCACAACCACTGAGTAAAACAGTGCTGGCGATTAATGACAACCATCCCAAGCTTTTATTGTATTTCCTGAGTCTCATGTAACGACCTCAATTCCACGGGATTTGGTGGCGTTTAAAGTGTGGGGGCATTTTACGGGAAGGTTACATTACTGTAAACATGATTGGAGAAGTGTCTTTCGGGTGTTACTGGGTTCTGCCGGGCCTGTCACAGATGTTGCTGGTTGTGTCTAAAATCCAGGCGGATAGCGCATTACCGCAGTTTTATAACGAAACGAGGTGGAATGGATTTGTTTCTCTGGTATTGGGTATAATAAATGTGGAAAAAACACAAAAAGTTAACAATTTATTATCAAGTTGACGACATCGTAAAAACAAAAAAATAATCGAATGGAAGCTGAATCGGTTAAGGAAATATGCCGAAACTTAAAAAGCGTCAGTAATTTCCGAAATTAAATAACGCACAAAATAACAATCGAAAAAAAAGAATGAATTATTACCGTTATTATTACTGAAAGAAACTACAACGGCAATTATACCCGTCATACTTCAAGTGGCATGCGCGTTGGCTGTGTCTGCTCACCCCAGTCACTTACTTGAGTAAGCTCCTGGGATTCCCAAACTTGCCGCCTTCCTGAAACTCGAATTATTTAGGGTATACGATTTTGCGGGTCAGACGAGGTGCGTTTTGCGTAATGCCAGCGCGTCGAGGATCCCGCCCAGCACGATGCCGCAAATGGCAATCAAAACCCCCACTTCCAGCAGGCCCGTCAGGAACGAGAAGGCCGTGAGGTCAAGCGCGTTCATGATAAGCAGCAGCAGCCAGACACCGATAATCAGGCAGCCAATGGCGAGGATCCGCAGGGCGAGGGAATAGATGCTCTTGAATTCTGTTCGCGGCATAAAGCTTTCGCTCCGCCAGGTGTATTCCAGCGTTTGCCGACACAGCATCAGCAGCAAAATACCTGGAATGGCGGCAAATACCGAGAACAGATAAAACGTGGGCCAACCGTGCGCTTCGACAAACCAGCCTGCAATCGGGCCGACATAGACGCGACCCACCGCCGAAAGGGCAGAGAGCAGCGCAAACTGCGTCGCCGAGAAGGACTTGTTGCACAGCGTCATTAACAATGCGACGAATGCCGCTGTTCCCATCCCGCCGCACAGGTTTTCAAAGAACACCGCCGTGCCCATGGTTAACATGCTTTTGTCTGTAATCGACAACAGCCAGTAACCGGCATTGGATGCGCCCTGCAAAATGCCGAAAATGAGCAATGCGCGGAACAGGGATAAACGCTGCATCAGCACGCCGCCGTACAGTGCGCCGAGAATGGTGGCAAACAGCCCGAGGGTTTTATTCACCACGCCAACTTCGCCCGCATCAAAACCGACACCTCTAATCAGGAAGGTGGTGGTCAGACTCATCGCGAATGCGTCGCCCAGCTTATAAAGGACAATCAGCAGCAGGATCAGCCAGGCATTGTTACGGCCAAAAAAATCACGCAGCGGTTCGGCAACAGCCTGTTCCAGAGTTTTCGGCGCAGGAATGACATCGCTCGGTTCAGGTGCAAACAGCGTGGCGATGATGCACGGGATCATCAGTGCCGCCATCAGCCAGTACATGGCTTGCCAGCCGAGCCACTGATCTGCCAGCCACAGTGCCAGCCCGCCGGACACCAGCATCGCCAGGCGATAGCCCAGCACGCTGATTGCTGCCCCGGTGCCGCGCTCTTCTGGCGACAGAACGTCAGTTTTCCATGCGTCGAAAACGATGTCCTGCGACGCCGAACAGAAGGCGATCACCACCGCAAGAGCCGCCATCCAGCGCAGTTGCGACGTGGGTTCAAGGAAGCCCATCGCCGCAATCGAAAACAGTAACAGGATCTGCGTGGTCAGCAGCCAGCCACGACGGCGCCCCAAAAACGGCGGCGTGTAGCGGTCCATCATCGGCGACCACAGGAATTTAAAGACGTAGGCCTGGCCGACGAGAGAGAAGAAACCGATAGTTTTGAGATCGATGTTCTCGACGGTCATCCACGCCTGAAGCGTGCCGGACGTGAGCGCCAGGGGTAAACCAGAGGCGAAACCGAGTATCAGCAGGATCGCTGATTTAGGCTGCTGGAAAATGCGTAAGTATTGGTTGGACATGGGCATAAATAACTGACCCGGCGCAGGGCCGGGTCAGAAAGACTTAGTGGGCGTTCTGTTTGATGAAGTCGTGGACGCTGGTGTCCTGCGCCATATCGGAAATGGTATCCGTCAGCACGCTGTTAACGGCGTTAGCAATGTTCTGGTTGTTTGCCGTGAAGGCGCCTTCAACCTGATAGCTTGCGCGATAGTTTTTGTTCATCTTATTGCCATTCTTCGCGGTGGCGATAATGGCGATGTCAGCTTTGGTAGCGATGTTGTAGCGCACGTTGCCCTGAGACACGTCTGCATACAGGTTGTTAACGATGATCTGCAGATCGACGGCACCGTTCGGTCCAATCATATAACCGCGCGCGGTCATCTGCTTCTCAAGTACTTCTTGCAGCAGGAAACGCAGGTCGCGGGAAGGGGTCAGCGTGACCAGTTGGTTATCACGGGTCACTTTAGCCAGCGCCTGGTCCGTACGCTGGTCTGCGCCGTTGATGCTGACAGTCACGCCCATCAGGCTTGGATCCTGTGAAGGCAGGGTGATTTTTGGTGCTACATCAATAGTCGTTTGCGGTTTGGCACAACCGGCCAGCATAAACATCGCAACCAACGGGAAGAGGATTTTTTTTAACATAGTAAGACTCTCAGCGTCACTGTTGTTCAACGGGCGAAAAATTCCCGCCATCATAACATCGCCAACGGCAAGGGGAAGTGGTCAACGCATGTAAATTCATCGTGTTGAGTGTTTTCTGAACGCAAGTCCGATTTCGACCTCTTTTTTGAGATTATTCGTTTACGCGAGGGCCCAAAGTTCATCCATTTGACTGAGAAATACAGACGGAAGCTAAATTTTTGTTGTCTTGATGTAATGGAAACGGTAAAAGCGGCTAACATTTAAAGGGAAGGGCGGCATCTCAGCGTTGTCGGAGGAGTAAATTCATGATGATACGTGAACAGATAGAAGATAAATTGAGGGCAGCGTTTGAACCCTTATTCCTCGAAGTGGTGGACGAAAGTTATCGCCACAATGTCCCGGCCGGCTCCGAAAGTCACTTTAAAGTGGTGCTGGTCAGCGATCGCTTTGCCGGAGAACGTTTTCTTAACCGTCACCGCATGATTTATGGCACTTTGACTGCTGAATTGTCCACAACCGTGCATGCGCTGGCGTTGCATACCTACACCGTGAAAGAGTGGGAAGGGCTGCAAGATACCGTCTTTGCATCCCCACCTTGTCGCGGCGCGGGCAGTATCGCGTAAAATTCGCATTTGCAACTGCCGGAACTTTTCCAGTATGTTGCGTACAGATTAAATGAGAAACGGCCTGCGGGCCGTTTTGTTTTGCTTGAATTTTGAGCGGGTAACGCATTTTTTGGGTCAAAATCACCTCAAAACTGTGAAAAATGGCGCATCCAAGCGGCATTACCGTTCTCGACTCACTACAGTGATGCCGCTATAATGCTGCGTCTTATTTTCGGAATGTCTTCGGGATGATTCTGGCAACAGGGATTGTATTCTGCATTGAAGAGAACATCCCGGTTCAGCGAAGCCATCGATACGTGCTTCCAGAGTTGACCGAGCACTGTGATTTTTTTGAGGTAACAAGATGCAAGTTTCAGTTGAAACCACTCAGGGCCTTGGCCGCCGTGTAACGATTACTATCGCTGCTGACAGCATCGAAAAAGCTGTAAATAGCGAGCTGGTCAACGTAGCGAAAAAAGTTCGCATCGACGGTTTCCGTAAAGGGAAAGTACCGATGACTGTTGTTGCTCAGCGTTATGGCGCCTCTGTTCGTCAGGACGTGCTGGGTGACCTGATGAGCCGCAACTTCGTTGATGCGATCATCAAAGAGAAAATCAATCCAGCGGGCTCCCCGACTTACGTTCCGGGCGAGTACAAACTGGGTGAAGACTTCACTTACTCTGTTGAATTTGAAGTTTACCCAGAAGTAGAGCTGCAGGGTCTGGACGCAATCGAAGTTGAAAAACCGGTTGTTGAAGTGACTGATGCTGACCTTGACGGCATGCTGGACACTCTGCGCAAGCAGCAGGCGACCTGGAAAGATAAAGAAGGCGCTGTAGCCGATGAAGATCGCGTTACCGTTGACTTCTCCGGTTCTATTGACGGCGAAGAATTCGAAGGCGGCAAAGCCACTGATTTCGTACTGGCAATGGGCCAGGGTCGTATGATCCCAGGCTTTGAAGACGGTATCAAAGGCCACAAAGCTGGCGAAGAATTCACTATCGACGTGAACTTCCCGGAAGATTACCACGCAGAAAACCTGAAAGGTAAAGCAGCGAAATTCGCTATCAACCTGAAGAAAGTTGAAGAGCGTGAGCTGCCAGAACTGACTGCTGAATTCATCAAACGTTTCGGCGTTGAAGATGGTTCTGTAGACGGCCTGCGTGCTGAAGTTCGTAAAAACATGGAACGCGAGCTGAAAGGCGCGGTTAAAAACCGCATCAAGTCTCAGGCAATCGACGGTCTGGTTAACGCCAACGACATCGACGTTCCTGCTGCCCTGATCGACAGCGAAATCGACGTACTGCGTCAGCAGGCTGCACAGCGCTTTGGTGGCAACGCCAAACAGGCTATGGAACTCCCACGCGAGCTGTTCGAAGAGCAGGCTAAACGCCGCGTAGTTGTTGGCCTGCTGCTGGGCGAAGTGATTCGTACCCACGAGCTGAAAGCTGACGAAGACCGCGTTAAAGTCCTGATCGAAGAGATGGCTGCTGCGTACGAAGATCCTTCAGAAGTCATCGAGTTCTACAGCAAAAACAAAGAGCTGATGGACAACATGCGCAACGTAGCTCTGGAAGAGCAGGCTGTTGAAGCCGTTCTGAACAAAGCGAAAGTGTCTGAAAAAGCGACTTCTTTCAACGAACTGATGAACCAGCAGGCGTAATTAACGCCCTCACGGTTTAAAGTTTGAGCGAAAAACCCGTTGCCTCTGGTAGCGGGTTTTTTTTATCACTGTAATAGATGACGATACGTGCCAAAACGCGGTTTCGGTGTTAGCGTTACAGCAAAATATTGTTATGCTTGAAATAGGGCAGTGCCACCCCCATAAAAGGGGAAGCAGTAGATTGACTGGCTGATGATCCGTCCGCAAGGTTACAATCAGTACAGCAGGTATTTTCACTTTTTATCCAGGAGACGGACATGTCATACAGTGGCGAACGAGATAACTTTGCACCCCATATGGCCCTGGTGCCAATGGTCATCGAACAGACCTCACGCGGTGAACGTTCTTTTGATATCTACTCCCGTCTGCTCAAGGAGCGCGTTATCTTTCTGACCGGCCAAGTGGAAGACCACATGGCGAACCTGATCGTAGCGCAGATGCTGTTTCTGGAAGCGGAAAACCCGGAAAAAGACATTTACCTGTACATCAACTCCCCAGGCGGCGTCATCACTGCAGGGATGTCCATCTACGACACCATGCAGTTCATTAAGCCAGACGTCAGCACCATTTGTATGGGGCAGGCGTGTTCAATGGGTGCATTCCTGTTGACTGCTGGAGCGAAGGGCAAGCGTTTCTGCCTGCCGAACTCCCGCGTTATGATTCACCAGCCGCTGGGCGGCTATCAGGGCCAGGCGACGGATATCGAAATCCACGCCCGCGAAATCCTGAAAGTTAAAGCGCGCATGAATGAACTTATGGCGCAACACACGGGTCAATCTCTTGAGCAGATTGAGCGCGACACCGAGCGCGACCGCTTCCTCGCTGCGTCTGAAGCAGTAGAGTATGGCCTGGTCGACTCCATTTTGACCCATCGTAAATAATGCCACTGCGTCGAGTGCCGCTATACTGTTTAGGGCGGCATTCCGTTAAGACTGGCATTTGCGTCGTCATGTGCGGCACAAAGAACTTAGAAAGAGGTTTGGACTCATGACAGATAAACGCAAAGATGGTTCAGGCAAACTGTTGTATTGCTCTTTTTGCGGCAAAAGCCAGCACGAAGTGCGTAAGCTGATCGCCGGGCCGTCCGTGTATATCTGCGACGAATGCGTTGATTTATGTAACGACATCATTCGCGAAGAAATCAAAGAGGTAGCCCCGCATCGTGAACGTAGTGCGTTGCCGACACCGCATGAAATCCGCCATCACCTGGACGATTATGTTATCGGTCAGGAACGTGCGAAAAAAGTGCTGGCTGTGGCGGTATACAACCACTATAAGCGTCTGCGTAACGGCGATACCAGCAACGGCGTTGAGCTCGGCAAAAGTAACATTCTGCTGATTGGCCCAACCGGCTCCGGTAAGACGCTGCTCGCGGAAACGCTGGCACGCCTGCTGGATGTTCCATTTACTATGGCTGATGCAACCACCCTGACCGAAGCCGGTTACGTGGGTGAAGACGTTGAAAACATCATCCAGAAACTGTTGCAGAAATGCGATTACGACGTGCAGAAAGCACAGCGCGGCATCGTTTATATCGATGAAATCGACAAAATTTCCCGTAAATCGGATAACCCGTCGATCACCCGTGACGTGTCCGGCGAAGGCGTACAGCAGGCTCTGCTGAAGCTCATCGAAGGCACCGTGGCTGCTGTTCCGCCGCAGGGTGGCCGTAAGCATCCGCAGCAGGAATTCCTGCAGGTTGATACGTCGAAGATCCTGTTTATCTGTGGCGGCGCATTCGCCGGTCTGGATAAAGTGATCGCTAACCGCGTTGAAACCGGTTCAGGTATTGGCTTTGGCGCGACGGTAAAAGCGAAATCCGAAAAAGCGAATGAAGGTGAACTGCTGGAGCAGGTAGAGCCGGGTGATCTGATCAAGTTTGGTCTTATCCCGGAATTCATCGGTCGTCTGCCGGTTGTCGCGACGCTCAACGAACTGAGTGAAGATGCGCTGATTCAGATTCTGAAAGAACCGAAAAACGCCCTGACTAAGCAATATCAGGCACTGTTCGGTCTTGAAGGGGTTGATCTGGAATTCCGTGACGAAGCGCTGGATGCGATTGCGCGTAAAGCGATGGCCCGTAAAACCGGTGCCCGTGGCCTGCGTTCAATCGTTGAAGCGGCACTGCTCGATACCATGTACGACCTGCCTTCCATGGAAGACGTCGAAAAAGTGGTTATTGATGAGTCCGTCATCGAAGGTCAAACCAAGCCGCTGCTGATTTACAGCGCCGCTGAAACGCAGCAGGCATCTGGCGAATAATTCACCAATTCACTCAGTCAGTTAACCAAAAGGGGGATATTTTATCCCCCTTTTACTTTTCCTGTATTCCTCCCGTTGAATGTGTGGGAAACATCCCCATATACTGGATTACATGTTAACGGTGGCGTGAAGCACAGTGACGCCATTGACTACCTGGCGGAAATTAAACTAAGAGAGAGCTCTATGAATCCTGAGCGTTCTGAACGCATTGAAATCCCCGTATTGCCGTTGCGCGATGTGGTGGTTTATCCGCACATGGTCATTCCCTTATTTGTAGGGCGGGAAAAATCTATCCGTTGTCTCGAAGCGGCCATGGACCATGATAAAAAAATCATGCTGGTTGCTCAGAAAGACGCTTCAACGGATGAGCCGGGTGTAAACGATCTTTTCACCGTCGGGACCGTGGCCTCTATTTTGCAGATGCTGAAGCTGCCTGACGGCACCGTCAAAGTACTGGTTGAAGGCTTGCAGCGTGCGCGTATTTCCGCGCTGTCTGACGACGGCGAGCATTTCTCGGCGAAAGCGGAGTACCTTGAGTCTCCGGCAATCGACGAGCGCGAGCAGGAAGTGCTGGTACGCACTGCCATTAGCCAGTTTGAAGGCTATATCAAGCTCAACAAGAAAATCCCACCAGAAGTGCTGACGTCGCTGAACAGCATCGACGATCCTGCACGTCTGGCGGACACCATCGCAGCGCACATGCCGCTGAAGCTGACTGATAAACAGTCAGTGCTGGAAATGTCCGACATCAACGAGCGTCTGGAATACCTGATGGCGATGATGGAATCGGAAATCGATCTGCTGCAGGTTGAGAAACGCATTCGCAACCGCGTCAAAAAGCAGATGGAGAAATCCCAGCGCGAGTACTATCTGAACGAGCAAATGAAAGCCATTCAGAAAGAACTCGGCGAGATGGACGATGCGCCGGACGAAAATGAAGCCCTGAAGCGTAAAATTGACGCCTCTAAAATGCCGAAAGAGGCAAAAGAGAAGACCGAAGCCGAGCTGCAGAAGCTGAAAATGATGTCGCCGATGTCTGCGGAAGCGACTGTCGTTCGTGGCTACATTGACTGGATGGTGCAGGTTCCATGGACTGCCCGCAGCAAAGTTAAAAAGGACCTGCGTCAGGCGCAGGAGGTTCTCGATACCGACCATTACGGTCTGGAACGCGTGAAAGATCGCATCCTCGAGTATCTCGCAGTCCAGAGCCGCGTGAACAAACTCAAAGGCCCAATTCTGTGTCTGGTTGGACCACCAGGGGTAGGTAAAACGTCTCTGGGTCAGTCCATCGCGAAAGCGACCGGGCGTAAGTACATCCGTATGGCGCTGGGCGGCGTGCGTGACGAAGCAGAAATTCGCGGTCACCGTCGGACTTACATCGGTTCCATGCCGGGTAAACTTATCCAGAAAATGGCGAAAGTGGGCGTTAAAAACCCATTATTCCTGCTGGATGAAATCGACAAAATGTCGTCCGATATGCGTGGCGATCCGGCGTCAGCTCTGCTGGAAGTTCTTGATCCAGAACAGAACGTAGCGTTCAACGATCACTATCTCGAAGTCGATTACGACCTCAGCGATGTGATGTTTGTGGCGACCTCTAACTCCATGAACATTCCGGCTCCACTGCTGGATCGTATGGAAGTGATTCGTCTGTCCGGTTACACCGAAGACGAGAAGCTGAACATCGCGAAACGTCATTTGCTGTCGAAGCAGATTGAGCGAAACGCGTTAAAGCCGAGCGAAATTACGGTCGATGACAGTGCGATTGTCAGCATCATTCGCTACTACACTCGTGAAGCGGGCGTGCGTAGTCTGGAGCGTGAAATCTCCAAACTGTGCCGTAAAGCGGTGAAACAGCTGCTGCTGGACAAAACGCTCAAGCACATTGATATCAATGGTGAAAACCTGCATGACTATCTCGGCGTGCAGCGCTTTGACTTTGGCCGTGCCGACAGCGAAAACCGTGTCGGTCAGGTGACTGGCCTGGCGTGGACCGAAGTGGGTGGCGACCTGTTGACCATCGAAACCGCGTGCGTTCCAGGTAAAGGCAAACTGACCTATACCGGCTCGCTGGGTGAAGTGATGCAGGAATCCATTCAGGCAGCGCTGACCGTCGTGCGTGCTCGTGCAGAGAAGCTGGGTATTAACGGCGACTTCTACGAAAAACGCGACATTCACGTGCACGTACCGGAAGGGGCAACCCCGAAAGACGGTCCAAGTGCCGGTATCGCAATGTGTACCGCGCTGGTGTCGTGTCTGACCGGCAACCCGGTTCGCGCTGATGTGGCGATGACCGGTGAAATCACGCTCCGTGGCCAGGTTCTGCCTATCGGCGGTCTGAAGGAAAAACTGTTGGCGGCCCACCGCGGTGGCATTAAGACAGTTCTGATCCCAGATGAAAATAAACGCGATCTGGAAGAAATTCCTGATAACGTGATCGCCGATCTGGATATCCATCCTGTTAAGCGGATTGAAGAAGTTCTGGCCCTTGCACTGCAAAATGCGCCGTATGGCATGCAGGTAGAGACCGTAAAATAGTGACGTCGCGCAAATAGCGCTAATAAAAACGGGGCTGGTAGGTGAAATCGCACTTGCCAGCCTTTTTTTGTATAGCTAATTTAGATTGCTGGTTGGGTATGTCATATACAACGGGTGTTGTAAGGGCATGACACTCCTGATATAACTGCTGCGCCGTCGCATTGCGAAGGATTCCAGTGCGATATAAATTATAAAGAGAGGAAGAGAATAGTGAATAAATCTCAACTGATTGACAAAATTGCTGCAGGTGCGGATATCTCTAAAGCTGCTGCTGGACGTGCGTTAGACGCTTTAATCGCTTCCGTTACCGAGTCTCTGCAGTCCGGGGATGACGTTGCACTGGTTGGTTTTGGTACTTTTGCTGTTAAAGAGCGTGCTGCCCGTACTGGTCGCAACCCGCAAACAGGTAAAGAGATCACCATCGCTGCTGCCAAAGTGCCAGGTTTCCGTGCAGGTAAAGCACTGAAAGACGCGGTAAACTGATCGCTTTCCCGTTCAGGGAATGTGACAAAGTACAAGGGCGCATCATCAGATGTGCCTTTTTTGTTTCTTTAGCCTGACTTTATGCGACTTTAGGCGAGTTGTGGGCTGACAATAACCCTCGTTTCTTGTCAAAATACGCCCTCACGCGCAGCCGCTCTCATGGTATGCTGTGCGAGGATACAGTCACCTACAGCGGAGCGTTGTTACACCATGATGGACTCCTTACGTACGGCAGCCAATAGTGTCGTGCTCAAGATTATTTTCGGTATCATTATCGTGTCGTTCATTTTGACCGGCGTGAGCAGCTACCTGATTGGCGGAACCAAAGAATACGCCGCGAAAGTGAATGGCCAGGAAATAGGCCGCGCACAATATGAAAATGCCGTTGCCAGCGAGCGAAATCGCATGCAGCAGCAGTTGGGCGATCAGTTCTCTGAACTGGCTTCCAACGAAAACTACATGAAAACCATGCGTCAGCAGGTGCTCAACCGTCTTATCGACGAATCCCTTCTCGACCAGTATGCGAAACACCTGAACCTTGGCATCAGCGATGCGCAGGTGAAACAGGCGATTTTCGAAACTCAGGCGTTCCAGGCGAATGGCAAATTCGATAACCAGCGTTTCAGCGGTATCGTCGGCCAGATGGGCATGACGACTGACCAGTACGCGCAGGCGCTGCGTAACCAGCTGGTAACTCAACAGCTGATCAACGCCATCGTCGGTTCCGAGTTCATGCTTCCGGGCGAAACGGACGAGCTGGCTTCTCTGGTTTCCCAGCAGCGTGTCGTACGCGAAGCTACCCTTGATGTGAATGCCCTGGCGGCGAAGCAGCTGGTGAGCGATCAGGAAATCACCAGCTACTACGAGCAGCACAAGAATGAATTTGTTGCGCCGGAGCAGTTCCGCGTGAGCTACATCAAGCTGGACGCCGCGGCGATGCAGGAAACCGCATCCGACAACGACATCCAGTCTTACTACGATCAGCACCAGGATCAGTACACTCAGCCGCAGCGCGTACGCTACAGCGTGATTCAGACCAAAACCGAAGCAGATGCAAAAGCGGCGCTGGATGAAATCAACAAAGGCGCGAACTTTGCTGACGTGGCGAAAGCGAAATCCACCGACATTATCTCTGCCAAAAATGGCGGCGACATGGGCTGGCTGGAAGCGTCTACTACGCCGGACGAGCTGAAAAATGCGGGTCTGAAAGATAAAGGTCAGCTGTCAGGTGTGATCAAATCTTCCGTCGGCTTCCTGGTCGCGCGTCTTGATGACGTTCAGTCAGCGAAAATTAAGCCGCTGGCCGAAGTTCATGACGATATCGCAGCGAAAGTGAAGCAGGAAAAAGCACTGGACGCTTTCTATGCTCTGCAGCAGAAAGTGAGCGATGCGGCAAGCAACGATAACGAATCCCTGGCGGGTGCAGAGCAGGTTTCCGGTGTGAAAGCGGTTGAGACTGGCTGGTTTGGTCACGACAATCTGCCAGCTGAGCTGAATTTCAAACCGGTATCTGAAGCTATCTTTAACGGCGGTCTGGTGGGTCAAAACGGCACCCCGGGTAGTAACTCTGACATCATCACCGTCGATGGCGACCGTGCGTTCGTGCTGCGTATTAGCGAGCATAAAGCTGAAGCGGTCAAACCTCTGGCGGAAGTGAAAGCGCAGGTGACGGACATCGTCAAGCACACCAAAGCGGTGCAGCAGGCGAACATCACCGCAGAGAAACTGCTGGCTGACCTGAAAGCAGGTAAGGGCGACGACGTGATGAAAGCGGCGAACCTGAGCTTTGGTGAAGCGAAGACTCTGAGCCGTACTGGTCAGGATCCGCTGAGCCAGACCGCGTTCACCCTGCCACTGCCGCAGAAAGACAAAGCGAGCTACGGTGTCGGTTCTGACATGCAGGGCAACGTTGTTATTCTGTCGCTGGACGAAGTGAAAGACGGCACCATGCCGGAAGCACAGAAGACAGCGATGGTTCAGGGGATCACCCAGAACAACGCCCAGGTGGCTTTCGAAGCACTGATGGCAAACCTGCGTAAAGAAGCGAAGATCAAGCTGGGCGACATCGCTGCACAACAGCAATAACGTCGAGCACGCTCGCAGAATTTCGTAACGCACTGCAATATTTAAAGGCCGCTTTCGCGGCCTTTTCCAATTTTGAAATCTGCCCTTTGTACTGTTTTCTCCCTCTGGTTATCGTGACGTCGCTGTCAACAAACAAGGAGATACAGCATGAAATCAGGAATCAAAACAGTACTTCTCATTCTTACTCTCGCCATCTCGGGTATCGGTTCTCACGCTCTGGCTGCCACGGCGGCAGGTAAACCCCCTGTGGACGCCAAATCCGCAGCGGCCCCTGCGAGCCCTGAAAAACTCAACGAGTCAGCCACAGCAAACCAAAGCGCCGGCGATAAGGTCAGTATCAACACCGCCAGCGCTGATGAACTGGCCCGGGTGATGAATGGCGTAGGGCTCAAAAAAGCCCAGGCTATTGTCAGCTATCGTGAAGAATACGGTCCGTTCAAAGCCATTGACGATTTACGTCAGGTGCCAGGTATGGGCGGTGCGCTTGTCGAAAGAAATCTTTCACATCTGATGCTCTGACCTCCGGGAGAGTTTGCACAGTAGCAAAAAAATGCCAGACTGAAGAGGTCGTACCAGTGTGCGACCTCTGACTCTATAAATAACAAAGGCTATTGCGCTATGCAGACTCAAATTAAAGTTCGTGGATATCACCTGGATGTTTATCAACACGTTAATAACGCTCGCTACCTTGAGTTCCTCGAAGAGGCTCGCTGGGACGGGCTGGAAAGCAGCGCGGGCTTTCAATGGATGAGCCAGCACCATATCGCGTTCGTCGTGGTGAATATCAACATCAATTATCGTCGTCCCGCGGTACTGGGCGACCTGCTGACGGTGACCAGCAAGGTGCAGCAACTGAACGGCAAAAGCGGCGTGCTAAGCCAGGTCGTGACGCTGGAGCCTGAAGGAGAAGTGGTGGCAGATGCGCAGATTACGTTCGTGTGTATCGATCTGAAAACACAAAAAGCGTTACCGCTGGATGGCGAACTTCGTGCTCACCTGGAAGAGATGGTCGAATAAATTATAGAAATGAACCCCGGCACGCAGAATGCCGCCGGGGAGTATGCACTTACTGCAGACCGGTTTTTGCTTTTAATGCCGCCATAACGCCGGTTTTGTCGGCCAGATAATGATTCAGGCCATTGGCGCGAAGCGTGCAGGCAGCGCAGTGACCACAGCCATCGCCTTTGATGCCGTTATAGCAGGTGAGGGTTTCGCTGCGAACCATATCAAGGTGGCCCCAATAATCTGCGAGCGCCCAGGTTTCGGCTTTGTCTATCCACATCAGCGGCGTTTCGAAGCGGATCTCTTTCGCCATACCGAGGTTCACTGCGTGGTTGAGGGCTTTAACGAACTCATCCCGGCAGTCCGGATAGCCAGAGAAGTCGGTTTCGCATACCCCGGTGATCACTGCTTCCGCTTTGACCTGATAGGCATAAATCGCGGTCAGGGTCAGGAACAGAATGTTGCGGCCCGGCACGAAGGTATTCGGAATACCGTTGGCTTCCGGTTCGTAGTCCGGGACCGGGATGCTGTCGCGGGTAAGGCTGCTGACCGCCAGTTCGTTAAGCAACGTAACGTCGAGCACCTTGTGTGCACGCGCGCCGAGTTTCAGCGCCAGTTCACGTGCGACGTCGATTTCCACGCGATGGCGCTGGCCATAATCAAACGTCACGCAGTCCACTTCGTCATACTGCTGTAAAGCCTGAACCAGGCAAGTCGTGGAGTCCTGGCCTCCGCTAAAGACCACAACGGCGCGTTTCATAGCAAATCCTGTCAATATTGAAGAAAACGCTATGGTAGCGTTTGAAGACGGCGTCCACCAGCTACAACACGTGCTTTATGTGTTCGTAGACGCAGGCAGCCAGGCTTCAGTGAAATCAAACCAGCCACGGGCGTTCAGGCGAATGCCGTTCACACCCGGCGGCGCGCTGATTTTGTATTGATAATTAAACAGGGGCGTCAGCACTGCCGTATCCATCAAATGATGGAAAACGTTTTGCAGGGCAGCATGGCGCGACTTTGGGTTTTTCTGGGTCTGAACCGCATCAAGCGTGGCCTGAAGATGGGCGTATTGTGCCGGGCTGAGCGTATGTGGCCACAGAGGATCGCAGCGCAGCCATTGCTCGAGCGTGTATTCAGGCGTGTCGCCAATCAGCCTGTCGCCCATCACTAAATCCGCTTTCGCCAAATGCGGACAGCCATCCCAAGTTTTGGCATCATGGAAAATAACCGTCAGCTTACAGCCCTGTTTTTCCAGCGCCTGGCGAAGCTGTTCAGCCATGGTGTGAAGTTCAACTGGCAAATGGTAGATCAGCGTCAATGCAGCCGGGAAGGCCACAGATTCTGCGTCTTCTGCCAACGGAATTTCCCAACCTGGCAGCAGTTCCTGACTGGGCGTAATCAGGTTTTCATCCAGCGGCAGCGTCTGCATCAGCGATGTCCGGTGAATCAGGGTAATCAGTTTTTGCGCCTGAGGCGTGGTAAGCGCGGCACTTTTTCGCAGCGTCAGGTAGCAAAAGCCGAGGCTAATACTGTCGCTCACCAGCCGGAGTTTCCCCAGGTCACCCGCTTCGCCAATGGCCAGCTGCACCGGGTGACGGCAGCTGGTGCCCAAATCTTGCTCGAACAGCTGCGGCGTTATCCAGTATTCAATGGCCTGTAATAGCGGATGCGTCAGATGGTAGCGATTATGGCTTTCGAGTCGTACTAGCTCAGGTTCGAAGATTTTCAACCGGAACGGCCCGGTCCCGATGGTCGGGTCATCCGGATGCGCCAGCACGCTGCAATAGCTGGCCAGTCGATGCGCCAGCCAGAAGTCAGGCTTGACCAGCGTAAAGGTCAGGCACTGCGCGTGAGTGATTTCGATGCGTTGCACGCTGGCGAATAGCGTCCGCAGACCGGGCTCTGCCAGTAACATTTCCAGGCGCCGATGCAGCTGCGCGGTATCAACCGGATCGCCATTGTGCCAGTGCAGCGTGGAACGGATGTAAAAGTGCCAGCGTAAACCGTCGACCGACACTTCCCAGTGATGGGCCAAATCGCCGAGCGGCTCGGCGGTATTTTGATGAAAGCGAGTCAGGCCGGAAAAAACCTGCCCTGCCAGATGCTGCTCCGCACGCCCGGGCAGAAAACCCGGGTGCAGCGGTTCGAGGGGGCGATAGTAGGGAATACGCAGCGTCGGCGTATTGTTCAGCCACTGACCGCCGAGAAACGGATGCAGCAGGGCGCGTAACTCCGGCGCCGCGAGCTGTGCCAGCTCCAGCGCATTCTGCTGTTGGCCGAGCGTAAGTGCTTGCTCCATCATCTCATTGCGCAGCGTCTCAGGCGTGACGTGAAACGTCAGCGTGCCGCGCTTTCCCCGGCCTGACTGGGCCTGCCAGCTAAGCCAGCCAGAATCCTGCGCCTGACGCAACAGCGTTCGCACATGCCGATCGCTGCAAAAACAGCGCTCCGCCAGTTCGGCGACAGTAATTTGCTGCGGCGCGCCGGAAGAGGGCTGCCACAATCGTTGAAACTGATTAAGTCTGTTGAGTTGGCGCATCGTCGCTCACCTGGAAAACCCGGAACAATAAAATTTAATCATTCACTATTCCTTCCGTATATCTCAGGCGATACTTTCGCACAAGCGACACTCATCACACTTCCGGGGAACAACATGGCACGACTGGCTGCATTTGATATGGACGGGACGCTGTTGATGCCCGACCATCGTCTGGGCGAACAAACGCTGAGTACGCTCAAGCGCCTGCACGAGCGGGAAATTACGCTGACGTTTGCCACCGGCCGCCATGTCCTCGAAATGCGCCATCTGATTGGCAACTTCTCCCTCGATGCCTTCTTGATAACCGGTAACGGCACGCGCATTCATTCCCTGGAAGGCGATGTGCTGCACCGTAGCGATCTGGCTCCCGACGTGGCCGACCTTGTTCTGCATAGCCACTGGGATACGCAGGCCAGCATGCATGTGTTTAACGACAGCGGTTGGCTGACGGACAGAGATATTCCGGACATGCTACAGGCGCACGTTTATAGCGGGTTCCGTTATCAGCTCTGCGATTTCAAACGTCTGCCAGCCCATGACGTGACCAAGATCTGCTTCTGTGGTGATCATGACGATCTCAGCCGCTTACGGATCCAGCTCAATGAGGCGTTGGGTTCCCGCGCGCATCTGACGTTTTCTGCGTTCGAATGTCTGGAAGTGCTGCCCGTCGGCAGCAACAAAGGCGCAGCTCTGGCGACGCTCAGCACTCATCTCGGCATGACCATGGCAGACTGCATGGCCTTTGGCGACGCGATGAACGACAGCGAAATGCTGGGGCAGGTGGGTAAAGGCCTGATCATGGGCAACGCCATGCCGCAGCTGAAAGCGGCGTTACCGCACTTACCGGTTATCGGTCACTGCCAGAATCAGGCGGTGTCCCACTTTTTGACGCATTGGCTGGATACACCACATCTCCCTTATTCCCCCGAATGAATGAGACCCTTCCGGCGAGCCAGGCATCCTATGATGTCTGGCTTTTTTCTTTTCTGCGGTCGTTAATTACTATCCAATAAGCTCTGACAGCGCAATCTGTGACGGGGCAAGCTCGCCAATATTTGCCGCCACCCATTGCGGGTTGTAGTAGGTTTCGAGATAGCGTTCGCCGCTGTCACACAGCAGGGTCACAATCGAGCCAGACTGACCCGCACTGCGCATCTGCGCGGCAAGCTGTAACGCGCCCCACATGTTGGTGCCGGTTGAGGCTCCGACTTTGCGGCCCAGCTGCGTTTCCAGCCAATGCGCGGTGACGACGCTCGCCGCATCCGGTACACGCAGCATGTTATCGACCACGTCAGGAATGAACGACGGCTCGACGCGCGGACGACCAATCCCTTCAATTTTGCTGCCAACCGGGCTGCGCAGCGTCGCGTCGCGCTGTTGCCAGTAGTCCATAAATACCGAGTTCTGCGGGTCAACCACCGTCAACTGCGTGTCGTAACCCTGGCAGCGAATATACCGCCCGATGGTAGCTGACGTGCCGCCGGTGCCTGCGCTCATCACGATATGCGCCGGAACCGGGTTCGGCTCATGCTGCATCTGGCGGAAAATGCTGTCGGCAATATTATTGTTTCCGCGCCAGTCAGTCGCGCGCTCGGCGTAGGTGAACTGATCCATATAATGACCGTTCAGCTCGCGGGCTAGCATTTCAGAGGCTTCGTAGATTTCGCAGGCGCTTTGCACAAAGTGACAGCGACCGCCGTAAAATTCGATTTGCTCAATTTTGCGTTTCGCGGTGCAGGACGGCATCACCGCGATAAACGGCAGGCCGAGCAGGCGCGCAAAATAGGCTTCAGAAACCGCGGTCGATCCTGACGAGGCTTCGATGATCGTGGTGCCTTCTTTGATCCAGCCGTTGCACAAACCGTACAAAAACAGAGAGCGCGCCAGGCGATGCTTAAGGCTGCCGGTTGGGTGCGTGCTTTCATCTTTCAGGTAGAGCTGAATGCCGGGGAAGGCGGGCAGCGTCAGGCGAATCAGATGCGTATCCGCAGAGCGCTGGTAGTCGGCGTTAATCTCACTGATGGCGTGTTTTACCCAGGTGCTGTTCATCATTACGTCCTGTTTGTCATTTTGTGCCCAGCTTAACGGAAAGCACGGAAAAAATTGTTGCTATATAGCCTTTGAAATACAATTAAGAGAGAATAATTTTCTCCATGGGTCGCTCATGATAGATAAAATTGACCGTAAGCTGCTGGCGCTGTTGCAGGAGGATTGCACCCTCTCTTTGCAGGCGCTGGCCGATGCCGTTAATCTGACCACCACGCCTTGCTGGAAACGCCTGAAGCGCCTCGAAGACGAAGGTGTATTGCGTGCACGCGTTGCGCTGTTGGATGCAGAAAAAATAGGGCTCGGACTCACGGCCTTCGTGCTGATAAAAACCCAGCATCACAGCAGCGAATGGTATAGCCGCTTTGTGTCACAGGTGACGCAAATGCCCGAAGTGCTAGGCTTCTGGCGCATGGCGGGCGAATACGACTATCTCCTGCGGGTACAGGTAGCGGACATGAAACGCTACGACGACTTTTACAAACGACTGGTCAACAGCGTACCGGGCTTATCTGACGTGACATCGAGTTTTGCGATGGAACAGATTAAGTACACTACCGCGCTGCCGGTCGAATAATTCTCTGGGTAATTCTGCGTGCGATTATTTGCTCAACTCAGCTGGTATTTCCGTCGGGAATGGCGCCGCTATCTTGGCGCGGTCCTGCTGCTTATCATTATTGCCATTCTGCAACTGATCCCGCCGAAGGTGGTGGGCATCGTGGTGGATGGCGTGACGCAACAACATTACACCACCACGCACATTATGATGTGGGTAGCGACGCTGGCGCTGATTGCGGTGGTGGTCTATCTGCTGCGCTACGTCTGGCGCGTGCTGCTGTTCGGCGCGTCCTACCAGCTCGCCGTTGAACTGCGTGAAGATTATTATCGCCAGCTCAGCCGTCAGCATCCTGAATTTTACCTGCGTCACCGCACCGGGGATTTGATTGCCCGCGCGACCAACGACGTCGACCGCGTGGTGTTTGCCGCTGGTGAAGGCGTGCTGACGCTGGTGGATTCACTGGTCATGGGCTGTGCAGTGCTGATCGTCATGTCGACTCAAATTAGCTGGGAACTGACGTTGCTGGCACTGGTGCCGATGCCGATCATGGCGCTGGTTATCAAGCGTAACGGCGACACGCTGCATAACCGCTTCAAGCTGGCTCAGGCGGCGTTCTCCGGCCTGAATGACCGCACGCAGGAAAGCCTTACCAGCATCCGCATGATCAAAGCCTTTGGTCTGGAAGACCGTCAGTCGGCGCAGTTTGCGGCGGATGCGGCAGATACCGGCGCGAAAAACATGCGTGTGGCTCGGGTGGATGCCCGCTTCGATCCGACGATTTACATCGCAATCGGTATGGCGAACTTGCTGGCGATTTCCGGCGGCAGCTGGATGGTGGTGCACGGCACTCTGACGCTCGGCCAACTGACCAGCTTCATGATGTATCTCGGCCTGATGATTTGGCCCATGCTGGCGTTGGCGTGGATGTTTAATATCGTCGAGCGCGGCAGTGCCGCTTACACCCGAATCCGCACCATGCTCTCCGAAGCGCCAGTGGTGGATGATGGCACGCAAATACTGACGCCCGACCGCGGCACGCTGGCGGTGAATATCCGCGAGTTCCGCTATCCGCAAACCGAAAAGCCGACACTGTGTAATGTGCAGTTCAGCCTGCAGCCTGGCCAGATTCTGGGGATTTGCGGCCCAACCGGTGCCGGGAAATCGACGGTGTTGTCGCTTATTCAGCGTCATTTTGACGTCACTGAGGGCGACATTCGTTTCCAGGATTTGCCTCTGACGGCACTGCAGCTCGACAGTTGGCGTAGCCGACTGGCAGTGGTCAATCAGACCCCGTTCCTGTTCTCCGATACCGTGGGCAGCAACATTGCGCTCGGGAAACCGGGGGCAACGCAGGCAGAAATTGAGCATGCGGCGCGGCTTGCCAGCGTGCATGAAGACATTCTGCGTTTGCCGCAGGGCTATGAAACGGAAGTGGGTGAGCGCGGCGTGATGCTGTCCGGCGGCCAGAAGCAGCGTATTTCCATCGCGCGTGCGCTGTTGCTGGATGCTGAAATCCTGATCCTCGACGATGCCCTGTCTGCGGTTGACGGGCGCACGGAGCATCAAATTCTGCACAACCTGCGTCAGTGGGGCGAAGGTCGCACGGTGATCATCAGCGCGCATCGCCTTTCGGCCTTGACCGAAGCCAGTGAGATTATCGTCATGCAGCATGGACACATTGCCCAGCGCGGCGAACACGAGCAGCTGGCGATCCAGTCCGGCTGGTATCGCGATATGTATCGTTATCAGCAACTGGAGGCGGCGCTCGACGACGTGCCGGAAGAGCAGCGTGAGGAGGACGCCGATGCGTAGTTTCGGACAACTTTGGCCAACGCTCAAACGCCTGCTAGCCTACGGTTCACCGTGGCGCAAGCCGTTAGGCATCGGCATGGTGATGATGTGGATTGCCGCTATCGCGGAAGTTACCGGCCCGCTGCTGATAAGTTATTTCATCGATAACATGGTGGCGAAAAGCTACCTGCCGTGGGGCATCGTTATCGGTCTTGCCGCGTCGTACGTTGGCCTGCAACTGCTGGCGGCGTCGCTGCACTATGCGCAGTCACTGCTGTTTAACCGGGCCGCAGTCGGGGTGGTGCAACAATTGCGCACCGACGTGATGGACGCCGCGCTGCGCCAGCCGCTCAGCGAGTTTGATGTGCAGCCGGTCGGACAGCTGATTTCACGCGTGACCAACGACACCGAAGTGATTCGCGATCTGTACGTCACCGTGGTTTCTACGGTGCTGCGCAGCGCGGCGCTGATCAGCGCGATGCTGGTGGCCATGTTCACTCTCGACTGGCGCATGGCGCTGGTGGCGATCGCCATCTTCCCGGCGGTGATCGTGGTGATGCTGATTTATCAGCGCTACAGCACGCCGATTGTGCGTCGCGTCCGCGCCTATCTGGCGGATATCAACGACGGTTTCAACGAAGTCATCAACGGCATGAGCGTTATTCAGCAGTTCCGTCAGCAGGCACGTTTTGGCGAACGGATGGGGGAAGCGAGCCGCTCGCACTACATGGCCCGCATGCAGACCCTGCGTCTGGATGGCTTCCTGCTGCGTCCGCTGTTGAGCCTGTTTTCCTCGCTGATTCTCTGCGGGCTGCTGATGCTGTTTGGGCTGAGCAGCACCGGCACGATTGAAGTCGGCGTGCTGTATGCGTTTATCAGCTACCTTGGGCGTTTGAACGAACCGCTGATCGAACTCACCACCCAGCAGTCGATGTTGCAACAGGCGGTGGTGGCGGGCGAGCGCGTGTTTGAACTGATGGACAAACCGCGTCAAAACTACGGCGAAGATGAAGCGCCTCTGCAAAGCGGATCGATTGACGTCGATGATGTCTCTTTCGCCTACCGTGGCGATCGTCTGGTGCTGCAGGACATCAACATTAACGTGCCATTGCGCAACTTTGTGGCATTGGTCGGGCATACCGGCAGCGGTAAAAGTACCCTCGCCAGCCTGCTGATGGGCTACTACCCGCTGACGAAAGGCGAAATTCGCCTTGATGGACGCCCGCTGTCGTCGCTGAGCCACAGCGTCATTCGTCAGGGCGTGGCGATGGTTCAGCAGGACCCGGTGGTGCTGGCCGAATCGTTCTTTGCCAACGTCACGCTGGGCCGTGATATCAGCGAGGAACAGGTCTGGCAGGCGCTTGAAACGGTGCAACTCGCCGAACTGGCGCGCAGCCTGAGCGACGGGATTTACACCCGGCTCGGTGAGCAGGGCAACAATCTGTCGGTCGGGCAGAAACAGCTGCTGGCGCTGGCTCGCGTGCTGGTGGATACCCCGCAAATTCTGATCCTCGATGAAGCCACCGCAAATATTGATTCTGGCACCGAGCAGGCCATTCAGCAGGCCCTGGCGCTGGTTCGTCAGCGCACGACGCTGGTGGTGATCGCCCACCGACTCTCGACCATCGTTGAGGCCGACACCATCATGGTGCTGCATCGTGGCCAGGCGGTAGAGCGGGGCACGCATCAGCAACTTCTTGAAGCCAAAGGGCGTTACTGGCAGATGTATCAACTGCAGCTTGCCGGGGAAGAACTGGCGGCCAGTATCGAAGAAGAAACACTTATCGCCTGATGCACCACGATTAAGCAAATTACTCACACCAGCGCGCGCTGGTGCAAAAACAAAACGCACCTTGCACCGCAATGGTGCGTTTTTATTTTCCTTCCTGCCTCACATTTTCGTTAAGTCGAACTGCGCCGCTCGCCGCACCCACAGAAAAGGCCAGAATCCTCTGAATGACCGCCGGTTTTAATTTCTGGCACGCCGATTGCTTTACCTCATACGTGTTAGCTGCCGCCATTACCGAATTCTGACTGGAGGGGATCTATGAAGCTGGTTACCGTGGTGATTAAACCATTCAAACTCGAAGACGTTCGCGAAGCGCTGTCTTCCATTGGTATTCAGGGGCTGACCGTTACCGAAGTGAAAGGCTTCGGGCGTCAGAAAGGCCATGCCGAGCTTTACCGTGGTGCCGAATATAGCGTCAACTTTCTGCCGAAGGTGAAAATCGATGTGGCGATCGCCGACGATCAACTCGATGAGGTGATCGACGTGATCAGTAAAGCGGCGTACACCGGCAAGATTGGCGACGGCAAGATCTTCGTCGCCGAGCTGCAACGCGTCATTCGTATTCGTACCGGCGAAGCCGACGAAGCGGCTCTGTAACTCCTGGCACACAGTGATAGGGATCGAGAAAATGAACAAAACTCTACTGAAAATTGCCCCAGCTGTACTGGCACTGTTGCCGGGCCTGGCGATGGCGGCGCCTGCGGTCGCCGATAAAGCCGACAACGCCTTTATGATGATCAGCACCGCGCTGGTGCTGTTTATGAGTATCCCCGGAATTGCGCTGTTTTACGGCGGCCTGATCCGTGGCAAAAACGTGCTGTCCATGCTGACTCAGGTTACCGTCACCTTCGCACTGGTTTGCGTGCTGTGGGTGGTTTACGGCTATACCCTGGCGTTCGGCACGGGGGGCAGCTTCTTCGGCAGCTTCGACTGGGTGCTGCTCAAAGGCATCGAACTGAAAGCGCTGATGGGCACCTTCTATCAGTATATTCACGTTGCCTTCCAGGGTTCATTCGCCTGTATCACCGTCGGCCTGATTGTTGGCTCGCTGGCGGAGCGTATTCGCTTCTCTGCGGTGCTGATTTTCGTGGTGGTGTGGATGACCTTCTCTTATGTGCCAATCGCGCACATGGTCTGGGGCGGTGGTTTACTGGCGACCCACGGCGCACTCGACTTCGCAGGCGGTACCGTTGTACACATCAACGCCGCTGTCGCGGGCCTGGTGGGTGCATACCTGATTGGCAAACGCGTGGGCTTTGGCAAAGAAGCGTTCAAACCGCATAACCTGCCAATGGTCTTTACCGGCACGGCTATCCTGTACGTGGGCTGGTTCGGCTTTAACGCCGGTTCCGCAAGCTCCGCCAACGAAATTGCGGCACTCGCTTTCCTGAATACCGTGGTGGCGACAGCGGCTGCGATTCTGGCCTGGGTCTTCGGTGAGTGGGCGGTACGCGGTAAGCCTTCTCTGCTCGGCGCCTGTTCCGGTGCGATTGCCGGTCTGGTTGCGGTGACTCCTGCCTGTGGTTACATCGGCGTGGGTGGCTCACTGATTGTCGGTATTGCGGCAGGTCTGGCCGGTCTGTGGGGCGTCACCGCTCTGAAACGCTGGCTGCGTGTGGATGACCCGTGCGATGTGTTCGGTGTACACGGCGTGTGCGGGATTGTGGGTTGTGTCCTGACCGGTATCTTCGCATCGACTTCACTGGGGGGCGTCGGCTATGCGGAAGGCGTGACCATGGGCCATCAGGTTCTGGTACAGCTGGAAAGCATCGGTCTGACGATTGTCTGGTCTGGCGTGGTGGCCTTCGTTGGCTACAAACTGGCTGACCTGACCGTGGGCCTGCGTGTTCCAGAAGAGCAGGAACGCGAAGGTCTGGACGTCAACAGCCACGGCGAGAATGCTTACAACGCGTGATAAAAACCTGTAGGCCCGGCAAGCTACGCGCCGCCGGGCATCTACGTTTAACGCCCGGTGGCGCTACGCTTACCGGGCCTACAAAATCCTAACTCCGATTCCGCATCACGCCTTCCTGCACCGTCGACGCGACCAGCACACCCTCCTGCGTATAAAACTCACCGCGAACAAAACCGCGCGCGCTCGATGCAGACGTGCTCTCCACGCTGTACAGCAGCCATTCGTTCATATTGAACGGGCGATGGAACCACATGGAATGGTCAATCGTCGCAACCTGCATCCCTTTTTCGAGGAAGCCCACGCCGTGCGGCTGAAGGGCAACCGGCAGGAAATTAAAGTCAGACGCATAGCCCAGCAGATACTGATGCACGCGGAAATCATCGGCCACCGTGCCGTTGGCGCGGATCCACACCTGACGTTTTGGCTCTGCCACGTGGCCCTTCATCGGGTTATGAAACTCGACCGGACGAATCTCCAGCGGCTTATCACTCAGGAACTTCTCTTTTACCTGCGGGGGCAGCAGATGCGCCAACTGACGGGCAATATCCGTTTCGGATGGCAGCGAATCAGGAGCAGGGGCCTGCGGCATCTGTTTTTGATGTTCGTAGCCCGATTCCGGCGCCTGAAAAGAGGCAGTCATATAAAAAATCGGTTTACCGTTCTGGATTGCGGCCACGCGGCGGGCGCTGAAACTGTTGCCATCGCGCAGGACTTCCACGTCATACACAATCGGCTTCTGGCTGTCGCCCGGGCGTAAAAAGTAGCTGTGGAACGAATGCACCAAACGGTCAACAGGCACGGTTTCTTTAGCGGCATACAGCGCCTGACCGACGACCTGACCGCCAAATACCTGGCGTAAGCCCAGATCCTCACTTTGACCGCGGAACAATCCCTCTTCAATTTTTTCCAGATTTAACAGGGTTAGCAGATTAGAGAGAGCCTGACTCATAAATGTCCTCAAAGGTAAAAAGACCGCGTGCTGTGCGGGAATAGCCACAGTATAACGCAGTTTTCAAAGTGGTCCGATGGGTGCAATTATCTGAATAACGGCGCGATTACAGGCAAATATCTAATATCTGTGCCACACTTACTGCGTCACAAATGTTTTAACCACTCACTCTTGCGGGATTTAATCCTGTGAGTGCATGGATGATAAGGAGAACATAATGAAACTCGTGCACATGTTAAGTGGTTTAGCGGTTGCGGTTGCACTGTCTGCCTGTGCTCAAAAAAGTGCGGATATCAAGACACCTGCGCCAAGCCCGAACCCCTCTGAGGCTACACAACCTGTAATTCAGCAACCTAACGTTTCCGGTACTGCCTGGATCCGCCAGAAAGTGGCCTTGCCACCGGATGCGGTGCTGACGGTCACGCTGTCGGATGCTTCTCTGGCAGATGCGCCGTCGAAAGTGCTTGCCCAGAAAGTCACGCGTACGGAAGGAAAACAGGCGCCGTTCAGCTTCGTGCTGCCCTATAACCCGGCAGATATTCAGCCAAACGCGCGGATCCTGCTGAGTGCGGCGGTGACCATCAACGATAAACTGGTGTTCATTACCGATACAGTACAGCCGGTTATCAACAACGGGGGTACCAAAGCAGACCTGACGCTGGTGCCGGTGCAGCAAACCCCGGTGCCGGTCGCGACTGATGGAGGCGCGGCCACAACCGTGCCGTCGACTTCACCGACTCAGGTGAATCCGTCGTCTTCTGTACCTGCCCCGACGCAAATCCCATAACGTCGGTTTCCCTCCTCCTCGCGGGGGAGGGATCAGTAATTCCAGCGATACTTCTGCATATCAATTTTGCCGCTACCCGATACCTGCACACCTTCCGACAGCAGCGCCTGGCGCTGACGCTGGAGGTCTGGCCCAGTCAGGGAGATATTGCCATGGCGATTGACCACCCGATGCCACGGCAGGGTTGATCCTTCCGGTAAACGGCGCAGAACGCCACCCACTTGACGCGCTGCGCGAGGCGAACCCGCCAGGCGCGCAACGTCACCGTAGGTCGTAACTACCCCTTCCGGGATGGCCGCAACGATTTGCCACACCCGGTGCGGAAATGTATCAATGGGTTCCATAGCGCTTTCCAATTGGGAAAAGCACAGGATAAGCGACGCCCTTCAGGTTGTGAAGGCGGAGATCACTCAGGCTGCTGGAAGGTAAACTCCAGGGCCAGACCAATCACCTGCGAGGTACTCGGCGCAAATTCGTCGGGTTTGACCACCTGATTTTCGAGGAATTTCAGTTTTCTGGAGGCGGTGTTGATGATCAACTTACCGCGCAATTCCGGCAGCACTTGGGTGCAAATGGGATAGGTTACGCGGCCGGTCGCCGCGACGGGTATCCTGCGCAGGGGAATGTGGCCCACCACGCCAAGCGAGGCGAACAGCACCGCCACCGGCGTGACAAACAGTAAAGCGTTAGGGCTGACGCTAACAAAATCCAGCACCACGTTGGGGCGTATATAGTTCAGCCCCTGATGGGCAAGAGTCACTTCGTCGATAGCGGGCATTGGCAGCGTGAGTGTCAAAGGCAGTGAATTGATCATTGTCGACCCCTGAAAAAGAAGAAAGACGGATGCCCGATGGCATTAAAACAGTCTGGACACTCTCTCAGGTTTTGCTGAGAGCAAGTTCGCAATATGGAAATCTTGTTTTCACAGGACGACGGGAAAGGCACAGTCGCACAATAAACCACCATCCAGACCGTGGTGGGTTGCAATTGCCGGGCCGCACAGGGATAATGCGCCAGCGCGTTAGGAATAACGCTCTCAATGGGGGCTCTGTTGGTTCTCCCGCAACGCTACTCTGTTCACCAGGTCAGATCCGGAAGGAAGCAGCCAGGGCAGATGACGTGTGTGCCGGGATGTAGCTGGCAGGGCCCCCACCCAATTCTGGCCTTCGCCAAATTAAAATCTCCTACTGAATTTCATTAGCCTGCGCTGAAAGCCTAATCCTGTTTCTTTGCCCGCCCTGGCCATACGTCCACGCAGTTACCGGCAATCAGCGTCAGATTGAGCTGTTCGGACAATTGGCGGTCTTCTTCCGTCCAGGATTCCAGCGGCTGCCTGCCACCCCAGATCGTTATCCCATGTGGCGCATCCGGCCGATAGTTGAACTCACCCAGTTCCAGCGTCTTTCCGTTTTCGAGTTCCACGACTACCGTTTCACCTTCAACCTGATGCAACGCTCCGGTGCTATCCGTCACAAAAATCTTCATGCTTAACCTCATCTCCACTTTTTTTCAGTGTACCGCATTCCGATGCATGCCTGATAAACGCGCTATCAACCTTTAAATTTTAGTGTTACTGCGCAGTATATGAAGCAAGAATAAACAGCGTGTCATACCATTGAAATAATACTGTCATCTGACTGTCATATATTGGGCAGACAATTATTATGGGTAATTAATTATTTCAAATATATGAAAAAATTATTACTGGATTGCCTAAAGATGTTCGTGTATTAATTATGTTAATTTATTGCACGGGAAGTTTGACCATGACCACTGCGGTTTTGAATGTTAAAATTGAAAACGATTTAAAAGAGCAACTACGTCATTATGCGGAAGTCCATAACGAGACCTTAAGCGCAGCAACCCAACGTCTGCTGCAGCTGGCGCTAGAAACGGCATCAGAGGTGGGAGTATCCGAAGACGAGGTAGACAGTCAGCATACCGAAGAAGAATCATCCCCTCTTACTCCTAAAGAAATCAAAGCGATACGCAAAATTCTGAAGAAGAGAAAATGAAACAACAACTTTCAACAGCCGCTAACTACGGCGAAGCCTGTGAAATGCTCCGCTCGGGATATGTTAAGCATGTCCGCCTGAACTGGAATGTCGGCAGCGATGAGTTCTTTCGCATTGCCTCTGACTGGTGCGACACCGGCGCAAAAATTAAAAAAGACGGTGACAGCTTTATTATTTCCGTGAAAGGTTTCCCGATCCCACGCCAACATTAATATACCCGTCATACTTCAAGTTGCATGTGCGTTATCTACGCCTGCTCCCCCCAGTCACTTACTCAAGTAAGCTCCTGGGGTGAGCAGGCTTGCCGCCTTCCTGCAACTCGAATTATTTAGGGTATAAAGTTATCACTATATTGTCATATGCCTGAAACCTGAAAACAGGATCCTGTTCGGCGATAAGAAACACACAAATCATCTCATGAATCATGGACGAATTATTTTGACGCGCTAATAGCTGCTATTAGCGCGTCGCTATTTTAATAGATGATTTTTCTTGTTCGTAAATTATTCTGCTGACCGTTCAGAGAATTCCAGACGGGTTGCAGGGTGTTGAAGGCGATTCGCAGTGCTTCATCGTCCAGCGTAAACGGCAACCGTAGCCAACGGTCGAACGCCCCGGCCAGTCCAAACCGCGTCCCCGTTCCCAAATGAACCCCCACACTTTCGGCCCGCGCGGCAAACAACGTCGAGAGCATATCCGGCAACTCCACCCAGAATGAAAGGCCACCTTCCGGCTGCGCATAGCGCCACTGCGGGAAATATTCCGTCATTAATGCGCTGCACATATCCCGACGGGCGGTGAGCATCTGTCGTCTTTCCGACAGCAGGTGGTCGGCTTTTTCCAGTAGCCAGCCGGTGGCGAGCTGCTCCAGCAGCGGCGAGCCTAAATCCAGCGTATCGCGCGCCTGCACCAGTGAAGACAGCGTGCGCGATGAGGCGCGGATCCACCCCAGCCGCAAACCGCCCCAGAAACTTTTGCCCGTCGAGCCCAGCGTTATCACCGGCGCATCAGCGTTAAACGCTGCCAGCGGTGGCGGCGGTGGGGCGTTGTACCAGAGATCGACCATCGTTTCGTCAATCACCAGCGTAGTGCGCGTGCGTGCGGAAAGGTCGGCGATGCGCTGGCGAGTCGGGGCATCCATACAGCGTCCGGTTGGATTATGAAAATCCGGCATCAGATACGCCAGACGAGGTGACGTTTGCGCGAACGTGGCGGTCAGACCGTCAACGTCCCAGCCTTCCGCGGGTAGCGATACGCCAACCGGGCGGCAGGATGCGCCCTGAATAGCCGCAATCGCCAGTGGATAAGTTGGGTTATCGACCACCACCCTATCGCCTGGGCCCGTCAACAGCCGCAGTGTCAGTGCCAACCCGCTCACCGCCCCGTTCACAATCATGATTTCGTCAGCGCGCGTCGGCAAACCGCGTTCGCAATAACGCTGCGCAATGGCCTCGCGCAGCGCCGGTAAACCCTGCTGATCGTAACCGGTGCTGGCTAAATGCTGCGGCAAAAGAGAGATCGCGTGATGATAAGCCTGATGAATTTCCGGCCCGGCGCTGAGGGCGGCAGTGGATAAGTCCAGCGGCTGCACGGTGTTCATTCGGGTCGGAATCTGCGACTGCTGCGCCGGAAGAATGACCCGTGAACCGCTGCCGTGGCGGCTGACCACGTAACCTTCATCACGCAGCTGGCCCAGCGCGCTAGCAACCGTGGTGCGGCTCACGCCGAGGGCGATCGACAACTCACGTTCACCGGGCAGACGGCTGTCGAGCGGCAGGCGACCGTCGAGAATTAACAATCGCAGCGCCTCGGCCAGCTGACGCCAGAGCGGGGTGCGGGAGGCGGTTTCCTGCCAGTGGCCCAGCAGGCTCACCAGCGACTGACTACCGGAACGACGAAGAGACATAGCAGTCCACTTTTATAAAACTGGTCATTAATAATAAGTCCATTTTTAACGATGATGCCTTTTTCAGCAACTGATAATGAGGTCGTTATGCTGCGCCGTTTACTGCAACTGTACGTCGGGCTATGTCTGTACGGGATTTCCACCGGGATGTTTGTCCGTGCCAATCTGGGGGCCGATCCGTGGAACGTTTTTCATCTTGGCGTCGGCAAGGTCTTTTCGCTGGATATTGGCACGGTGATGATCCTCACCGGGGCGCTGGTGTTGCTGCTGTGGATCCCCATTCGTCAGCGTCCGGGACTGGGCACCATCAGTAATGTGATTGTGCTCGGGCTGGCGGCCAACGCCACCCTGGCGGTACTCTCCACACCGGATTCGCTCTGGCTGAAAAGCGGGCTGATGATAGCGGCGGTGGTCGTGAATGCCCTGGCCACCGGGATGTACATTGGCGCCGGTTTTGGCCCTGGGCCGCGCGATGGACTGATGACCGGGATCCACGCCCGTACCGGCTGGTCGGTTCGCGTGATCCGCACCAGTATCGAGTTGACGGTGCTGATCGTTGGCTATCTGCTGGGGGGCAGCGTGGGGATCGGCACGCTGGTTTATGCGCTGGCGATTGGCCCATTGATCCAGCTCTGTTTACCGTGGTTCCGCACGGACTCCCGCGCGCGTCCGGTGCTGAAAAAAGAGAACGTCCTGAGCTAAATTACGAAGCGCTCACAGTCAGCGGTGGGATTATCCGTTACACTGACGGCATTGCTTTCCGGATGCCGCAAATATGAAAACCACCACCCTTTACGATGTCGCCCGTGTCGCGGGCGTTTCCTATCAGACCGTTTCCCGCGTGATAAACCAGGCGGCGCACGTCTCGGCGCGCACGCGTGAAAACGTCGAGCGCGCGATGGCGGAACTCAACTATGTTCCCAACCGTGGCGCGCAGCTTCTGGCGGGAAAACGCCAGCCGACACTGGGGCTGATCAGCGCCGATCTGGCCCTGCATGCCCCGTCGCAAATTGCGTCAGCGGTGAAACAGCGCGCGGGTGAGCAGGGTTACGCGGTGCTGATTTCAATGGTCACTAACAATGCGGAAACCTGCTGCCGGGAGGCGGTGCAGGAGCTGCTGGCGCAACGCGTCGAGGGCCTGATGATCAACGTCCCGCTGGAAGATGACGTTGCGCAGCGGCTACGGGAGCTGGCCGCGCCGCTGCCGGTGCTGTTCCTTGACGTCAGCGAACAGGCGGCGGTGAACAGCCTCGTGTTCAGTCCTTCTCAGGGGGCGCAGCTTGGGGTGGCGCATCTGCTGGAGCAGGGGCATTCATGCATTGCGCTACTGGCAGGGCCTGAAACGTCCGTCTCGGCGCGTGCGCGCCTGGCGGGCTGGCAACAATCGCTCGCGGCGGCTGGGTTGACGCCATGCGCGGTGGCGCGTGGGGACTGGAGCGCGCAGTCGGGGTATGAAAAAGCCCACGGTTTATTGGCGAACGCGAACAAACCGGACGCGGTGCTGGTGGCGAACGATCAGATGGCGCTCGGCGTGCTGCGGGCCTGTGTCGAAAAAGGCATTGCGGTGCCGGGGCAACTGTCGGTTGTAGGTTATGACGATACCACCGACAGCGCGTGGTTTACGCCACCGTTGACCACGGTTCGTCAGGCGTTTCGCGACGCGGGCGAGCAGGGCGTTGACTGGCTGACGGGCGAACGCGAGGCCGACGTTCTCAGCCAGACCCGGCTGCCGGTGACGCTGGTGGTGCGTGGATCGACCGCGCCTGCTCAACAGGAACCGCTGGAGGATCTGACCCATCGTTTACACGAACTGGCGGCGCTGGCGAGCAAACTGGGCCTGCGCTGATCGCTTTGTGATCGTGCTCGCTTCTTGTCGACAGGATCCTTTACCCTTTTTGCCGAACGGTGCATGCTCACTAAAATTGTGAGCGCTTCGCAAAGAGGTTTATCTGATGACATCTGCACCTTCTCCCCTGGCTCTACAACTGGCGCGTCGTGACTGGGAAAACCCCGGCGTCACCCAATGGCATCGTTTAGCGGCCCACGCGCCGATGAACAGCTGGCGCGATCCGCTCGCGGCGCAACAAGACGCGGCGTCAGCGTCGCAAAAATCCCTCAACGGCGCGTGGCGCTTTAGCTTCTTTAGCGGCCCCGAAGCGGTGCCGGACGGCTGGCTCGACGGCGATTTGCCCGACGCCGTCGCCATGCCGGTGCCGTCGAACTGGCAGATGCAGGGTTTCGATACGCCGATTTATACCAATGTCACCTATCCCATTCCGGTCACGCCGCCGCAGGTGCCTGCCGACAATCCGACCGGCTGCTATTCCCGCGATATTGAGGTGCCGGAAAGCTGGTTAAAGCAAGGGCAGACGCGGATCGTGTTCGACGGCGTGAACTCGGCGTTTCATGTGTGGTGCAACGGCGTGTGGGTCGGGTATTCCCAGGACAGCCGCCTGCCTGCGGAATTTGATCTCAGCCAAGTACTGGTCGCCGGACGTAATCGTCTGGCGGTGATGGTGCTGCGCTGGTGCGACGGCAGCTATCTGGAAGATCAGGACATGTGGCGTATGAGCGGCATTTTCCGCGACGTCTCGCTGCTGCATAAGCCCGCGACGCGCATTGCGGATTATTATCACGTCACGGAGTTGAACGAGGATTTCAGCCGCGGCGTGCTCAAACTTAACGTGACGCTGGAAGGTGAGGCATTTAACGAAAGCGAAGTGGAAGCCGTGCTGTGGCGTGATGGCGTTGAAGTTGGTCGTCAGCGGAAGAAACCGGGCAGCGACATTGTTGATGAGCGCGGCAACTGGGCCGAACGGCTGACGCTGGCGATCCCGGTTAACGAACCAGCATTGTGGAGTGCGGAGATCCCCAATCTTTATCGACTGACGATCACCCTGTTTGACGCCGACAGGCAGGCGCTGGAAACCGAAGCCTGCGACGTCGGCTTTCGTCGGGTGGCAATTGTTGATGGCCTGCTGACGCTCAACGGCAAACCGCTGCTTATTCGCGGCGTGAATCGTCATGAACATCACCCGCAAACCGGGCAGGCCGTGGATGAAGCCACCATGCGGCAGGATATTTTGCTGATGAAGCAGAACAACTTTAACGCCGTGCGCTGCTCGCATTATCCCAACCATCCGCTGTGGTATCGGCTCTGTGACCGCTACGGCCTGTACGTGGTGGACGAAGCCAATATCGAAACCCACGGCATGGTGCCAATGAGCCGTCTGGCGGACGATCCGCGCTGGCTGCCGGCGATGAGTGAGCGTGTAACGCGGATGGTGAGCCGCGATCGCAATCATCCGTCGATCATTATCTGGTCGCTCGGCAATGAATCCGGGCACGGCGCGAACCACGATGCGTTGTATCGCTGGCTGAAAACCACCGATCCGACGCGTCCGGTGCAGTACGAAGGCGGCGGGGCGAATACTGCCGCGACCGATATCGTCTGCCCGATGTACGCGCGTGTCGATCAGGATCAGCCGTTCCCGGCGGTACCGAAATGGTCTCTGAAAAAATGGATTGGTCTGCCGGGCGAAACGCGGCCGCTGATCCTCTGCGAATACGCCCACGCGATGGGCAACAGCTTCGGCGGCTTCGCCAAATACTGGCAGGCGTTCCGCGAGTTCCCGCGTTTGCAGGGCGGTTTCGTCTGGGACTGGGTCGATCAGGCGCTGTGTAAAACCGACGCTGAGGGGCAGACGTTTTGGGCCTATGGCGGTGATTTTGGCGACACGCCGAACGATCGTCAGTTCTGCATGAACGGCCTGGTCTTCCCGGATCGCACGCCGCACCCGGCGTTGTTTGAAGCCAAACGCGCGCAGCAGTTTTTCCAGTTCCGCCTGCATTCACGTGCGCCGTTAAGCGTGGAAATCAGCAGCGAATACCTGTTCCGCCGCAGCGATAACGAACGCCTGTGCTGGTGGATATCCCGCGACGGTGAACGTCTGGCCGAAGGTGAGTGCGCACTGAATCTGGCGCCGCAGAGCAGCCAGTTGCTTGAACTGTCGGATATGACGTTGCCCGCAGGCGAGGGTGAAATCTGGCTGAACGTCGAAGTGTGGCAGGCCGATGCCACCGCCTGGTCTGAGGCCAATCATCTTTGCGCCTGGGACCAGTGGCCGCTGCCCGCGCCGCTCACCGTACCTGCCTCACGGGTTACGGGTCATGCGCCGCAGCTGGACGTGAATGAAAAAGCCTTCACCGTCTGCCACGGCAGCCAGCGCTGGGCGTTTTGCCGGGATAGCGGGCATCTGAGCCAATGGTGGCGAGACGCGCAGCCGGGGCTGCTGTCACCGGTGATGGACAATTTCACCCGCGCCCCGCTGGATAATGATATTGGCATCAGCGAAGCCACACGTATCGATCCGAATGCCTGGGTTGAACGCTGGAAGGCCGCCGGACTGTACGCCATGCAGGCGCGGCTACTGCACTGCGACGCCCGCAGTCAGGGCGATGAGGTGGTGATTCACACCCGCCACGTATGGGAGCATCAGCAGAAAGCGCTGTTTATCTCGGACAAACACTGGCGCATCGACGACCGCGGTACGCTTCATGCGGAAATCGACGTCACCGTGGCGACCGATATCCCCGAGCCAGCACGTATCGGCCTGTGCTGTCAGCTGGCAGACATTGCGCCAGAGGCATCGTGGCTGGGGCTTGGGCCGCATGAAAACTACCCGGACAGAAAGCTCGCCGCGCGCCAGGGCCGCTGGACGTTGCCGCTCGAAAAACTGCATACGCTGTATATTTTCCCCACTGAAAATGGCCTGCGCTGCGACACTCGCGAGTTGCGCTATGGCGATAATCTCTGGCAGGGCGCGTTCCATTTCGGCCTGAGCCGCTATGGTCAGCAGCAGTTGCATGCGGTGAGTCATCAGCATTTGCTGCGCGAAGAAGCAGGCTGCTGGCTGAACCTCGACGCGTTCCACATGGGCGTCGGCGGCGATGATTCGTGGAGCCCGAGCGTGTCGCCAGAATTCCTGCTGCCATCACGCGGCCTGCGTTATGCGTTCAGCTGGCGTCGCGACTAAACTTATCAACGCCGGATGCGGTCAGAAACGCTGGCCGCACCGTTCACTTCGGAGGTTATCTCATGAAGTATGTTGATGGTTTTGTCGTTGCCGTGCCTGCGGACAAAAAGGAGGCGTATATCGCGCTGGCGGCAAAGGCGGCACCGCTGTTTAAAGAGTTTGGTGCAACCCGCGTGGTGGAATGTTGGGCAGACGATGTGCCGGACGGCAAGCTGACCGATTTTCGCATGGCGGTAAAAGCCGAAGACAATGAAGAAGTGGTTTTCAGCTGGATTGAGTACCCCTCGAAAGAGGTTCGGGATGCGGCCAACGCGAAGATGATGGCCGATCCGCGGATGAAAGAGATGGGCGACAGCATGCCGTTTGATGGTAAACGGATGATTTACGGCGGCTTTGCCCCGATCCTCGACGAGTAAGCGTTGAATACGGCTGTGCGGCGTGCCGCCAGCCGTTTTACTCAGGACACTTTGGTGAACAGGTGATGTTTGTCGAGCCGTTCACCGTCGGTACGAAACACGCCATTTCCGCTGTAATGCAGGGTTTTCGGCCATTCTGGTTGAGGCTTCGCCCGCGCGGCGATCACCTCCATGACAAAGAAATTGTATCTATCCACCATCGCGTCGTCATACACGCGGCACTCAAAATTTGCGTGACACTCTGCAATCGACGGGGCTTTCACGCGCTCACTTTTTTCCTCGGTCAGCGCAAATTCTGCGAACTTGTCATGCTGGTCGCCATCGCAGTTGCCGACTTTCGCCACCGTGTCGGCAAGCGAAATATCAGGCAGATTGATGACGCATTCGCCGCTCTGGCGAATCATGTCGAAACTGATATTGCCGCCTGAAATCATCAGCCCGACCAGCGACGGCGAAAACTCAAGAATGGTGTGCCAGCCGAGGGTCATGATATTGCTCTTTCCCTGCCAGTGACTGCTGATTAGCACCACCGGTCCGGGCTCAAGCCAGTGCCGAACGTCGTGTAACGGCCAGGGTTTCTTTTGCATACGAGCGCTCCTGGGTTAGGTCCAAGAGTTAAGGGTAGCTTATTCCTTCGCGAAGTTTTCCTGCGCCCAGGTCATAAATTCCGCTTTCGGCAACGCCTTGCAGAACAGCCACCCCTGACCAAACTGCACGCCGTGATCCGCCAGCCAGCGGCGCTGCAACTCAGTTTCCACGCCTTCCGCCACCATCGCCAGCTGCAATGATTTGGCCATTTCGATGATGTGCGGGGTGACGTTTTTAAACTCCAGCGCATCGACAAACGACTTATCGATTTTGATGATGTCGACATCGAGATTTTGCAGATAGCTGAGGCTGGAATAGCCGGTGCCGAAATCATCGATGTACAGCGCATATCCCGCCTGACGTAGCTGGCTCAGGGTGCTGGCACTGTTTTTCAAATCGATAAAGCTGCGTTCAGTGAGCTCTAATGCCACTTGTGAGGGCGTTAAATGCCATTTGTTCAACTGCTGGGCGAGCTGGGCAGGCAACCGCGTAGTGATCAAATCCTGCGGATCGAGATTGATCGAGACATGCTGGTCCGGATGCTGCTTCAGCCATGGGCCCAAATCCTCAAACACTTTTTCGACGATGAGGCCGGTCAGGCGGGTAATCAGCCCGGTCTGCTCGGCCAGCGGCACGAAAATTTCTGGTGACAAAAAGGTGCCGTCCGGCTGCCGCCAGCGGGCCAGCGCTTCCGCCCCCACGATGCGCCCCGAGCGTAACGAGACAATCGGCTGATAATAGACGTCGAGGCTGCGGGCGTTGATGGCGTCGAGCATCCGGTGATAGGGCGATTGCAGATTGCGCACCATGCGCAAAATCAGTAGCGACGCGAGCACGCTGATTAACACGCCGAGCGGCAGCCAGAGCAGCAATTGCTGGTGCCATTTGTCGGTTAGCGGCGCCATAGGGGCCCAGACCACCTGCGACAGGCCGATATCCGGGTAGTCGAGCATGTTGTACAGCATGCCGTTATGCTCGAAAGTCTGCTCGCCGCTGCGGCGTGCTTGCTCCCAGAGTTTCAGATCGAAGGGGGCGGTTTGGGCGACGATGCCGTGGCTCAGGCTACCAATCAGCACGGTGTTGATAGTCCAGGACGCAAACGGGACGACGTCAACAAACGACGCCGGATCGGTCATTACCATATGGCGTTGGCTCGCCAGCGCGACCATGAAATGTTTGATACCCAAATCGTTGTTGTCGGTCAGCCATACCCGATAGCCGTCCGGCGTCTGGCGATTGGTGGGCGGAAACTGCATGTCTCTGCTGTGGCTTTCCAGCGATGAGCACTGCGGCTTGATGCCATTGAGCGCGATAATTTCTTGTACGTCGCGGTGGGTATATGACGCGCGGCGCATCGCCTGCAAATGGGCTTCGCTACAAGCTGGGCCCTGAAATGCATCGACGACTTTGAGGGCTGATTTAGCCTGTTCCACCACCAGATGCGAGCGCAAAATGACGCGTTCGCCATAGTTATTCAGATCGCGGGTAAACTCTTTTTCTGCCTGATAATGCGCGAGCCACACGCTGAGCGTGACCGGCAATAAGACCGAAAGGATGAGCACGCCCACGACCAGACTGACCGTGCTTTTAGATGTCATGGGCTTGCTTTCCTTTCAGCGCTGAATTCGTCATGTTCTGCCAATTATATGCAATGATAGGGTTAACTGTCTTTTTTCAAAGGACAAATTTGGGAAGCCCCGATGAAAAAAAATGAGTTCGTCACGCAGGATCTGCTCAGCAAGATTTATCAGCAGAGTGATGCAGTCCCGCGCAAACTGCCGCCTGAACGACAGCTGGCGGAAGAATACGGCGTGTCGCGCTTTACGGTGCGTCAGGCGCTGGAAAAGCTGGCGAGTATTGGCGTCGTCAGAATTGTGCAGGGGTCGGGGTGCTGGATTAACGAACAGGCGCGAAATAATCCGCTGGTGTACAACTCGATTACCGAAAAGCGTTTCGACCAGATGCGTTACCGGATGATAAGCCTGCATAAAAAACGCCCGAATCGCGAGGAGCAACAGATATTCGGGCTAACGGATGATGATTTTATCTGGCAGTTTTGTCGTCTGCGCTATGTTGACGACAGCCCAGTGCAAATCGAGGTGTCGCGGATGCCGTCGGCGGCGTTCGCTGACCTCAATCAGCAGGTTATCGAACGATCGTTACAGCAATATGTTCTGGAAAAGGGCTATCAAATTTCGCACATGCTCACGACCTATCGGGCGGTCAACGTCACGCGGGAACAGGCGGAATTATTGGGCTGCAAAAAGGGCAGCCCGGCGATGCTCATTAACAACCGCGGCATACTGGCAGGCGGGCAGGTTTACGCCGTCAGCGACATTATCGATATCAACTACACCTGCACCTACGTGATTCCGCATAACCGCGATAACCTCGCATTCCGCCAGCAGCCGGGCTGATTACGGCGTATGCAGCGAGCCGTCGGGCAGGCGGCTTTGGGTCCATTCATGTGGGCGATAGACCACCGGATGTGCGAGGGCCAGCGCTTCGTTGAAATCGACACCAATGCCGTTGGCCTGCGGCGGATAAACGTAGCCATCTTTGACTTCCGGTGCGCCTGGGAATACCGCGTCGGTGGTCGCCGAACGGGGAATGTATTCCTGAATTGCGGCATTGTGCAGATGAATATTCAGATGCGTATTGACCGCCACGCCAATCGGCGTCATGTCGCCAGGGCCATGCCAGGCCAGACGCACACCAAAGGCCTGACACAGCACCGCCAGCTTCAGCGCCGGGGTGATCCCGCCAATCTGCGATACATGGCAGCGAATAAAATCAATCTGCCGGTTCACAATCACGTCGTGCCATTCCGCAGGGTTGTTGAACAGCTCGCCCAACGCCAGCGGAACGCTGCTCTGCTGGCGAATTTGCGCCAGCCACGGGGTTTGCTGCGGCGGCAAAATATCTTCAATAAAGTACGGCTGGTACGGTTCCAGTTGTTTGGCTAACTGCACCGCCTGCTGCGGGAACAGACGTTCGTGGACGTCATGCAGAATATGGAAACGATGGCCGTAGCGCTCGCGTAGGGCGCGGAACATCTCCACCGTGTTGCGCATGTACTGGTCCTGATCGAACCACGCGCCGGACGAAGGGTTTTCTGGGGCATGTAATTCCGTCGGCGTGCCGCCGTAAAAGCCGAGCTGGCAGCGAATGTGGCGGTAGCCTTTTTCCAGCAGCCCGTCGACGGCGACGTACAGCTCATCCAGCGTTTCGCCGCTGGCGTGAGAATAGGCGGCGATCGCATCCCGGGATTTTCCGCCCAGCAGCTGATACAGCGGCATATTCGCCAGCCGCGCTTTGATATCCCACAGCGCCATATCGACCCCGGCCAAGGCATTGTTCATCGCCGGGCCATTACGCCAGTAGGCGTTGACGTTCATCATCTGCCAGAGATCTTCGATATTGTTGGCGTCGCGGCCCATCAGCAGCGGACGCAGATATTTATCGACCAGCGTTTTGACTGCCAGCGGGCGCTGTTGAAACGTGGCGCAGCCGAGGCCGACAACGCCTTTGTCAGTGGTAACGCGCACCGTCACCAGATTGTGGCGGTCCGGGCGGGTGATGAAGCAGTCGATAGCGGTAATAAGCGTCGGTTGCACGGAAAAAAGCTCCCTGTCTGAGACGAAAAAAGAACACGATTGATGATTTATCTTCGCCCTATTTTTAGGGGTAGGTAAACCTTTTTCTGGAATAAATATTTTGGTCTGAAATAGAGTGGTTATTGAATTAAAAACCAGACCAATTGTGCTCGGGAATAGCATTGAACGTTAATTAGATTAAGAAGTGTGAGGGCCTTCAAATTTTATTGGTTTGTTTTACGTAGTGGGCTTGATTACCATCCAGATAACCAAAACAAGAACACTTCGCAGGAGTCACTATGGGGACGCGAGACGCCATCGCCCGGATTATTCAGCTGGTCGGCGGGCAGGATAATATCAATAAAGTCTGGCACTGCATGACCCGCTTACGTTTTGATTTAATTGATGATAGCAAAATCGAACAGAGCGAAATTAAGAAGCTGCCCGGCGTGCTGGGTGCGCAATTACAAAGCGATCAGTTCCAGATAATTATCGGCCCGAAGGTGAACGGCTGGTATGAGCAATTGCAGGAAACGCTGGGTCAGCGTGATACGCCAGCTGCATCGGACGCGAAAGGACGTAAAAGCCTGGTGTCGCTGTTTATGGATACTGTCTCTGGGGTGTTTGGTCCGATTGTGCCGGCGATTGCCGGGGCCGGGATGATCAAAGGGTTACTGGCCGGATTAATCGCGCTGAAGGTGGTGTCGCCGAAAAGCGAAACGGTGATGGTCATCGACCTGATCGCCAGCGGCGTGTTCTATTTCCTGCCGTTCTTCCTGGCGGTTTCCGCGGCGAAAATCTTTAAAACCAATGAATACCTCGCGGCTGCGGTAGCGGCCTGTTTGATGTATCCGACCCTGATCGACGCGGCGAAGGCGCTGGCGACACACCAGCCGGATGCGGCTTCCGCACTGTGGTTGATGAACGCGATCCCGGTGTCGGTGTTTAACTATTCATCGAGCGTTATTCCAGTGATTTTCTCGGTACTGGCGCTGAAATACATCCATAAATGGGTCGACAGCATTATGCCGGAGGTGCTGAAAACCGTGTTCACGCCAACGCTGACGCTGTTTATCGGCGCGCTGGCGGCACTGGTGGTGATTGGTCCGATTGGCATCTGGCTGGGCAAAGGGCTGGCGCTGTTTATCGAAGGACTGTTCAGCGTCTCGGCATGCTTCGCCGGGCTGGTGGTGGGCGCGATCCGTCCGGTGGCGATCCTGACCGGGATGCATCACGCGATGACGCCGATTGCCCTGCAAAACTTCAGCGACCGCGGCTACGACATGCTGATGCCAATGATGTTTATGGCCAATATGGCGATTGCCGGGGCGACGTTTGCTATCTGGCGCTTGAGCAAGGACCGTCAGGACCGTACGGTGACGCTATCGACGGCGGTTTCGGCCCTGCTCGGCATTACCGAACCGGCGCTGTTTGGCGTGCTGACGCGATATAAAAAAGCCTTTATCGCCGCCACGATTGCCAGTTCAGTGGCCTCGGCGTTTATCGCATTCTTCGGCGTGCGTCTGTACGGCTACATTTTGTCGAGCATCTTCAGTTTACCGGCGTATATCGGCCCGTATTTTGTCTTTGCGCTGTCGGGCGTAGTGATTGCGCTGGTGCTGTCGTTTACGCTGACCACGCTGCTGGTGGGGCGCGAACAGAAGAACGCCCGGTGACGCTGCGCTTACCAGGCCTATTTTCGTAGCGTAAGCCCGTGCAAACGGAGTGCCGCCGCGCAAAATATTAAGGCCTGGATTTAGTAGGGTTGATATTGGTCATCAGATGACGTACTTTATTGTTATGTTATACTATAACAACCGAGGTTGATTATGAGAGCCGATATCCATCCACACTACCGTACCGTGGTGTTCCACGACACCAGCGCCAACGAATACTTCAAAGTCGGGTCGACCATTAAAACCGACAGGGAAATCGAACTGGACGGAGAAACCTTTCCGTACATCACCCTTGAAGTGTCGTCTAAATCGCATCCGTTCTATACCGGGAAGCAAAAAACCTTCTCGAATGAAGGCAGCATGGCGCGTTTCCGTCAGCGTTTTGGCGGTTTTCTTGATGCGAAACGAGGCTAAACATGCAGGTTCTTAATTCACTTAAAAGCGCGAAACAGCGCCACCCGGATTGTCAGATTGTCAGACGCAAAGGGCGGCTGTTCGTCATTTGCAAAACAAACCCCCGCTTTAAAGCCGTGCAGGGGCGCAAGAAAAGACGTTAACGTTTTGGCTTTCGCCAACTTTCCAGGGAAGTCCTCTGCTTGCCGTCGGCGGTAAAATTGTCGGCGGCAAGCCATTTCTGCATTGCGCCATCTACTTCAGGCCACTCCTGGTCGATAATCGAAAACCAGTCGGTGTCGCGGTTATGCCCTTTGATAACCAGCGCCTGACGAAATTGCCCTTCATATTGAAAGCCCATGCGCAGCGCAGCGCGGCGTGACGGCGCATTCAGACTGTTACATTTCCACTCATAGCGGCGATAGCCTAGGGTATCGAACGCGTAACGCATCAGCAGCCATTGCGCTTCGGTGGACATCGGCGTGCGGCTCAGCAGCGGTGAAAAATGCACGTGGCCCACTTCCACAACGCCATTTTTACTGTCGATGCGCATCAGCGCCAGCGTGCCAACCGGCTGCCCGGTCTGTTTATCGATGACGGCAAAGTGAATCGGGTCCTGCAACGTCACCACGCTTTGCACCCACGCCCGGTAGCTTTCCACGTCGGGGTCCGCCTCGCGCAGCAGCCACGTCCAGGCGCGGGTATCTTCTGCCAGTTGATAGGCGGCAAAAAGCGCGTCGGCATGTTCGACACCTAAAGGTTCGAGGCGGCACAGACGGCCTTCCAGGGTTTCACGACCCGGATGCGGGCGCGGCTGCCAGTCCGTAAGGGCTTCACCAACCGGCTGACCAAACTCATTATTCTGACTCATACTGACTCCTTGATGGACGTGTTCATGCAGAATAGGGTGTTGATGGTTCCCTAAAAAGATCCACGGGAGTATCTTCTGGTGGTACCACGAGGAGAGCCGATGAATATTCCTGATGATGCGTTTTATGGGCTGTTGGCGAAGGCCTTGCAGCTGCGCGACGGCGAAACGCTGCAGCGGACAATTTACCACGCGCTGCGCCACGCCATTCTGAAAGGGCAGCTGCAGCCGAAGAGCCGATTGCCTGGATCGCGCGCCATTGCCCAGCAGCTGCGGCTTTCGCGCAACACCATCAACGCCGCGCTGGACCAGCTGGCGACGGAAGGCTACTTGCTGCGTGACCGGCAGGGCTCGCAGGTAGCGACGCTGCCGCATTCCTCGGCGATTGATACGACCGCATCCTCGGCAATCAGCCTGCCACCGCATCTGGCGCAGCTGCCCGCGGGTACGCGTCGGGATTCGCCAGTGCTGGCGTTTACGCCGGGTACGCCTGCGGTGAACTATTTCCCGTTGCCACTTTGGCGGCGTCTACTCGACCGCGTATGGCGTGATGAAGGCAGCATGCTGTTGGGCTACGGTGATTCCGCTGGCGAAGCGTCGCTGCGGGTGGCGATCGCCCGGCATCTGGCGCTGTCACGCGGGATTGATTGTGATGCAAGCCAGGTAGTGATTACCGAAGGCGCACGCGAAGGGCTGAATTTGTGCACGCAGCTGCTGAGCGAAAGAGGCCAGCCGGTGTGGTTTGAAGACCCCGGTTATTTTGGCGCCCGCAGCGCGTTTATTTCCGCCGGATTGCCGATTCATGGCCTGCCGGTGGACGAGGAAGGCATGTGCTTTACCTCATCAGAATTGCCCGCGCCCCGGTTCATTTTCACCTCGCCTTCGCATCAGTATCCACTCGGAAATCTGATGAGCGCCCCCCGACGTCTGGCGTGGCTGGCGTTCGCCCGTCAGCACGACGCGTGGATTATTGAAGATGATTACGACAGCGAGTTTCGCTACAGCGGCGAGCCGATCCCGGCGATGCTCGGGATGGTGCCGAATGCGCCGGTGGTGTATCTCGGGACCTTCAGCAAAACGCTGTTTCCGTCGCTGCGCATTGGTTTTGTGGTGATGCCCAAAGCGCTGGCGAAATCGGTGCAGCCCGCGATTCATTCTTTGCTGCGCGGTGGGCATCGCGTGGAGCAGCGCACGCTGGCACATTTCATTGAAGAAGGGCACTACGCGCGGCATCTGGCGTCGATGCGTCGCTTGTACCGCAAGCGTCAGGCGCAGCTGCGGGCGGCCATTCAGCAGGAGCTGACGCTGCCGCATTGTATTTCGGCCGGGGAAGGCGGGATGCACCTGACGGTGAAAATCGCCGGGATTGATGACGGAAAGGTGGTGGATTTAGCGCGCCAGTTCCAGCTGGCCCCGGCGGCGCTGAGTCGTTTCTATCTTGACCCGTCTCAAGGCGAAACGGGGCTGGTGCTGGGGTACGGCAATACCTCGGCGTCGCGGTTTGTGGCCGGGATCCGTACCCTGAATCGGCTTATGACGCAGACTCGGCGCGGGTCAGAGTAAATATATCGTAGAACGACAGTTCGCCTTTGGTGGCGACCATTTTCTTTAGCTGGCTTTTCTGCGGCTCTGCCACGCGCGGCGAATGCATGATGCTGTCGATCAGCGTGTCGGGTACGAAACGGGTGTTGTACCACTCGCCGTTGTAGCAGACGCGGAAATCGAGCACGTCGATATCTTCGTAACGGTAGCGCGGGGCCACGTCAAAAAAGAAAAATCCATTCATCACGATGAACAACACCACCAATAGCCATTGGGAATCCGCCAGCGTTTCCGAGCGGTACATGACAATCCAGGTGGCGAGGAAGCCGAGATACATGGCGATAAACAGCCCTGGGAAGCGGCGGATAAAGCTGATGCTGAAGCGCGGACGGTTGTCACGCTTCTCGATGCTGTTCAGCTCGTTGATGGTGCGGGTGAGCAGTTGTTGGATTTCGGACATCTGCGCCTTCTGTTATGCCTGAATCGGGGGATGCCCCATTTTATGTTGCGTCAATTCAGGCGAAAAGTAACAGTTCAGTGACAGAAAAGCATAACAGTCAGGAGAGCATTTTGATTATCTTCGCCGGATTGCCGCCCACCACCGCATTGGCCGGGACATCTTTGACTACCACCGCACCGGAGGCAATCACTGCATTATCGCCGATAGTGACTCCCGGATTAATGATAGCCCTGCCGCCAATCCAGACGCTGTTGCCAATCGTCACCGGTTTTCCATATTCCGCCCCGCTATTTCGTTCGTCGGCATCGAGCGGATGGGTGGCGGTATAAATATGTACGCCGGGGGCGAGCATGCAGTTATCGCCAATTTGAATCGGACAGACGTCCAGCATCACGCAGTCGAAATTAGCGTAAAAGTTTTGGCCGAGGAAAATGTTGTAACCGTAGTCGCAGCGGAAAGTGGGTTCAATATATGCGTCTTCAGCCCGCCCGAGCAGTTCCCCCAGCAAACGGGAACGTAGCGCTTTCTCCTCAGGCGAGGAGTGATTGTATTGATGCAGGGCATTTCTGGCGCGTAAACGGTCGGCACGGAGGGTGGTATCACCCGGACGATACAGCTCTCCGGCGATCATTTTACGTTTTTCTTCACTCATGTGATTCTCCTTTTGATCAGAGAGTCACAGTATAGGCTGTCGCGCCAATGGGGAACGTTCCCTGGCTCGGCGTGTGACTTTTATCACATTGTAATCTGTACTGTTGTCAGTAAAGAAAGTCGGGGGAGGAGGAGCATAAGCAGTGTTTATTAACGTATAAATTTCCACACAGACGATGGGATTTTATCATAGAGCTTATTCATGGTGAGTTCTGCAAGACGATGGTCCGCTGCTGAGTAAAAAACAGCCAACTCATTATCTGAGAGTTCATATTTATTCTTTTCAATAACGCGTTCTAATGTATCAAGCGTCTGACAACGTCGCAGTCGCATCAAATAATCAGTTTTTGTTAAAGGTTGATCTGACATAACTTCACCTTTTTTGATTGTAATAATTTTAACAAGAAAGACTTACAGGGTTCGTCCGGCTAAGATTGACAAAGCAACGGGAAAGTCTGTTACCAGACTTCCGCCATTTTTGCAGATCATCTGCATTAATGCCGTAGTTACTGAACAACATAAAGGTATCGTCCAGATATTCATCGATTTGCGCGATCAATTTATTGTCTTCGTTATACTTAATTTTGTAATTAAGTGCGAAGGTTGCAATATGCTCGATCAGTTCATTGAGTTGAAGATTCAGCGCCGACGTTGGGTCATTAACCCAGCCAGCTCGGTTTTCTTCAAGGTTAGCGAGACAGTCATGATACAGCGTTTCACAGAGGAATTTAAGCTGTGCGAGATCATGTCTTTTTGGCGAATACTCGTCCATAACGCATCCCCTTATGATTAATCAACAAACACCGTGTGGGATGGATACTACTGTCTGACCCGGAACATACGCTGTGAACCTGATACGGTAACTATAATCTACTCTGAAAAAGATTTCACCGCGCTATTACGAAAAATTACAATTACCGTTATTTACCGTGCCATCATCCACATTACACGACATTTCTAATACTAATGACGTAAGACTGTTATCGGAAAATAGGCGTAGACACGCTTATTTTTCATTAGCTTATGTTGAATGAAAACCCGTTTTAATGAATAGCCATTGCGTATCAGGCAAACAATCTAAGAGTAATCCTAAGAGATCGTCTGAAAAGCAAGGCAGAATTTCCTCATATTGCCTGCGGAAAATATCCACATTATTAGGATTATATCCCTGCTGATGGTTATCGTTAAATAAACCATTACGCAATACGTGCGATTAATCTTATGAGACAAAAAAGAAGGGCCGCAGAAGCGGCCCTTTTTCATTACAGCAAACGCTAATTAATGACGTTCTACCGGATGAGTATGTTCGACATCTTCGTTCTTTTTACTGAAACGGCGGCGAACCACCACGAAGAACACAGGAACAAAGAAGATAGCCAGCACGGTCGCGGTGACCATCCCGCCCATTACGCCTGTACCAACGGCGTTCTGTGCGCCGGAACCTGCACCGGTGCTGATAACCAGCGGCATTACCCCAAGGATAAACGCCAGGGAGGTCATCAGAATCGGACGCAGACGCATACGGACTGCCTCGAGCGTTGATTCAATCAGGCCCTTACCTTCTTTCTCCATCAGGTCTTTGGCGAATTCCACGATAAGAATCGCGTTCTTCGCCGACAAGCCAATGGTTGTCAGCAGGCCTACCTGGAAGTACACGTCGTTGGTCAACCCGCGGAAGGTGGCGGCTAACAGCGCACCCACAACCCCGAGCGGAACCACCAGCATGACCGAGAACGGAATCGACCAGCTCTCGTACAGGGCAGCCAGACACAAGAACACGACAATCAGTGAAATTGCGTACAGGGCAGGGGCCTGGTTACCGGACAGACGTTCCTGGTAGGACATGCCCGTCCAGTCGTAGCCCACGCCGGTTGGCAGTTTGCCCGCCAGTTGTTCCATCAGCAGCATCGCTTCACCGGTACTCTTACCCGGTGCAGCCTGGCCGAGGATTTCCATTGAAGGCAGACCGTTATAGCGTTCCAGACGCGGCGAACCGTATTCCCAACGCGAAGTAGAGAAGGCGGAGAACGGCACCATCTGACCATTGCTGCCACGCACGTACCAGTTGCCAATATCGTTCGGCAGCATACGGTATGGCGCTTCGGACATCACATACACTTTTTTCACGCGGCCACGGTCGACGAAGTCGTTGACGTAGCTACCGCCCCAGGCGGCTCCCAGCGTGGTGTTGATGTCGCTAATGGACACACCCAACGCCTGCGCTTTTTCCTGATCAATATCGATTTTGAACTGCGGCGTATCTTCCAGACCGTTCGGACGTACACCGACCAGCATATCAGGGTGCTTAGCCACTTCGCCAAACAGCTGGTTACGCGCCTGGGTCAGTTTTTCGTGGCCGAGGCCCGCCTGGTCAATCAGCTGGAAGTCAAAGCCGGTTGCCGTACCCAGTTCAACAATCGCTGGCAGGTTGAAGGCGAACACCATCGCATCTTTAATCTGCGAGAAGCGCGCCATCGCACGACCGGTAATCGCGCCAACTTTGTTTTCGTCACCCGGACGTTCACTCCAGTCCTTCAGAGAAACGAACGCGATACCGGTGTTCTGGCCACGACCGGCGAAGCCGAAGCCGTTAACCGCAAACACGGATTCAACGTTCGCTTTCTCTTTGTTGAGGTAGTAATCCGTCACCTCATCAAGGACTTTCTGCGTACGTTCCTGCGTCGCACCTGCAGGCAGCTGCGCCATGGTCAGGAACACGCCCTGGTCTTCATCCGGCAAGAAGGAGCTTGGCAGTCGAACGAACAGATAAGCCATGCCCACCACGATGATGATGTAGAGCAGCAAGTAACGACCGGTGCTGCGCAGAATGTTGCCTACGCTGTCGGTGTAATGATGCGTGCTCTTATCGAACATGCGGTTAAACCAGCCGAAGAATCCTTTGTGCTCGCCGTGGCCGCCTTTCTGAATCGGCTTCAGCATGGTGGCACACAGCGCAGGGGTCAGGATCAACGCCACAAGAACCGACAGCGCCATCGCCGATACGATGGTGATGGAGAACTGACGATAAATCGCACCGGTTGAACCGCCGAAGAAGGCCATCGGGATGAATACTGCGGACAGTACCATCGCGATACCCACCAACGCGCCCTGGATCTGGCCCATTGATTTACGGGTGGCTTCTTTCGGCGGAAGTCCTTCCTCGGCCATCACACGCTCGACGTTCTCGACCACCACGATGGCGTCATCCACCAACAGGCCGATGGCGAGTACCATCCCGAACATCGTCAGGGTGTTTATCGAGAAGCCGAATGCGGAAAGTACCGCAAAGGTGCCGAGCAGTACCACAGGCACCGCGATGGTTGGGATCAGCGTGGCTCGGAAGTTCTGCAGGAACAGATACATGACGAGGAACACGAGGATAATCGCTTCAACCAGCGTTTTAACCACTTCGTGAATGGAGATTTTTACGAACGGCGTGGTGTCGTACGGGTAAACAATTTTCATCCCGGCAGGGAAGAAGGGCTCCATACGGGCCAGTTCAGCGCGAATCGCATCGGCGGTGTTCAGCGCGTTCGCGCCGGTCGCCAGTTTGATCCCCAGACCTGATGCAGGCTGTCCGTTAAACTTCGCCACAACGTCGTAGTTTTCGCCGCCGAGTTCAATCTTCGCCACGTCACGCAGACGAACCTGTGAGCCGTCCGGATTCACTTTCAGCAAGATTTTGCCGAACTCATCGGTGTTAGTCAGACGCGTCTGGGCAATGATCGAGGCGTTCAGTTGCTGGCCTTTCACCGGCGGAGTACCGCCTAACTGACCGGCTGCAACCTGGGCGTTCTGTGCTTTCAGCGCGGTGATAACGTCCACAGGGGTCAACTGGAAGTTATTCAGTTTGTTCGGGTCCATCCAGATACGCATCGCGTACTGAGAACCGAACAGCTGAACGTCACCGACGCCGGAAGTACGGCTGATCGGATCCTTCATGTTGGCTGCAACGTAGTCGGAGATATCGTCCTGCGTCATGGTGCCGTTGGTGTTAATCACACCGACAACCATCAGGAAGCTGCTTGACGCTTTCTCTACGCTCACGCCCTGCTGCTGAACTTCCTGCGGCAGAAGCGGCATCGCCAGCTGCAGTTTGTTCTGCACCTGAACCTGCGCGATGTCTGGATCGGTACCAGACTGGAAGGTCAGCGTAATGGTTGCTGTACCGGTAGAGTCACCGTTGGACGACATATACATCAGGTTATCGATACCGTTCATGTTCTGTTCGATAACCTGCGTCACGGTGTTCTGCACGGTCTCAGCATCCGCTCCGGGATACACGGCCGTGATGGCAATTGCCGGTGGCGCAATCGTTGGATATTGCGCTATCGGCAATTTGAGGATCGCAAGTCCCCCTGCCAGCATGATAATGATGGCGATCACCCATGCGAATATGGGGCGATCGATAAAGAAATTAGGCATGTCTTAACGTCTCCTGTTTAAGTTAAGACTTAGGCTGTTCTGACGCCGCATTACCTGCGGTTTGCTGCTGATTGTCAGAAGTGACTTCCTGCGCTTTTACCTGAGCGCCCGGTTTTACTTTTTGTAATCCGGTAATGATGACGCGATCGCCTGCTTTCAGGCCGTCGGTAACCAGCCATTTGTCACCAAACGCCTGATTCGCGGTAACCTGGCGAAGTTCAACTTTATCGCCTTCACCGACCACCATAACGCTGGCATCACCACGTGGGGTGCGGGTTAAGCCCTGCTGTGGTACCAGCAGCGCCGATGGGTTAGTGCCTTCTTCCAGCTTCGCCCGAACGAACATCCCTGGCAGCAGGGTATGATCCGGGTTAGGGAACACTGCACGCAGGGTGATAGAACCGGTGGTCTGGTCTACGGTCACATCAGAGAATTCCAGGGTACCGCTCTGCGAATATTTGATACCGTCCTGAGTAACAAGGTCGACCTTCGCTTTGCCGTCAACTTGCTTCAGCGAGCCGCTGGTCAGTTCCTGCTTCAGACGAAGGAAATCGTTACTGGATTGCGTCACATCCACATAGAGAGGATCGAGCTGCTGCACGGTTGCCAATGCGTCAGCCTGACCGTTCTGTACCAGCGCACCTTCGGTAACAGAAGATTTGCCAATGCGGCCGCCGATAGGGGAGGTCACTTTGGTGTAAGCCAGGTTGATACGCGCAGTTTCAACGGCGGCTTTCGCAGCCAGTACGGCGGCATTAGCCTGCTGAGCATCCGCCAGCGCAGTGTCGTAATCTTGTTTACTGATGTACTGAGTACCCACCAGTTTCTGATAACGGTTGACCGTTACCTGAGCAATTTTGGCTGCGGCTTGTGCTTTCGCCAGATCGCCTTTCGCGCTGTCATAGGAAGCCTGATAGGTTGCTGGATCAATCTGATACAGAGACTCGCCAGCCTTGATTTCACCGCCTTCCGTAAAGTTGCGTTTCAGGATAATGCCACTCACCTGAGGACGAACTTCTGCGATACGGAAAGCACTGGTGCGGCCAGGTAATTCAGTCGTGATTTGGAGAGGTTCGGTTTTGAGCGTTACTACACCAACTTCTGGTGTATGGGCCGCTCCTTGTTGAGCCTGTTTATCGTCACATCCTGTAAGCGCTAAGCTGCCTGAAAGCATCAGAACGACCGCCAGAGGCGTTAACCCTCTGTTTTTGTTCATATGTAAACCTCGAGTGTCCGATTTCAAATTGATCCATGGATCAAATGTCCACAAACCCATTGCTGCTTTATATTATGGTCGTGCTATGGTACATACATTCACAAATGTATGTAAATCTAACCTCTGTAAATTCACCAACCTATGGCACGAAAAACCAAACAACAAGCCCTGGAAACACGGCATCACATTCTTGATGTGGCCCTGCGATTATTTTCCCAACGGGGGGTATCAACCACCTCGTTGGCCGAGATTGCAAAAGCGGCTGGTGTAACCCGCGGAGCAATTTACTGGCATTTCAAGAACAAATCAGATTTATTTAATGAAATCTGGCAGCTTTATGAATTCAGTATCGGCAGACTTGAGTCTGAGTATCAGGCAAAATTCCCTGGCGATCCACTCTCAGTTCTTAGGGAAATATTAGTTTATATTCTGGAAGCGACGGTGGTGGTAGAGCGTCGGCGGTTATTGATGGAGATTATCTTCCATAAATGTGAATTTGTTGGCGAAATGGCCGTGGTGCAGCAGGTTCAGCGCGACCTTTGTCTCGAAAGTTATGACCGGGTAGAGCAGGCCCTACGAGAATGTACCCTCGCCGGACAACTTCCGGCTGATTTACTCACCCGACGCGCCGCCATTTTAATGCGTAGCTATATTTCCGGGATTGTCGAAAACTGGTTATTTTCTCCCGACACGTTTGACCTGAAAAAAGAAGCCAGAGACTACATCGCTATTTTGCTGGAAATGTACCAGTTTTGCCCGACGCTGCGGGCCGCCCCATCGCAATGAACGGGTAAAACGGAATATACCCGGAATTTTCCTAAGGCTGCCTGCTATTCGGCGAACGGGAGAAATGCTATTCTTCGCCGGCAATTGCTCCCGGCGTCTCCGGCCCTGAACTCATTCATGCTGACTCTATGCTGCACAACAATTTCTGGCGAAAATCATTTCCCGCGTTCATCATCGCGCTGACCTTTTTCTTCAGTGCCACTGGCATTTCCCAGGCGCGCGCGCAAAGCAATAACGATCTGCCTGAACGGGCCGACGTGCAAAAGCAGCTCACAACGCTGAGCAAGAAAAAAGAACTCACTCCGCAGGATAAGCTCGTTGAGCAGGATCTGTCGGACACGCTGCAACTGCTCGATAAAATTGACCGCGTCAAAGATGAAACCGCGCAGCTTAAACAGCAGATAGACCAGGCACCGGCCAAAATGCGCCAGGCCACCGATAGCCTCAACGCGCTGTCTGACGTCGACAACGACGACGAAACCCGCAAAAACCTGAATCAGCTTTCCATGCGCCAGCTGGAATCACGGGTGAGCGACGTGCTCGATCAACTGCAAACCGCGCAGAACGATCTCGCCACCTACAACAGCCAGCTGGTCTCCCTGCAAACGCAGCCCGAACGCGTGCAGAATGCCATGTACAACGCCTCCCAGCAGCTTCAACAGATTCGTAATCGCCTGAACGGCACCACCGTGGGTGAAGACGCGCTGCGTCCGACTCAACAAACCATGCTGTTAGTGCAGCAGGCACTGCTCAATGCCGAACTCGATCAGCAGCGTAAAAGCCTCTCTGGCAACACCGTGTTGCAGGACACGCTGCAAAAACAGCGCGATTACGTCACTGCCAACAGCAATCGGCTTCAGCATCAGCTCCAGCTGTTACAGGAAGCGGTAAACAGCAAGCGTCTGATCCTGACCGAAAAAACGGCGCAGGAAGCGGTCTCGCCTGACGATGCCGAACGCATTCAGGCAAATCCGTTGGTCAAACAGGAGTTGGATGTTAACCATCAACTCAGCGAACGCCTGATCAACGCGACCGAAACCGGCAACCAGCTGGTGCAGCAGAATATTCGCGTCAAAACCTGGCTCGACCGCGCGCTGCAGTCTGAACGCAATATCAAAGAACAGATTTCGATGCTCAAAGGCAGCCTGCTGCTGTCGCGTATTCTCTATCAGGAACAGCAGACGCTGCCGTCGGCGGATGAACTGGAAGACATGACCAACCGCATTGCGGACCTGCGTCTTGAGCAGTTTGAAGTGAATCAGCAGCGCGATGCGCTGTTCCAGAGCGACGATTTCGTGGCGAAGCTGGAAGAGGGCCACCAAACCGACGTCACCGACGAAGTGACCGATGCGCTGACCCAGGTGGTCGATATGCGCCGTGAATTGCTCGACCAGATGAACAAGCAGCTCGGTAACCAGCTGATGATGGCCATCAACCTGCAGGTGAACCAGCAGCAGTTGATGAGCGTCTCAAAAAGCCTGCGCTCGATTCTTACCCAGCAAATTTTCTGGGTGAACAGCAACAAACCGATGGACTGGGACTGGATAAAATCGTTCCCGTCAGCGCTGAAAGATCAGTTCAGCAAAATGAAAGTCACCGTCAACTGGGAAAAGGCCTGGCCGTCGGTGTTCGTCGCCTTCCTCGCCGGGTTGCCGCTGCTGTTGATCGCCGGGCTTATCCGTTGGCGCATGAAATGGCTGCGCAACTACCAGCAAAAGCTGGCCTCGGAAGTGGGGCAGCTGCGTAACGACAGCCAGCTCAATACCCCGAAAGCGCTGTTACTCGATCTGGTCCGCACCCTGCCGGTGGTGATGTTAATCCTGGCGGTGGGCCTGATCCTGCTGACCATGCAGCTCAATATCAGTGACCTGCTGTGGGCGTTCAGTAAAAAGCTGGCGTTGTTCTGGCTGATTTTTGGCTTGTGCTGGAAAGTGCTCGAGAAAAACGGCGTCGCGGTTATGCATTTCAACATGCAGCCCCAACTGACCAGCCACTGGCGTCGGCAGATTGTGCGCATCAGCCTGGCGCTGCTGCCGCTGCACTTCTGGTCTGTTGAAGCAGAACTCTCTCCGCTGCACCTGATGGATGACGTGCTCGGCCAGTTTGCGATTTTCCTCAACCTTTTGCTGATCACCGTGCTTGTCTGGCCGATGTGCCGCGACAGCTGGCGTGACAAAGAGTCCCACAGCCTGCGCCTCATCACCATTACCACGCTGGCGATTGTGCCGGTTGCGCTGATGGTGCTGACCGCCACCGGGTATTTCTACACCACGCTGCGCCTGGCTGGCCGCTGGATTGAAACCGTTTATCTGGTCATTCTGTGGAACCTGATTTACCAGACCGTTCTGCGTGGCCTGAGCGTAGCCGCTCGCCGAATCGCTTACCGCCGTGCGTTAGCACGTCGCCAGCATGTCGTGAAAGAGGGCGCGGAAGGGGCAGAGCCGCTGGAAGAACCGACCATCGCGCTGGAAGACGTAAACCAGCAGACATTGCGTATCACGGTGCTGGTGATGACCGCGCTGTTTGGTGTGATGTTCTGGGCGATTTGGTCCGACTTAATCACCGTTTTCGCTTATCTCGACAGTATCACGCTGTGGCATTACAACGTGACCGAAGCCGGGGCTGAAGTGCTGCGTAACGTCACGCTCGGCAGCCTGCTGTTTGCGCTGATTTCGTTTGGCGTCGCCTGGGCGTTAATCCGCAACTTACCTGGCCTGCTGGAAGTGCTGGTACTCTCGCGCCTGAACATGCGCCAGGGGGCCTCTTACGCCATCACGACGATTTTGAATTATGTGATTATCGGTGCGGGCGCAATGACTGTCTTTGGTTCGCTCGGCGTGTCGTGGGACAAACTGCAATGGCTCGCCGCCGCGCTGTCGGTCGGCCTGGGTTTCGGCTTACAGGAAATTTTCGGTAACTTTGTTTCCGGTCTGATCATCCTGTTCGAGCGTCCGGTGCGCATCGGCGATACGGTGACCATCGGGACGTACTCGGGTTCGGTCAGCAAGATCCGTATCCGCGCCACCACCATTACCGACTTTGACCGTAAAGAAGTGATCATCCCGAACAAAGCCTTCGTGACTGAGCGTCTGATCAACTGGTCGCTGAGCGATACCATCACTCGCGTGGTGATCCGCCTCGGCGTGGCCTACGGTTCTGACCTGGATAAGGTCAAAGAAGTGCTGCTGCAAGCGGCGATGGAGCACCCGAAAGTCATGCACGATCCGGAGCCGTCGGTGTTCTTCACTAATTTCGGGCAGAGTACGCTGGATCACGAGCTGCGTTTGTACGTGCGTGAATTACGCGATCGCAGCTACACCGTGGATGAGCTGAACCGCACCATCGACCGCCTGTGTCGTGAGAATGGCATTAACATTGCGTTTAACCAGCTGGAAGTTCATCTGAGCAACAAAAAGGGTGATCAAGTGACAGAAGTGAAGCGCGAAGTGAAAGGGGACGATCCGACACCTGCGGGTGCGTGATTGCCACACCCCCTCTCCCTAACCCTCTCCCGCAGGGAGAGGGAATAATCCGTTACGGAAGTTACGAGCTGCTTGGTTTTCTCCCTCTCCCCGTGGGAGAGGGTCGGGGAGAGGGCATCAGGCCGCACCGGATTCTCCCTTAGGATGACGAGCTACCCGCCTCAACTTTCTGCTCAAAATCTTTCTTCACTATCTCCAGCGCGCGAAGCACAACTTCAGGGGCAATCGCGTGTTCCTCGAGCAGCATAATCAAATCGACCGCCAGTTTGACGTCATCCGGGGCATTCTCCAGCGACATGCGTTCTCCTGTTAGCGCGTCATGCGCGCCAGTACGTTTTCAATATTTTCCAGCGCGCCGCGACAGCGTGCCAGCCGGGCGCTAAACGCGTCGACCTCCCTGGAAAGCCGTTGCTGATCCGCAAGCGTCGTGGCCTGCGCTAACTGCTGGCGGCGTTGCTGCGTCATCTCCAGCAGGCGGCGCTCAAACTCCTGGTGCTGAAGCCGCTTACGCTGCCAGCGCGTCAACGCCGGGGAACCATTATCCCACTCGCGCAGCTGCCAGGCGGCACTTTCCCGGGCAATGGCTTCCAGTTGGGAAACCAGATGTTCCGCCAGCCACTGCACCTGCGCGAGCTGCTGCTTTTCAACCGCCAGGTGCAACGCTTTCAAATTGCCTCGCGCCTCTTCCACGCAGGCCTGTAATAATGAACTGCGGGTGCGAAAAAGCTGCCGGTCAAAACGGGCGCCAATGGTGGCATGAAACGCCATCGGGGCGACCTCGGCTTCGAGGCGCGAAAGCTGCGCATCCAGCGATTGCAGTAACAGGTCAGTTTTCATGCTTTTCTCCCTCGAAAGGACGGTGGCCTGTGCTACATTTGCCGTTATGAAACGGACCATTCTAAACATCATTGGCTGGCTGGCGGTAGTCCTTGGCACCCTGGGCGTGTTTTTACCGCTCTTGCCGACCACGCCTTTCATCCTGCTAGCGGCCTGGTGCTTTGCGCAATCTTCCCCGCGATTCCACCACTGGCTGCTGTATCGCTCGTGGTTTGGCGGCTATTTGCGTCACTGGCAGCAGCATAAAGCGATGCCGCCGGGAGCGAAATCTCGCGCCATCGTGGTTACGCTGGTGACCTTCGCCTTTTCGTTGTGGCTGGTGAAGATGTTGTGGGTGCGATTTTTACTGCTGGGGATCCTCGCCTGCCTGCTGATTTTCCTGTGGCGTATTCCAGTGGTTGATGCAAAACAACAAAAATAATAATGCTGGTAATCGTTATTGCATTTCTGTTTGAGTGCCAGTACATTCTGGCGTTTTCGAGCACGGGCCCAGCGGGTTAAAAGTTAATCAAGTGTAACTTGATACCGCAGAAAAGGCGCCTTGTGAGTAACACCGTTTTAATCAGGCATACACCTATGACCGCAACTGCACAGCAGCTTGAATTTCTGAAAAACAGCATCAAAAGCATCCAGGACTATCCGAAACCTGGCATTCTTTTCCGCGATGTCACCAGTTTGCTGGAAGACCCGAAAGCCTATGCGCTCAGCATTGAACTGCTGACCGAGCGTTTTAAAAACATGGGTGTCACCAAAGTGGTGGGTACCGAGGCGCGTGGCTTCCTGTTTGGTGCTCCGGTCGCGCTGGCGTTGGGCGTAGGGTTTGTACCGGTACGTAAACCGGGCAAACTGCCGCGTGAAACTATCGCTGAAAGCTATGAGCTGGAATACGGCACTGATCAGCTGGAAATCCACATCGATGCTATCCAGCCAGGCGACAAAGTGCTGGTGGTCGACGATCTGCTGGCAACCGGCGGTACCATCGAAGCGACCGTGAAGCTGATCCGTCGTCTGGGTGGTGAAGTCACCGACGCCGCGTTCATCATCAATCTGTTCGATCTGGGTGGTGAACAGCGCCTGGAAAACCAGGGCATCAACTGCTACAGCCTGGTACCCTTCCCAGGACATTGATCAGTCTATCTTATTTGCCATTTTGGCCCCGGGCAGTGCTCAAAAACCTCATGTACTCTGTGTACGCTCCGGTTTTTGCGCGCTGGCCGTGACCAAACTGGCTGCAACGATAACGACTGATAAGTGAAGACAAGACACAGCCTCGCTGATTTTGCCAGGCTATGTTAGCATTACCCCCAGAATTCCACCTTCCAGCGTTGCAGAGCCTGCCAATGAGTTATCAGGTCTTAGCCCGAAAATGGCGACCACAAACCTTCGCTGACGTCGTCGGCCAGGAACATGTGCTGACCGCACTGGCGAACGGCCTGGCGTCTGGCCGTATCCACCATGCGTATCTGTTTTCCGGCACCCGCGGCGTAGGGAAAACCTCTATCGCACGTCTGCTGGCGAAAGGGCTGAACTGCGAAAGCGGCATCACCGCCACGCCGTGCGGCGTGTGTGATAACTGCCGTGAAATCGAGCAGGGCCGTTTTGTCGATCTGATTGAGATCGATGCCGCCTCGCGCACCAAAGTCGAAGATACCCGTGACCTGCTGGATAACGTGCAGTACGCCCCGGCTCGCGGTCGCTTCAAGGTCTATCTGATCGATGAAGTGCACATGCTCTCGCGTCACAGCTTTAACGCGCTGTTAAAAACGCTGGAAGAGCCGCCATCGCACGTAAAATTCCTGCTGGCGACCACCGATCCGCAAAAGCTGCCGGTGACGATCCTTTCCCGTTGTCTGCAATTCCATCTGAAGGCGCTTGACGTCGATCAGATTCGCCATCAGCTGGAACATATTCTCGGCGAAGAGAAAATTGTTTCCGAAACGCGCGCCTTGCAGCTGTTGGCCCGCGCGGCCGATGGCAGCCTGCGTGACGCGCTGAGCCTCACCGACCAGGCGATTGCCAGCGGTGACGGACAGCTGACCGCCGCCAGCGTGAGCACCATGCTCGGCACGCTCGACGACGATCAGGCGCTGTCGCTGATTGAAGCGCTGGTCGGTGCCAACGGTGAGCAGGTGATGGCGCTTATCCACGAGGCCGCATCTCGCGGTATCGAGTGGGAAGCGCTGCTGGTCGAAATGCAAAGCCTGCTGCACCGCATTGCGATGGTGCAGCTGTCGCCGTCGGCGCTGGGCAGCGACATGGCACCGGTAGAACACCGGATGCGCGAGCTGGCGCGAACCGTGCCGCCCGCCGATATTCAACTGTATTACCAGACGCTGCTGATCGGCCGCAAAGAGCTGCCGTATGCGCCGGACCGCCGGATGGGTGTCGAAATGACCTTGCTGCGCGCGCTGGCGTTCCATCCGCGCCAGCCGTTGCCGGAGCCGGACGTTCAGCCGCAGTCTTTTGCCCCCGTCGCGCCGACGGCGGTGATGCACCCGACGCAGGTTGCCCCTCAGCAAGCGCCAGCCGCGCCTGCGTATCAAAGCGAAACGCTACCGGATTCCACCAGCCAGGTGCTGGCGGCCCGCAGCCATTTGCAACGCGCTCAGGGAGCACCCAAAGCAAAAAAGAGTGAACCGGCAGCCGCATCCCGCGCGCGGCCGGTGAACAATGCTGCGCTGGAGAGATTGGCCTCGGTCACGGAACGCGTTCAGGCGCGCCCATCTTCAACGGCGCTGGAAGAACAGCGTCCGCAGAAAAAAGAAGCATACCGCTGGAAAGCGACCACCATCACCGAAGTGGTGAAGGAAGAGGTCGCCACGCCGAAGGCGCTGAAGAAAGCGCTGGAGCATGAGAAAACGCCAGAGCTCGCCGCGAAACTTGCGGTTGAAGCCGTAGAGCGCGATGGCTGGGCGGCAGAAGTAAGTCAGCTCAAATTGCCTAAACTGGTAGAACAGGTCGCGCTGAATGCGTGGAAAGAGCAGAGCGGGAACAGCGTCTGCCTGCACCTGCGTCCGTCCCAGCGTCATCTGAATAACGGCGGGGCGCTCAAGGTTCTGACCGAAGCGATGAGCGAATTAACCGGCGCGCCGGTTGAACTGACCATCGTTGAAGATGATAATCCAGCGGTGCGTACGCCGCTGGAGTGGCGTCAGGCCATTTACGAAGAAAAGCTCGCGCAGGCACGCGAGGCGATCGTTGCCGATAACAACATCCAGACCCTGCGTCGTTTCTTCGATGCGGATCTGGATGAAGACAGTATTCGACCCATTTGACTGTAAGCCCGGCTTACGGTTTTACCTTTAACATGACTGACTGAGAGATAAGCCTATGTTTGGTGGAAAAGGCGGTCTGGGTAACCTGATGAAACAGGCCCAGCAGATGCAAGAAAAGATGCAGAAAGCGCAGGAAGAAATCGCTCAACTGGAAGTGACCGGTGAGTCTGGTGCGGGCCTGGTCAAGGTCACCATCAACGGCGCGCACAACTGCCGTCGCGTTGAGATCGACCCAAGTCTGCTCGAAGATGACAAAGACATGCTGGAAGATTTGGTTGCTGCTGCGTTCAACGACGCCGCACGCCGTATCGAAGAAACCCAGAAAGAGAAAATGGCCGGTGTTTCCTCAGGAATGCAGCTGCCACCAGGCTTTAAAATGCCGTTCTAATGTCATCCCACACCCTCTCCTCGGAGAGGGTGTTCTTTTTTAGTTACTCCTCATCAAACCCCGCATAACTCTCTGCCAGAAAATCAATCAACGCCCGCACCGCCGGAAGCTGACCTCGTCGTGAAGGGAAGACCGCGTGGATGATTTCGCGTCGCGTTCGCCACTCAGGCAACAAATGTACCAGCGTTCCTGCCGCAATCTGCTCTTTCAGCATCAGCCGTGGCAACTGCACAATGCCGACTCCGGCCAGTGCCGCGCTGCGTAAGGCAATCATGTCAGTAGTGATATACCGCGGCGTGTGATGCAGGGTGACGTCCTGGTTATCCGGCCCGTACAAACACCAGCGGTACACCTGCTGTGGCTTGCTTAAGGCGAGGCTCGGCCAGGGCTGGAGATCGGCGGGCGAATCCGGCACGCCAAACTGCGCCACCAGTGCCGGGCTCGCCACCAGACACATACTTCTGTCGGCCAGCTTGCGCATCACCAGATCGCTGTCTTCCAGCGGAAGCGGACGCACGCGAATGGCAATATCGACGTTTTCATTCAGCACATCCACCTGACGGTTGGTTTCTTCCAGCTGTACCGTGACGTGGGGAAAGCGCGCCATAAACTGCGCCAGCATCTCGCCGATGTGCACGTGCAACAAAGTAATCGGACAGGTCAGACGGATTACGCCACGCGGCTCGGCGCGCAGCGAATCAATCGCCTCCTGCGCGGCCTCGGCCTCAATCATCATCGCTTTGCAATGGCGATAGAAAATCTGCCCGGCTTCAGTCACCGTAAAACTGCGTGTCGATCGCTGAATAAGCCGCGTTTCCAGCCGCTCTTCGAGCAACGCAATCCGGCGGCTCAAGCGTGATTTTGGAATGCCAATCACCCGACTGGCCGGGGAAAATCCGCCGTTATCCACCACCTGCACGAAATACCACAGATCGTTGAGGTCCTGCATTTTCATTGTCCTGTTTATGGAACGCTGAGTTCATTTTTTCAGTCTACCGCAGTCACTGTCTTGTGAGTAAGCTTTATCCCATCACAACAAGCGCAATGGAGCTTACGATGAAATCAATTTTAGGTGTGTACTCAGCCCCGCAGTCCCACTGGGTGGGCGATGGGTTCCCGGTGCGTTCCCTGTTCTCCTACGCAAAATTTGCCAAACAGCTTAGCCCGTTCCTGCTGCTGGATTACGCGGGCCCGGCAGAATTTAAACCGAGCAACAAAGGCCAGCGCGGCGTAGATGTGCACCCGCATCGCGGTTTTGAAACGGTCACTATCGTCTACAAAGGTGAAGTGGCGCACCGCGATTCCACCGGCAGCGGCGGGGTGATTGGCCCGGGCGACGTGCAGTGGATGACCGCCGGAAGCGGCATTTTGCATGAAGAGTTTCACTCTCCGGCTTTCAGTGAGAAGGGCGGTTCGCTGGAAATGGTCCAGTTGTGGGTGAACCTGCCGGCGAAGGATAAATCCACGCCAGCGGCGTATCAGTCGATAACCGACGGCGATATTCCGCAGGTGGCGTTGCCGGATAACGCCGGTCTGGCACGGGTGATAGCCGGTGAACTGGACGGGCATAGAGGCCCGGCGAAAACCTTCTCGCCGATGCGCATTCTCGATTTGCGCCTCAACGCCCACAGCACCACCACGCTGACGCTGCCGGATGGCTGGAACACTGCGCTGGTGGTGCTGAAAGGCACGGTGCAGGTAAATGATCAGGAAATTGCGCGGGAAGCACAGCTGGTCGTGCTGGATGCGAAAGGCGAAAGCGTAACGCTTGAATCCAACAACGACGCCACGGTGCTGGTGCTGAGCGGTGAACCGCTGAATGAGCCGGTAGTGGGTTATGGCCCGTTCGTGATGAACACCCGTGAAGAAATCAACCAGGCTATCGACGACTTCAACCAAGGACGATTCGGCCAGCAGGCCGAGTAAACGTTAACGGCTACCAGCCCGGTAGCCGTTCATTTTTAATCAGATGGAGAACACAATCATGACCCCAGCAAACTTTAACGGCCAAAAGCCAATGATCGACCCGAACGACGCGGTACTGCTGCTGATCGACCACCAGAGCGGCCTGTTCCAGCTGGTCCACGACATGCCGATGACCACGCTGCGCACGCACGCTACGGTGCTCGCCAAAATGGCGACGCTGGCGAAGATCCCGGTCATCACCACCGCGTCCGTGCCGCAAGGCCCGAACGGGCCGCTGATCCCGGAAATTCACCAATATGCCCCGCATGCGCAGTACGTGCCGCGTAAGGGTGAAATCAACGCCTGGGATAACCCGGAGTTTGTGGCGGCGGTGAAAGCCACCGGCCGTAGCACCCTGATTATCGCCGGGACCGTCACCAGCGTATGCATGGCATTCCCGGCGATCAGCGCAGTGGCAGACGGCTTTAAAGTCTTCGCGGTGATTGATGCGTCCGGGACCTATTCCAAAATGGCCCAGGAAATCAGCCTGGCGCGCGTGATGCAGGCGGGTGTGGTTCCGCTGGATATGGCGGCGGTCACCGCGGAAATTCAGCATACCTGGAACCGTGATGATGCGATGGAATGGGCCAACCTGTGGTCAGGCGTGTTCACCGAATATCCGCTGCTGATGGAAAGCTATCAGAAGGCACAGGACGTGGTGACGAATCAGGAAACACTAGACTCGCAGCGCACCTGAGTCATCGCCTCTGCGCGATCGCTCGCGCAGAGGCGTATCTTTTTCTATACCCGTCGCTGGGGCTAATGTTAGGCTATGGCCCACTCTTTTTTTAGAAGTCAGAGCGATGCAAACCAGTCCTTTACTTACCGCCCTTATGGAATCCCTCCGCTGCCTGCCTGGCGTGGGTCCGAAGTCTGCCCAACGCATGGCGTTTACCTTGTTACAACGCGATCGTAGCGGTGGAATGCGCCTGGCGCAGGCGCTGACGCGGGCAATGTCTGAAATTGGTCACTGTGCCGATTGCCGGACTTTCACCGAGCAGGACGTGTGTAACATTTGCTCGAACCCGCGTCGTCAGGAAAACGGTCAGCTTTGCGTGGTCGAAAGTCCGGCAGACATCTACGCCATCGAACAAACCGGGCAGTTCTCCGGGCGTTACTTCGTGCTGATGGGCCATTTGTCACCGCTCGACGGTATCGGCCCGGACGACATCGGCCTCGACAGGCTCGAAGAGCGTTTGAGCAGCGAACAGATGAAAGAAGTGATCCTCGCCACCAACCCGACGGTGGAAGGGGAGGCGACCGCCAACTACATCGCTGAACTTTGCGGGCAATATGGCGTAGACGCCAGCCGCATCGCGCACGGCGTGCCGGTCGGCGGCGAACTGGAAATGGTCGATGGCACCACGCTGTCGCACTCCCTTGCCGGTCGCCACAAGATTCGTTTTTAACCAATCGGGAGGACAATCGCGTTCTCCCGCTTGAAAAGTTCCGCCCTCAGCCCCATCTCCCCCTCAACGCTTTTTTATTCTATTTAATTGGCATTGAGGAATTTTCCGATGAAAGGACAAGAAACTCGCGGTTTCCAGTCAGAAGTAAAACAGCTTCTGCACCTGATGATCCACTCGCTCTACTCCAATAAAGAAATTTTCCTGCGCGAGCTGATTTCCAACGCCTCCGATGCGGCGGACAAGCTGCGTTTCCGTGCGCTGTCTGACGCTTCCCTGTATGAAGGTGACGGCGAACTGCGCGTGCGCGTTTCGTTCGATCAGGAAAAACGCACCCTGACCATCGCCGATAACGGCATTGGTATGAACCGCGATGACGTGGTCGATCACCTCGGCACCATCGCCAAATCCGGCACCAAAGCCTTCCTGCAATCCATGGGCTCCGACCAGGCGAAAGACAGCCAGCTGATCGGTCAGTTCGGCGTTGGCTTCTACTCGGCGTTCATCGTGGCGGATAAAGTCACCGTGCGCACCCGTGCAGCAGGCGACAGCGCTGAGAACGGCGTGTTCTGGGAATCCGAAGGCGAAGGTGAATACACCGTGGCCGACATCACCAAAGCCGATCGCGGAACCGAAATCACCCTGCATCTGCGCGAAGGCGAAGACGATTTCCTCAATGACTGGCGCGTGCGTTCGATTATCAGCAAATACTCTGATCACATCGCACTGCCGGTTGAGATTGAAAAAACGGAAGACGTTGACGGCGAAACCGTCGTGTCATGGGAAAAAATCAACAAAGCCCAGGCGCTGTGGACGCGTAACAAGTCTGAAATTAAAGACGACGAATACAACGAATTCTACAAGCACATTGCCCACGACTTTACCGACCCGCTGGCCTGGAGCCACAACCGCGTGGAAGGTAAGCAGGAATACACCAGCCTGCTGTACATTCCGGCGCAGGCACCGTGGGATATGTGGAACCGTGACCACAAGCATGGCCTGAAACTGTACGTGCAGCGCGTGTTCATCATGGACGAAGCCGAGCAGTTCATGCCGAACTACCTGCGCTTTATCCGTGGCCTGATTGATTCCAACGATCTGCCGCTGAACGTATCCCGTGAAATTCTGCAAGACAGCACCGTTACCCGCAATCTGCGTGCAGCCCTGAGCAAACGTGCGCTGCAGATGCTGGAAAAACTGGCGAAAGACGACGCGGAAAAATACCAGACCTTCTGGAAACAGTTCGGCTTAGTGCTGAAAGAAGGCCCGGCGGAAGATAACGCCAACCAGCAGACCATCGCCAAACTGCTGCGCTTCGCGTCCACCCATACCGATTCTTCCGAGCAGACTGTGTCGCTGGAAGAGTACGTCTCCCGCATGAAAGAAGGGCAGGAGAAGATTTATTACATCACCGCTGACAGCTACGCCGCGGCGAAGAGCAGCCCACATCTGGAACTGCTGCGTAAGAAAGGCATCGAAGTGCTGCTGTTGTCCGATCGCATCGACGAATGGATGATGAGCTACCTGACCGAGTTTGACGGCAAAGCGTTCCAGTCGGTGGCAAAAGCCGACGAGTCGCTGGACAAGCTGACAGACGACGTAGATGACAGCACCAAAGAAGCAGAAAAAGCGCTGGAGCCGTTCGTTGATCGCGTGAAAACCCTGCTGGGCGAGCGTGTGAAAGAGGTGCGTCTGACGCATCGCCTGACCGATACCCCGGCGATTGTCACCACCGAAGCGGACGAAATGAGCACTCAGATGGCGAAATTGTTCGCGGCAGCGGGCCAGAGCGTACCGGATGTGAAGTACATTTTTGAACTGAACCCGGATCATGCGCTGGTGAAACGTGCGGCGGATACCCAGGACGACGGCAAGTTTGGCGAATGGGTAGAGTTGCTGCTGGATCAGGCGCTGTTTGCCGAGCGTGGCACGCTGGAAGATCCAAACCTGTTTATCAAACGAATGAACCAGTTACTGGTTTCTTAATCGATAAACCATTCTCTGTGTAGGCCCGGCAAGCCACGCGCCGCCGGGCAATGATGTTTGATGCCCGGTGGCGCAAAGCTTACCGGGCCTACTTGTTTTTTGAGCGCAGGGATCCTGACCAGACCCGAATAAATCCCGCCGTTAACCGTTTCAGCCCGCCCACCTTCCTTGAGCGAGCCGCCGTCTGGTGGTATCGTTTAGCGCTTTTGAAAATTGAAACGACATTTGAGGGGATTTTCGCGATGCGTATTATTCTGCTTGGCGCTCCGGGCGCGGGTAAAGGAACTCAGGCGCAGTTCATCATGGAGAAGTACGGTATTCCGCAAATCTCCACCGGTGACATGCTGCGTGCCGCAGTGAAGTCAGGCTCTGAGCTCGGCAAACAGGCGAAAGACATCATGGACGCTGGCAAGCTGGTGACTGATGAACTGGTTATCGCCCTGGTGAAAGAGCGCATTGCGCAAGAAGACTGCCGTAACGGTTTCCTGCTCGACGGCTTCCCACGCACCATTCCACAAGCTGACGCGATGAAAGAAGCGGGCATCAACGTGGATTACGTGCTCGAGTTCGCAGTACCGGACGAGCTGATCGTTGACCGTATCATCGGTCGTCGCGTACACGCCGCGTCTGGCCGCGTTTACCACATCAAATTCAATCCACCGAAAGTGGAAGGGAAAGATGATGTGACCGGCGAAGAGCTGACCACCCGTAAAGACGATCAGGAAGAAACCGTGCGTAAGCGCCTGGTGGAATACCATCAGATGACCGCGCCGCTGATCGGCTACTACTCCAAAGAAGCGCAGGCTGGCAACACCAAGTATGCCAAAGTTGACGGCACCCAAGCCGTGGCTGACGTTCGCGCTGAACTGGCTAAAATCCTCGGTTAATCTCGTTTAAAACACGAGATCCTTCTGGCTGCACCGAGGCGGCAAGCAAGTGAATCCCCAGGAACATAGATAACTATTTGACTGGGGTGAGCGAGCGTAGCCAACAAAGATGCAGCCTGAAGGGCGACGTGTTTCTCACCCGGCTCCCGGGTGAGAAAATTTCTCATCTTACCTCTCACACCAATAGATACTTCTCTGTGCCGTTTCGGCTACAATTATCAGCCATTTAACGACTAAGAGGCGGCAATGCGTCAGACGAAAACCGGCATTCTGTTAGCTAACCTTGGCACGCCCGATGCACCCACCCCGGAAGCGGTTAAACGCTATCTGCGCCAGTTCCTCAGCGACTCTCGCGTCGTTGATACTCCGCGCGCCCTGTGGTGGCCGATTCTGCGTGGCGTTATTCTGCCGCTGCGCTCACCGCGCGTGGCGAAACTCTATCAGTCCGTGTGGATGGACGAAGGCTCCCCGTTGATGGTGTACAGTCGTCAGCAGCAGCAGGCGCTGGCCAAGCGTTTACCGGACACGCCGGTGGTGCTTGGGATGAGCTACGGCTCGCCGTCGCTGGCAAGCGCGGTGGAAGAGCTGTTAACCCACAACGTCGATCATATTGTCGTCCTGCCGCTGTACCCGCAGTATTCCTGCTCAACCGTGGCGGCGGTGTGGGATGAACTGGCCCGCATTTTAGCCACCAAACGTCACATTCCAGGCGTCTCGTTTATTCGCGATTACGCCGACGATGACGACTACATCCAGGCATTGGTCAGCAGTGCCAAAGCCTCGTTTGCTGAACATGGCGAGCCGGATGTGCTGCTGCTCTCCTATCACGGCATTCCGCAGCGCTACGCCGACGAAGGCGATGACTATCCGCAGCGCTGTCGCGATACCACCCGCGAGCTGGCTTCGGCCCTCGATATTTCGCCTGACAAAGTGATGATGACCTACCAGTCGCGTTTTGGCCGTGAACCGTGGCTGACGCCATACACGGACGCCACGCTGAAAATGCTCGGCGAAAAAGGCGTGCAGCATGTGCAGGTGATGTGTCCGGGCTTCTCAGCAGATTGCCTGGAAACGCTGGAAGAAATCGCGGTACAGAACAAAGAGTTCTTCCTGGAAGCCGGTGGCAAAAAATATGAATACATTCCTGCGCTAAATGCGTCGGCTGAACACATCGAGATGATGGTTAATCTGACCGCACCCTACCGCTAGACAGCAGTCAGGGCAGCGAACGGGCGGAGAATATGCTACTATTCTCCGCTTATTCACAGCCACCTGACCGCATCCCATGAAATTTCCCGGTAAACGCAAATCCAAACATTACTTCCCCGTAAACGCCCGCGATCCGCTGTTGCAGCAGATCCAGCCTGAAACTGAAAACAGTGCTTCATGGGTGGTTGGTATCGATCAGACGCTGGTGGATATCGAAGCCAAAGTTGATGATGGGTTTGTCGCCCGTTACGGCCTGAGCAGCGGTCATTCGCTGGTAATTGAAGACGATGTGGCGGAAGCGCTTTATCAGGAACTGTTGAGTAAAGACTTGATTACCCATCAGTTTGCCGGTGGCACCATCGGCAACACCATGCACAACTACTCGGTGCTGGCCGACGACCGTTCGGTCCTGCTCGGCGTGATGTGCAGCAACATCGAAATCGGCGGCTACGCCTATCGTTATCTCTGCAACACCTCCAGCCGCACGGATCTCAACTACTTGCAGGGCGTCGACGGGCCAATTGGCCGCTGCTTCACGCTGATAAGCGACAGCGGCGAGCGTACCTTTGCGATTAGCCCTGGCCACATGAACCAGCTGAACCCGGAAAGCATCCCTGAAGATGTGATTGCGGGCGCGTCGGCGCTGGTACTGACGTCGTATCTGGTACGCTGCAAACCCGGCGAGCCGATGCGTGACGCGACCCTGAAAGCGGTGGAATACGCCAAAAAGCACGACGTGCCGGTGGTGCTGACGCTGGGAACCAAATACGTGATTGCCGACGATCCGGCCTGGTGGCAGACATTCCTCAAAGAAAACGTCTCGATTCTGGCGATGAACGAAGAAGAAGCCGAAGCGTTGACCGGCATTGCCGACCCGCTGCTGGCGTCTGACAAAGCGCTGGATTGGGTAGATTTAGTGCTCTGCACTGCCGGCCCGGTTGGGCTGTACATGGCAGGCTTCACCGAAGAAGAGAAAAAACGTCTGACCCAGCACCCGTTGCTGCCGGGAGCGATTGCCGAATTTAACCAGTATGAATTCAGCCGCGCGATGCGCCACAAAGACTGCCAGCAGCCGCTGCGTATTTACTCCCACATCGCCCCGTATATGGGTGGCCCGGAGAAAATCATGAATACCAACGGCGCAGGCGACGGTGCGCTGGCGGCGCTGTTGCATGACATCACGGCGAATAATTTCCACCGCAGCAATGTGCCGAATTCCAGCAAACACGCATTCACGTGGCTGACCTATTCCTCGCTGGCGCAGGTGTGCAAATACGCGAACCGTGTGAGCTATCAGGTGCTGAACCAGCATTCCCCACGCCTGACGCGCGGTTTGCCGGAACGGGAAGACAGTCTGGAAGAGTCCTACTGGGATCGTTGAGGTTTGGCGTAAGCCCCTCTCCCTGTGGGAGAGGGGACCGTCCGAACCTTCTTCTGTGGGAGAGGGCAGCAGACCGCAGTCCTCTTACCCCGCCACCACTTCACCTACCGCCGGTTTCTCCAGCAGCGTTAACATCGTATTGGCAATCTCACGCTCGCCCATCACCACCTTATTCGCGCCACGCTCGGTGATGTAATCCACCTCGTCGTCATAATGTGCGCGGGCAATAATCTCAATGGTCGGGCATTTCTCCCTGGCCGACGCGACAATCTCGCCCGCCTCGTAGCCATTCGGAATAGTCAGCAGCAGCCAGCGCGCGCAGTCCAGATGCGCCAGATTCATAATCTCTTCGCTCGCCGCATTGCCGAGCACCGCCCGGATGCCGCGCTCGCGCAGCTCATCGACGCGGGTGCGTGACGTTTCAATCACGACCAGTGGAATGCCCTGGGCCATCAGCTTCTCGCCAAGCAGGCTGCCGACGCGGCCATAGCCAACCAGTAGCGCATGATTACAGATATCAACCGGGATCTGTTTTTCATCCTCAATCGCTTCTTCGAGAGTCTGCTCGTCGAGGGTTTCGGTTTTATCGAGATATTTTTCCAGCACCGCAAACAGCACCGGATTGAGCATGATCGACAGGATCGCTCCCGCCAGCACCAGATTCTGCCCGGCTTGCGGCAGCAGGCCCAGCGCCATGCCGAGACCGGCAAGAATAAACGCGAACTCACCAATCTGCGCCAGGCTCGCGGCGATAGTCAGCGCGGTGCGCTGCGAATGCCCGAACAGACGCACCAGCAGAAACGCGGCGGCTGACTTACCGAAGATGATAATCGCCAGCGTGCCGAGCACCGCCAGGGGCTGCTCGATAAGCACCATCGGGTCGAACAACATCCCGACGGAGACAAAGAACAGCACCGCGAAGGCATCGCGCAGCGGCAGTGTATCGTGCGCGGCGCGATGGCTGAGTTCTGATTCGTTGAGCACCATCCCGGCGAAGAACGCGCCGAGGGCGAAGGAGACGTCGAACAGCTCAACCGCGCCAAATGCGATACCCAGCGCCAGTGCCAGCACCGACAGGGTGAACAGTTCGCGAGAGCCGGTGGCAGCGCTGCGGGCTAAAATCCACGGCACCAGACGGCGGCCTACCAGCAGCATCACGGCGATAAAGGCGATAACTTTGCCGATGGTCAGACTTAAGTCGAGCGCCAGCGTAGCGAAGCCCACATCGCCTTGTTCGGTCATGCTGGCAATCGCGGGCAGCATCACCAGCGTCAGCACCATCACCAGGTCTTCGACAATCAGCCAGCCGATGGCAATTTGCCCGCGCTGGCTGTCGACCAGCTGCCTCTCCTCAAGCGCACGCAGCAGCACCACGGTACTGGCGGTAGAGAGACACAGGCCAAACACAATGCCGGTCATCAGCGACCAACCTAATCCGGCAGAAAGCGCCACACCCAGCAGCGTGGCGACCGCAATTTGTGCGATAGCGCCGGGAATGGCGATGGCCTTTACCGCCATCAAATCCTTCAGTGAGAAATGCAGCCCAACGCCGAACATCAGCAAAATTACGCCGAGTTCCGCCAGTTCAGGGGCAAGTTTGGTATCGGCCACAAAGCCGGGGGTAAAGGGTCCTGACAGCACGCCGGCTAATAAATAGCCCACCAGAGGAGAAATACGCAGCTTGTTGGCAATCATGCCGAAGATAAAGGCGAGGACGAGCCCCCCTACAATGGTGGTGATTAGCGGTGTCGCGTGATGCATTCCGTCTCCTTTCGTGGCTGCTGGGTTCCATTTCTGGCCTAAAAAGCCAAAAAACCGATTAATAGTTTATGACAATTTTGACCATTCTGTTTATGAATAATTGTTGAATTTATAATAAAAAAGGAATTAGACGCAATAAACGCACAGATGGGAAAAGAATGGGACTCATGTGGAGAGAGGACTGATAAACCTTAGGGAAATGGCCGTCAGTATTTCAATCTGACGGCCAGAAAATCAGGCTTTATGACGATTGTCAGGCAGGAATATGGTCAACATCCCGAGTAAAGGCAGGAAAGCACAGATTTTATAGACCTCTTCGATGCTGGTGTGGTCGGCAACCACGCCCAGAACCGCGGCCCCAAGGCCACCCATGCCGAATGCAAAGCCGAAGAACAGCCCGGAAACCATGCCGATTCTGCCCGGTAACAGCTCCTGAGCGTACACCAGAATGGCGGAAAACGCCGAAGCGAGGATAAATCCAATGATCACCGTTAAAATTCCGGTCCATTCCAGCGTTGCGTAAGGTAAAATAAGCGTAAACGGCGCAACGCCGAGGATAGAGCCCCAAATCACGTATTTACGTCCAATTTTATCACCCACAGGCCCGCCAATCACGGTGCCAGCTGCCACCGCGAACAGGAAGGCAAACAGGTGGAACTGTGCATTCTGCACCGATAATCCGAATTTATGCATCAGATAAAAGGTGTAATAGCTGCTAATACTCGCCATATAGAAGTATTTCGAGAATATCAGCAGTAACAGGACGCTGACGGCCAGAATTACTTTGTTGCGTGGCAGCGGATTAACAATTTTCGCGACCGGTTTTCCCTTGTTCATCCGGTGCTGGGCGGCGTACCAGCGGCTGATCTGCGCCAGAACCACAATCGCCAGCAGCGCGGCGAGGACGAACCACGCCACGTTTCCTTTACCGTAGGGGGCGATGATCAGCGCCGCCAACAATGGACCCAGCGAGCTACCGAAGTTACCGCCGACCTGGAACAGCGACTGCGCCAGGCCATGACGCCCACCGGAGGCCATACGCGCGACGCGGGAGGATTCCGGATGGAACACCGAGGAACCTGTCCCGACCAACGCCGCCGCAAGTACCACGCCTTCAAAGCTGCCCGCCATCGCCAGCAGCACTAACCCGCTTAGGGTAAAGCACATGCCAATCGGCAATGACCACGGCATCGGGTATTTATCGGTCCAGTAGCCAACCACCGGCTGCAATAGCGAAGAGGTAAGCTGGAAGGTGAGGGTTATCATCCCAATCTGCACGAAGGTCAGAGAGAACTCCGATTGCAGCAGAGGGTAAATCGCCAGGATCAGCGACTGGATCATATCGTTTAGCAGGTGGGAAAGGCTGATTGCGCCCAGAATACCAAAGGAGGTTCTGGCCTTTTGCGGAGGCGCAGACGGGCCTGACAGCGTCGGACTGGTTTCACTGATTGCCATAGATTTCACTTAAGTAGTTGATTGCGATGTTGGGGAAAATCGACTCTGTAATAATTATCAGACTAAGATAACGGTGTCGGACGTTTGAAGAAAGTCTCAATTCTGAAAACATATTTGTCTATGATTGTTACTCATTGTAATTTCTGCACTTGTCATTCAGTCAGGGAGAGAGTCATGAAATGTTTGAAACGCGGTGTGGCGCTGGCAATGCTGGCAGCATGGTCGCTGACCAGCCTGCAAGTGCAGGCGTATGAGCAGGATAAAACCTACAAAATCACCATCCTGCATACCAACGATCACCACGGCCATTTCTGGCGCAGTGAATACGGTGAATACGGTCTGGCGGCGCAAAAGACGCTGGTGGACGGTATTCGTAGAGAAGTGGCCGCAGAAGGCGGCAGTGTACTGCTGTTGTCGGGCGGAGATATCAACACCGGCGTGCCGGAATCTGATTTGCAGGACGCCGAACCCGATTTCCGTGGCATGAATCTGGTCGGCTACGACGCGATGGCAGTCGGCAACCATGAGTTTGATAACCCTCTGTCGGTGCTGCGTCAGCAGGAAAAATGGTCTAAGTTCCCGTTCCTGTCCGCCAATATTTACCAGACAAGTACCGGCGAACGTTTGTTTAAACCGTGGGCGCTGTTTAACCGTCAGGGACTGAAAATTGCGGTGATGGGTTTAACCACCGACGACACCGCCAAAATTGGTAACCCGGAAAACTTCACCGATATCGAATTCCGTAATCCGGCCGCAGAAGCGAAGCTGGTGATTCAGGAACTGCAGCAAACGCAGAAGCCGGACGTGATCCTCGCCGCCACGCACATGGGCCATTACGACAACGGCAACCACGGCTCTAACGCCGCGGGCGATGTTGAAATGGCGCGCAGCCTACCCGCCGGTTCGCTGGCGATGATTGTGGGTGGTCACTCACAGAACCCGGTGTGCATGGCGTCAGAGAATAAAAAGCAGGTCGATTACGTGCCGGGCACGCCGTGCGCGCCGGATAAGCAAAACGGCATCTGGATAGTGCAGGCCCATGAATGGGGCAAATACGTGGGCCGGGCAGATTTCGAATTCCGCAACGGCGAAATGAAGCTGGTGCATTACCAGCTGATCCCGGTCAACCTGAAGAAAAAAGTGACCTACGATAACGGGCAAAGTGAGCGCATACTTTACACCCCGCAGATCCCGGAAAACCCGCAGATGCTCTCGCTGCTGACTCCGTTCCAGAACAAAGGCAAAGCGCAGCTGGGCGTGAAAGTGGGTGACGTGAATGGCCATCTTGAAGGCGATCGCAGCAAAGTGCGTTTCGTGCAAACCAATATGGGGCATCTGATTCTGGCGGCGCAAATGGCGCGCACAAACGCTGATTTTGCGGTAATGAGCGGCGGCGGGATCCGCGATTCCATCGAAGCGGGCACCATCACCTACAAAGACGTGCTGAAAGTGCAGCCGTTCGGCAACGTGGTGGTGTATGTCGACATGACCGGCAAAGAAGTGACGGATTATCTGACGGCGGTCGCGCAGATGAAGCCGGATTCAGGGGCGTATCCGCAGTTTGCGAACGTCAGTTTTGTGGCGAAAGGCGGCCAGCTTAACGACCTGAAAATCAAAGGCGAGCCGATTGACCCGAACAAAACCTACCGTATGGCGACGCTGAGCTTTAACGCCACCGGCGGCGACGGCTATCCGCATATTGATACCAAACCGGGCTACGTGAATACCGGGTTTATCGACGCGGAAGTACTGAAACAGTACGTCGAGCAAAACTCACCGTTGGATGTGAACACTTACGAACCGAAAGGGGAAGTGAGCTGGCAGTAGGTTGTCGTTGAAGAGATCCGTATTGTAGGCCCGGCAAGCATGCGCCGCCGGGCGATGACGTTTGCTGCCCGGTGGCGCAAGCTGACCGGGCCTACACCTTTCTGGAACATTAATCTCGTCGTGCAATATCCGCAAATTTCGCATCCAGCATCTTCGCCAAATCGCTTGCCGCTAACTCAATATCCAGCCCGCGTCTTCCACCGGAAATATAAATCGTTTCAAAGGCCTGCGCCGGAGCGTCAATCAGCGTTGGCAGGAGTTTCTTCTGCCCCAGCGGGCTAATACCGCCGACCAGATATCCTGTGATGCGCTGGGCGACCATCGGATCGGCCATATCGACTTTCTTCGCACCTAACGCTTTGGCGACTTTTTTCAAATCCAGCTGCGTCGCGACGGGTGTCACGGCGACGGCCAGATTTTTCATGTCGCCATTCATCGCCACCAAAAGTGTTTTATAAACCTGCTCCGCATTCAGGCCGAGTTTACGCACCACTTCATCGCCAAAATTGGTTTCATTCGGATCGTGATCGTAGCTGTGGAGCTGGAAAGAGATCGTGTTTTTTTCGAGTAACTTAACGGCGGGAGTCATAACCATCCTTCTTACAACCGGGGTGAACGGGGACCAGCATACGCCTGTAGATTGTCGAAAAAATAGTACTATCTTGCGCAATAGTGTTGGCAGTGATGCTGACTTTGAGCGACAATCTGAGGATCCGAAGTGCGAACTTCGGGATAATAATAACGATGAAATTCCTCTTTGACGGGCCAATAGAAATATTGGCCACTTTTTTATTTTTGCGTCGATCGCAGCATCGATGGCAAATTTCCTTCCCCGTATAAATGCAGTGCTCCGACGGCAACCACATAGCGCCCCGGCGGCAACGTGCGTAATTTTTCCCGCCAGGCCAGGTTTCGCTGATGCATCAACACGTCGTACAGCGAGTGGCTGAAAGTATTCGGCAGCGACGGCGTTTCGCCCGGCGGCTGCTCCATCCACCAACCAATCATCACCTGCAGCAAACGCGCATTGGTGTGCCAGTGGGTCAGGGTGTCTTCCAGCAGCGCCAGACCGTTGTCCGGCATATCACGCAGCAGCGCTATCTGGCTCTCTGCGCCTTCCAGTTCGATAACCTTGCGGTTTGCTTCCCGCGCGGTATTCAGCAGCTGATAATCAATCCCATAATCAGGACGTAAACCCAGCTTTTGCGCTTGCGTGGCCTGCAGCACCATCGCCACCTGCCACAGCGGCTGACTGTCGAAAAGCGGCACGGAAAGTCCGAGCTCGTCGGTCAGCTTTTCCAGTTGCTTGAAACAGGCTTCACTCAGACGCTCGCGCAGCGGCGGGTACGCAGGAAGATCACGAAACGGCGTCTCGCTGCCGGTGATATCGGCTTCGACGATCAGCGCATCGGCCTGCTGAATCAGTTTGATCAACCGCGGGGGCAGCGGTGACATATCGCGGGTGCCCATATGAATGCTACCGACCAGGTGCAACTGCTGTCCACCTGCCAGCGTGATGTCCATGCCGGGCCACGGATAACGGCCACGAAACAGGGCGCATAGCGAAGATTTTACGCGTTGAAACAGTCCCATATGCGCTCCATGAAGGTAAAAGATCATGCTAACGCGTCAGGGTTGGGCGCTCAATGCCTAAATCACCGCCAGCCCCTGTTTCTGGCAGGCGGTGTGCAACGGGTTATCCAGAGACTGTTCCACGATAAGCGTACTCGCCATGCTGAGTTCGCCAATGACAAATGCCGATGCACTGCTCAGCTTTTCCTGCGACGCCATCACTACCGTTTCGGCTGCACGCCCGGCCAGCGCGCGCTTGACGCAGGCTTCTTCGTAATTTCCGGTAGTGAAACCCGCATTCGAGTGAACGCCGGTCACGCCCATAAAAAACAGGTCTGCATTGATTCGTCCAAGTGATTCGAGCATGGCCGCGCCCATCGTAACCGCCGAATGCCGGAACAGAACACCGCCGAGCAAAATCACCTCAGCTTTTGGAAAATCCACCAGCGCAACGGCAATGGTTGGACTGTGCGTCACCGCGGTGAAGGGCAGATCCGCCGGCAGCTGCTTGACCAGCGCGTGGGTAGTGGTCCCGCCGTCGAGGATCACCACCTGACCGGGCTGAATCAGCTGCACAGCTTTTTCCGCCACTGCCTGTTTACTCCCAGATTGCACGTTTTTGCGCGTTTCTAACGGCGCAATAGCATCAGAAATCGGCAGCGCCCCGCCATGAACGCGCTGCAACAGACCTTCGGCCGCCAGTTCGCGTAAATCCCGACGGATAGAGTCCTCGGAGATCCCGAAATGCTGACTCAGTGCACCCGAATGGACCTGTTTGTCTCGCGTCAGGATTTGCAGGATCTGTTGTTTGCGTTGGCTGGCGAGCATTTAACACCTCATTCATGATTTTTCTTGATTGTGCATGATTATGCATGTTAGCGTTTTTAAAGTCATCTGCCGGAGATAAAACATGCAAAAAGCTCATGATCATGTACGCCATCTTGAAGTCCAACTGTTATCGGACAACTGGTACACCCTCAAAAAATACACCTTCGAACTACGTCGTCAGGACGGGACATGGCAGCAGCAAAACCGCGAAGCCTATGACCGGGGTAACGGCGCAACCATTTTGCTCTATAACCGCGAAAAACAAACGGTGGTGCTGACTCGACAGTTCCGCCTGCCGGTGTATCTGCATGACCAGAACGGTTATCTGATTGAGGCCGCTGCGGGTTTGCTCGATAACGCCTCACCGGAGCAGCGCATCATCGCCGAAGCGCAAGAAGAAACGGGCTTTCAGATTGCCGAGCCGGAGAAAATCTTTGAGGCCTTCATGAGCCCTGGCTCAGTGACCGAAAAACTCTATTTCTTTATCGCGGAATACCGCGAACAGGACCGAAGCGGGCAGGGTGGGGGCATTGAGTCCGAAGGCGAAGATATTGAAGTGCTGGAATGGCCGCTTGAGAAGGCACTGGCGGCGGTTCTCAGCGGAGAAATTCAGGATGGCAAAACGATTATGTTGCTGCAGTATCTGGCCCTTAACGTGATGAATTAAGGGCCCGATGAGGCTTTACGCTTTCGGTTTAAACCGCAGCAGGCGGTTAGCGTTACTGACCACGGTGATGGACGACAGCGCCATCGCCGCACCTGCGACCACCGGATTGAGCAGCGTTCCGGTCAGCGGCCAGAGGATCCCGGCGGCAATCGGAATGCCGAGTGAATTATAAATAAACGCCCCCAGCAGGTTCTGCTTCATGTTACGCAGCGTCGCTTTGGAGATAGCCAGCGCATCGGCCACGCCAACCAGGCTATGACGCATCAACGTGATGGCCGCCGTTTCGATGGCAACGTCGCTGCCACCGCCCATCGCAATCCCCACTTCCGCTTGGGCTAACGCCGGGGCGTCGTTGATACCGTCGCCGATCATCGCCACTTTCCGGCCTTCCGCCTGCAATTTTTTAATCGCTTCGGCTTTGCCGTCCGGTAATACGCCGGCAATCACCTCGTCGATGCCCGCTTCTTTGGCAATCGCCTGGGCGGTTATCGGGTTGTCGCCGGTCAGCATCACCAGGCGATAGCCTTCGCGGTGCAGTCTTTCCAGGGCGGCTACGCTGTCAGCCCGCAGCGGATCACGAATGGCGAACAGCGCCGCCGCTTTGCCGTCGACCGCCAGAAGTACCGGTGTCGCGCCTTTGGCTGCCTGAGCCTCAAGCTCTGCATCAATATCCGTGGTAGCAATGTGCTGCTCATTCAGCAGCGCCTGATTCCCCAACAGTAATGCGTGGCCTTCGGCTTCACCACTCACGCCCAGACCCCGCAGGGTACGGAACGCAGAAATCTGTGGCAGCTGCGTTTCACCGGCTTTTTCAATAATGGCATGAGCCAGCGGGTGGCTCGACCCTTGCTCAAGCGCGGCCGCCAGACGCAGGGCCTGCGCTTCATCCATATCACCGTAAGTTTTCACCGCCACGACCTGCGGTTTGCCTTCGGTCAGAGTGCCGGTTTTATCAAACACCAGCGTATCCAGTTCGCTGGCGCGCTGCAGCGCATCGGCGTCGCGCACCAGTACACCGTATTCTGCGGCGCGACCTACTCCGGCGATAATCGACATCGGCGTTGCCAGCCCTAATGCGCACGGGCAGGCGATGATCAGCACCGTAGTGGCAATCACCAGTGTGTAGACAATCTGCGGCGCCGGGCCGAAGAAATACCAGATTGCAGCGCTCAGTAACGCGATGGCGACCACCGTCGGGACAAAAACGGCGGAGATGCGGTCAGCCAACTGGCCGATTTCCGGTTTGCTGCTTTGCGCCTGGCGCACCATGCGAATAATACGCGACAGCGTGGTGTGGCTACCGACCGCACTGGCTCGGAACAGCACGCTCCCATCCTGCACGACCGTCCCCGCGTGAATATAGTCGCCGTCACTTTTTTGCTGCGGAACCGGTTCGCCGGTCAGCATCGCTTCGTCAAACCACGCTTCACCCTGAGTGATGTCACCATCAACCGGAACGCGGTCGCCGGTGGCCAGACGCAGCGTCATGCCCGGCTGTACGTCTGCCAGCGGCACTGATTTCTCACCCTCTTCCGTTACGACGCGAGCGGTCGGCGGGGTCAGATCGAGCAGTTTTTCCAGCGCTTTAGAGGAACGCTGGCGAGCACGAGCTTCGAGCATATGGCCGAGGTTAATCAGACCGATGATCATCGCGCTGGCTTCATAATAAAGATGCCGGGCCTCCATCGGGAACCACTGCGGCCACAAGTTCACGCTCATCGAATAGAGCCAGGCCACGCCGGTACCGAGGGCGACCAGCGTATCCATGGTCGCGGTGCGATTCTTGAGGCTTTTCCATGCGCTGGTATAGAAGTGGCCCCCGGCGAAAATCATTACGCCGAGCGTTACCAGGCCAATCACCAGCCACAGGGAACGGTTGGCGTCGGTGACCATCATGTTGTCGCCGATCATTCCCCAGACCATGACCGGTACGCCAACCAGCAGCGCGACAATCGCCTGCCAGCGGAACCGTTTCATGGTGGCGACGGCGGTTTCCTGCTGACGCTCGCGACGCTTCAGATCATCCTCAATCGCTTCAGCGCCGTAGCCCGCTTTTTCCACCGCCTGCACTAAATCGGTGGCGGCCGCACTGCCGAGTACCAGCGCTGTGCGTTCCGCCAGATTGACCCGTGCCTGAGTGACGCCCGGAACGGCAGCAAGCGCATTCTGAACCCGGGAGACACAGCTGGCGCAGCTCATACCGTTGATCAGCAGCTGTTGGCTGTCATCAAGGTCATCGGCTGCCGGAAGCGCTGAAGGGACCGCTGTCAGTGCTTCCGACGGGAGTGATGACTCTGTCAGCGGGTTAGCCTTTGGGTGGCTAAGCTCCGCCCCGTATCCGGCTTGTTTGATGGTGTCGATCAGCTGCTGCGCACTGGCACTGCCGGTGACACGCGCTTCTGTGGTCGTCACGTCTGCTTGAGAGACGTCCGGACGCTGCTCCAGACTTTCTTTAACGCGTTTTACGCAGTGACCACAGGTGAGGCCGTCCAGCGTAAGATCAATAATTTGAGACATATTCATTCTCCTGATGGATTAGCCGACAAACCGCGTCGACACTGTTTCTTTCTATCACTGGACTCAAGCTTAAACCTTCCATCAAGGGGAAGGTCAAGCGGGTTAACTCCTTCTACCAGCACATTTGTTGCTTTGCCTGGGATATTTCAGTGAATCAAAAAAAGGAGAAATTACTCAGAATTGTTTTAGGGTTTTTATGAATGTTGTATAGGGATTTTCTGGTGTTTCTAAACATGGAGTAAGTAAACATGTGTGAAAATTCTTAAAATCACTTAATTCGAATATGTAAAGTCCATTAATGGATGCATTAAAATAGTAAATTACATATTGAGCTACCCTGCAGGTCAGTGATAATGGGATTGTTAAGATTTAATGTATGGATATTTAACTTGCACTTAATGCTTGGATTAATACATTTGCACGTGCTTTACGTTTCTTGTTAATACTGGTAAAAGTACAGCGCTTGCTTATATGTAAGCATCTTGCCCACTACAGGAAATGATATATTCAGGAGATGAATTAAAATGGCAGACTCATTCCAGGCTGAAATACCAAAAGCCCGTGTTAATATTCAACTGTCGCTGCATACCGGTGGCGCACAGAAGAAAGTTGAGCTTCCGCTTAAGTTGCTGACCGTGGGTGACTTCAGCAATGGCAAGGCCGAGGGGCCTCTGTCTGAGCGCGAAAAGATCAACGTTAATAAAAATAATTTCAACAGCGTTCTCGCTGATATCAATCCCGAAGTCAGTCTCACGGTGAAAAATACTCTCGCCGGAGATAATTCAGAAGAAAATGTGAAGCTGGCATTTAAAGAGATGAAAGACTTTGAGCCAGAGCAGATTGCCCGCCAAATTCCACAGCTGAAAGCGATGCTGGCCATGCGTAACCTGCTGCGTGATTTAAAATCCAATCTTCTGGACAACGTGACTTTCCGGAAAGAACTGGAAATCATCCTGAAAGATCCCGCATTAAGCGATGAATTACGTAACGAGTTGAATGCGCTCGCTCCGGGCCAGAAATAATTACTGGAACTGTTAACGGACTAATTTAGAGAAAAATGCTTATGTCAGTCAATAATGAATCCCAGGTATCTACGGGCGGGGCGACTATTGTAAAAACGCTGCCTAACGACGGTGTTTACGCCTCTCTGTTCTCCAAAATTAATTTAAAACCGGTATCGTCCATCGACGATCTTAACGGTTTTGACGATAACGTCGTCATGGCTGAAACTTCTGCTGACGCGCGCGTTACCGCTGCGGTCAAAGTGTTCATGCAGTGCCTGCAAAAATCCAGTCAGCAGGTCGAGAAGTTGGACAAAACTCTGCTGGATCATCACATTGCGGAGCTGGATTTCCAGATCAGCCGCCAGCTCGATGAGGTGATGCACCACGACGAGTTTCAGAAAGTGGAGTCCATCTGGCGTGGCCTGAAATCGCTGGTGGATAAAACCGACTTCCGCCAGAACGTGAAGCTGGAAATCCTCGACCTGTCGAAAGAAGAACTGCGTCAGGACTTCGAAGACGCCCCGGAAATCATCCAGAGCGGCCTGTACAAGCAGACTTACATCGCGGAATACGACACCCCGGGCGGTGAGCCGATTGCGGCCGTGATTTCTGCCTACGAGTTCGACGCCTCGGCGCAGGACGTGGCGCTGATGCGTAACATTTCCAAAGTATCCGCTGCGGCACACATGCCGTTTATCGGTTCCGCTGGCCCTAAATTCTTCCTGAAAGAGAAAATGGAAGAAGTGGCGGCCATCAAGGATATCGGTAACTACTTCGACCGTGCCGAATACATCAAGTGGAAATCCTTCCGCGATACCGACGACTCCCGCTACCTTGGCCTGGTCATGCCGCGCGTGCTGGGCCGCCTGCCGTATGGCCCGGACACCGTGCCAGTGCGCAGTTTCAATTACATTGAAGAAGTGAAGGGGCCTGAACACGACAAATATCTGTGGACCAACGCCTCGTTCGCCTTTGCCGCCAACATGGTGAAAAGCTTCATCAACAACGGCTGGTGCGTGCAAATTCGTGGCCCGCAGGCGGGTGGCGCGGTGAAAGATCTGCCAATCCACCTTTATGACCTCGGTACCGGTAATCAGGTGAAGATCCCGTCAGAAGTGATGATTCCGGAAACCCGCGAATTTGAATTCGCCAACCTCGGCTTTATCCCGCTGTCGTACTACAAAAATCGCGATTACGCCTGCTTCTTCTCAGCGAACTCTACTCAGAAACCGGCACTGTACGACACTGCTGATGCCACCGCTAACAGCCGGATCAACTCCCGCCTGCCATACATTTTCCTGCTGTCGCGTATCGCGCACTATCTGAAGTTAATTCAGCGTGAAAACATCGGCACCACCAAAGACCGCCGTTTGCTCGAGCTGGAGCTCAACACTTGGGTCCGCGGTCTGGTGACCGAAATGACCGATCCGGGCGACGAACTGCAGGCTTCTCACCCGTTGCGTGATGCGAAGGTGTTGGTTGAAGACATCGAAGACAACCCGGGCTTCTTCCGCGTGAAACTGTTCGCTATCCCGCACTTCCAGGTCGAAGGCATGGATGTGAATCTGTCGCTGGTTTCCCAGATGCCGAAAGCGAAAGCGTAAGGTGGAATTCCAGGGATGAAAATCTATCGTCCATTATGGACTGACGGGGCCACGCTGGCCCCGCAGCAGTTCCAGCAGCAGTCTCGTTGGGATGCCTATAACACAGAGAATGTGGCAGCGATGTCGTTGGCACATACCTGGGGCGTGCTGCATGCCGAGTTTGATGCTTCTGCACTGGCGCTTTCTCGACTCAATGCCACGCGTCTGGTAGTGCGTTTCCCGGACGGCACGCTGGTGGATACGAGCGTCGCCGATACTCTGCCCGCGGTCTGCGACTTGACCGAGGCACAGGGGCGGGAAAGTGTTGAGGTGGTGCTGGCGCTGCCGCTGCTTTCTGCTAACGGTGGGAATCTGGATGTAGGCAAAAACAGCGAGCGCCCGCAGCGCTGGCGTCAGGAATGGGTGACCGTTCAGGAGCTGTCCGGGCTTGAGCAGACGGAACTGGCGATTTTACGTCACGCCATTTCACTGCGTTTTGCCCATCAGGAAAATGCAGCCTGGCTGACCTGTCCGGTGGCACGTCTTGTACGTAATACGCAGGGCCAATGGGCAATGGACGAGAGCTTTATCCCTCCCGCACTGTCGTTTTCTGCCAGCCCGCGCTTGTCGCAGGATCTCAGCGATTTGCTGCACCGTTTGCAGGCACGTCGACGTCGTTTGATGAAAATGCGCCGGGAGAGCAACGAACGTCTGGCTGACTTTGCGGTGGCCGACGTTTCGCTGTTCTGGCTGCTGAATGCCCTGAATAGCGCCGAACCGGTGCTGGCAGAACTGTTCCAGACCCCCACTCGTCATCCGGAACTGTACTATCGCGAACTGTCTCGTCTGGCGGGAAGTTTGCTGACGTTCTCACTGACCCACAGTCCTGATGATATCCCTCCGTATCAGCATGATGCGCCAGAGCAGGTATTCCCGCCGCTATTTACGCTATTGGATACCCTGCTGGAAGCCAGCCTGCCGTCGCGAGTGATCATCATCGATCTGGTCCATACCGGACAGTTCTGGAAAGGTGCAATGCACGATGCCCGCCTGCGCGAAGGGGCAGACCTCTATCTCTCCGTTCGCTCGACGATCCCTAACCATCTGCTGCAAACCCAGTTCCCTCTGTTGTGTAAAGCCGGGAGCGCTGAGGATGTCGCCGATGTGGTGAACGTCGCACTGAACGGCATTGCTCTGAAGCCACTGTCGCACGTACCCGCGGCGATCCCGCTGCGACTTGAGAATCAGTATTTCGCACTCGACCTTAGCGGCCCGGCCGCAGAGGCGATGCTCGATGCCGGAAACTGCGCGTTCTATATCCCAGAAGCGTTGGGAGACGTCAAACTCGAACTCTACGCGGTGCTTCGCTCATGAAAAATAACCCAACCTCTTTCATCGATCAGATGTTCTATCCTGGCTGGCTGATGGTCAGCCAGTTGCGAAACGGGCAGGAGATCACTGACGGTAAAGCGCTGTATCGTCGCACCTGTGAATGGCTCGATGGCTGGCGTATGCAGCTTGAAGAGCAGGGCATACCGCAAGGCAGCAGCGATCATCTGCTCTATACGCTATGCGCGTTGTTTGATGAAAGCGTGCTGAACCGCGGCAAGCAGGATGATGGTTACAACACCTGGCTTGCGAACCCGCTGCAGGCTAAGTACTTCAACACTCTGAATGCCGGTGAAAAACTGTGGGAGCGGATTCGGACCGTACTTCAGGAGCCATCGCCTGATATCGCAGTGCTGACCTGTTTTTCGCGCGCATTGACGCTGGGATTTGTTGGCCGCTACCGCCAGCAGGCGGATGAGGGTCGCGAAGACGTGGTGCGTAATCTCAGCCAGCGCGTGCCACCCTTCACTTTGACAGAAGAAGCGCCGATCGTGGCTCGGGCCGGCAGACTGCGCAGCGGCCGCCGGTTTTACTGGTTGTCCTGGGCTGTCGGTCTTGTGTTGCTGGGTACCGTATGGTTTCTGCTTTCGACTTCCCTGCAGCAGATGGTTTCGGCCATTGCAGGCGCGGAGTAATCCATGCGCAATCTGAGCAAACCCTTGCTGGTCGCGCTGGCATTCACGCTGGCGCTCTGGCTCGTCTGGGGATTCTGGCCGCTGGGCCTCGGTAGCCGCCTTTTTCTGAGCGCGGTTGTCCTCGTGTCGGCGGGAGGCCTCGGCTGGCGTTACTGGCGTCAAATGCAAAATACGGCTGAAAGCGTGGTGGATATCGCGTTGCCGCCGGAGGATTTTGAAGGTGCGCTGGTGCTGGTGTGTGGAGCTGGCGACATGCTGTTCTCTGCCAACGAAACGTTTCGCGAAACACGTCAGGGTTGGTATCTGCCTGTACGTCAGCCGGAACAACTGGCACAAATTGCTGAGTCTGTCGCATCCGGGCGCCCGGCGCTGGTGGCACAGGTTTCAGTCTTGTTGGCGGTGGTTCCTGAGCGCTGGCAGGAAGAGGTTGCATTCAGTAGCCAGCTTCATCAGTGGCAGCGCGCTATTGCGCAATCACGCCGGGCATTTGCTGGACTGCCGCCGGTATGGGCCTGCTTATGGCTGAATGCGCCAGCGATGAGCGATGAAGAACGATACCGCTGGTTTTTTCTCACCAACAATCGTGAAGGTATTCAGGTTCAGGAAAACAACGGGGTCGCGCAATCTTATCTGCCATGGTGCACCTCTGCGCCGGAAGGGTTGCACTCCCATCGTCTGGATAGCTCGCTGTGGCTGGAGTCTCTGTTTCGCTGGATTAAACCGCATGTGACTGACGTTATGCAGACGCGTCACCACGATACTCCCGCGCTGCCTCCCTGCATGTTAGCGGTTTGCAGCGGGCCGCTGGCGACGCTGCCTGACAATCTCTGGCAACAGCATGCCGCCTCGGTCACCACGTTGCAGAGTCGTTCGGTGTCCACGGCGGATATTCCGCCGCTGCCGGATATGCTGCTGCCGCATTTATCACGCCGCCACGGTATCAGTCGCCTGATGCTTTCCTGGCGCGTTGTGGGCGGCATTGTGGGGATCTTTTTGCTGCTGGCGATGCTCGCCTCGTGGATCAACAACCAGCGTTTTATCCAGAACGTCAGCGATCATCTCGCACTTTACCAACGCCTGAGTGGCAACCCGCCAGCCCCGAAGGTCCAGGCTCAGGAACAACTGCGCAGCGATAACGGGTTGCTGGATAACTGGCAACGCCAGGGCGCGCCGATGCGTTACACCCTCGGGTTGTATCAGGGAATGCGGCTGATTGCCCCTGTGCGAGCGGCGATCAACAACTGGGCACCACCGCCACCGCCGCCTCCGGTTATCAATAAAATTGTTCAAGGGCCAAAAACGGTCCGCCTCGACAGCATGTCGTTGTTCGATTCCGGCAAATCTGACCTCAAACCAGGCTCGACCAAAGTGCTGGTGAATTCGCTGGTGGGCATCAAGGCCAGGCCTGGCTGGCTGATTGTGGTCAGCGGGCACACCGATAATACCGGCACGCCGCAACTGAACCAGACGTTATCTCTAAAACGCGCCGAAGCGGTGCGCAACTGGATGCGTGATACCGGTGACGTGCCGGAAAGTTGTTTTGCGGTACAGGGTTATGGCGAAACCAGCCCTGTCGCAACTAATGACACAGCGGAAGGCCGAGCGCTGAACCGTCGTGTCGAAATCAGTCTGGTACCACAGGCAAATGCCTGCCAGGTATCGGGCAAATCCCCAGCGTCATCGCAGGATGATGACGTTTAATAACACAATGGAGAGTAATTTCATGGCTATTCCTGTTTATCTGTGGCTGAAAGACGACGGCGGTGCGGATATTAAAGGCTCCGTAGATGTATACGAGCGTGAAGGCAGCATCGAAGTGGTTGCGCAGGATCACAACCTGTACATCCCCACCGACAACAACACTGGCAAACTGACCGGAACCCGTGTTCATACCCCGTTCAAGTTCACCAAAGAAATCGATTCTTCCAGCCCGTATCTGTACAAGGCAGTGACCACCGGTCAGACCCTGAAATCTGCTGAGTTCAAGTGGTATCGCATCAATGACGCTGGCCAGGAAGTGGAGTATTTCAACACCAAACTGGAAAACGTCAAACTGGTGAAAGTCGCGCCGAAAATGCACGACATCAAAGATCCTGCCAAAGAGAAACACAACCATCTCGAAGAGATTGAGTTGCGTTACGAAAAAATCACCTGGACCTACAAAGACGGCAACATCATTCATTCCGATTCCTGGAACGAACGCGCCACCGCGTAAGTCGCCAGCGGGCAGAGTTCCTCTGCCCGCTTTTCTTTTTTGCTGAACGTCTGTGACAAGCGGACGTTCAGCAAAGAAAAACACAATCTGCCTGCCTGACCTGATGCGCTTTAGGTTCCTGACTGACAGGAAACAGCGAAGGGCGGTAGCGTGCCCGGGAACTTATAAAGAGAGAATCTCATGGAAAATCCAGCCATCCTGTTACGCCGACTGAACCCTTACTGTGCCCGTGCCATGGAAGGCGCAGCGAGCCTGTGCCAGACCCGCGCCCACGCATCTATCCTGCCGGAACACTGGCTGCTAAAACTGCTGGAACAGGGCGAAGGTGACCTGACGGTACTGGCGCGCCGCTACGAATGGGACATGGACGCGCTGTGGCAGGATTTGCTCGGCTGGCTGGATGCGCTGCCGCATTCAGTCCGTGGGCGGCCGGAGTTGTCCGACAGCATTCAGACCCTGATGCAGGAAGCGTGGATGCTGGCGTCACTTTCCGGTGAAGTACAAATCCGAAGTCATCACCTGCTGATGGCGCTGGTTGGTAAACCCAAGCTGGTGCGCTGTGATGGCCTCTGGCCGCTGCTGACGCTCGGCCAAAGCCAGCTGGAACGTCTGCGTCCGTTGCTCGATGCGCAGTCAGACGAGCGCCCGGAGATGCAGCAGGAAGCCGAGTTGGCCCAGCAGGGCGGCGATGTCGAAATGGTCGGTCGTCCGGTCGGGGCCGAGATAAAAGAGGGGGAACTGACCCCTGCGCTGCAAAACGCGCTGGATAAATTCACCCTCGACGTCACCGCTAAAGCGAAAGAGGGCAAAATCGACCCGGTGTTTGGCCGTGATACTGAAATTCGCCAGATGGTCGATATCCTCTCTCGTCGCCGGAAAAACAACCCGATCCTGGTCGGTGAACCGGGCGTCGGCAAAACCGCGTTGGTGGAAGGCCTGGCCCTGCGCATTCATGAGGGCAACGTGCCTGAATCGCTGAAAACCGTCAGCTTGCGCACCCTTGACCTCGGCTTGTTGCAGGCGGGCGCGGGCGTGAAAGGTGAATTTGAACAACGCCTGAAAAACGTCATCGACGCGGTGCAGCAGTCACCGATGCCGGTGCTGCTGTTTATCGATGAAGCCCATACCATCATCGGCGCGGGCAATCAGGCGGGCGGGGCGGATGCCGCTAACCTGTTAAAACCGGCGCTGGCGCGGGGCGAACTGCGGACCATCGCCACCACCACCTGGAGCGAGTACAAACAGTATTTTGAACGCGACGCCGCACTTGAACGCCGCTTCCAGATGGTGAAAGTCGACGAGCCCGACGACGAGACCGCCTGCCTGATGCTGCGCGGCCTGAAATCCCGCTATGCGGAACACCATAACGTCCACATTACCGATGCGGCGGTCCGTGCTGCCGTGACCCTGTCGCGCCGTTATCTGACCGGGCGCCAGTTGCCGGATAAAGCCGTCGACCTGCTCGATACCGCGAGCGCCCGCGTACGCATGAGCCTTGATACCGTGCCGGAGCCGTTAACCCGTATGCGTGCGCAAATCACCGCCCTGGAAATCGAGAAGCAGGCACTACTGGAAGATATCGCTGTCGGGAGCAGCAGCCAGGGTGAGCGTCTGGCGGCAATTGAACAGGAAGAAATCAGCCTGTTTGTCGGACTGGATGAGCGCGAGACGCAGTACGGCCAGGAGCTGTCGTTAACGGAGCAACTGCTGGAGACCCGCAAGGATATCTCGCGCCAGAGTGAGACCCGTGACCTGCAACAGCAACTGGATGGCATGCAGCAGAACAGCCCACTGCTATCTGTCGATGTTGATACCCGCACCGTCGCCAACGTCATCGCCGACTGGACCGGGGTGCCAATTTCCTCACTGATGAAGGACGAACAGACCGAACTGCTGAACCTGGAAGGGGAAATCGGCAAGCGCGTGGTCGGCCAGGACGTGGCACTCAACGCCATCGCCCAGCGTCTGCGGGCGGCCAAAACCGGACTCACCTCCGAGAACGGCCCACAGGGCGTGTTCCTGCTGGTCGGCCCGAGCGGCACCGGCAAAACCGAAACCGCGCTGACCCTGGCGGATGTGCTGTACGGCGGTGAGAAATCCCTTATCACTATCAACCTGTCGGAGTACCAGGAGCCGCATACCGTCTCCCAGCTCAAGGGCTCGCCTCCGGGCTACGTCGGTTACGGCCAGGGCGGTATTCTGACCGAGGCGGTGCGCAAGCGGCCATACAGTGTGGTGCTGCTCGATGAAGTGGAGAAAGCCCACCGCGATGTGATGAACCTGTTTTATCAGGTGTTCGACCGCGGCTTCATGCGCGACGGCGAAGGGCGTGAAATCGACTTCCGCAACACCGTGATTTTGATGACCTCCAACCTCGGCAGCGACCACCTCATGCAGTTGCTGGACGAACAGCCGGAAGCCACCGAAGGCGACCTGCACGAACTGCTGCGCCCGATCCTGCGCGACCACTTCCAGCCCGCACTGCTGGCCCGTTTCCAGACCGTGATTTACCGCCCGCTGGCGGAAACCGCGATGCGCACCATCGTGCAGATGAAGCTGGAGCAGGTGAGCAAGCGCTTACATCGACATTACGGCCTGACGACGCAGATCGGCGAAAGCCTGTTCGATGCGCTGACGTCCGCCTGCCTGCTGCCGGACACCGGCGCACGCAACGTCGACAGCCTGCTCAACCAGCAAATCCTGCCGGTACTCAGCCAGCAACTGCTTGCTCATATGGCGGCGAAGCAAAAACCGAAATCGCTGACGCTGGGCTGGAGCGAAGAGGTGGGGATTGAGCTGGGGTTTGAATAACAGGTTTAACGAAATGATGAAAATCAAAAAATCAGCGCTCATTATTTTATCTATGGCTGTACGTTGGCTCGGTTTAGCTCTCGGGGGTACAGGGATGGTGTGGGGAGGCTGGTTTCTGTTTTTTTCGTACGACAATTATAGAGTTGCGTGGGGTTTATACTTCTTACTTCAAACGTATGTTGGGTTTTTAATATTTCGATATGGCATGAAAAAAATGATGAATGAATTTGACCATCACTGAGTGTTCTTGAGAGTTAAGGTAAATAGAGTTCTATATGCCCGCGAGATGTTTTTGAGAATATAAAGGGTTTTTTCTTCTTGTCATGTCTCGGTTTATCTGCGGGAGTGGAATGACCCTTGCTATAGTTAGGACAGTCTATTCAATCTGGTGTTACTTTTTTTTCACAAAAACCATACCATCTATTGTTTGATTTTTAACGTGTGATTAGATTTGTTGTATTATCTTGTGGAAGACATTGTAAGACCATTCGAAATTACTTGTGTAATAGGTGATTCTAATTCGCAAAGAATTGATGAGATCTGTGCGTGTTTTTTAGGAGGTCTATGAAAATAAAACAAATTCTGTTAATTATCCTTTCTCGATCCATACGCGGTGCTGGGATGGGGTTGGGTGCATCGGGTATTTTATTTTCAGTGTGGTTTTTTTTCTTGTCATCTAATGAGAGTAAATATCTATGGGGTGCATTTTCTATTGCTGAGTTTTTTGTTGGTTATGTTATGTATCGGTTCGCTTACTCATATGTTTATTATGAATAGAATGAAGGTTATTAATATAAAGCATCATTAGTCTGATTGTTGGTCAGCCCTGATGTTGTAAATTCACTGAGCTTTTTTTATTGATTTGGTTAGAAAATGATTTTTCTATTTTCTGGTAGAAGATACTGTTGAGCCTTTTGAGCAGGCATGCCGGATTGCTGAAAATAATAATGAGGAGTTTAATGATAGTTGAAAATATTTCATTGGTGGATTGTGAATATAAAAAAGATCGTTGATCGTATTTTTTTTAACATTCTTTGTGCGACAGGAGCGACTATCGCGCTGATAGGTGTGATCATATCATTCTGGCTGTTTTTTGCATCAAAATGTGCAGGTAAGTTTTATTTTTGCATCCTGTCTCTTTTATTTTCTTATGTTGGCTGTTTGATTTATAGGTATACTTTTTTAAAGGTTAATAAAAAATGGAGTGATCATTACTAGTATAACTCTACGATACTTTATGTAAAGAAGGCGTTATGAATGTAAATGGATTTTTTCTTCTTATCATGTCTCGGTTTATCTGCGGGATTGGAATGACCCTTTCCTTAGTGAGTACAGTCTATTCAATCTGGTGTTTATTTTTTTCACAAAAACCATACCATCTATTGGTTGGTTTCGTAGGTGTAATTGGTTTTTTTATAGGGTACGGGTTGTATAAATTTGCGTTGAAGTATGTCTATGATGAGTTGAATAATTAGCATTAGACTGTGATGCGAAATTTTTCTACCAATTTAGATGTCATTTTTATATGGCTTATTACTAGATGCAAAAATCTCGTGATCATATTGTTAAAATTATTATTTAATTTTTTGGGTTGTGACGAAAATTAAATAATGATTATTAATGAAGCTGAGGCAGCAACTGCTGACTCACCTGGTCGCGAAGCAAAAACCGAAATCGCTGACGTTAGGCTGGAGCGAAGAGGCTGGGGTTGAATAACAGATGTAACTCAAAGATGAAAAAGAAAGCTTATTTTCTTTTGAATCGTAGTTTTTACTACTACCAACGTCTTATCAAGTTGTTGTTGTAGGTAATATATGAATAAAGTTACATGCTTTAAATTATTTCTAATCGGTACTGCCTGCATGTTAATGATGCTTGTTTTGGTTGGTGGGAAATACGACTGGATGTCAGAGATACAACCTGGAGTCTCATCGGGATTGACTGAAGACCATTCCGACAATCGACAAATCACCAGGCTGTTTTTGTTATTTATAATGATAATGACTCAGGTTCCATGTTTGTTTTTAAATAATATATATGTGAGGGTTTTATCATCTGTATTGATATCTCTCGGCTTGTTTCTATTTTGTATATGAAATGGGGTATGAATGAGCAAGCGCAGCGATATTCTTTGGCCAAATTTATTATTTTAGTATGCAGCTAGATCTTAGATCTGATAAGGCGCATCCATGCTCTGGAGTTCGAGATGACGCAGCTTCTTGATGATATAGAAGTCATTAAATGGATTGCGCTGGGGTTTACACATGATTGACGAAACACAGGATCAAGACAAAATAAAAGAAGGCGGTCTCAGACTGCTGACTACCGGTGAAATCAACTTGGCGAGATCTGTTTTTGCTTCCACCATCGAGTACCCAAAGGTCTGGATCCATAAAGACAGCTATGTGCCTTTTAATTTGCAGAATGAAAATACAGCGATGACGCCAAATGGTGAGCTGTATTTCCGTACCGGGCTTTACAGAGATGATTTTTCTCAGACGCTCGATAATTTCCAGCATTTATTTATTCATGAAATAAGCCACGTCTGGCAACGAGCCAGAGGAATGAATGTTATTGGTCGGGGATTGATAAGTTGGCTGGTCAGCTATCGCTATACATTAGACGGACGTCTGTTAAGTGAATACCCGATGGAGCAGCAGGCGCAGATCATTGCAGATAATTTTATTTTGCGGACTCATGGATATTATGGCTGGCAGAAACTAAGAGGCTTGGAGACCGTTACATTGGATGGAAATACTTCTGAATCGTTTATTCGTGAAATGTATCAGAAGTCATTGAGAGGATTTCCATGGTGAAAATTGAGAAACGGCATTCACTATTACCATCTATATTATTTTCTGTTTCTCTTTTAACATTAACGGGATGTCCGTGGGGAGGTATGAGATATTACCCTACAGAAACAACTCGTGTTTTGAAGAAGGATAATTCACTTTGTTTTTCTATTTTAGACAGTAAAAATTATCAGCCAGTTTTTATCGCAATCAATTTCAGAAGCGTGCCAACGAAAGAAAGAAAATTCATTGACCCGCCTAAATTACGCCTTACAGATAGTCAATTGTGTTTGCCTCCCTCCTACTATCATTTTCCTGATACATCAAAGGAACCTTTTGTTATTGAATTTGTTTTACAATCCCAGGATGAAAAAAATCATCCTAGAAGTTTTGTTACTGCAATTGAAATGATCAACGGCAGGGCTCAAAACGTATCTTTGACGGAACAAGAGTTCGACCAATATCAATCTGAACGCTAAAAATTACTCTTTATGCCATCTACCACCTTCGGAGATGCCAAACATGCAGAAATATATCGCTGGATTTTTTATAGTGAGAATATTGTGGCCTGTACTGCTGTCAGGCTTGTGTTTGTTGATACTGACGGGATGCCCTGGTCCGGGAGACAGAATGCGCTTAGATGAAACTGCAAAGGTGAACAGAATAGGTGATAATGTTTGCATGAATATTGATGATGGGGGAGGTTATCAGCCTGCGATTATATCGATAAATCCAAGAGGAACACCTTCGAAAGAGCAAGCGTTCGTTGATAATCCATCACTTTCGATAAAATCTGATCAATTATGTATTCCTCCATCGTTTTATCATTTTTTGGATAATGGGAAATATATCGTTGACTTCGTCTTGACCTCTGAACGAAATGTCGATGAACCAAGAAAGTTTGTTGTTGGTGTAGGCGTTAATCATAGTCAATTTTATAATTTTCCACTCACTGATCGTGAAATAGCAAGACCTTACGGAACAATTGAAGTTCCAGAGGAGTGAATATCATGAGTGACAACGCTTAACGATAGATCAGGTAATAAAGCGTTTAACTTTGTAATCCTAATCCAGAGTGCCACTATGGCCTGAAAATGCATATCGAGGAGAGTCTTGCCCTAACTACCACCAGCCTGTAACGGGACAGCGGCTCACGCACATTGAAAGCCTGCTAAGTCAGCAACTCCTGCCGGTGCTCAGTCAGCAAGTGCGTACTCTATGGCGGTGGAGCAGAAACTGAAGTCGCTGACGTTAGGCTGGAGCTGGGTTTGATGTAAAAGCGACTCAGAAATTAGAGGATAAGGAATGTCTATGGCTGGAAATCAAAGTACAGGGTCAAAAGAAGGTACGTTAAGACTTTTAACGCCGGGTGAGATTGCTTTAGCAAAAACCGTCTTCAGATCGTCAATTGATTACCATAAAGTCTGGATTCACCATAATAGTTATCTCCCCTTTGGCTTGCAGGATGAACATACTGCGATGACTCCCAATGGAGAGTTATATTTTAGGTACTGGTATAAAGAGGATTTTTCGAAAGAAACCAGTGACACTCAACACTTGTTTATTCATGAAATGAGCCATGTATGGCAGCGTGAGAAAGACATGAATATTATTGGCAGAGGATTGGTGAGTTGGCTTGTTAGCTATACATACACACTAGATGGCGGTTATTAAGTGAGTACCCTATGGAGCAACAGGCGCAAATTATCGCTGATAACTTTGTTTTGCAAACTGGCGGGTATTCGATTTGGAATCGCTTTAGATTGTTGACTCATCCGATAGTGACTCTTGATGGTTGTTTTTCAGAGTCGGTCGTAAGATCTGAATATAAAAATGCACTTAGAGGGTTTCCATGGTGAATAATCTAAAGTTAAATTTTTCGTATTTATTCTTGTTATCCAGTATTAGCTTTCTGCTTACTGGATGTCCAGGCGTCGGAGATCGACTAACTCCTGATGAGACAACGACTGTCGAGTTGATAGATGGGAGTGTTTGCTTCCTCATAGATAATCCACGTGATTATCAACCCCAAGATATAGGTATAAATCCGCGGGGCGTTCCATTAAAAGAAAAAAAATTTATTCTCGAACCTGATTTGACTATTTCTGACGGAAAACTATGTGTTCCTCCTGCGTTTTATAATTTTCCAAAAAATGGAAAGTTTATTGCTGAATATATTCTGGCATCAAATGTGTCTGGTAATAATACCAGGAAATTTGTCGTAGGTATAGGTATTGCAAATGGTCATGTTTATAACTTTCCTTTGACTAGTGGCGAAATTACCAGGCCATCAATTTCAATAAAAAAATAGTCTCAATCAATCACTGATAAAGAGGATTTTTCTGAAGAGGCTCCATTTTTACAGAATTTATTTATTCATGAAATGACTCATGTTTGGCAGCTCAAAAATGGAATGAATGTTAAATTCAGAGGGTTAGTTAGTTGGTTGGTGAGTTACCGATATCGACTTGATGGCCGTCTTCTATATGAATATCCAATGGAACAACAGGCGCAAATAATCGCGGATAATTTTACTCTCCAGAATGAGGGATACAGAGGATGGTGTAATCTTATAATTTCTCAGGTTGTTGCTTTGGATGGTGATATTAGTGAGTCATCAGTACGGAAACGTTATGCGACTGCTCTGCGAGGTTTTCCATGGAGTTAAATAAACATAAGCGGACTATGTGGTTGATTTTTTTTCTGCGCTGTATTTGCCATTAGTGACTGGATGCCCAGGTCGCGGGGATCGTCTAGAACCGGATGAATTGGCTAAGGTAATTGTGGAAAATAACCGCCTATGTTTTTTCGTGCCGGATACCGATGATTATCAACTATCTGCTGTTTCAATCAGTCCAAGAGGTGCCAAAGTAGGTGAGTGGAAATATATATTTGGTACGGATTTAAAGCTAGTGGACGATAAATTGTGTATTCCTCCAGAGTACAATTTAATAGAGAGGGATGGTCAATACGTTGTGAGATATATACTTACGTCAAAAAACTCCGAAAGTAGGGCAAGGAAAATAATCGCTGGATTTAAAGTGGAGGAAGACATGATACGTGAGATGAAGCTAAATGATAAAGATGCACTTCTTTGATTTTTTTATTAAAATAGATATGGGTTATTTGGTTTAATTATACCTTTTCTTTGTCAGGGAGGTAAGCGTGAGTCTTAGGAAGATCGTTTTCATTCTATTTGGAGTTATTGTTTTTCAGTTCGTGGTATTAGCGATAATGCCATGGACAGATCATGCTGATTATCAGGGAAATGACAGGTGCAGTTATTATTTTTATACTGATATTGATATAAAAAATGCTCCAAGAGTTTCTGGTGGTTATTTTTTTTCATTTGATACACCACGTGATGAGCAAAAAGGTATGAGCTCAATACAGTACACTGATGGAAATGTCATGATAATAAAAGATTATCTTATGAAGTTAGGATATCACTTATTTCAGGCTGTACCTGTTGAAAATGGAGGTACCGAAGAATCGTGGCTTTCTGCATCTGGTGGTAATGGGATGTTTTATCTGTCTTATAGCAGCAATAGTACTAAAATAATCCTGACCAAAGTTTCGTTTTAAACTGACTTTCATTTGTCAGTGGAGTTAAAGGTGAGCCTTAGGAAGATCGTTTTCATTCTCTTTGGGGTTATTGTTATCCAGTTCATTATATCAGCTTTCATGCCATGGGCAGATCATGCTGATTACCACGAGAATGATACATATAGTTACTACTCTTACACTGATGTAAATATAAAAATGCCACTCGAATTTCCAGTTCTTATTACTTTATCTATGATGCGCCTCAAGATGGGGTAAGGGAAAGGAGTTCAATAGTATACGTTGATGGTGATGTTAATATTATAAAAGTCTATCTAGAAAGTTAGGCTATTACTTGTCTGAACTTGGTTCTATTGAGAGTGGTGAACGTGTGGAGTATTGGTTTCGCACCGGCGAAGGAAGAGACATGTTTACTCTTAGGTATAGTAATGATAATGGCACAGTAATATTGACGAAGATTTCATCTTGAACTGAATATATAAACTCTGAACTTCACACCACTTGACGAATACTGCTGAATTAAAGTTGAAAAGGAATAAGGCTATGAGCTTAACAGATAATCTGGGAACGGCAGTTGGAGAAATATTAGAAAAGACGCTTAATCGTTACCGCTTAAGTATTCCTACTTGTAATTCAGAACTGGATGTGGAGGATTTCTCCGGACGTGAAGGGTTGAGTACTCTGTATGACTACAGCGTGATGTTTACCTGTACGGATAAAAACCTCGATGCTGCTCAGTTCCTGAATCAGCCAGCCACCTTCAGCATGGGCTCGGGGGCGCTGATGTCGCTGTCCGGGCAAAAAGTGGTGCACGGGAGGGTGACCTATTTTCAGCGCCTGTCTGGCTCAGAAGACCAGGCGAAATATCAGGTCATCATCGAGCCGTTTCTGAAACTGCTGGGCAAACAGTTCCGTACTCACCGCTTCTTTATCAATAAATCCGTTATCGAAGTGGTCACGCAAGTGCTGCAGGAGCACGGCCTGAAGGACTGGGAATATGAATTTGTTCTGAAGAATGACTATCCAAAACGGGAACAGATTAACCAGTATCAGGAAAGTGACCTGGCGTTTATTGAGCGCCTGCTGACGGAAGTGGGGATATTTTACTTCTTTACCCTGCAGCCGGACACGCAGACGGAAGTGGTGCATTTTGCAGACGACCAGAGCGCGTGGGAGTTTGGAAAGAAGCTGCCGCTGAACAGCCCGTCGGGGATGAATGATAATGCGGCCGATTCGGTATCGAATATCAGTGTCCGGCAGGACGTGGCGCAGGCGTCAGTCACCGCCGGGGACTACAACCACCGAGAAGCACAGCAGGTGCTGCTGACGGCCCCGGCCGATGCCACCAACGGGGAAGGGGCAGGCACGACTTACGGGGACGTGTATCACTACCGGGCCGGACATCTGGAGAGCGGCGACAAGTCAGACCCGGCGATGGAGACCGGGAATTTCCGGGCTCGGATTGAACATGAGCGGTTCCTGGCCGAACAGACGCTGGTGTCCGGGGCGAGTACCGATGCGACGCTGAGCCCGGGTCAGGTGCTGACCATCACTGAAACGGCGCTTATCCCGACGCTACCCTCGGCCACGGCGAACGGGCTGGTGATAGTCCGTACTTTGTTCACGGCCAGCCGGCAGAACGCACTGAGCGTGCTGTGGGCGGCGGTGCCTTACAGCGAAACCCGCTGCTGGCGCCCGGCGGCGATAGCGCGGCCGGTCATCAGCGGGACCCTGATGGCGCGGGTGACCAGCGCCAAAGCCAATGATGTATACGCACACCTGAACCCGAACGGGCTGTACTGGGTGAAGTTCGACGCGGACCGCGACGACAAGGCGCAGGGCTACGAGAGCATGCCAGTGCGACTGGCGAAACCGTACGGGGGCGATACCTACGGAATGCACTTCCCGCTGATACAGGGCACGGAAGTGGCGGTGGCGTTCCACGAGGGCGACCCGGACCGGCCGTATATTGCTCATGCGCTGCATGACTCGCGCCACCCGGACCACGTGACGGCGGACAACAACACCCGGAACGTCATCCGCACCGCGGGGCTGAACAAGCTGCGAATGGAAGACAAGCGCGGCGAGGAGCACGTCAAGCTCAGCACCGAGTACGGCGGGAAGACGCAGCTGAACCTGGGGCATAACGTGGACGCCGCCCGGGCCCTGAGAGGTGAGGGTGCGGAGCTGCGCACCGACAAATGGGTGGCGGTTCGCGGGGGTGCCGGGGTGTTTATTACGGCGGACAGTCAGCCGGTGGCGGGTGGGATGATGCTGGATATGGCTGCCGCCCTCAGCCAGTTGCAACAGGCGCAGAGTCTGGCGGAGTCCTTAAGCAGTGCAGCGGAAACCGCGAAAGCAGAACTGGCTGATTTGCAGACACAAAAGGCGCTGCTGAGTGAGGCACTGAAGGAACTCAAAAAGTCGGCATTATTGTTCTCGGCACCGGAAGGCATTGCCCAGGTCACGCCTAAAACACTGCAACTTTCTGCCGGTGAAAATATCACGGCGACGAGCGGTGGCAACACGGATTTCAGTATTCTGAAAAAAATGACCGTGGCGGCAGGGGAGCGAATCAGTTTTTATGCACAAAAGCTGGGGATAAAACTGTTTGCGGGTAGCGGGAAAGTGGAAATTCAGGCGCAGAGTGATGAAATGACCCTGGATGCGCTGAAAGATATTCGCATCAGCAGCAGTGAGGGCAAGATAATCATCAGCGCCAAAAAAGAAATAATCCTGACCAGCGGTGGGGGATATATCCGGATAGCAGACGGGAGCGTGGAGTGTGCCGCGCCGGATAAAATCATTGAGCGCGGTGCGGTATGGCAAAAGTTTGGAGGCAAGAGTATTAACCAGGCAGCTCAGGAATGGGAGAGTGCTGATTTTGCTGCAACGCCAAAAGTCTCCTGGCCGTATAAAGATTCCCCCGTATCGGGCCAGAGCATGAAAATTCAGGGGGGAGATGGTGGGAGCAAAAGCGTGACGACTTCTGCTTCAGGTGAGACCGAGAGTCAAAAAAGCGTCAGCGTTGATGGGATGAAAACGTCAATGAGTGATGAGGGATAATTTATGTCTGAACAAAATGAAATCATCATTGAACCTGTCTATGGTGACGGGCCTTTACCTTATTACCCGGTTATCACCGACAAGAAAGAAAAAAATGTCGTGGCGAAAATTTTTAAATTACCTGAGCGCGTTATTCCGATTGTTTTTCTGCCAGGAGTCATGGGGAGTAATTTAAAAGGAAAGGACAGCCAGTCTGTGTGGTTGGCAAATAGTGAATTAACGTATGACTTGCTGAAATGGACTTCTTTCTCATCTATAAAGAGAAAAAAGTTACTGGATCCCACTACGACTCAGGTCGCTAATATTGGCGATATTGAAGTTGAAGGCCCAAAAGAACGTGCAATGTTCAAATCCCGGAGGGAGCGTGGGTGGGGAGAAGTTGTAGCCATGAGCTATGGGACATTTTTGTCCTGGTTGCAGGACGCGCTAAACGACCATGACACAATGATCACTAATAAAATGTCAAACAGCGATAGGAAAACATTGCGCGAACAGCTGATGGATAAAAATCTTGGCGCGGAAATAGGCGAGGCATGCCTTACTGAGAATGAAGTCGACCTAAGCTATAAATATTTCTTCCCGGTACACGCCATGGGGTATAACTGGCTTGAGTCTAACCTGATTTCTGGCGATAAAATAAAAAATCGCATTGAAAAAATTATTCAGGATTACCAGTCCTCTGGTTACAAATGTGAAAAAATTATTCTTGTGACGCATTCGATGGGAGGGCTGGTTGCGCGTTGCTGTTCCGAGCTACTGGATGGAAGTAGTAATATCCTGGGCATTGTACATGGAGTAATGCCTGACTCCGGTTCACCTATGGCTTATAAAAGAATGAAGAGTGGTGAGGCAGGTACAACAGGCTGGGTGATTGGTAGCAGTGGTGAAGAGATGACTCCAGTTTTGGCACAGTCCCCTGGCCCACTTCAGCTGTTGCCCGGTACCGCCTATGGCTCCGGATGGCTACAGATTGATGGCGTTCCCTCTTTACCTAAAAATGGAGATCCCTACAACGAGGTTTATCTGGAGCGTAAGGCCTGGTGGGGTCTGTGTGAAGAGCGTTTTATGAATCCTGACAACCAGTCTATGGATAAATATCATGCTGAAATGGCTTGGGGGAAATATCAATATTTGATAACCACTATGGTAAAGCCTGTCATTGAGGGTCTGAGAGCAAGGTATCATAGTAACACCTGGATATTTTACGGGATGGATGGTCAACGCTACCCTTCCTATGATGTCATTAACTGGAAGGACATTAGTTCAGTTAAATATAGTAGTAGTGATAACCAAAAAATTGCAAAAGAGGGTGTCATTTTTTATCCTTCAGATGTAAAAAACACAACAACCCGGTTTGCGGGATTAATTACAGAACAAGGAGGACATCAGTACAAGGAATTCTCACTTTCCTCTCCGACAGCCGATGGTGATGGCACGGTTCCCGTGCGTGGAGCGATTTTTAATTCTCCTGGGTTAAAATCTCAGATAGGTTTAAGTGTGGATCATGAAGGCGCTTTTAAAGATGATTCTTCGAAAGGTGAACATTCAATGGATTCCCGTTGGTTTACCCTGCGTTCGATATTAAAAATAGCTCAGGAAATAAAGAATACAGGATTAGCTTATGCAGATTAAAAAGCTGCATGTTTTTCTGTTAGTCGTCATCGCTATCGGACTTGGCGCATGGTGGTATAACCAACCTTATCCCCCAAAGGAAAATCTCACCGCTCAGCAGGAGGAAAAAGTGCAGAAATTATTGAAAGGAATGAAAACACGCTGTGTGGGTCGCTATTTAGTCGATTTACCCGAGTCTTTTTATATGTACAAAAATTCTATGCGGTTAGAGGATAATAATTGGGTGGCAGATATCAGAATGCCGGACGATTGGTGGAAAACCTACATCGCAACTAAACGGATGTACTATCCGGCTTTCGAGCAGTTTATTAAGCGGCGTGAACGAGAGATAGCTAATGACATAGTTATAGACCCTTTGAATAAACCTAACCTTAAACAGGTATGGGAGCTACCTGATGGGATGAAAGGTGTGATATTCGAGCGGAATGTAGATCCTGGAACAAATGATGCTCTAAGGACACTGGAAGGTTATATTTATACTAACGGCGTTGCAGTTAAGCTGCAGAAACAAAGTGTCAACGATTCAGACCCACGCTATGAAAAGGATCGGAACGGCGAGCCGGTAAGAAATTTTGTTCCCAAAGATATTGAAAGAATGAAAAGGCTACTTGCCAGAATTACGGGCAGGGAGGAAGATGACATCCCAACTGTGCCGGGTAGTTGTATAGCAGATGCATTTATTGCAACGGACAAAAGTGGCATGGAACAGGAAAGTATTTCTCGTGGTTTCCATAGTGATAAATTGCCAGGAGTTGATATTTTCGTAAGTATTGATAATTACACTCAGGAAGAAAACACATTGCTGGAGCGATCAAGTGATATAGCCAGGACTCTGTCGCAAGCAAGTGGTTATATTACAAGGAAAGGGCCTTTTGATATAAATGGGTTGCATGCAGAGGAATTGCTGGCGACGATTGTGCTGTCAGGGATACCGCGATTTGGATTTACTTTATTTATAAATGAAATGGGGGCGGGTTACAAAACACCGACTCTGACTTTAACTTTGGATAATGCAAATAAAGAATTTAAAACTTATCCTCAAGAAGAAATAACGGCCTTCTGGGATGCTATTACTCATACCATTCGTTTGCGACCTAATACATTTTAATATAATCATTTCATGACCGTTAATTATGAAATCTGGCTTTTGACTGTAATGTCATAATAATGTTGTTAGTTAAATTTTCGGTACGTCTTCAACGATGTCAGGTAACGCTTCAATAAATAGTTCCTAAATAACAGGTGTATTCGAAAGGGTAAACCACAAATAAAACAGGATTGGCGTATGCTGATTAAACGTAATTTTATTATTCTTTCATTCATGATTATCAGTGGTTTCATCGTCTGGAAGTATAACCAACCTTATCCCCAAAAGGAAAATCTCACCGCTCAGCAGGAGACAAAAGTGCAGGAGTTATTGAAAGGAATGAAAACACGCTGTGTGGGTCGATATTTAGTGGATTTACCTGCATCTTTTTCTCTATACAGAAGTTCTATGCGGCTAGAAGATAATAACTGGTTTGGTATTATAGGTATGCCAGATGATTCGCGAAGAACGTACATTACAACCAAACGTATGTACTATCCGGCTTTTGAGCAATTTATTAAACGCCGTGAAAGAGAAATAGTTAACGATATAGTTATAGACCCTTTGAATAAACCAAACCTTAAACAGGTGTGGGAACTAGCCAATGGAATGAAAGGTGTGATATTCGAGCGGAATGTAGATCCTGGAACAAATGATGCACTAAGAACACTGGAAGGTTATATCTATACCAACGGTGTTGCGGTTAAAGTTCAGAAAGAAAGTGTTAACGACTCTTCTCAACGATATGAAAAAGATCGTGATGGCGATCCTGTGAGAAATTTTGTTCCCAAAGACATTGAAAGAATGAAAAGGCTACTTGCCAGAATTACGGGCAGGGAGGAAGATGACATCCCAACTGTGCCGGGCAGTTGTATAGCAGATGCATTTATTGCAACGGATACAAGTGGCAAAGAACAGGAAGATATTTCTCGTGGTTTCCATAGTGATAAATTGCCGGGAGTCAATATCTTCGTGAGCGTTGATAATTACACAAATGGGGAAACTACCATTCTAGAGAGATCAGGTGATATATCAAGGACACTTGCAAAAGCCAGTGGAAATATTGCCAGAAAAGGCTCTTTTGATATCAATGGGTTGCATGCAGAAGAGATGTTGGCATTGATAGAAGAATCTGGGAAGCCCAACTATGGCTTTTATTTGTTTATCAATGAGACCAAGGTGAGTTATAAAACACCAGGTTTGAACCTTACTTTAGAAAATGCGAATCAAGATGCGGTGACTTTTCCTCAGGAGGAAATGACGGCCTTCTGGGATGCTATTACTCATACCATTCGTTTGCGACCTAATGCATTTTAATTATTATCGCCCCCTTAGTTGTAATGAATGTGACTGTCAATTTTCTTTCTGGTGTTTATTACGCTTTTAAAATGAGTTAATGGAGAGGTTATGCGAGGTTTAGTTTGTCTGGGAGATGCAACGACCCATGGAGGAAAAGTTATAACGGCTTCTTCTACCATGTATATTAATGGCGTGCAGGTCGCACTCGTTGGCGACCTCGTGGCATGCCCTATTCCTGGACATGGAGTGAATAAAATTATTGAAGGCGCTCCAACAGATATGGAAGAGAGCATCAGTATCGTTATTGATAATTGCCAGTGCGTGTGCGGGTGCAAAGTCATCAGTTCTCATCCCGATTGTAATGTTGAGTCCTGAATATGGGGTGGCCAATTCCGGGTATTCCAGAACAATCGCCATTACCTGCTCCGCGTTTTGGAATTTGGGCTGGAATAATGGTGACGATGATTGCCATTGGTTCTTTACTGGCGCTATTCATTGGTAATTTCAGTACTTATGGCCCCATTTTTATTTATGGGGCCTTACCTGCCTTTCTTCTTTGGGTTTGTGTTTTTGGCGTAGTCCTAAACCGTTTTAATCAATCCAGTGCCGCTGTGTATGCATGGAGGGAGGAATCACTGGAAACAAAGAGGCAATGGGAGCGGTGGAGTCGGAAGCAATTGGCTATTGTTGGGAATGTACTGCTTAGCCCTGAACCTGATGGTGTTGCCAGTATTTTAAATGACCCCTCTCAAATCCCGATGTATCCTAAAAAAGCACGCCCATTATCAGATGAAAAACAGACACTCTCTCAACATTTTAAGTCATTAGATGTAGCACTTGATAACCAGGTTAAGGGATATAGGTGTCATTTATATAATATATATGCATTGAAAGCCGAACTGTTAAATGAGAGAGAAGTCCACGATGCAATTTATGAGCAGTGGGACATTTTCCCTGAGTTTGTTAATTCGTTTGAGGAAATCCCCTGTTTCAACGTTGATACTGAATTTAATAATGTTGTGTTAGTAATATGTCTTCAATGCTGGGCTAATAGGATACCGCACAAAAGCAGCGAACTCATTTCCGCTCAGTTACTGTGTACTCCAGACTTCATGATGTCTCAAAAATATAATCTTCAGGCTGCATTAGGGCGTGTTATGCCTGTGTCTATAGATAAATTGGCTACCGACCTGACGATGCTTTTTGACTACAACAAACTAAATTACAATAATTTGCAGCATGTTTGGTTATCTGGTGAAACTGAAAAAAATAAGGCAAGTGTTGCCAGGTACGCAGATTTGAATCAGTGGGCATTGCCGGAAAAACGGCCCGTACAGTATGTTGATTTGACCTTTGGGCCTCCAGGTGAATATGCGTTTGAAGTTTCTTTAAGCATGATGGTGGATGCTGTACTTCACTCGTCACAAAATCAATTGATCATATATCAGAAAACACCATCGACAGGCTGGTTGTGTCTGCTTACCAGGGAGTTATTTTCATGAGTCAAACAAAAGGAGTTGAGCCTCAGCCACATTATGGATTTCTGGGTTATTTTCTTCTTGTTTTTGGATTTGCAGCATTATTTGCGCTGCTTTTATTTGTTTTTCACGATGAACTAGAAACACATGGTATAGATTCATCTAAAATATGGATAATATGGGGGGGGATATTTTCTTCATTGCTGGGCGGCCTGGTGGTAATGAAGTACTGGTGGGCTATCAGACAGCGGCTTGGTCAGTTTGCCTATAAACCAAAAATAACAAGCAAAGGAACAGCAGATACCGTAGATAAGACTCCTGCAACAAAAAGGATGATCTCTGAATTAAAAATGTCGCTGCGAAAGCAATATGGTTTTTTTTGGTGCCGTAAAATAACAATATTACTTTTAACCGGCAACGCGCCCGACATCGAACAACTCGCCCCCGGACTCACCAAAGACTATTGGCTCGAAGACGGTGGCACAGTGTTGTTATGGGGCGGCAGCGCAGACGCCGCGCCGGAAGCTGACTGGATGAGCGCCTTGCGTAAGCTGCGTCGCCGTCCGGTGGACGCGCTGGTATGGGTGACCTCCGCTTTTGACCGCTTGGCAACCCTTAACCCGGCATCAGTTGAAAGCCCGCTGTCGATGGATGCCATGGACGGCATCGCGCACCGTTTCAGTGCCCGTTTTGAAACACTCGGCTGGCAGCTTCCGTTGTATGTCTGGTCGGTTCATCCAGGCTCACAACAGGAAGGCCGCATTGTGCAGTCCGTAGGATGTTTGCTGCCTGCGGGCGCAAAACCGCTGCATCTCGACAATCAGCTTAAAGCATTGACTGACCAACTGACTGCACTGGGTACCCGTCAGATTTGTGCCCGTTCACAGCATACGTTTTTGCTCGATGTAGATAATTTACTTTCCAATACTCCGGAAACGCTGAGCCATCCGTTGTCAGTGTTCCTGAATCCTTACCGCCCGTTACCGCTGGCGGGGGTGATGTTCAGCCCTTCGGCCACCGAGTCGGCACGCGGTATTCCCCATCATTGGGGAAAGGATTCGCGTTGGGATGTTCTGCTGGAGTCATTGCCAAAACTGACCTCCGGCCTGCGACCGCAAAAGCGCGGTTTCTCCTGGCGACGCGCCACCGCCATCGTGCTGGCCGCAGTGATGATGCTGTGGGGCGCGGGGCTGATAGCGTCGTTTATCGCCAACCGATCGCTGGTGAGCGAAGCGGTATCGCTTTCCGAACAGGCGTCCAATACGCACAAATCGACCCAGTCCCGTTTGCAGGCTCTGTTAGATCTCCAGCAGCTCACCGAAAAACTGCAATTCCGTCAGTTGAATGGAACGCCGTGGTACAGCCGGTTTGGCCTAAATCAGAATGACCCATTATTGCGTGCGATGTGGCCACAATATGCGAACAGCGCGCTGCCCCTGATCCGTGATGCGGCCGCCAATGCGCTACAGGAAAAACTGGATGCGATGACTGCGTTGCCGCCGGATAGCCCACAACGCAGCGCGTTGATCAAACCGACGTACAACCAGCTCCGGCTGTACCTGATGCTGGCCCGTCCGGAAAAAATGGATGCCGCCTGGTTCACGCCAGAGTTATTGAAAACCTGGCCCCAGCGCGAAGGGGTGAAAAACGGTTTTTGGCAGGGCAGCGGGGTGGATCTCATCAAATACTATGCAACGGCGCTGCCACGTCACCCTAAATGGGCGCTGTTGGCGGATAACGATTTGGTGAACGATGTGCGCGCGATCCTGGTGCGCCAGATAGGTGTGCGCAACGGCGAGGCGTCGCTGTATCAGAAAATGATGTCACAGGTCTCCCATCAATATGCCGATCTGCGGCTGCAGGACATGGTGGGCGATACCGATTCGTCGATGCTGTTCAGCACCGAGGAAGTGGTGCCGGGCATGTTTACTCGCCAGGCCTGGGAAGGGGCGGTGAAATCTGCCATTGAAAAAGTGGCCAATGAGCGCCGGGAAGAAGTGGACTGGGTGTTGTCGGATAACAAAGACACCGTCACCGCGGCATTGTCACCGGAAGAGTTGAAAGCCCGCCTGACCGCACGCTACTTCTCTGATTTCTCCGGCAGCTGGCTTGATTTTCTCAACAGCCTGCGCTGGCAAGTTGCGGCCACTTTGTCAGATGCGGTGGATCAGCTCACCTTAATGGCGGACGTGCGCCAGTCGCCACTGGTGGCACTGATGAATACGCTCAGCGTGCAAGGGCGCACGGGGCAGACTGGGGAAGGGCTGTCGGATTCGCTAGTCAAATCGGCGCAGAATCTGTTTAACAGCAACAATCAACCCGCTATCGATCAGAGCAAAGGCATGCATGGCCCGCTTGATCCGAGCTTTGGCCCGCTGCTGGCGCTTCTCGACGGCACCGCCGGTGGACAGGGCGATACCAGCCTCAGCCTGCAAACCTTTTTAACCCGCGTGACCCAGGTGCGACTCAAGCTACAGCAGGTGATCAATGCTTCTGACCCGCAGGCGATGACTCAGACGCTGGCGCAAACCGTGTTTCAGGGCAAAGCCATCGATCTGACCGAAACCCGTGACTATGGCAGTCTGGTCGCCGCCAGTCTCGGGCAGGAGTGGAGTGGTTTTGGCCGCACGCTGTTTGTTCGTCCGATGGAACAGGCGTGGCAGCAGGTTCTCACCCCAGCAGCTGAAAGCCTCAATACTCAATGGCAGTCAGCCATTGTGAATGACTGGAACAGCGCTTTCGGCGGCCGTTATCCGCTGAAATCCAGCAGCAGTGAAATCTCGCTGCCTTTGTTGGCGCAATATCTGAACGGCGACAGCGGACGCATCAGCCGCTTCCTGCAAACGCGTCTGAATGGCGTGCTGCATAAAGAGGGCAGTCATTGGGTACCGGATTCCATCAATGCGCAGGGGCTTGAGTTCAACCCGGCGTTTATCCGGGCGGTCGATACTCTGAGCCATATCTCTGACGTGGTCTTCACCACTGGACCTGCCGGGCTGAGTTTTGAAATTCGGCCGGGTACCGCGGAAGGCGTCATGCAGACCAACTTGATTATCGATAATCAAAAGCTGGTGTATGTGAACCAAATGCCGGTCTGGAAACGTTTTACCTGGCCTGCGGATACGGAAGCACCAGGGGCGGCGTTAACCTGGATAAGCACACAGGCAGGAACCCGTCAGCTGGCGGATATTCCCGGTGCCTGGGGGTGGATACGCCTGCTGGATTTGGCCGCAATTGCTCCTTATCAAGGGCTGAACAGCAGTTGGCAACTCACCTGGAAAGCGAAGGATGGGCATGCGCTCAACTATGTGCTGCGCACCGAAGCGGGTGAAGGGCCGCTAGCCCTCCTCAAGCTGCGTAATTTTGTTCTGCCAGACACTATTTTCGTCACCTCCGGCGGCACCACGATTGCACCGGATGCCACAGACACGCTGTCGGATTCTGACCTCAACTAACCTCTTCACGCCACAGGAATTTGCATGGCAACTCTGAGTACGCTTTTTAGCGCCTGTTCGCAAGAACCGCAGGCGCTGATGGAACACACCCGCGAATCGCTGAACCTCTGGGATAACTGGCTGGCACCGATCAATACCACCCTGCCTGCCGGGGAGGACATCAGCTACGACGACGATTTTCAGATGATCCGCGAAGAGGTGAATAAACTCTCAGGTTTTAACACTGAGCTCATCTGCACTCTGACTGAAAAGCTGTTAATCCACGGCAGTAAAGATATTCGCGTGGCGGCGTTCTACGTCTGGGCACGCCTTCAACAGGAAGGCGAATCCGGCCTGGCGCAGGGCCTGACACTGCTGGCCGCCCTGCTTGAACGCTATAACGATCAGGTACACCCTTGCCGTGAGCGTCCGCGTAAAGCTGCCCTGGAATGGCTGGCGGGTAATAAAGTGCTCGATACACTGTCGCTCTATCCGGAAGTCAACACGCGCGATTTTAAGCAAGTGGTGGGAGCGCTGGCGATTATTGCGCAGGTCACCGAGCGTTGGGCCGCTGACGCCCAGCCTGAACTCGGTGCGCTGTACGGTGCTCTGGAAAACCGTATGACTCAGTCAGGTGGCGTGGATGCGGTTGTGCCGCAAACCAGCAGCAGCGGAGAAGAACCAGCCAAACACCACGCATCCACTTTTACCCCCACTAATTCGGCGATTCATTCCGGGCGTGAGTTGATCGACCAGGCGAAACTGCTGGCGAAATATTTGCGCGACCAGCCGGATGGCTGGCTCGCGGGTCATCGCCTGATGAAAAGCATTCGCTGGGATACGTTGCATCAACTGCCCGGGCTGGATGCCGGAAGTTCCACGCGATTAATGCCGCCAAAAGCGGAGTTTCGTGCGCAGCTTAAACGGTTGTATTTGCAGCAAAGTTGGGTTGAGTTGATTGAACAGGCCGATCGGATGTTTGCCCAAAGCGTGAATCACCTGTGGCTCGATTTGCAGTGGTATCTGCATCAGGCGTTGCAGAAGGCGGGTACACCTTGGGAAGGTTGGGCGGATATCGTGCGCAACGATCTCCGCTGTTTCCTCAATCGCATGCCGGGTTTGGAAGGGCTGGCCTACAGTGACGGCACCGCGTTTGCTGATGAGGTGACGCTACTTTGGATCAATCAGCACGTGCTCGACAACGTAGACGGCTGGGGTCATGAAACGGAAAGCGCGTCGGCATCTGCGCAGGATGACATTCTGTTGCTGGAACCCGAGGCGGTCGCCATTGCGGATAAAGAGGGTATAGATGCGGCACTCAGTTGGCTGCATACCCGCCCCGGCGGCGACACGTCCCGCAACCGCTGGCTGTTGCGCCTGCTGATGGCCCGCCTCGCCGAGCAATATGGCAAAAATGAACTGGCGACGCATCTTTTGACTGAACTCGATATCAGCTCAGGCTCTCTGACCCTGATCGACTGGGAGCCGGAGCTGCTGTTTGAAGTCAAAGCCCGTTCCCTGCGCCTGCTACGCATGAAAGCCAACCGCAGCGACAGCGATAAACAGCGCCTCACCCCTGCTATGGACGACTTGCTGTCCGGGCTGATTTTGCTCGACCCGGTTCGCGCCGCGGTGCTGTGTGGTTAATCCTCGTGCAACTCCATTTATTTATATTTATTAGGTCTATTCAATGGACGATTTAACCCTGCGCTATTTTGACGCAGAAATGCGTTATTTACGTGATGCCGCAAAAGAGTTTTCCCGTGCGCATCCGGATCGGGCGGCGTTGCTCGATCTGGATAAAGCAGGAACGCCCGACCCGTACGTCGAACGCCTGTTCGAAGGCTTCGCCTTTTCGATGGGCCGCCTGCGTGAAAAAATTGATGACGACCTGCCGGAATTAACGGAAGGGCTGGTTAGCCAGCTTTGGCCACACTACCTGAAAACGATCCCGTCGATGTCCGTAGTGTCACTGGAACCCGATATCGCGGCGATGAAAATAGGCGAGACGATAAAAGCCGGGCTGGAGGTGTATTCCCGCCCGGTCGGCACAAAGCAGACCGTTTGCCAGTATCGGACTACGCGCGATATGCCGCTCAATCCGCTGAAGCTGACGCGGGTGTCGATGGAAACTGAGCCTGACGGACGTTCGCTGCTGCGATTGCGGCTTGCCTGCAACCCGCAGACAGACTGGAAAGAGTGTGATTTACGCCGCCTGGCGTTTTACCTGACGGGTGAAGCGCCGGTAAGTAATGCCCTGCATCTGGCGTTAACCCGTCGTCAGGCCGGGCTGTATATACGCCTGCCTGGTCAGACGGACAGAATTGCGATTGACGGCGGGTTCTCACCCGGCGGTTTTCGCGACGAAGATCGTCTCTGGCCGAAAGGCGACAGCGCCTTTAGCGGCTATCAACTGCTGCTGGAATATTTTACCTTCCGCGACAAGTTCCGCTTTGTGCATCTGAACGGCCTTGAGGAGATCACGCTGCCTGCGGGCCTTACTTATTTTGATATCGAAGTGGTGTTCAGTACCCAGTGGAACAGCGAGCTGCCGGTGATGGGCGATGCCCTGTCCTTGCACTGTGTGCCGGTGATTAACCTGTTCACGCTTCAGGCCGATCCGCTGCGTATCAATGGGCTCGAAAGTGAGTATTTGCTGCGCCCACGGCGATTGCAGGATGGGCATACCGAAATCTACTCCGTGGACTCGGTCCTGGGATCGAAGCGCACCAGCGAGGCGCAATATGTGCCGTTTGCCAGTTTCCGTCACCGTGGCGGCATGATGCGCCGTGAAGCGCCGTCACGTTATTACCATACCCGCGTGCGTCGTGGGCCGGGCGGGCTGCATGATACGTGGCTGATCCTGGGGGGCGATTTATGGGAAGCCGATCGGGTGGTAAGCGGTGAAACGCTGTCGCTGAAAGTCACCGGCACCAACGGCCAGTTGCCGCGTAAGGCACTGACCAGCACGCTGCTCGACCGCTGTGAGCCGGTTACGCAAACCCGCCTTATCGTCAGAAACCTGTGCAAGCCGACGCTGCCCGCCTATCCGCCTGCGGAAGACAGTTTCCACTGGCGCGTACTGAGCCATTTAGGTTCCAGCTTCCTCAATATTATGAGTAGCGCAGAGGTGTTGCGCAGCACGCTGGAACTCTATAACTGGCATCACGATGAGATGAACCTGCGTCGGCTGGATGCCATTCTCGATGTGAAGCACCATCTGGTGCAACGCTTCGAAAAAGGCCATCTGCTCAGAGGCGTGGATATCGAAATTATCCTCGACAGCAACGGCTTTAGCGGCGAAGGCGATATCTATTTGTTTGGTGAAATGCTCAATCGTTTTCTTGCGCTATACAGCGATATTCACCTGTTCAATCAGCTCACTCTTATCGTTCAGCCGGAAAATAAATGCATCCGATGGAAAGAGAATCACAATCAGCGACTGCCTGGCTAACCGCGCAGTTGTGGGACGATATCAGTCGGACCAACTTTTACCGTTTTTGCCAGTTGCTGGAGCAAAGCCAGCCCGATGCGCCAGCGCTCGGCAGCACCTGGAAAATCAGTAACGATCCGATTCGTTTTCGCCCTAATCCCGGAATGGGTTTTCCCGCCGGGGAGTTTAAGCGTCTGGATATTCCGGATGAACCCGATAAACCCGCCAGTGCCATGATCACCTTTATGGGGCTGTATGGCGTGGAATCTCCGCTACCGACGGCCTGTATTGATGACATTACTCAGCGTCGAGAAGGCCACGAAGCCGTCAGCGATTTTCTGGATATTTTTAACCACCGCTTAATTACCCAGTATTACCGAATCTGGCGCAAATACTCGTGGCCTGCCTCGTTTCAACCAGGCGGGAAAGACAAGACCTCGCAGTACCTGCTGAGCCTTGCGGGGCTTGGATTAAAAGGGTGTGCAGAAAATATCGACACACCCATTTCGCGCTTTCTTGCGCTGCCGGGCCTGATGCGGCTGCCCACGCGAACCAGTGAAGGGATCATGGCGATCGTGCGTTTGTTGGCGCCCGATTCCCGGGCGGACATCGTGCCGCACGACCCTGCTCGCGTAGCGCTGAAGTCCACGCTGCGCATGAGCGCTAACCGCCCGGTAACGCTGGCCAATCGCCCGGTGATGGGCAGCCATGCCATTGATGTTAACCATCAGGCGCATTTGCGGCTCAGTACGGATAATCCCGATGAGGCAATCTCCTGGCTGCCGGGCGGCGCATTGCATCGTGATTTTCTCGCGTTGTTGCAGGTCTATCTTGGCGCCCGGCTTGATTTACGCATCACCCTGACGCTGGCACGCGAGCTGCTCCCGGATGCGGCGCTCTCCTGTAAAACGGGGGGAAATGGCGTGCAGTTGGGAAGAACGGCGGTGATGCGCCGACAGGCTCAAACACGCCCGGCCGCCGGGCAGAACACCATTACAATTAATTTGGGACGTTACCAGCGCTTACTGGAACAGCCCCACAGAAGGGAAGCAGATGATGAAGGCAATTATCGTGAATAAAGGGAGCGTAGCCATGATACTGACGTGCTTATTACTGAGTGGCTGTGGGTTAACTCAGAAAGTCAGCGACGGCACCACGGCGATGACGAAATCTATTTTTTATAAGCAGATCAAAACGCTGCACCTCGATATTCGCGCCCGTGACGCCATCAACAATAATGCCCATGGCAACGCACTGGCGACCGTGGTACGCGTCTATCAGCTTAAAGATCGTACGGCGTTTGACAGTACTGATTACCCCTCTTTATTTGCCTCCGACAGCGAGGCGATAAAGGACGATCTGGTGGCGGAAAAGGACCTGCGCGTTCGTCCAGGCGAAGCGGTGAGTGTGGATATGCCAATGGAAGAGAGTGCTCAGTTCGTGGCGGTCGCCGCCATGTTTCTCGAGCCGGATCAGGAAAAAAATACCTGGCGAGTGGTCATGAGTCGTGAGGATTTGGATCCTGATGATGCCCGTCACATCGAACTGAATCAGCAGACGTTAACCCTGTTACCCGTTAAGGACGACTAATGCCCGACAGTCACTTAACGCCCTCACTCTACGAACTCCTGTACGGCAATTTCAGCGGCGGCCTCGATCTCCATCAGGTCAGCGAACAGAACCAGGTGATCCTGTCCGTGCTGGACAACATGCAGCGGATCCTCAACTGTCGCGCCGGAACGCTGGCGCACATTCCGGACTACGGTCTGCCGGATATGACCAACATTCTGCAAGGCCTGCCGGGTACGGCGCACCTGCTGATGGGCACCCTCTCTGCGGTGCTGCTCAAATATGAACCGCGCCTGAATAGCATCAACGTGGTGATGCAGGACCAGACGATCCCCGGCGAGCTGCGCTATGCGATCGACGCGGAGCTGAAAGGCATTGGCCTGGTGCGTTACGGCACTGAATTTATGCCCGAAGGCCGGGTGTTGATTCGTCACCTCAAGCAGCAGAATTATTTTGATAATAAAGCCCGAATTTAGGTCGGGCGTCTAATGGCAGGGAAAGCATGTCAGCCAAAGCACAATTTCTTAAAAAACTTCAGGACCAACAGCCACGGCCTCGCGAATTTGACAGTAAATGCGAGGCAGATATTGCTGAGCTGCGTCAGCGAATGGGCGAGCTTCAGGAAAGTATGGCCGCGTGGCTCACAGACACCGGGATTCGGATTGAACCTCAAGACGTCGCGCTCAGCGATTTACTGGTGGGGCGCAAAACCTTCAACGTTCCGGCGGTGGGGCTGTACTTCAACGACCGTGAGATAAAATTTACGCCAGTGTTTTTGTATGGGCAGGGCGTCACCGGCTGCGTGGAGGTTTCCCTCTGCGTGCAGGGGCGCGCGACCCCGCAGTACCGGTTGTTTATGCGATGCAGCGAAAGCGTCGACTGGACCTGTAGCCCGGTGGGTATCCCCGGCGCGCGCAGAAGTGCGTTCAGCGAAGATGCCTTCTTCGAAATGATTGCCGGGCTGCTGCCTTGATACCACGCCTTCTAGGGATGAAATCACTATGTACGACGCAAAACCTCGTCCGGTAAGAACCGGCGGCGATCCGCGTGCCCTCGCGGACTTCATCACGCTGCGCGAAGAGATGAGCAAACTGACGCACCCGGCCCGTCCGGACGTGAACTGGGTGCGGGTCGAAAATCTTTCACTTTCGTTATTCGAGCAAAATGGCGTTGAGCTGCAAACCGCCGCCTGGTACACCCTGGCCCGCAGCCATCTTGAACGAATCAACGGGCTGAACGAAGGCGCGGCTATTATCAACGCACTGCTGGCGCATCAGTGGGCGCAGGTCTGGCCGCTGCAAACCGCGTCCCGGGCAGAAATCCTGAGCGGGCTGAGTCTGCGCTTACAGAAAGTGTTCCGTACTTTTACGCTCACCCATGCGGACCTGCCTCCGTTGTATGACGCGGATAAGCAACTGCGTACGCTGGAGGAGATACTCACGCGTCAGGGGCTGAAACAGGTTTGTCAATTCTCGCCGCTGTTGGCGCAACTCTCGAGTGCGGTGACCCGGCTAGAAAACAGTACACCGCAGGAACCAGCAGCCCCGGCGCTTGCACTGCCGATACAGGCGTTGCAAGAACCTACCGCTGTAAGCGACCGAGCACCGGACAGCCGCTTGGTGTATGTGATTCGCGCCGAACCAGAAGTGACGGTAGAAGTGGTACATGAACCGCCATCGGCATCACTACCGCTACCCCCGACGCCGCCCCGCTGGCCTGCGTTTGCCGCTGGGGCATGTTCAACATTGCTGCTGGGGGCTGTAGCGCTGTGGGGCTGGAATGCGCTGCATCCCGTCGATGCCACACTCCCGGCGTTGAGCGCGTCGGTCGCCCCTTTGCCGCAGGTTTTGAGTCGCGCTGAAATTGAGCGGCTACGCGAAAGTGGTACCGTCAAAGTGAATGCTGATGTGTGGTTGAAACAGGCTTCAACTCAGCTGGATACACTTGCGTCGTTGCCGCCGCAATGGGCGCAACAGCAGGGCAATACGCTGCTGGATCAGGCGCAAATCCTGTGGCCGGAGAATGTTCAGGTCGTCGAGATGCGCAATCAGTGGCAGCAAAAAATGGCGCTGAACCGGATAACGGACGAGACGCTCAACGGCTGGCATGACGGCATGGTGATGCTGCAACGGCTTGCCGACCAGCTGAACGCGCTCGATGGGCAAAAAGGAAAATACCTCACGGTCAGCGAGCTGAAATCGCAGATATTCGCCACTACCCAGGCGTTTAATCGCGCGGTGCCAACCGAGGAATTGTTGCGACAAATGGCGCTGCAGAATGATCCGCAGCGCATTTCGACTGCGCAGAAACTACAAACCGAGCAGGGGCTGAAACAACTGATCACCCGCTATTCTCAGCTGAATAACGAAGAGACCGGCAAATAACTGCCAGTGAAATCGCAGGGTATCTCTGATTTACCTGAGTAAAACAAAATGCTGCTGCGCAAATCACTTATACTGCCGACAAATAGATCAATCGAAGTCATGTTGCTGGTATGTATATTTCGACACGCATCAAAGTGGTTATTCATCTTTGCGCTTTCCTCGTTGTGCTGTATAGCCTGACGATGCTTCCGCCTATGCTGCTGGCATTGGTGGATAAGGAGCGCAGCCTGTTTGCGTTTCTGTCGACGTTTGCCATTTTCTTTCCCGCCGGGCTGATTGGCTGGGGGCTAACGCGCCAGTCGAAAATCCAGCTCGAAACCCGCGATGGCTTTATCATCATCGTTCTGTTCTGGCTGCTGTTTTCGTTGATAAGCGCCATGCCGCTGTGGCTGGATGACTCGCTTAATATCTCGCTGGCCGATGCGGTGTTTGAGGGCGTGTCCGGGATAACCACCACCGGAGCGTCGATTTTCAGCGACGTGACGCATCTGCCACGTTCGATTCTCTATTACCGCTCGCAGCTGAACTTTATCGGCGGGTTAGGGGTTATCGTCCTGGCGGTTGCGGTGTTGCCGCTGCTGGGCATCGGGGGCATGAAGCTGTATCAGTCGGAAATGCCCGGCCCGTTCAAAGAAGAACGCCTGACGCCGCGCCTGGCCGATACCTCGAAAAGCCTGTGGTTCACCTACATGCTGCTGGGCATGACCTGTACGCTGGCCTTTTACCTCGCCGGAATGCCGTTTTTCGACGCGCTGTGTCACGGCTTGTCGACCGTTTCGCTGGGCGGTTTTTCCACCCAAAGCGAGAGTATTGGCTACTACAACAGCTACGCCATCGAGCTGGTGGCGGGCGGGTTCTCCTTGCTGTCGGCGGTGAACTTTACCCTCTATTTTGTGGCACTTTCACGCCGTAGCCTCAAGCCTTTCCGCCGTAACAGCGAGCTGCGCTTTTTCCTCTGCGTGGTGATGTTGGTGGTCGCAATTATCACCTTCGAAGTCTGGCGGGCAGGGATGTACGCGCTGCCTGCGTCGTTCGTGCATTCCTTCTTCCTCGTCAGCTCGATGATTACCGATAATGGGCTGGCGACGGCGGATTACGCCTCATGGCCCACGCACGTGGTGGTTTTATTGTTGTCGGCGAGCTTCTTCGGCGGCTGCGTGGGGTCAACCTGTGGCGGGATTAAGGCGCTGCGATTCCTGATCCTGTTCCGCCAAAGCCGCCACGAAGTGCACCAGCTAGCGCACCCGCGCGCCATCATGAGCGTGCGCGTGGACAATACAGTGATTAACGACAGGGTGATGCGTTCGGTCTGGAGTTTCTTCTTCCTGTACATTTTCTGCACCTGTTCATTCATTTGGGCGCTGAATTTGTTGGGCTACGATTTACTCACCTCGTTTGCCTCCGTCGCCGCATGCATCAATAATATGGGCCTGGGATTTGGCGCGACTGCGACGGGCTTCGGCACGCTCGACGATACCGCCAAATATCTGTTGTGCGGAGCGATGCTGCTGGGGCGTCTGGAGATTTATCCGGTGTTGATCCTCTTGTCGAGAACCTTCTGGCGCAGTTAAGCTATTCCCACAACATATGAGTGGAGGCAGGCGTGAACATCAGCGACGTTGCGAAAAGAACCGGTTTAACCAGCAAAGCGATTCGTTTTTACGAAGAGAAGGGTCTGGTCACCCCGCCGTTGCGCAGCGATAACGGCTACCGCAGCTACACGCAAAAACATCTCGATGAGCTGACGCTGCTGCGTCAGGCGCGCCAGGTGGGGTTCAATCTGGAAGAGTGTGGCGAGCTGGTGAATCTGTTCAACGATCCGGGGCGTCACAGCGCGGATGTGAAGGCGCGGACGTTGCAGAAAGTGGCCGATATCGAAAAACACATCACGGAATTGCAGAGTATGCGGGAACAGCTACTGACGCTGGCGGATGCTTGTCCAGGAGATGACAGCGCCGACTGCCCGATTATTGATAATCTGTCCGGCTGCTGTCATCGCAAAAGTAACTAGTGCGGGCGCACCTTCAGGGTGATGCCTTCGACGGCGAACACTTCGACGCGGGTGCCTGCCGGAAGATCGTCTTCGGCAAGAACCGGCCATGAGCTGTCGCCAACGCGCATATGACCGCGGCCGTTGATGAGCGTCGTATCCAGCGTGAAGATTTTACCGACCAGTTGCTGACCGCGCTGATTAAGCTGGCTGTCGGCGCGTGGCTGTTGACGAACACGATTCGACAGCCAACGCCACCATAGCCAAGCGGCGAGCAGCGTCAGTACCGCAAACACCACCCCTTGCCACTCCCAGCCCAACGGCAACAACCACACCAACAGGCCGGTGACAATCGCCGCCACGCCGCTCCACAACAGATAGCCATTCCCGCCTAGCATTTCCGCCGCCAGCAGTACGCCGCCGAGGCTCAGCCAGAAAATGTGCGGGTGGACGAGAAGGGCATCAATCATGGTTTTTTCCGCTCACCGGCGCTGTCTTTCACCAGTTCGGCAATCCCGGCAATCGAGCCCATCAGGCTGCTGGCATCCAGCGGCATCATCACCACTTTACTGTTATTTGCTGAGCCAATCTGTTGTAACGCATCAGTATATTTCTGCGCGATGAAGTAGTTCACGGCCTGAATATCCCCTGCGGCAATGGCTTCGGAAACCATTTGCGTCGCGCGGGCTTCTGCTTCGGCTGAACGCTCACGCGCTTCTGCCTGCAAGAACGTTGACTGACGCTCGCCTTCCGCTTTGAGAATTTTAGACTGCTTCTCACCTTCGGCTTTGACGATCTGCGCCTGGCGGATCCCTTCGGCTTCCAGGATGTAGGCACGTTTGGTACGTTCGGCTTTCATCTGCGCATTCATGGCGTCGATAAGTTCAGCCGGTGGGCGCACGTCGCGAATTTCGATACGGGTGATTTTGATGCCCCAAGGATTAGTGGCTTCATCCACGATATGCAGCAGGCGGGTATTGATGTTGTCACGCTGGGAGAGCATTTCGTCCAGCTCCATCGAGCCCAACACGGTACGGATGTTGGTCATCGTCAGGTTGATGATTGCCAGTTCCAGATTGCTGACTTCATACGCCGCTTTCGGGGCATCAATCACCTGAATAAAACACACCGCATCAATGGAAACGTTGGCGTTATCCTTGGAGATAACTTCCTGGGATGGAATGTCCAGCACCTGTTCCATCATATTGATTTTGCGGCCAATGCGGTCCATAAAGGGCACGACCAGACTCAGGCCTGGATTCAGGGTATTGGTATAGCGGCCAAAGCGCTCGACCGTCCATTGGTAACCTTGAGGAACGATCTTGACGCCTGCGCCCACAATTACCAGCGCGACGAAGATCAGTACGGGAATAAAGACGAGCATTCAAAACCTCCTGTTTTTACTGAGAAACCCTGGGACTTACATGTCAGGGTCGATACAGGAAGTATAACTTTTATTCACCAGGCTGCGGTAACGTTCTTCTGTGTTGAACAGGTACAAAATGCCCCGGCGACAGGACGCCGCCGGGGAGAGGGAATATCAATACAGCAGGGAGTACAGCAGACGGCGGTATTTTGATGCCAGCGCATCGCCGGTGCCCAGTGCCGCGAGAATTTCCTGCAGCATCTTGCGTGCCTGGCCATCCGCCGCGCCCAAGTCTTTTCGCAGATGGCTGAACAGCAATTCCAGCGCTTCTTCATTGCGCCCAACCTGATGCAGCTGCAGCGCCAGCTGTGACGCGAGGGCCGCATCTTCCGGATGCTCCGCCACTTGCTGTTGCAGTTGCTGGATTTCCGGGGTGTCAGCCGCCTGTTTCAGCAGCTCAATTTGCGCCACCAGGCCCTGATAGCGGGTGTCCTGGTCTTGCATAGGCACGGTTTTCAGGGTCGCTTCTGCCTCTTCCGAACGGTTCAGCGCAATCTGCGTTTCCGCCAGCAGCAGGCCAATCTGGCTGTCCTGATTCGACAGCTGCCATGCGTCTTTCAGCAGCGGCAGGGCCTCGGCATGATTGCCTTCCTGCATCAGCAGCATCGCCTGCTGGGCTTTCAGCTCTTCTTCACGCGGCAGGAATTTATCGAGCAGCGTACGAATCACGTCTTCCGGCTGCGGGCCCTGGAAACCGTCGACCGGCTGGCCGTTCTGGAACAGATATACGGTCGGAATGGCGCGCAGGCCGAACTGAGAAGCAATCACCTGCTCGGCGTCGCAGTCGAGCTTCGCCAGGATGAACTGACCGTTGTACTGGGTCGCGAGGCTTTCCAGCACCGGGGTTAACTGCTCGCAGTGCTGGCTGCGCGGAGACCAGAAGTAGAACAGGACGGGAACGGTGGCGGACTGCTCCAGGGTCTGGTGCAGGTTAGCTTCGGTAATGTTAACGATATACTGTGCAGACATAAGTCATTCTCTTTATTCGATATGAGTCGATATCTCATTGAGATGGGGGCGGAGGACGGTGCTTCAACTCAGCCCTGCAAAATTTTGTCCATCATTCGACCCGGCAGCAGGCGTTTGAGTAGCATGACTGCGTGGGTCACCAGGGTCACCGGATAGCGCATTTTCGGTTTCTCGCTGGTGAAAGCATGGCGCACTTTTTCCACCACCGCCTCTGGTCCGAGGGTAAAACGGGCGGCGATACCCGGGTTTTCGACGGGTTTATCGGCCTGGGTCTGGTTGACGTTTTCAGTGAAACGGGTGCGGATCGGGCCGGGTTCAATCAGGCTGACTTTGATGCCGCTGTGGCGCAGTTCCATGCGCAGTGCGTCCGACCAGGCTTCCAGCGCATATTTACTGGCGGCATACGCTCCGCGGCCCGGCGTGGAAATCAGGCCCATCACCGAAGACGTCATCACAATTCGGCCTTCGCCGTGCGGCTCCATGGCGGGCAGCAGGCGCATGGTCAACTGATGTGCGCCGAAGAAGTTAGTGGAAAACTGCTGTTCCAGCTGTGTACGGCTCAGGGTGTTCAGCGGGCCGTAGACGCCAAAACCGGCGTTATTAAAAATGCCGAACAGGCGGTTTTCGGTAAGGTCGATAATTTCATCGGCGGCGCGGTCGACGCTTTCGGGCGAATCCAAATCGAGAATAATCCCCGTCAGCCCCAGACCCGACATGCGGGCCACGTCTTCCGGCTTGCGGCAAGCGGCCAGCACGCGAAAGCCCTGGCGTTTCAGCTCAAGCGCACTCTCCAGCCCAATTCCGCTGGAACATCCTGTTATTAAGACCGTTTTTTGCATAACTTTACCTGAAGACAACCCCTGATTTTCAGGAGTCGTGTTTAACTAAGGGAGCCAGGCGTGTCGCCATCCAGTCCGCTATAAACGGCTGCGCGTCACGATTGGGGTGAATACCATCATCCTGCATCCATTGCGGTTTCAGATAGACCTCTTCCATAAAGAATGGCAGCAGAGGAATATCGAACTCTTTGGCAAGCTGCGGATACATCGCGCTAAAGGCCTCATTATACCGACGGCCATAGTTCGCAGGCAGACGAATTTGCATCAAAAGCGGTTCGGCGTTGGCGGCTTTAACCTGTTTGATAACCGTCCGCAGGGTCTGCTCGGTTTGTTGAGGCTGAAACCCGCGCAGGCCATCGTTACCGCCCAGTTCGACCAATACCCAGCGCGGCTGGTGCTGCTTAAGCAGCGCGGGCAAGCGTGCCAGCCCCTGCTGCGATGTGTCACCGCTGATACTGGCGTTGACAACCTCGGTCTTCGGCTGCCACTTTTCATTAAGGAGCGCGGGCCATGCGGCAGTTGCCGCCATGCGATACCCGGCACTCAGACTGTCACCCAGAATTAACAGCGTGTCGGCAAACGCGGCGCGGCAGGTTAACAGCAAAAGAAACAGGAACGGCACATGCCAGCGGAAAACATACTTGAAGTTCATCATCTTAAGAAATCCGTCGGTCAGGGGGAGCAGGAGCTATCCATCCTCACCGGAGTTGAGCTGGTTGTCAAACGAGGCCAGAGCATTGCGCTGGTGGGGGAATCCGGTTCCGGCAAGTCGACATTGCTGGCGATCCTCGCCGGGCTGGACGACGGCAGCAGCGGGGAAGTGAAGCTGATTGGGCAACCGCTGCACGCAATGGACGAAGAGGCGCGTGCGGCGTTACGCGCCCGTCATGTGGGGTTTGTGTTTCAGTCTTTCATGCTGATCCCGACGCTCAACGCGCTGGAAAACGTCGAACTGCCGGCGCTGCTGCGCGGTGAAACCGACAGCCAGGGGCGCAGCCACGCCAAAGCGCTGCTGGAACAATTAGGGCTCGGCAAACGGCTGCATCATCTTCCGGCGCAGCTTTCCGGTGGCGAACAACAGCGTGTGGCGCTGGCCCGCGCGTTTAACGGTCGTCCTGACTTGCTGTTCGCTGATGAACCCACCGGTAATCTTGACCGTCAAACCGGCGATCGGATCGCTGATTTGCTGTTTTCGCTCAACCAGGAGCACGGCACTACCCTGGTATTAGTCACGCACGATCCGGCGCTGGCCGCGCGCTGCGATCGGCGCCTGCGGCTGGTGAACGGGCAATTGCAGGAGGAATCATGATTGCCCGCTGGTTCTGGCGCGAATGGCGTTCGCCGTCGCTGCTGATTGTCTGGCTGGCGTTGAGTCTGGCGGTGGCCTGCGTGCTGGCGCTTGGCAACATCAGCGACCGCATGGATAAAGGGCTGAGCCAGCAGAGTCGTGAATTTATGGCGGGCGACAGAACGCTACGCACCGCGCGTGCAGCGCCGCAAGAGTGGTTGAACAAAGCCCGCGAAATGGGGCTGAAGATGGGTGAACAGCTCAGTTTTGCCACCATGACCTTCGCGGGCGACACCCCACAGCTGGCGAGTGTGAAAGCGGTTGATGATGTCTATCCGATGTACGGCGTACTGGAAACCTCGCCACCGGGCCTCAAACCGCAAGCCGGAAGCGTGCTGCTGGCCCCCCGGCTGATGGCACTGCTGAACCTGAAAACCGGTGATACCATCGACGTGGGCGATGCGACGCTGCGCATTGCCGGGGAGGTGGTGCAGGAGCCGGATTCCGGCTTCAACCCGTTCCAGATGGCGCCGCGTCTGATGATGAACACCGCCGACGTGGCGAAAACTGGGGCCGTGCAGCCGGGGAGCCGCGTCAGCTGGCGCTACAAATTTGGTGGCACGCCGCAGCAGATTGAAGCCTACGAGAAATGGCTGTTGCCGCAGCTGAAGCCCGATCAGCGCTGGATTGGTCTCGAGCAGGATGAAGGCGCGCTCGGCAAATCCCTTGAACGTTCGCAGCAGTTTTTACTGCTTTCAGCCCTGCTGACGCTACTGCTGGCGGTTGCCGCGGTGGCGGTGGCGATGGGACATTATTGCCGCAGCCGTTACGATTTGGTGGCGGTGCTCAAAACTCTGGGCGCAGGGCGGGCGCAGCTGCGCAAGCTGATCCTCGGCCAGTGGGCGATGCTCCTGCTGTTGTCGCTGGTCACCGGCGGCGCGATGGGGATGTTGTTTGAAAGCGTGCTGATGGTGCTGCTCAAACCGGTGCTGCCCGCCGCGTTGCCGGCCGCCAGCCTGTGGCCGTGGCTGTGGGCCATCGGCGCGATGGTGGTGATTTCGCTGCTGGTGGGCATGCGTCCGTGGCGTCTGCTGCTGGCGACTCAGCCGCTACGCGTTCTGCGCCGTGATGCGGTGGTGAACGTCTGGCCGTTGAAATTCTACATTCCGGCGATCGTAGTTATCGTCGTGCTGCTGTTGGCATGGCTGATGGGCGGCTCAATGCTGCTGTGGTCGGTGCTGGCGGGCGCGGTCGTGCTGGCAGTGCTCTGCGGGATGGTCGGCTGGTTGCTGCTGAACGTGCTCCGGCGCGTAACGCTGAAATCGCTGGCGCTGCGTCTGGCGGTAAGTCGCCTTCTGCGTCAGCCGTGGTCCACGCTCAGCCAGCTGGCGGCGTTTTCGCTCTCCTTCATGCTGCTGGCGTTGCTGCTGGTGCTGCGCGGTGATTTGCTCGATCGTTGGCAGCAGCAGCTTCCGCCGGAAAGCCCGAACTACTTCTTGATCAACATCGCGCCAGAGCAGGTTGGGCCGATGAAAGAATTTTTAGCTGAGCATCAGGTGATCCCTTCGGCGTTCTACCCGATCGTGCGGGCGCGTCTGACGGACATCAACGGCCAGCCGACGGACGGCAATAAAGACGAAGCGCTCAACCGCGAGCTGAACCTGACCTGGCAAGGTCAGCCGCTGGAACACAATGCGGTGACCGACGGCAGCTGGCCGCCAAAAGCGGGCGAGGTATCGATTGAAGAAGGCCTGGCGAAACGCCTGAACATTGGGCTTGGCGACAGTGTGACCTTCACCGGTGATACCCAGGCGTTCAGCGCGAAAGTTACCAGCCTGCGCAAAGTTGACTGGGAAAGCCTGCGGCCAAACTTCTTCTTCATCTTCCCGACCGGGGCGCTGGATGGGCAGCCGCAAAGCTGGCTCACCAGTTTTCGCTGGGACAACGGCAACGCGCTGCTGACTCAGCTGAATCGCGAATTCCCGACCGTCAGCTTGTTGGATATTGGCGCGATCCTCAAACAGGTTGGGCAGGTGCTGGAACAGGTCAGCCGGGCGCTGGAAGTGATGGTGGTGCTGGTGACCGCCTGCGGTGTGCTGCTGCTGTTAGCGCAGGTTCAGGTAGGGATGCGACAGCGTCATCAGGAGCTGGTGGTCTGGCGCACGCTGGGCGCCGGGAAATCGCTACTGCGTACCACGCTGTGGGCGGAGTTTGCGTTACTGGGGCTGGTATCCGGTCTGGTAGCCGCCATCGGCGCAGAAACGGCGCTGGCGGTATTGCAGACTAAAGTCTTCGATTTCCCGTGGGAGCCGGACTGGCGACTTTGGGTCACGCTGCCGGTGTGCGGCGGTGTATTACTTTCACTGTGTGGCGGCTGGTTGGGTTTGCGCCTGCTGAAAGGTAAAGCGCTGTTCCGGCAGTTCAGCGTGTGATTCCGCCCGGCGGCAGCTTCGCTTGCCGGGCCTACAGGTTTTGTAGGCCTGGTAAGCGTAGCATCACCAGGCAATAGCTTTTAGCGCGCCAGCCAGGCACCAACATCCTGATACGTACCGCGAAACACAATCTTGTCGGCTTTTTTACTGAGCTGATAGCGATACATCGGATCGTAATATTCCACCAATAACGGCCTAAGCCAGCTGAAATGCACCTCGGTCGACGCGCCGCGCTGCTGCTGGAGCAGGGCTTCGTCGAGGCTTGCCGTCAGTTCGGCAAAACGCTGCAACCCCAAACGGCGGCGGATGGCGAACAGACCCTGATGCAGATAGTCGCTGTATTCCTGCCAGCCTTGCTCTTCGCCGAACGCCTGTAAAAAATCATGGTGCATGCGAGTGAAATACTCATCCCGCAGGCGCTCCAGCCGCACCTCAAAGGGATCTTCCACCACCGCAATAGATGCCTGCGCCATCCGATCGCGTAGGCATTCCGGCAAATGGTTGGCCCCAATCATGTGGCCTTCATCTTCGATAACCCAGCGCGTCGCGTCTTTTTGCAACAGCGAAGTAGCCAGTGCATTTTCAAAACTGGCCTGTGAAAGCTGCGGCTGTAGCGTGCGACCAAACGACGAACCACGGTGATGGGCGAGTCCTTCGAGGTCGACGCCTGAAGCCTGAGACTGTACCAGCAGGGTTTTTCCGTTCCCGGTACAGCCGCCGATCAGCACCATCGACCGCTCGACGTATTCTGCGGTCACGGAGATGGCGGTCTGACGCAAGGATTTGTAGCCGCCGACAATCAGCGGCACATCTACTCCCGCCTCGCGCAGCCACTGCTGGGTAATGTGCGAACGCTGACCGCCGCGCGCGCAGCACAGCAGAGCATCAGGGTGACGGCGAATCGCGTCGAGCCAGGCGTCTACACGCTGTTGGCGTTTCTCCCCGGCGACCAGCGTGTGGCCGAGTTTCAGCGCAGCATCTGCCCCGTTGCGTTTGTAGCAGGTCCCTACGGCGGCGCGTTCGTCGTCATTCATTAGCGGGAGGTTTACGCCCGCAGGCACCGCCCCCTGTTGAAATTCTACCGGGGCGCGTACGTCGATGATGGGCGTTCCGGCCCGTAAAATGGCGCGGAAATCGGTCCCATTATTCATGGATAAATCCTTATTGGAAAAGCATGGGGGGATTCTACGCGGGAGAGGCGAGGCCGGGGAAGGTGAAGATCAATCTCCGGCCAGATAGCTTAAATCAGTTTTGACTGTGCCCAGGTAATTCCGCTGGCATATTCCGGCGGGAGCAGCGGAACCAGTGCTTCGAGGGTGGCGCTTAAACGGTCGGTATCGCTGTCGTTGAGGTTCAGATGCCCGACCTTCCGGCCTGCACGCACTTCTTTCGCGTACCAGTGCAGATGCACCAGCGGCAGCTTCAGCCAGTCCGTGTTCAGGTCGGTACCAATCAGATTGACCATCACCGACGGGCTGTTGATGACCGGCGGTGGCAGTGGCAGCTGCGTGATAGCGCGCAGATGCAGCTCGAACTGACTGATCGACGCCCCGTTTTGCGTCCAGTGCCCACTGTTGTGCACGCGCGGGGCCAGCTCGTTAATCAGCAGCCCGGCAGGGGTGATGAAGCATTCCATCGCCATCACGCCGACATAGTTCAGCTCATTCATGATTGACGTGAGCATGCTTTCGGCCTGCGCCTGCTGCTCGGCATTAGCCTGCGGGAAGGCGACGCTAACGCGCAGAATGCCGTCCTGATGCAGGTTGTGGGTCAGCGGATAGAACACCGTGGTGCCGTCGTGGGCTCTGGCCCCGACCAGCGACACTTCACCGCTGAAATTAATGCCTTGCTCAACGATGCATTCGCCGTAGCAGTCGTCCGGCAGCTGTGCGGTTTCATGGCTGCGCAAGCGCCACTGGCCGCGCCCGTCGTAGCCGCCAGTGCGGCGTTTAACGATGGCCAGTTCGCCGAGACTCTCGAACACGCCGGGCCAGTCGGCTTTCTCCGCCAGCAGCTGCCACGGTGCGGTGGTGAGACCCAGTTTGTCGAACAGCTGTTTTTGCGTCAGGCGGTCGGCGATTATCGGAAATACATCGCGGTTAACGAACGCCGGATGACGTGCCAGTTCGCGGGTTAACGCGGTTTCCGGCCAACGTTCAATTTCAGCCGTGATAACGCTCTGCTGAAACGGCACGGCTTCGGGATCGGCTTCGAGTCCAACCGGCCAGACGTCGATCCCCATCGGTTCACCGGCCTGGCGCAGCATGCGGCCTAACTGCCCGTTGCCGAGGACGCAAACCTGTTTCATGCATCACCCCGTGGGTCCGGATTCTCCAGAACCTCGTCGGTCTGCGCTTTGCGCCAGTCAGCCAGGCGCTGATGCAGTTCACGATCGTGCGTCGCCAGAATTTGTGCGGCCAGCAGGGCGGCGTTGGCGGCGCCCGCTTTGCCAATCGCCAGGGTTCCCACCGGAATGCCGCGCGGCATCTGAACGATAGAATAGAGACTGTCCACGCCGCTGAGAGCCGCGCTCTGAACGGGTACGCCGAGCACCGGCACCAGAGTTTTCGCTGCAATCATTCCCGGTAAATGCGCTGCACCGCCTGCGCCCGCAATAATCACCTGATAGCCATTGTCTTCTGCCGTTTCGGCAAAGCTGAACAGTTTGTCGGGAGTGCGATGGGCGGAGACGATTTCCACGTGGTGTGGAACATTCAGGGAATCAAAGATTTCGGCGGCAAACTGCATGGTAGCCCAGTCGCTTTTGGACCCCATCACGATGGCGACTCGCGCCGGATTGTTGCGGGAAGACATGCGTCTTAAAACTCCTGTGGGTGTGGAACACACTGCTTTGAAGGCCACAGAGAATAGCATGGAAAAACGCCAAGGAAAACGGTTGCGCGGTCATCAAAGCGGCGAATGCGGTGCCGATTTTTCTGTTCCTGTAAATCTGACCCATAACGAGTCGAAATACGGTAAAGTCACGGCTGGATTTACCTGTTAGCAAATATCGACTGCGGCGCCGTCAGGCGTATGACGCAGCGCAGCATTTCATGAGGAGAAGGTATGCTGGCTATACTTCGCACCCCGGAGGGGAAAAAATTTCTGACCGCCGTCGCTATCGTGTTCATTGCCGCGGTAACGGTGGTATCCAAAGTCACGTTCCAGGGGGTTGAAGATCAGTACAACCTGCCGATGGATCAGTGGAGCGTGTCGATGTACTTCATTCAGGGTGCATGGGCCACCATCTACAGCATTATGTTCACCATCATTGGCTCACTGCCGTTTGGCTTCTACTTCCTCGGCCCGAAAGACGATCGTGGTTAATTTGTTCGCTTGAGAAAAGGCGATTCAGAAAGGGAAGGCGATCAGTTCGACGTTATCGGTGGTCACTTTGACCATCGATCCTTCACTGTGCCACGCGCCTAACACCACACGAAACGCGGGTTGTTCGTTCGCGGTGAGTTCGTGGAGCGCCGGGCGATGTGTGTGCCCGTGAATGAGCCACTGCACCTGATGCTTTTCCATCACTTCGACCACGGCGTGCGCGTTGACGTCCATGATCTCCATCGACTTGTGGCTGTTGGCGTTTTTGCTGTCATCGCGCATTTTGGCGGCGATGCGACGGCGGATAAACAGCGGCAGGGTCAGAAACAGCATTTGCAGCCAGGGTTGATGCACTTTGGCGCGGAAGGCCAGATACCCGGTGTCATCGGTACACAGCGTGTCGCCGTGCATGATCAACACTTTTCGACCGTAGAGATCCAGACACTGTTCTTCGGGTAGTAACGTCATGCCGCTTTCACGGGCAAAACGCTTTCCAAGCAGAAAATCACGGTTGCCGTGAATGAAGAAACAGGGCACGCCTGAATCGACCAGGGCTTTGATTTCTTTTGCTATTTCACGGTTAAGCGGTTCAGGGCTGTCATCGCCAATCCAGGCTTCAAAAAGATCGCCGAGAATGTACAGCGCGTCGGCGCTGCGGGCTTCACCGCGTAAAAAACGCAGAAAACCGGCGGTGATCGCCGGTTCTTCTGTGTGCAGATGCAAATCTGCAATAAAGAGTGTCGCCACGAATTACTCGCTGACGGTCACGCTTGTCACAATAACGTCTTCTTTAGGAACGTCCTGGTGCATACCGCTGCGGCCAGTAGCCACGGCTTTGATCTTATCAACAACGTCCATGCCTTCAGCCACTTCTGCGAATACGCAGTAACCCCAACCTTGCAGGTTTTCACCGGAGAAGTTCAGGAAGTCGTTATCAACGACGTTGATGAAGAACTGTGCGGTAGCAGAGTGTGGCGCCTGAGTACGGGCCATTGCCAGCGTACCACGGGTGTTTTTCAGGCCGTTGTTCGCTTCGTTTTTGATCTGATCTTTGGTTTCTTTCTGATTCATGCCCGGCTCAAAGCCGCCGCCCTGAATCATAAAACCGTTGATAACACGGTGGAAAATGGTGTTGTCGTAGAAACCTTCGCGGCAGTAGTCCAGGAAGTTTTTAACTGTTTCAGGCGCTTTATCATCAAAAGTTTTGATTACGATATCGCCGTGATTAGTGTGGAAAGTAACCATTTTTGCATCCTGTTCCGATATTGTAGTGCGAATACCCGCTGGCGGGTTACGTATAGGGGGTTGTTATAGCATAACCGCCGGGTTCGATCACCTTGCATTGCGTGCTGCTTCCGGATCGAATTACAGGTAGAATATCCGCTTTACGACCACACTCGTTTACATGGAATCTTCAATGTTAAAAATCTTTAATACACTGACGCGGCAAAAAGAGGAATTCAAACCTATTCATGCAGGAGTTGTCGGCATGTACGTGTGTGGTATTACCGTTTACGATCTCTGTCATATCGGCCACGGCCGTACGTTTGTCGCTTTTGACGTGGTGTCACGCTACCTGCGTTTTCTCGGCTACCAACTGAAATACGTGCGTAACATCACCGATATTGACGACAAAATCATCAAGCGCGCTAATGAAAATGGCGAAGATTTTGTGGCGTTGGTTGACCGCATGATCGTCGAAATGCACAAAGATTTTGATGCACTGAATATCCTGCGTCCGGACAACGAACCGCGTGCCACGCACCATATTCATGAAATCGTCGAGATTACCGAACGCCTGATCGAACGGGGTCATGCCTACGTGGCCGACAACGGCGACGTGATGTTCTCCGTGCCGAGCGATCCAAACTATGGCCTGCTGTCGCGCCAGGATCTCGACAACCTCCAGGCGGGTGCCCGCGTTGACGTGGTCGACGTGAAGCGTAACCCGATGGACTTCGTACTGTGGAAGATGTCCAAAGCCGACGAGCCAAGCTGGCCCTCACCGTGGGGCGACGGGCGTCCAGGCTGGCACATCGAATGTTCCGCTATGAACTGCAAGCAGCTTGGTTCCCATTTCGACATTCACGGCGGTGGCTCGGACCTGATGTTCCCGCACCACGAGAATGAAATCGCGCAGTCCACCTGTGCGCACGACGGCGAGTACGTCAACACCTGGATGCACTCCGGCATGGTGATGGTTGACCGCGAAAAGATGTCCAAATCGCTGGGTAACTTCTTTACCGTGCGTGACGTGCTGAAATATTACGACGCGGAAACCGTGCGTTATTTCCTGATGTCCGGCCACTATCGCAGCCAGCTGAACTACAGCGAAGACAACCTCAAGCAGGCACGTTCTGCGCTTGAGCGTCTTTACACCGCGCTGCGCGGCACTGATGTCAGCGTTGCTGCAGCGGGCGGCGAAGCGTTCGAAGCACGTTTCCGTGACGCGATGGATGACGATTTCAACACCCCGGAAGCCTACTCCGTGCTGTTTGATATGGCGCGTGAAGTGAACCGTCTGAAGAGCGAAGATGTGGCTGCGGCGAACGCCATGGCTGCACATTTGCGTAAACTTTCTGCCGTGCTGGGCTTGCTGGCTCAGGATCCGGAAGAGTTTCTGCAGGGCGGTGCGCAGGCAGATGACGGCGAAGTGGCTGAAATCGAAGCGTTGATCAAACAGCGTCTGGACGCGCGTCAGTCAAAAGACTGGGCGGCAGCAGATGCGGCGCGTGACCGTTTGAACGAAATGGGCATCGTGCTTGAAGACGGCGCACAGGGTACGACCTGGCGTCGTAAATAACGCCCCATCGTTATTACCCTCCTCCTTTGCGGGGAGGGGATCTTACTGCTTCACGTTCTGTTTATTTTCACTCTCACTATTCCACATCTCGATTCTTTTATTTCTCCGGCCATGAACAGGTGGCGTGTTAATATTAACTTATCTGAATAAATTATTTAGTTATCTTTATTTTACCCTAAGTATTTCACGTAATAGCCCTCTTTCATTTTGTTTTCATTAGATTTGTCGTGAGCACGGTGAATAACCGCATTTGTTTTATTGATGGTTTTAACTTTAAATATTCATCGTCTTGATTAATGATGCGGATCTTAAAAATAAAGGGTCTTTCCTATGCGGTTTGATGTGCGATAATGCGCCAATTGCTTATTCATCCCAGATCTATTTATTAACATCACTCATTCCTATTGCTACATTTTTAAATGTTTCGAGGTTTTTTATTATGATTTTAACTGATGCTTGCAGTGGCTTTATAAAAAGAACGTCATGCTTATTATTGGTTTTAACAGGAATTATTAGCGGTTGCCAACAACACGCGCAGCCTAAATCAAACGTCAGTCAGCCATCGACCACGTCTACGGAGGTCGGTACCGTCCCTTCTGCGCAACTGATGACCGAAACGAAAAGCCCGGAGGCTGTGGGCGGGAGTTCTGAGGGTATGGCTTCCACTTGTCAGCAGGAGCTTTTGGCGCTTTCAAAAGTGAATCAGGCGGCCTACGCACAGCGGAAAGCCTCTTTTGATAATTTACTGGCCAGCGCCTCCGTTTATACGAATATCCGTGGTGATATTGGAGAAGACACACGTACCACTATGGATGCTCTCTACAAATACAAAACGCAAAAACTTTGCAGTGATATCGAGCAATCAGTTCGTCAGGCGCTGATTAATCGTGGAGAAAACTTTAAATGATAGACGTAAGAAAGCTAATTTTTTTTTTCACATTGACAACCGTGATAAGTGGGGCGGCGACGAGAAGCGCGAGTGCCAGCGACGAGATGACAACTGTCCAGACGCTGAATGATATTACTGCGCAATCCAGTGAGATCCCCGCGTTACTGACGGGTAAAACCATTGACCTTCCACCTGCCGTTGTTGAAAAGCCTACGAAACCTAAGCCTGCTAAAAAAACGATCCACTCCGAAATAGCGAATGCGTCCAAAAGCCCGATTTCTATTAGTGTGCAAGAGAATAGTGCTTTACAGAAAAAACTCGTCGATACGCAGCAGCAATTAGAGAACCTGCAGCAGCAGTGGCAAGACGCGAATCAACAGCTCGAAGAAAAAGCGCAACAGCTTGAACAATTGCGTAATACGCAAAAAAATGACACGACCGCAGCTCTCGACCTGAAAAAGAGTCAGGCCGAGAATCAGAAGCAAATTGATGCTCTCAAAGCGGAGATATCCGTCCTAACGGCAACGCAGGTAACGAATCAGCTTGAGCTTGCAGCGGCTAAAACGCGGGATAGTCAGGACGTTTTGCAACTGAAAAAATCGCTGACCGAAACCCAGGACCAGAGAAAATCACTGATTGAGCAAATTGCGACGCTCACCGCTTCGCAAATGGCAAATGCCAAAGCGCTTGCCGAGGTGAAGTCTGGAAACTCTGAAGCAGTAGAAACCCTGAAACAATCGCTGACCAAGAGCGTCACTGAGTCCACCGATCTGAAAAAATCGCTGGCCAACGCACAAAGCCAGGCAACGGCGTTAAGCAAGCGAATCAACGAACTCACGGCCGCGCAAACTACGACGACGCAAGCACAAACGGCAGCGAAAGCCGATACCGATAAGATCATTGCCCAGCTGAAAGCGTCGCTGACGAAAAGTGAGGCGCAGACGACGGCGTTAAACAAACAGGTCGCAGATTTAACCGCCGCACAAACTGAGAATGCCACTGTGCAGACCGCGGCGAAAGCAGATACTGATAAGGTTATTGCTCAGCTGAAAACATCTCTGAGCGAAAGCCAGGCACAGACCACGGCGTTAAATACACAGGTCGAAAGTTTACGTGCGGTCAATGAGGCTTTGCCCATCTCGACCACAGTGCCGGATTCGCAGGATCAGCTACGAGCCTACTCCCTGGGCACTCTCTGGGGGCAGGAAATCAAAGGCGCGCTGGCCAATGTCCAGTCAAATGGGTTTACACCTGATCTTAAACAGGTTGTCAGCGGCGTGTCGGATTCGATTCGGGGCGAGTTTAAAATCCCGAAAGAGAAGATTATGGCGCAGCTCGATACCATGAATAAACAAGTTCTCGCTAGCCAGCAAAAGACTTCTGAAACCACGGAAAGTGAAGGTGATAAGTTCATCACTGATTTCAGTAAACAGGCTGATGTGAAGCGAGCTGAGATGGGGTATTACTACCGCGTATTGGATGCAGGGCGTGGGAAAATCAAGCCTGGTGAAGTGGTTTCCGTATCGGTGAAAGAGAGCCTTAGCAATGGCAATGTCATCAAAGACATGACTAAAACAAAGCAAGTTGTGACGCTGCCGGTCGCTCAGTTCCCGCCGGTATTCGCCTCTTCTATCGGTCTGGTGGGCGTTCACGGTAAGGTGCAGATTGTTGTTCCACCGGAACTGGCCTATGGCGATCGTGGACTGTCGCCGCAGATCCCGCCAAAATCAACGATGGTGTACGAGATAATTGTTCAGGACGTGAAACCCGGACAGGCCAAATAATCCTTCATATCAACGCCCGGGCTATTCGGGCGTTTTTTTACGCCGATTCCCGCGGCACCAGTTGGCCGGATAGCGTTATCTTCTGCGTCTGCAATTCAGGTTCTTTCAACTTTCTGATAATCAATCCGGCCGCCTGTCGGCCCGTTTCTTCACTGGCGGAAGAGACAAACGTAAACGACGGGGAGGTTAGATTGATGTGCAGCATATCTTCAAAGCCAATCAGTGCCACCTGCTGGGTCAGGAACACGTCTTTCCCGATGGTTCGCCCGACCTGCTGAATACCGTTGATACAGCCGATCATCGCGTCCGGAGAATGGCACAGTAGGGCGGTGAGCGTGTTGTTTTTCTCGAGCAGCTGCCGGGTGGCGATGCTGGCCGCATGCGTATCATCACTGCACGCCGGGGCCGAATCCTCTTTGTACACCATGCCATTTTGCACCAGCGCACTGCGAAAGCCCTGCAATCGCTGCTGGCGAATCAGACATGCGTCCTGACCGCCGATATAGCCAATGCTGCGGTGTCCACGCTCAATCAAATATCGGGTCGCGAGGCTCGCCGCCTGGCGGTTATCCCGCATCACAAGATTGCAGTTTTCTTCCATCAGCGACTGGGAAACCACCACTAACGGTAACGGACACGCGCGAATATGTTCGGGCAGATGAGGGCGTTTGGTGTCGGACGCCAGATAAATCACGCCCGCTACGCCTTGCTGTTTGAAGGACAGCAGGCAACGCTCGAGGCTGGCATGGTCGTCCTGCGGCTGACCGAGAAACACCATAAACCCTTGCTTCTCCAGCTCCTGAACCACGCTCGCCATCACCTTGATGGAAAAGCTGTCACTAAAATCGCGCAGGATAAGGCCAATCAGATTGGAGGTATTGGAACGCAGGTTGGCGGCAGCAACGTTATGCACGTAACCGAGTTGGACGATGGCGGCCTGAACTTTCTCAATGGTAGCGTCGGAAATTTTACCTTTCTGGCGCAGAACCAATGAGACGGTAGAGACAGAGACGCCCGCCAGTTTCGCCACATCGATAATGCTGACTTTTTTCAAACCTGCTCCCTGAAAAACTCGCCGCAATCAAACAGATAAAAAACGTCTCCCGCACGGGCAGGAGACGTCGACAGCGTATCATCTTCCGCTTATTTGCCAATCATCGTCGACATGGTTTGTGCGATAAATTGCGCTCTGGCACCAAAAATCACCTGGATACCGGTATCGCCGACGAACACTACTCCGCGAGCGCCGACGGCGTTGAGGCCATCTTTGTCCACGATATCGCTCTTCGCCACTTCCAGACGCAGACGGGTGATGCAGGAACCGACGGAGTCGATGTTCTGCGCGCCACCCAGCAGGCCGATAATTTCGGTCGCGATTTCAGTATCGGTTTTGTCGTTCGCATTGGCAGTCACGCTGGTACGACCCGGCGTTTTGACGTCAAAGCGGCGAATCACGAAACGGAAGGTGAAGTAATAAATCAGCCCCATCGGGATGCCGATAATCACCGCACTGAGGAAGTTGGTCTGGTAGCCGTTAAACGACGGTAGGATGCCGAAAGACAGATAGTCGATGAACCCGGCGGAGAACGATTTGGCGATGTGGGCGTGCATCAGGTACATGGTCATGTACGCCAGACCGGCCATGATGGCGTTGAAGACGTACAGGATTGGCGCCACAAAGATGAAGGTAAATTCAACCGGCTCGGTAATACCGGTCAGGAAACAGGTCAGAGCCGCAGAGAACAGGATCCCTGCTGCGATTTTTTTGTTGGCGGTATGTGCTTCGTGGTACATCGCCAGACACGCCGCAGGCAGGGCGAACAGCATCAGCGGGAACTCACCCTGCATGAATTTACCGGCATTCTGGTAACTGTCGCTGCTGAAGGATTTCGCGCCTTCTTCCAGCATTTTGAACCAGATGGTCTGGTCGCCGTGAATCACCTGGCCGGCCTGAGTGGTGTAATCGCCGAAGGAGTACCAGAACGACGGATACCAGATGTGGTGCAGGCCGAGCGGGATCAGCGCGCGTTCAACCAGGCCAAAGATAAAGGTCGATGCCGCCTGATTATCGCCGTTGACCACCACCGACAAGGCGTCGATGCCAGACTGAATGTGCGACCAGATGTACGGCAGCAGCAGACCCATGATGAATGACAGAAACGCCGTCGCGATAGCCACGAAGCGCTTGCCGGAGAAGAAACCGAGGAATTCTGGCAGCTGCATTTTATGGAAGCGGTTGTAGCACCACGCCGCCAGCACGCCGCAAATCAGACCTCCAAAGACGCCCATTTGCAGCGTCGGAATGCCGACCACCATCGCGTATTTCCCGCCCTGAGAGGCCATTTCTGGCGTGATGCTCAGCACGGTGCCAATGGTAATATTGGTGATAAACACCGATACCGCCGCGGACAACGCAGCAATCCCCGATTCGGACGCCAGCCCGACCGCAGAGCCGATGGCAAACAGCATCGGCAGGTTATCGAAAATGACCCCACCGGCGTTCATCATTAACGGCATGTGGAATTTATCACCGAACGCCAGCAGCAAACCGGCCGCGGGCAGCAGTGAAATTGGCAGCATCAGCGCGCGACCAATCATGGATAATTTTGACAACGATTTAACAAACCCTGAGAACAGACTCATGCTGTTTTCCCCCGACCTGAGACCCTGAGATGCACTGATTACGTGCTGTTGTTGTAAGTAGAACGTTTTAGTAGAACGTTCTACTTATCGTCTAAGAAGTATCCGAGGCGCGCAACTTAAATTTCACATTCAGGCAGAGGAAATGATGATTCTTTGAAGTCGATCGATAATTAGAGTTGATAATAGGGAGGGGGAAAAATGAATTCTGGGCCCGGCAAATTCAGCGCCGGACAGGTCAGTAGGCCCGGCAAACACAGCGCCGCCGGGCACAAACCTGCTATCAGGCGACCACGGTAATGCTCTGACCGGCGAAACTCACCGTCTGGCCCGCGACAATTTTGCAGCGTTTACGGGTTTCAACCGCGCCGTCGACACTCACCTGCCCATCGGCGATAGTGAGTTTTGCCTGCGCGCCGCTTTCACACCAGCCTTCGAGTTTCAGCAGGTCGCACAGTTCAACGTGTGGGTGTTTACCCAAGGAAAAAGTAGCCATTCTTAAACGTCCTTTACATCATGATATTCTTCACACGCCTGCAGCGTGTTCTGGATTAGCGTTGCCACGGTCATAGGGCCAACGCCACCCGGCACGGGAGTGATATACGACGCGCGCGCGGCGGCATCGTCAAAAATCACATCGCCGACCACTTTCCCGCTTTCCAGACGGTTAATGCCGACGTCGACCACGATCGCGCCTTCTTTGATCCACTCGCCAGGAATAAAGCCCGGTTTACCGACCGCGACAACCAGCAAATCAGCGTTCTCAACGTGCTGACGCAGATTTTTGGTGAAGCGGTGGGTAACGGTGGTGGTGCAGCCCGCGAGCAGTAATTCCATGCTCATTGGACGACCCACAATGTTGGATGCGCCCACGATCACCGCGTTCAGCCCGTAAGTGTCGATATTGTAACGCTCAAGCATCGTCACGATCCCGCGCGGTGTGCAAGGACGCAGACGCGGCGCACGCTGGCACAGACGTCCGACGTTATACGGATGGAAGCCGTCCACGTCTTTGTCCGGCGCAATGCGTTCCAGCACCTTCACGTTATCAATGCCCGCAGGCAGCGGAAGTTGCACCAGAATGCCGTCGATGGTGTCGTCAGCGTTCAGGGTGTCGATAAGCTCCAGCAGCTCGGCTTCGAGGGTGGTTTCCGGCAGATCGTAAGAGCGGGAGATGAAGCCCACTTCTTCACACGCTTTGCGTTTGCTGCCGACGTAAATTTGCGACGCAGGATTGCTGCCGACCAGCACTACGGCTAATCCAGGGGCGCGTTTTCCGGCGGAAATTCTCGCCTTCACTTTTTCCGCAACCTCAGAGCGTACCTGCTGCGCAATCGTTTTACCGTCAATAATCTTTGCTGCCATCAGAGAGAAGATTCCGTCTGTCAGTGTCACAAGGGGGGATGGTCATATTTTGTCAGAAGCCGGGCGGGATGTCAGTCACCGTTTGCGTTTTTCTGGCGTGCTCACAGCCTGGCAGACCAAATCCCTGTTGTTTTTAGGCCTTTTCTTGTGTGTCATTATTTACGTAGTCATTTCCTAAATAATAATAGGACGTGACTGACAGCGATTGCAGCGTTTGTACGTATTTTGCATCAGGTGAATTGTTTAATTTATGACTACTGCCGGAAAGCCTATTTTCGGTCAGTGTTGAAGGAACGACGAAGCTTATTTTCGGATAGTTTCTTCGCCGTAAATAATTAGATAAATCATCAAGGAAAAATCATGAAAGTTAGCAAAATTGCTGCGTCTCTGGTGGCATCGCTGGGTCTGTTTGTTGGCGCGGCCAATGCCGATACCACCACCGTTAACGGCGGTAACGTGCATTTTAAAGGTGAACTGGTGAACGCAGCCTGTGCGGTCAGCACCGACTCTTCCAACCAGGAAGTGAAACTGGGCCAGTACCGCACGGCGTCTTTCGCTAAAACCGGCGATACCTCTGCCAAAATTCCTTTCAGCATCGTGCTGAATGACTGCGACCCAACCGTTGCGGCAACCGCAGCAGTCGCCTTTACCGGTCAGATTGATGCGAAAGACAACACCCTGCTGGCAGTGGCTTCCAGCGACAACGCTGATACCGCAACCGGCGTCGGCATTGAAATCCTGGATACTTCTTCCGCGACGCTGGCGCCAAACGGCGCCACGTTCTCTACCGCGCAGAACCTGGTAGAAGGCACCAACACCCTGCGCTTCACCGCGCGTTACAAAGCTACCGCTGACACCACCGCGCCGGGCCAGGCTAACGCTGACGCTACCTTCGTAATGAAATACGAGTAAGCCTCAGTCGCGCTCAGGATGAGCCTTGCCTCAAGGATGAGGACCCTTTTCAGAGCTCCCGGGAATCTATCATGATACGGACGTTGCCACTACTGGCATTGATATTCGGCGCGGCTTCCCCGGCCTTCGCGCACACGGTGGTGGTTGATGGCGGGCGCGTTCAGCTGCGCGGCGAACTGGTCAACAGCGCCTGCGTCGTGGCTCCCGAAAGCCAGGATTTACGCGTGGAAATGGGGCAATACCGCAGTAATACCTTCGGCGAAGTGGGCAGTTACTCCACCGTTACCGTGCCGTTCACGCTGCGCCTCGTGGAGTGCCGGCGCGATGTCGCAAGCCAGGTGGGCATCAGCTTTCAGGGATTGAGTCCCGCGGAAGATCCGCAGGTTTTTGTTGCATCATCTAAGGCCAGCGGCAGGCCAGGAGAAAGCGGTTTAGGGCTTGCACTCTTTAATACCCAACAGCAGCTTATTATTCCAAATGCACCGCCCGATAATTATCTACCGATAACCGCTGAGGAAATGACGTTTCATTTCAGCGCGCGTTATCGCGTTATTTCATTACCGCTCGTACCAGGGAATTTACTCACTGACGTCTGGTTCACCCTCGTTTATCCCTAACCATCAGACGCTGTCAGAAAATAATAAAACAGGTAACTGGGTTATGATCCGCTTAATTAAAAAAACACTTTTTTTGTCGATGCTGATGTTCATCCATGCGCTCCCGGCGCAGGCGGCGGGCGGTATCGCGCTGGGCGCGACCCGCGTGATTTACCCCGCTGACGCCAAACAAACCTCGCTGGCGCTGAGCAACAGCAACAAGCAGGAGCGTTATCTGATTAACGCGTGGATAGAAAACGCCACCGGTCAGAAAGAAAAAACCTTCGTCATCACGCCGCCGCTGTTCGTCAGCGAGCCCAATAGCGAAAATACGCTGCGCATTATTTATGCCGGGCCAGCCTTGGCCACAGATCGGGAATCGCTGTTTTATCTGAACGTTAAAGCGATCCCGTCGATGGATAAAAACAACGGCGAAAACAACAACGTATTACAGCTGGCGATCCTGTCACGCATCAAGCTGTTCGTTCGTCCCAACAAACTCGAGACGCAGCCGGGGCAGGCTCTCGACACGCTGGCGTTTACTCGCAGCGGTTCAGCCATCAGCATCAATAATCCTTCGCCGTATTTCATCACGCTGGTCAATTTACAGATGGGTGGCAAGAAGCTCGAAAACGTGATGGTTGCGCCAAAAACCAGCGCCACGGTGACGCTGCCTGCGGGTGTAAAGGGCGCGCTGAGCTGGCAGAGCGTGAATGATTACGGGGCAATTACTCCGGCTCGTCGCGTGAATCTGTAATGAATGCCTTTCCTCACGCCGAACACTCCAGACGCTGGCCGCGCCTGAAACTGCTGACCCTTGCCTTATCCGGCGTGTCGTTTGCGTCCGGCGTGCAGGCGGAAAGTTACTTTAACCCTTCGTTCCTGTCCGATGATGCGGCGGGCGTGGCGGATTTGTCGCGCTTCGAAAAAGGCAACAAGCAGCCCGCCGGAGTATATCGGGTCGATATCTGGCGCAACGATGAGTTCGTTGGCTCGCAGGATTTAACCTTTACGCCCGCCGAAGGCACACAGCCAGCCGCCGGAGGATTAGCCCCGTGCCTGACGCCAGCGCTGCTCAAGCGCCTGGGCGTCAACACCGCGGCGTTTCCTGCGCTGGCGAAAGAGGCGCCTGAAGCCTGCGTAGCGCTGGAGAAAGCGATCCCGGGAACGGAAATCGCCTTCGATTTTGCGGCGCTCAAGCTCAATATCAGCCTGCCGCAGGTGGCGATGTTCAACAGCGCACGCGGCTATATCCCACCCGAAGAGTGGGATGAAGGCATTCCGGCGCTGCTGGCGAACTACAGTTTTAGCGGTAACCGTGGCAGCGACGACGACAGCTACTTTTTGAGCCTGACCAGCGGGGCCAACTACGGCCCGTGGCGGTTGCGTAATAGCGGCACCTGGACCTATTCCGACAACAATAACCAGAAAGAAAACCGCTGGCGCAACGTCGCCACCTGGGTGCAGCGTTCGATTGTGCCGTGGAAAAGCGAGCTGGTGATGGGCGACAGCAACACCGGTAGCGACGTGTTCGACAGCGTCGGCTTTCGCGGCGCGCGCCTCTATTCTTCCGACAGCATGTATCCAGACAGCATGCAGGGCTTCGCGCCGACGGTGCGCGGCATCGCCCGCACGCCCGCCAAAATCACCCTTCGTCAGAACGGCTATGTGGTCTATCAGAGCTATGTCCAGAGCGGGGCGTTCGCCATCAGCGATCTGAACCCGACGTCTTCGAGCGGTGACCTCGAAGTGACCATCGACGAAAAAGACGGCAGCCAGCAACGCTACACCGTCCCGTACTCGTCGGTTCCGTTGCTGCAACGTGAAGGCCGCTGGAAGTATGACCTGGTGGCGGGGGATTACCGTTCCGGTAACAACCAGCAGGAGACGCCTTTCTTTGCGCAGGGCACGGTGATCACTGGTCTGAACGATGGCTACACGGTGTACGGTGGCACGCAGCTGGCGGAAAACTACACCGCCGTTGCGCTGGGCCTGGGGAAAAACCTCGGTGACTGGGGCGCGGTATCGCTGGATATCACCCATGCGCACAGTCGGTTGGTGGACGACAGCACCCACGACGGGCAATCGCTGCGTTTCCTGTATGCCAAATCCCTGAACACCTATGGCACCAACTTCCAGCTGCTCGGTTATCGCTACTCAACCAAAGGTTTCTTCACCCTCGACGACACGACGTGGAAGAACATGAGCGGCTACCAGTACAGCGATAAGGAAACGGACGATGACGGCGTGCCGGACATCATCAGCTATCACAACCTGACGCAGAATAAAAAAGGCCGCTTCCAGGCCAACATTTCGCAATCGCTCGGCGATTATGGCTCGCTCTATCTTTCCGGCAGCGAGCAAACCTATTGGGGTTCAGACGATACCAACACCTGGTATCAGGTGGGCTATTCCGGTGGCTGGCGCGGGGTGAGCTATTCGGTGTCGATGTCGTGGAACCGCTCGATTGGGATTCCGGGCACCGATCAGATTGCGTCCTTTAACCTTTCCGTGCCATTCAGCCTGTTCAGCAACGGTGCAGCACGTCGCAATTCCGCGTTCGACCGGGCCTATGCCACCGTTTCCGCCAGCCGCAACAGCGACGGGGACAACAGTTGGCAGAGCGGCGTCAGCGGCACCTTGCTGGACGGAAACAACCTCAGCTACAGCGTGACGCAGGGCAGTACCAGTGGCCAGGGCTACACCGGCAGCGCCAGCGCCAACTGGCAGGCGACGTACGGCACGCTGAGTGGAGCCTACAACTATGACCGCGACCAGCATTCCCTGAACTGGCAGGCATCCGGCGGCATTCTGGCCCACGCTGATGGCGTCACGTTCAGCCAGCCGTTGGGCGATACCAACGTGCTGATCAAAGCGCCTGGCGCGAGCGGCGTTAGCATCGAAAACCAGACCGGGGTCAAAACAGACTGGCGCGGTTACGCGGTGATGCCGTACGCCACCGTCTATCGCTACAACCGCATCGCGCTCGACACCAACACCATGAGCAACAGCACCGACATCGAAAACAACGTCAGCAGCGTGGTGCCGACCGAAGGCGCAGTGGTGCGGGCGACGTTTGATACGCGTATTGGCGTAAGGGGGTTAATCACCGTGCGGCGCGGCGCACAGCCGGTGCCGTTTGGTGCCATCGCTCGGGAAGTGACCAGCGGCGTCACCAGCATGGTGGGCGACGACGGACAATTCTACCTAAGTGGTTTGCCGCTCAGCGGTGAGCTGTTGATTCAGTGGGGCGAAGGGCCGGGTGCGCAGTGTCGCGCTCGCTACTCGCTCCCGGAAAAGAGCCTGCAACAGGCGATCACGCTCACGGAGGTTCGCTGTGATCAATAAAGTCTTCACCGTTTTACTGCTGGGGTGCGCGATGGCGTCTACCCCGGCGATGGCCACGGTTTGCCGCAACGCGAATGGGGTGGCATCGGACGTGTTTTACGATTTGACCGATACCTTTACCAGCGCCAATAACCAGGTTGGGCAGGTGGTCACGCTCAGCCAAAAATCCGGCTGGGTGGGGGTGAATGCCATCTGTCCGAGCGGCACCACGGGCACCACCACCAAACGCAGCTATGTCACCCGTTTCCCGGTGGTCAGCACCGAGAATGGTTTTAAGTACCTTAAATTGAATGACTATCTCGACGGCGCGATGCAGATAACCGACAGCTCCGCTGGCGTCTTCTATCCACCACAAAATTACATTCAGATGGGTTCGCACCCGAATGTGCCGAAGCAAAAAGCATTTCCGGTGAATGATTCGAAGCTGGTGTTCCGCCTGAAGGTGACGCGACGCTTTATCAACATGGTGGTTATCCCGAAACAGACCATGTTTAACGTCTACGTGACCACAACCAGCGCCGACCCGCTTACCACGCCGGTGTACACCATCAGCTACAGCGGCACCATCAACGTGCCGCAAACCTGTGAAATCAATGCGGGGACCGTGGTGCAGTTCGATTTTGGCGATATCGGCGCATCGTTGTTTAGCCAGGCAGGGGCCGGAAACCGTCCGGCGAACATCCCGGCGCAGCAGAAAACCATCGGCATCAAATGCACCAACGTAGAATCGCAGGCCTATCTCACCATGCGCGTGGAGGCGGAAAAATCGCAGGGCAACGCGATGGTGTCGGATAACCCGGATTTAGGCTTTATCGTCTCCGATAGCAGTGGCAATCCCCTCACGCCGAACAACATCAACAGCAAAATCCCGTTCCGCCTGGACGGCAGCGCCCAGGCGCAGGTGGGGATCCGAGCATGGCCAGTCAGCATCACCGGCAAAAAGCCTGCGGAAGGGAAATTTACCGCCAGAGGCTATTTGCGCGTGGACTATGACTAGGGGCCTGCCGATGAAATCACTCTATTTGTGCCTGGCCACGATGGCCGCGACAGCGATGAGCCACGGTGCGCGGGCCGATAACGCGCTGGGGGCAGTGAACATCGAGCTGTTTGGTAACGTGGTGGATTACAGCTGCGTGGTGGAAGCGAGCGACAGCGACAAATCCGTCGAGCTGGGGCGCTGGGCAACCAAACAGCTGCGCAACGCCGGAAGCACCACATCGGTGACGCCTTTCACATTGAGCCTGACCGGCTGCCCGCCGGGTTCGGCGTCGATAACCTTTGGCGGCAAAGCCGATGACGACGATCCCACGCTGCTTGGGCTGAACGGCACCAGCAATGCCACACGAGTGGCGGTGGAAATCCGCGACGCCGACCGTAGCCGTCTGCCTTTACAGCAGGCGAGCCGCGACGTTGCCGTCGATGCGTTGGGCAATGCCACGCTGCAGTTTTACGCCAACTACATTGCGACAGCCGATAATCCGCAGCCCGGTAAGGCGGATGCCGACGCCACATTCATGATTAACTACAATTAATATCAACATGCCGCGCCCGTTATTTTATCGGGCGCGGTACATTCTCCTAGACCAACTCGTGGGATTTTGCGTAGTCAATCAATTCAACAATAGTATGTACGCCGAGTTTGGAGAAAATATTTGATTTATGCGCGCTAATTGTCTTGTTACTGAGCAACAGTTGATCGGCTATTTCTTTATTTGTCAGACCATTGACCAGATAGCGCAGCACCGTCACTTCACGATTTGAAAGCGGAAGTTCGTTCAATTCTCCGCGCCTTGCCGGATTGTTACTGAGAAAATTCAGAGTGTCCGCCGGGAAGAAAGAATAACCTGCCAGCAGCATGTCTACCGCTTTATAGATGTCATTGTGATCCTTTCTTTTACTGACAAAACCATTGGCGCCCGCGCGGATCGCCCTTCCGGCATAATAACTTTCCGACTTCGATGATAAAAACAAAACCTTGGTTTTTGGGCTGATGTCATGGATCCGTTTGAGCAGTGAAAAACCATCGGTTCCAGGTAGTTCAATGTCGACGATAACCAGGTCTGTTTCATTTTTTCGTACATAATCAATAACTTCTTTTCCATCATCCGATTTAAGGACTACGCGAATCTGGCTATTCTTTTGCAACAGAACCTCTATCGACATCCTGACGATAGGTTGTTCATCCATAATAACAACGGAAGCAGGTTTCATTTTCTATTCCTCAGATTATGTATTCAGTTGTGCTGAGTTTGGAGAGAGCTTCATTGCCAGCGCCGGTCTGCATTTGTCTCATTTGGGGACACCCGGTAACACCCTAAAAGTCAACATCCAGGGTGAGAGAAAACGCAATAACTGGCTGGCAGGCCATTCGTTCGTAAAAACGGTGGGTTGCATCAGTTCTTTCTGATGCTCGTTTATTTGTGGACTGCTGTGATCAGCGCTTCCTTTTTTGAGTTACGACAAAATCGTCGTCATTTACATATTATCCATAGATGATCTGGTTGTGGTTTTTGTTATTTATCTCAACGGTGCCGATTATACCGTGTAACGTTTTAGGAAAAAGTCTGAGATTACGACAATTAACTTTACTAATTACGATGTTCTGTAGTGGATTGACCAGGAATTTTCTTTTGGGCCTAATTTCTGCAGTTTATCGATTTGCTGACGCTTAGTGTTTATGTAATAGCAAAAAACAAAAGATGCGACTGCTTGTTGTGAGGTTGTTAAATTAATGACGAATTGTGATGTAACGCAGAGTGTGGCGATATGGGGAAAAATGCTTGCTGGATAACGAGTTAGAGGAAGCGCTAAGTTTGGCTTAGGGATTTTTTGCCAGAGGCACTCCCCAGTCCGTTGTCCTGCCAGGCGGGTGAGAAAAGGGTTGAGGTTTGTTGGTTAGCTCACATTATGCTCGAATAAATCACCGACGATGGCGAAATTAATTCATTTTCTACAGAGATAAATTCCATGATTTGTATTTGTCATGGTGATTAATCGTGTCCAATGGGTATTCTTAGGAATAGTTATAATTGTTTGTTTTTGGTTAAAAAATTACCGTTTATTAACACCAATTTAAGTAATTTCTTAAAATCGGCCCGACTTCAGCAGGTTATCCCGAGTGATGCGTGTCCCGAATCGCCCCTACGCGCTGAAGCAGGCGTAGCAGCTGGTGGCGATGGTTTAGCCGCAGCAGGGTTAAAACGCAGCCGACACGGTAGATAATCCTGTGATACGGACGAACCTGCAGGCGAGCGATATGGCACAAGGTGTAACCTTTAGACATCAACATCAGCACGCTCCACTCTTTGGCTTTGAACAACCGGGGCTGCACAGGCAGATCCTGACTCTGGAGGTGTAGCGCATCGCGCGCCTGTAACAGCGCCAGGCGTTTGTTAAGCACCCGACAATGGCAGGCCAACTGGAGAAACTGTTGCGTACCCGGGTCGACTTCAGGGGTGATCAACACGATGTCCAGCGCCGGAGACTTTTGCTGCAACAGTCGCAGGCGATCCAGAAGCGTTAACACGGCCAGGCTTTGACCTTCGAGATCGATAATCAGACCGAGAGGGTGCGTCAGGCGAACCACGTCCAGCGCCTCATCGATATCGTCGAAGATGCGACACAAGCACAGGGGGACGGGGCTGTGACGAACGCCGTTGGCAAGATAGCGGTCGCGCGTCACCAGAATGTGGTACTCGCAATAGCGTGCCGTGTGGTTGAGCAGGTCGTTGCGTTCAACCAGCGCGTTATGGGGCAGGGGAAGCGAGTGCCCCTGAAATTCCATGATATTTCGCCGCCGCCTTTCCCTGCGTAGCATCACGCGCATCGTTTCCCTCCATCCTTTGACGTGCTTCATTGTTGCTATAAGGGATATCTGAAGGTACCAGGCGTTGCTTAAACCGTAGCGGGATATTTCGTATAGGAAGGGGAGATTAACGCCAGTGCTTACGCTTTAATCATTTGATGGAGCAGTTTTTGGACGCAATGGGGAAGATGAGGGCTTTGCAGGGAAAACCCATTGACTCATTGGCCTTAGACCGTATAATTCCCGGCGTTCAACACCGCGAAGTTTACCTTCTCAGTGCGCCCTTAGCTCAGTTGGATAGAGCAACGGCCTTCTAAGCCGTAGGTCACAGGTTCGAGCCCTGTAGGGCGTACCATTTAGAATCAATGAAGTTCATCAATCCCCCCTCTGAAGAATCAACCTCATCGTAAGGCCAGTGCTCGGCGAAGATCTCGCACACTGTCACTCGTCCGTCAGGCAAACAAAAACACGTCTTTTCATCGTCGTCCTTGTCTTTAAATATTCTTGAATGAACATGCAATAATAATGAAAGTTTAAAATTAAACCGCGATTTCCATCTAAATAAAAACAAAAGTAATCTTTTTTAAAATATACCTTTCCCTTATAAAAGTTCAGAGCAGCGTCTGTAAATTTAATTTCGCCGTGCGTTTTGCAACGTATGGGTTTTTGACTGGGATGTCGATTGTCGTTCCATGCTGCCACTTATATTTTGTTTATTAGAGGTGATATTATGAAAAAAACTATTCTGGCTTTAACCTTTGCGACTGTTAGCCTCTCTGCTTTTGCGGGTTTCCACCCGATCGCCCGTACTGCTGTTGTGGCAACATCTGACCATCCTGTCGCAATGGCTGCTGCAACCAGTGGTCACGGTGCACACCCTGTTGCCCGCGGCGCCGCAGTAATGTCTTCTGACCACCCAGCAGAGATGGCTGTAGCAACCTCCGGCGGCGCACATCCTGTCGCGCGTGCAGCTGTTGTTGCAGGTTCTGATCATCCGCTGGCTGCCGCGGCTGTCACTGCACATTAATGATACGCCAGACTCCGTAACGTAAGGTTTTCTGCGGTCACACAAGCGCTATCCTTCACCGGATGGCGCTTTGTTTTTTTATATACGGGCCGTATTAAATAGCGAAAATCCCCACCTGCCGCATCGGGTATAATTTATTTTTAGATGATATTCTACACTTATTGCTATCCCCACTCCGCTATACTAGCGCGTTTTTTACTCGCCCAAGTGGCGATTAATATCAATACAACGGGAAGAACCCATGATGGAAAGCAATGATTTAATTACCATTGAAAGAAGACTCGTAACCAGATTTCTGGATATGTTCATTAAATTTGGACTGATCCTGGCGCTGGCTTCTTTCTGTTTTACTGTATTTTCCCCTTTCCTCAACGTCATGTTGTGGGGGGTGATCCTGGCCGTCACGCTTTATCCGCTGCACCAGTATTTTGCTAAGAAATTGGGCGGCAAGCAGGGCCTGGCTTCCGTCATTCTGGTATTGCTCGGCGTGATGCTTATCGTCGTCCCGACCATCACTATGATCACCTCATTAGGGGAAAGCGCCACTACGCTGGTGGAGCACGCCAGCCACGCACAACTGGTTATTCCACCGCCTAATGCCAACATCGGCACCATCCCTGTTGTCGGCGGGAAGCTGCTGGCCTTATGGTCTCAGGCCTCGCAGGATTTACCAGGACTGATCAGCGACTACCACACACAGATTGCTCACGCGGCCAAGCTGGTGCTGGCGGTTCTGGCGAGTATGGGCGGCGGCGTATTTGGTTTTATAATTTCCTTCATTGCGGCGGGCATCATGATGGCCGTGGGCGCATCCGGCTCGAACGCCGCGACGCGTATCGCCATGCGTATCACCGATGAACGAAAAGGCGTTGAGCTGATCAAACTCTGCACCGGGACGATTCGTGCCGTGGCTCAGGGCGTCATCGGTGTGGCGCTGATTCAGTCGCTGCTGGTGGGTGTCATCATGGCGCTGGCCGGTATCCCGGCGGTAGGTATCTTCTTCGTTGGGGCGCTGATCCTCGGGATTGCACAGGTACCACTGCTGCTCATCACCTTGCCGGCGATTGGCCTGATGTGGATGACCGGCGACCACGGCACCGCGATGAACGTGGTCTTTACCGTGCTGCTGATTGTGGCTGGCATGGTCGACAACGTGCTTAAGCCAATGCTGCTGGGCCGTGGCGTGGATGTTCCAATGCCAGTCGTACTGCTCGGCGCGCTGGGCGGCATGGCGACCAACGGTATTCTGGGCATGTTCATCGGCGCAACGCTGCTGTCGATTGGCTATCTCATCTTTATGGCCTGGGTTAATGAAGGTCTGAAGAAAGCCTCACTTGAGAACGCATCACAGTAATTGCTTTACCGGACGTCCCGTATTTTCGGGACGTCCGTCTGCACGTCGCTATTCCCGCCTTCCATTGAAAACAAATTCGAAAGTAGTAAGATTAAATGAAAGAGTTAAAGGTGTATTTGAGTTCAGTGTCTGTCCCAGTTATCCCACAGATGATCGACTTTGCAAAATGTGCAAATGATAAAAATGTGGTTAAAGTCATTGGCTGGTATAGAAACGAAATTTCTGAACAGAAGCTTAAAGGCACGCAGGCAAAATATTATCGGCAGATATCCAGAATATCACCTGAATTTGTTACATATATATTGAAACTCATAGGTGAATTTAAACCAGATAAAATCTCACTGCATGTGAATATTTACTGGTGTCTTGTAGAGTTGTTCCCTCTCGTAAGTTATGTGGCGCGACTGGTTCCAAGAGATAAAATACATATTCATGTTTATGATGACGGCTCAGCAGGCGTTGTAGAACGTAATGCTATGCATCAGTTATCTGAAGTCGATTTTCTGCACCAGAAACGAAATTGTACTGAAAAACTCATGGGCTTATTGAGAGAGAATGTTCGGCCTTTTGACCACGGCGATCGCAGCCAGTGGCCAGCGATGATGAACTATACATGGCATGAGTTTTTCAATACGACTTATCATTTAATTAACGAATTTGAATTGAGATGTCATGACAATTCTCCATTGTTTAATTATTTATCATCCAATATGGTGAGCTTGAACAATAATAATTTTTACACTCTGACAAAACCGCAGCAAGCATTTTGCCTTTCATTGTTAAATGTCGATACTGCTTTATTATTGGAAGTGGCCGCTAAAATAATGCGACCAAATAGTCTTCTGTATTTAGGATCAGGACGTTTCGGTAAGTCTGAAGATGATACACTTACTGAGCAACAAATTATCAAAATTCGTGCGTTGAAATCTCAGGGTGTCATAAAGGATAATGATCAGATTATCTTTAAGGCTCACCCCATTAATCACAAAGAAAATCGGGAAAAGATTAAAGATGAGTTAGGGCCGAATACCTATATGATCCCTAATGCATTACCTTTTGAAGCCCTGCAATTGGCCGGGATTCCTTTGTGTGAGATTATAAGCACGTTCACAACGTTGATTTATACCCTCCCCAAAGCGCAATTCCGCCATGTTATAGGTGAGGGTGATACTCGTTCAGAGGTTTTAAATAAACCAGTTATTCAACAGCTTATCGAGAATAACCAACTTAGTGAAAAGAACATATCGGGATGGATGGATTGATTTAAAGACAAGCGTTTCATTATATAATTTCTTCTATCTCTTTCAGCAGAGACTTTCACTACATCCCGTTAGCATGGTTTATTCTTCACACTTCGCCATTTCTGGCGGAGTGTGTCACCTGGGCGAGAAACGCGAACTCATTTTGAAGTCTAATGGGAAGTCAACGCTTGTTGTTATGATACTTTATTTAAAATAAAACTCAGCGATGGCGAAATATACCGCCATTAGTTCCTTTACACTTGCAGTGAGTTTAAAACTTGCGCTCCTATGGCGTTAAGTTTAGTATTTCATCATTAAAAATCATCTTTCAACATTAAGAACATTCCCGCAGCGAAACCCCATATAATGAACGAATCCCGCGAAAAAGTAATATCTGACATCATTATCAAACGAATATCGAACAACCAAAAACCGTTCCCTGTTGATATCTGGTTCCAGCCGCTGTTTGATCTCTCGTTGTTCAAATGTACCGGCGGAGAAATTCTCATTCGCGGGCAATACCTGCGGGAAACTATTCTTCCGTTCCGGTTTATCGCGAGCCTTGAGCGTCATGGTACCGGCATCGTCAACCTTGGGCACTATCTGGTCAACGAGTCATTCGAATACATCAACCGCTACTTCCCTGAGACTGAGGACGACAGGCTCTATAACATCAATATCTCTAAAACAGAGTTATTGCGGGCTGACTATTCTGAGCTGGTGATTGCACAGGCGGCACGTTACTCTATTTCTCCGCCACAGATTATTCTGGAGATAACGGGTGAAGATGCCATTCTGACTCAACAGATGATCGCGAACCTGAAAACGCTCAAAGAGCATGGTTTTACAATTGCCTGGGGTGATATTTATAGTCTGTTAATGCTCGAGCTTAAAAATAATTCATGGCAAGCCGACTATATTAAGCTGGACCGTCGTTTGATGGCGAAAAGCCGTCTGAACGAAACCCGGGAAATTATTCTTGAAGCTCACCGTAATAATATTAAAGTGATTGCGGAAGGGATTGAAACTTTGCAGCAGGTTTCTTTCCTGCTGAAAGAGAATGTGTCGCTGGGGCAGGGGTATTTATTCTCACGGCCGATAACCAAAGAGACGTTCCTCGAAAAATATTCGGATGACGAAGTCTTCGAGCCCGACATGGACGTCAATAGCGAAACCGACGAGTAATCATATCGCCCTTCAATCTGCATTGAAGGGCGTTTTTTTTAGCTAAATAACTTCTTCTGAAGGCTGGCTAACAGCGTGTTATTTCCTGCCGCCGATGAGGGCTCCAGTGCGTTGGCGATCACTTTCGCCGCACGGGTTGCCGCCTGACCATCCAGGAAGGCATCGCAATAATATTCCCGACATTCCTGCATCGCTTTATCCACTTCAGACCAGCGCGTTTCCTCTTTCAGCAAACTGACCAGCGTTTCGATATTTCCCGCGCTGGGCAAGATTTCCCGAATCTTTTGGTCCGCACTGTTGGCCGTGGAATAGCTGGCCCCGTCTTTCAACAGGTCGTCCATTCCTTCCCAGTTCAGCAGAATAGTGCGCTTCCCGGCGTGAATGGCATCGAAGATAAAGCCGCTGTTGTCAGTTATCACAAAATCAGCTTTTTCCAGCAGGGCCAGGGTGTGCTGATGTTCGCTAACGTGGCGTTTCAGATACCGTTTGACCAGGCTCAGCGAGGCTTTCTCTTCCGCGCGGCACAGCGTGCCGTGATGCAGCTTGGTAATCACATTGTACTGATGGCTCAGGTTATGCAGCTTCTCTGCCCAGTGTGGGATCGAGCTGAGCGCGCCATAAGTCGGGGCATACAGCAGCGTGGGTTTCGCCGGATCAATTCTGAGTGACGCCGGAAGTTCCCGGTCGAACTGCTGATTGTGCCAGGCATCGAAGCGGGGATTGCCAACCAGCACCGCGTTGCCGTTAATATTCAGCGCCTGCTGGGAATGGTGGCTGTAGCAGAGAATGTGCTGATAAAACGTATTCCACCAGGCGTGGTTCCATTCCTCTTTGGCCAGGCCGTACATGGCGCGAACGTGCACGTCGGCCAGGCCGTTAATCACCGGCGAATAGTATGGACTGACGAGGCAGCCATATTTCTGCCGACGCTCGGCCACTTTTGACAGCAGGCTGCCGCGCAGCTGCGGGTTATCCAGCGATGACAGGCAGTCCTGCATCTCGTGAATAAACTCCTTCGGCGTCCGGTCGTTGATCAATAGCTCGCACTGATAGCCCTGAGCCAGCAGCACATCCAGCATCGGTTTATAGATCTGGTAATGGAAAGCTGTTTCCATAAAGAAGCCAATCGTCTGGCTGAGTATTTGCTCGGTCGGCGCGGCGTTTTTCATGCTGTCGGTATTACTCGGCAGCCGACTGAAATAGTGCTGAGTCATGTCGCTGTATTCGCCGGTAATATCGCTGATGCCGGGCTTCTGGTAAGCAACGCTCGGATAAAAGGCCAGCCATTTCCCCTGGCGAAGCAGCGGCTGCCACTGTTCTTCGAGGGTGGTGGAAAGGTCTTCCTGCATCTGACGCAGTAGCGTGGCGTAAGAAGGGGCGTTCACCAGATAGGCACAGATGTGATCGCAGCTGCTGGCGCGCACCAGGTTATCAAAGCTTTTCAGCTCGCTGCCGGTCTGCACACTGGCACCCAACAGAATCACTTCCCACGGCAGGACCGGTAACGCATTCAGCAGCTTTTTCAGCGCCTGGACGTGTTTTTCCTGCTTCAGAATGACGGCGTCATCTTCCAGCAGCAGGTAGTTTTTCCAGCCTTTCTCCTGCGCCAGTTGGAGCGCCTGAAGGTGCGACTGGCGGCGTCCGCTCTGGCCTTGTCTGTCTTCCACCGCGCTCAGACGGGTGATTTTCTCCGCCGGGATGCCGAGCAGGTTCAGCTCGTTTCGAATGTGCTGCAAGCGGTCTGCACGCTTATCAAGATTGATAACCACAAACTGATCGACGTGGCTCCAGTCGAGGCGCTGCCCGTGTGCGGCATTATGCAAACCGTGATACCAGGTTTTAAGCATCGGGTCGCTGACCCATTCATCCAGCGTGGTCTCCAGGGCCTGGCTGCTGCCAAGGACAAAATCTTTATCAAAGGTGTTTTGGCTGTGCGAGACACACAGGATCGTGCGTTCGGCTGGCAGCTGCAGCGGTTTTACCGTGAAGTTGTTGGTGAAGCCTTTTTCTTCCGCCAGGTTGCAGTCATCCTCATAGCGGTGCTTTTTCAGGTAGTTGCGGTGATAACAGAACGTCCCGTTGAGAATGTGATTTTCGCCAAACGAGCGCGTTTTAAAGATGCGGTTAATGTGGCTGTACCAGATGGCAATCTGATCGGAGCCCGAAATCAGCGCCCGGTGACGCTGCATCATGCCGATGGTGTAGGAGATTTTATCGCGAGGATAGTAATCGTCGTCATCCATACAGACGATGTATTCCCCCTGCGCCAGCGCGTTCAACATGTTGCGCTTGCGCCCCAAATCCAGGCGTTCCGGCGAATGGACGTAGCGAATATTAAACGCCTCCGGCTTTCCCTGGGTCAGCGCATGAATGATCTTCTCATTACTCTGCGGCGAGTCATCAAGGATAACCAACTCGCGACGGTCGGCCGGATAGTCCTGGTAGCGGAACATGTACAACAGATAGGGCAAAAAGGCGGCGCGATTCCAGGTGGGCGTTACTACGCTGACAAACGGCAGTTCACGCCCGGAATCCAGGGTTTTCACCATCGATAACGGGCTTTTATTCGGGGTCGGGGGTAATGACATAATCAGTTTTTCATCAAGCTCACAGCACCGGGGCGTGACGTATCCGCCCCGGCGGGGAAAGTTAACGGACCAGGAGGGAGAACGCGCTCAGCAGTGCCCCGCCAGGAGGGGAGGCCAGAAGCTGCTGGTAGTAATCCTGTGCCGCTGGGGTGTGACGCCACTGTTCGAACATCGCGACCAGCGCGACAATCTCATCTTCGCTCAGGGTAGAGCCGTCCATCACCCACAGGCTGAACAGGGATTTCAGCATGAAGTAATCGGCGTTCAGCAGCAGAAAACGCTGCTCGGCGGAATCATGTTCATGGCACGGGAAAACGTCGTGATAGAGACGATACAGCAAGTAGTTTTCCATCATCCACGGCTGGGTATCGAAACTGGCCGAAGCGCTGGTTTCCCACAGCTCTGCCAGCTGCTGTTGCAGCAGCGCTTCGCTGTTTTCATCCTGCAATGCCAGCAGGCTAATTTGCAGCGGCAGCACTTGCTTACGCTGGCTGTCTGGCAGCATATCCCAGTTAAATTCTTGCTCGGCGAGGCCGGAAATCAGCTTGCGCTGCAAGGCTGGCACCGACGGCATTTGCTGGAACTGGGCCTGCAGCACACCCTGCTGTAAATGATCGCGCATTTTCTCCGGCAGCGTTGCCAGCAGCGCGAGGGTCTCGTCGCTGTCACCCGGATTTTTTTCGGCGAAAGAGAGCAGAATGCCGAGGGCATACAGGCGGATATCCGCTGACAGAGGATGCAGGGTCAAAATATCGAAAGAAGCCTGATTGAGCAGGCGCGCGCGCGGGGACAGCGCTCCGGCGTCGTCGCTGGCGTCACGCTTCTCGCTGTGCAGCACAAATGCATCTGGCTTTTGCAGCAGCGCGCCGCAGGTGGCAGTGTTGTCCAGGTGTAAACTCAGGCGAGTTTCCTGTGCCCAGTTCAGGGCGATAACCCGCTCAGGGTTGGCATCAGGCAGGCTCAGGTAATGACGAACGAATTCGGGTTGGTGGTAATCAATCTGTGGCATAACATTCTCTGCAACTAACCGGCATTATGAATTGAGGTATAGAGAACCTCTCGCAATATTCATGCCAGTTTTAATGTGTGAGTATTCAATGAGTTAAAAATAGCTGGGGCAGAGGTGGAAACGTAGCTTCCACCTCAGGAAGGCGCATCAGGGATGGTAGAGGTAATCCGGTTTGTTACCCAAAAAGGTTTGTGCAAATTCCTGTTGGCGAATCAGCAACTCGCCGTTTTTTTCATTATAGGATTTGCAACGTCTGGCCTGATTTTCCAGCTGCTTCCAGGCAGTCATCGCGGCCGTTTTTTGCGGCGTGGGCAGCCAGCTAAAAACGGTCTCGATTCCGGTCCGATCGACGGTTAATCCCAGCTCCTGAAGGGCATTTCTGCGCACCCTGGACTGTTCGCTCAGCTCAGCGTAGTGCTGTTCGATTTTGTGGTTAACACTTTCTAATTCATCGCAATCGCGACGGATCATGCACAGTCTTTGCTGTTCGAGCAGTTGGCGTAAGCTTCCGTATTGCTCTTCATCGAGACGGATGCCGCGCAGTAATGCTTTCACCAGGACGAGTTTGTCACTCACTTCAGGTAACTCTCTTTAATTGAAGAAACTCAGCATTGAGGCTGCGAGTTCATCGTTATCGACGGTAAAGCTGCCATTCGCCAGCGCGGCCTGCATCTGGGTAACACTGTCCATATCCACGTCATCCTGCGGATCGTTGTTCAGGGCAACCTGTGCGGAATGCAGCGAGCTTTGGGTCAGCTCATCGGCAGATTGCTGGGGAGCAACCGTAGCCACATCATTGTTTTTTTTCGATTTAGTTCCGGAACCTGACTGCGTTGCTGCGGCCATGTTCTCTACTGACATCGGGGCAATCTTCATTTTGACCTCAAGCCTGTTAACCATCCGGGGGCGTCTGCCTCGCTCTTCACAAATAACAGGCGACACATCGGAAGGAAAACTTAACTCAAAAGAGAAAAAATATTTCCGTTACTCGCTGTTCAGGGTTTTGACGATGCCCTGACCGGTGACGAGGGCGCTGACTATCCGTTGGCTGCTCTCGTTGCGAACTTTGATGGTGTCGCCCTTACGACCATTTTTCATCGCTATGGCTGACGTCTGCGCGGTAATCCCGCCCATCTGTGATTGCAGCATCACGGTTTGGTCGCGTTTGACCCACAGCGGCATTTCCAGCTGCGAGAGCGTGAGGGGTTTGCCGGGTCTCAGCGTGCGCTTGCTGGTCAGGCCCTGCGCCTGGTCGAGCTGGGTCAGCAGTTCACCGTGCGTATTGCTGACGTTGTACGGCTTCAGTATCAGTTGGTCTTCGTCCAGCACTTCTCCGCGCGCAACCACGCCATTCACCATGACCACTGGCACATACAGGTCGGCATGGACCGGCACGCTCAGATGCCAGCCCTGAGTGCCCGGGCAGCTCACGTCATAGCTAATGCGGTTGACAGACGTCAGCTCAACGCTCGAGCGGCTGGCTTTGAGCGCGGTCGGACACGGCGTTTCGGTGGCCGCATAGGAGGGAATGAACACATTCAGCTTGTAGTGATAGCCCTTCCAGCCCTTTTTTTGCGCCATTTTATCGACGTCTTTTCCGGCCGTGCTGAGCACAAGGGCATTGATTTGCGCGCGTGGGCCTTTCGTCGCCGCATGTGCATGAACGGCAAACAGACTGGCGAACAGCACCATGAACAGAGAGCGGAAAATAACCTTCCCGCCGGGGTGAACAGAAAACATAAAAACCTTACCTGTTAGTGATTTACGTGGTTGGCACGATTATTGCTATTAAATCAGAGGCAAGGTTATTCACGAGATATCAAACACGATGGGAATAAGTTTTCAGCAGGTTTTCGGTGTACATGCACAAGCAGTTCAGTTGCGTCTTGCGAGGACTGAGTTACTGACTGCGAATCTGGCAAACGTCGATACGCCGAATTTCAAATCTAAAGATATTGATTTTGCCGCTGAGATGCAACGGGCAAGTCAAGAAGATGTGCTTTCGGCGCCGACGGTCAAATACCGCGTCCCGATGCAGCCATCGGAAGATGGGAACACGGTCGAGCTCAATAGCGAGCAGGCGCGTTTTTCCCAAAATAGTATGGATTATCAAAGCAGTCTGGCGTTCATGAATATGCAGATCAGCGGGCTCAAAACAGCGATAGAAGGGAAGTAAGCATGTCTTTTGCTGATATTTATCAGATTTCAGGCTCTGCCATGACGGCGCAAACCGTGCGTCTGAATACCGTCGCCAGTAACCTGGCGAACGCAGAGTCACCGGCCACCACCGAAGACGCGGTTTATAAAGCCCGAAGCCCTGTCTTTGCGGCGGTCTATAACAACAGCCTTATCGACCATCATCGTCATGATATCGATGGGGCTAGCGTGCGTGTCCAGGATGTGTTGCAGAGCGGCGGCGCGCTGCGTCGTTATGAGCCGCATCATCCGCTGGCGGATAAAGACGGCTACGTCTTTTATCCGGACGTCAATGTCGTGGAGCAGACCGCAGACATGATGTCGGCTACCCGTGATTTTGAAACCAACGTTGACGTGCTCAACAACGTTAAAAGCATGCAACAAAGCCTGCTTAAACTCGGAGAGAACGTATGAATGGACTAGCGCTGCGCACGTACCTGCAGCACCAGGGCAAGATGGCGAGCACTCAGCAAGCCGTAGTGGCGGCAACGCCGGTTGCCAGCGACGAACAGAGCCCGACTCTGCTCGGGGCGGACGATTCTACCGACTCTTCCAACACTACGAATACCACTGATAACAGTGATGTGTCGCCCACGCCGACCACCACAACCAACACGGACAGTGCGTCAACCGACCTGTTCCTGACGTTGTTTGTGGCTGAGATTGAAAATCAGGACCCGACCAACCCGACCGACCCAACCGAATACATCAGCCAGTTAGGCACGATGGCGATGGTCACCATGGGCGAGGCCGAGTGTGTCTCCATGAACACCAACGCCATCCTGATGAGCAACATCCAGGTGATGGCGCTCGGCAAAATGGTCGGTGAGGACATTATGGTCCAGACCACCTCGCTGAGCGTGGGGACAGGGGACATTCAGGGGCGTATTTCGCTGGATGACACCTGCTCCTCCGCGACGCTGCACTTCACCGATACCGCCGGGGACGACTACTCCGTCGACCTGGACATGAGCAGCGAAACCAACGGACAAATCAACTTCGACATTGATCCCGCGGACTACGGCATTCCACCAGGCGATTACAGCATTTCCGTCGTCACCGATACCGGGGAAGAAGAAGTTCCCATCGAAGTGGCCGGTGAAGTGAAGGATGTACGCATTCCGCTGGATGGCAGCACGCCGATGCTGGAAATCGACGGCATCGGTGAAGTGCCGTTCACGGCGATTAGCCAATTTGGAATTCCAGATACGTCAGCAAACGATGGCGGCGATACGCCTGCTGACGACGTTATCTGAATTTGACTGAATAATACTCAAGGAAATAGTGAAACATGAGTTATGAAATTGCGACTTCTGGCCTGAATGCTGTCGATCAGCAACTGGACAGCATCAGTAACAACATTGCTAACGCCGGAACCGTCGGCTACAAATCTACCACCACCCAGTTCTCCGCCATGTATGCGGGCACCCAGGCGATGGGCGTGAGCGTGGCCGGTACGGCGCAGAGCATTTCTAAAGGCGGTTCTTTCCTGTCTACCGGTAGCTCCCTGGATTTGGCTATCAACGGCGGCGGTTTCTTCGTGACCGCGGACAGCGAAGGCAACACCAGCTACACCCGCGCAGGCTCGTTTACCACGGACAAAAACGGTTATCTGGTCGATCCATCAGGCAACTACGTGCAGGGTTACGCCGTCGATGACAGTAATACACTGCAAGAAGGTAACGTCACCGATCTGCAGATTTCGACCGAAAGCCTGCCGGCAGAAGCGACCACCACCATGTCCTTCACCGCCAACATGAACGCCAGCGATGAAGCTATCGACAGCAGCGCGAACCCGTTCGATCCGTCCAACATGGATTCCTACAACGATACCTACACCACCAAGGTGTACGACTCTCTGGGCAACGAACATACCGTTAACCAGTACTTCGTGAAGACGGGCGACAACACCTGGGATGTGCATTACACCTTCGACGGTGAAGAACAGAGCACCACCACCTCGCTGGCGTTTGATCCGAATACCGGCAAGCTCACCTCGCCGACCGCGCCCATTTCCCTGACCTTCCCAACTGACAGCGCCGCGCCTATCGACATGACCCTCGATTACAGCGATTGCACGCAGTACGGTGCGGAGTTCTCCGTTACCACCAACAACGCCGACGGTTACACCTCCGCGCAGGTAAACGGCGTACAGGTCGATGAAGACGGCAAAGTGTATGCGACCTACAGCAACGGCGAGCGCCTGCTGGAAGGCCAGGTTGTTCTGGCTGAATTCCCGAGCACCGCAGGCCTCGAAGCGGTCAGTGGCACGGCGTGGGAAGAAACCAGCCAGTCTGGCGCACCGCTGATCGGTGTTCCGGGAACCGGCACCACGGGCACGCTGGAAGCGGGCGTACTGGAGCAGTCCAACGTCGATATTACCCAGGAGCTGGTCAACATGATGACCGCCCAGCGTAACTATCAGGCCAACACCAAAGTTATCTCCACCGATACGCAGCTCGATCAGGCGCTGTTCCAGGCAATGTAAGGCAGTTAAATGGATCATTTGATTTACACGGCGCTTAGCGGTGCCTCCCACACGCTTATGGAGCAGCAGATAAGCGCTAACAACCTCGCCAACGTTAACACCGGCGGGTTTCGCAGCGATATCGCGTTATCCCAGGCAGACCAGGTTCAGGGGCGCGGATTTGCTACGCGTTTTATGAGCGCGGAAAACCAGAGCGGCATTAACGACAGCGCGGGCATTCCTGAAAAAACCGATCGTTCCCTCGACGTGGCGATTGACGGCAAAGGCTATATCGCGGTGCTCGATGGTGCGGGTAAAGAAGTTTATACCCGTAACGGCAATATCCAGCAGGACTCTGAGGGTCAGCTGACGATCAACGGTCATCCGGTGCTCGGCGATAACGGTCCAATCATCCTGCCGCCAAATGCGCTGGCCTCTTTTGGTACCGACGGCACGCTGTCCGTCACGCCAGACGATGGCGATGTGAAAGGCACCATGGATGTGGATCGCCTGAAGCTGGTAGACATCCCGCTCAATAACCTGGCGAAAAATGCGCAGGGGATGTTGGTGACGGCGAATGGCGTTCCGGCAGGCGTCAACGAAGACATCAAAGTCAGCGGCGGATATCTGGAGAGCAGTAACGTCTCGGCCGTCGGTGAAATGATGGCGTCTATCTCCCTCAATCGTCAGTTCGAGTCGCAAATCAAAATGATGAAGGCGGCGGAAGACCTGAGCGATTACGGAAACCGTCTATTAGAAGGCTGATTACCGGCCTCTTGAATTCAGGATAGTAGCGTTATGAATGCAGCATTATGGATAAGTAAAACGGGCCTCTCCGCGCAAGACGCGGAAATGAGCGCGATTGCCAACAACATTGCCAACGTCAATACCGATGGCTTTAAGCGCGATCGCGTGATGTTCCAGGACTTGTTCTATCAGACCCAACAAGCCCCGGGCACCATGCTCGATCAGGACAATGTGATGCCGACCGGCATCCAGTTTGGTAGCGGTGTGCGTGTTGTCGGCACCCAGAAAATCTTCACCGAAGGCAACGTCGAAACCACCGATAACCCGCTGAACATCGCGATCATGGGTCAGGGGTTCTTGCAGGTGCAGAAAACCAATGGCGACATCGCCTACACCCGTGACGGTGCGCTGGAAGTTAACGCCGACGGCGTGCTGACCAACGCGCAGGGCCTGCCGCTGGAGCCGGAAATTGACGTTCCGCAGGGCGCGACCAATTTCGCGATTGGTCCCGATGGCACGGTCACCGCCCAGGTGCCTGGCGACAGTGATTCGACGGTGCTTGGCCAGCTGTCGCTGGTGAACTTTATCAATCCAGCCGGCCTCCAGGCCGAAGGCGATAACCTCTACGTTGAAACGGTGGCCAGCGGGCAGCCGACGGAAGGCGATCCGGGCGAGGACGGCATGGGGCAGATTCAGAACAATGCCCTGGAAGGCTCCAACGTCGATATCGTCAACGAGATGGTCAACATGATCACCGTTCAGCGTGCGTATGAAATGAACGCCAAGATGGTTTCTGCAGCGGACGACATGCTGCAGTACATCAATCAGAACCTGTAACAGGGTATCAGTAGCCGGTGACCACATTTTAATGTGGTCACCAAAAACCGTTAGTGGAACACGTGTGAAAAAGTACCTGTGGCTTATGGCAGCTGTCTTACTGCTTGCCGGATGTGAATCCCAGACCATCCTGGTGAAAAAGGACGACGAATTTTATGCTCCCCCGAAAACCGACAGTGATGTCACTGCCGCAGGCCGGGCAGGGGGTGTTTTTGAATCGGGTTATAACTGGTCGTTAACGGCCGATCGCCGCGCGTATCGCGTGGGCGACATCCTGACGGTGATCCTGGAAGAATCTACCCAGTCGAGCAAACAAGCGGGCACCGAGTTCGGTAAGAGCAATACCGTCGAAATCGCACCACCGGTAGTGTTTGGTAAAACCAAAGACAAATTATCCGGTTCGGTCGATGCCAACCGCGATTTCGATGGCAGTGCCACCTCGCGCCAACAAAACAGCTTACACGGCTCGATCACCGTTTCGGTCCACCGCGTTCTGCCGAACGGCGTGCTGGAATTGCGCGGTGAGAAATGGCTGACCCTCAATCAGGGTGATGAATATATCCGCCTGAGCGGCCTGGTGCGTGCCGATGATATCGAAAACGATAACTCGATTTCGTCGCAGCGAATTGCTAACGCGCGTATCTCTTATGCCGGACGTGGTGCGCTGAGCGATGCCAATGCGGCGGGCTGGCTGACCCGAATCTTCAACCATCCGCTGTTCCCAATTTAATCCGGAGAGTTATATGCAAAAGCGCAATCATCCCTGGATGAAAGGGATCCTCAGTGCGGTGGCGGCAACCTGCCTGCTGATGCCGGTGATCGCTTCCGCCCAGAGTCTTGAATCTCTGGTTAGCGTGGAAGGTATCCGTGATAACCAGTTGGTGGGTTACAGCCTGGTCGTCGGCCTGGATGGCACGGGCGACCGTAACCAGGTGAAATTCACCAACCAGACCCTGACCAACATGCTGCGTCAGTTTGGCGTTCAGCTGCCGGGGAAAATTGACCCGAAAGTGAAAAACGTGGCCGCGGTGGCGGTCAGTGCGACCCTGCCGCCGATGTATTCGCGCGGTCAGAAAATTGATATCACCGTCTCCTCGATTGGTGATGCCAAAAGCCTGCGCGGTGGCACGCTGCTGCTGACGCAGCTGCACGGTGCCGATGGTGAAGTATACGCGCTGGCCCAAGGCAGTATTGTGGTCGGCGGCATGAAAGCGGCCGGAAACAGCGGTTCCAGCGTGACCGTCAATACCCCAACGGCGGGGCTTATCCCCAATGGCGCGACGGTCGAGCGTGAAATCCCGAGCGATTTCAACATGGGCGACTCCGTCACCCTCAACCTGAAACGTCCGTCGTTTAAGGATGCCAACAATATCGCCATGGCTATCAACAGCAGCTTTGGCGGCGGCGTGGCGTCGGCCAAAAGCTCAACCAGCGTTACCGTTCTGGCGCCAATCGATCCCGGCCAGCGCGTGGCGTTTATGTCTCGCCTCGAAGATGTGCAGGTTAACGCCGAGCGCGTCCGGGCGCGCGTAGTCTTCAACTCCCGTACCGGCACCGTGGTGCTGGGTGATGGCGTGCGTCTTCACGCCGCCGCGGTCAGCCATGGCAGCCTGACCGTTTCTATCAGCGAAAGCCGTAACGTCAGCCAGCCAAATGCGTTTGCTAATGGCCGGACCGTGAACGCCGCAGACAGCAATGTGTCGGTGAATCGCCCGCATTCACAAATGATTACCCTGCCGGAATCCACCAGTCTGCGTACGCTGGTCAGTGCGCTCAACGGGCTGGGTGCCTCACCGGATGACGTAATGTCGATTCTGCAAGCGCTGCACGAAGCCGGGGCGCTGGATGCCGACCTGGAGGTTATCTAATGGACAAAATTCTACCCGCAGTCACCAAAGGCCTTGAGGGGAGCGATCCGCTCATGGCCCCGAAGATTAAAGCACATGACCTGCAAATGGCTGCCCAGCAGTTTGAAGCCATCTTTCTGCGTAACATGCTGAAAGAAATGCGCAAAACCAACGAGCTTTTTGACTCGAAGGATAACCCGTTTAACAGCGATTCCGTGCGCACGATGCAGGGGTTTTACGACGACACGCTGGCTAACGTGTTGTCACAACAGCACGGCATTGGTATCGCGGAAATGATGGTTAAACAGCTTTCCTCAAAACATCAGAAGTAAGAAAAGTGCGCGCTCTGTTTAAGAAATGCGGCGTTTGCGCCGCTTAACAGATGCAACTATTGAAAGAATTTACCGGCCTGGAGCCAGTAAGGAAACGCTGATGGATATGATAAACATTGGGTATAGCGGGTCATCGGCAGCTCAGGTTGAGCTGAACACGACGGCAATGAACACCGCGAATGCCATGACGCCGGGCTATACCCGGCAGGTCGCCGAGATTAGTGCCATGGGCGCCAGCTCCGGAATGGCCAACAGTCCGGGCAACGGCGTTCAGGTGGATAGCATCCGCCGCGTCTCCGACCAGTATCTGGTGAATATGGTGTGGGATGCGGCCAGCGATAACGGCTATTACAGCACCCAGCAAACCTACCTGACGCAGCTGGAAACCGTGCTGAGTGACACCAACAGCAGCCTGAGCACCGGCTTCGATAACTTCTTTGCCGCCCTCAGCGCCGCGTCTTCCAGCCCCGACGACATGGCGCTGCGTGAGCAGGTCCTGAGCGAATCCTCGGCGCTGGCGATGCGTTTTGATAACACCGCGTCTTACATTGATTCCCAGAGCAAGCAGCTGGTCAGTCAGGAAGAGGCGATGGTGTCGCAAATCAACACCCTCACCACCGGGATTGCCAGCTACAACCAGCAGATTGCTCAGGCGGAAGCCACCGGGCAAAACGCCTCTGCGCTGTATGACGAGCGTGACTCGATGGTGGAAGACCTGAGTTCGCTGGTGGATGTTCAGGTGAACATCGATGATAAAGGCAACTACAACGTCTATCTGAAAAATGGTCAGCCTCTGGTCAGCGGCGATGATGCAGCCTCGCTTGCACTGAATACCAATGACGATGGCTCCCAGGCGATGACTCTGACCTTTGCGGGTACAGATTACGACATGAGCATGGACACCGGTGGATCGCTGGGCGCGCTGTTTGACTACCAGAGTGACGTACTGGATCCGCTGACAGGCACCATCAACAGCATGGCCGATCAGTTCAGCACCGCAATCAACGATCAGCTGGCGAAGGGCTATGACCTGAATGGCGATCCGGGCGTGCCGCTGTTTATTTATGATCCCGCCGATCCAAACGGCCCGCTGTTGGTGAACCCGGATATCCAGCCCGATCAGCTGGCCTTCTCGAACTCGCCAGATGCGAGCGGTAACGGTGACAACCTGAAGGCGCTGATCGCGATTGCGAACCAACCGATGGATATCGACAATATTGGTTCGACTACTATTGGCAACGCCTGTTCTTCCATCATCAGTAGTATCGGGATTTACAGCCGTCAGAACCAGACTGAAGCCCAGGCTTCCGCTAACGTCTACAACGAAGCGCAAAACCAGCGCAGCAGCGTCAGCGGCGTTAGCATGGATGAAGAAGCGGTCAATCTGATCACCTATACCCAGATTTACCAGGCCAACCTCAAAGTCATCTCTACAGGCGCAGATATTTTCGATTCTGTCCTGCAGATGGTCGGCTAATTCGGAGAGAGATGAATGCGAGTCAGCACCCAACAGTCTTACAACACCATGACCACCAATTTTACCGACATGTCAGGTCAGCTTCAGCATGTCATGGCGCAGATGGCAACCGGACAACGGATCCTGTTACCGTCTGACGACCCGATTGCGGCCACCCGTATCACCCAGCTCAACCGTCAGCAGGCGTCTATCGAGCAGTATCAGGGCAACATCGACTCGGTTTCTGCCAGCCTGAGCCAGCAGGAGTCGATCCTGGATGGTGTCAATAATGACATGCTTGCGATTCGTGATGACCTGCTGCAGGCGGCCAACGGCACCAACTCCGCCGAATCACTGGCGAGCATTGGTCAGGATGTGCAGTCAATGACCGATGCGATGGTCAATGCGCTGAACTATCAGGACGGCGACGGCAACTACATCTTTGGCGGCACCGTGAACGACAAACCGCCAATTGTTGAGCAGGACACCGACGGTGATGGCGCACCGGATACCTATGTGTATCAGGGCAATAACGAGCACCGCACCGCCACCGTCTCCAACGGCGTGGAAGTGGACACTAACGTCTCTGTCGGCGAAATCATGGGCCAAAATCTGGACTTGCTCAATGACCTGAACAGCCTGAGCCAGGAGATGCAGGATCCGGACCTCGATCCTAGCGACCCACAGTTGCAAAGCGATATCCAGAGCACCATTGATCAGATCGATAAAACGTCGACCTCTCTCAATAGCGCGATTGGCTCGATGGGTGAGACGCAAAACACCATCAGCATGCTCAATGACGCGCAAAGCTCGGTATCGATGACCAACGATGCGCTGATTGGCCAGTTGGGCGATCTGGACTACGGCCCGGCGTCTATTACCTTCACGGGTCTCGAAATGGCGATGGAAGCAACGATGAAAACTTACTCCAAAGTAAGCGATCTCAATCTGTTCAGCGTCGTTTAATCTTGAATTGTCGGCAGCCTCGTGCTGCCGATGTTATTAGCGGAAACACCATGCAGGTTAGTCTTAATACCTCTTCACTCTCTAGCGCTGATGCTCTTGGCACCAGTGTTATCAAACAGCAGCAGCCCGCGAGTCAGATTGTCCCGACCAATGTGAAGACCGCGATGGCGAAAACGGATTATCCCGCGTCGCCGCTGATCAGCGCCCGTCCGCAACGCTACAGCGTTCAGCTTAACGATCAGCTCACCTTTTTGCAGGAGGCCGACCACTACTTAGGTCAGCTGGAGCAACAGCTGCTGGACTACCGCCATCAGTCGCGGCGGGGAGGAGAGGCGGCAAAAACGCAAAAGCAGGCCTTAGAGTCTCTGCTTGAAAAGCGGCCTCAGCTTTCGTCGGGAACCGTCGATAATCAGCTACGCCCAGTATTGCAGGGTGAAGCGCGCGTGAGTTTCCTTGCGCCACAGCTGACTCATGCCATGCAGGCGCAGGGTGAAGAATCGGTATTGTTTAGCGCCAGCAAAGACAAAGAGCAGCTGCTTGCCGCTGTGCATATCGATGAAGATAAAGATCCGCGCCAGCTTCGGGCGGTGATGAACAATGCGCTGCGTCGGGTGGGGATTCAGAGCCACGCCGCCAAAGGTGACATGCATTTTTCAACGCGAGAAGAAAACTGGCCGCAGTTGCAGGCCTCGCTTGCCGCCATCGGTGGGGGAAATCGCTTTGCCGCCGGAAGCACCACGGCCATCGTGACGTCCGCGCTGCCGTCGCATTCCGACAGCCTGCTCAGCGCGTTGAAAACCTCGGGCGCGCGTCTGAACAGCACTTTGCAGCAGACGCTGGAGCATATTGGTCAGTCACGTGAACAGCTGGCAACGCAGCAGGAAAAAGCCCGGCAGATGATCGACGGGATGGCGCGCTATTCGCAGAGCCAGAACGCCGAGCAGGCCTCACAAGCGCTGTCGAAAATGCTCAATCGCGCCAGTCATAACTATCAGACGCTGGCAGAAGCGGTAAACGGTCAGGCGAGTTTATCCAGCCTGACGGTCAGAAGTTTATTGTCCTGATTTGGCAGAAGGCGTGCAGTTCGCTAACTGAGCGAGGGAAGCATCGGCGTTGATGGTCATCAACGTGCCGTTTTGCTTCATGAAGAGCAAATCTTGCCCCGTGTTCAGTTCGATGAGTTGTACGTCTAAATCCTCTAGCTTGAGAAAGTTCTCAATCTGACTGAGACGACCATCGGATTCTTCGACCCTGGACGAGTCCATATGATAGGTCCCCGCTACGCTTTTGTTGCTTTGTTTCTCAAGGCACGGTGAAAAGTGAAACTCTGAATAGGATTTCAGGGTCGGGCTGACTTCCGCCACCAACGCATCAATATGATCGCGTGACTCGCTGATATCCATAACGTACACATTTTCTTCGCCGGTCTTCATATCGTAATGAATATGTTCGGTGTGCTCGATTTTATCGCCACTGATCGCATCTGTAGAGAAAATGAGTGCGGGCATTAACAGTGTTAAGAGTAAATAGCGGAGTTTATTCACACTTCGGCATTTCATTTAACGTCCTCTCCGCGTGATGATAAATATAGTCATTGAGTTTTTTCGCATCATGCTGCCAGTTTTCGATGGTTAGCACGACCTGCCATGTATGATGACAACGATTGGTAATCGTAAAATCAAGGCTCAACTTACTGATTGACGGATAAGCATATATCCTCATGCTGGCATCGTTCTGCGTCATTAATTTACTCAGACGCTTTGCAATCGGATACGCTTCATTTTTGATGGTTAAAGCGCCTGCCGCGTCGGTTTCTTTCCGGTGCAAGTATCCGTATGTTAGATTTTTGATGTCAGGAAAATGGATGTATTTAATCTCAGGGCCCGCATCACTATTCACGGTTTTATTGGCCGATGCGCTGTTAGAAAAGGAATGCCATAAAATAGCACCCAGCACGATCGCCAGAATACTTGCCGTAAACAGGATTACATTCCGGGCACGAAGCGCACCAGGTTTTTTATTCGACGAAGGGACCGTCACAGCATAAGACGGAGAGAGGGCGTCCATCTCACTGTCCACTTCAACCGACTCTGGCTGTTCACTATTATTTTCGTCTACCGCTGAATTATTCTCATCCTGCGGATAAGTAATAAATTCGCTGTCAATAAAATACCCCTTTTTAGGGATGGTTTTTATTATATCTTTCTGCTTGGCATCATCGCCCAACGCCAGGCGCAGGGCATGAATTGCGGTGGGCAGGCTATTACTGCCAACCACGCGATTTTTCCAGACTTCAGCAATCAGGAATTCTCGGGATAATACGGTATCGGGATGAGTAATAAGGACTTCAAGAAGCAGAAAATGAAACTCTCCCAGTCGTAGCGTTTCTCCCGTTCCTTGATGAGTCAGCGTACAGCGGGAAGCATCCATCTTCCAGTTGTTAATGATTATCATCGTTGACTATTACCTGCAGAACGCAGGCCCAATTTAAAAATAAATACGCGATCACTTATGTTAAGTTCGCAGAGATATGAATTCTTACCGGAAATAGGGCTTCCGTTCTTGGCGCAAGGGCCAGTAGTCCATTAGTGGAGTGAATTTATAGCAAAGTGAATTTGATGACAATAATTCAGGAGGCGTGCACGTGTAACATTATGTTGCACGCAGGGTTGGGATTCCAGGGCATTGGCTGGGAAAACGAGGAATTATCAGTGCAGGGAGGCGAAAAATTAAATTTGGATATTATAGAGATTTATTTTTAAATATTAGCCCAAGACGCTATTTCTGTCTTTTTACTATTTCCAGAACCTCCGTTGTGGAGATTGACGGCGTGCGCGGAAGGTAAACGACGTCGCAATAACAGGAGAAATGATCGAAGCGACCGCTCCAGTCATCGCCCATCACCAGCGTAGAGGCGCCGAACTCACGGATATAATCGCCTTTTTGTTCCAGTGATTCTTCGATAAACACCTCATCGACGCAGGCTAATGCGTTGAGGATCTGCATCCGGTCTTCCTGATCGTACACCGGAGGGCGGCTCTTTTTACGGATGTTAAGGGCATCGGAAGAAACGCCGACCACCAGTCGATCGCCAAGCTCGCGCGCCCGGGTCAGAATATTCAGGTGCCCGACGTGGAACAGGTCGAAGGTGCCAAAGGTAATGACGGTTTTCATGGTGTTATTTCACTCCGCGCTGGCGTAACCAGCACTGGCCGGCCATATCATCCAGCACTTTTTGCTGGCGAACATCGGCTTCGTGAACCAGGATTTCGCGCTGAGTGTCCAGCGTCATGCTGACCACTTTTTCCTGACAGGCCGCGCCGATCAAATCCTTCTGGATGCGCTCTTCTTTCAACTGTGAAAGCGCCTTTTCCTGCTCCTGCCACGCCAGTACACGATGCAGATTACCCTTGTAGGCATTGATATTCTTCAGCGCTTCCGGGGAGAGAGAGTCCGCAGCGGTCGGCGACGTTTTTTGCAAAATCATGTTCAGGGAACGGATATTGTTTTCAAACCCCACGCCAATCTGCTTCTGTTTGGCGAGCTTCACCGTGAAATCCTTGACGGATTTGTCACGGATCTTTTGTAGCTGCTTCAGGGTTTCAATCATCTGGTTCATGCTTTCTTAGCCTTCGCATTTTTCCCAACCGGGAACAGGGCTTGCAAACTTTGCTGAACGCTGACGAGCTCCGCGGGTTCGGCCACGTCCTGACGCAGGAAGCGTTCAATGGCCGGGAAGTTTTTCACCGCTTTATCAACCGTGGCATCGGAACCGGCGACATAACCGCCCAGTGGGATCAGCGGCTTAATTTCCATATAGCTGGCGTAGTTCTGTTTGAACTGACGGGCTGAAAGCTGGTGCTCACGCGGCGTCACCTGATTCATACAGCGGCTGATCGACTGACCAATATCAATCGCCGGATAATGTCCGGCTTCGGCCAACTTTCGGGTCAGAACGATATGACCGTCCAGCACCGCACGGGCGCAGTCGACGATCGGGTCCTGCTGATCGTCACCCTCTGCCAGCACGGTATAAATTGCGGTCATCGAACCGCGGCTTTCGCTGTTGCCCGCGCTTTCAACCAGACGCGGGATCATGCCAAACGCAGAAGGTGGATAGCCTTTGGTGGCGGGCGGTTCGCCCAGCGAGAGCGCGATTTCCCTCTGCGCCATGGCGTAGCGCGTCAGGGAGTCGATCAGCAGCAACACGTCTTTGCCCTGGTCGCGAAACCAGGCGGCAATCGAGTGACACAGTTCGGTGGCCTTCAGACGCATCAGCGGCGATTCATCAGCAGGCGCGGCAACCACAATGGATTTGGCGAGGCTTTCCGGGCCGAGCGAGTGATCGATAAACTCTTTCACTTCACGTCCACGTTCGCCGATCAGGCCCACGACAACCACCTGCGCTTCGGTCTGGCGGGTAATCATCCCCAGCAATACGCTTTTGCCCACGCCGCTACCGGCCATCAGACCGACGCGCTGGCCTTTGCCAATCGTCAGCAGGCCATTGATGGCGCGGACACCGACGTCCAGCGGCTCGCTGACCGGCTGGCGGGTCAGGGGATTCACCGACGGGGCCTGCGCGGGGAGTAATTCCGTGCCGGTAAGACGGCCTTTGCCGTCCATCGGTTCGCCCAGGCCGTTCACGATACGTCCGAGCCAGCTTTCGCCAATCGAGACTTCGCGGGCTTTTTCGAGGGGGAACACGCGGGCGCCCGCCATCAGGCCGACGGGCTGTTTGAAGGGCATCAGATAGGTGACTTCACGGTCAAAACCGACCGCCTGGGCTTCAATCGCTTCGCCCTCGGCACTTTCGATGCGACACAGCTGACCGGTGGCCAGCTGGCAGCCGATACTCTCAAGCAGAATACCGCTGACGCGCACCAGGCGTCCGGATTGACGCACCAGCGGGATAGCGTCAATGGAACGTAAGGCGTCCGCTACCCCCGGCAAATCATGCATCCTTTTGCTCCGGCGTCAGCGTCTCTTTGATAGCCTTCATGCATTGCTCAAGACGATGTTCGCAGCCGACGTCCAGCTCGGAGGATTCGGTGACAATCCGGCATTCGCCGGACTGTAAGGTCGTAGAAGGGGTTAATCCCCATTCGCTGACTTTTTCAGGGGCGACGTTCTGAATGCGCTCGAACTCTTCGCTGCTGAGCATCACCTGCAACGATTCCGGCACCGACGGCAGGGCCGACAACGCTTCTTCGATGATCGACAGCAGCTGCGTAGGCTGTAACGCCAGCTCACAGCGGATCACCTGGCGGGTAACTTTCTCGACCAGCTGCAACAAATCGTCGCGCTGTTTGCGCTGGATAGTCCCCAGATAGTCATTCACCTGATGCGCAATGTCGTCCAGCGGCTTTGAGGCGAGGGCAAACTGCTGTTGCCCCTCTTTCTGTGCCGACAGGCTGCCGTCGGTGTAGCCTTTGCGCATCCCTTCGTTGAAGCCTTTTTCAGTGCCCTGGCGCAGACCCTGCTCCTGGCCTTCTTTCTGGCCTTCTTCCAGGCCACGCTTAAAGCCTTCCTGATAGCCTTCTTTCAGCTGGATTTGGTGTTCTGCCACGCGGGCCAGGTAATGCTGTTCGTCTTCCTGCGGGGCAGAGGCGTCAGCACCCAGCGCCGGGAAGCGATACTGACGGAAACGACCTTGCAATGTGTCTAATGCCATGTCGGTTATTCCTCCGTCCGTTCTGCGAACAGCTGAAGCTGGATTTCGCCTGCTTCTTCCAGTTCACGTGCCACTGACATGATTTCACGACGGATTTGCTCGATACGGCTGATAGGCACCGGCCCAAGGCGGGCGGTAATGCTTTCCAGCTGCTGCACCTGACGGCGCGGCATGGCGGCATAAATGGAACGACGCAGCGGGGCTTCGGTGCCTTTCAGCGCCACGGCCCACTCTTCGATTGGGATCTCGTCCAGCAGCTTGCGGCGAACTTCTTCGCTCTGACGGCCGAGGATGAAGAAGTCGTACATTTCATCCTGCAGCTGGATATGGATATCGCCATCGCGTTCGGCCAGCTGTTCGAGGATAACCTGCTGGTCGTCCTGGATACGGTTGACGATATCCGCCGCCTGCTTAATGCCTTTGACCTTCGAACCGTGTTCGGAGAGCACGGCCAGGCCGCGCTCCATCAGGCGGTCGAGTTCGTCAATCACATCGCGGTTGACGTCGTTCAGCTTGGCGACGCGATAGAGGATTTCGTTACGCACGGATTCCGACATATACAGCAGCACTTCCGCGGCGATATCCGGCGTCAGGAACGCGAGGAAAACCGCCTGCAGTTGCAGGTGCTCTTCGCCAATCAGCAGCGCCAGCTGGCGGGGTTCAACCCACTGCAGGCGTGCCATGCGGGAACGGATCTCGTCCCCGTAAATGCCGTTGATCACGCCGCTGGCAATCTCGCTGCCCAGGGCTTTATTCAGAATGCTCTGCAACATCGAGCGCGATGCGCCGTTGATCCCACTCTGTTCGCTGAACTCATCGAAGAAGTTATTGATAACCCGACGCGCCTGGGTAATTTTGACCCCTGACAGACGGGCCATGTGCTCACTCAGACGCACGACTTCTTCACGGGTCAGCTTGCTCATTACCGTCGCCGCGGCTTCTTCACCCAGGCAGAGTAACAAGATTGCAGATTGCTCTAACAGGTTGTTTTTACTTGTTTTCAATTCGCTCATTGCTTGTAATCCACTGTCTGATGACTTCCGCTACGCGATCGGTATCTTCAATCGCCAGTTTCTGCAGGTATTCCAGTTTCGCTTCAAGCCCAGAGGTTGGCGAAGGAAGAGGTTCGTCCACCGGCAGGGTAGGCAGCTCAAATTCACGCACCGTATCGGTTACGGTCTGAGTATCCGCTTTCGCGTCAAGGCGCAGCGCCTGATTCGTCGCTTCGGCTGCAGCCAGCGCTTTACGCTCGTCGCGCGCGGCATTCATGCGTTTCATGGTTGGACGCACGAAGAACAGCAGGATAATCAGCGCTAACAGAAGGGAACCTGCGAGCTTGGCCCAGCCAAGAATGTCGCTGTCCTGCCACCATGGCAGCTTCGGATAATCACTTTCAGATGGCGCAACGAAGCTCATCATCGTTAGAGTCAGCGTGTCGCCACGCTGGGCGTCGATTCCGGCGGCGGTATTCAGCATGGTGGTGATCTGCTGGACCTGCGGTGCGTGCCAGTTTTTCACGAAGGTGGCGTTACGGTTCAGGACTACCGCCACGTTAAGGCGCGTCACGGTAAAGCCCGGATGCTGGATGTGCTTCACGTTACGGTCGTAAGCGTAATCACTCTTATTTTCCGTATGCAGAGACATCGCGGCAGGCTCACGCTTGCCTTGCTGTGCGTTAGCCGGTGCCATCGGCGGACGGTTGCTCAGTGAACCCGGAATGCCCATCGCCAGCTGATCGGTATTGCGGTCTTCCGCTTTCTCTTCGCGGCTGACTTTTGGCGCATCACCGTAGTTTTCCTGCGTCTCTTCCACGGTGCTAAGGTCAATCTGCGGCATCACGCTGACGCGGTAGTTACCTTTGCCGACCAGCGACGCGAGCAGGTTTTCAATGCTTGCGCGGGTCTTGGCCTGAATATCTTTCACGACCTGGTCATTTTTGCGGGTAACGGCCCGGGAGCCTTCACCGCCGCTGACGCCGTCAGACAGCAGATTGCCGGACTGGTCAATGATGCTGACCTGAGATTGCAACAGGCCCGGCACGCTGCCGGACACTAAGTGGATGATGGCGTTAACCTGGTCGAGGCTCAGCGTATTGCCATAGTGCATACGCACTACTACGGAAGCACTGTTCTTCGGCTGTTCGCTCACCACAAAGGAGCTGTCTTCGTTTAGCGCCAGATGCACGCGCGCATTTTCCACGGCATCAAGAGACATAATGCTCTTGGCCATTTCACCTTCGAGGCTGCGTTTATAGCGGATGTTCTGCACGAACTGGCTGGAGCCCAGCACTTCGTCTTTATCCATCAGCTTATAGCCGTCAGGGGAGAGGGCCTGAACACCTTTTGCCGCCAGGGTCATGCGCACTTGCGACAGGGACTCTTCGGCAACCAGGATTTGACCGCTGCTTGGGTCGATACGATAAGGGGTTTTGCTCTCATCCAGGACGGAGATGACCTGGGAGACAGGAATGTTTTGTTGGCTGCCGTACAGGGCAACGTATCCGTAGTTTCCGCCGAGAACGATGGCGGAAATAATGGCCGTCGCGGCAATCGCGGCGGTGGCAAACAGGGCGATGCGCTTTTTGCCATCCAGCTTTGCCATCACAACAGCCAGCCATTGACGCGCTTTTTCGAGTAGATTCTGATTCATGGCGATTAAATGGACATACTCATCAGGTCGTTAATGCCAGACGCAACTTTGTTGCGCACCTGGACAAGAGCGGAAAACGACAACGACGCCTGCTGGCTGGCGATCATCGCCCCGGCAAGATCGTCGCTCTTTCCCATATCAATGGCGTTCTGACGTACCTGTGCAGTGTGTTCATAGCCGTCAACGCGATGCAGCGAAGCGCTCATGATATGACTGAAGGACGGCGTGGCGGCAGAGGACGTGCTTTCACCAATGTTGGCGTGCGCAGCAGGCAGGACGGGCGCATCCGCGACCGCCCGCATCTGGGTCATGTCTTGCAGCATCTGCGTTTGCATCGTGCTTGCTGGAGTAATCGTTAACGTATTCATGGCATGCCTTAAAAAACAGTCCTTGTAGGTGAATGTGCGACTTAAGAGAAAATTTCGATGCCATATTTCCGCATGGAGGCCAGGCGGTAGCGAAGGGCGCGCGGTGTGATCCCCAGCAGGTCGGCGATTTTGGATTTATTGCCCTGATACGTGCGCATCAAATCAGCGATGTACTCGTACTGGGCGAAGCGGCCATGCAAACGCAGGTCGCCAGGGGCGGCCGACACGGTTTTCGCAGTCGTCGGCGCGACGGCGGCGGATTCGGTCAGCATCGGTTCGGCATGCCGGATGGGTGCAGTTTGGGGAATACCCAACATATCGGGATACACCACGCCGTCACGGTTCATGATCATCCCGCGCTGAATGGTGTTTTCGAGCTCACGAATGTTCCCCGGCCACTGGTGGGTGGTGAGGGAGCGACGAGCAGACTCCGACAGCTTGACGTTTCTGCCCAGCATCGAGGTGTATTTCTGGATGAAATGCTCCGCCAGCGGAAGAATATCGGCCTGGCGTTCACGCAGCGGCGGCACATCAATATGCACCACGTTCAGACGGTAGAATAAATCTTCACGGAAACGGCCTTCTGCCACTTCCTTTTCTAGATTTTTATTGGTGCACGCAATCAGGCGGAAGGTCAGGTTAATCTGACGATGACCGCCGAGTCGCTCAACCTTATTTTCCTGCAACACGCGCAGCAGTTTTGCCTGCAATGCTAAAGGCAGCTCACCGATTTCATCGAGTAATAAGGTGCCTTTATTGGCTAATTCCAGCTTGCCCGCGACGGTATTTGTTGCACCGGTGAAGGCTCCCTTTTCATAACCAAACAGGGTAGACTCTAACATGTTTTCTGGAATGGCAGCACAGTTCACTCCGATATACGGCGCATCCTGACATTCCGCAAAGGCGTTAGCATGAATATATTTAGAAATATATTCTTTCCCTGTTCCTGTTTCTCCTTGAACCAACACTGGAACGTTAAATGCAGCCACTTTCTTTGCCAGTGTCAGTACGTTCAGAGTTCGATTGTCAGTGGCAATAATATCTAGCATAAATGCCTCTCTTATTTGCATGAGTACAGCGACATTAGTCGTGCTATATAAAGTGGTGAGAAATGAGGGTGGATACTAACATCGTCCTCCATTCAAAGATTACATAAATGCATCAAAAAAATATTATCCTTTAAAAACAGCATATTGACCGTGTGGTCATCAGGTTTTTATCTGCTTTCACTCAAGATATTATTCGTTCATTTTATGTATTAATAATAAAATGCCATTGCGACTTTAGGGCGGGTGCGGTTAAATGCGGGTCCAGTTTTTTTATGTGCCACTATCCGCAGACGCGGCGGCTCTATTCACTGATTTATTATTAAAGAAAGCAAGTTGTTTTCATCATTAACCTGATGCCGATAATTTGCTATACAGAGAAAAATGCAGAGAACGCGTACTATGTTAAAGTACAGTCAAACACCGGGCATCTTCAAACTGGAAGGGAACCGGCTCGGTCGTCCATACCATCGTCTGCAGACTATCTTTGTCAGCAAATTCGATACGCTCGATTCGAGACTGAACAATTATTTCCTCAAAAAACATCGTTCTTATATCTCGCTGAAACGTATTGATTGTGAAATGGACGTCAGCAATAAGACCGCTGAACTTTTTACCTCAGACGTTGGACAACTTGCGTTTGATATTGATCGACCATTACTGCTGACCTTGCTGGGTAATTTCTATGGTCTTGAGGGCGATTTGGAATCTGAATTATCAGATGAGAATGAACTCCCAACCAAAACGGAAGCCCGTCTGAAAAATCGCCTCGCACACGATATTCTCGGGATGATTTTCGATAAAGACACGTCAGGGTTAGCCCTGTCCATTTCGCCCGACAATATGGGCGTGCAAACGCAATGGACGTACAAGGTGACCTTTACGCTGGACGGCGGGGATGGGAGCTGTTTTTACATCTTCCTCGACGATGCGCACACGGACTTTGTCCTGAATGCCTTACGCCAGCAGGATATCCGTAACTCCAGCGAGCAGCTGGACGTCAGCGCGCGCAAAGAGAAAAAGCAGGCGGTCGTCAGCGAAGTGATCAACACGCTGCCGTTGACCCTGACGGTCAAAATTGCCGAGCTCTCGTTGAATGTCGCAGAACTGACCACCATCAAGCCAGGCGATATTTTGCCAATCGGTCTGCCGGAGCGTTATTCGGTGAACATCGGCCGAGCTGAACTGTTCAGCGCCCTCCTCGTGGAGGACAAAAACAAACTGTATCTGTCGGATATTGCCGGAACAAAGTCAGAGAATAGCTATGAATGAGCATGAAGATTTACTCGAACAAGGTTTTGAACTTAACACGCCAGATGCCGCCGCAGACGCGGTAGCTAGCCCGGCTCCGGTCGCGGCTGCCACGCAGAAAAACTCAATGTCTCTGCTCAAGCGCATCCCGGTGACCCTGACGCTGGAAGTCTCTTCCGTGGAAGTGATGCTGGCGGATTTGCTGGACATGGATGACGACACCGTTATCGAGCTGGACAAGCTCGCGGGCGAACCGCTGGATATCAAGGTCAACAATATCCTGCTGGGCAAAGCGGAAGTCGTGGTGGTGAACGAGAAGTATGGTTTGCGCGTACTGGAATTCAACTCTCGTGAAATCAACGACCTGAAGCCATGAAATCCCGTTCTCTCATTGCCAGTCTGGCAGGACTCGCGCTGATGTTTATCTCCTCCCATGCCTTTGCGCAGGGGGGAGATATCTCATTGTTGAGCGTCGTTAACCACGGTGATACGCAGGAGTACAGCGTTAAGCTGCAGGTGCTTATCCTCATGACCCTCGTCGGTTTACTGCCGACGCTGGTGCTGATGATGACCTGCTTCACGCGTTTTATCATCGTGCTCTCCCTGTTAAGACAGGCGATGGGATTACAGCAATCCCCGCCAAACCGCATTCTGATTGGTATTGCGCTGTCATTAACCATGCTGGTGATGCGTCCGATTGGGATCAACATCTACGACCACGCGGTCGTGCCGTTTGAGAACGATCAGATTACGCTCTCCGAAGCACTGGCGACCGGGGCGAAGCCGTTAAAGCGCTTCATGCTGGCGCAGACCGATAAAAAGGCGATGGCGCAAATCATGACTATCGCCGACGTTAAAGGCGACCCGGCGGCGCAAGACCTGAGCATCGTGATACCCGCCTACGTGCTGAGCGAGCTGAAAACGGCGTTCCAGATTGGCTTCATGATTTACATCCCATTCCTGGTGATTGACCTGATCGTGGCCAGCGTATTGATGGCGATGGGGATGATGATGCTGTCACCGCTGATCGTTTCACTGCCATTCAAGCTGATGCTGTTCGTCCTCATCGACGGCTGGTCACTGACCGTCGGCACTCTCACCTCCAGTATTCGCGGCCTTGGGCTGGGATGATGACAGGAATCGCAGCATGTTAACGGTGGATGTGGCGGCCGATATTGTCGGCAGCGGAATTAAAGTGGTGATCATGCTGGTCTGCGTGCTGGTCGTTCCCAGCTTGCTGGTCGGCCTGTGCGTCAGTATTTTTCAGGCCGTAACGCAGATCAACGAACAGACCCTGAGCTTTTTGCCGCGACTTATTGTGACCCTGGCCGTGTTGGGGATCTCCGGAAAGTGGATGATCACTACCCTCGACGATCTCTGTGTGCATTTGTTCACTCAGGCGGCGGTGTTGGTACATTAAAATGGGTCAAACCGACATCGTACAGTTCACAAACCTGGTGCTGGGGATGTGGTTTCCGTTCGTCCGTATCATGACGTTCTTCCAGTTCAGCCCGGTCTTCCAAAACCACGCCTTCACCATCCGCGTGCGGATCATGCTGGCCGGTTCACTGACGTTAATCATCACCCCGATGATCCCACACCCGATTCCCGACCAGCTGGTGACCACGATGTTGCTGACGCTGGAGCAGTTCATCTGGGGAATGCTGTTTGGCATGATGCTCCAGCTGGTGTTTCAGGTCCTGCAAATGGCCGGGCAGATCCTCTCCTTTAACATGGGGATGAGTATGGCGACCATGAACGATCCCAACAGCGGAACCAACATCGCGGTGCTGGGCGAGTTCATCAACATCTTCGCCATCCTGTTGTTTTTCATCATGGACGGGCATCTGCTGCTGGTCAGCATCCTGTACAAAGGGTTTACCTACTGGCCGATTGGTCACGCGTTGACGCCGCAATCGCTGATGTCCGTCGCGATGGCGTTCACCTGGGTATTATCGTCAGCGCTTCTGCTGGCGCTGCCAACCACCTTTATCATGTTGGTGGTGCAAATGTGTTTTGGCCTGCTGAACCGCATTTCGCCGTCACTGAATCTCTACTCACTCGGTTTCCCTATCAACATGCTCGCGGGGCTGGTCTGTTTTGCCGCCCTGATGTACAGCGTGCCCGACCACTATATGCAGCTAGTGAACGAAGTGCTGCATCAGCTCGATAAGCTGAAGGTCGCGCATGGCTGAGAGCAGTACCGAAGAAAAAACAGAAAAACCCTCGTCGCAAAAATTACGCCAGGCTCGCAAGGACGGGCAGATTGCGCGCTCGAAGGACATGGGACTGGCATCGACACTGCTGGTGTCGTTTATCGTGGTCAGCAATTCGTTTCCGCTGTACGCGAGCTTTATCCGCGAGTGTTTCATTACCATTCATTCCTACGGCATTCACGTGAATGAGCCGGGTATTCTTGCGCATTTCCTCAAGCATAATTTGCTGATTATGCTCAAATTCATCGTGACGCTGATCCCGATCCCCGTCTCTGCGATCCTCGCATCGATGGTACCCGGCGGCTTCGTTTTGATGCCGCAAAAGCTGATCCCGGACTTTAGCAAAATTAACCCGATCTCCGGCTTTGGGCGCTTTTTCTCGGCCGAGCACTTAGTCGAAACCGGCAAAATGGTGCTGAAAGCGCTGGTAGTGCTGTTGCTGATTTGGCTGAGCGTACGCAGCAATTTCGTGGCCTTTTTGCGCCTGCAAGATATGTCCTTCCAGCACGCCGTGGGCCAGGGCCTGTCGATGTATCACAGCATCATGCTCAACTTCGTCATCCTGTTTGTGTTCTTCGCCATCGTCGACGTGCCGCTGGCGAAGAAAATGTTCACTAAAAAGCTAAAAATGACCAAGCAGGAAGTCAAAGAAGAACATAAAAATCAGGAAGGTAAGCCCGAAGTTAAAGCCAAAATTCGCCGTTTACAGCGGCAAATGGCGATGGGGCAAATTCGAAAAGTGGTCCCCAATGCTGACGTGGTGGTAACCAACCCGACGCACTTTGCGGTGGCTTTAAAGTACGACCAGGACCGCGCCCAGGCCCCGTTTGTGGTGGCTAAAGGCACCGACGAAGTGGCGCTGTTTATTCGTCAGGTCGCCAATGAAAACGATATCGAAGTGGTTGAATTCCCACGCCTGGCGCGCTCGGTGTATTACACCACCCAGGTGAATCAACAGGTTCCCTTCCAGCTTTATCGCGCCATCGCCCACGTATTGACCTATGTCCTGCAGCTGAAGCACTGGCGCGCCGGCTCGCAGCCGCGCCCACAGTTAAATCGCTATATCACCATCCCTAAAGAGGTTTTGAAAACGGATGACGACCAAAAGTAAGCAATTACTAACCTACATAAGCAAAGGACACCTGGCGATACCGTTGGTATTGCTGTCTATCCTGGCGATGATCATCCTGCCGTTGCCGCCGGCACTGCTGGATGTCCTGTTTACCTTCAACATCGTCCTTGCGGTCATGGTGTTGCTGGTCGCGATTTCCGCCAAGCGTCCTCTGGAATTTAGCCTGTTCCCAACGGTATTGCTGGTTACGACGTTACTGCGCCTGTCGTTGAACGTCGCTTCAACCCGTGTGGTGATGCTGTTTGGTCAAGAAGGGTCCGGTGCGGCCGGTAAGGTCATCGAATCCTTCGGCCAGGTGGTTATCGGCGGTAACTTCGTGGTCGGCTTTGTGGTGTTCGTCATTCTGATGATCATCAACTTCATCGTGGTCACCAAAGGGGCCGAGCGTATTTCCGAAGTTTCGGCGCGCTTTACCCTCGACGCGATGCCGGGCAAACAGATGGCTATCGATGCCGATTTGAACGCCGGCCTTATCAACCAGTCGCAGGCGCAGGAGCGCCGTAAAGAGGTCGCCGGAGAGGCTGACTTCTACGGTGCAATGGACGGTGCCTCCAAGTTCGTGCGTGGCGATGCCATCGCGGGCATGATGATCCTCGCCATCAACCTGATCGGCGGGACCTGTATCGGTATCTTCAAATACGATCTCAGCGCCGAAGCCGCCTTCCAGCAGTACGTGCTGATGACCATCGGTGATGGCCTGGTCGCACAGATCCCATCCTTGCTGCTCTCCACGGCGGCGGCGATTATCGTTACCCGCGTCAGCGGCGCTGGCGACCTGGCGAGCGACGTGCGCAAGCAGATGCTGGCCACGCCGTCGGTGCTGTATACCGCCGCAGGCATCATGTTCATCATGGCTATCGTGCCGGGCATGCCGCATCTGCCATTCCTGATGTTTACCTCGCTGTTAGCCTTCGGCGCATGGCGCATGAGCAAACGCCCACAGGAGGCGGAAGACGACACCCAGAATCTGGAAACGCTGACTAAAACCATCACCGAAACGGCAGAGCAACAAGTCAGCTGGCAAACCATTCCGCTTATCGAGCCGATTAGCCTCAGCCTTGGCTACAAGCTGGTTTCGCTGATTGATAAAGAGAAAGGCAATCCGTTAACGCAGCGTATCCGCGGGGTTCGCCAGGTCATTTCCGACGGCAACGGTGTGCTGCTGCCGGAAATTCGGGTGCGGGAAAACTTCCGCCTGAAGCCGACGGAATATGCCATTTTCATCAACGGGATCATGGCCGAAGAGGGGAATATCCCTGCGGACAAGCTGATGGCGCTGCCGTCCAGCGAAGTCTACGGCGAAATTGAGGGTGCGCTGGGGAATGACCCGGCGTACGGCATGCCGGTGACCTGGATTCAAAATGAGCAGAAAGCCAAGGCTCTGAATCTGGGCTATCAGGTGGTGGACAGCGCCAGCATCATTGCGACCCACGTCAATAAAGTGGTGCGCAATTTTATTCCTGAACTGTTCAACTATGACGACATCACCCTGCTGCATAATCGCCTTTCGTCGATGGCCCCACGGTTAGCCGAAGATTTGAATACCGCGCTGAACTACAGCCAGCTGCTGAAGGTTTATCGCAGCCTGCTGACCGAAGGCGTTTCGCTGCGTGATATTGTCACCATCGCCACGGTACTGGTCGCCAGCAGCACGGTGACCAAAGAGCCGCTGCTGTTAGCCTCGGATGTGCGTCTGGCGCTGCGCCGCAGTATCACCGCAGATCTGCAACGCGATAAAGAGCTGGCGGTTTACACCCTGAACAATGAGCTGGAGAATCTGCTGACCAGCGTGGTGAACCAGGCGCAACAGGGCGGTAAAGTGGCGCTGGATGGCGTGTCCGTCGATCCGAATATGCTCAGCCAGTTCCAGAACAACATGCCGCAGATTAAAGAGCAGATGAAAGCCGCCGGGCGCAATCCTGTGCTGCTGGTCGCGCCGATTCTGCGTCCGCTGCTGGCCCGCTATGCGCGACTGTTTGCCCCGGGATTACAGGTGCTTTCCTATAATGAAGTGCCGGATGAGCTTGAACTGAAAATCCTTGGCTCGTTGAGCTAACATGTTGATCCGTAACGCACTGCAAAACCTGAGTACGGCCGTGCCGCAGGCGCTGGATGAGATGCTGGACAGCGCGAAGGGTGAAAAACCGCAGGAGGAAGGCGCGTTATCGCCAGATTCCCCTGCGGTGCAAACGCCGGGGCAAACACCCGTTCCGGCCGCGCAATCTTCCCAAGCGTTAGTAAAAAAAGAGGTGCTGAACGCCGCGCTCGCCTATCTGGAAAGCGCGGCGGACGAAATCCCGGAGGCTGCTTCCTCTCAAACAACGGTGCCTCAGACGGCGGTCCTTTCTGTGCCGGAAGGCGCGATGGTTTATCGGCAAATCCTCTCTACTCAGCCAGAGGCCTCGCTGCCCGAGGCGTCCGCCCAGGCCGCACCGGTTCCGCCCGTGCAGCCGCAGGCATCCGAACTGCCACAGCAGGCCGCGACAAACCTTCTGGAAACCTCGATGCAAGCTTTTGCGCTGCTGTCCGGCGGCGCGCCTGATACTCCGGCCAAAACACCCGTGCGGGCGAAAGGTCAATTAGCCGAATCGCCTGCCAGTCTGCTGGCGGCGCTGTTGGGCGACGACGAGCCGGAGGATTCGACGCCAGAGGGTCAGCCCTTAACTCGTCCGTCACGCCTGTTTTCAGAGAACGACGCCCGGCCAGCCCATTCCCCGACCCAGAACCACGACGAAAAACCGGGTTCCGGGTTGCTGACCCTGATGGATAAAACCATCACGCTTATCCCACGGGAACCGCGCCAGACTGTACACGTCGCGCAGGAAACGCCGCTCGCCTCGACGGAAAAGCGGGAAAGCCCGGAGGAAAATGTGCCGTTATGGCATAAGGGCGATAAAGCGCAGGAAAAGAATCGCGCTGAAAAGCACCGTGCGCGCGATCGTCTGCAGGCGAAAACGAAAGAAGGGGAGGGAAACTCGCCGACATGGCATCCGTTTCCGCCTGCCGCGGCGGATTCTTCGGAGCAGGCCTCAAGAGGTTTGCTGATCGCGGTGGCGGTCTGTTTGTTCGCCACGCTGCTGGTTATCAGCCTGTTGGTGCTCAACCTTTAGAGAATGGTGTTATCGGTCAGGATGCGTCGGGCGCCAAGGAAGTGCTGCTGCCAGAAGTCGTCCTGCAACTGACTGACCTGCACCGATTCCCCGGTGCGCGGTGACTGAATGAACTGGCCATGGCCCAGATACACGCCCATGTGATCAGCATATTCCCCGTGACTGTGAACACGAAAGAACAGCAAATCCCCACGTCGTAATTCATTCCCCGCCACTTTAATCGCCCGTCGATAGTGATACATCTGATTGGCGGTGCGCGGGAGTTTGTCGGCCAACACTTTGTTATAGGCGTAAAACACCAGACCGCTGCAATCGAAGCCGGTCTCCGGCGTCGTACCTCCCCAAACGTACGGTTTACCCAGCTGCACTTCCATCCGGTGAATCGCCACTTCGGTCATGTTATGCAGATGGTCGTGGCTGAGAAAGCCTTCGTGTTCCCGCACATCATCCCACCGACTGTCGCCCAGCTTCCAGGGGCCGCGGAACCATTCCGGGTGCGCTTTTACCAGCCGTCTATTCTTCGCACGTTCCGCTTTAGTGGAAGCCACCACCGCGGCAATCTCTGCCGGACCGACTTTTTTGTGCCCGGCCCGGTAATGATTCAGCAGGCGGGCGCGGTTCAGCATCCGCAGACGCGCCGCGTAGCTCAGGGTATCGACCGGCGCAGGGTGATGATGATGAACCACATGTTTATGGCTGCGGGATCGTCTTGTGGTGTGCGTCGATGTTTTCGCACCCAGCGTCGTCGCGGGGATTAACGCCGCGGCGAGCAGCAGGCTCTTCGCGCTAAGTCGGAATAATGAAGATAACGTTGGCATCACAGAAGAATAATTCACACATCTATTACGCAGCCAGAGAACGATTCCCGGCAATGCTGGACATTTATTATCCATTATTTTCGTCAGTCGGTTAACCGTCAGTCTGATATTTAACGCCAGAGTCCTGTTTAAAAATAAATAACGCTGAATATTTCAGCTAAATATGCCGATGTGAAGACGATTAAATACAGCATGGCGCTATTCTTGAATAATAAATGTAATTAGTTTTCGTTATAAAACAGTAACTTGTTAATTTAATAAAAAACTTCGTTAAGTTTCCAAAACTCTTGCCGCATTTCAAAAGTACCAAAACGAGATTAAATAGTTTTTCAACAAGGAGCAGTATCATGTTATCTATCAATACTAACGTTGCCTCTATGGCTGCAGTAAATGCGCTGAACAAATCCAACTCTTCCCTGGCAACTTCCATGGAGCGTCTGGCTACCGGTAACCGCATTAACTCTTCTGCAGACGATGCAGCGGGCAAGCAGATCGCATCCCGTCTCCAGACTCAGTCTGCGGGTGATGCTGTTGCTCAGCGTAACATCAGCGATGCAACTGCAATGCTGCAGACCGCTGACGGCATGTTCGATGAAATGACCGACGTTCTGGGTCGTATGAACGACCTGTCTACTCAGGCAGCGAACGGAACGTACAACGACGACGATCTGCAGGCAATGCAGGACGAGTACGACGAACTGGGTGCGCAGATGTCTGACATGCTGCAGAACACCACCTACGGCGGTACTAACCTGTTCGGTTCTTCTGGTGCGGGCAGCAACACCGGCGAAGCTGGCCTGTTCCAGAGCGCAGTAACCTTCCAGGTTGGCGCAGAGTCTTCGGACACCATCACCGTAGACATCTCTTCTAAGCTGGGTTCCCTGGTTACTGACCTGGGCGCTGTGAGCGCATCCTTCGCCGCTGACCAGAGCTCTTCTGGCGGTACCGTTACGGGTGGTTCTGAACTGACTGTTTCCGGCGGCGCGCACGCTGCAATGGACAGCATCTCCACTGCAATGAACGACATCAGCGACATCCAGTCTAGCCTGGGTGCGTCTATCAACCGTCTGAACGACACCGCTGCTAACCTGACCAACATGAAAGACAACACTGACGTTGCAATCGGTAACATCATGGATACCGATTACGCATCTGAAGCGTCCAACATGACTAAACAGCAGGTTCTGATGCAGACCGGTATCACCATGCTGAAGCAGTCCAACAGCACCAGCAGCATGGTCGGTAGCCTGCTGCAGTAATCCTCCCTAGAGGCTTACATGGCGAGTTAACGTCAATCAAAAACACCGCCAGCGGCGGTGTTTTTTTTCGGCCGTGTCAGGCTTCCTGGACCTTCCTCCGTACGGAAGGTCGTTTTCCTTTCATAAATATCCTCATGATAAATAAAGATAAAAAATTATGGCACGGATATTGCTTTAATATGAAATCATCCACGGAGTTATCATGATTAATCCAAGAACGATTGCGACAGAAGTCGCCTACGCCGACATCGCCACCCAAGCGGGTCAGGTTCAGAAGCAGCAGGCGGATGTCAACAATGAGACTGCCGGTCTTGACGCGCTGTCCACCGCGATCAGCGATTTCACTACCGCTGTTGACGCCCTGAACAATGAAGATAATGGCGTGGTGGTGAATACCGCAACGGCCAGCGATGAATCCGTCACCACATCAGCAAGCTCCTCTGCACAGGCTGGAACCTACTCTTTCTACGTCACCCAACTGGCGCAGACGCAGCAGGAATCCTTTGCAATGGCGGATGACACCATCCCTGCGCAGGGCACCGTGACGCTGACCATGGGTGAAGACACCATGGATGTCGATCTGGCTTCAGCCGACAGCGATGGTGATGGCTTCCTGGACGGGAGCGAGCTGGTGGGTGCAATCAATGACTCCGAGGATAACCCGGGCGTCACCGCGACGCTGATGAAAACCGATGATGGCAATACCATCATGCTCTCTTCAGATCAGAGCGGGGCAGACAGTGCCTTCTCGGTCTCCGTTTCCGGCAACAGCGACCTGCAAAATGCGGCAGATTCTACCGGTAAAAAATTAAGCACCGCGCAGGATGCGCAGCTAAATTTGGGCACCGTCGACGGCCCGCAAATCAGCAGCAGCACCAACACTTTCGATGATGTGATCCCCGGCGTCAGTATGACGTTCTCGGAAGTCACCACCGATAAACCGGTCACCATCAAAGTCGCACAGGATACCTCTGCGTCGCAGGCGCAGGCCCAGGTGTTTGTCGATTCGTATAACACCCTGGTCGATACCATCGACGATCTGACCGATGTCGGCTCCAACGGCTCTTCCGGCGGCGTTTTTGCCGGTGATGCAGGTCTGAAGTCGATGACCAGCCAGATGAACCAGATTGTGCATGCCGATTATAACGGTAATTCCATCCTCGATTATGGCATCTCCCTTAACTCCGACGGGCATCTGGAAATCGACTCCGAAGCCTTTGACGAAGCCATGAAAGCCGACCCGCAGGGTTTGTCGGACATCTTCGTCGGCGATGACGGCATGATCGCCCAGTTTGACGACCTGATGGAAACTTACACCAACTCCAGCGACGGCATCATCACCTCGCGTCAACAATCGCTGGACGACAAGCAAGACAAAATCGACTCGCAAACTGACGAGCTGCAACAGACTTATCAGCAGGATTACGATCGCTATTTGTCCGAGTACACCAACACCATGATTGAAGTGTACAGCATGAAAATGAGCATGGCGGCGTTCGGCTAACCCTGCATTGAACTAAAGGTAGAAAGATTATGTACGGCTCCCAAGACGGGTACTCGCAATACAAAGAAATGGACCTGGCTTCAAAAACGGCCTCCGCATCACCGCTCGATTTGGTGCTGGTGTTGTACTCCGGATTGCTCGATGAGCTGGAGCGCGCGAAGAGTCACATTGAAGGCAAACGTTTTGAGCGAAAAGCGCAAAGCATCAATAAGTGCATCGATATTCTCAATGCGTTAACCAGTTCGCTGGAGTTCGAAACCGGCGGGGAGCTGGTACAAAATCTGGCCCGTCTGTATGACCACTGCGTCTACCGTCTGTACGAAGCCAGCAGCGAGCTCAGCATTGAGAAGATGGATGAGGTTGTGCAGATCCTGAACAACTTGCATGAAGGTTGGGAAGGTCTGGCGAAGAAGCTGGGGTAGCGGTGATGTCCAGTGAACAATTACGCAAGCAGCTGGTTGCCTTAATTGACGACATGAACGCCGCGCTCGATCAGCAGCGCTGGCGTCGGATGCCGGGTCTCAATCAGCAAGTCATGTCGGTGTTCGCTGAGTACGAAGCGCAGGAATCTTCTGCGCTTCGGCTACAGGAAACCAAAAAAATGCTGCATGACGCGTTCGGCAGCCTCATAGAGCGCCGGGAGACTCGCGTCGCGCTACTGAAAAAACGTATGGCAGAGCATCAAAGTAACAAAGAAGGGATGCTGGCTTACTCAATGGTCAATTTATTCACGGAGCAAGAATGAATTCAGTTCAACCGGCAGTGACAACGCTGCTGGCAGACCCGGAGTCGACCGCTGTTCAGCCACAGAGCGGCGACGCGGGTGATTTTTCGCTAGAAAACGCCACGTCGGGCGTGATGTCCAGACATCGCGCGCACGCCACGAAAGAGAGCCAGCCTGATACTGACACGCTGCCGCAGGATTTAAGCGCGCTGATGGCAATGCTGTTGACGAAGCCTGCCGCCACGCCAGAGGACAAGGCGCCTGCCGCCGGGCAAGCGATGATGAAAACCACGGCGCTGGCCGGGGTGGATGCCCGTTCGCTGGTGAAACTGATGGGAATGATGTCCGCCCATGGCGAGCAGCAGGACGCAAGCCAGAGCGAGCACGTGTTGCCGCAGGCATTGCAGTCGTTGTTAAACCAGGCCACCGCGCAGCAGCAGCAGGGCAGCGCCTCTCAGCAGGCGACGCTCGCTAAGTTTGCCGCGCAGAACCTTCACGCGCTGGGCAGCAATCGACAGGCGGCGACCAACGTCACCAATAACCGGGCCACGCTGCATGAGAATCTGCATGCCGCGCTGAAAACGACGGTGGCGAATCACGTTGTTGATGCGGGCCAAAAGCAGGCCGACGCGCCACTGACGGCAATTGCCGCCATGAGCGACTTCTCCTCACGCGCGACGTCTGAGACCGATTCGACGATGCCGGTGATGACCGTGCCGGTTGCCAGCACCTCGGCGGATGAACTGGGCGAAAAGCTCAATGATCTGCTCAAGGACAGGATCCAGTTCCAGCTGCAAAACCAGCAGCAGGTGTCGACGATCCGCCTTGATCCGCCGTCGATGGGCAAGCTGGAGATCGTCGTGCATCTCGACGCCAACCAGAACCTGAACGTGCACATTGGCGCGAGCCAGGCTGACGTCATGAAGACGTTGCAGCAGTTCTCCGATCATCTGCGTCAGCACCTGGTCCAGCAGAACTTCATGCAGGTGAACGTGCAGGTCTCATCGGACGGTCAGTCTCAGCAGCAGCATCAACAACAGCGTCAGGAAGAAGAGGCCGCCGTGCTGGCTTCCCGCTTTACCGACGACGCTCCCGATTTATCCCGGAACGAATCCGTTCTGCTTAAAGTTTAAGTTAACCCATGAAAAAGATTATTGCCGCCAGTCTCATTAGCGCTTGTCTCGTCGTACTTATCGGTGGCGGGGTGGGCTTTTACCTCGTGAAATCGGGCAAATTGCCGCACCTGACTGCCGCTGGACCGGCCGCACCAGCCGCACCGATTAACCCCGAGAACCTGAGCTTTATCTCGATGCCGGAAACCGTTGTCACGCTCAATGACAGCAATGGCATTCACCACTACGTGCTGATGGAACTGGCGCTGGCCGTGAACGACAAAGAGAAGCAGAACACCGTCCGAGATGACGAGTCGCTGTATCAGAGCATTATCGTCAGCACGTTATCGCAGAAAAGCTTCGACGATATTCAGTACATGAAGGTGCCGGAGATCCGCGATCTGCTGGCCAATGCGCTGAAAAGCGAATTGCAAAACCGCCATATGGAACAGCCATTCTGCGATGTGCTGGTGACCAAAGCCGTGTTCCAGTAACCGCAGGCCGTAGAGAAGCGTGAAAGTATACGATGCAGCAAGAGTATGAAGGGCAAGCGTTCCAGGTAACGCTCCAAATGACACCACAGGAAGAAAACCAGTACCTCATGGCCTGGCTTCCTCTGGTGCGGAAAATCGTTCGTCAGCTGTCGCATCAATGCAGTCACATCATTGAGCGACAGGATATGGAACAGATAGCGCTGATGGGTTTACTCAGCGCTATTCGCCGTTTTGGTGTGCCAGACGAAAACTTTGCCGGTTACGCCAGCCAGCGCATTCGTGGGGCGATCCTCGATGAACTGCGCAGCCTGGACTGGCGTCCGCGACAGTTGCGGCAAAAATACCATCGCATCAAAGACTTGATCCGAACTCTACGCCAGCAGTTAGGGCATGAACCGGAGTGGAGCGAGCTGGCTCCTCACGGGATTGATGCCAACGAGTACCAGGAATATCTCCAGCTAGAAAATGCGGAAACGATGTCCAGCCTGGACGAACTGCTGTCCACCGATCAGGACGAGCATATTTTCCAGGGTCGTCGGCTTGAAGATCAGTTCATTACCCAGGATCTCCTCAGCAAAGCGCTCGCGCAGCTGACGGAGGTCGAAGGGCAGGTGTTGGCAATGTACTACCAGAAGTGCATGAATCTCAAAGAGATAGCACTGGTGTTAGGGGTGACGGAATCCCGCGTTTGTCAGATGAATAAGCGGATCATGGAAAAGATCCACGCCTATTTTAATCAGGAATAACAGGCAGCGACATAACGCTGCCAGTAACAGGAATTGAGGGTGTCATGCAAAAAATATTGGGGTTACTTGTCGTACTGGTGTGTGTCTTCGGTGGGTATTTTGAAGCCGGTGGACAGCTGGTCGCTATCTGGCAGCCTGCGGAAATGATCATCATTATTGGTGCGGGTGCAGGGGCGATGATCATTGGTAACCCAATGCACGTTCTGAAGGAAATCTTCCACCAGATCAAAGGCGTTATCAGCAAGAAGAAAATGGGGCCGGAATTTCAGCGCCAGATGCTGCTGTGCCTGTATGAACTGCTGGAAACCGTGCAGAACGGCGGCCTGCGTGCGCTCGATCAGCATATCGAACAGCCGTCGGAAAGTACCATTTTCCAGAAATACCCGCTGGTTCTGACCCAGCAGCGTCTGGTGACGTTTATTGCCGATAACTTCCGCCTGATGGCGATGGGCAAAATTGACGCCCACGAGCTGGAGAGCATTCTCGATCAGGAACTGGAAACCGCAGAAGAATCCCTGCTGACGCCATCCCGTTCGTTACAGCGTACGGCGGAAGCGATGCCTGGTTTTGGTATCTGTGCGGCGGTACTGGGGATCATCATCACCATGCAGTCCATCGATGGCTCGATTGCGCTGATTGGTCTGAAAGTGGCGGCGGCGCTGGTGGGAACCTTCATGGGCGTCTTCATCTGTTACTGCATCATGGACCCCCTTTCCAACGCCATGGAACTGCAGGCGCGTGCTGAGCACTCGCTGTTGGAGTGTGTGCGTACCGTGCTGGTGGCGCAGGCGGCGGGCAAACCTACGCTGCTGGCGGTGGATGCCGGTCGTAAACTGCTGCATCTGGCCTCGAAGCCGACCTTCTCCAATCTTGACTCCTGGGTTAACGCGATGCTGGAGCAGGAATGAGTGTAAGAAACAGACCCGGTCGTCGGGAGCGGGTGCCCGGCAAAACCATTATTCGCCGACAGGTAAAAAAGGGCCATGCGGCCCATCATGGCGGCGCATGGAAAGTGGCTTTTGCTGACTTTACCCTCGCAATGATGGCGTTGTTTATGACGCTGTGGATTGTTGGCAGCGTCAGCAAAAAGGAGCGCGCGCAGGTTGTGGCGGCACTGTATAACCAGTCCATCTTTCACGGGGGCGGCATGGCGCCGCTCAACAACATCTCCGCGGCGATGCATCCGATTCATTCCCAGGGCATGCACGGCGCGCTGGCGAACAGGATTGCGCACGCCAATGCGCATCATACCGTCGCGAATAACCAGCTGAACATGCCTATCCGAAGCACGGAAAACACCGCGCTGCTGAAGCAGAAGAATGCGCGTGAGTTAGGGGAACTGGCGACCACCATCTATAACATTGCCCAGAAGGCGAAGATGGATGCGAACCTCGAGATTGAGATTGTGCCTCAAGGGCTGCGCGTGTTGATCAAAGATGACAAACATCGCCAGATGTACTCCGTCGGCAGCACCCGCATTTCACCGTATTTTAAAACGCTGCTGACCCAGCTGACGCCGGTATTTGATTCGCTGGATAACAAAATGATTATCACCGGACATACCGATGCGCTGAAGTACCGCGGTGGGCATTACAGTAACTGGAATCTGTCCGGCGATCGTGCCCTGGCGGCGCGACAAATTCTGGAAAATGCGGGTATGCCGAGCGGCAAGGTTTTGCAGGTTAACGCCATGGCAGACCAGATGCTGCTGGATAAAGCGCATCCGAAGAATGAAGCGAACCGTCGTATTGAAATCATGATCCTGACGAAAACCGCATCGGATACCTTAAAAGACTTCTTCGGCCAGGATGGTGACAAAGTCGCGCATCCGGCAACGCCTGCGTTGCAGAGCGTAAAAGCGATTGTTCCTCCTGCCGCAGCGGCCAATATCCCGGTCGCTCATCGGTAAAAAGAGTCTGACTTTTCTTTTCAATTACCCTTTTGGTAACGGCTTTCTCTCACGGGAAAGCCGTTTTTTTTTGGGCTAATGCAGAGCGCGGGGAAGAGGGGCGGGTATTCGGGACTTGCCGGGAGAGGTGCGCCCAGGAAGAGGGATTCCTGGGCCGGGTTATCAGCGTTAAAGCAGGCTTAAGCCCACGACACGCGGTCACGTCCGTCGGCTTTCGCCTGGTACAGCGCCGCATCGGCTTTTTCCAGCAGCGTTTCGATAGACGCGTCATCAACCTGAACGGCACCAAAGCTGGCGGTGATGCCAACCTGATTGCCATCCGGCGCGACAAAACGCATCGCCCGGATAGTCTCCTGGAAACGCGCGAGGATTTGTTGTGCCTGAACGTCTGACTCGGCGTTGAACATCACCGCGAATTCTTCCCCGCCGAAGCGGGCGACAAAGTCCCCTGCGCGGCAGTTGCTTTGCAGCGTGCGCGCCAGGCCAATCAGCACTTCATCGCCGAAAGGATGGCCCCAGGTGTCATTGACCCGTTTGAAGTGATCGACGTCGATAATCGCCAGCCACAGGGAAGCGTCTTCTGGAATATGTTGCGGAAGCTTAGCGACCTGCTCATTGAAGAAACGACGGTTACCAATCCCCGTGAGCGGGTCTTCATTCATCTTGCGGGTCAGCACTTTGGTTTCCGCTTTCTGCTGCTTAAACACGCCGTCTAACAGATCGATGGATTTAAACAAATTCTGAATTTCCGCCGCGTCTTCCGCATCAGCGCCTTTCTTATTGATGTTGTCATCCATCACATTGCGAATGGTTTCATTCAGCGTCAGCAGCGGTTTCAGCACCCGCATATTAATAAAGATGCAGATGGTGATAATGATGCACAGCAGGACAATCAGAGAGACGATGACTTCAACCAAACGATCGAACGACTGTTCGGTCTGGTTCGCGAAGAAGCTGCCCAAATTATCGAGATATTTTTGCTCCAGCAGCTGGAAATGGCTTAAGCCTTCACGATACTGAATCGAAAAAACGACGGCATCAATATGCTTCAGACCGTTATAGGTCATGTGATTGTCGACGGTCTTAATCAGGAATTCGGTCTTGTTCTTATAATCTTCGCGTGCACGTTGCAGATCGCCGCTCAGCGCCGGATTATCCTTCAAACCGCCAAGCAGTAGCCAAAGTACATTGAGGCGCGCCTGACGTTTGGTGGTGGCCGTCATGTCTTCTTTTGAAATTGGGGTGTCATAACGCAGGGAAAACAGATACGGCGTCGCCATGCGGCCTAACGTATCTCTGATTTCGCCGAGTGAAAGCAGGGTATAAAAATAGCCGGTGCCTGCAATATCTTTGCTGGCAAAATTCATCGAGACCGAGATAGTGAGCTTATTAAACGCCCCGGTGGCATCCAGCAAGGCATTCATTGCGCGAGCGACTTCGGTGGGCGTTTTGGTTGAATCCGTCATGACGTTGTCGACGGTACGCCGGGCGATGCTCAACCCTTCTTCGGCATCGGCCACGCGTGCGGTCAGCGCCGGGATCGCTTTAAGTTGTTGAATAGACGCATCCGTCTTTTCCCGCGCCATGTTCAGCGCCGTTTTCGCGTGCAGTTCATCCTGAGACGTTTCCAGCAAATATTCGTTGGAGTAGCCGCGCTCGTTGCCCATCAGATGATTGGTGTTGAGCATCAGCTTGATAGTGTTGAATTTCGAGGCGCGTTCGCGAGCGGCGATATAGTGGTGTGAAACTGCCGTGATCTGCCACCAGCTCAGCACCGTAGAAATCAGTGCTACCGCGCAGGACAGGACAATGAGCATCCTCATTATCTCGGCATTCTTTAAAATTTTCTTACTTTTTCTCATGCGTACGATTCGCCTGGAAATGAAAGCGGTGAGCACCTTCTGCCAACGTCAAGCGGAAATCAACGCATTGCATAAACAATAAAGATCGCCACTGAAAGGATATTCAGAAAGGGTTCATCGGTGTCAGGCTGGATAAAACCGGGGCGCTGACAGTACATCGTTTAATGTAAACACTCGCTGCTGATTATATAATGAATGGGAAAGTGGTCTGATAATGGACTTGTTTAATATTAAATGGCGGGCGGGAAGTGTCTTATTTTTTCATGACGCGATAACCAAAATAAAATCGCCCGGAGGCGATTTCGTTATTTATTCAGTTCGGTTTTTGCATCGGCTAATTCGTTTTTAGCGTCATCCAGTTTTTCCTGCTTTTTCTGGATTTTATCCGTGCGTCCGGTGGTTTTTGCCTCGGTCAGTTCCTGCTCGCGCTCGGCGACCTTCTGCTCTTTTTTACGCACGTCGGCTTCACGATCTGCGCGCAGCGACGCGTCGGTGCAATGAGCTGAAACTTCTGACAGCGCTTTTTCAAGCCCGGCGATGCGGTAGCTGTTGTTGTGCGCTTTGGCGTAGTCGATTTGCTGTTGGATGTCGTCCTTCTTTGCGGCGCAGCCGGTCAGGTTTGACTGGGCAAATGCGGGCAGGGCAGGGAGGGCAAGCAGCAGCAGGGCAAGGGTGGTGTTCTTCGTCATTGTTGAGTGCTCCAGAGTGACGTATTCCGTGTTCATTAGCTTAAGGATTATCTTACTCGCCAGTTCTTAAAGAATTCTTAAATCCCTCTAAAAAGAGTCGGGATGATTCATTTTTTCGCCAACCCTTGACCCTCAACAAGGTCGCCCCTGGCCACTTCTCGCATAATCACCACCGTTTATCCTCTTACTGGTGTGATTGTATGGTTAACCAACTGAACCTTAACTGGCCCGAGTTTTTAGAGAAATATTGGCAAAAACAGCCCGTTGTGTTGAAAAATGCCTTCCCAAACTTTGTTGACACGATCACGCCAGATGAGCTGGCAGGCCTGGCAATGGAGCCGGAAGTGGACAGCCGTCTGGTGCGTCAGACTGATGGTAAATGGGACGCCAGCCATGGTCCGTTCGAAGATTTCGACGGGCTGGGCGAAACTGGCTGGTCGCTGCTGGCACAGGCCGTCAACCACTGGCATGCGCCGTCGGCGGAACTGGTGCGTCCGTTCCGCGTACTGCCGGACTGGCGTCTGGACGACCTGATGATCTCCTTCTCGGTGCCGGGCGGTGGCGTTGGCCCGCACATCGATAACTACGATGTGTTTATCATTCAGGGCATGGGCCGCCGTCGCTGGCGCGTGGGCGATGCCATCCCAATGCGTCAGTTCTGCCCGCATCCGGCGCTGCTGCACGTTGACCCGTTTGAACCGATTATTGACGTTGAAATGGAGCCGGGCGATATCCTGTATATTCCGCCTGGATTCCCACACGACGGTTACACGTTTGAAAACACGCTGAACTACTCCGTGGGCTTCCGTGGGCCGAACGGCCGCGACCTGATCAGCAGCTTTGCTGATTACGCGCTGGAAAACGATCTCGGTGGCGCGCATTACGCCGACCCTGAACTGACCGTCCGTGAACATCCAGGCCAGGTGCAAGCGCATGAGCTTGAGCGCCTGCGTAACATGATGATTGACGTTATCAGCCAGCCGGAAGATTTCGCCCAGTGGTTTGGCCGCTTCGCTTCTACGCCGCGTCACGAACTGGATATCGCCCCGGCAGAACCGCCGTACGCGGAAGAAGAAGTGCTGGATGCGCTGACGGGCGGGGAAATGCTGGTTCGTCTGAGCGGCCTGCGTGTGTTGAACATCGGTGACAGCTACTTTATTAACAGCGAAGGCTGGAAGACAGTCGACGCCAAAGCCGCCGACGCGCTGTGTCGCTTCACCGAACTCGGTGAGAAGGAACTGGGCGACGCGCTGCAAAACCCGGCGTTTATCGCTGAGCTGACGGCGTTGATCAACCAGGGTTATTGGTACTTCGAAGAGTAAGTTTGCCTGCCCGGCGGCGCTTCGCTTGCACAGGCCTACATCGTGCATCGACCGCCCGGAGGTGCTTCGCTTGCGCGGGCCTACATCGTCTATCGAATGCCCGGCGGTGCTTCGCTTGCGCGGGCCTACATCGTATATCGAATGCCCGGCGGCGCTCCGCTTGCGCGGGCCTACTTCGTGCATCGAATGCCCGGCGGCGCTCCGCTTGCGCGGGCCTACTTCGTGCATCGAATGCCCGGCGGCGCTCCGCTTGCGCGGGCCTACTTCGTGCATCGAATGCCCGGCGGCGCTCCGCTTGCGCGGGCCTACTTCGTGCATCGAATGCCCGGCGGCGCTCCGCTTGCGCGGGCCTACATAAAGCGATTCACAACTCGCCCTGGTAGGCCCGGCAAGCTTGCGCCGCCGGGCATTTTCTCACCTCAATTCGCTGAAATCGGCCGGGTTGTGACGTCTACGTCCTCCTCCACCGTGGCATGACGCCGCTCCGCCAACAGGCGACAAATCTCCGCGTGCTTCTCTTCGGTGAAGGTAAAACGCGACATAAAGCCCAAACGAATCAACGACCCGATGGCGGGCAACAGGCATATCCCAAAGAACAGCCCGGTCAGCACCGTGTCACTCTGGCTTTGCGCCTGCGGGACATAGCCAATCATGGTCAGGAAAACCCCAATCAGGCCACCGCCCACCGCCACCGACATTTTGCCGGTGAACGTCTGCCCGGAGAAGGTAATCGCCGCGCAACGTTTATGGGTGTGGTACTCCGCGTATTCGATGGTGTCGGCAATCATCGACGACGTCAGAATGTTGGTCATCATCACGAACAGCGTACTCAGCCCCAGCAGCAGGAACAGCACCACGGTGTGCTGATATCCGGCAAACCACATCACCACGCGCACCGCGACATCCAGCCCGCAGAGGATCATAAACAGCTTCCGCTTCTGCATCTTACGCGTCAGCATCGGCGCCACCAGGCAAACAACCGCCGCCACAATTCCCATTACCCCAATGATCATTTGCAGGCTGGCATCGCCCATGTTGTAAATGAAGAAGTAGATATAAATGCCGTTGGCGACGTTATGGAACACGCAGAAAAAGAACGACAGCAGAATAATAAACAGCGGCTTGTTCTGGCGTAAATTGCGGAAAGTGTCGCGCATGGTGACCTTTTCCGGGCTCGGCGGCACGCGCTCCTTAATCTGCATAAAGCCGTTGAGCATCAGCGGCAGGCCGACCAGCATCATCACCAGCGCCGCCATAAAATAGCCTTTGTCGTCGCTGTACTGGGAGAAAAACGCCGCCAGTTTCGGGAAGAAGATGTTGGCGCAGGCGATCCCGGCATTCACCCCGAGCATCGCCGCTGTCACCGCGCGGGTGCGCTGCCCAGAATCGTTAGTCATCACCGACGACATTGACCAAAACGGAATATCGGAAATGGCGTACAGCGTGCCCCACAAAATATAGGTCGCCCCGGCGTACAGAATTTTGGTGGTGGTATCGGCCTCAATTTTATAGAACGACAACAGGGTCACGCCGGTTATCAGCAGCGGCGCAATCAGCATAAAGTGGCGGAACTTGCCGAAGCGGCTGTTGATGGTGTCCATGAAGCTGGCAAACAGCGGGTCGTGGATCGCATCCCAGGCGCGAGCAATCAGGAAAATGGTACTGGCGGCAAGGGCGGAAATGCCCAGCACGTCGGTATAAAAATAGTTAATAAACGAACCCACTAAACCAAAGCTAAAACACTGACCTAAACCATAGCCAAAATAAGACCACAACTCGCGTGACGGTATTTTCATCGTATTTGCCATAGTGCGTACCTTTCCCCCGCCAGCGGACTGGCGGGAGTGTCATTATGTTATGAACGGGCAGGGTGCAGGCCAATGCGACTCAGCTTACGCACCAGACTCATTTCCGCTTTCGAGAACGGGATGCCGTTTTCTTCAAAGACGTCGTGGAACCACAGGCGGCAATAGTCCGTTGAGTGAGTAATCACTACCGGCCACGGCAGCCAGGTCTGGGTCTTCCCGCGCACCAGTCCCCATTGATACGGCGCGACGTTGGCGGCGTGCATCAGCGGAAGCTGCTCTTCAATAGTGCTGCCGACGTGGCGGGCCAGCCATTCGGTGCAGAATATCGGTCGGCCCAGTTGCTCGAGTTGGTGAATGATGGCCACCATGCGTGCAGTGTTGGTGTAGGCGTGGAAGCTGACCACGTCGGAGAGCGCCAGCGCGGTCTGGTCCAGCGGATGCTGATAGTAGGTTTCGTTTTCCTCTTCCGGCGGCAAACGCCAGGCGCAGACGGTAAGCGGTTGCTCAGGATCTTCGTCACGAACCCACTCAAACGCGCGCTGCATCAGCTCGTGCGCGTAGCTTTCCAGCTTTTCGTCATACTGCACTTCGACGGTGCCGGTGGCGAAAATGCCGCGGTTGCCCGGCTCGTTGTACAGGTCCCACAGCAGGACGCGTTTATCGCTGCGGAATTCACGCACGATGTCGCGCACATAGCGCTCAATTTGCGGCCATTCGTCGCGATCGCACACTTTCGCCCGGCCCGGACTCGCCGCCGCCTGACTGTTGTGTTTCCCCGGCACCGGGGCTTTTTGTTGGCCCAGATACGGCTCATCACCGGAAAAGCCGCAGTCGTCCATCAGCGTCAGTATGGTGCGGAAACCGTGACCGTCGGCAATCTGTAAGAAGTGATGGATACGGGCCATCAGCCCGTCGCGGTCATGCTCCCAGACGATAAACGGCAGATTGATACGCAGCGAGTTGTAGCCCGCTTCCGCCGCCCAACCGAGCTCGCGCTCAATGGTCGGCGCGTCGAAGGTTTCTTTCTGCCAGATATCGGTCCAGTTCACCGCACTCGACGGCAGATAGTTAAAGCCGCACAGCCAGCCCTGTTGCTGGTACCACGCTTGCGCCTGCGCCTGACTCCATTGCTCTTTCATCGTAATCTCCATTGGCTGATAATGTTTAGCTAATAAATATTAGTCGACGGATAAATGAGCAAATGGCAGGTGGTAAAAAAGCGAACAGCGTCACAAAGTCGATGCACAGAGCGCGAAGAAACGTGACGCAGGGCGCACGGCCCTGCCGAAATGAGACAAGGGCAGGTATGATGTTGATTCTGTTAGCCGTGGGGCAGGGAAAATGAAGCGCAAAAATAAGGTCACGATGAACGATATCGCCCGCGCCGCCGGGGTCTCACAGGCCACGGTATCGCTGGTGATTAATCAGTCGCGCAATATCAAACTCAGTGAAGAGACGCGCCAACGGGTTCTCGCCGTGGCGAGCGAGCTGGGCTATGACCGCCTGCCGGCCATTCATTCCCCGCGCAATCAGCAAGAAATCGCGCTGCTGATAAGCTCCCTACAAAGCTACGATCCGTTTATTGACGCCATCAGCCAGGCGCGCGATGCGGCGTGGCGCAATGAAGTGCTGCTCACGGTGTACGACTACGGCGACGACAGCGAGCTGGCGCTGAACATCATTCGCCAACTGGAGAAACGTAACTGCGTGGGGATTATTCTCGCCTCGCCGGTCACGACGATGGTCGACATGACCGCGTTTCAGGATTGCACCGCTTTGCCGCTGGTGCTGCTCAATCAGCGTGACCCGGATTCACCGCTGCTGCCGTCGTTCGTGCCGGACGATTACGCCAACGCCTATCAGCTCACGCGCCACCTGATCAATCAGGGAGCGACGCGCATCGCGCATATCACCGGCGAATCCTGGATGGAGGCCACCCGACAGCGTCTGGCAGGCTATCAGGCCGCGCTGGCGCAGGCGGGTATTACGCCGCAGCCGGAGTGGGTGCATCAGACTAACTGGCAATTTAATGAATCCTACCAGGCGACGATCACGCTGTTGGCTCTCGAGACGCGCCCCGACGCAATTTTCTGTGCCAGCGACTGGCTGGCGATTGGCTGTTATCAGGCGCTTTCCACCCACGGTGTGCCGGTGCCGGAGGCCATGCTGGTGGCCGGTTATGACGATCAGAAGATTTCTGAGCAAATGACGCCGCCGCTGACAAGTATTCAGCTACCTTATGGTGAACTCGGCAGGCTGGCGGTGGAATATCTCTGTAATGCCGAAGATGCCGCCACCCATCTGGCCCTCGCCGGACGCCTGAAAATAAGGCGCTCCAGCCAATCAAATTTATAATTAAACCGCTAATAGCACAGCCTGCTTAGTCTTTAATAAGCAGGCTAAGTATTATTCATCTCATCAATAACTCTGCTGATACCTGAACACTTCAATTAGACGCTGCCTGTCCGTCGCGCGGTGCGTCTGCGTTATTTTCATTTCCTTTTTTCGACGTGGGTATCGCCTGAATAAAGAGACCTGCACATGAATATTAAAAAACTGCGTTTTATCTTATTACTCGTCGTTCCGACTCTGGGCGTTGCGGCGGGCGGCTGGTTCTATCTGACCGGCGGTCGTTATGTTGAAACCGATAATGCTTACGTGAAAGCGGATAAAACCGCAATTGGCGCGGAAGTTTCCGGGCGTGTATTACACGTGGCGGTAAAAGAAAACCAGCATGTGAATAAAGGCGACTTATTATTTAGCGTCGATCCTAAACCGTATGAATTAGCGGTGGCGCAGGCGAAGTCTGAACTGAATAATACCGTTATCGATTTAAAAACTATTAAATCGCAATATCAGAGCAAGCTCGCCAACATCGCGGTATCCAAAAGTCAGTATGCTTATGCGCAACGTGAAGAAGGGCGTTTACATCGTCTGAGCGGCCCGGGCTACGTGTCGGCGTCTGAAATCGATGGTGCACATCAGAAAACCCTGCTGATGGCGCTGGAAGTGAACATGCTGCAAAAACAATTGCAGGAAGTGGTCGACAGTTTCGGCGGCGATATTTCACTGCCGGTGGAAAAACACCCGCGTTATAAAGAAGCGCTCGCGCACCTTAATTCGGCTAAGAATGACCTGACTCACGTCAACGAATATGCGCCGTCGTCCGGCAATATCACCAAGGTATTGCAGACCGGGGAATACGTGCAGGGCGGGACCACCGCGATGCTGCTGGTTTCCGATCAGAATTTATATGTTGAAGCGAACTTTACCGAGAAAGATTTAACCCACATCCGTGATAACGAGACGGCAGAAATCAGCGTCGACTACGCTCCGGGCGTGACCTGGCACGGCAAAGTGAGCAGCATCAGCCCGGCGACGGGTGCTGAGTATTCGGTTATCCCGGCGGAAAACGCCACCGGTAACTGGGTGAAAGTGACCCAGCGCGTGCCGGTTCGTATCCGTCTGGAAACCGACTCTAACCAGCCGCAGCTGCGTGCGGGCTTAAGCGCCACCATCAAAATTGATACCCAGGCCAGCACTCACAGCGCGTCCTGAGGAGGTCCGTTATGTCTGATGTGATAGCTGCTCCGCAGCCACTGAAGCGTACTGCCGACAGACGATTGTTCATCACCTTCTCGGTGATGCTGGCAACCATCATGCAGGCGCTGGATACCACCATCGCCAACGTGGCCCTGCCGCATATGCAGGGCGCAATGGGTGCGACGCAGGACCAGACCTCGTGGGTGCTGACGTCCTATATCGTGGCTGCGGCGATTGCGATGCCGATGACCGGTTTTGTCGCCGCGCGAATCGGGCGTAAGCGCCTGTTCACGTGGTCGGTTGTCGGTTTTACCGTGGCCTCCATGCTGTGCGGGGCTGCACAGACTCTCGATCAAATCGTGATTTTCCGTCTGCTGCAGGGGATTTTTGGCGCAAGCCTGGTGCCGCTGTCGCAGTCGGTGATGCTGGATGCCTGGCCGAAAGAGAAACATGGCTCGGCGATGGCGATGTGGGGCATGGGCGTGATGGTCGGGCCAATCCTCGGCCCGGCGCTCGGCGGCTGGCTCACCGAGTATTACAGCTGGCGCTGGGTGTTCTACATTAACATCCCGTTTGGCGCGCTGGCGTGGCTGGGGATCAGTACCTTCGTCACCGAAACGGCGCTCGATGCAAAACGGAAATTCGACCTGCTGGGCTTCTTCTTACTGAGCGTGGCGATCGGCAGCTTGCAGCTGTTCCTCGACCGGGGCCAGTCGAAAGAGTGGTTCTCGAGTGGGGAAATTATCATCGAAGCGGTGCTGGCTGGCGTGGCGTTTTATCTGTTTGTCTCGCACATTTTTACCGCTAAGAAACCGTTTATCGAGCCGGGGATTTTCCGCGATAAGAACTTTGTGGTGGGGCTGCTGTTCAGCTTTATGATGGGCATCATCCTGCTGGCAACGATGGCGCTGATGCCGCCGTTGCTGCAAAACTTCATGAACTATCCGGTTATCGACGTGGGCCTGCTGATGACCCCGCGCGGGTTCGGCACCATGTTCAGCATGATGGTCGTCGGACGCATCGCCGGGAAAGTCGACCTGCGTTACGTTATCGCGCTGGGCGTGGTGGTGATGGCGATTTCTCTGTGGCAGATGACGCAGTTCAGCATGTGGATGAGCCAGTGGGAAATTATCAGCTCCGGCGTGGTGCAGGGTATCGGCATGGGCCTGACGTTTGTGCCGCTCTCGACGCTGACCTTCTCGACGCTCGCGCCGTCATACCGCACCGAAGGCACGTCGCTGTATTCGCTGATTCGTAATATCGGCAGCAGCATCGGGATTTCGATGGTGACGACCTATCTGGCCCAGCAGAGCCAGCGTAACCACAGTGTGTTTTCCGGGTTTATTAACCCGTTCAACAAAGCGTTGCAGCATGATATTCATCACGGCATGTACGGTCTGCACAACATGTCCGGGCTGATGGCTATTAACAACGAAGTGACCCGTCAGGCGACGGTGATGGCGTACTATCAGGATTTCCGGCTGATGATGTTCTTGTGCTTTATCCTGCTGCCGCTGGTGCTGCTGTTTTCGAAGCCAACGAAGGTGGGTGAGACGATTTTGGAGTGATATCAACGCCCGGCGGCGCTGGCTTGCCGGGCCTGCAAATCACGAGTTACCCCTCTCCCTAACCCTCTCCCTGTGGGAGAGGGAACCCATCGAAGCCGATTTTTTACTCCCTCTCCCTGTGGGAGAGGGGCGGGGAGAGGGCATCAGCCCGCAGAGATTTACTTCGCCGGACACATCGCCGGATCAAACACCGTTTTCCAGTCTTGCTTCATATCCACCACCGTCCAGCCTTTGGCTTTCGCGATGGGCAGGGCGGTAACCAGTTTGCCGCTGGCGGTTGGATGACTGTCGTAAGCGTATTCGCGTGCGGCATCGGTGTGATGCACCAGCAGGCCAAACGTCTTAACATTCGGGTTCGCGGCGGTGTATTGCAGCATCTGCAAATCGCCGTCGCTGTTACCAAACGCGCCCACCGGGCGATGGCCCATAAACAGGTGGATAGCCACCGGCTTGTTGGCCGCATCGTCGTTAAATGCACCTTGCAGTGTTTTGGTAATCTGCGTGCCGTTATCGGTGAGAGAAAATTCACCCAGCGCAAACGAACCGATCACCTGCTCCGGTGGAATGCCGTACATTTTCTGCGAAACAACACGCATAAAGTCGATGCCGCCGCCGGAAACAATCCAGGTTTTGAAGCCGTTTTCACGCAGATAATCGAGCAGCTGGCGCATTGGCTGGTAGCCCATCTGGTCGTAGCGGCAGCCGAATCGCTCGTCTTTGTGCGTATCCATCCAGTTGGCGACGCGCGTTGAAAACTCTTCCGTCGTCATTCCAGTTTGTGCGGCGGCGAGGAGCTTCATCAGTCCCTTCTCACCGCTTTTCTCGATGGCTTTCAGGTCGTTATTCATTACCGCGTTAAACAGCGGGTCCTTTTTCCACTCCGGGTGCTCCGGCGCCAGGCGCTTAACTTCGTCCAGAATGAACTTCACCTGGAACGTCAGCGGCGCTTCCGGCCACAGGGTGCCGTCGTTATCAAACACCACGTAGCGCTGGTCTTCCGGAATAAACGTGTCGCTGCCTTGTTTGGTCGAGTTTTGAACCCATTGCTCGATAGACTGTTTGGCCGCAGTGTCATTCCAGGCGGAAAGCGGGTCGGCGTGGGCCAGCGTGCTGCAACCCAGCATCAGCGTGCAGGCCAGAAGTGTTTTTTTCATCGTTTTTTCCTTTCAACGGGGGCGAGTTCAGGCAATGAGACTGGCTGCCAGAAGCGCTGCCAGCGGTGTTGTAACCAGTTCGCACTTTGGCGCAGCTGACGGCGGGCAAACCAGCCGCTTGCGCCGATAATCAGCAGAATCAGCAGGCCGATGACGACATGCCACGGCGTGTCGCCGGTGCTGCCGCGCAGGGCGGATTCTTTACCTGCGGCGCGGGCGCTTTCAACCTTCAGCGTTTCGCCTTTCAGCTCCGCCAGTTTCCACTGCTGGTGCTCGGTATCCCACCAGCGAAGTTTGATCGGCGGCAGCGTCAGGGTGCCGGAATCGGTTGGCATGTAGCGCAGTTTTTCCACGCGCATCGCACCGACAATCTCGTCGCGGCCACCTTTGATAAAGCTGTTCTGCGGCGTCAGGCGTTGGCTCTCATCGCCGGGAATGGCGTACAGAATTTGCGGGATCTGCGCCGGCAAGATGTTCTGTGCTTTGACCGTCACCACGCGCTCGACGGCATCTCCCGCCCGCAGGGTTTTATCTTTCCCGGCGTGATACTGGGTGATGGTCTGCGTGAGCGTCAGGCCGCGCGCGGGTAAAAAGCGGTCCGGCTGCTCGACGCCTTTCGGCCAGACGACCGGCAGTTCGATGGCGTCCAGATGCACCGTCGCTGGCGGCTGACCGGCAGATGTGGAGGTCAAATCGATGGCGGGCAGGCGCAGCGTGCTCTGATCCCACGCCATCAGCTGGCGCTCCAGACGAATGCCGCTCCAGGTGACGCCGTTTTGCTGGCGGCTCAGGAGCTGGTTCGGTAGCGGAGTGTTGAGCAACACGCCGTACTGGACCGGAAAGTCCGGCCACGACGGCGGCGGGTTAAACCAGCTGTCGGTCCAGTAGGTGACCGCTACGGTCACCGGCTGTCCCGGCACAATGCTTTTCGGGGCCACGATTTCGCGGGTGATGTCCATTGCCGCGTGGGCCGGGAGCATCGCCACCATCAGCAGCGCTAACAGGCGTTTCATGGCGTCGTCTCCTGGGCTCCGTTGCGGTACAGACTTTCCAGCAGACCGGATGGCGACACCTGTAAATTCTCAAACCACTGATTCAGTTGCGGCGAAGTGCCTTTGATCGCCCCAATGTCTTTTTGCTTCACGCCCTGGCCTTTCTTCAAATCTTTCAGCACTTTGTCTGGCCCTTCATCATCCTGGTTGGTGCCTTGTTCCTGCTCAGCCTCGCGCTGTTTCAGACGCAACTGCATGACGATGTGCGACACTTTTTCGCGGTTTTGCCGCGCCATTTTCCAATCCGGACGCAGGCTTAGCGCCTGATCGTAGGTGTCCAGCGCCTGCTGCCACTGCTTCTGCTGCGCGAGGCTGTTGCCAGTCCACAACAACGTTTCCGGCGTTTGCGGCGCGCGGCGGAATGCGCCTACCGCGGCAGTAAAGTTGCCGGCGTTGTACCAGGCGATGCCCTGCCACAGCGGGTCGCGGAAGTGTTCGGCGGCTTTTTGGTAGTCGCCTTTCTCAAACGCGTGCTGACCCTGAACGTCCGGGTTGACCCACGCGTCGAGCCAGGCGGCGTCGCTGTGGGAAGACCAGAACATCATCGGCATCACCAACGCGATGCAAATCAGTTGGCGACGCCAGAAGAACAGCAACACCAGCATCGGGATTGCCAGCAGCCAGCCACTGTTTTTCCAGTGCAGGTCGCTGCGGGCGTTGTTCTGCTGTGTCACCGACTGCTGAATGTGGCTCTGCACCACCTGCAAATCGCTGTCATCGGCGGTGACCAGCGTGACCGGAATACCGGCCTCGCGCACCGCACTGAAACGCTCAACGTTGAGGCGGGTGTCGATCCCTCGGCTGGCGTATTTCTCCGGCAACGTGCCGCCCGCTGCGGTGCCCGGTACCCAAATCTGAATCGGTGCTTTGAGTTTTTCGAGATAGGCCACGTCGGCGTCGGTCAGCGTATCCGCCACCAGAATCAGGCTGCGCGGCGAGGCCGGGCTGTTTTTGATCGCCAGTTCAACGGCGGCCTTCAGGCCAGAGCCGGGGCCTTCCGGCATCAGCGACGGGTTTTGCGCGTGCAGGAACAGCGAGAAGAACTGCGGGTCCTGGGTCAGCGGCGTGGTGACAAACGCCTGATTGTTGTACACCACCAGGCCGTAACGTGCGCCGGGGGCGTTATCCATCAGGCTGCTGATTTTGCTTTGCATGCGTTCGTTGCGACTCGGTGCCAGGTCCTGAGCGTACATCGCCAGGTCCTGCTGCATGACCACCATCACGTTGCTTTCCGGCGTCAGGGCGGCTGGAAACTCACGCTGCCAGGTCGGCCCGGCGAGGGCAATCACACCCAGCGCGAACAGCCACGGCAACACTTGGGTTAATCGTTTTGAACGCCCGATAATCAGCGCTTTAGCAAACGGTTTGTCCATGATGCGCTGCCAGGCGCTGGCCTCGGCGAAGGGCAAAAATGCCAGCAGGGCGGCAACGATCAGGCCCAGCAATCGCCACGGGTAAATAAAGTGGAAGTCACTCATGACCGTTTCTCCCTGATAAATCGCACCATCGCCAGCAGGAACAGCAGCAGCATGGCGGCCCCGAGCGGCCAGGCGAACAGCGGCAGATGCCACGACCAGCCGATGCTTTTCACCTGTACCGGCGTAATGGCGTCAATCTCTTTCCAGACGCTATCGAGCGCTGTGCCAGAGTTGGCGGCAGTCCACGATTTTCCACCGGTCGTTTGGGCGATTTGCTGCAACAGCGGCAGGTCGACTTTATCTTCCCCGACGCTGTGCGTGTCGCCAAAGGCGATGGTATGCACTTGAACGTGGTGCGTGGCTGCGAGTTGCGCGGCGAGATCCGGCGAAAGCTGCGAGGCAGTATCGTTGCCATCGGTCAGCAGAATGGCGAGTTTGCTGGCCTCTTTATCGGTCCCGGAATCGAGGACTTTCACTGCCACGCCGAGGGCATCACCGATCGCCGTTTGTTGGCCGATCATCCCCGGGGCGAGCTGATTAATACGCATGTTCAGCGCCTGCTTATCTTCACTCACCGGGGCGAACGGCCAGGCGCTGCTGGCAAAAATCACCATCCCGATGCGGTCAGATTTACGCGCGGCCACGAATTTACGCACCGATGCCTGCACAGCCTGCAAACGCGTGATGCCGCCTTCGACATCGTTCTTTTGCATTGAGCCAGAGACGTCGAGGATAAGCACCATGTCGCGCATCGGTTTCTGAATATGCTGCGGCGGGGTGAGGTATTCCGGGCGGGTCAGGGCGCAGACCAGCAGCGCCCACACCAGCCAGAACAGCGCCCCGCGCAGCCAACCGTCGCGTACCGGCAGGCTGTCGAGCTTCAATTCGTCGATGAGATTGGGCAAAAACGGCACGCGAACGTGCTCTTTCTGCTGTTTGTCCTGCGGCAACAAATAGCGCCCCAGCAACGGTAACAGCAGCAATAGCCATGCCCACGGCCAGGCAAAATCAATCCGTGAAAATAGCTCAGACATCGGGCAGCTCCTTCAGCCATTGTGCCAATTGATGGCGCAGGCGTGATTCATCATCGTCCGCAAGCCGGTTATCTCTTTGGCAATATTTGGCGCACATCTGCAGGCGGAGTCCATTTTCAAGGGGAACCTGCTGCAACAACGCTTCTGCGGTCAGCCAGTTGCTGACCGTCGCGCGCGGCTGGTGAACCAGCAAGACCTGTTTAATCAGATTCAGCCAGTCGTCGACGCTGTGTGACGCGGGCAAAACGGACAGCGCTTCGCGACGCCAGCGGTTGCGGCGGTAGCGGGCACAGTAGAAAAACAGATAAACGATGAGAACCGCGAGTAGCAGGGCACCCAGTACCAGCCAGCCCGGCGGCAGAGGGAACCAGGAGGGAGAGGGAGGTAGCGCCGGCTGTGAGAGCGCGGGCACGGTAAATCCTTTCTCGAGCATTCAGATACCTTTTTGTAACTGCTTAATCAGATCCTGAGTGACCACCAGATGATTCACACGAATGCCGAGCCGCGTCAGGCGGCTTTGCTGGCGGGCAAGACGAGCGGTGGTGCTTTGCTCAATATCCGCCTTTAATCCGGAGGTGAGCGTAAACGCCGCTTCGTGACCTTGCCAGGTGGCCGCCAGGGAACCCGAAGCGGGCAGGCGCTTGTGCAAATCATCCAGCACCACAAAGGCGCTGACTTCGCAGCGACGGCGCAGCCCGGCAAGCAGGGCGTCGCAATTGTGGTCCAGATCGTGGAAATCGCTGAGGACCGCCACCCACGCACCGTTGGGGATAACACTGCTGGCACGCAGTAGCGCATCAGCTAACGTCACGGTCGCGGTAGGTTCGGTCGGATACTGTTCCGGCAGCAGCTGGTTGTAGTGCTGTAACGTATCGAGGATGGTATTCAGACTGGTGCGCGGCGGGCGGCATTTTTGCAGCGCCATGTCGGTGTCGTTAAACACCAGGCTGCCGACCCGGTCGCCGTCGTGCCAGCTTCGCCAGGCGAGCAGCGCCGCGGTTTTGGCCGCAGCGACGGACTTGGTCTGGCCGCGGGTGGCGAAGAACATGTCGAGGCGCTGATCGACCAGCAAAAAGACCGGGCGTTCGCGCTCTTCGTTGTACAGTCTGATCCACGGCTGACGCAGACGGGCCGTTGCCTGCCAGTCAATCAGGCGCACGTCGTCGCCTGGCTGATAGCGGCGCAGGCTGTCAAAATTCAGCCCGCGTCCCTGCTGTTTTGAGGTGCGTTCCCCGGCCAACGCGCTGGGCGGAATTTGCCCCGGCGGGTTGGCAATCAGACGCGCGTCATTGACCAATGCAAGCAGCGTCTCACGGTCGACACTGAGGCGGCTGTCCATTACGCCACCACGGCGTCGAGCAGCATTTTCACCACGTCATCGGCGGTGCAGTTATCGGCATTGGCCTGGTAGCTCAGCATCAGGCGATGACGGATAACTGATGGCGCGATACGGCGCACGTCTTCCGGCAGCACCGCGTCGCGGCCTTCGAGCCACGCCTGCGCGCGAGCACAGCGGTCAAGCGCCAGCGAGCCACGCGGGCTGACGCCGATGTGGATGTAGCTTGCCAGCGTGTCGCTGACGTTATGCGGATAACGGGTCGCTTCAATCAGATTGACGATGTATTCCTCAATCGCAGGCGCCACGTACACGGCGGAAATTTCCTGCCAGCTGGCGGCAATTTCCTGCTGCGAAAGGGTCAGGGTTTCATCCTGCGGGGCGGTTTCGCTCTTCGCCAGGGCCTGATATTTGGCCTGCTGTTCGGCGCGAACCATCTGCATCACCTTCTGCTCATTCTCTTTCGACGGGTAATCGACGAGAACTTTCATCAGGAAGCGGTCGAGCTGGGCTTCTGGCAGCGGCCAGGTCCCTTCCTGATCCACCGGGTTCTGGGTGGCGAGCACCATGAAGACGCCCGGCAGCGGCCAGGTTTTCCCGGCGACAGTCACGTGGCGTTCTTCCATTGCTTCGAGCAGCGCCGACTGCACACGGGCAGACGCACGGTTGATTTCATCGGCGAGGATAACGTTGCCGAACACCGGCCCTGGACGGAAGCGGAACTGGTCTTCTTCGCGGGTGGCATTCTGCTGATAAATTTCGCTGCCGGTGATGTCCGACGGCAGCAGGTCAGGCGTGAACTGAATGCGGCGGAATTCGCCTTCAACGTGACGCGCCAGCTCGCGCACCGCGCGGGTTTTCGCCAGGCCTGGCAAGCCTTCGAGCAGCACGTGCCCGTCGCAGAGCAGGGCGATAATCAGCATCCGGACCAGCTCTTCCTGGCCCAGAACCTGGGTGTTCATACGTTGTTCTAACTGAAGCAGTTTTTCCCTGCTATTCATTTTTTCACTCCTGCAAAATCACGTTTCAGTAGCGTGGCGATCCCAACCAGAATTGGCTCAGCATAGTTAAAGAAGGCTTTGATGCCTGGGCACAGATAGTTCAGACCCAGCTCGCCGTCGGGGGTACGCACCAGACGGTTTTTCGGGCATTCGCCCCAGCACAGTTTGAGGTAAGGGCACTCTTTGCAGTATTTCGGCAGGGTATCTTTTTTGCCCATGCCGAAAGCCTGCTGGCGTTCGGAGAACGCGAGGTGCGCCAGTTTACTGTTCTCGATGTTGCCTATCTGGTATTCCGGATAGACGTAGTGGTCGCAGGAGAAAATGTCGCCATTTTTTTCGATGGCGAGGCCCTTGCCGCAGAACTCGGAGGCGGTGCAAATCTGCGCCGGCATCCCCATGGTCTGCGCCACGGCGGTTTCGAACAGGTTCACTTGTACGCGACCTAAGTCGTTGTTGACCCACTCTTCGAACACCGCAATCAGGAAGGTGCCCCAGTCTTCGGGGTCAACGGACCAGTCGGTGACGATGGAATCTAAATCACCTGGGCGTGCACGACGGCTGCCGGTAATCGGAATCGAATCGTCCTGCCAGAACTGCGGCGCGGTGCTTTTGAAATCGACGGGTTCGACGCACGGGTTGAACTGCACATAGGTCGCGCCCAATTCTTTGGTCATGAAGCGATACACTTCGAGCGGGAAGCGGGCGTTGGTGCGGTTGACGGTCACCAGCGCATTGAAAGGAACGCCGTGGCGTTTGAGCGCGTCGACGCCTTCCATCACTTTATCGAAGGTCGGTTTGCCGCTGCGTGTGACGCGATAGCGGTCGTGCAATTCTCGTGGACCATCAATCGAGATGCCCACCAGAAACTTATGTTCTTTGAGGAACGCAGCCCATTTGTCGTTGATCAGTACGCCGTTGGTCTGCAAATCGTTTTCAATTTGCTGGCCCGGTTTTTTGTACTGCTTCTGGAATGCGACCACTTTTTCGAAAAATTCGAGTCCCATCAGGGTCGGTTCGCCGCCCTGCCAGGAGAAGACAACCTGCTCGCCATCCTGTCCGTCGATGTACTGACGAATGAAGTTTTCCAGCACCTCATCGCTCATCCCGGTGTGTCTGTCCTGATGGAGTAATTGTTCTTTTGACAGGTAGAAACAGTAGGTGCAATCGAGGTTACAGGTGGAGCCGGAGGGTTTGGCCATCACGTGGAAACGGCGCTTGTACTCGGGACCTTTGCCGTCATATTTTTCCGCAGACGGTAATGCTTTTACGGGTAGTGTGGTGCTGTACTTCATAGCAAACCCCTAAGGTGTAATGACTGACAAAGCGCACAATGATCGTAGTTCAAAATGCAGAGCGGATTGCAATTGCAACCCGCTCTGAGCATGAGGTTCAATGCCTCAATATATCAACTTTATTTGTTGATGTTTGAACCTTGCTCCAGCATCGCTGACGCATCAGAGATGGTGAATGAGCCAGGTTTCTGACGTGGTGGATACTCTTTAAAGGTATTGAGCATCTCTTTCGCGTATTTCTGCGCGCCACCCATCAGGAACAGACGATCATAGAACCAGGTCTGGTAGCCCATACCTTTGTCGCCTTTCTCCAGCGGATCCACTTCCAGATCGAAGATCATTGGCGCACGCAGTTTGGTGAACGGATAACGCCACAGATCCAGACCTTCGTGCTCCTGGATCATGAAGTGCGCTTTCCAACGACCATAACGCATTGCCAGCAGATCGCCGTCATCACTCCAGTAGAAGAACTCTTTACGCTGGTCTTCGCCTTTACCCTGCAGGAAGTCGAGCTGGTTGTAGCCATCCAGGTGCACTTTGTAAGTGATGGACGGGGTTTTGTAACCCTTCAGCAGCTGATCTTTGATGTTGGCATCGCCTGCTGCAGCAACCAGCGTCGGGAACCAGTCATAGCTCGCAAACATGTCTTTTACGATGGTGCCTGGTTTGATGTGGCCTGGCCATTTGATCATCGCAGGAACACGGAAGCCGCCTTCCCAGCCGGTGTTTTTCTCACCGCGGAATGGCGTAGAACCGCCATCAGGCCAGGTTGCCGTCATCGGACCGTTATCGGTGGTGTAGATAACGATGGTGTTATCTTCAATGCCGAGATCTTTAATCTTCTTCAGCACTTCGCCGATCATCTGATCGTGCTCAACCATACCGTCGGCATACGTACCCAGACCTGTTTTACCAATGCTGGCATCTTTCAGGTGAGTTTTGTTGTGCATACGGGTGGTGTTGAACCAGGTAAAGAATGGCTTGTTAGCCTTAACCTGACGTTCCATGAAGTCGTTGTTCGCCGCTAACGTTTCTTCGTCAATGGTGCCCATACGTTTCACGGTCAGTGGACCGGTATCTTCAATCTTGCCATCTGCGGAGCTCTTAATGACGCCGCGCGGGCCGAATTCTTTACGGAAGGCAGGGTCTTTCGGATAATCCGGGTTCTCTGGCTCTTCTTCAGCATTCAGGTGGTACAGGTTACCGAGGAACTCATCGAAACCGTGTGCGGTTGGCAGGAACTCATCGCGGTCGCCGAGGTGGTTTTTACCAAACTGACCGGTCGCGTAGCCCAGCTGTTTCAGGACGTTAGCAATGGTCGGGTCTTCTTTTTGCAGACCCTGTGGTGCACCTGGCATACCGACTTTACTCATCCCGGTACGGAATGGCATCTGGCCGGTGATGAACGCAGAACGGCCCGCGGTGGAGCTTTGCTCCGCGTAGTAAGAGGTGAATTTCGCACCCTGTGCCGCAATGCTATCGATGTTAGGGGTGTCATAACCCATCGTACCCTGGTTGTAGGTACTCAGGTTCCAGTAACCGATATCATCACCAAAGATGACAACAATGTTTGGTTTAGCAGAATCTTGTTTTGGAGAGGCTGTCGCGGGCGCTGCGTAAGCAGACGTTACAGCGCCAGAAGCCAGCGTCAGCATGCTGGCCAGCATCGTCCTCTTAAAAGGGACATGTTTAAACATGAAAGGAACTCCGTTCGTTAAGGTCTATGTGAGTATAGTTAAGGTTAACGAATTGCAAACTTGTGATTAATGCAAAAATAAATGCTTACATATAAGCACTTTTTCGTACATTTTCAGGGGCATGCTGCGTTTTTTTTGCGCATTTTTATGCAAGAAAAGTACACAGATGTAAGGGTAAAGGCAGGGGGAAAGTGACAAAATGAGACATCTGACGAGGATAATGGCCCTTAACCGTCGCTGCTCACTGACCAGGATGACAACCCGGCAACGTTGCGTCACCGGGCGTCGGGAAGGCTTATTTCTGTGAACAACCTGCGCACTGCTTGTTCTGAATTTGCTGGAAGAAATCATTGCCTTTGTCATCCACGAGGATAAACGCCGGGAAGTTTTCGACCTCAATTTTCCAGATAGCTTCCATGCCCAGTTCCGGGTACGCCACGCATTCCAGACTCTTAATGCTTTGCTGCGCCAGTACCGCCGCCGGGCCGCCGATGCTGCCGAGGTAGAAACCGCCGTGGGCCTGGCAGGCGTCGGTCACCTGCTGACTGCGGTTACCTTTGGCGAGCATCACCATGCTGGCACCGTGGGCCTGCAGTAAATCGACGTACGAATCCATGCGGCCTGCGGTGGTGGGGCCGAGCGAGCCGGACGCATACCCTTCCGGCGTTTTGGCCGGGCCTGCGTAATAAATCGGATGATCTTTCACGTACTGCGGAAGTTCTTCCCCATTATCGAGCAGTTCTTTCAGCTTGGCGTGGGCCATATCGCGCGCCACGATAATTGTCCCGTTAAGCGATAAGCGCGTAGACACCGGATGGGCAGAAAGCTGCGCGCGGATCTCGCTCATCGGCTGGTTCAGGTCAATGCTGACCACATCGCCTTCACCCTGCTGGCGTAAATCTTCAGGAATGTACTGGCCCGGGTTGGCTTCCAGTTTTTCAATCCAGATGCCGTCGCGGTTAATCTTCGCTTTGATGTTTCGGTCCGCCGAGCAGGAAACGCCCATGCCGATAGGGCAGGATGCGCCGTGGCGCGGCAGGCGAATGACGCGGATATCATGCGCGAAGTATTTGCCGCCGAACTGTGCGCCGAGGCCGAGGTTCTGGGCTTCCTGCATCAGCGCCTGTTCCAGTTCCACATCGCGGAACGCCTGACCGTGCTCGTTGCCTTCAGTTGGCAGGCCGTCGTAATAACGGGTGGAAGCCAGCTTCACGGTTTTCAGCGTCGCTTCTGCCGACGTGCCGCCAATCACAAACGCGATATGGTACGGCGGGCAGGCCGCGGTGCCGAGGGTGCGCATTTTCTCAACCAGCCAGTTTTTCAGCTTCGCCGGGGTGATCAACGCTTTGGTTTCCTGGTACAAATAGGTTTTGTTGGCGGAGCCGCCGCCTTTCGCCATGCACAGGAATTTGTATTCGTCGCCGTCCACGCTGTAGAGATCGATCTGCGCGGGGAGGTTGGTGCCGGTATTCACTTCCCTATACATATCCAACGGCGCATTTTGCGAATAGCGCAGGTTGTCTTCGGTGTAGGTGTTGTACACCCCGAGCGCCAGCGCGGCTTCATCGCCGCCGCCGGTCCACACGTTCTGACCTTTTTTGCCCATGATGATCGCGGTGCCGGTGTCCTGACAGGTCGGCAGCACGCCCTTGGCGGCGATGTCAGAATTACGCAGGAATTGCAGCGCCACGTATTTATCGTTATCGCTGGCCTCCGGGTCGGTCAGAATGGCGGCGACCTGTTTCTGATGCGACACGCGCAGCATAAACGCCGCGTCGTGGAATGCCTGCTGGGCAAGCAACGTCAGCGCTTCCGGCTCAACTTTCAGCATCGGCTGGCCGTTAAAGTCGACCACGGAAACATGTTCGCGGCTCAGCAGGTAATAGTCGGTTTCGTCTTTCGAGAGTGGGAAAGGATTCTGATAAACAAACGGTTTATTCGACATACTCAACTCCATAAAAATGAACCGCCGGGGAACGCCCGGCGGTTTGTATCAGAACATCATCGACATCCACGGATAGCCAATCAGCAGCAGGGCGGCCAGGAAGATGGCGCCAAAGATGGTACCGAGGCGCCAGTAGTCTTTGGTTGGCAGGTAGCCGCTGCCGTAGTAAATCGGGCTTGGGCCAGTACCGTACGGGGTGATGATCCCCATCACGCCGAGAGAGGTCACCATCAGCAGACAGAACACCTGCATGTTCATGCCCGGAATAGTCGAGGCAATGGTCAGCATCGCAGGCAGCAACGCGGTGGTGTGTGCGGTGGTGCTGGCAAACAGGTAATGCAGCAGGTAGAACGCCAGCAGCAGGACGATGGTCGCGGTGCCCGGCGAGATCCCGCCCATCAGCGCGCCGCCTTCTTTACCTAACCAGGTGATGAAACCGGTGGAAGAGAGGCCGTCGGCGAGGGCCACAAGGGTGGCGAACCACACAAAGGTATTCCACGCCGCTTTGTTGCTGGTGATGTCGTTCCAGTTAAGCACCCCGGTCCACAACATCAGCACGATAACCAGCAGGGCAGCCATCGCCGGTTCAATCCATTGGGCGGCGAAAATCCACATCATCAGCGCACAGCAGACGAAAACCAGCAGCAGGATTTCATTGCGTGACAGCTTGCCGAGTTTTTCCAGCTCGCGTGCGGCCCACAGTGGCACTTCGTCGTTGATTTTGACTTCAGGCGGGTAGAACCAGTACGCCAGCAGCGGCATCACCAGAATCAGAATCACGCCCAGCGGCAGGAAGGCGAGGAACCACATGCCCCAGGAAATGTTCAGCCCGACGATGCTTTTCACCAGCGCCAGCGCCAGCAGGTTGGGTGCCAGAGCCGACAGGAACATGGAGCTGGTGATACAGGCGGCGGTAATCGCGACCCACATCAGATACGAACCGATTTTGCGTGAGCTTGGGTCATTCGGTTTTGAACCGTACAACGGCGGCAGGTTGGCGATAATCGGGTAGATAGTCCCGCCGCTGCGCGCGGTGTTTGACGGGGTGAACGGGGCCAGCAGCAGATCCGCGAAGGTAATCGCGTAACCGAGCGTCAGGCTGCGGCGGCCGAGGTATTTCACCAGGATCAGCGCCAGACGACGACCGAACTGCGTTTTGTCGTAGCCCGCGGCAAACATAAAGGCACCGAAAATCAGCCAAACGGTGGAGTTACCGAAGCCGCTCACCGCCCATTTAAAGGACGCGCTGGCGAGTTTGAATTTCGGCTCCAGCATCTGGTCCGGGCTGAACAGCAACCACTGGCTGCACAGGGCGATGACCACCACCCCGGTTAAGCCGATAACGGCGCCCGGCAACGGTTCAAAGATAAGGCCGACAATCACCCCGACGAAGATAGCGAAGTAGTGCCAGGCGTACGGCGGTAAACCGTCCGGAACAGGAACGAAAAGTAGCAGCACGGCAACGATGACCGGCATCGCCATCATCAGCAGGCGGTTTTTGCTCCCGGCTTTAACACTGCCCGAACTAGCAGGCGGTGGGGTGACTGTTTTCTCTTTCATAATGAGACTCGACAAGTAGTTAAAAATACGGTGCGCTGACGGAATAGTTGAATCACTTTTTTTAGTTTCTAAAGTTTCTTTAATTATTAATGGCAACTACTGGCTTATTCCGAGACGGCTATTTAACGCAATGTGTCGTGCGCTAAATTAAATAATTGGGTTATTTATATATTGCGCTTTCACTGTGCGTTGCAATTGATCGAGATCAAGAAAGCGAAATAAGTCGGATGTTTTTTTCTTTTTGTAATAACCCTATTTGAGCATGGGGTTATTTTCCTGAAATGCAGTGAAATGTTAAATAAAAATGAGCGAAAAAGGCGTTTGTTCTGATTTGTTGGTTTGTATCTCATTGTTTTTGTTTTATTTTGTACGCACTTCCGATTGCGTCTCAATGTTAATAATAGTAATTTAAATGTTATCGCCAATGGAAGTTATGTGAATGTTGTATTTTAAAAAGATAATACTGTGGTGGTAGGGGTGTTATAGCAGGTATTAAATAGTTTTATAACTAACGTAATCGATTTAGAAACTAAAGAAAGCGCTATATTAATAGCATGAAAACGGACCGAGAAATAAAACAAATAAAGCATCCGTCACCGAATTCTTAAATTTCAATTTTAAATTCTGGAGTTCCATTATGACCCATAATGAACGTATTCTGAGCCCCTTCACTCTGCCAAACGGCACCGAACTGAAAAACCGCTTGTTAATGGCGCCGATGACTACCTGCACAGGGTATTTCGACGGCACCGTGACTCACGACCTGGTGGAATACTATCGCGTTCGCGCGGGCAGCATCGGCACCATCATCGTTGAGTGCTGCTTTGTCGACGATCTCGGCCTCGCGTTCCCGGGTGCTATCGGGATTGATAACGACGAGAAAGTGGCCGGTCTGGCGAAAATTGCCGCCGCGATTAAAGCCGAAGGTTCCAAAGCCATTTTGCAGATTTACCACGGCGGCCGCATGGTCGACCCGAAACTGATCGGCGGTCGTACACCGGTTGGCCCAAGCGCCGTTGCCGCCCCGCGTGAGGGTGCCGCGACGCCGGTGGCGTTGACCACCGATGAAGTCGCTGGCATGGTCGTGAAATTCGGTGACGGCGTACGTCGTGCCATTCAGGCCGGTTTCGACGGGGTGGAAATCCACGGTGCCAACACCTATCTCATTCAGCAGTTCTATTCTCCAAACTCTAACCAGCGTGATGACGAATGGGGCGGTAGCCGTGATAACCGTGCGAAATTCCCGCTGGCGGTGCTGGAAATCACCCACAAAATGGTGCGTCAGTACGCCGATGACGCGTTCATTATTGGCTATCGTTTCTCGCCGGAAGAGATGGAAGTCCCGGGCATTCGCTTCGACGACACCATGTACCTGCTGGAAAAACTGGCCGCTCGCGGTGTGGATTACCTGCACTTCTCGGTCGGCGCGAGCCTGCGTTCGTCCATCGTCGATACCCAGGACCCAACCCCGCTGATTGAAAAATATTGTGCGATGCGCTCTGACGCACTGGCGCAAATTCCGGTGATGGGCGTGGGTGGCGTGGTGAACGCCGCTGATGCTGAGCAGGGTCTGGACCACGGTTACGACCTGATTGCCGTCGGACGTGCGACCATCGCCTACCCGGACTGGGCCGAGCGCATTGCACGCGGTGAAAACCTGGAGCTGTTTATCGACAGCACTCAGCGTGAAGCGCTGACCATCCCGGAACCGTTGTGGCGCTTCTCGCTGGTGGAAGCGATGATCCGCGACATGAGCATGGGCGACGCGAAATTCAAACCGGGCGTGTTTGTTGAAAACGTGCAGGACGATGCCAACGCGCTGGTCATTAACGTCAGCCTTGAAAGCGATCGTATTGCCGATATCGAAATGGTGTCCGGCCCGCAGCAGGTGGAATTTGTCACCAGCTTCGAAGAGATCAAAACCCGCATTCTGGATGCCAACACCCCGCATGTGGACGCCATTTCTGGCGCAACCAGCCAGAGCGAAGCGGTGAAAAAAGCGGTTTCCAAAGCGATGGTGAAATCGACCAAAGCCCGCGTGGCGGAAGAGGGCGGTGACACCTGTGCGCCAAAAAACTACGACGTGGTGGTCGTGGGCAGTGGCGGGGCCGGTCTGGCGGCTGCGATTCAGGCCCATGACGAAGGCGCGAGCGTGCTTATCGTTGAGAAAATGCCTACCATCGGCGGCAACACCATTAAAGCGTCTGCCGGGATGAACGCCGCGGAAACCCGCTTCCAGCGCGTGAAAGGCATTCAGGACAGCAAAGAGCTGTTCTACGCCGAATCGCTGAAAGGCGGCGGCAACAAAAACAATCCGGAACTGCTGCATCGCTTCGTTGAGAACGCCCCGGAAGCCATCGAGTGGCTGGCGCGTCGCGGCATTATGCTGAACGACATCACCACTACCGGCGGGATGAGCATCGACCGTACGCACCGTCCGCGTGACGGATCGGCGGTCGGTGGCTACCTGATCAGCGGCCTGGTACGCAATGTCACCAAACGCGGCATCGACGTGATGCTCGATACCGCCGTGGACGACATTCTGTTTACCGACGGTGAAGTGAGCGGCGTGCGCCTGCTGACCGACGAAAATGAAGCCGTCACTGTGCAGGCGAAAAGCGTGGTGGTGGCGACCGGTGGCTTCAGCGCCAACAGCGCGATGGTAGTGAAATACCGTCCTGATCTCGAAGGCTTCGTAACCACCAATCACAAAGGTGCGACCGGCGGCGGGATCGCCCTGCTGGAGCGCATTGGCGCGGGCACCGTCGATATGGGCGAAATCCAGATCCACCCGACCGTAGAGCAGAAAACCTCATACCTGATTTCCGAGTCGATCCGCGGTGGCGGGGCGATTCTGGTGAGTCAGCAGGGCAACCGCTTCTACAATGAAATGTCGACCCGCGATAAAGTCTCTGCGGCGATCATCGCGCTGCCGGAACATTTCGCCTACATCGTGTTTGATGAACATGTGCGTGCGAAAAACAAAGCCGCGGATGAGTACATCGCGAAAGGTCTGGTGACCAGCGCCAGTTCACCCCGTGCGTTAGCGGCGGCGCTGGGAATGGACGAGCAGGCTTTCCTTGCGACTCTGGAACGCTATAACGGCTTCGTGGAAAAACAGCATGATGATGATTTCGGCCGGACCACCGCGCTGCGTGCGCCGATTAATGAAGGGCCGTTCCACGCCATTCAAATCGCGCCGGGCGTGCATCACACTATGGGCGGTGTGACGGTAAATACCCAGACCGAAGTGCTGAACGCTGAGCATCAGGTTATCCCTGGCGCGTACGCGGCGGGTGAAGTAGTGGGCGGTATTCACGGCGGTAACCGTATCGGCGGGAATGCGGTTGCTGATATTATTATCTTCGGTACCCTGGCGGGGCATCAGGCTGCAGTTCGCGCGCGGGGTTGATATTTCCCCCTCTCCCCGGCCCTCTCCCTCAGGGAGAGGGAGAATTAACGAGCGGAACAGTTCCCTCTCCCTGTGGGAGAGGGTTAGGGAGAGGGCATCCGGCCACTCCGGTCCGACCAAAACTTTCGCGAATGGGTGAACTTCAAGATGAGGGCAACCGCCATGCCAACTGACAACTCGGTCTACAGCTACTCAGCAACCCTGATGGGTTCGCCCATTCTGCTCAAACTGTTCTCCCACAACGCGCCTCAGGCGTCCCGCGTGTTCGGCCTCATCAAACATTACGAAGACCAGTTCACCGTCAACCGCGCGCAGTCGCAGGTGATGGAGATCAATTACGCCGCCGGACAGCATCCGGTTGCGGTCAGCGCCGCGGTCTATCAACTCATCAAATGTGCTAAAGCCGCCAGCGTCCTGCCCGGCAGTGCGTTCAACCTCGCCATTGGTCCGCTGGTGAAACGCTGGCGTATCGGCTTTAAAGGTGACAGCGTGCCGCCCGCCGACGAGATTTCCGCGCTGCTCGACATCACGCGGGCCGACGAGGTTATCCTCGATGACACCGCGCAGAGCGTGTTTCTCGCCCGTCAGGGAATGGAAATTGATTTGGGGGCGATAGCCAAAGGTTATATCGCCGATCGGGTGCGGGATTTATTACGGCAAGAGGGTGTGAGCGAAGGGCTTATCAACCTGGGCGGCAACGTGCAGACACTCGGTACGCCGCTCGGTCACTGGCGTATTGGCCTGAAAAAACCGTTCTCCGACGCCGATGCGCTGGTGGGCGCGATGGACGTGACGCATAAATCAGTGGTCACTTCCGGCACCTATGAACGCTATTTTGAGCAGGACGGGCAGCGCTATCACCATATTCTCGACCCGCGTACTGGCTATCCGTTGAATAACGAACTCGACAGCGTGACCCTCATTTCAACCGATTCTCTCGACGGCGATATCTGGACCACGCTGCTGTTCGGCGCGGGTGCGGAGCAGGGCTGCGAAATGCTGAAAGGCCGGGCCGATATCGAGGCTATTTTCGTGACCAAAGCGCGGGAAGTGGTGCTCTCCTCCCAACGCCAGTACCGCTTCACGCTGCTCGATGACAGCTACCGGCTTATTGACTGTACTGCTTGAGCAGGCCGTACTGCTCGGCAACCAGACGGTAACGGTAGACCGGACGCCCGGTGGCGCCGTAATGAATGCTGGTGAACAGAATATTAATCTGTGCCAGCCAAATCAGATATTTACGACACGACACCCGCGAAATATTCACCGCATTGGCCAAATCATCGGTCGAAAATTCGCTCTCCGGGTGCGCATCAATCCACTGGCAGAGCGTGCGCAGCGTCTGCGGCGTTAGCCCCTTCGGCAGCTTTTTGCTGTCAGCCACTTCCGGCGTGCCGCCGTGCAGCAGTTGATCAACATCGGCCTGCTCATAATAGGCATGGTTGCCCATCATCGTTTTCTTCTCACGCCACGTATTCAGCGCCTCTTCAAAGCGCGGAAACTGGAACGGTTTAATCAGATAATCGACCACGCCGTAGTGAATGGAGGTCTGGATCGTTGCCGCATCGGCGGCGGAAGAGATCATGATAACGTCGATCGGGCGGCCGGACGCGCGGATCACCGGTAGCAGATCGAGCCCGTTGTCCTGCTGCATGTACACGTCGAGAAGCACCAGATCGATAGCCAGAGTGTTGTCGTTGATCATCGCCGTGGCCTGCGCCAGCGTGGACGCGGTGCCGCAGCAGTTGAAGCCTGGCACCCGGGCGACGTACATCCGGTTCAGCTCCGTCACCATCGCGTCATCATCCACAATTAATACATTTATCACGCACTCTTCCTTTCACTGTCCCACGGGAGATCGACAAAAAATTGGGTAAACACGCCGGGCTCGGATTCTACCGTAATCGTGCCCCCGAGTTCATCCAGCTGTTGGCTGGCGAGAAACAGGCCGACGCCACGGTTTTCGCCTTTGGTCGAGAAACCTTTGGCGAAGATAGCGTCCAGATTGGCTTCGGGAATGCCCGGGCCGTCATCGCTCACTTCGCCCGTGAGCCAGCCGTTCTGGTAGTGCAGCAGCAGGCTCACTTCGCCTTCCGACTGGTGGCTCATGGCGTCCAGCGCGTTTTCAATCAGGTTGCCGAGTACCGTCACCAGCACCGTGACCTGTTTTTCATTCGGGTTGTCCGGCACCAGGCTATCCTCGGCGAGCGTCAGGCTAAAGCCGCGCTCTTTCGCCCGGTTAATTTTACCGAGCAGGAACCCGGCGACCACCGGCGATTTCACGCGATGCTGAATGGCGCCGATATCCATCTGATAGGTATGCGCGGTTTGCAGCACGTACTCTTCAAGCTTATCGTAACTTTTCATGCTCAACAGGCCGAGAATGACGTGTAGCTTGTTCATAAATTCATGCGAGGTGGTGCGCAGGGCGTCGACGTAGTTACCCATGCCGTCCAGACGCTGCATCAGCTGGCTGACCTCGGTTTTATCGCGGAAGGTGCTGATGGCGCCGATGACCCGTCCCTGACTGCGCACCGGCACGGTGTTGCTCAGCAGCAAACGTCCGTTGCAGCCTAATTCCCGGTCCTGAATCGGTTCGCCGCTGGCGAGGACGTCATTAAGATTGGCGAGCAGCGGCGCGTGGCCGTGCTCGTCGCTGGTGGAAGAGAGCAGCATCTTGCGCGCCGCATGGTTGAGCAGCGTCACCCGACCCTGCGCATCTACCGCCATCACGCCCTCTTTGAGCGATTGAATCATCGCCTGACGCTGTTGATACAGGCTGGAGATTTCCCACGGCTCAAGGCCCAGCAGCACGCGTTTCAGCACGTGGACCAGACAATAAATGCCAAAGCTGCCGACAATGGCGCTGAACAGCACGCTCCACAGTACGCTCCAGCGGCTGCGGCTGACCTGCTCACCCACTTTGCTGAGCGAAATGCCCACCACCACCACGCCAATTTGCTGATGATTATCGTCATACACCGGGGTAAACACGCGCAGCGCCTCGGCCAACACGCCGTGGTTGATAGAGACGTTCTCTTTGCCCGCCAGGGCCGGGGTCAAATCGTCCCCGATAAACGGTTTACCGATGATGGTTTTATCCGGATGCGAATAGCGAATGCCGCGCATATCGGTCACCACCGCGAACAATAGGTCGTTGCGCTGTTTCACCGCCTGGGCCAGGGGCGTAATCGGGTTGTTTTGCAGCGGCAGGTGCAGGCCGCGTTTCACGTCGGGGGAATCGGCCAGCGTGCGGGCAATCCCCAGCGCGGTGTCTTTCACGCCGTCGCGGGTGGCATTGCCAATCTGCCCGAGCCACAGGGCGTAGGCGAGGATCAGAACCGCACCCACCACGCTACACACCATCAGCGTGACGAGGGTGCTCAGTTTCATCCGGCGCTGGGCAGCAGCGGCGGGAAGAGGCGAATCGCTCATGTCGGTCTCGCGCGTAATGACGAAGGGCTAATTATCACCGCCAGGGGGATTTTTTTAAAGCCGCGTAAAGAAAAGGAAATATCCTCGCGCGGGCAGGGAAGCGTGACGGCACTCGCAGGTTCTTCCTAAGATTATCCTTATAGTAGGTAAGGACGTTAACAAAGGAGGGTGTTATGAGCATTAAGCCAATGAGTTCTGCGATGGAACGTCGCCACGCCGCCACCACTGAGATCGATACGCTCTCAACGCACGATATGCTGGCGATGATCAACAGGGAAGATAAACAGGTCACCGATGCCATTGCCGCCTGCCTGCCGGACATTACCCGTCTGGTGGACAACGCGACAGCGACCCTCAGCCGGGGTGGGCGAGTCATACTGGCGGGCGCGGGCGCGTCAGGCCGTACCGCGGTACTGACCGCCGGAGAATTTGCGCCGGATAACAAACACTCGCTGATGGCGCTGATAGCCGGTGGGATGCAGTCGATGGTGCAGACTTCGGAGCAGGCTGCCAGCGATTACGATCGCGGGGTGAAAGACCTCGAAACCATCGCCTTTAGCAACAACGATATGCTGATTGGCCTGAGCGTAAGCGGCAAAACGCCGTGGGTGTGGGGCGCGCTGCGCCATGCGTGGTCGCTCGGCGCACGGGTGGCGATCATTACCCAGGACGCCAGCAGCGAAGCGGCCCAGTTGGCGGATATCGCCATCGTGCCGGACACCGGGCCGGAAGTGGTCGCCGGGTTTAACAACCCGAAAGCGCATCTGGCGCAGAAGCAAATTCTCACCATGCTGACCACCGGGATTGCCATTCGCAGCGGGCGCGTGTTCAGCAACCTGCGGGTCGACGTGCCGGCCAGCACCATTCGCTGGCAGGAGCGGCAGATTGCGATAGTCATGGAAGTCGCCGGTTGCCCGCGGGCGCAGGCGAAAGTGGCACTGGCAAACAGCAATAACCACTGCCGGACGGCGATCCTCAGCATCATGTCCGGGCTGGACGCCTGGCGTTCACGCGAGTTGCTCAGCGACAACAACGATAATTTGCGCCTTGCTCTACAGGAAGCCATGCAGCTGCATCTCAATCGCGCGTAACGCTGAAGACGGCCCCATAAAAAAAGTCACTCCGTGAGTCCAGGAGTGACTTTTTTATTGCAACGAAGCAGGGTTAGCGTGCAATTCCCGGTTTCTAACGCTCCCAACTGATGCGGTTTCGTCCGTCACGTTTGGCCTGATAAAGCTGCTTGTCGGCAATTTCCAACAGCCCCTCCAGCGGCATCCCCTGATGCCATTGGGCGATGCCCTGGCTTATCGTCACGCGCGGTGCGACGCTCGACCCTTTATGCGGAATGCGCGCGTCGGCCAGCGCGTGCTGAATACGTTTGGCGATATCTAACGCATTCGGTAATCGGTCGCACACCGCCAGCACCACGAACTCCTCGCCGCCGAAGCGGAACGCCGCGTCGCTGGCTTTTCGCAGGGATTGTTCAATGCAGCGCGAGACCTGAATCAGGCATTTATCGCCCTCAACGTGGCCGTACATGTCGTTGTACTGTTTGAAAAAATCGATATCCAGCACGATGAGAAACAGCGATTTTTTGCTGTGCTCCAGTTGGCGGGTGCTGCGGGCAAAAGATTCCGTCAGGCTGTGACGGTTAAAAAGCCCGGTCAGGGTGTCGTAGTTTGCGAGCCTGAGCAGTTTTTTAATCAGTACGTTTCGTTCGTATTCGCTGCGCTGGGTGCGCAAATAGGATTCCAGCAGGATATAACGCGCAGAAAGGACCACGGCCAGAATAATGAGTGTGCCAACCCAAAGAAGCAGGGGGAATTCCATCGGTGACACGACTTCGCCGTAAACCATTGAAATAATAATGGGTATGCAAAAGAGGGTCAGCAGTAAACCGGAGATATAAAAAGTAATGGTGGCGGGCAGCAGAATGATCACCAATATCACCATCGTGATGGTTGGCTGTTTAAAATCAGTCAGCATATTAAAAAAGATGATGGACCATAAAACGCTAAATATCAGCACGATAAACGGCAGACATTTTTGATACAGCCCTTCATTGATGCCGTCACGTAAGGTGAGGGTGGAAAATAAATTGATCAACGAAAAGCCGATAATACTCCACAGCGGCAGCATGTAATGCTGGGTATCAAACGTCACCGAATCGCCGCTCAGAATGCGTACCAATAGCCAGGCCGCAAAAATAATGTTCAGGCACAAAAACCAGAGGTAACCCTTCACGCTGGCGATCGCCACTTCTCCGGTGCTGTGCTTGATATCCATGAAATGACTCCAGTTTTAATGACTTTTGATAATAGTGGATCCCTTCCACCTGCTCAAATCGACTGCGTAAAAACCCGCTTAATACACAACGTAACGGCAGCAGACTCTGCGGTGAGTTTGCGCTTCGCTAATTAACTATGATGAAACAAATTGCTTCATTTTTTCACATTTAGGAAGGCCGATTCAAACAGCGTGTACTACTTTTACAAAAAGTAATCGTCCTGCCTTTTTTGCTTGTCCCTGCACTTATTTTATTTAACTGCTTGATTTTTCATGGAATGCGTATGAACAGAATTTACCGTTTGGTCTGGAGCCATGTTGCCGGTGCGTTCGTGCCTGCTGCAGAATTTACTACCGGGAAAAAGGGAAAGTCCCCTCGCTCCGCACAGCGTAAGCTATTGCTTAATGGGATATTATTAGCTGGTAGCGTGTCAGGTTTCGCCCATGCCGATGATGTACAATGGGCCACCGCCTACCCGTCATACGCATTCCCCACCACGCCCGGCTATAACTTTGACCAGGTGCTGACCACCGGAACCGCCTTTACGATTGGTGGGGGCGCCGGGAGCACTAACTATGCCGCAGGCACCACGCTGAACGTGCTGGGCCCGATGCCTTCGATGCCGACCCCTTCCGGCAACGGGATCACCGGCCGCTCGGTGACGGTTCTCGATGCGCTGCCTAACTCGGCGGGGGCTGACGGCGGACGCATCATTCTGATCGTCGCCAACAGCGACAACGTGCAGGGCACGCCGCAGACGCCGGTGCCAGTCACCCGAAACAACATCAATCAGTATAGCTACTCTCCGTCACCGGCACGGCCGCAGCAGGATGAGGAACTGAACGTTGAAGTTCCGGGGCTCGACGGCAGCTTCCAGGTCATCAGCACTTATGATTCCACCACGTTCATACCCGCCCAGGACACTGCCGTAGCCGGGATGACGTTGCCGGTCTACAGCGCCAATTCTGCGCGGATCATGAATCAGTTTGGTATCGTCAGCGTCAGTAATACCGGCGGCACGGCCAACGTCAACATTGGTGCCGACACCGCGGGCACCACGCCGATTGCGGCGGCGGCGAACACCCTCGACCTGCTGGCGAAAAATTCCACCCTGGCACAGGCCACAACCACCGGCGTGTTAGCCGGGCCAACCAGCGCGGTTAACTGGCAGTCGGACAACTACATTCATTTCCGTCCGGCGGCGGTGATTTCCAGCGACATCCAGAACGCCAGCGCGCAAAGCACCAAATACAGTTACACCCTGACGCTGCCGAACTACGTTGAGGTGTTAGGCAAGACGGTGCAGGCCGGGCAAAAAAGCTTCACCATCAATACCGCGCAGGATATTGCGGACGTTAACGATTATCTGACCGGGCAGGGCGATTACAACGGCAAGCCGCAAATCCAGTACTGGCTGAATGCCGGGGCGACGGTGAATGGCGGCACCATCGACTCAACGGTGGAAGCCCAGCGGACCTACGATGCCATTATTCAGGGCCTGCTGGCCCAGGCGGAAAGCACCGCCATCAACATGACCTATCACGCCTGGGAAGACCGGGGCGTGCACAGCAACAACGCGACGTTGGGCACCGGCAATCTGCGGATAATCTACGCCGACGGCGTGAATGCCACCGGCACCGTGACCTCCGCCGGCAGCCTGGCCGTCGATGGCGCAACGGCGGTGATGGAAGCCAATGCCGACGCGCAGATAACCAACAACGGGGCGATCAACACCTGGCGCAGTAGCGGCAGCAGCCCTGAATCCGTCGGCATGAAGACCACCAACTCTGCCGCCATCAATAACGGGGTGATTAACGCCGGGCTGTTCCTTGAAAAAAATGGCACCAATCAAAACGTCAATAACGCCGGAGCGACGGCGATATCGGCCAGCGGCGCCAGTGCGGTTGCCAACAACGGTTTCATCAACGTCGGCATTACCGATTCATCCACCCACAATGCCACAGGCATAAAGGCCAGCGGCACGACCGAAGTGGAAAACAATGCGGGCAAGTCGATTGTCATCACCGGCAACAGTCATAACGTTGACGGCCACGGCGGCGCGTATGGGGTCGACCTGTCCGGGAATGCCAGCTTCCTTAACCACGGTAATATCTGGGTCGGTGGCACGCCGCTGACCGCCGCCGGAACACCGACGGCGGTGAATCTGGTGGGCAGCGGGGATTTAACCGCGGGTATCTACACCACCAGCGCCAACGGAGTGGTCAACAGTACCGACGGGACCATCACCTTGCTGAGCGGCACGCGCAACGCGGCCGGGATGATGGCCAGCGGCAACCAGGGGACGGTCACCAACAACGGGTCCATCGTGGTGCAGGGCAAACTCACCGCCGGGTCTGCGGCGGCGAACTACGGCATGTTTGTGCAGGACAACGTCGGTGCGGCGACCAACAACGGCAGCATTCAGGTGCAGGGGGATAACAACATCGCCCTCAACGTGCTGGCGGCGAGTGCCGATGCCAGCCTGACGTCGACCAGCGCTGGCAGCATTACCGTCGGCAGTGCGGGCGGCACCGGTGGCAACGATGGCAATCCGTTCACCTATCGAAACTATGCGGTTTACGCCGAAGGGCTGAATACCCATGCCGCGACGGTTGATCTGCAATCGAGCATTCGCCTGCTGTCCGCGGGGGCCATTGGCGTGCATGCGCGCGGCAATGCGACGATCGACCTGGGCAATAATTCCAGCCTGACCTTTGAGAATACCAACCAGATTGGCTATTACGCCTGGGGTCAGGGCGCGACGATTAACATCAGCAATCCAACCATCACCGACAGCGCTCAGACCGGGTCTATCCTGTTTGCTGTTGATAACGGGGCCGAATTTACCGGCTCGACCGTCGGGGGCAACTACAACCTGAACGTCAGCGGGACGCGCTCGACGGGGGTGTTTGCCAACGGTTTTGATGATCTGAACGATACCAATGCCAGTAATGATGTGGCGACGCAGATAACCACCGGTAACGCCAGCATTGTGGTCAGTGGTCAAAACGCCGTCGGCGTGCGAGTCACCGGCGGGGCGCAGGGCACTATCAGCGACGGGGCGATTCAGCTGACCGGGAATAACACCACGGCGGTGGTGATTGATGGGCGTGATTACAACATTAATGGCGACATTGGCGATACGCCAGTGGCAACACGGGTTTCCTCTGATGCGGTGATTGGCTCTGCCGCCGGACAAAACGGGATCACCGGCTATAACGTGTCGAATCTCGGTAATCTGACGCTCAATTCCGGGGCCAACATTAATCTTCAGGGCAATAACAGTACCGGCATCTTGCTGCATGATAACGGCCTGGCGACGATTGCTGCCGCGGATACCACCGTCAGCGTGGCGGGCAGTAACAACATTGGGGTCGATATCCAAAACGCCGGTCAGTTGACCAACAACGGCACCATCACCGTGTCCGGCGCGACCGGCAGCGCCAACGTCGGCCTGCGGGTGCAGGGCAGCGGGGCGATTGTTAACAAACTCGGCACCGTCAACGCCACCGGCGGCAAAGCGGCGGTTCAGTTGACCGGGAACGGCGCGTCGTTGACTGTTAACGGCACCGGCAACCACATTACGGCGGGCGGTGATGCGGATGGGGTGTTGATCGACAGCTCCGGCGCGTCGTCGTTTACCGCCAGCAATACCACCATCGACCTGACCGGCAGCGGGGCGGGGATCAACAACAACGCCAGTTCCAGTAACGTTAAGCTCAACAACGTGACCATCAATGCCGCCAACGGTCCGGCGATTCGTACTGCGGTGACCTTCAGTGCTGAAGGTAGCGGCAACATCCTGAATGTCAGCGGGAGCGGCAGCGGATTCGCGTTTATGAAGTCTGACGGCTCTGCGACCACCGGCAACCTGAATATCGGCACTGGCTACACCATCAACGGCAATGGCGCGAATAGCGTTGGCGTGCTGGCGAAAACCAGCGGGACGGTAAATTCCGGGACCAGCATCACCATGGGCGCAAACGCGGGGGCGGCGATTGACGCCACCAACGCCAGCAGCCTGACCAACCGGGGTAATATCCAGACCTCCAGCAACACCGGCAGCACTATTCTGGCGGCCAACACCAAAGCGTTCAGCAACAGCGGAACCATCAATTCCAGCAGCACCAGCAACAGCAGTTCGCTGATTGTGCTCAACGGCAGCGCGGCGAACCGCACCATTAGCAATACCGGCACAGTTACCAGTAGCAGCCAGGCGGCGAAGCTCATTGATGCTACCGGCAGCGCCAATAACACCATCACCAATAGCGGGACGCTCAGCGCGGCGTCATCGACGGCGCAGGCGGTGCTGACCGGCAGCGGCAATGACAGCCTGACCCTCAGCGGCGGGACCACGCGCGGGGAGTTAACGCTGGGCAGCGGCAGCGACCGCTTCACCTGGAACACCGGTAATTTCAACGGCGGCGTGACCTTCACCGGCAACGACGGGCGCGATGCCGCCACGGTTGGCAACGTCAATCTCAACAACACCACCCATCTTCTTAGCCAGGGCGGGACCGGCAGCACGCTGACCTTCAACGGCACCAACAAAGCGGGCGCTTCGGCGTTGATTGGCAGCCTGGCGGCGGACAATCTGGCCTCCGGGACGAATATCGGTACCGGCTGGAGCACGCTGACGCTGAACGGGGCGACCACCGACATGCGGGTGGTGAACGATTTGACCCTCTCCGGCACGCCGGTCATAAACGTCAATAACGGTGCGAAGCTGCGCAGCGGCGACAGCCTCGGCACGCCAGGTCAGGCGACAGTCCACAACTACAATATTGCGACGACGGGCGCGACCAGCCTCGTCTCGTTTGACGGAACGGACCAGACCTACAGCGGAGTGATTTCCGGCTCCGGCGGCATGGAGCGCGTCGGCAGCGGCAGCACCGTGCTGCTGGGTAACAACACCTATACCGGCAAAACCACTATCGGTGTCGGTTCATCGCTGGCACTGGGTAATGGCGGCACCACCGGGTTGCTCTCAACCCAAACCAATATCACCGACGACGGCAATCTGATTGTTAACCATTCTGATAACGTGGCACTCAACGGGGTGATTTCCGGTGCGGGTAACTTCCGCCAGACGGGCCTTGGGGTCACGCGTCTCGGCGGGGCCAACAGTTACGCCGGGAGCACCGGTGTGGAAAAAGGCACCTTACTGGTCAACGGCGTGCAAACCGGTACCGGCACCACGACGGTGTTTAGCAATTCGACATTAGGTGGCGTGGGTAAGTTGGGCGGGGATGTCACCTTTAACACCGGCGGTGCCAAACTGACCCCGGGCGACATGGGCACCGGAAAATTCACCATCGGCGGCAGCCTGGCGCTGGCGGATGATACCACCAGCGAGTTCCAGCTGGGCGAGGCGTACGTGCCGGGTGGCACCTATAACGATCTGGTGAACGTCGGCAACGATTTGCAGCTCGACGGCGATCTTGATGTGAAATTAGCCGACGGCGGGACTTTCCTGCCGGGCGTGTATCGCCTGTATAACTTCGGCGGAGCACTGGACGATAGAGGGCTGGATATTGTCGCCCTGCCGCCAACCGACTCGAAGTATGAAGTGCAGACTAACGTGCCGCAGCAGGTCAACCTGGTGCTCAACTTCCTTGATCCGACCACCGCGTTGCAGTTCTGGGACGGTGATGCGACGACTAACCACGGTAACGACGGTATCGACGGCAACGGCAGAGTCGATGGCGGTGTCGGTAGCTGGTCGCCGCAGTTGACCGGGGTTGCTAACAAATGGACCCAAAGCAGCGGGGTGGGCAACGCCCCGTGGGCGCAGCACGCCTTTGCGGTATTCCAGGGCGCGGGCAGCACGGTGAATATCACGCCTGAGGTGATCGGCGGCACGCTAACGCAGGTGGTCACATCTGGGATGCAGTTCAGCTCCAATGGCTACACCCTGAACCCGGTTAACGGCAGCGAGCTGCAATTTGTGGCGACCAATGCGGCTACCGGCCTGAATCCGGCGAACAACTACACCGCGCAAGGGGAAACGGCGGCCAATCGCTACTTCCTGATCCGCGTCGGTGACGGCGGGGCGGGTGAAGATGTGGTCACCACCATCAACGCCAATCTGGTGCAGGATACGGACCCGCTGGGTGCGACTGCGGCGTTAAGCGGCGACCGCGACAGCAGCGGCAATCTGAACGTCACCCGTCTGCTGAAAACCGATCCGGGCACGCTGGTGCTCAACGGCGACAACCGCATTAATGGCGGGGTGGAAGTGTGGAACGGCACGTTACAGGTGTCGAAAGACAGCAGTCTGGGTAACGCCGGGACGTCCGTCACCCTGAAAAATGACGCGACCCTGCGTTCCGGGGAGAATCTCACCACCAACCGTAAAATCTTCCTCGATAAAACCGGCGGCGGCACGCTGGATGCGTTCGGCAAAATCTTTACCTCAAACGGCGTCATCGGCGGTGAAGGCAAGCTGACCATTGAAGATACCTCTGCCGGAACCGGTGCGGGCCAGTTGGTCCTCAACACCGCCAATACCTATCTCGGCGATACCCTCGTCAACGGCAAAAACGGCACCGGGACGCTGGATGTGAACGTCAATGCCTCGGGTGCATTCGGCAAACAGAACAGCACGGTGACGCTCAATGACGATGCGCGGGTAAACTTCCGCAGCAGCGCCAACGCGCAGACGCATACCTTTGATGTGGATGGGGCGACACTGAGCTTCAATGACAGCGCCAGCGCGGGCCAGAGCATCATTGGCCTGACCGACGGCACCGCCCGATTCACCGGCAGCAGTAATGCGGGCAGCGCGAAAATTAACGTCGATGCCGATTCACAAATGGTGATTTCCGGCAGCGCCGACGGCGGCACCAGCGTTACCACCAACAGCGGCCTGGTGGCCTTTGCGGGCGGGGCGCAGGCGGCGAATGCGCGGATTGCCAACCAGAGCGGGGCCCGCGTAAACCTCGCGGATTCCGCAGGGAAAACCTCCGTGGGTTCTCTCTCCGGGGCAGGCTCTGTGACGCTGGGGAATAAAACCCTCAGCGAAGGAAATCTCAACCTCAACGACACCCTCAGCGGCCTGATTTCGGGCGTTGGCGGCGGGCTGGAAAAAGTGGGCACCGGCATTCTGACGCTGACCGCCGACAACACCTTCACCGGCGCGACGTCGGTGATGAAAGGCGTGCTGTTGATTAACGGCGACCAGAGCGCGGCCACCGGGGCGACCAGCGTGGCCAGCAATGCGACGCTGGGCGGGGAAGGGACCTTGGGGGCCAACGTCAACGTGGCGGATAACGGCCACCTGACGCCGGGCAAAGACCTGAACAGCGTCGGCGTGCTGACCATGAACAACCTGACGCTCGCCAACAACTCGCAGATCGATTTCCAGTTCGGTAAATCTAACGTGCCGGACGCCAACGATCCGCTGAACGATCTGCTGGTGGTAAACGGCGATCTGACCCTCGACGGCAGGCTGAACATCACCCAGACGCCGGGCGGGAAATTTGACGTCGGCGTGTACCGCGTCATCAACTACAGCGGCAATCTGATCAATAACAGCTTACTGCTCGGCAACGTGCCGGACGCGGCTCAACAGCTGTACGTTCAGACCTCGGTGGCGAATCAGATCAACCTGGTCAACACCAGCGGCCTGCTGCTGAACTTCTGGGACGGCACTGGCGGCGTAAGCGGCATTCTGAAAAACAACGGCAAAATCGACGGCGGCGACGGCGTCTGGCAGAACAGCGGCGGCAACGACAACTGGTCCACCGATCAGACCGATCCAGACGGCACCATCAATGCGCCGTTCAGTGATGGCGCGTTTGCGATATTCAGCGGGAGAAAAGGCGATGTCACCGTTGATAACAGCCTCGGTGAGGTGCTGATCAGCGGCGCGCAGTTCACCACCAACGGCTACGTGATTAACGACGGGGTGATCACCACCAACACCGCCGATACGGTGATCCGCGTCGGCGACGGCACCGCACTTGGCAAGCTCTACACCGCCACCATTAATTCGCAAATCACCGGCAGCGGCGGCATCAACAAAACGGATATCGGTACCCTGGTGCTGAACGGCGACAACAGCTATCGCGGCGGCACCACCGTCAGCGGCGGCGTGTTGCAGGTCAGCGGCGACCAGAATCTTGGCGCGGCGGACACCGGTATTACCCTGAACGGCGGGACCTTCCGCTACGGCGAGGCGTTCGACACCCAACGTGCGTGGACGCTCAGCGGCGACGGCGGCACCATCGACACCAACAGCAATGACGTTTCTCTGCTGTCGGGCATCAGCGGTAGCGGCGGCTTAACCAAAGCGGGTGACGGCACCCTGACCCTGACCCAGGACAGCAGCTACACCGGCCTGACGACCATCCGCAAGGGGACGTTGCAGCTCGGCAACGGCGGCAGCACCGGCAGCGCCACCGGCAATATTCTCAACCTCGGTACGCTGGTGGTGAACCGCAATAACACCGCCGAACTTAACGGCGTCATTACCGGTACCGGGAACTTTATTCAGGCAGGCAGCGGCACTACGGTGCTGAACGGGCTGAATAACTGGACCGGCTATACGCTGGTGGAAAAAGGCACATTGCTGGCGGGCGGCATCGGGCGGCTGAGCACCAAATCGAGCCATATCGTCAGTGAGAATGCGACCCTGGATACCGGTGGGCGCAGTCAGACTGTGGCGAACCTGGTCAACCAGGGCACGGTGAATCTGCGCGGCGGCAACGTCGGCTCGACGCTGACCGTCAACGGCGATTACGTCGGGATGGACGGCACCCTGAAGATTGCCGCCCAGCAGCACAGCCCGGGCGTGGCCGATAAGCTGGTGATCAACGGTGGAACGGCAACCGGGTCCACGCGCCTCGACATCGACGTCAGCCAGCTTGGCGAACCGACCACCGGCGACGGCATCATGGTGGTTCAGGCTCTGAACGGCGCCACCACCACCGCACAAACCACCAAAGACGCCTTTAACATCGGTAGCAGCCGACTGGTTGCCGGGGCGTGGCAGTACCAATTGTTCGCCGGGAATGCGAGCGGGGCCGGGGAAGACTGGTTCCTGCGTGCGGGCTACAACCCGGTGGTGCCGGGCTTTAACAGCGTGGCATCGATTGTTCGCCAGGCCGATTTGTACGTGCTTGGCACCCTGCATCAGCGCGTGGGTGACGAACAGCCGTGGCGCGCCGATGCGCCGGCAGACGGCGAAAGCCGCTTCTGGGCGCGTTATCTGACCAAAACCGTCGATCAGCATCTGGACGATGCGACCAGCAGCCAAAGTCATTCGCAGTACGACGGGATGCAGATGGGCGTCGACCTGTGGCAGAACGACAAATGGCGCACCGGGGTTTACACCACCATTATGGATACCGACAGCTCGGTCAGCGGTAACACCGGCATGGGCGGCGGTTCGGCGTACAACTCAACGCTCTCCACTTACGTCGGCGGCTACGCCACCTGGACCGATACCAACGGTTTCTATGTTGATAATGTGTTGCAGTATGGTTACCATTCGGTCGATCTGAAAAACCTGAGCGACAGCCAGACTTACCATCCGGACGGCAACACCGTCACCGCGTCGGTCGAAGTGGGCAAACCGTGGCAGATTGGCAGCAGCAACTGGGCCTTCGAGCCGCAGGCGCAGCTGGTCTGGCAGTGGAGCAACTTTGACGATGTGACGCTGAACGACGGGGCCAATACCCATGTGGGTATCGACGCCGACAGCGCAGTGATAGGGCGTCTCGGTGCACGTCTGACCGCGGATTACGACACCAAAATCGGCAAAGTGAAACCGTACGTGCGGGTGAACTACTGGCAGGAACTGTCGGGCGGCGATGATTCGGTGACCTACCGCAACGGCGCAAACAGCAACGGCAAAACGACCCTGAGCGCCAGCCAGCAGTACAGCGCCACGGAAGCCGCCGTCGGTGCAACCTGGACCGTCACCAATGACGTTCAGGCATATACGGAAGTTGGGCGTACCTGGGACAACGGCGATAAATCGAGCGTGGATGCCAATCTGTCCGCCTCGGTGGGGATGAAAATCCGCTTCTAAGGCGTCTTGAATTAGCCTAAGGCTGGTCTATGCTCAAATCAGAGCAGGCCAGCCTTTTGCTTTTGTGCTCTGAATAATAACGATAATTTTTACTTCTGCGGGTGTTGATTATGAACAGGATGCGGCATGTTTTACTGGCGTGGCTTTCGCTGTTGCTTGCTTTTCCGTTATTCGCCGCTGAACCCCGGCAGCAGCCGACGGATCAGGAACGGGCCAGAACGGTCTATATTTTTCACCAGCCGATTGTCATGCTTCAGGCAAAGTTTGGTCTCAGCACGCCGGAAGAGCGCGTGCTGCGTATTCGCAATACCCTGCGCGCTTTCACCCATGATGACGTCAGCAAACCGCTGACCGTCGAACCGATCACCCGCTATAACCAGCCCGCGCGCCTGTTCCTGATGAACGGCAAACCGATCATGTTACTGAGCCAGGCCGATCTCGACGAAGGGGATGATTTAACCCTCGATCAGGCCGCCCAGCGGGTTTTGGCGCGCATGGAGCGTCAACGTACGGCGCTAAGCGATCAGTATAACGCCGGGTATCTGGTGCTGGCGGTGCTGAAAACCCTGGCGGGCGCATTGGCGGTGGCCTTGTTGTGCTATGGCGCGTACCGCACCTGGCGCTGGGTTAGGCGCTATAACCTGATGATGTTGCTGGAAAAACGCGGTATTATTCCCATTAGCTGGCGGCGCTTTTTAGGGGCGATTGAATCTAAGCTGTACGGGCTGCTGATGATCCTGGTGTCGCTGGTGGCGGTGTACCTGTGGCTCGGTTGGGCATTCGGCCTGTTTCCCTGGACGCGGGTCTGGGGAGAATCGCTTGGCGACTGGACGTACCGGGTGCTGCAAAAAATTACGCTGTCGATAGCTTCAGCGCTGCCTGGCTTGCTTATCGTTTTGATTATCTTCCTGATTACGTCATTTATAATTAAATTATTGAAGGTTTTACTTAACCAGGTAGCGGCGGGTAAAGTGCAGCTCCCTGGTTTACATCCGGAAACGGTTGGCACCACGCGCAAACTGATTTCGGTCATGGTCTGGTTATTCGCTCTCTCTGCCGCATACCCCTTCTTGCCTGGCGCAAACTCGCTGGCGTTCAAAGGGATCAGCGTCTTCTTCGGCCTGATGCTGACGCTCGGATCGGCGGGCGTGATGAACCATGCCATGAGCGGGCTGGTGCTTATTTACTCCCGCGCATTGCACAGAGGTGACATTATCCGAATTGCAGACAATGAAGGTCAGGTCAGCGAAATCGGGTTGTTGGCCACCAAAATCATTACCCGCGAAAACTACGTTGTGACGGTACCCAACGCGGTGGTAGTCAGCGGCAAAATTATCAACCTCAGCGCGCAGAACCCGGGCGGCGGTGTGAATCTCACCACCGGCGTCACTATCGGCTATGACACGCCGTGGCGTCAGGTGCACGCGATGCTGGAGCTGGCGGCCCGTCGCACCGACGGGATCGTCGATCCTGCCGAGGCGCCGCTGGTGCGTCAGTTGAGTCTGATGGACTGGTATATTTCCTACGAACTTCAGGTTCGACTTTTACCGGGCACTTCGCTGGCGGTGGCGCGTAACGCGCTGCACAGCAACATTCAGGACGTGTTTAACGAATTTGGCGTGCAGATTATGTCGCCGAACTTCGTGCTGCAACCGGAAGAGGCCGTGATGGTGGCGAAAGAGAATTGGTACACAGCGCCTGCGACGCCGCCGGGCAGGCCGGAAGCATGATGCTGCGCAAACTGGCCGCGCTGGGGCTGCTGTTCACCAGCCTCCACAGCGTGGCCGCGGGCATGTTAGACCCGCAGGACGGGATGCTCGATATGAGCGACTACCTGCGCGATAACAAATATGGCTTCCTGCCGATCCCGGTGCTGATAACCGAACCGGCAATTGGCTACGGTGGCGGGCTGTTTGGCCTGTTTTTACACGGCAAAGGCTCGATGGACGGCGATCGCTTTATTCCGCCAAACCTGTCGGCGTTTGGCGGCGGTGCCACTGAAAACGGCAGCTGGTTTGTCGGCGGCGGTCATCGACACACCTGGAATAACGACCACATTCGCTATCTGGTTGGGTTGGGATATGCCAACATTAATCTCGATATTTACAGCGGCGATGTGCTGGGATTCGGTAAAAATCAGGCCATTAGCACGAATACAAAAGGCTACGGTGGCCTGCAAAAGTTACAGTTTCGCGTAGGGGATTCCCCGGTCTTTCTCGGCGTGACGCAATTTTACGCGCACACGGAAATTTCCGCGGACAACAACAAGGTGATCAATTACGCCTGGCAGCGTCTTTTTGGCAAAGAAAGCACCTCTTCGGCGCTGGGGCTGCTGGCGGAATATGACACAACGGACAATTTTTTCTATCCTCACAAGGGGTTGTCATTAAGCGCCGAGTACCGCTTTTATACCTCGTTTTTGGGGGGAGATTACCGCTACAACCAGCTGACGCTCGACGGTAAATACTTTTTGCCATTAAGCCCAACGGTGACCCTGGGGCTGGCAGGCAACTATCAGGCGCTGACCAACAGCGACCGGCATCTGCCGCCGATGTCACGACCAGATATTAATCTGCGCGGGATTTCACGCTATCGCTATCAGGGCGATTACGTGGCGACCGCGCAAACTCAGCTTGCATGGCAGGTTACGCCGCGCTGGATCCTGCAAGGATTTGTCGGCGCGGGAAGTGCCGCCAATGATAATAATGATGTGTTCAGTACCAGTGAAGTCGCCTGGGGAACAGGCTTTCGCTATCTGATTGCCCGAAAATATGGGCTGTATACCGGGGTCGATGTCGCCTTTAGTGATGGCGAGCAGGCGGTCTATTTTAATGTCGGCTCTGGTCTGTAACCGGGGCGAGGCGCAATTGAGAATAAGATGATGAAATGGAGTCAAACTCTGGTCCCGCTGCTGCTGATTTCCGGCGCAGCCTGTGGCGCAACTACCCCTCCGACGGATGCGAGCGGCAGCAGCGACAGTACGCTCAGCACTGAGGATTCGTCCTCCAGCGACAGCATGTTCCCTATCTGGGGCGACGAGGCGCGCGCGCGCGGGTACTCCATTCCGCTGCCGTTCGGGGTTAACGTCAGCTACATGAACATGCGTCAGAATATCAACGTCGACAGCATTTCACTGACTGGGCTCAGCCTTGGCGGGCACATGCTCCCCAATGACATGTTCGATATTGGCGTCGGCGACACCCGCGAGCGCAGCGAAACCGAAAACCTGCGTCTGGACATGTGGGTGTTCCCGTTCCTCAACGTCTACGGCATTCTCGGCCATACCAAAGGCTCGTCGGTGTCGAATATCTCTGTGGATTCGGACCCGTCGCGCTACGATGCCGGCACCATTTTCCACCCGAACCCGGACCATGTTATTTCCCAGGCGGTGCACGCTGGATATGAGAGCGGGGCGCTTCAGGATCTCGACTTCAAACTGAACTTCGAAGGCACCACCTACGGGGCCGGTGTGACGCTGGCGGGCGGTTACGGCAACTGGTTCACTATTCTCGACACCAACTACACCCAGACCAATTTCGATATTCTCGACGGAAAAATCTCTGCGCTTACTGTGTCGCCTCGTGTAGGCTATCGCTTTGAGTTTCAGGGCATTTCCGGGCCGTCGCACCTCAGTTTGTGGGTCGGCAGCATGTATCAGGACGTTCAGCAGGAATTTAAGGGCAACCTTTCTGACCTGAATCTGCCATCAGCGCTCGACAGCGTGGTAGAGAACGGGCGCTTTGACGTGAAACAGCACCTGACGTCGCCGTGGAATATGCTGATTGGCGCGCAGTACGAAATCACGCAGAATTTCAACGTCCTGACCGAATTTGGCTTTAACGATCGTAATAGCTTCTTTGTCGCGGGTGAATATCGCTTCTGATGAACAAATGGTTAGCAGTGCTGGCGGGGTTGGTGAGCGCAGGAATGGCGACGCCAGCCATGGCCGAAATCAGTCAGCAGTCGATTGATAATTTTCTGGGAAAGCTCGGTGCCGATAACCACTACGACCCCAGCAAAGGCATCGACTGGAGCGTGCTGCCGGGGCCATTTTATACCCCGGAGCTAAGGCTCGGACTCGGTATGGCGGTGGCGGGGATTTATCGCATGGATCCCAACGACAAAAAGACCCAGAACTCGTCCCTCTCTTTCACCGGGTTCGTCAGTACCAGCGGTGCGCTGGGCCTTGGGCTGCATAACTACACCTTCTTTACCGATGACCGCTGGCGCCTGTTTGTTGATGGCAGTATTGCCAAAGTGCCGACCAAATTTTGGGGCGTAGGCTACGACGCAGCGCAAGGCAGTTCGCAGGAATACGACGATCACTCAATTCAGTTGCATCCACAGCTGATGCGCCAGATTGCGGATAATCTCTATCTCGGCGTCGGTTGGGATTTCTCGTCGATGAACGCCAACGTCGACGACCGCAAGCCTGACGACAAATTCTCGCAGTACACCGACTCGACGAATCCGCTCAGCTCTGGCGCGACCGTCAGCGTGAACTACGATTCACGCGACGCCATCACCCAGCCGCATCACGGGCAGTACATCAGCGTGGAATACAGCTATTTCGACCCGGCGTTAGGGTCGGACACGCACTTCACCGCCACCAAGATGCAATACAATTATTATCATCCGATCGATGATAAACGCGTGCTGGCGTTTGACCTGTGGGGCCGTTTCACTCACGGCGATGTGCCGTGGGACCGGCTCTCGGAAGCGGGCGATGACAACCGTCTGCGTGGCTACTATCAGGGACGCTATCGCGATAACGACGTGGTCAGCGGCCAGGTCGAGTACCGACAAAAACTCAACTGGCGTCACGGCTACGTGCTGTGGGCCGGGGTCGGTGCGCTGGGCAGTTCGCCGTCAGATTTAGGCAATAACCCGCTGCTGCCATCGGTTGGCGTGGGGTACCGTTTTGAAGTGAAGCCAGCGATGAATATCCGGCTTGATTTAGGCTTTGGCCGGGAAAGTGCCGGTTTCTATTTCCAGGTTGCGGAGGCGTTTTGATGCGGGGCTGGCTGTTAAGTTTGCTGTTGGTAACGAGTACGGTAATGGCAAGCGACACGCTGCTGCCGGTAGAACAGGCCCGGCGCGTATCGCCGGTAGTCGGGCATCTGGTCGCGCCGGAGTCGCTGCGCCCGTGCTGTGCGTTTGGCTATGACCTTAACGTACGCGCGATTGGCGTGCCTATCCCGGTGTATCAGATTGGTAACGTGCTGACCATCGACACGCTCGGGCATCATCATTACAACGACAGTGCGCTGGCGGCGGTAAAAGATTTGATCGGCCTGAACGATGAGAAAAGCGGGCTGATTTATACCCATCGCGGTGGGTTTATTGACATCGCCCACGTGCGCGATACCGCCGATAACACCTTCTATATTTTCTCGCGGATTTACCCGAAGCTGGGCAGCCAATGGCGTTTCTTCTACAGCGAAGAGCTCGGCCTGCGCCGTATTCAGCTCAACGCGTTTACGCCTCCGGCGTCGATGCCGCAGCGCTATACCCTGGCGGCGTGGCTGGCGGGGAAAATTGCCTTTGAACTGGCGCAGTGGCATGAGATTGCCCAATGGTACGGCTTCCAGTCGGTGCCCGGTTTCTCCGAAGAGATTTCTGCGTTTTCGCCGGAAGATCTCTACTCCAACCTGCTTGGCGCACGGCTTGCCATCAACGTTATTCTGCAAGGCAAAGCCGGCTCAATTGAAGACTACAACCAGGCGATGGACGAGCAAATCCATCAGGCGCTAGTTGGGCTTGGGGTGGTGACGCGCGAGGAAACCGAACGAATGTTCCGACAGGTGGATGGCGACTGGTGGAACAGCAAGCGCCGGGTGCCGGACAAATTCCTGGTGCTCAAGCGCAATTATTCACTTAGTGAAAACCGCTTCCCGACCGCTGTCCCGTTTGAACGTGTGCCGCCGTATCAGCTGCATATGCCTGCGGTGATTGACGGGATCAGCCTCTCTACGCTCGGTGAACTGCAAATCTATAAAGGGCGCCGTATGGAACGTCTGCCGTCGCCGGCAGATTACTACACGCCTCTTCAGTTCCCGCCTCTGGCCGAAAAAGCCCAGGCCTCAGACAAAACGCAACTTGATCGCATGCTGAAATAGTTCCTGCATTTAATTATAAACAGTTCTTTTGCTGAATTAGTAAGCACCCCTTTGCTATTCTTTTGCCCCTTCTAAATGAAGGGGTTAACCGTCAGTTTGTGAGTGGCAAATTTGACGTGGGTAACTATGCTTTTTTTACCGATAACAATGCATACCCACCTCTGGGTATAGAACGCTTATTTTTTGGCAGGTAGCAAATGAAAAAACTCGCCCTTGTGTGCTCTGGATTGCTTTGCACATCGCTCGCGCACGCTAGCGCCCTCTATTTTTATGAAGTCGCCACCGGTCCAGCCGGGCTCGCCAACGCCGGCCAGGCCGCGTTAGCGCAGGATGCTTCAACCATCGCCAGCAACCCGGCAGGGATGACGTATCTGCCGGACCATATGTTCACCGGGGGTGTGCAGGTCATTGGCGGCGATATTAATTACCAGATCGATAACAGCGACATGCAAAGCCCGGGTAACGTGATGGATCTCACCCCGAGTGCTAGCGGCTTCTATAGCCAAAAAATCAACGATAACCTGTACGCGGGGATCGGGATTTACGGCAACTTTGGTCTGGGTGTCGATTTCGGCGAGTGGGCAGGCCAGGGCGTCATCAAAAAGAGCAATATGATAGCGATGACCGTGAGTCCATCGCTTGCCTATAAGCTGAATGACCGCGTGTCGATTGGTGCATCCATCAATGCCAACTACGGCATGTTCAACCTGACGCGTGATGTGAACGGTAAAGACGATAAGCAGAAAGATCACGACTGGGCGGCGAGCTATCGTCTTGGTTTGTTGATGAATCTGACCGATCAGACCCGGGCCGGTATCACCTGGAACAGCAAAACCGATTACGATTTTAATATCGACGAAACCGCGCATCTGCCGCAGGGTGACTACACGCTGCCGCTTTCCGCGCAGGTGAATGCCCCACAGCAGTTGATGTTTAGCCTGGTTCACGACATTGATAAACAGTGGTCGGTGATGGGCGATTTGGGCTGGCAGGACTGGAGTGAATTTGGCGCGCCGGAAATCCGGGTTAACGGCCAGAAGATCAACAACACTAACCGTCTGAAAGATACCTGGCATACCGCACTGGGCGTGCAGTATCGTCCAACCGAACAGTGGCGTCTGAACGCCGGTGTGGCCTTCGACAGCACGCCGTATCATTCGCAGAGCGATACGTCTCTGAGCTTGCCAACCGGTGACGAATGGCGCTTTGGTACCGGGGCGCAATACCAGATTACCCCGGCAAGCAACATCGGTTTCGCAGTGGAATACCTGCATATGCAGTCTTCCCGCGTGCAATCGCCAGCGGTGGTTTCCGGCAGTTACGACCATCCGTACCTGTGGTTTGCAAACGTCAACTACAGCTATCAGTTTTGATGAACGTTGCCCGGCGGCGCTGCGCTTGCCGGGCCTACGTTTACATCTGAATCACTTCAAGGCCCCTTCATGGGGCCTTTTCTTTTGCCCTAAACACCCCTGCATATTTATGCTTGAACAAATAAACATAATGCGTATAGTTCTCATTTTCGTTTTTATTTATCTTTTGCAGGGAACTTTTTATGATACGTCGACTCACCGCGATAGCGCTGGCTTTCGCGATGGCAGGGTGTGCTTCGCAGAGCACTATCGCCCCGCAAACTGCGCCGAAGGCCACCGCACCGGCCGCTGCTGAAAATCTGACTCAACGTGAACTGGCCGACGGCCTGTACGAAATGGCGCTCAGCCCGAAAGGCGATGCGCTATATGTTGCCAGCGCGGAAGGATTTAAAGACGTGCAGGGCGGAGTGGTGTACAAACTCGACCCGCACACCCTGAAAACCGTCGGCACCAGCCACACCGATTTGAAAAACTTCGGCATGGCCATTTCTGACGACGGTCAAACCGTCTATGTCACCAACTCCCTCGACGGAGGCATCAGCGCGCTGAATACCGCCGACGGCAAGGTAAAAGCGCGTCTGCTGTTCCCTGAGCGTAACGAAAAAGGCCTGCCGTACGGCGCGCGTCAGGTTCTGCTGCACAACGACACGCTGTACATCGGTGCGGTCGCAGACCCGGCGGTGATTTGGGTGGTTGACGCTAAAACGCTGAAGCTGAAAACCCGTATCAAGAACACTGGTAAATGGATGACCGGCCTGCATTATTCCGCGAATACCGGGCGCATTTATGCGGCCAACGGCGGCGGCGAAATTCTGGTGATCAACCCACGTAACAACCGCATCGAACAGCGCTGGAAGCCCCTCGGCGATAAACCGGCGTTGCTGCTGAATATTGCCGAAGATAACGCCACCGGCCGCCTGTTCGTCACCGACAACTCTGAAGCCAAAACCACGCTGGTGCTGGATATTCACAGCGGTAAAGTTCTCAAAATGCTGGATATCGGCGATTCCCTCGGCGTGGTGTTCAACCCGAAACGCCATGAAATCTATGTCTCGCAGCGTGAGTCCGGCAAAGTGCTGAGCCTCGATGCCACCACCTACGCGGTGAAAAAGAGCTGGGATTTAAAGCCGAACCCGAACAGCCTGCTGCTCTCCGCCGATGGCCAGACGCTGTACGTCACCGTCAAGCAAGCCTTCAATAAAGATCATTCAACCACTGGGCCCGACAGCGTCGTGCGCATTGCGCTGAACAAATAAAAAAGACCGGCCCGGCAACGGGCCATTTTGTTTCACTTAAGCCTCGTTAATAAAAATTATGCAAAACACCAACACAACTGCGTTTCGTAAAACGCTGCTGGCGCTTGCCATCAGTGCGGTTTCACACTCTGCCTTTGCGGCAGACACCAGCAAAAAATCCGAAGAAACCATGGTAGTTCAGGCCACCGAAGGAAGTGATTTCAAAGCCGGCGGCGACGATCTGGTTCCGGCGTTTCTCGACGGGCAAATCGCCCACGGCGGGCGCATGGGGATGCTCGGCGAACAGAACGCCATGGACGTGCCGTTCAACGTGATCGGCTATACCTCCAAACTGGTAAAAGATCAGCAAGCGAAAACCATAGCCGATGTGGTCAGCAACGATGCCAGCGTGCAGGCGGTGCAGGGCTACGGTAACTTTGCCGAAACCTATAAAATCCGTGGCTTCCAGCTCGACGGTGACGACATGACCCTGGGCGGCCTGTCGGGCGTGGTGCCGCGTCAGGTGATGGATACCCAGATGCTTGAGCGCGTGGAAGTCTTCAAAGGCGCGAACGGCCTGCTGAACGGCGCAGCCAGCAGTGGCGTCGGCGGGATGATCAACCTCGAACCGAAACGTGCGGAAGATACCCCGACCGCCAGCGTGGGCGTGGATTACACTTCGGATTCTCAGGTCGGCGGTACGCTGGATCTGGGCCGTCGCTTTGGCGATGACAACCAGTTCGGCGTGCGCGTGAACCTCGTCGACAGGGAAGGGGAGACCGCCATCGATGCGGATAAACGCCGCACCACTCTGGCCTCCGTCGGACTCGACTATCGCGGCGACCGTCTGCGTACCTCACTCGACCTTGGCTACCAGAAGAAAACCTTCCACGGTGGCGAGATGGGCGTCAATATCAGCGGCGTCAATTTCATTCCTGATGTGCCGGATACCAGCGAAAACTACAGCCAGAAATGGGGCTACAGCGATATCGAGAGCGAATTCGGCATGGCCAAAGCTGAGTACGACCTGACCAGTAACTGGACCACCTACGCCGCGTTCGGCGGCCAGCACTCCCATGAAACCGGGACCTATTCCGCGCCGAAGCTGATTGACGAAAGCGGCGATGCCACCGTCGGCCGTCTCGACACCAACCGCATTATCGACGCCTGGAGCGGCATGGGCGGCCTGCGCGGTAATTTCGATACCGGCCCCATCTCTCATAAAGTTAACATCGGCTACTCGGCGCAGATTCGCTCTGACGCCACCGCCTGGCGCATGTCGGCCAACAATCCGACCACCAACATCTATGACAACCACGACGTGGCGAAACCGGACAATGCGTATTTCGGCGGTAACTACTATGACCCGCTGACCACTTCGCGCAGCCGGACGCAGGGCTGGCTGCTGAGCGACACCCTCGGCTTCTTCGACGACCAGGTGCTGTTCACCGCCGCCGCGCGTCACCAGAAAGTGGTGGTGCGTAACTACAGCAACGCCACCGGCCTGGAAGACACCACATCGCGCTACACCGAAAGCCGCTGGACGCCGACCTACGGCATCGTCTACAAGCCGTGGAAAGAAGTCTCGCTGTACGCCAACCACACTGAAGCGTTGCAACCGGGCGACAACGCTCCGAAAGGCGCGTCGAACTACGGCCAAAGCATGGGCATTCTGCATTCGAAGCAAAACGAAGTCGGCGTGAAAATCGATTACGCACGCGTGGGCGGCTCCCTGGCGCTGTTCGAAATTAAAAAGCCATCGGCGCTGCTTAACAGCGACAACAAATACGTCCTTGATGGCGAGCAGCGTAACCGTGGTCTGGAGCTGAACGTCTTTGGCGAACCGGTTCTCGGCCTGCGTCTGAACGGCAGCACCACCTGGCTTGATCCAGAGATGACCAAAACCGCAGGCGGCACCAACGACGGGCATGATGCGATTGGCGTGTCGCGCTTCTACGCGGTGGTCGGTGCGGAATATGACATCAAACCGGTCGATGGCCTGACCGCGACGGCGAGAGTGAACCACACCGGTTCGCAGTACGCGGATGCGGCCAACACCAAGAAACTCGACAGCTACACCACGCTCGATCTCGGCGTGCGCTATCGCATGCGCGTCAACGCCGACCAGAACGACATGGTCTGGCGCGTCGGCGTGGATAACGTCACCAACGAGAAATACTGGTCTGGCGTGGAGAGCTACGGCACCTACATTTTCCAGGGCGAACCGCGCACGGTGAAGGTGTCTATGAGCTACGATTTCTAAGTGTGACCCTCGTTCCGGCGGGGCAACTCGCCGGGACGAAACTTGCGACACGTCTGTCGAAGTGTTAAAAGGTGCCCCTTCTAAAAAACGCTACAGGGGAAAGACGTGAAAAAAGCGTCATCGGCATCCGACCAATCGCCAACGGATGCTGCGTCGGAAACTCAACCGACGCTTCACCGCGGCCTGCAAAACCGCCATATCCAGCTAATCGCTCTCGGCGGTGCTATCGGCACCGGTCTGTTTCTCGGCATCGGCCCCGCTATTCAAATGGCTGGCCCCGCCGTCATCCTCGGCTACGCTATCGCCGGGATCATCGCTTTCCTGATCATGCGCCAGCTCGGCGAAATGGTCGTCGAAGAACCGGTTTCCGGCTCCTTTGCCCACTTTGCGTATAAATACTGGGGGCCGTTCGCTGGCTTCCTCTCCGGCTGGAACTACTGGGTGATGTTCGTGCTGGTGGGCATGGCAGAACTGACCGCCGCCGGAATTTACATGCAGTACTGGTTCCCCGACGTTCCCACGTGGATCTGGGCCGCCGCATTCTTCATTATCATCAACGCCGTGAACATGGTAAATGTGCGCCTGTACGGCGAAACGGAGTTCTGGTTCGCGCTGATAAAAGTGCTCGCCATTGTTGGCATGATTGGTTTCGGGCTGTGGATGCTGTTTACCGGCCATGGCGGCGAACACGCGGGCTTCGACAACCTGTGGCAACACGGCGGCTTCTTCGCTACCGGCTGGCATGGTCTGGTGCTGTCGCTGGCGGTGATCATGTTCTCCTTTGGCGGCCTTGAGCTGATTGGCATTACCGCCGCCGAAGCGCGCGACCCGGAAACCACCATCCCGAAAGCGGTGAATCAGGTGGTGTACCGCATTCTGCTGTTTTATATCGGTTCGCTGGTGGTGCTTCTGGCGTTGTATCCGTGGGTGAATGTCACCTCCGACAGCAGCCCGTTTGTGATGATTTTCCACAATCTCGACAGCAATATCGTGGCCTCGGCGCTGAACTTCGTCATTTTGGTGGCGTCGTTATCGGTCTACAACAGCGGCGTTTATTCCAATAGCCGGATGCTGTTTGGCCTGTCGGTGCAGGGCAACGCGCCGAAGTTCCTCACCCGTGTAAACCGTCGCGGTGTGCCGGTCAATTCCCTGCTGCTTTCCGGGGCGATCACGTCGTTGGTGGTACTGGTGAATTATATCCTGCCGCACGAAGCTTTCGGCCTGCTGATGGCGCTGGTGGTGGCGACGTTGCTATTGAACTGGGTGATGATTTGTCTGGCGCATCTGAAATTCCGTGCCGCTCAGCGTCGTCTCGGTCGCGTGCCGAAATTCCGTGCGCTGTGGGCTCCGGCCAGCAATTACATCTGTATCGCGTTTTTGCTGATGATCTTCTGTTTGATGCTGACGATGGACAGTATGCGACAGTCGGCCATTTTGCTGCCGGTGTGGGTGGTGTTCCTGTTTGTGGCGTTTAAAACGTTGAGAAAACCTGCCTGATTGTTTATTGCCCGGCGGCGCTGCGCTTGCCTGGCCTACGATGAATGTGTAGGCCGGTGCAAACGTAGCGCCGCCGGACGTTTTATTGTCAGGCGCGTGCCGCTGACAATGCGCGAATATCATTGCCGGTAGGGGCCTGATGAATGCGCAAACCAAATTCTTCAACCACGGCAAAAATATGGTCAAATATATCGGCCTGAATCCCTTCATATTCTGCCCACACCACGGTGTTGGTGAACGCATATATTTCCAGGGGCAAACCGTTGGCGTCAGGCGCTAACTGGCGCACCATTAACGTCATATCTTTACGTATTCTTGGGTGATTACGCAGATATTCATTCAGGTAAACGCGGAAGGTGCCGACGTTGGTCATTTTACGTCGGTTGAGAATCGACTCATCGCCGCCTTGCTGTTCATTCCACTGGCTAATCTCCTGGTGACGACTGTCCATATACGGTTTCAGCAGTTTGGCCTGAATCAGGCGCTGCTGTTCCTGCTCATCAAGGAAATGAATGCTGGTGGTGTCGAGATTAATGCTGCGCTTAATACGACGTCCGCCGGATGCGGACATTCCGCTCCAGTTTTTGAACGAATCAGACACCAGCGACCAGGTCGGAATGGTGGTGATGGTGTTATCCCAGTTCTGCACTTTAACGGTGGTCAGGCCGATGTCGGTTACCGCGCCGTCCGCGCCATATTTCGGCATTTCCAGCCAGTCTCCCAAGCGCAGCATATCGTTGGCAGACAGCTGAATCCCTGCCACCAGACCGAGGATCGGGTCTTTAAACACCAACATTAATACCGCAGCCATGGCACCCAGACCGCTGATCAGGATCGCCGGCGACTGCCCCAGCAGCAGCGAAATGATCAGAATGCCAACCAGAATGGCGCTGACCAGTTTGACGCCCTGGAAAATGCCCTTTAGCGGCAGCTGTGAGGAAAAGGTGAATTTCTGCGACAGATTCAGCAGCACGTCGAGCAGCGAGAAAAAGGCCAGCAGTGTGTACAGCATCACCCACAGCTGGGCGCAGTTGATCAGAATGCTGGACGCATCGCTGCCTTTTTGCAGCCACAGTGCGGCCTGAACCTGAACCACGATCCCTTGCAGAGTAAACGCCACCCGGTGAAATAATTTATTCTGGGTGATAATTTGCAGCCAAAAATGCTGGCTGGCCTGAGCGCGTTTTTCACAGGTGCGCAGAACGATGCGGTGCAATATAACGTGGAGGATTATTGCGGTCAGAATAATAAAGGCGAAAACAATAATCAGCGATGTGGTGTGGTTTATCTCAAGGCCCCACTGTTTGAGGGCTAATATAATTTCCTGCATAACATCTCCTATCTTTCAGCGGTCATAATGACCGCTGAAAGAATAAGATGCAAATCAGCCGGGATTATATTGATGGCAGTGGACTGCGATTTAAATGACGACGGTAGCTGAGCACCAGCGCGGCGAGGAGCAGCATCATGATGACTTCCAGCGCCAGAAAACCGACGATGGCGGCGGTGTAATCGCCCTGTGATGCCAGCGCCAGAAACACGCTGCCCAATACCGCAGGCCCGAGGCCCAGCGTCGACTGCTGCAAGGTGCTGAGAATGGCGCTGCCGGCTCCCGCATCGCGGGCGTCGATATCACGCATCCCAATCCGGTAGAAGCTGTTCACAATCAGCGCCTGACCGTAGCCGACCAGCGCAGTTGCCGGGGCCAGCGTCAGCGCGTGGGTGCGCATGCCGAAATACCAGAAGGTCAACATCAGCAACAGCAGACCGCTAATTTGCACCGTCAGGCCGGTGAGCAAAATGCGTCCCATGCTGTAGCGGGCGATCAGTTTCGGGGCGTACAGTGCGGAAACAAAGTAGGCGATACCGAGTGCGATAAAACTGTTGCCCGACTGCCACGGCGCCATGCCGAGGCCCGATTGCATGGTCAGCGCCATACAAAACATAAATCCGGACCAGGCGCTGAAGAACAGCAGGGCGATGAGCACGCCAAAGCGGATGCTCGGCAGTTTCAACAGCCGTGGCGGTAACAGCGGTGTTTGCCCGCGCTGCTCTTTTGCCAGCGCACTGGCGCGCATCAGCCAGACCAGCGGCACCAGCGCCAGCAGCATCAGCTTCAACGCCCACGGCCAGTGCAGCTCCATCCCGAGCGCCATCGGGAACAGCAGGCAGCAAAGGATCGCCGCCAGATACAGCGTGCCCGGCCAGTCGATGCCCGACGGCGTTTCGCTGCGGGTTTCGGGTACATAACGGTGACTCAACGCCAGCACCAGCAGACAAATCGGCACATTAATGAAGAAGGCGTTACGCCAGCCCAGCCCGGCGAAATCCGCCGATACCAACCAGCCACCGCCCATTTGCCCGACGATAAAAGCAATCCCGCCGATGCCGCCGTACAGGCTAATCGCCCGGGCATGGGCGGTGCCTTTCAGCGTGACGTGCAGAGTAGCGAGGATTTGCGGCACGATCAGCGCCGCGCCCGCGCCCTGTACCACGCGGGCCGCCAGCAGCGAATGAATCGAGTTCGCCATGCCGCACAGCAGAGACGCCAGGCCAAACAGCGCCACGCCCCACATAAACAGACGCCGACGACCGTAGTTATCGCCAAGCTTGCTGCCCATCGCCAGGCATACGGCGAAGGCCACGCCATACAGCGCCACAATCAGCTCCAGCTGGGTCGGACTGGTGTGCAGCGAACGGGTGATGGAATCCAGCGCCACGTTGGTAATGGACGTATCAATCAGCGGTAACATTTGCCCGGTTAAGAGCAACAGCAGACCGGCGCGACCGGGTGAAACAGCAGACGTTTTCATGGGATTCTCCATTGCGTCATTCAGGGATCGGACGTAGCATCGCTGAATGAATAAACGGGTACCAGTTCTTGCTTATACTGGTACTGGCACTACCCTGCTGGAGGTGACATGTCGCTTATTACACAGCCTGAACGCGTAGCCACACGCTATGACGACAACCGTAAACAGCTCGGCGCATTCTTACGTTCACGGCGAGAAAGCCTGGATCCACAGCGGCTCGGATTGCCTCGCAGCGGAAGACGCCGCACGCCGGGCCTGCGGCGGGAAGAAGTGGCGATGCTGGCCGACGTCGGCGTGACCTGGTATACGTGGCTCGAGCAGGGCAGGGAAGTGAATCCGTCGGTGGTCGTGATGCAGGCGGTGGCGCAGGCGTTGCAGTGCAGCGCGCTGGAAACGCGCCATCTGTTTGTGCTGGCCGGGCTGGCGCCATTGGAGACGTTGCAGGTGCCGAAGTGTGAAGGCATCAGCCCTGGCACCCGCCGAATGCTGGACAGCCTGATGCCGCAGCCCGCGAGCATTCAGACGCCCGGTTTTGATATCGTCGCGTGGAACGACAGCTTTTGCCGGATGATGGGCGTCGATTACGCGACGATCCCGGAAGAAGACCGCAACTGCATCTATCTTTATCTCACCAATGAGAACTGGCGCAGCCGCCTGGCGAACCCGGATGTGCTGCCAATGTTTGTGTCCTATTTTCGCGCCGCAATGGCAGAACATCGCGGTGAAGCGGAATGGGAAAACAAGCTGGCCCGGTTCTTCGCGGCTTCTGCGGAATTCGAAGCCTTGTGGCATCAGCGCTACGAGGTGCGCGGCGTTGAGAATCAAATCAAAACGATTAATCACCCCGAGCTGGGGGCGTTCAACCTGCAACAGATGTACTGGTATTCCGCGCCGCGCAACGGTTCGCGTCTGCTGGTCTATTTACCGGTAGACGAAGCCGGTGAGCGGGCGCTGGAATGGTTTGCCCGGCAGGGCTGAGTCGTAATAAACCTATGACAATTTAAGGAAAAAGATGTCGTGGGAAAACGAAGAGGTTATTTCCGGCCCAGAAATCCTCGTTTTAACGATTTTTCTCGAGCGTGTTTCACGTTCTGTTCACCCGTTGTGACTTCTTTTGTCCGATACGCTACGTTTCGGGCAATGGGTTGCATTTAGCCTTTAATGCAATTTGCCTTATATGCTAATCTCTTCGGGAGAACGAACAGGATGTTCACATTAGTTATGCACGGTGAAGTTCGTGATGAAATTTTGTCGTTTCCTTTGGCCGTTCAGGCACGGTTTTTTCGTCAACTGGACAAGCTCAGGGCAAACCCAACAGCGCTGCGAGAACCTGACTCAAAACCTTTGGGCCATGGGTTATTTGAAATCCGCACGGTGGGGTTCTTTCATTCGCGAGGGATCTACGTTTATCGAAACGGGCAATCGATCTGGTTGCTCCGGGTCTTTGTGAAAAAGACGAAAAAAACACCTGTGGCGGAACTGGCGCTGGCGATAAAACGATTAAAGGAGATGCAGGATGAGCAAGAAAATCATTAACTGGGATGACGTGCGGGCAGAAATGCTGGCGCAGCCCGGATTTCAGGCGGCGTTTGACGCCGAAGTGCGTCAGGAAAGATTGCGTGAAATGCTGGCCCAATGGCGGGAGCAGGCGGGCTTAACTCGTTCACAGGTTGCGCAGCGCATGGGCGTTAGCGCGCCGACAGTCTCGAGAATGGAAGCCAATGTCACCCGCGCCAGTCTCGATACCCTGACGCGGTACGCATTGGCCTGCGGCGTTGAATCACCGCTGATCCAGCTCTACTGAAAGCGCCCGGTCGCAGCACGCAGGCCGGGCAGAAGCCTTAAATTTCTGTCAGGGTCGTGCTCTGCGGCAAGCGAGATTTCGGAAGCGCAGCGTTGAAGTCTTCCACGCTGTGACGGCCAACCGGTACAACCACGACGCTGGTGAAGCCTTTCTCGGTCAGGCCGAACTCTTTGTCCATCACTGCCGCGTCAAAGCCTTCAATTGGCACGGCATCGAGGCCCATCGCGGCCACGCCCAGCAGGAAGTTACCGACGTTAAGGTAAACCTGTTTCTGCATCCAGTGCGCATCATCTTTCAGTTCTTTGCGGTGTAAATCGGCAAAGAACACACGGCCTTTGTGGTTGCCTGCTTTCGCTTCCGGGGTCGCAAAACGGCCATCAATCTCTTCCTGATCGACCACTTTTTCCAGCCATGCATCGTCCATCGCCGTTTTGGCGCAGAACACCACCACGTGGGACGCATCCAGCATTTTGCGTTCGTTGAACACGAAACCACCGGCGGCAGATTTGGCAACGCGCGCTTTGCCTTCTTCGGTGCTGGCCACGATGAAGTGCCACGGCTGGGAGTTGGTGCTGGAAGGGCTGTACTGCAACAGGGTTTTCAGGTTTTCGGCCTGTTCAGCGCTCAGCTTCATGCTGGCGTCGAAGGCTTTGGTTGAATGGCGTTTTAACGCAACAGAAATAATGTCCATGATGACTCCCCTTCAAGGATTACAGCGCCTTATGCGCGTTAAGTGGGAGCAGAGTACAGGGAGTGTCGGCAAATGATAAGTGTCAAAAATGCGATAACACTTATCGTTTTCGCCAGAAAATCATTGTGGGCGCAGGCGTTTCTGGTCGCGCTTCGGCAGTTTATCGACCACCTTGTGCCAGGAGTCGGTGATTAAGTCTTCCACCAGTTCCGGGCTGATGTCGTCGCCGCCGTAGACGGTTATCCAGTGCTTTTTGTTCATGTGATAACCCGGCTCAATGCTTTTATAAATTTCCTGATGCAGCAGGGCTTTTTGCGGGTCCGCTTTCAAGTTGATAAGCGGTTTACCACGCAGGGTTATGGCAATCATGAAGATTTTACCGCCGACGCGGTACACATCGTATTCCGGGCCAAACGGCCAGGTTTGCTCGGTGAAGGGCAGTTCCAGCGCAAACTGGTGCGCGTGTTTAAGTAACGTCTCGCCATTCATGCGGTGGTTTCTTCAGCCAGCGCCAGCCACATCGCTTCAAATCCGAGGGCGATTAAATCGTTCGCACGCTCGGGTTCATGGCTGGCAAATTCGATGGTGGTTTCGGCGAGCGATAAAAACAACGCGTCACCAAAAGCCTGAAACGCGGTGGTGAGAAAGATACCACGCACCGAACGCTGACACAGTTTGTGCAGGTCCGGGAACATGTCGGTGACCTGCTGCTTAGTTTCAGCGGTGATTTTCTCGCTGACCGCCATACGGCGAATCGCTTTATGGCCAACGGGATTACGCACGCCCCAGGAAATGTAGCTATTCCAGATACAGCGGGTGAAATCTTTCGGCGTGACGGCATCGGTAATGCCCGTCAGCATCGTCTCACACAGTGAGCTTTTCAGGTGCAGGTAAAGGGCGTTGAACAGGTCGTCTTTGGTGGCGAAATAACGAAACAGCGTTCCTTCGGCAACCCCTGCATTGCGGGCGATCAGGGCCGTAGAGGCCGCGATACCTTGCTGAGCAATGGCGACTGTCGCGGCTTCCAGTAACGCTTGTTTTTTGTCTTCACTCTTAGGACGAGCCACTACACTTTACCTCTCAGGCTGGAAAAAACACCGATTGAAGCATGCCCCTTGCAGCACTTCAATGTTGAATGTCAAAAATTGAAAATCGGCTTGACGACTTTCTCATCCTTTCTATAATGAGTGCTTACTCACTCATAATCAAGTTTTCTCCTCATCGTCTCCAACCGGATGGAGCGAGTCTTCGGGCCAGGATATGCAGCGTCCTCTTTTAAGTGTGGTTGTCATTATGTTAATTGCCAGTGCAGCGAGTTTACCGTTTGTGTTGAATGCCGGTTTCGGCAAGGCGCCGCAGGGCGCACAGTTGAATGCGGTGGAAAGCTCCGCGCACTATCACGACGGTCAGTTTCATAACCAGCAGCCGACTCCCAGCTGGTCCGGGCAGAAAAGTATGCCGCGTGCGATTTGGGAATTCCTGACCACCAAACGTCCGAATGCGCGACCCGATCAGCCGTTGCCGCTGGTCAAAACCGATCTCGCCAGTCTGCCCGTGCAGCAGGATGTGATGATTTGGCTCGGCCATTCCTCATGGTATTTGCAGCTCGCCGGGAAGCGCATCCTGATTGACCCGGTGTTCAGCAACTACGCCGCGCCATTCTCATTCCTCAATAAAGCGTTTGAAGGGGAATACCCGTGGACCGCCGCAGCGATGCCGGAAATCGACCTGCTGATCATCTCGCACGATCATTACGATCATCTGGATTACGCCACCATCAAGGCGCTAATGCCGAAGATTAAACGCGTCGTCACTCCGCTGGGCGTCGGTTCGCACCTGCGTTACTGGGGGATGGACAGCGCGATCATTACCGAAGCCGACTGGCAGCAGCAGGTCGAGATCAGCGATGAACTGACCGTGCATGTCCTTCCCGCGCGCCATTTCTCCGGCCGTGGCCTGAAGCGTAACCAGACGCTGTGGGGCAGTTTCATGTTCGTGACGCCAGAGCAGACTATTTATTACAGCGGTGACAGCGGCTATGGCCCGCACTTCAAGGCCATCGGCGAGCAGTTTGGTCACGTTGATATAGCCATTATGGAAAACGGCCAGTACGACCAGGACTGGAAGTACATTCACATGCTGCCAGAAGAGACCGCGCAGGCGGCGGTCGACCTCAACGCCCGCGCGGTATTACCGGGCCATGCGGGGCGATTTGTTCTGGCGAAACATACCTGGGATGACCCGTACAAACAGCTGAGCACCGCCAGCGAAGGGAAAGAGTATCGCCTGTTAACGCCGGTTCAGGGCGAACCGGTATGGGTTGCCAACCGTGACCAGCAGTTCCGTGCCTGGTGGGAATAACCACCTTACAGTTCAGAAAAGGGGAGGAAGGTATGACGATTTCCGCTCAGGTTATTGACACCATCGTCGAGTGGATTGACGACAACCTGCATCAGCCGTTGCGCATTGACGATATCGCCCGTCATGCGGGATATTCGAAATGGCATTTGCAGCGCCTGTTTATGCAGCAAAAAGGGGAGAGCCTTGGCCGTTATATTCGCGAGCGCAAACTCAGTTTTGCGGCACAGGAATTACGCGATACCGATCAGAAGGTGTACGACATTTGCCTGAAATACGGTTTTGACTCACAGCAGACGTTTACCCGCGTATTTACGCGCACCTTCAAACAGCCGCCGGGTGCGTGGCGTAAAGAAAACCAAAGCCGCGCGCATTAGTGCGCGGTTTTTTTTGCCCGGCGACGAGGCGCTTTCCGGGCATGATATAGCCCTTTTTTATGTGATATTGAAAACCATTCCCATTTGCATTAACGTAGTTTTCCCGTTTCTACAGGAAAAAGCACGTAATGAAGATGGCATGGAGTGGTCTGTTGATTGGGCTAAGCACGATGCCCACCGCGGCGGTGGCCTGCGAGTCGCCTTCCGTTCAGGGAGAGCAAAAGGGAAAATTTGATGCCAGCGGGGAGGTCTGTTTTGAGCTGCCTGAGCTGGGTGAAAACTATGTGCAGGCGACGCTTTCCGGGGTAACGGATGCCCGTTTACTCGACCGCGACAACCGTCGGATCCGCGCCCTGATTGAAGGCGGCCCGGCGGATGGCACGCAAACGCTGCTTTTTTCACTCCCGCCCAACCAAACCACCACGCTCGTGCTGCAAGGTCATGAAGGCGATCGCTGGCATTTTCAGTGGCGCATGAAAGAAACGTCGGCGATTTCCAGCGCCGACAAGCCGGACCCCGCCAGCCCGCTACTGCAAACCCTGGCGAAACAGCTTGAGAGCGGGGCAACAACGGACGCCTTCTGGCAGGCGCGTCAGCGTGAGGGTACGCCGCTGGTGGAACCGGTCGATTCCCGGCATAAACGGGTGACGTTCCTATGGCGTGGGGCGCATAATAATGTGTTCCTGCTCGGTTCGCCTGCGGGCGAGCACGATCCGCTTTTCCGGCTCGGCAATTCTGACGTCTGGTTTCGCAGCTATGTCGTTCCCGCCGATACGCTGATGCAGTACCAGCTGGCCCCCGACGTGCCGAAAATCGAAGGCAATCCGCACGAACAGCAGCGGGCGATCCTGGTCAGCGCGCAGGCCGATCCGTTCAATCCCAACAGCCTCAATCCTGCCAGCGACCGCTGGAATCGCTATTCGCTGCTGGCGCTGGATCCGGCGCGCTACTGCACCTTAACGCGCATGAAAAAGCCGATTCATTACGGGCAGCTGACGCGCCATCAGATTGACAGCGATTTTCTTGGCAACACCCGCGAAATTAAAATTTACCGCCCACGTGTCTCGCAGCCCGCGCGCTGGACGCTCTTACTGTTTGACGGCAAGCAGTATCAGGACGATTACCATTTTGCCAACGTGCTCGATGACCTGATTGCGCGCCATGTGCTGCCGCCGGTCAACGTAGTGTTTATCGATACCCTGGACAATGCCCGACGCGGGGCAGAGCTGCCGCCGAATCCGCGCTTTGCCGATTTTATGGCGCACGAACTGTTGCCGTGGCTGCATCGTAAGGGCTTGAGTCTGCAACGGGATAAAACGGTGCTGGCGGGGTCGAGCTACGGCGGGCTGGCGTCGGCGTGGGTGGCGCTGCGGTATCCAAACCTGTTTGGCAACGTGCTCAGCCTGTCCGGTTCGTACTGGTGGGCGCCGAAAGGCGAGGCCACCGACTGGTTGACGCGCCAATATCAGCAGGCGCCGCGCTACCCGATTCGCTTCTGGCTTCAGGCAGGCACGTTTGAAACGCGCGGTCCCGGCGGTGGAAATTACCCGAACACGCGGGAGTTTGAGCAGGTGCTGCGTGACAAAGGGTATCGCGTCAGCTTCCACCCGTCGTCCAGCGGCCATGATTATGCCGCGTGGTGTGAAGCGCTGGTGGAAGGCATGCGCGATTTTACCGGGTTAGTCCGCCAGTGAGAACCAGCGCCGCCAGACGAAGCGCAGCAGGAAAAACTCCAGCGCGCCAAGCACCAAAAACCAGATGCAAAACAGGATGGTGTACAGCTGGCTGAGGTCCATCAAATGGAACACGGACACCAGTTTTTGCGCCACGGTCAGCCCCAGGGAAGGGGCGGGCAGCAGCAAACAGGACAAAAAGGCCATCAGCAAAATGCCGCCAGCGGTGACCAGAGATTCAAGCGGATGCTTCATGGTGTTGTTAATCAGCAGTTAAAAAAGGCATTGTCCGGGAAACGCCCGCTGACGGCAACCCTCCCGGCCCGCTTCCAGCTCACGCCGCCCAGATTTCACAGTGCTTTTCCACCAGCGATATCAACGAGCCGCCGTCGGCGATAAATTCACGCATCCGATCTGCCTCGCTGTAGCCTTGCTGAACCCGCCGCGCAAGGTCGTCAATCGCGCTGCTGGCCTGCAGCGTATCGGCCCACGGAGCGACTTTCTCCAGCAGGCGCTGAATGTCATCGGAAATCGTCGAGTGTTCACCCGTGTGCACGTCGGTCAGTACGCCCGCCAGCCCGTAACGGCAGGCCTGGAAACGGTTAAATTTATACAGCAGGTAATCCTGTGGCGTCGGTTTGAACGGCCGCGTTTCCAGCAGCCAACTGGAAATCGCCTGAATCAGCCCGGCGATATTCACCGCGTGCGTCAGGGTCAGCGGCGTGTCCATTACTCGCACTTCAACCGTGCCAAAATGCGGGCTGGGGCGAATATCCCAGTGCAAATCTTTAATGCTGTCGATGAGGCTGGTATAGGTCAGGCGGCGAAATAATCCCTTAAACTCCTGCCAGTTGGCGACCCACGGCATCGGGCCCATATCCGGGAAAGCCGAAAAAACATTGAGCCGCGACGAGGAGAATTTGCTGTCTGCGCCTTGTAAATAAGGCGACGCGGCGCTGAGCGCAATCAAGTGCGGCACAAAGCGCGACAGGCCGTGCAGCAGATAAATGGCGTCATCACCGTTGGGACAGCCGACGTGCACATGCTGGCCAAACACCGTCGCTTGCTGAATGAGATAACCAAACTGCTCCAGGGTGCGCAGGTAGCGCTCGTTATCGCACACCTCCTGGCGCTGCCATTTCTGGAACGGATGGGTCCCGCCGCCGCAAATTTGCAGATGCTGATTCGACGCGGCTTTCAGCACCGTCTGGCGAAGGGCGGAAAACTGGCTGCTGGCTTGATGAATGTCGTGGCACACGCCGGTGGCAATCTCCAGCATGCTCTCGGTGATGTCGTGTTTGACCTCGCCCGCCGAACCCGTTTCGCCAATCTCCGCGATCAGCGCCGAAGAGTCCTGGCTCAGGTCGAAACCCGGCGGGTTAACAATCTGCATCTCCAGCTCAATGCCGAGGGTAAAAGGATCGGAAACATGAAAATCAGGTAGCGACATGGCAACGTCCGACAGGTTTTTTTGTCAGTATAGGCGACAAAAAATCACTTCAGCGTGACGCTTAACCGCAAGGGGAAAAAGGTTGCCCGGAAGCCAACGCCGCCGGGCAGGGGAGAAAGGCGTTAGCCCGCAGACCAGGTGTACGGCGCGGCCACGCCAAGCGGCATCCCGAGGCCCCACCACGCCAGCAGGAACAGGCTCCAGGTCACGAGGAAGGCGATGGAATACGGCATCATCATCGACACCAGCGTCCCGACGCCCGCGCCCTTCACGTAGCGCTGGCAATACACCACCACCAACGGGAAGAACACCATCAGCGGAGTGATGATATTGGTGCTGGAATCCCCGATGCGGAAGGCCGCCTGCGTCAGTTCCGGGGAAATCCCGACCGCCATCAGCATTGGTACCATAATCGGTGACAACAGGCCCCATTTTGCCGACGCGGAGCCGATCAGCAGGTTAACCACCGCCGTCAGTAGAATCATGCCGATAATGGTTGCTTCGCCCGGCAGCGCCATAGCTTTCAGGCCGTCCGCACCCGCCAGAGCCACCAGCGTGCCGATGTTCGAATCGCTGAAGGCTTTGATGAACATGGCGCAGAAGAAGGCCATCACCATGTATGAGCCCATTTTGCTCATCGAATCATTCATGGAGTTAATCACATCTTTCCCGGTCTTAAAGCTGCGCGACGCAAAGCCGAAGACGATGCCGGGAATAATGAAGATCAGGAAAATCAGCGGCACGATGGATTTCATGATCGGCGCGCTGTAGGCGGTCAGCGAGCCGTCCGGGCTGCGCAGCATTGAGCTTTGCGGCCACGCGGCGGCGGCCAGGGCCACCAGACCGAGGATCATCACCACGCCGGCAATGTTAAACGCCCGGCTTTCCTGGGCGGAGACGTGAGACATATCTTCGTCGTGCTTAAAATCACCGTCGAGGGTCATTTTGCTCACGCGCGGCTCGACGATGCGCTCGGTGACCCACCAGCCAACCAGCGTGATCACTATCGACGAGGCAATGCCGAAGAACAGGTTACACAGCGTATTCACGGTGTACGTGCTGTCGAGCAGCTGGGCGGCGGCCTGGGTAAAGCCCTGCAACAGCGCGTCATTGCCGGTTGGCACCATATTGGCGGCGAACCCGCCGGATACCCCGGAAAACGCGGCGGCAATCCCGACTAGCGGGTGACGGCCTGCGGACATAAAGATAATCGCGCCGAGTGGGATAACCAGCACGTAACCTGCATCCGCCGCCACATGGCTGAACATCGCCACGAAAATCAGCATCGGCGTCAGCAGTTTTTTCGGCGTCACGCGCAGCATCTTTTTCAGCGCCACGTTGATAAAGCCTGAGCTTTCCGCCACTCCGACCCCCAGCATCGCCACCAGCACAATGCCGAGCGGTGCGAATCCGGTGAAAGTGGTGACCATATTGGCGAGCGTGCTGGTCAACGCTTCAGCCGACAGCAGGTTATTGATCTGCACGGTTTGCTGCGTCACCGGGTTAACGATGTCGAATTCGACCATCGATAACACCGCTGACAGGCCCATCACCGCGAGTAAAAAGTAGAAAAAGATAAGCGCCGGTTCCGGCAGGCGGTTGCCCGCTTTCTCAATCGCGTTGAGAAACCCGCTCATCAGGCGGCTTTCCTGACCGTCCTTTTTTGTCCTTGTCAGTGTATTCATAGATCCTCTCTCGACCGACTGGATGTTTCATTTCGCTGCTGAATGTGTCGAAGCGATAATAGAGGCAATGTCGGACTGAAACACGCTTTTTTACGCCACTAAAGCCGATTTCGATCTCATTTGTAGAATATGATTCCGAATTATTCGGTGCTCTCTGGTGATAACGTCGGTAAATGTATTGTTCACTGAAATTAACGGCGAGCAAGGCGGGTTGGGATTAAGCGAAGCCGTAATGCCGTGTGATATAACTTTGATGAATAATTATCGGGAGGTGTCGTGACGGAAATCAACAAATACGGGCAGACGGTGGGTGATGCACTGCCTGACTGGCAGGGCGCGGGGTTGCTGGAACGTAAAGCCTTAACGGGTCGAAGCTGTCGGCTTGAACCGCTGAACGCCGTGCGTCATGCCGCGGATCTGTTTGAGGCTTTCGCCCTGGTGCCGGACGACCGCGACTGGACGTGGCTCGGCAGTGAGCGCCCGGTGTCCGTGGCGGTGACCCGTGCCTGGTTGCAGGGCAAAGTAGATGACGAGGCGTTAGTGCCGTTCGCGGTGATTGATTTACGCAGCGAACGCGCGGTGGGCGTGGTGTGCCTGATGGCTATCGAGCGGGCTAACGGCGTCGTGGAAATCGGCCATGTCAGTTGGTCAGTTTGCATGAAGCGCAGCGTTATCAGTACAGAAGTGGTCTGGCTGCTGCTGCGTGAAGCTTTCGCCTGTGGCTATCGCCGGGTGGAATGGAAATGCGACGTCCTGAATACCGCCTCACGCCAGGCAGCAGAACGCATCGGTTTTACCTTCGAAGGCCGTTTTCGTCAGCGGATGGTGCGTAAAGGCCGCAATCGCGACAGCGACTGGCTCTCAATAATCGACGGCGAATGGCCCGCGATTGATGCCGCACTTCAGGCGTGGCTGGATGAAAGCAACTTTGATGACAAAGGCCAACAGCTACGCCGACTGGAGAGTTTTCGCGAGTAGGGTTACGAGCTGATTATCGTTCCGCAGCCATACCACATGACAAATTTTCCCCGCCAGTGCAGGCGAGAATCCGTTGGTTAATTGCAGGCTAATGTCCTGCCCGCGCATTGCCACAACGCGGGCGGACATAAAACCGGGCATGGCGTGGGTCGCAAAACTGTACGCCTTATAAACACTCTCTTTGGCGCTAAACGCCAGCGTCAGCGCCAGCGGGAAAGGCAAGCCGGAAGCATGCAAAACCGCTTGTTCATCGATGGTGACGATACTTTCCGCAATCTCTGCACAAACATCAGCGCTCAACACCGTTTCCAGATCCACACCCACCGGTTCCCGTGATACCACCGCCAGCGCGGTGGTGCCGCTATGGCTGATGCTACCGTACCAACCGTTGGGCCACAGCGGCTGTCGGTGCTCGCCGATATCTGGCATGGCACGTATACCGTGTTGCTGTAAGGCGTAGAACGCGGCGAGTCTGCCTGCGAGATGTTCTGCTTTGCGCTTCTTCCCGGCGGGCATCAGCCTGGCGTGATGGGGCAACCACATTAAATCGGCGTCAGTGAAAGTCGCGGGGTCGAATTCAATCTGATGAAGCGTATGACCGTCGAGGGAAAGGGAACTGTGCTCTGTTTTCATGGTGATGCCCCTCTCCCGCAGGAGAGGGGTGGCCTCGTTATCAGAAGTGTGTATTCACGCTCATGTAGTAAGTCCGGCCAGACTCGTTATAGGTCTCTGCCCCCGCGCCATACATATAGCCCGTCGCGCCGCCGGTGGTCTGGGCGTTGCCCGCACGCCAGTGGCGTTTGTCGAACAGGTTATCGATACCCGCGGTGAAGCTGACGTATTTGGTCGCATCCCAGGTGCCGCTCAGGCCCAGAATGCTGTACGGGCTGACTTCGTTCAGCTCGGTCCCGGTCGCCGGTTGGCCTTTGTAGTTGTACTTCTTCGGCTGCTGCTTGCCGTACCAGGTGAAGGTCGACTGCACGGAGAAGTCCTGATACACCTGCCAACTCAGGGTCGAGTTGAGGGTGTATTCCGGGATGATCGACAGGCGATCGCCGGTCTCTTTGTTCTTACTTTGCAGCATGTAAGTGATGTTATTGGTCCAGTTAACGGTCTCGCTCACCGGGACGTTCAACGTACCTTCCAGGCCTTCAACCACCGCTTTCGGGACATTCTCCCACTTGTAGAGATCGGTCCCGGAACCGTTGGTGTATACCGGTGAATAGCCCGCTTCAATCTTGTCGCGATAGTCGTTGCGGAACCAGGTGGCACCCGCCAGCCAGCCTTCATGCTTGAATTCCAGACCAATTTCTTTATTGATGCTGGTTTCCGCTTTCAGGTCTTCATTCCCTTGCAGGTAGCAGCCGCTGGCACTGGCGTAGCAGCCCTGGCCTTTGCTGTAGAGAATATAGTTCGGGTTAGTCTGGTACAGGCTCGGTGCTTTATAGGCGCGGGCGATCCCCATTTTCAGGGTGAAATCATCCCAAAGCCCCTGCGACAGGTTCAGGGATGGGCTCGAGTTATCGCCGACAATGCTGTGGTGATCGAAACGCAGCGCCGGGGTCAGCATCGTGGTGTCGGTCACTTCAATATTGTCTTCCGCGAACAGCGAGAAGATTTCCGCCTGCGAATACGGGCTGCGGTTGGTGCTGCTGTAGCCCGGAATAGTGCCGCCCATAAAGGTCTGGGTATTCGACGCCATATCCTTCATGCGCTGCTGGTTCCACTCGGTACCCATTGTCAGCGTCTGGTTGAACACGAAGTCGATTGGCAGGTTGATTTCGCTGTGCAGCAGCACATCGTCCAGATCGATATCGACGAACTTATCAGAGTTGAAGATACCTTCGGTGCCGCCCGCCAGGCCTTCGCCTTTGCGCGAGTTGCGGGTGTGTTCGTACTGCGCCCAGGTACTGGTAGTAATGCCGTTATCCCAGCCGCCGTTCCAGGTCAGGGAGTAGTTTTGGCGATACAGACGGTTGGTCTCTTTGCCGTAGTTTTCTTTGACGAAATTATTGGTGTTGGTGTTCTGGGTATCACCCGCGTACAGGTTGTTCTGACGGCTGTAGCCGGCTTGCAGTTCCAGCGACTGCATCGACGCAAAGTCCCAACGCAGCACGCCGTTGATGTCTTTGTTCTCCACCCCTTCGCGCCCGGCGGGCAGGGTGTTCTGGTAAATTCCGGTACGCTCAGACTGATGGCCTTGGTTGATGTCCCAGGCGTCGGCTTGGGTTTTATCCAGGTTACCGTTCAGACGGAAGCTGAAATCGCCGCCCATCGGGCCAGTCAGGCTGAAGTTGGTGCGTTTGGTGGAGCCTTCATCTTTATGCTCCGGCAGGTTCATAAAGGTGTCCCAGCTGCCGTGCCACTCATTATTGACCTTTTTGGTGATGATGTTCACCACGCCGCCTGCCGCGCCGTTGCCGTAACGTGCCGCCGCCGGGCCACGAATAACGTCGATACGCTCAATCATCTCTGGCGGAACCCAGCTGGTGTCGCCGCGGGTGTCACGCTCGCCGCGCCAGCCTAAACGAATCGAGTTCCGGCTGGTGACCGGTTTACCGTCAATCAGGATCAGGGTGTTTTCCGGGCCCATGCCGCGAATATCAATCTGGCGGTTGTTGCCGCGCTGGCCGCTGGTGGAGTTCCCGGTCAGGTTAACGCCAGGCATAGTGCGAATGATTTCGGAAATGTCACGCGCGGGTGGGCGTTTACGGATTTCATCGGCGGTAATCGTTGAAACGCCCGGCGCCTGCAGGTTCTGCTGCGCCGCGGTAACGACCATGGTTTCTTCAGCATCTGCAGTTTTTGCCTTTTCGGTCTCTTCTGCGAATGCGGGTGAAGCCACCCCGTAAATACCCAGATTGACCAGTAAGGCCAGGGATTTGAGTTTGTTATTCATTGTTAGCCAACGTCCTGCTGTATCAAATAAACCCCCTGTCAGAGCGCAGGGGAAGGAAAGTAAAACGCGCGCCAATACGCTATTGCAAATGCAAATAGTTATCAATAATATTATCAATAATTTTTAGCCTGTAACAAAATAATCCACAAACAGCGCGGGGTTAACGTGGCGGAGACGGTAACGACAGGGAGTGCAGCCTGGTGGGAACGCATTGACGGGCCCCAATGGCGGCGGGAAGGGGAGTGTTGCCACGTCACGTTTTACTGGCGCGATCCGGCGGGTAGCGAGCCGCATTCCCGTCTCAAAAGGGTGTGGCTGTACATCACCGGCGTGACCGATCACCACCAGAATTCAGTCCCGCAGACGCTGTCCCGTCTGCCGGGCACTGACGTCTGGCAATGGCAGACGCGGCTGCCTGCTAGCTGGCGAGGCAGCTACTGTTTTATTCCTTCCGAACGTGAAGATGATTTCGTTGCCGCACTGTTTAACGGCGACGCCCCGGACCGCATTCTGCTGCGCGAAGGGTGGCGAAAACTGTTGCCGCAGGCAATGGCCGATCCGCGCAATAAGCACAGCTGGCGTGGCGGACGCGGGCACGCGGTGTCTGCGCTCTCGCTGCCGGATGCACCGGTTCAGCCGGGCTGGGATTTGCCCGACGTGGCATATAACCCGCCGGTATGCATTGAATGGCGCAGCCAGCGTCTCGGCAACGTCCGTCGGGTGTGGATTTATTGCACGGGAAACGGCTCGCATCACGCGCGCCCGCTGGCGGTTTTACTTGATGGTCAGTTCTGGGCTGAAAGTATGTCGGTGTGGTCGCCGCTCGCCCGTCTGACCCGTGAAGGTCAGCTTCCGCCCGCGGTGTACGTGCTGGTGGATGCCATCGACACCGCCCATCGCAGCGCGGAATTGCCGTGCAACACCGATTTCTGGCAGGCGTTACAGGCCGAGCTGCTCCCGCAGATTCAGCGCATCGCGCCGTTCAGCGAGCAGCCGGAACGCACATTGGTCGCCGGGCAAAGCTTCGGCGGACTGGCGGCGATGTTCGCCGGGCTAAGCTGGCCGCAGCGTTTTGGCTGCGTGCTGAGCCAGTCCGGTTCCTACTGGTGGCCGAAACGTGGCGATCGCCACGGCGGCGTCATACTTGAAAAACTTTCTCGCGGTGAATTTTCGCCGCAGGGCCTGCGCATCTGGCTCGAAGCCGGACGTCGCGAGCCGGTCATTTTTGAGGCCAATCAGGCCCTCTTACAACAACTACAACAGCAGCCGGTTTTCTGGCGTCAGGTTGACGGCGGACACGATGCGCTGTGTTGGCGCGGCGGGCTTACTGCGGGGCTGATAGCGCTCTGGCAGCCGCTGGTCGATGCATAAAGCGCGCTTTACGACAGGAGTTTGGTATGCAAATCAGTAACCCTTTCGATGATGCGCAAGGGCAGTTTTATATCCTGCAAAATTCCCGCCAGCAGTACAGCCTTTGGCCGCAGCAGTGCGCCCTCCCGGCGGGCTGGGAAATCGTCTGCGAACCGCAAAGCGCCGAGGTCTGCAACGCCTGGCTGGCGGCGCGCTGGACCACGCTGAACCCTGCTCATTTTGCCGGAGGCCGTCATGACTGAACGTTTGCCGCTGGTTGCGGCCCAGCCGGGGATCTGGATGGCGGAACAGCTGTCCACGCTGCCAAACGCCTGGAGCGTCGCCCATTACGTTGAACTCGACGGCGAAATGGACGCGTCGCTGTTACAGCAGGCGATAACACTGGGACTGACGCAGGCCGACACCCTGCGGATGCGCTTTACCGAAGACAACGGCGAACCGTGGCAATGGGTTGATGACGCGCTCACGCCGGGGGTTTCTGCGGTGCAGGATTTACGTCATCAAGCCGATGCGCACGGTGCCGCACTCTCGCAGATGCAGGCTGATTTAGCACAAAACACCCGCGTCGACAGCGGCAACCCGCTGGTGTGTCATCGGCTGTTACGTGTGGCTGATAACCGCTGGTACTGGTATCAGCGCTATCACCATTTGCTGGTGGATGGCTTCAGTTTCCCGGCCATTACCCGCCAGATCGTACACATTTACCGCGCGTTGCTGAAAAATGAAACGCCGCCGGAATCGCCGTTTACCCCTTTTGCAGAAGTTGTTGATGAATATCAGCGCTATCGTGACGGCGACGCCTGGACCCGCGACGGTGCGTTCTGGGCCGAACAGCGCCAGCAGTTGCCGTCTCCGGCCTCGCTGTCTGCCGCGCCGTTGCCGGGCCGGGCCGCGACCACCGCCATCTGGCGTTTAAAACTCAGCGCCGACAAACAGGCGTTTAGCCGTTTATCCGCCGCCACCGCCAGCCCGCGCACCGATTTAGCCCTCGCGCTGGCGGCGCTGTGGCTGGGCCGTCTGTGTGGTCGAAACGACTATGCGGCGGGCTACATTTTCATGCGCCGCTTAGGCTCGGCGGCGCTCACCGCCACCGGACCCGTGCTGAACGTGTTGCCGCTGGCGGTGACGCTCAAACCGGAAGAAACCCTGTCGGAACTGGCCACTCGTCTGGGCGCGCAGCTGAAAAAAATGCGTCGCCATCAGCGCTATGACGCCGAACAAATTGTGCGTGATGCCGGAAAAGCGGCGGGTGACGAACCGCTGTTTGGGCCGGTGTTTAACGTCAAAGTCTTCGATTATCAGCTCGAAATCGACGGCGTTCGCGCCACGACACACACCCTGGCGACCGGGCCTGTGAATGACGTAGAGCTGGCGCTTTTCCCGGACGAAGAGGGCGGCCTGACCGTGGAAGTGCTGGCTAACCAGCAGCGCTACGACGCGCAGACGTTACGCCAGCATATGGCGCGCTTACAGGCGATGCTCACGCAATTTGCCGCCAACCCTACGCTGCGCTGCGGTGACGTGGATTTGGTGTCGGACACCGAATATCAGCGCCTTGAACAGATCAATGAAACCGGCATGATGCTGCCGGAAACCACGCTCAGCGCGCTGGTGGCGGCCCAGGCGGAGAAAACGCCTGACGCGCCCGCGCTGGCAGATGCCCGATTGCAGTTCAGCTATCGCGAAATGCGCCAGCAGGTAGTCGCCCTGGCGAATCTACTGCGTGAGCGCGGCGTCAAACCGGGCGACAGTGTGGCGGTGGCGCTGCCCCGTTCGGTCTTTTTGACCCTGGCGCTGCACGGGATCGTCGAAGCGGGTGCGGCCTGGCTGCCGCTCGACACCGGCTATCCGGACGATCGTCTGCACATGATGCTCGAAGACGCCAAGCCGTCGCTGCTGATCACCTCTGACGATCAGCTCAGTCGTTTTTCCGGAATCGACACGCTGTGCTACAGCGCACCGCTGGGCGCGGGGGACGACACGCCACTGGCGCTGTCGAAGCCGGATAACACTGCCTATATCATCTTTACCTCTGGATCGACCGGCCGCCCGAAAGGGGTGATGGTCGGACAGACGGCGATCGTCAACCGCCTGTTGTGGATGCAGGATCACTATCCGCTGACCGCCGCCGACGTGGTGGCGCAAAAAACGCCGTGCAGTTTTGACGTCTCGGTGTGGGAATTCTGGTGGCCGTTTATCACCGGCGCGAAACTGGTGATGGCCGAGCCGGACGCCCATCGTGACCCGCTCGCGCTGCAACAGTTCTTTGCTGAGTTCGGCGTGACCACCACCCACTTTGTCCCGTCAATGCTGGCGGCATTCGTGGCCTCATTAACCGACGACAACGTGGCGTCGTGCCGCGCGTTGAAACAGGTCTTTTGTAGCGGAGAAGCGCTGCCGACCGCGCTGTGTCGCGAATGGGAGCAGCTCACTCATGCCCCGCTGCACAATTTATACGGCCCGACGGAAGCGGCGGTGGACGTCAGCTGGTATCCGGCGTTTGGTCCGGAACTGGCGGCGGTCAGCGGCCACAGCGTACCGATTGGTTTCCCGGTGTGGAATACCGGTCTGCGCATTCTCGACGCGCAGATGCGCCCGGTGCCGTTCGGCGTGGCGGGGGATTTATACCTCACCGGCATTCAGCTGGCGCAGGGCTACATGGGCCGTCCGGACCTGACTGCCAGCCGCTTTATTGCCGATCCGTTTGTCCCCGGCGAGCGCATGTATCGCACCGGTGACGTGGCACGCTGGCTGGATAACGGCGCGGTGGAATATTTAGGCCGTAGCGACGATCAGCTCAAAATTCGCGGGCAGCGCATCGAGCTCGGTGAAATCGAGCGCATGATGCTGAGCCTGCCGGACGTGGCGCAGGCGGTGGCCCATGCCTGCGTGCTGAATCAGGCCGCGGCGGTGGGCGGCGATGCGCGTCAGCTGGTGGGCTACGTGGTGTCCGATTCCGGATTGCCGCTGGCCTGTGATGCGCTGCTGGAAAGCCTGCGCGACAAACTGCCGCCGCACATGGTGCCGGTCACGATTATCCCGCTGGCGGCACTGCCGCTGAGCGCCAACGGCAAGCTGGACCGCAAAGCCTTACCGCTGCCAGAACTGACGCAAAAAGCGCCGGGGCGTGCGCTGGAAAGCACCACCGAGCGCGCGGTGGCGGAAGCGTTTGGCGCGCTGCTGGGCTGTGAGATTGGCGACGTCGATGCTGATTTCTTCGCGCTCGGCGGCCATTCGCTGCTGGCGATGCGTCTGGCGGCGCAGCTCAGCCGCACCTTTGCGCGTCAGGTCACGCCGGGGCAGGTGATGGTGGCCTCGACCGTGGGCAAACTCAGTCATTTGCTGGATTCGGTGAACGAGGAGCAGGCTCAGCGTCTGGGCTACGAGGCGATTTTGCCATTGCGTGAAAGCAGTGGCCCAACGCTGTGGTGTTTCCATCCGGCGTCCGGTTTTGCCTGGCAGTTCAGTGTGCTGGCCCGTTGGCTGAACCCGCGTTGGTCGATAACCGGTATTCAGTCGCCGCGTCCGGCAGGGCCAATGGCCAGCGCGGAAAATCTGGATGCGTTGTGCGAGCACCATCTGGCGACGCTGCTGCAACAGCAGCCGCACGGCCCGTATTATCTGTTTGGCTACTCGCTCGGCGGCACGCTGGCGCAGGGCATCGCGGCGCGTTTACGTCAGCGCGGTGAGGCGGTGGCGTTCCTCGGGCTGCTGGATACCTGGCCGCCGGAAACGCAGAACTGGTCGGAAAAAGAAGCCAACGGTCTGGACCCGGACGTGCTGGCGGAAATTAACCGCGAGCGTGAAGCCTTTCTGGCAGCGCAGCAGGGGCAGGCATCCGGCGAATTATTCACTGCGATTGAAGGCAACTACGCCGACGCGGTGCGTCTGTTAACCACCGCGCACAGCGTGGCGTTCGACGGCAAAGCGACGCTGTTTGTGGCGGAGAAAACGCTGACGACGGGCCAGGACCCGCATCGCGCCTGGGGTCCGTGGGTAAAAGAACTGGAGGTGTATCGCCAGAACTGCGCCCACGTGGATATTATTTCCCCGCAGGCGTTCGAAGCGATTGGCCCGGTGTTGAAGGAAATATTGGCATAATAATGGGATCTGTCTTTTCTCCCTCGCCCCTTTGGGGAGAAGGTCGGGGTGAGGGGAAAGGGTTCAATACTTATCAGGCAAACGATGCACCGCTTTCAGCACCCCGTCCTCTATGTCGATATATCCACCTTGCTTAAGCTGAGAGAGCATTTTCATTACCGTGCTGCGCGACAAACGGGTTCTTTCGATAATGTACTTTGCCGTTGAGGTGGTATTACGCAGATCCTCGGGCTCCTGCATCAGCGCCATTAACTGAAACTTCATCACGTCGTAGGTGGTGGGCGCGCTCATCAGCACGCTCTTTTTATAGAGGTTGCTGGCGATGGCAGTCATGTGTCTGGCCAACAATTCCCAGGCATTGTTTTGCGCAATAATTTCATGGGCCCGTTGGTTGGGTAAGGTGGCTATCCTCGCCTCGCTGACCGTTTCAATATACAGCCCCGATTCGTGTGGAAAACTATTGGATATGCCCAAAATATTGGGTGTGGTGATGGACGAGATAACGAAGTCATCGGTACTTCTGCCTACTTTGACAAGGCCAGATAACAGGATGTAACACAGGTTCACGCCATCCACCGATAAGTGAAGTTGCGTATTGGCCTGAACATCCTCAAACGTGACATACGGCGAGAGCACATCGATGAGATCGGTCGTGGCCTGAGATTTAATCGGTGTTGTCATGCCTTGCAGGAAAGACTCTTTCATAACTGTACGTTTATAGTGACCCGCTCATGCCTTAAATCTAGCAACAGCGCGCCTTTGCGTACATCAATACTTCACAGTAACCCTCGCCCCTTTGGGGAGAGGGGTTCTGTTAAGGGATTACCGCTTTCCCAACGGCACTACCAGCGGCGTACCTGCCACCGGGTCTTCAATAATCAGACACCGCAGCCCGTAAATCCGCTCAATCAGCTCTGCGGTCACAATCTCTTTCGGCGCCCCCTCGGCGACAATCTGCCCGTCGCGCAGGGCAATCAAATGCGTGGCGTAGCGACACGCCTGGTTGAGGTCGTGCAGCACCGCCGCCAGCGTATACCCGCGCTCGCGGTTAAGCTCGCTCAGCAGTTCCAGCAGATCAATTTGATGGCTGATATCCAGCCAGGTCGTCGGCTCGTCAAGCAGCATGATCGCCGTTTCCTGCGCCAGCACCATCGCAATCCACGCCCGCTGACGCTGGCCGCCCGACAGCGTATCCACGCTCTGATTCGCCAGCTCCACCATGCCGGTGGCCTGCATCGCGCGGTTTACCGCGTCGTCGTCTTCCTTGCGCCAGCGGGTAAACAGCGGCTGATGCGGATAACGCCCGCGCGCCACCAGTTCTTGCACCGTAATGTCTCCCGGCGTGGTGGCGTTTTGTGCCAGCAGGCCGATACGCCGCGCCACGTCTTTGCTGGCGAAACGCTGGATCTGCTCGCCGTCGAGAAAAACCTGGCCGTGCTGCGGCGTCATCAGGCGGCTCAGTGTGCGCAACAGCGTCGATTTTCCGCAGCCGTTGGGGCCAATGATCGCCGTGAAATGACCGTCGGGAATGGCGACGTTCAGCCCCTCGGCAATCACTTTTTTGCCGTAACTCAGCGTCAGTTCTTCGCCGCGCAGGCGGGCGGTGGAAGCGGTCATTTTTTACGGGACTCCTGAATAAGCAAGGCGATGAGGTACAGGCCGCCGAGGCTGACGGTCACCACGCCAACCGGCAACTGGTAAGGCATAAACAGCCGCTGTGCGCCGAAATCGGCAAGCGTCAGCAGCAGCGCGCCGCACAACGCCGACTGGGTCAAACCCCAGCGCGCGGTGCCGCTGATGCGTCGCGCAATGTGCGGGGCCACCAGCGCAATAAAGGAAATCGGCCCCGCCAGTGCGGTGGCGGCGGCGGTCAGCACCACCGCGACCAGCATCATCAATAAGCGTGAGCGCTCAACCCGCACGCCCAGTGCGCAGGCACTGTCGTCGCCCATTTCCAGCAGCCGCATCCGGCGTACCAGCAGGGCGGCAAACACCAGCATCACCAGCAAAATGGGTGACGCGGGAAAAATTTTGGCCCACGTCAGGCCGTTGAGCGACCCGGCAAACCACAATCCGGCAGACTGCGCGGTTTCCAGAGAGGCCTTCAGCAGCAGCCAGGTGTTGAACGCCATCAGCATCGCCCGGATGCCAATGCCGATAATGATCAGCCGGAAGGTATCAATGCCGTTGCGCCACGCCAGCAGCCAGACCAGCAACGACGTGACAATCCCGCCCGCCATCGCCGCGAAAACAATCGCCGTCTGATGCTGACCCAACAGCACCATCGCCACCAGCACGCCGCTCCAGGCCCCGGTGTTAAAGCCCATCACGTCCGGGCTGCCGAGCGGGTTGCGCATCAACGACTGGAAAATTGCGCCGCTGACGCCCAGAGCCGCGCCGACCAGCAGTGCCATCAGCACCCTTGGCAAACGCCATTCGGTGACGACCATCGTCACGTTGCGCGGCGCGTCGCCGAACAGGGCGGCGATGACCTGACTGACATCCAGCGTGACCACGCCGCTGCGCAGGCTCCAGAGGCTGATCGCCAGGCTGGCCACAATCAGCAGCCCAACGCTCACAACCAGACGGCGGGAAGGGGCCATCATGCGACACCTCCGCGCGATGGCTGACGGCGCACCAGCCAGATAAGCATCGGCGCCCCGATAAAGGCGCTCACCACCGACACGCGCAGTTCACCCGGCACCAGCAGGCGGCCAATAATATCGGCAAACAGCAGCAGGGCAGGCGTTGCGAGCAGCGTGACCGGCAGCGACCAGCGATGATCGCCCCCGACCAGCCAGCGCGAAATATGCGGCACCATCAGGCCGATAAACGCAATCGGTCCCACCAACGCGGTGGCGCTGCCGCTCAGGACGGTGATCACCAGCAGGCCAATAATTTGGGTGCGCGCCACTTTATTGCCGAGCGCGGTGGCGGTGTCCGCCCCGAGGCTCAGGCTGTTCAGCGAACGGCTTAAACCGAGCGCCACGGCGGCGGCGATCACCACCGGCCCCAGCACCACTTTCAGCGTCTCGAGGGAGCGAATATCCAGCGAACCGGCCTGCCAGAAACGCAGCTGATCGTAGACATCGGGATTGAGCAGCGCGATGCCGTTCGACAGGCCTTCCAGCACCGCGCCCAGCGCAACGCCCGCCAGCGTCAGACGCACCGGGCTAAGCTGGCCGCCGCCCTGACTGCCAGTGAACGCCACCAGCAGCGAGGCAATCAGCGCCCCGCAAAAGGCGAGGAGCAGCTGTTCCTGCGGCAGGGTGAACCCGAACAGCGCGGCACCGAGCACAATCGCAAAGCTGGCTCCAGCGTTCACGCCGAGGATGCCGGGGTCGGCGAGGGGGTTACGGGTGAGGGTTTGCATCAGCGCGCCCGCGAGGCCGAGCGCGCCGCCCGCTAACAGACCGGCAAGGGTGCGCGGTAAACGGGCATCGAGAACAATGGTGCAGTCGGCGCTTTGACAACTGCCGGACAGGGCGTCGAACACCACATTCAGTGGCAGCGGCTTAGCGCCAATCAGCAGGCTGAGCGCGGCGGCGACGACAAGCAGAATGAGTAATCCGGGCACGGCGACGGTGCGCAGCGCGGCGGGAGAAAACGACATAGCAACGTCCATGATATGATAATGATAGTAATTATCGTTCTCGATCTTATTCGCCTATGTTAGCATGTGCGGCCCCGGAAATGGTACCGAAAGTTCGTTGAAGGTCCTGTCATGCAAAGACAATCCTGGCTGCTAAATCTCAGCCTGCTCAAGACACATCCGGCGTTTCGCGCCGTCTTTATCGCCCGTTTTATCTCCATTCTTTCTCTTGGCCTGCTCGGCGTTGCCGTGCCGGTACAAATCCAGTCGCTGACCCATTCCACCTGGCACGTCGGGCTGGCGGTGACGCTCACCGGCGGGGCGATGTTTATCGGCCTGATGCTCGGCGGCGTGCTGGCTGATCGCTATGAGCGCAAAAAGCTGATCCTGCTGGCGCGCGGCACCTGCGGCATTGGCTTTCTCGGTCTGTGGCTGAACGCGATGTTGCCAGAGCCTTCGCTGCTGGCGATTTATCTGCTCGGCATTTGGGACGGGCTGTTTGCCTCGATTGGCGTGACCGCGCTGTTGGCGGCGACGCCTGCGCTGGTCGGGCGTGAAAACCTGATGCAGGCGGGAGCGATTACGATGCTCACCGTGCGCCTCGGTTCGGTGATTTCGCCAATGGTCGGCGGGCTACTGCTGGCGAGCGGCGGTTTCTCCTGGAACTACTTGCTGGCGGCACTTGGGACCTTTATCACCACCCTGACATTGCTGCGCCTGCCGCAATTGCCACCCCCGCCGCAGCCGCGCGAGCATCCGCTGAAATCCCTGATGGCCGGGCTACGATTCCTGTTTAACAGCCCGCTGATTGGCGGCATCGCGCTGCTCGGCGCGCTGCTAACCATGGCCAGTGCGGTGCGCGTGCTATACCCGGCGCTGGCGATGAGCTGGCAGATGTCGGCGGCGCAAATCGGTGTGCTGTATGCGGCGATCCCGCTTGGCGCGGCGTTTGGCGCGCTGACCAGCGGCAATTTGGCGCGCAGCGAAAAGCCGGGGCAAATCATGTTGCTCACCACGGTAGGCGCGTTTGTGGCGATTGGGATGTTCAGCCTGATGCCGGTGTGGGCGCTGGGCGCGCTGTGTCTGGCGCTGTTTGGCTGGCTGAGCGCCATCAGTTCGCTGCTGCAATACACCCTGATTCAGACGCAAACCCCGGAAGCGATGCTCGGGCGCATTAACGGCCTGTGGACGGCGCAGAACGTTACTGGCGATGCCATCGGCGCGGCGATTTTAGGTGGTTTCGGCGCGATGCTCACCCCGGTCGCGGCGGCATCCGCCAGCGGATGGGCATTGGCGATTGTCGGCGTGATATTGGTGTTGTTGCTCGGCGAGTTGCGCCGCTTCCGGCAGGAAACGGCCACGGTTTAGTGCGGTGGAATGTGCCCGGCGGCGCAAGCTTGCCGGGCCTACATGGCACATTCCGTAGGCCCGGCAAGCTTGCGCCGCCACCGGGCAATGCGTTCAGCCAAACACGCCATGTAGGCCCGGTAAGGCAAGGCCGCCACCGGGCAATGCGGTCAGCCAAACACGCCATGTAGGCCCGGTAAGGCAGCGCCGCCCCCGGGCAATGCGGTCAGCCAAACACGGCATGTAGGCCCGGTAAGGCAACGCCGCCACCGGGCAATGTGGTCAGCCAAACACGTCATGTAGGCCGGTAAGGCAGCGCCGCCACCGGGCAATGTGCGCCGCAATGTCATCAGCCAAACAACGTTTCGAAGCGCTGCAACACCCGCATCGCGCTGTAATAATCGAGGCGGAACGTTTCGGTGCCGAGGGCATACACCCGCTTGTTCTGCACGGCGGAGAGGTGCGACAGCAGCGGATTCGCTTCAATCGCGTCGGTATCTTTCTGATCCCCGGCAAACACAAACAGCGACTGACCGTTCAGGCCTTCCGCCAGATTTTCCCCACCGAGCTGAATAATGTCATGACGTTTGCCCTGACTCTGGCTGGTGTGCAGCCCGGCGGGCAGCGGCGCGAGGGTGAAGCCCAACTGTTGCAGCAACTTGCCCTGCGCGGACTCCGGGGTCCACAGGTTGGCGCTGTGCGCGGCGGCGGTGTACACCAGCGCGCTGACCGGCTGCGGCGGCAGTTTCATCTGCTGCTTGAGCGTCGCCAACTGCTTATCAAATTCCGCGATGCGTTCGGCGGCCTGTTTTTCCTGCCCGGTGATGGCCCCTAGCTGAGTCAGCAAACCCTGCCAGCTCTGGTCGTCGTAGTTGATGATAAGCGTCGGGGCGATGGTCGACAGCTGGTCGTACAGCGCCAGCGCAGAATCCCCGCCGGTGGCGCTGATCAGGATTAAATCTGGCATCTGCGCGGCAACCGCTTCGGCGTTGGGCTCCCCGATATACAGCCGGGCGAGCTTACGCTGTTTCGCCACGTCGCCCCATTGACGCAGAAAACCCTGCTCGTCGGCCACGCGGTTGTTCGGCGTGGTCGCCCCGCTGGCGACTACCGGTGCGTCAATCGCCAACAGTGAGCCGGTGAGAGTCACGCTGGTGGAGACAATGCGCAGCGGTTTGTGTTCCAGCGTATGCGCGCCGCGGCTGTCGGTGACCTGACGTGGCCAGTCTGCCGCCAGGGCTGAGGTTAATCCTAAAAGGCAAAGCCCGGAAAACAGCAGGGTGTTACGGAAGAAAACGGGGAATTTCACGACGTCAAAGTCCTGTTCTGTTGATGTTAATGAATCTCATTTTCACTTCAGTGTGCCACAGATGCAAGTCGGATGATCAGTCTGACGTTGACAATGGGACGTTTTACTTTTAGCTTACCGGACCAAAATATAAATGATAATTATTCGTAATATCTTTATCGTTTTGGAGGATGATATGGAAACGTCACTGGCTGAGGCCGGGCAGGAAGTCGCACCAACGCTGTCACCTGATAGCTTCTTTTTTATGTCGCCGTACCGCAGTTTCACCACCTCCGGCTGTTTTCGTCGTATCGAACAGCCCGTGGAAGGCGGTGAAGATCTGACGGGCGCGTTCCAGCGCACCCTCGCCAGCGCGTTTGCTGACGCCAAAATGGCCGGGATCGCCCGCCCGATGTTGGTCGGTGCCATTCCGTTTGATACCACGCAGCCTTCCGCGCTGTTCATTCCTCAACGCAGCGACGCGTTTTCCCGCACCGCCAAACAGCACTCCGCGCCGTACGCCGCCAGCATCAAACCGATGCAAGTTCAGGCACGTCAGGAAATTCCTGAGCAGGATCTGTTTATGGCAATGGTGGCGAGCGCTGCGGAGCTGACCGCCACGCCGAAAGTCGACAAAGTGGTGCTGTCACGTCTGATTGAACTGACCACCGACGTGAATGTGGACACCGGCGCGCTGCTGGAACGCCTGATTGCGCAGAACCCGGCGAGCTTCAACTTCCACGTGCCGCTACCCGACGGCGGCGTGTTGCTGGGCGCGAGCCCGGAACTGCTGCTGCGCAAAGAGGGCTCGCATTTCAGCTCGCTGCCGCTGGCGGGTTCTGCCCGTCGTCAGCCGGATAACGTGCTCGACCGGGAGGCGGGCAACCGTCTGCTGGCCTCGCAGAAAGATCGTCACGAGCACGATTTAGTGACCCAGGCGATGAAGAATGTTCTGATGCCGCGCAGTGAAATGCTGTCGCTGCCGTCCTCCCCGCAGCTGATCACCACCCCGACGCTGTGGCATCTGGCGACGCCGATTGAAGGCGAAGCGAAAGCCGATGAAAACGCGCTGTCGCTGGCCTGTTTGCTGCATCCAACCCCGGCGCTGAGCGGCTTCCCGCATGACGTTGCCAAACAATTGATCGCCGAACTGGAGCCGTTCGAGCGCGAGCTGTTCGGCGGGATCGTCGGCTGGTGCGACGCCGAAGGCAACGGCGAATGGGTGGTCACCATCCGCTGTGCGAAAGTGCGCGCCAACCACATTCGCCTGTTTGCCGGCGCGGGCATCGTGCCTGCCTCTTCGCCGCTCGGCGAATGGCGCGAAACCGGCGTCAAACTCACCACCATGCTGAACGTGTTTGGCCTCAATTAAGGATTGATAATGAGTGTTGCATTTACGCCCTGGCCGGACGATTTAGCGGCCCGTTATCGCCAGAAGGGCTACTGGCAGGATCGACCGCTGACCGACTTTCTGACGCGTCACGCAGACAGCGACAGCGTGGCGGTGATCGACGGCGATCGTCGTTTTAGCTATCGAGAACTCAACGTGCAGGTGGATAACCTCGCGTCGTCGTTGCAGCGTCAGGGGCTGAAAACGGGCGATACCGCGCTGGTGCAGCTGGGCAACGTGGCAGAATTTTATGTCACCTTTTTCGCTTTACTGCGCATCGGCGTGGCCCCGGTGAATGCGCTGTTCAGCCATCAGCGTAGCGAACTGCAGGCCTATGCCGCGCAAATCGAACCGGCGATGTTGATTGCCGATCGCCAGCATGCGCTGTTTACCGACGACGTGTTTCTCAACGCCTTCGTCGATGAGCACCGTTCCGTACGCGTCGTTTTGCTGCGTAACGACGACGGCGAACACAGCCTGGCGGCGGCGATTGCGCATCCGGCTGATAATTTCGTGGCGACGCCGACTGGCGCAGGGGAAGTGGCTTTCTTCCAGCTGTCCGGCGGCAGCACCGGGACGCCGAAGCTGATCCCGCGCACTCACAACGACTACGCCTACAGCATTCGCCGCAGCAATGAGATTTGCCGCTTTGACCACAACACGCGCTACCTGTGTGCGCTGCCTGCGGCGCATAACTACGCCTTGAGTTCCCCCGGCGCGCTCGGCGTTTTCCTCGCTCAGGGCTGCGTGATTCTGGCGACGGACCCAAGCGCCACGCTCTGTTTCCCGCTGATTGAACAGCATCAGATTACCGTCGCGGCGCTGGTGCCTCCGGCGGTGAGCCTGTGGCTCCAGGCGATTCACGACGACAACAGCCAGGCGCAGTTAGCTTCCCTGACGCTGCTGCAAGTGGGCGGCGCGCGTTTGTCCGCCACGCTGGCGGCGCGGATCCCGGCGGAAATTGGCTGCCAGTTGCAGCAGGTCTTTGGCATGGCAGAAGGGCTGGTGAACTACACCCGCCTCGACGATTCACCGGAACGCATCATCCACACCCAGGGCTGCCCGATGTCGCCCGACGACGAAGTGTGGGTGGCCGATGCCGACGGCAATCCGTTGCCGCGCGGTGAAGTGGGACGGCTGATGACTCGCGGGCCGTACACCTTCCGCGGCTATTACAAAAGCCCCGAGCACAACGCCAGTGCCTTTGACGCCAATGGATTTTACGGCTCCGGCGATCTGATTTCGATCGACGAGCACGGCTACATCACGGTGCAGGGGCGCGAGAAAGATCAGATCAACCGTGGGGGCGAGAAGATCGCCGCTGAAGAGGTCGAAAACCTGCTGCTGCGCCACGACGAGGTGATTCATGCGGCGCTGGTCAGCATGGAAGACAGCCTGCTCGGCGAAAAAAGCTGTGCGTATCTGGTCACCAAAACGCCGTTGCGGGCGGTCGCGGTACGCCGCTTCCTGCGCGAACAGGGCGTCGCAGAATTCAAACTGCCGGACCGCGTGGAATGCGTGGATGCACTGCCGCTGACGCCGGTCGGGAAAGTCGATAAAAAACAATTACGTCAGTGGATTGCGAACCGCGCCCTGGCCTGAAGGAGAAGAGTATGGCAATTCCAAAACTGCAGGCCTACGCACTGCCCACCGCCGCTGATATTCCGGCCAACAAAGTGGACTGGGCCTTTGAGCCTGCCCGCGCGGCGCTGCTGATCCACGATATGCAGGAGTATTTCCTCAATTTTTGGGGTGAAAACAGCGCGATGATGGAAACCGTGGTGGCGAACATTAAAGCCCTTCGCGACTTTGCCAAAAAGCACAACATTCCGGTCTATTACACCGCCCAGCCGAAAGAGCAGAGCGACGAAGACCGTGCGTTGCTGAACGACATGTGGGGGCCAGGTCTGACCCGCTCGCCGGAGCAACAGCGCGTGATTGCCGCCCTGGCACCGGACGAAGCCGATACCGTGCTGGTGAAATGGCGCTACAGCGCGTTCCACCGTTCGCCGCTGGAAGAGATGCTGAAGGAGACCGAGCGTAATCAACTGATTATCACCGGCGTTTACGCGCACATCGGCTGCATGACCACTGCCACCGACGCGTTTATGCGTGACATCAAACCGTTCTTTGTTGCCGATGCGCTGGCGGATTTCAGCCGCGAAGAGCATTTGATGTCGCTGAAATACGTCGCGGGTCGTTCCGGTCGCGTAGTGATGACCGAAGAACTGCTGCCACTGCCAGCGTCAAAAGAGGCGCTGCGGGCAATTATTCTGCCGCTGCTGGATGAATCCGACGAGCCGCTGGATGACGAAAACCTGATTGATTACGGTCTGGATTCGGTCCGGATGATGGCCCTGGCGGCGCGCTGGCGCAAAGTTCACGCTGACATCGACTTTGTGATGTTAGCCAAGAACCCGACGATTGATGCCTGGTGGGCGCTGCTGTCCCGCGAGGTGCAGTGATGGCCGGATTCGATTTTCACGGCAAAACCGTCTGGGTAACCGGGGCGGGCAAAGGCATTGGCTACGCCACCGCGCGGGCGTTTGTCGAGGCGGGCGCAGAGGTGACTGGGTTTGATCTGGCATTTGACCAGGCCGACTATCCGTTCGCCACGGTGAAAATGGACGTGGCGGACCCGCAGCAGGTGATGCTGGTTTGTGCGCCGCTGCTGCACGATCTGGCGCGTCTCGACGTGCTGGTCAATGCCGCCGGGATTTTGCGCATGGGTGCCACGGATACCCTGAGCCAGGCCGACTGGCAGCAGACGTTTGCGGTTAACGTTGGCGGCGCGTTCAACCTGTTCCAGCAGACGATGGCGACGTTTCGTCAGCAGCAGGGCGGCGCGATTGTCACCGTCGCATCGGATGCCGCGCACACGCCGCGCATCGGCATGAGCGCGTACGGCGCGTCGAAAGCGGCGCTGAAAAGCCTCGCGCTGACCGTCGGGCTGGAGCTTTCGGCCAGCGGCGTGCGCTGTAATCTGGTTTCACCGGGGTCGACCGACACCGATATGCAGCGCACGCTGTGGGTCAGTGACGACGCTGAGCAGCAGCGTATTCGCGGTTTCGGCGAGCAGTTTAAGCTCGGCATTCCGCTGGGCAAAATTGCGCGCCCGCAGGAAATAGCCAGCACCATTCTGTTCCTCGCCTCGGATAGCGCCAGCCACATCACGTTGCAGGATATCGTGGTGGATGGCGGCTCGACGCTGGGGGCGTGATGATCTGGATTCGACATCTATCGCTTGAAGAGTTGAACGCCACCAGTGCGGCGACGATGGTGGCGCATCTGGGCATCGTGTATACCCGGCTTGGCGACGACACGCTGGAGGCCGAAATGCCGGTGGATACGCGGACGCATCAGCCGTTTGGCCTGCTGCACGGCGGCGCATCGGCCGCGCTGGCGGAAACGCTGGGGTCGATGGCGGGGTATCTGATGACCCGTGAAGGCCAGTGCGTGGTGGGAATGGAGCTGAACGCCACCCATCACCGGGCGGTATCGCAAGGGAAAGTGCGCGGCGTGTGCCAGCCGCTGCATCTCGGTAAGCAGACCCAAAGTTGGGAGATTGTGGTTTTCAACGAGCAAGGGCGGCGCTGCTGTACGTGTCGGCTGAGTACGATGGTACTGGGGTAGTTTTGTTCTTGTGCGGGCTGATGCCCTCTCCCTAACCTTCTCCCACAGGGAGAGGGGACTGTACAGTGGGAGAGGGCAGGGGAGAGAGGGGGAAACCACTCGCCACCGCCAAAACCCCGCCCGCCACCAGACAGTGATCCGCTTAACAATGTCATGTAAATCCCTCGCCTCATCTCCCTTTTCCTCGGTTATCAGGTTGTTAAATCCGGAAGGGGTGTTATAGATACAAAATGTAACATCTTCCCCCTCACTGACGGAATTAGACCATGAACAACCCAGGGAAATACCTGATATGGGCCGTTCTCTCGATCGTGGGAGCCTTCGCCCTTGGCTATATTGCGCTCAATCGTGGTGAACAGATAAATGCCTTATGGATTGTCGTGGCGGCAGTCTGTGTTTATCTCATCGCCTACCGTTTTTACGGCCTGTTCATCGCTAAAAAAGTGCTGGCGGTGGACCCGACGCGGATGACGCCAGCTGTGCGCCATAATGACGGGCTCGACTACGTTCCGACCGACAAAAAAGTGCTGTTCGGTCACCATTTTGCGGCGATTGCCGGCGCGGGGCCGTTGGTCGGCCCGGTGCTGGCGGCGCAAATGGGCTATCTGCCGGGGATGATCTGGATCCTGGCGGGCGTGGTGCTCGCCGGGGCGGTGCAGGACTTTATGGTGCTGTTTGTCTCCACCCGTCGCGACGGGCGTTCGCTCGGCGAGCTGGTGAAAGAGGAAATGGGTGCCACCGCGGGCGTTATCGCGCTGATCGCCACCTTTATGATTATGGTCATCATCCTCGCGGTGCTGGCGATGATCGTGGTGAAAGCCCTGACCCACAGCCCGTGGGGAACGTACACCGTGGCCTTCACCATTCCGCTGGCGATTTTCATGGGGATCTACATTCGCTATCTGCGCCCCGGTCGCATTGGCGAAGTGTCGGTGATGGGTCTGGTCATGCTGGTGTTCGCTATTATCTCGGGCGGCTGGGTCGCGGCGAGCCCGACGTGGGCACCGTGGTTTGATTTCACCGGCGTGCAGTTGACCTGGATGCTGGTGGGTTACGGTTTCGTGGCGGCGGTACTGCCGGTGTGGCTGCTGCTGGCTCCGCGTGATTACCTGTCAACCTTCCTGAAAATCGGCACCATACTTGGCCTGGCTGTGGGCATTCTGATCCTGCGTCCGACGCTGACCATGCCTGCGCTGACTAAATTTATCGACGGCACCGGCCCGGTCTGGACCGGCAGCCTGTTCCCGTTCCTGTTTATCACTATCGCCTGCGGGGCGGTATCGGGTTTCCATGCCCTGATTGCCTCCGGGACTACGCCGAAGATGCTGGCGAATGAAGGCCAGGCCTGCTTTATCGGCTACGGCGGGATGCTGATGGAATCCTTCGTGGCGATCATGGCGCTGGTGGCGGCCTGTATTATCGACCCGGGCGTTTACTTCGCGATGAACAGCCCGATGGCGGTGCTGGCTCCGGCGGGAACCACCGACGTGGTGGCGTCTGCCGCGCAGGTGGTCAGCAGTTGGGGCTTTGTGGTCACGCCGGATACGCTCACGCAGATTGCAAAAGAAGTCGGCGAGCAGTCGATTATTTCCCGCGCGGGCGGGGCACCGACGCTGGCAGTCGGCATGGCGTACATCCTGCACGGGTCGCTGGGCGGGCTGATGGACGTCTCATTCTGGTATCACTTTGCGATTTTGTTTGAAGCGCTGTTTATTCTGACGGCGGTCGATGCCGGTACGCGCGCGGCCCGCTTTATGTTGCAGGACCTGCTCGGCGTTATCAGCCCGAACCTGAAACGCACCGATTCGCTGCCCGCGAACCTGCTGGCAACGGCGCTGTGCGTGCTGGCCTGGGGCTACTTCCTGCATCAGGGCGTGGTCGATCCGTTAGGCGGCATTAACACCCTGTGGCCGCTGTTTGGCATCGCCAACCAGATGCTGGCCGGAATGGCGCTGATGCTGTGTGCGGTGGTGTTGTTCAAAATGAAACGTCAGCGTTACGCCTGGGTGGCCCTGGTGCCGACCGCGTGGCTGCTGATTTGTACCCTGGCGGCGGGCTGGCAGAAAGCGTTTAGCGCGGATACCAAAGTCGGTTTCCTCGCCATTGCTAACAAATTCCAGGCGATGATCGACAGCGGTAAGATCCCGGCGCAGTACACCGAGTCTCAGCTGTCGCAGTTGGTGTTCAATAACCGGCTCGATGCCGGGCTGACTATCTTCTTTATGGTGGTGGTCGTGGTGCTGGCGCTCTATTCGCTGAAAACCGCGCTGGCGGCGCTGAAGGAAGACAAGCCGACCGCCAAAGAGACGCCGTACGAGCGGATGCCTGAAGATGTAGAGCAGATTGTGGCGCAGGCGAAGAGCGCGCATTAAGTTGGGTTGCCCCTCACCCCGGCCCTCTCCCACGGGGAGAGGGAGAAAAACGCTACCCTCTGCACCGCAGGAGAGGGAGAAAAGAATATTCCCTCTCCCTGAGGGAGAGGGTTAGGGAGACGGGGAAAAAAACGCAGAGGAGTTTTCTATGTTCGACACACTATCAAAAGCCGGAAAATACCTCGGCCAGGCGGCCAAAATGATGATTGGCGTGCCTGACTACGATAACTACGTCGCGCATGTGCGCCTGACCCATCCGGATCAGACGCCCATGACCTACGAAGAGTTTTTCCGTGAACGCCAGGATGCACGCTACGGCGGGAAAGGCGGCGCGAAGTGCTGTTAGCGTCAGGCGTTCAGACCCCCATCAACGTCCAGGCCAGTGCCGGTGATTTGTCCGGCGGCGGGGCTGACGAGGAACGTGACGGCGGCGGCGATATCTTCCGGTTTACCGTAATGGCCAATCGCAATTTGCTGGCGCTGGCCCTCGGCCTGTTCGCCGTCGGCCGGGTTCATGTCGCTGTCGGTTGGGCCGGGATGCACCAGATTGACGGTGATGCCTTTCGGGCCTAAATCACGGGCCAGTCCACGGGTGAACGAGTTCAGCGCCGATTTACTCATCGCATAGACCGAGATGCCGCCAAACGACACACGGTTCGCCAGACAACTGCCGATATTAATGATTCGTCCACCCTGACCCAGATGGGCCAGCGCGGCCTGAGTCGCAATCACCACCCCGCGAATGTTCACCCCAATCACCGCATCAATATCCTCCAGCGACATGGATTCCAGTGGGCCGTCGCGGGCTATCCCGGCGTTATTGACCAGAATATCCAGCCCACCCAAGGTTTCCGCTGACTCATTCACCGCCTGCACGATGGCCTGTGCATTGCTGCTGTCTGCCTGAATCGCATGGCCTTTACGGCCCAGCGCGCGGATCTCTTCCGCCACCGCCTGCGCCTTGTCGGCTGATTTTTCGTAAGTGATAACCACGTCAGCGCCCGCTTGTGCCAGTGAAAGCGCAATTGCACGCCCAAGCCCGCGGCTGGCACCCGTCACCAGCGCGCGTTTACCTGTCAGAGAGATATGCATAGTTGCCCCAGATGTTGTGATGAGTCTTCGGATGAGAACCCTCATTAGGTATAGCGCTCGCTCAGCCCAGCGACCAGATTAATATCACTGTTGCTCATTTGTTATTGATCTGTGTATTATCGTTAGCCTGAAATATGTCTAGGTGTCTGGATGGCTAATTATAGGGGTTTGCAGCGAATGGTAGATAATCGCCTCGAGATGCGCGACATCAGCCTGGCCTTTTCCGGTTTCAAAGCTCTGACGCAGGTGACCTTTACCCTCACCGGCGGGTCGGTGCACGCCCTGACAGGGGCCAACGGCGCAGGCAAGTCGACGCTGATGGCGGTGCTGTGCGGCACGTACGATCACTATGAGGGCGAGATCCTGCTCGACAATCAGCCGGTGAATATTCGCTCGCCGCGCGATGCCAAAAAAACCGGTATTCATCTGGTGCAGCAGGAAGTGGACGTGGCGCTGGTGCCGGGCCTGTCGGTGGCCGAGAACATCATGCTCGACCATCTGGCCGGGCCGGGATACCGCTTCAGCTGGCGGCAGGTGCGTCAGCAGGCGAAAGCGGCCCTGGCGCAGCTCGACGTGCAACTCGATGTGAAGCGCCCCATCGACAGCTGTTCTCTGGCGGAGAAACAGCAAATTTTGCTGGCGCGCGCGCTGTCGCACCACTGCCGTTTTCTGATCCTCGACGAGCCGACCGCCCCGCTCGACAGCCACGAAAGCGAGCGCCTGTTTACGGTGGTCAGACGCCTGCAACAGCAGGGCATTGGCGTGGTGTTTATCTCTCACCGCATTCACGAATTAAAAGCCATTTGCGACACCCTGACGGTGCTGCGCGACGGGCGCTTAATCGAAAGTGGGCCGATGGCAGCGCTGACCGGTGAGCAGATTGTCGAAAAAATGTTGGGCCACGAGCTGACCGATATTTTCCCCCCGGCGCGCCCGGCCTACAGCGACGACGTGGTGTTGCAGGTCGATGGGCTACACGACGAACACCTGTTGCAGGACATCTCTTTGCGGCTGCGCAAAGGCGAAATTTTGGGCATCGCCGGGCTGGCGGGGGCCGGAAAAACCGAACTGTGCAAGGCGCTGTTTGGTGCCAGTAAAAGCCGCGTTGATCGTGCTGAGCTGAACGGGCAGCCGTGGCGGCCACGTGACCCGGCAGATTCGGTGCTACGCGGGCTGGCACTGGTGCCGGAAGAGCGGCGCAAAGAGGGCATTTTCATCGATGAGTCGATCGGCATGAATCTGGCGGTGGGGGCCGATAACAGCTTTTCCCGCTGGAGCCTGTTCGGGCATCGAAAAGCCTGGCGCTGGGCGGAAGAAGTCATCGCCCGCATCGGCATTCGCACCACCGGCCCGTCGCAGACGCTGCGCAGGTTGTCGGGCGGTAATCAGCAAAAAGTGGCGATTGGCAAATGGCTGCGCGGCAATGCCAATGTACTGATTTTTGACGAGCCGACCAAAGGCGTGGACGTCAAAGCCAAAACCGATTTGTTCAACCTGATTGACGGCCTGGCCCGCGAAGGCAAAGGCGTGATTTACGCCTCCGGCGAATTTGCGGAGCTGGTCGGCTTATGCGACCGGATCTGCGTGCTGTGGGACGGACGCATTGTGGCAGAAGTGGCGGGCGCTGAGGCCCGCGAAGAAACCCTACTTTATTACTCCACCGGAGGAGCGGCGTCGTGAGCAAGGCCCTGACAGTTAAAGCGACGGCATCGGGCCGTCAGCAGTTTTTCGATTTTCTCTATAAGTGGGGCATGTTGCTGACCGTGGTGGCGCTGGTGGCGATTTTTGGCCTCGCGTCGGATAACTTCCTCGATCCGTTCAACATCATCAACATCCTGCGTTCGATTGCCATCGTGACGGTGATTGCCGTCGGTGTGTCAATTTCACTCACCGTCGGCGGCTTTGATTTGTCCGTCGGTTCGACCGCGTCGCTGGCAAATGCGCTGGTGATTTCGCTGTTCGTCTGGCACGGCTTCGGCACCACCGAAGCGATTGTGGTCACGCTGCTGCTGTGCACCCTGGTGGGGCTGTTTAACGCCTTTTTAATTGTCATTCTGCGTATTCCCGACATGCTCGCGACACTCGCCAGTTTGTTCGTGGTGCAGGGCGTGGCGGCGACCTACAGCTTCGGCGGCTCGATAACCGAAAACATGGTACTGCCGAGCGGCGATATGGCGGAAGGCACGATCCCGGCGGCGTTTGGCCTGCTCGGTCAGGTGCCGACCATTGTGATTATCATGCTGGTGGTCACGGTGGTGGCGCAGCTGGTGCTCTCGCTGACCACCCACGGGCGGCGGATGTACGCGATTGGCGGCAACCCGGAAGCGGCGCGCCTGTCGGGGCTTCGCACCACGCGTTACAAAGTGGCGGCGTACGTGATTGCCTCGCTGCTCGCCGGACTGGGCGGCATTCTGCTGGCGTCGCGCATCGGCTCGTCGCAGGTGAACGCGGGCAGCGGCTACCTGATGGATGCGGTCGCGGCTGCGTGGATTGGCTTCTCGCTGGCAGGATCGGGTAAACCCAACGCGCTCGGCACGTTAGTGGGGGCGGTGATTCTTGGCGTGCTGTCGAACGGGCTGGTGATGCTGTCGGTACCGTACTACGCGATGGACATCATCAAAGGTCTGGTGCTGGCAGGCGCGCTGGCTCTGACCTATTTCCAGCGCCGGACATAACGCTTCGCACATAACAACAACTCAGACATAACAACAATCAGGGTAAACAAAATGAAAAAAATCACGCTGTCACTCATCGCGCTCGGGTTGCTCAATTCCGTTGCCGCCTATGCTGAAACGCCAACCCCGGTTCCGGCGGCGATCGCCAACCACAGCGGCCCGATTCGTATCGCGATTGTGCGTAACCTCGGTTCGGACGACAACACCACGCAGTTCGTTTCCGGTGCTATTCAGGAAGGCAAAAAGCTCGGATTCAAAGTCAGCACTTTTCTGAGCAACGGCGACGACGCCAAATTCCAGGACTTCGTCAACCAGGCCATCAGCCAGAAATATGACGGGATCATCCTGTCGCAGGGCCGTGACCCGTACTCCACCGAACTGGTGAAAAAAGCAGTTGATGCGGGCATCAAAGTGGCGGTGTTCGACACCGCGGTAAAAGGCGAAATCCCGGGCGTGACCGTCACCCAGCAGGATGACGGCTCGCTGACCGATCTCTCTTTCGGCCAGTTGGTGAAGGACTTCAATGGCAAAGCCAACATCATCAAGCTGTGGGTCGCCGGATTCCCGCCGATGGAACGCCGCCAGACGCGTTACCAGACGCTGCTGAAGCAGAACCCGGGCATTCACGAACTGGAGTCTATCGGGGCGGTTTCTTCTGATGTGCAGGGTGACACCGCCAATAAAGTCGGCGCAGTGCTGGCGAAGTATCCGAAAGGCAAAATCGACGCTATCTGGGGCACCTGGGATGCGTTCAGCCAGGGCGCGTATAAGGCGCTGAAAGAGAACGGTCGCACCGAAATTAAACTCTATAGCATCGACGTTTCCAACCAGGATTTACAGCTGATGCGTGAGGCGAACAGCCCGTGGAAAGTGAGTGTGGCGGTGGACCCGAAACTGATTGGTGCCACCAACGTGCGCCTGATTGCCAATAAAATCGCCGGCGAGCCAACGCCTGCGACCTATGATTTCAAAGCGGCGGCGATCCCGCAGGCGCTGCTGGCAGCGCAGCCGGGCGCGGTGAACGTGGCAAGCCTGGGCAAAATCGTCCCAAGCTGGGGCCAGACCGAAGATTTCGTCGCACCGTGGTTTGCTACGCTGGAAGCGAAGAATAAGCCGTAAATTAAACCAGGGGATGTGTTTCCCCTCATCCTAAAGGGGGTGAGGGGAAATGCTTAACTGTACTGCCGAACTCGCGCAATCAGCTCATCTGCACTGTCAATCCTATCCGCCAACACAATCAGCGCGCGCCCCAGCAAAATCGCATGGCGTAAACACGCATGGCGCATGGTGTCGTCTTTGATGGTCTCGATATCCGCCACGTGAGACAACCCGACGCTGCGGCGAATCAGTTCAGTGCCGCAGAAACCCACTGCGTCGTGCCACACCTTTTTCAGAAACTCGCTCGCATAACCCGGGTAAGCCAGCGCGGCATCCTGGGTTTTTTCCGTCGCCAGCGCCTGGAAATGTTCGGCAAAGGTGTTCCACAGCTCCTGAATATCGGCCAGACGCTGCTCGCGTCCGGCGGCGGCATCGCGAATGCCTAGCTGGCCTGGCAAGCCGCAGTAGTTCAGCAGCAGGTTGCCCACCGCCGTGCCGATGTCAAAACCGATCGGACCGAAATAACCAAACTCTGCGTCGATCGCCTTCAGACTGCCGTCGGCGACAAAAATCGACCCGCTGTGAATATCGCCGTGCAGCAGCGCTTCCGCTTGTGAGAAGAAGCGGTGCTTGAGCGAAGCCACCGCCAGTTTCAGCTGGGCATCAGCGCGCAGGGCGACCACATCGGCTTCAATCTCTGCCGGATAATTATTGCGCTCGTGCACCTGATACGGGTCGTTGAAAAACAGATCTTCCGTAATCTCGCACATTTCCGGGTTGATGAAATTCGCTACCTGGGCCTTTTTCTGATGCGGATGCAGGTAGAAATCGCTGGTGTGGAACAGCGTTCGCGCCAGGTAGCGCCCGAGTTGCTGCGCCGCCTGCGGGTAGTATGCGCCCTGAATCAGCTCGCCGCGCCAGATGCGATGGTCGGATAAATCTTCCATCACCATCACCGCCAGTTCGGCGTCGAAATGGTGGATTTTCACCGTGTGTTCCGGGGCGTGCTGGTAATGCTCGACCAGCGTCTGTGCTTCGAGGCGAGCGCGATCCAACGTCAATGGCCAGGATTCGCCCACGCAGCGTACGTAGGGTAGCGCCTGTTTGACGATCACGCGGCTTACACCGTGGGTGTCGAAGATTTTAAACACCAGGTTGAGATTGCCGTCGCCGACCTCCTGCGCTGAAACCAGCTCGGACGGGTCGTCGAGGCCGCCAAATTGTTGCGCATAAGCCACGGCATCGTGGGCTGTGAAGGTATGGTATTGCGACATTGCCTCGATCCTCATGTTCTCGTGATGAGATAACCAGAAATAAAGCCATTCAGACGTCTATACATCTGGATTTCATCCTGACACAATGTGATACAACAACGCAACAGGGATTTAACGATATGCAGACATTACAGACCACCAGCCTGTGGGTGCGCGACAATCAGCTGTTTATTCTGGATCAGCAGGCGCTACCGCAGGCTTCACGCTGGCTGGACGCCAACAGCGTAGAGGCGCTGGTCGGCCATATTCATGCCTTGCGAGTGCGCGGTGCGCCGTTGATTGGTCTTTCCGCCAGCCTGTTGCTGGCGCTGTTGGCGGAGTGCGGCCTGAACCGTGATGCGCTGCTCAATGCGCTGGAAACTCTGCGCGCGTCGCGCCCGACGGCGGTCAACCTGATGAACAATCTCGACCGCATGAAGCTGGCGCTGGCGCAGGAAGATTTCGTTCCGGGGCTGGTGGCAGAAGCGCTGCGGCTGATTGAGGAAGACAAACAGCTTTGCGAGCGCATCGCCATTGCGGGCAGCCAGCTGGTGAAACCCGGCAGCCGTCTGCTGACGCATTGTAATACCGGCGGGCTGGCGACCGCGGGCGTGGGAACGGCGCTGGGCGTGATTAATTTTGCTCATCAGCAGGGCAACGTCGCGAACGTCTGGGTCGATGAAACGCGTCCGCTGTTGCAGGGCGGGCGACTCACCGCGTGGGAACTGGGCGAACTGGGCGTGCCGTATCAGCTGATTACCGATTCGATGGCGGCCAGTCTGATGGCGAAAGGGCAGGTCGATGCCGTTTGGGTAGGGGCGGATCGCATCGCCGCCAACGGCGACGTGGCAAACAAAATCGGCACCTATTCGCTGGCGGTACTAGCCAAATTCCACGGTATTCCGTTCTATGTCGCTGCCCCGCAGACCACGCTTGATCCGAACTGTGCGAACGGTGAAGCCATCCCGATTGAGCAGCGCGCGGCGGCGGAAGTCACCGGCGTGGCGGGCAGTTTCGGCGAAGTGCAGTGGGCGCCTGAAAATGCCCGCGTGTATAACCCGGCGTTCGACGTCACTCCCGCGGCGTTAATCAGCGGCTGGGTGCTGGACATCGGCGTGGTCACGCCAGAAGAGGTGGCAGCGGGGAAATTTGCCTGAGTCGTCTATCTTTAAGGGGTTCCCTTAAAGAGGTGATTATCGTGACGATTGACCCGAATACTGACCTGAAACTGGAGCGCGTGGTGGATGCGCCACGCGACCTGCTGTGGACCTGCTGGACCACGCCGGAGCACATCAAAAACTTCTTTATTCCCGTGCCGCATAAGGTGGTCGAATGTGAAATTGACCTGCGCGTCGGCGGGCGTTTTAACACCATTTTTGACGTCGGCGGCCAGCAGATGCACAACCATGGCGTGTATCTGGAGATCGACCCGGGTAAAAAACTGGTCTTTACCGATGGTTATACCGAAGGCTGGAAACCGGCTGAAAACCCATTCATGACTGCGATTTTGCTGCTGGAAGATGCGGGCGAGGGCAAAACGCGCTACACGGCGATTGCCCGGCATCCGACGGCGGAAATCCGTCAGCGCCATGAGCAGATGGGCTTTCATGAAGGCTGGGGGATCGTGCTGGATCAGCTGGTGGTGTATGTGAAGGGGTTGAGAGGTTAGCTACGGTGGAATCGTTCCGTTCACCCGATGTTCGGCAGGTTCTTCACCCCGTGGAGAACGTGAACGGGACAAGGGGAGCTATCGCGCACCCCTTGTCAATCCCCGCGACCCCGCACAAGAAATCGGTGCTTCGCACTGCCCGATCTTCCTGCCATCTGCCTGCGGCCGGCTCGACTCGACTTCCTGTCTCGTTTCGCCTCAGCCCGCCATCCCTGGCGGGCTGACCTTGTCATCTGGCCTACAGCCCGGCGATTTCAAGCGGGGACACAATCGGTGCCTAATTTGACTACGGTTTAGGTATTTTCCAGGTTTTGTAGGCCCGTGCATCTTTTCCGGGGAGGTATTCAACGCTTGAGCAATAATTGACTCTCCTTTCGGCCATGGGCGTGTGAGTGCATTTGCCAATGTTGACGACGATAGCCCAACCTCGCGAGACAAGGCGGCGAGGCTGGTTCCACGCTTCTTCAGTGCGGCGATGATATCGGCATTGTGCCAATTCCGATGGGACATCATGTTCTCCTTAAGTGGTGTTGTTATGCATTCAACCATCCCGTTTTGGGATAAAAACACAACAAGAGGATATTCGATTTCAGGATAATTGAACGGAATCGAACTTATGGCCTCGGTCTACTCAGATGAATATCAGCGTGTCATCAATGCGCTAAAGAAAGCACGAAAGGAAAATGGGATCACACAGGCACAGCTTGCCGAGGCGTTGGGCAAGCCTCAGTCATTTATCGCCAAAGTCGAAAGCGGCGAACGTCGGCTGGATGTAGTGGAGTTTGTGCATTTGGCGCGATTGGTAGGGATGGAGATAAAGGAAATAGTGCATTCATTAGCGTTAGGCAACGGTGCGGCCTGATGCCCTCTCCCCGACCCTCTCCCACGGGGAGAGGGAGAAAACCTAACCCCTCACCCCGGCCCTCTCCCACGGGGAGAGGGAGTAAACCTAACCCCTCACCTCGGCCCTCTCCCAGAGGGGCGAGGGGGAAAAGCGTGCCGTACAGTTCCCTCTCCATGAGGGAGAGGGTTAGGGAGAGGGGGAAAACGTTACGCCAGTGTCGGATACCCGCTCGCAATCTCACTACCGGTGAACTGCGCAATCCAGCCTTCGGGGTTATCGAAAATACGGATGGCGGTGAAGTTCGGCTCAGAACCCATATCAAACCAGTGCGGCGTACCCGCGGGCACCGAAATCAAATCGTTTTTCTCACACAGCACCTGATACACCTCCTCGCCGATATGCAGGCAGAACAGCCCCGCGCCTTCGACAAAGAAGCGCACTTCGTCTTCGCCGTGAGTATGTTCATTCAGGAACTTCGCCCGCAGCGCGTCTTTCTGCGGGTTATCGGCGCGCAGGCTGATCACATCCCAGCTCTGATAACCTTTTTCCTGTACCAGTTTGTCGATGGCGTGCTGATACGCATTAATCACCGTTTCCGGCGTCGGGTTGGCACCCAGATCCCGGTCGGCTTCCCAGCGCTCAAAGCGCACGCCTTTCGCGTTCAACTGCTGCTGAATGTCGTGGCCGTCGGTGCTGTGCCAGGTTGGTTCGCTGGCGTTTTTATCAGAGAAAATAGTCAGGGCGCTCATGAGGGAATTTGCTCCGGATGGATTTTATCGAAACGGGAAACCTGATGGTGGTGACTGGCGGTGTCGCCATCGCCACGAATTAACTGCACGGTACGAAAACCGGCCTGTGCGGCGGCGTCCAGCTCCTGATGAATATCGGAGAGGAACAGGATTTGCCCGGCCGACTGGCCAATCTGCTCCGCAATATTTTGGTAAGACTGCACTTCGCGTTTTGCACCGACGTGGGTATCAAAATACCCGCTGAACAGATGAGTAATATCACCTTCGTCGCTGTAACCAAATAACAGTTTTTGTGCCGCGACTGAGCCGGAGGAATAAACATACAGATCAATGCCTTCTGACTTCCACTTTTCCAGCGTCGGCAACACATCCGGGTAGAGATGGCCGGTAAAATCACCATTGATGTAGCCGTCGCGCCAGATCAGCCCTTGCAACGCTTTCAGCGCCGTGGATTTACGATCTTCATCCATAAACGCGAATAAGGTTTGTGTGAGTTCCTCTGCGGTGGCGTCCGGCTGGGCGATTTCTGCGCGCAGATTATCCAGAATTGATTTCACCGGCTCGGCGAACGGCTGCGCGCTGATAAACGCCGCCAGGCGCTCGCGCGCATAGGGAAACAGCACGTCATGGACGAAGCGAATATCGCTGGTGGTGCCTTCAATGTCGGTCACTATGGCGCGGATCATGGTTTCTCCAGTTGGTGCAAGCGCAGTTCGCATTCAAATAAAAATTCCAGCCCTTCGAGGTGACGACGCGCTTCTGCAACGTCGCGTCCCCAGCAGGTCAGGCCGTGGCCGCGCAGCAGAAAGCCGTAACTGAGCGGGCGCTCGGAAGCGTAATGTTCGATGCGGCGGGCGAGGGCGTCAATATCCTGGTCGTTATCAAACACCGGAATGGAGACGTCGTCGAGGTGGCTGCTTTGGCCGCGCAGGGATTTTTGCATTTCGTAGCCGTGAAGCACCAGCTCGGCGGATTTTTCGACCCGGGACAGCACCGTCGCATTCACCGTATGAACGTGCAGTACCGCGCCGGCTTCCGGGAACAGGCGATAAATCAGGGTATGAAGCCCGGTTTCCGCAGACGGCTTACGCCCGGACGGCGCCTGATTGGTGGCGATATCCACCTGCAAAAAATCGTCGCCAGTCAGGCTGCCTTTGTCTTTGCCGGACTCGCTCAGCCAGCACCGGTCGGCATCTTCGCGCACGGACATGTTTCCGCCGGTAGCGGGCGCCCAGCCTTTGGCGCCTATCCAGCGACAGGCGTCGACGAGCGCTTCGAGTTGCAGGTTTTCAGTCATCTTGCCGTTCTCCGGGCCGGTGAGGTTGGTGTTGTTTAGACGTCTAAGCGTCTTGATTGCCAAATACTAACATCGTGTTATAGTGTCAGCAACAACCGCATTACATTCGGGTAAAACGATAATGAGCCATAACCGACTGATTCCGCAGAGTAAACTCCCTAATTTAGGCACCACGATTTTTACGCAGATGAGCGCCCTGGCGCACGAATATCAGGCCATTAACCTGTCGCAGGGCTTCCCTAATTTCGATGGCCCGCGCTATTTGCAGGAGCGTCTGGCGTTTCATGTGTCTCAGGGGGCGAATCAGTACGCGCCGATGACCGGCGTACCGGCGCTGCGTGAGGCGATTGCGGCGAAAACGGCGGCGCTTTACGGGCATACGCCGGATGCCAATACCGACATCACCGTCACCGCGGGGGCGACCGAAGCGCTTTACGCAGCGATCACCGCGCTGGTGCGTGAAGGCGATGAGGTTATCTGCTTTGACCCGAGCTACGACAGCTACGCGCCTGCGGTGGAACTTTCCGGCGGCATCCTCAAGCGCATTGCGCTACAGCCGCCGCAATTTCGCGTCGACTGGCAGGCGTTTGCCGAACTGCTGAACGACAAAACCCGGTTGGTTATTCTCAACACGCCGCATAATCCGTCGGCCACCGTTTGGCAGAAAAGTGATTTTGACGCGTTGTGGCAGGCGATTGCCGATCGTGAAATTTACGTGCTGAGCGACGAAGTGTACGAGCACATCTGTTTTGCCGTCGAAGGGCACGCCAGCGTGCTGGCGCATCCGCAGTTGCGTGAGCGTTCGGTGGCGGTGTCGTCATTCGGTAAAACCTTCCACATGACTGGCTGGAAAGTCGGGTACTGCGTGGCCCCGGCGGAAATCAGCGCCGAGCTGCGAAAAGTGCATCAGTATCTGACGTTTGCGGTGAATACCCCGGCACAGCTGGCGCTGGCGGATATGCTGCGCAACGAACCGCAACATTACCGCGAGCTGCCGGATTTCTATCGCGCGCGTCGCGATCTGTTTATTGAAGCCCTCGGCAATAGTCGCCTCGAAATTCTGCCCTGCGAAGGCACCTATTTCCTGTTGGCGGATTACAGCGCCATTTCCAGCCTCGATGACGTGAGTTTCTGTCAGTGGCTGACCAAGGAAGTGGGCGTGGCGGCGATCCCGCTGTCGGTATTCTGCGCCGATCCTTTCCCGCACAAACTCATTCGCCTGTGCTTCGCTAAACAGGAATCGACGCTGCTGGCCGCCGCTGAAAGGCTGTGTAAACTCTGATTATTTCACCGTCCAGGCTTCGGAGAATTGACGGTCGCTGAACATATCCAGCAGACCGTTAATTTGCCGCAGGCGCAGGACTTCATCGGCGTCCATCCCAAGTTCCACACTCATCTTTTCGTCCGTCCAGCCAAGCTGGCTCAGTTCCCGCACAATTTCTGCCATGGCGTTGATTTGATGACGACCGCGCGCCCGGTTGTGGCGGATAGTCGATGCCATACGGCCGGGCTCATCCTCGGCTTCTGAATGCAGGACGCTGACGGGCAAATAGCCTTTAAGCCGCTTTTTGAGCACCGATTTTGATTTCGCCAACTGATGCCGGTGAAAACCATCCACAATTTCGTACTGATTATTATGCGGCCCATGTACCACAATTGGCTGGGTAAACCCGTCGGTTTCCAGCGATTTCAGCAGGAGCCGTTTTTCAGGCGGGGCAACGTTGTTGGGGTTGTAATCATTCGGTGCGATGTCCCCCTGTTTTATCCACAGCACGCAGTCCACGGGCTGATCACGAAACGGACTTTCTCGATGGAGCGCCTGCCGGAAATGATTAATCGCTTCTATACGTTCTGGTTCCTTTAGCGTTGCCAGCCAGGCCGTCATCTGTTCGATCATTTGCTGTTGCATAAAATTCCCCATTCTTGACGTTTATTCGCGATGCGTTGGTTATAGCGCTGGTGGTATTTCGCCTTGGTTGGGCTGAATGACAGCATTCGGCACCAGTAATCGTTGTTCAACAGCACCTTGCAGATCCGCCGCCAGGAAGGGATATCTTTCGCCGCAATATCCTTCGGCTGGGTATCGGGGATAGGGTCCATTCCGCGTTTTTGGTACCAGTGCAGATACACGGCAATCTTATTGCGATAGTGGTTTGCGGTTGAGGGCGGCATGGTCTCGAGCAAAAAGAGGGCATAGGTTTCCCAATTGTAACCCTCGGGTTTTTCCATTTTTCGGTGGCCATAAAACTGATTGTCGTGACCGGCGTAAATCCCGCCGCTGTTGACCCCACTGACGCGCTGGCACATGGCGGCCCAACGCTCTGGCTCGAGGACGTGATAGAGCCACAATCCCTGGCGCTGCTCGGGGCCAAACGGTTCGCAAATGCGCATGTAGCGCAGCGGGACACCTGCCTGATACATCAGGTTGTACAGTGGGTTATAGCGCAGAGCGGTGCGAGAAAACCACGTCCAGATATCGGCCGTTTTCCAGTCATAGATGGGGTAGACATACCAGGTGTGGCCGCCACGCGCCATGCTGGTCCAGGGTTTGTCATCGGCAAAACGCAGTTTGTCCTTGGCGGCGACGGCTAAAAAGCGGGTGTAGGATTCATCAGCGCGGATCCCGATACTGACGGCTGCCGGTCGATTCTGAGAGAACCACTCGGCAAAATGGCTGACAAATTCTTCGAAGGTGATCCCCGGTTGATAAAACGGGAAATAGGCCGGATCGGTGATGGCGTCGGCGGGAGGCTGGCGCACCCAAGGCGTATCAGGTTCCCAGCAACACCATTCTGGGGTGAATTGCGTGAGGGCATTTGGGGTCGTCAACGGCAGGGCAACCCAATAAAAGGTGTCGATGACGTCGGCATATTCTGCCCGCATCTCCTCACAATGCTGAATTGTGCTGCTGAACTGCGCTTCCCAGTCGACAAATAAAACGCTGAACTTTTTTTTCAATTTTCTGGCTAATGTTCCGGCCAGATGCAGCATGACCGTAGAATCTTTTCCTCCGGAAAATGAGATGCAAACCCGTTCAAAATTATTAAGCATCCAATTTATTCTTTCGGTTGCCGCGGTCAATACGTTTTGCTGAAGAGGGAATTTGTAAATTGACATTCCATTGCCTTTCATTGTGTCTTTTTTATAAATATAACATATATAAAATAAGTATTTTAGTAAAGTATGTACTTCATTTTTGAAATATATGTCAAATGTATAATGATTTATAAAATATAAGGCTTGTGAATGTTATAGGGTGCGAGGGAATAAATGTATGCGAGGGTGTTAAATAAGGTAAGGCAATTAACGCATCGCCTTACCTTTTTACTTACTTTTCGCCCATCATGGCTTTCAGATTTTCAGCGTCAGGCAAGCCGACCACCTGCTGGAGCGCATTGTCATCGTTGAGATAATAAATCGCAGGCGTGGCGTTGGCGCCTAATTCATCCATGATTTTCTGGTTCTCATTCAATATTTGCATTTGAGCCGGTGCGACCGATGACGGTATATCGAGCTTCAGTTTGCCGCCGGATTGTTCGTAGTCATGCCAGGTTTTTGCCGGATCTTTGCTGGTCATGATCGCCGCCGCTGTCGCCGGGCTTTCGGGTTTGATAACGCCCACCATCAGCGTGCGCAACTGCACTTTGCCGGACTCAACCCACGGGCGCGCCTGCTGCCAAAACTGTTTGCAGTACGGGCAGAACGGATCGGCGAAGACATAAATCACGCGCGGCGCCGTTTTTTTACCGTCGAGGATCCAACTCGCTTGCTCCATTTTTTGCCACAGCTCACGGCCCACCGGGGCGTAAATATCCTTTTGAATCAGCTGCTCACTGAGGTTAGCGCCTTTCTCGTCATACATGTAACCCGAAATAGCGTGCTTGCCGTCCGGCGTGAGGTAGATGGTCACCCCCATATCCTGATACTTACCGAGATAACCTTTCATACCGCCCGGTGCATCGAAAGATTTGATTATCGTAATCCCTTGTTTCTCTATCGCTTTTACCGGCGCGGGCAGCTCTTCGGCGGTGGCCAGAAAGGGGGCCAGCGTGAGCAGTAGGGCGAGTTTACGCATAATAACTCCTTGTAAAATAGGTGGATGATGTCCAATGAATGGTAGAGCCTATCACAACCATAGATAAGACCGAGGCGTGGCGCAATTGCGCTGGCATAAGGTGAGTGGTCTAATCCGTCCCGCTGTTACGGCCTTTAATAAGGGTGTAGAGCGCAACGCAAGCCAGCTTACTGGCACTGAACACCCTCAGGGGCTTTCAGGTAACGGGGCCGCCTGAAAAGGTGGCCTTTTTACGTTCTGGGTTCATGAAAATCGTTGCGTCGGTTTGTTAGCTAACGCTTATTGATTTGATACGGGAAACGCATTGGCCCGTTGAATCAAAGTTAGTTAACTTACCTCTCAACGACAACACGGAGGAAGTACAGATGTCTTTAATTAATACCAAAATCAAACCTTTCAAAAACCAGGCTTTCAAAAACGGCGAATTCGTAGAAGTCACTGAGAAAGACACCGAAGGTCGCTGGAGCGTGTTCTTCTTCTATCCGGCTGACTTTACCTTCGTTTGCCCGACCGAACTGGGCGATGTGGCTGACCACTACGAAGAATTCCAGAAACTGGGCGTAGATATTTACTCCGTTTCTACCGACACCCACTTTACCCATAAAGCGTGGCACAGCAGCTCCGACACCATCGCAAAAATCAAATACGCGATGCTCGGCGACCCAACTGGCGCCCTGACCCGTAACTTCGAAAACATGCGTGAAGACGAAGGCCTGGCCGATCGTGGCACCTTCATCGTTGACCCGCAGGGCATCATTCAGGCCATTGAAGTTACCGCTGAAGGTATCGGCCGTGACGCATCTGACCTGCTGCGTAAAGTGAAAGCGGCACAGTACGTGGCTTCCCACCCAGGCGAAGTGTGCCCGGCGAAATGGAAAGAAGGCGACGCGACACTGGCTCCATCCCTGGATCTGGTCGGCAAAATCTAAATTTGTCATGCCCGGCGGCGCTGTGCTTGCCGGGCCTACAATCTCGTAGGCCGGGTAAACGAAGTGTCACCCGGCAATTAACCTGAACACCATGATGCAAGCTGCCCGCACAAGGCCGCTCGCATGATGATGTTTTATGAGAGGGAAGAACAATGCTCGACACAAACATGAAAACCCAGCTCAAGGCCTATCTTGAGAAACTGACGAAACCTGTTGAGCTGATTGCCACGCTGGATGACAGCGCTAAATCGGCAGAAATCAAGGAACTGCTGGCGGAAATCGCCGAACTCTCCCCGAAGGTGACCTTTAAAGAAGATAACAGCCTGCCGGTGCGCAACCCTTCTTTCTTGATTACCAACCCGGGCGCTACCCACGGACCGCGCTTTGCGGGCTCTCCGCTGGGTCATGAATTTACGTCGCTGGTGCTGGCACTGCTGTGGACCGGCGGCCATCCGTCAAAAGAAGCCCAGGCGCTGCTGGAGCAAGTCCGCGATCTGGATGGCGATTTCGAATTTGAAACCTATTACTCGCTCTCGTGCCACAACTGCCCGGACGTGGTGCAGGCGCTGAACCTGATGGCGGTGCTGAACCCGCGCATCAAGCACACCGCGATTGACGGTGGCGTTTTCCAGAATGAAATTACCGATCGCAACGTGATGGGCGTTCCGGCGGTGTTTTTGAACGGTCAGGAGTTTGGTCAGGGTCGCATGACGCTGGCGGAGATCGTGGCAAAAGTGGACACCGGCGTGGAAAAACGTGCGGCGGAAGAGCTGAACAAACGTGATGTCTACGATGTACTGATTGTCGGCTCCGGCCCGGCGGGTGCGGCGGCGGCGGTTTACTCTGCGCGTAAAGGCATCCGCACTGGCCTGATGGGCGAGCGTTTTGGTGGCCAGGTGCTCGACACCGTCGACATCGAAAACTACATTTCGGTGCCGAAAACCGAAGGCCAGAAACTGGCGGGCGCGCTCAAGCAGCACGTTTCCGACTACGACGTGGACGTTATCGACTCCCAGAGCGCCAGCAAACTGACGCCAGCGGCGGAAGAAGGCGGCCTGCATCAGATTGAAACCGCCTCCGGCGCGGTGCTGAAAGCGCGCAGCGTTATCATTGCCACCGGCGCGAAATGGCGCAATATGAACGTACCGGGCGAAGATCAGTATCGTACCAAAGGCGTGACCTACTGCCCGCACTGCGACGGCCCGCTGTTTAAAGGCAAACGCGTGGCGGTGATCGGCGGCGGTAACTCCGGCGTGGAAGCGGCTATCGATCTGGCGGGTATTGTTGAGCACGTAACGCTGCTGGAATTTGCCCCAGAGATGAAAGCCGACCAGGTATTGCAGAACAAAGTGCGTAGCCTGAAAAACGTCGACATCATTCTGAATGCGCAAACGACCGAAGTGAAAGGCGACGGCACCCGCGTGGTGGGGCTGGAGTATCGTGACCGCGTCAGCGGCGATACGCATCAGATTCCACTCTCCGGCATCTTCGTGCAGATTGGTCTGCTGCCGAATACCACCTGGCTGGAAGGCGCGATTGAGCGCAACCGCATGGGCGAAATCATCATTGATGCCAAATGCGAAACCAGCGTGAAGGGCGTGTTTGCGGCGGGCGACTGTACAACCGTGCCGTACAAACAAATTATTATCGCGACCGGCGAAGGCGCAAAAGCTTCCCTGAGTTCGTTTGATTATCTGATTCGCACCGCATAAAAAAGTGCCCGGCGGCGCGATGCTTGCACGGGCCTACGGATGTTGTAGGCCCGGTAAGCGTTAGCGCCACCGGGCGAAAAAGTAAGACGACACCTGCAATGTAAAGAGGCTACCGAAAGGTAGCCTCTTTTTTTACGCGTGGACGGGTTGTGGATTTACCGCACCACCAACACGGGCACGTGCGCATGACGAATCACGCTCGAGGCATTGGAGCCGAGCAGGTGCGTGGCAATGGACGGATTGCGCGAGCCAATCACCACCACGTCGGCCTTGAGTTCTTCGGCCAGTTCGTTCACCACGTCACGCACGTTGCCCATTAGTACATGGGTTTTGATACGCGAAGGGTCGATGCTGAAATGGTCAACCATGGTTTTCAGGCGCGTTTCCGCCTCGTGGAAAAGATGCTCTTCAAAGCGACGTAAATCGGCGGCAAAACGGCTCATGGTCAGGCTCGCGGAGCCGGGCAGGACGTGCAAAAGATGGATAATGCCTTCCTGCTGGGCGAGAAATTCCGCATGACGAACGGCCTTGTCACTCAGCGCCATTTCGAAGACATCAACCGGCATTATGATGGTGTTATACATACAATGACCTCCATGTAACGATCCTGATTATATACAAGCATATTCGGCGACAACTTTGTGGCATTCACGTCGCAAATATCACTTTCAGGCGGTGCAGGGAGGGTAAAGTTTTGTGGCAGGGTGAAACGGAAAGAGGATGTAGGGGAACATCCTCTGAAAAGTCATTCAGATGCGCTTAGCGGTTAAATTCACCGGAGGCTTCTGGCTGATACAGCAGCTCGAGCACTTCTAAGTGCGTTTCGGTGCCATTTGGCAGCGACCAGTGAATAGAATCGCCCACGCGAAGGCCAAGCAGTGCCGCCCCGACCGGTGCCAGAACGGAAAGCTGCGTTGCGCTGTCGGTCATATTGACCGGGAACACCAGCGTACGCACACGTTCTTCCTGAGTGCTCAAATCGCGGAAGCGGACCTGACTATTCATGCTGACCACATTGTGCGGCATCTCCTGCGGGGAGCACATCTGCGCCCGATCCAGTTCGTCATTCAGCGCAGCCGCAACCGGGGAAGTTGCCCACTCTGGTCGTTCCAGCAGGCGGTCAATGCGTTCGGCATCGAACTCATTAATGATGATGGCGGGTCTGGTCATTGTTGACTCCATGTTTTCCAGGTTGAGATCCAGCTACTTGTTTCCAAAAGAAAACCCTCGTCGTACAGGACGAGGGTTTAGGGTCTGACCATGATACTGACTGTGATCGGATCTTTGAAGTGATTTAGCTCACATTAGAAGATCATGCTACCGATCAGCGCGAACAGGAAGGCGAGGCCGCCGAGCAGCGTTTCCATCACCGTCCAGGTTTTCAGCGTGGTCTTTTCATCCATTTCGAGGAAGCGGCCAACCAGCCAGAAACCGGAGTCGTTCACGTGAGACAGCACTGTTGCGCCACCGGCGATGGCGACCACGATAAAGCACAGGTCTAGCTGGCTGATACCGGTTGTAGCGTGGACCATCGGCGCAACCAGCGCGGCGGTCGTGGTCAACGCCACCGTGGCGGAACCCTGCGCCACACGCAGCGCCGTCGCAATGACGAACGCCGCCACGATGACCGGCATGCCGGTATCGGACAACACGCCTGCCAGCGCGTCGCCAATGCCGCTGGCGCGCAGAACGCCACCGAACATACCGCCCGCGCCAGTCACCAGAATGATGCCGCAGATTGGGCCTAATGCGCCGTCACAGATTTTTTCCAGATGCTTCAGGCTGTGCTGGCGGCTGAATACCATCAGGGAGAAGAACACGGTAATCAGCAAGGCCACCGGGGTTTTACCGAGCATGCGCAGGAAGTTGACCAGCGTGTCGTCTTTCGCCACCCAACCCAGCACAATCGCGGTGTTGAGGCCGGTTTCCAGGAAAATCAGCACCAGCGGCATCAGCAGAATGGTCAATACCATGCCGAATGAAGGTGGCTTGTGGTCAGGATCGGCTTCGACCGCACCGAGGAAAGAGGTCGGCAGTTTAATGTCGAATTTCTTCCCGGCGTACAGGCCGTACAGGTACGCGCCGAGATACCAGGTTGGCAGGGCGATAATCAGACCGACAATCACCAGCAGGCCAATGTTTGCGCCGAGCAGTTCAGCCGCGGCAACCGGGCCCGGATGGGGCGGAACCAGCGCGTGCATTACTGCAAACGCACCCGCTGCCGGGAAGGCGTATTTCAGCGTGGAGCCGCCAAACTGTTTAGCGACGCTGAAGATAATCGGCAGCATCACCACCAGACCGGCGTCGAAGAAGATTGGGAAGCCGAACAGCAGCGATGCCACGCCCAGTGCGAATGGCGCACGTTGCTCACCAAATTTGTTAATCAGCGTATCAGCCAGCACTTTTGCACCGCCGGAGACTTCCAGCAGTCGGCCAATCATCGCTCCCAGACCCACCAGCAGCGCAACGCCTGCCAGCGTGCCGCCGAAGCCAGTCAGCAGCGTCGGTACTACTTTGTCGAAAGGCACTTTCGTCAGCAGCGCCACCACGATGCTGACCAGGGTTAAGGCTAAAAAGGCATGCACTTTGAAGCGCATGATCAAGACCAGCAACAGGGCGACTGCCCCTGCTGCGATGCCGAGCAGCGTACCGGCTCCCAATGCGTTCGTAACTTCTGTCATCTTTGTATCCTCTGTAGCGTGACAGCGAAAAGGGTAGTGATAGCCTGGCTTAATCCCTGCGTTTATCACTGATACCGGTAACATGATACTGGTAACATGGCAGGGGTTGTAAATACACGCAGACACATTTATTAACACTTTGCGACGGGCTTCAAATATCCGGAAGATTTATCGATTTGAATAATATTTGTTCGATAAACGTGATCGATTTCAAATCTGGCATATGCTTCTTAAGCACCGCTGCGCCATCCGGCGTCAGCATGACCATGAACCAGGAGATCCCATGAGCGGTTACGACAAATTGACCCTAAAAGATGGCAGCACTCTCTATTTCAAAGACTGGGGGAGCGGGCAGCCAGTGGTATTCAGCCACGGCTGGCCTCTGACGGCGGATGCGTTCGAAGACCAGATGCTGTTTTTGGGCGAGAAAGGTTTCCGGGTGATCGCCCACGACAGGCGCGGCCACGGGCGTTCTTCGCAGACATGGGACGGCAATAACATGGATCAGTATGCTGACGATCTGGCGGAACTCACTGCCCATCTTAATTTGAAGGATGCGGTGCACGTCGGGCATTCCACTGGCGGTGGCGAAGTGGCGCGCTACATTGGCCGCCACGGCACAGAGCGAGTGGCAAAAGCGGTGCTGATCAGCGCGGTGACGCCGATTATGGTGAAAACCGATTTCAACCCCAACGGTGTGCCCATCGAGGTATTCGACGGTATCCGTCAGGGCGTCGTGAACGATCGCGGCGCGTTCTTCCATGAGCTGTCGGAGGCGTTTTACGGCTATAACCGCTCAGGGGCAAGCGCGTCAGAAGCAGTGCGGGCGAGCTTCACGGCGCAGGGATTACAGGGTTCGATCAAAGGGCTTTATGACTGCATTAAAGCGTTTTCGGAAACCGACCTGCGTGAAGACTTAAAACGCATGACCATCCCGACGCTGGTTATCCACGGTGATGACGATCAGATTGTGCCGTTCGAAACCTGCGGCAAAGTGGCGGCTGAAACGCTGCCCGACGCGGAGCTGAAGGTCTACAAAGGCGGCTCTCATGGCATCTGCACCACCCATAAGCAGCAGATTAACGAAGATTTGCTGACGTTCCTGAAATCGTAATCGCTCAGCCCGGTACGTGACGTGCCGGGCGTTCACATTTCCCGCCATCGGGTTACACTCATCGTTTGCCATTTTCAGGGCCAGATGATGCCGGTGACCCCCCTTCCTGCCGACCGCCGTTTCTTTGCCGATTTGCTCAGCGGGCTGGTGCTCAACCCGCAGCGCCTGGGCCGCGTATGGTTTGCCCGTTCGGCAAAATCACTGCCCGCCGGGGCGCTATGTCTGGATATGCCGCGCCTTGAAATTGTGCTCCGCGGTGAATACGGCAATGCGCTGGATGAAACGCAGCACACGCTGGCTCAGGGCGAAATGCTGTTTATTCCGCCGCGTGCCGCCAATCAGCCGATGTTTACGCGTTCGGCGATGGTGCTGAGTATGGTTTTCGCCCCGGCGTGGATCGGGATGGCGTTTTACGACAGCCGCAACGGCAATACGCCCGCGCCGCTGCGAAAGGTGGAGTTTCCGCATCAGCAGCACGGTGAAGGGGAGGCGATGCTTACCGCGCTGACATTGCTCAGCCGTTCGCCGCTGGAGCAGCAAATCATCCAGCCGCTGGCGTTGAGTTTTCTGCATCTGTGCCGAAAAAGTACAGTCACTGAAGTGGGTGCTGTGCCGTCGCGCCCGCAGTTTCTTTATCAAAGTATCTGCAACTGGATCCAGGATAACTACGCCAGACCGTTGACGCGGGAAGACGTGGCGGCGTTTTTCAATATCACGCCAAATCACCTGTCGCGACTCTTCAGCCAGCAGGGCACCATGAGTTTTGTCGATTACCTGCGCTGGGTGAGAATGGCGAAAGCGCGGATGATTTTGCAAAAATATCAGCTGTCGATTGGCGATGTGGCGCTGCGCTGCGGTTATCCGGATGGGGACTATTTCAGCCGATTGTTCCGGCGTCAGTTCGGGCTGACGCCGGGAGAGTATCGCGCGCGGTTCCAGTAAGCGCTACAGGCTCAGTTCTTCGTTCAACAGTGTCAGAATCGCCTGCGCATCGGTGGCTTCCAGCAACGACTGACGGAAGGCTTTATTGACCAGTTTGCGCGCCAGCTGGGAGAAAACCTTCACGTGGTTAATGCCTTCGTGCTCGCCGAGCGTGAGCATAATCACCAGTTCGACGTCGCCCATCTCCGACTGCCAGTCGGTTAACGCAGGCAGCCGCGCGAGGCTGATGCTCGAGTGGCGGATCCACGCCGATTTGGTATGCGGGATCGCCACGCCAAACCCGACGCCGGTGGTGACGATTTCTTCACGCTGCCAGATATCCTCTTCCAGTTCCAGCGGATGCTCGGTGCGCCCGTTGACCGCCAGATTGCCGCACAGCAGCTGGATAATCTGCTCTTTGCGCAAAGGACGGTCGGTGAACAGAATATTCTCCAGCGCCAGCAGCGGACGCGCGTCGTCTTCCGGTGTGAATTCGCGCAGCAGCGCTTCAATGTCATCGGCGCTGCGACACTCACAGGCTTTGTTGGCCAGCTCGCGGCAGGCAGCGCTGTCGAGCTGACGCAGCTGGCTTTTCACCGCCGGAATACGCGGTCCGCTCATGCTCAGTTCATCCAGTTCCAGCCCCAATAACAGCGGCAGATAACGGCTTTCGCCACCCAGTTCGCCGCAGATACCGACCCATTTTCCGTGCCGATGGGCAACGCTGACAATCTGGCGCAGCATCCGCAAGAACGACGGGGTGATGGGGTTGTACAGCGGCGAAACGCGGGGGTTGTTGCGATCTACGGCGTATAAATACTGCGTCATATCGTTGGAGCCGACGCTGAAGAAATCCACCTCGTCGCAGAAATGGTCGATGATGTAACACACCGACGGCACCTCAACCATGATCCCCAGCGGCAGGCTGGCGGCAAAGCGCAATCCTTCGGCCTGAAGTTCGGCTTTCACCTGCTGCAGTTGGCTTTTGATCCACAGAATTTGGTCGAGGCTGTGCACCATCGGGATCATCAACTGCGCGTTTCCGTAAGCGCCCGCCCGCAGAATGGCCCGCAGCTGAGTACGGATCAGCCCGGTAAATTCCGGGTAAATCCGCACCGCGCGATAGCCGAGGAACGGGTTTTCCTCCTGCGGAATATTCAGATAGCTCAGTGGTTTATCGCCGCCAATATCCATGGTGCGGAAAATGACCGGTTTATCGCCCGCCGCCAGCAGCACTTGTTGATAGGCCTCAAATTGTTCCTGCTCGTCCGGCGGCGTTTGGCGGTCCATGTACAGCATTTCACTGCGAAACAGGCCCACGCCTTCCGCGCCGTTGCTGAATGCACCCGGTGCTTCCAGTGCGCTGCCGATGTTAGCGGCCACTTCGATGCGCTGCCCATCGCGCGACAGCGCGGTTAACGCGGCGTCCTCAGTCTGGCGCGCCACGCGTTTGTCGTCGAGTTCACGCGCGAGGGTGTAATAGCCCATCACCGCGACGTCCGGTTCCGGAACCAGCACGCCGCACTGTCCGTCGAGTACCGCCTGGCGATGCTCCAGCCCGCTGAGTTCCGCCACGCTAAAGCCGTTGAGCACTGGAATGGACGAGGCGCGGGCGAGGATCAGCGTGTGCGAAGTGCGACCGGTTTTCTCCAGCACCATGCCTTTGAGCTGCGTCAGGTCGAGACCGAGAAACTGGCTGGGCGTTAAATCTTCCGCCACCAGAATGGTGGGTTGGGTCAGGCGCAGTACGTCCTGATTGCGGTGCTGCGGCCAGGTAATGTGCAGCAAGCGTTCGCTGATGTCGCGAATGTCGCTGGCGCGCTCACGCAGATAGTCGCTGCTGGATGCCAGCAGTTTGTCGCAGATAGCGTCCATATTATCGATGATCGCCGCCGCCAGACCTTGCTTATTGTCGCGCATGATGCGGCGGATATTGCTGGCAAACTCTTCATCCTGAATCAGAGACAAATGGGCGCTGAGTATGGTTTTGCTTTCGCCGCCGAGCAACCGAAGCTGCTGGTTCAGGCTGTCGGCGAGTTCCGCCAGGCTGTGCTCCAGCCGAGTCATATCTTCCGGGCTTGGCGCAATGGCGCGGTAGCCGTCGAGGCTGTCGCTGCGCCAGAGGGTGATTTCCCCAAAACCGATGCCGCTGGCGAGCACGTTGCCGGTCAGTAAACGGGGATTCAGGCGTGAAAGTGAACGCGGCAGCGGGTGCGCCGTGGGCGAGACCACGGCGGGCAGCACGCTGTCGCTGTCGATAAAGTGCTGTTCGAGATAAATTTCCAGCGCGCGGCGGGCCGGTTCTTCATCACTGCCACTGATTTCCAGCGAGCAGCTGTCGTTGAATAAGGTGCCGGTGCTGACCAGCGCCAGCGAGCTTTTGCCATCGGCGTGGGTGCTCAGGCGGTGGTTGATAAAGCGAATATCGCTTTGCCACGCGCTGCATTGTTCCTTCAACGCCCAGGCCGGGCGGGCGTGCAGGCCGTTAGGCAACGGACAGAGAAAATCGAGAGTCAGCATAGCGGTTCCTTTAAGCGCAAAATCAGCATCTGAAATCCATCAGACGAGAAACGGTTTTGGCGTCGATATCGTGAAGCAGCGCCACCAGTAGCTGGTGGGTGAGGTCAATGTCTCCGGCGTCGGCAATCGAGGCAGCGCAGTGGCCGTGGCGCGTCGGCGGGCCGAGCACCACCGTTGGGATGCCGTTGCCGCAAAGGTGTACCGCTCCGCCGTCGGTGCCGCCGTTGCTGAACATATCCCGTTGCAGGGAAATGGCATTCTGCGCGGCCGCGTCTTCTACCCAGGCGGTCAGTTTCGGCGGCGCAATCAGGGTTTTATCGTACATCACCAGCATCGGGCCTTCGCCAATCTGGCGATGGTTGTCGCTGCCGTAATCAAAGTTTTTCGCCCAGCAGGCGGTGTCGAGCACCAGGGCAAGATCGGGCTGAAGTGCGCGGGTGGCGGTTTGTCCGCCGCGCAGGCCAACCTCTTCACTGGAGCTGGCCACCAGCCACACTTCGGCATTCAGCGGCGTGGAATGTAATTCGCGCAGTAGCGTGACCAGCAAATAACAGCCGAGGCGATCGTCGAAGGCTTTACCCATCACGCGGTTGTGTGGCAGTTCGCTGAATGTTGTGGCGAAAGTGACGCGATCGCCTGGCTCCACGCCCGCTTCGGCGACTTCATCGGCGTTACAGGCGCCAATATCGACGCGCAATTTTGCCACATCGTTTCCGTGACGCTCGCCGTCCAGCAGACCGTTGATTTTGCAGCCGCTGCGGGTGGTTATCCGTACCGGTTGCAGTTCGCGAGCGGTCATGCGCACGTTGCCAATTGGAATCACGTCGATAGCGCCTGTCGACGAGATACTGCGAACCATAAAGCCCACTTCATCCATGTGTGCGCAGACCATGACCTTCGGGCCGCGGCTTTCGTTCAGGCGGATGAGTACCGAACCGAGGCCGTCAAACTGCACCTCTTTGCCCAAGGCGTCGGCTTCGCGCAGCAGAATTTGTCGCACTTCCTGCTCGGAAGCGGCGATGGCATCGGCTTCACTTAGCGCTTTCAGTAACGCGAAATCCATCACGCTTCTCCTGTCATCAGCAGCGTTTTCGGGGTGTGATACAGCACTTCCGCGCCGTCCTCGGTGACCAGTACCACGTCTTCAATGCGCACGCCGCCTTCGTCTTCCAGGTAAATACCGGGTTCAACGGTCAGCAACATTCCAGGACGCAGCAGGGTGGTGTCGGACGGTGAAAAACGTGGGTTTTCATGCACGTCGATGCCGATGGCATGTCCGGTGTTGTGACCAAATTTCGGCCCGTAGCCCGCGTGGGTGATGTGCTCCCGGGCTGCGGCGTCGACGGTCTGACACGCCACGCCCGGACGCACGGCGGCAATGGCTGCCAGCTGCGCTTCCAGCACCGTCTGGTACACCGCGTACAGCGGCGAGGTTTCCACGTTGGCATAGCGGCCCGCAACCAGAAAGGTGCGGGTCATATCGGAACAATATCCCTGGTATTGAGCGCCAAAATCGAGCGTCACCAGTTCGCCTGCCACGATGATTTTCTCTGACGCTTTGCCATGAGGCAGCGCGCCGCGAGGACCGCTGGCGACGATAGTATCGAACGAGGGTTTCTCTGCCCCTTGTTGTTTCATAAACCACTCCAGCTCGGCGGCGACTTCGCGTTCTCGCATGCCGGGCTGGATAAAACGACGGATATGGCCGGCGGTGGCGTCGGCAATGCGACACGCCTCGCGAATAATGGCGATTTCCTCGGCGGTTTTTACCTGGCGTAGCGCATCGAGCGACACGCTGACCAGCGCCTGGCGCAGGCTTTCAAGCCATTCGCTCGCCGTTTGCCAGCTCACCTGTTCACCTTCAAAACCGATACGCTGTAACCCTTCTTCTTCCGCGATTTGGTTGACGATGGCGCTCATTGGGCGAGCGCTTTCCAGCCGGTGCAGCTGGTAGCCGTGAGTGCGGACGGCGACATCGCTGTAGTAGCGAAAATCCACCAAAATGTGCGCATGTCGCCGGGTGACCAGCACGTAGCCCGAACTGCTCGAAAAGCCCAGATGCGCGAGCTTGTTCTGGCGTGACGAAATGAGCACTGCGTCTATCCGTTGATGCGTCATCCAGTCACGAACCGTCGTCAGTAAAGCCATATCCGTTTTCCTCTTACATCGCGTCGATGGCCAGCTTGCCACGTTTGTGCAGGCTGTTGCGGATAAGCACCACCAGCAGGGCGGTGATCACCGCGCCAACCGCGATACTCAGCATGTACGCACCGAGATTGGTCACCAGCGGCCAGGCCCAGATGGCCGACTCCGGGAACCATTGCACCGCGCCGAGCGCCGAGGCAGTCATTGCGCCGGCGATGGCCCCCGTCATGTACGCGGGCAGGGTGGCGATGGGGTTTTCCAGCAGGAACGGAATTGCCCCTTCGCTGATGCCCATAAAGGCGAGGAACATCGCGGTTTTACCCTGCGGATAAAGCTGCGGGCTGAACAGGCGTTTGCCGGTCAGACGATGGTCGATAAGCGTAGCAAGGCCCAGACCAATCGGCGGGATAACAATCGCCACCGCACGGGAGGTGATCGGCAGCACGTGATCGGTGGTGAAACCGAGCGCCACAAACCCGGCCGCTTTGTTAATCGGACCGCCGAGGTCAATGGCCGTGGCCGCCGCCATGCCGATGGCGTACATCATTGAGCCCGCCTGACCTGCTGCCAGCAGCAGCGTCCGCATCCCGCCGTTCAGCCAGCCGCCAATCGGGGTGATGACGTAATACATCGCCAGCATCACGAACAGCGCGGAAAGGATGGGAATTAAGAAGGTACTTTTGAACGCGAGCAGATACTGTGGTACGGCGATTCGGGCGTTCAGCCATTTAACCAGATACCCGGCGGCGATGGCGATAATCAGTGCGCCGATAAAGGTCGATGGCACCGGTTTGCTGGCCAGCCAGCTCAGTTTTTCCGGGTCAAAATTCAGTACCAGTGTCGGCTGAGTAGCAACCAGTCCACCGATAAAGCCCGCCGGAAACGCCAGCTTGCCGCCGATGGAGTTCGCCACGAAGGCAGAAAACATCGGGATGGCGAAGCTGAACAGCAGCCCGCCGAACGATTCCGTCAGGTAGCCAAACTTCAGCACCGACAGGTTAAACCCGGTGAATTTACCGGAGTTCAGCGCGTCCATAATCCCGGTGTCCGGCGGAATTTCCAGCCAGACGTATGCAATCAGCTGTGAAATGGCGAGAATAACCCCGCCCATGATAAGCGTCGGCACCATGCGGGAAATGCCCGACATAATGTGCTGAGGGAGTTCTTTCCAGAAGGAAGAGCCCGATTCTACGGGCGTTGTTGCCAGTGCAATGCTTTCGCCGTCAGACGAGACAGGACGAATGGCGCTGCGTTTTTTTATTGCCATTTCACACACCCTTGCTGTTGAGGATTATTGTTGCTCGGCGGCTATCAGCTCTTCGATTTCTTTCAGGGTGCCCGCGGCATTTTTAATGGCGTCCTGGAGGGAAATCTCATAGACGTCGCGCGTTTCAAAGCGCTCGTTGTCTTCCGGGGTAATGGCAATGGCGTGAATGATGATATCGGCGGTGGCGATATCCTGCGGCGTTAGCCGGTTCTGGATGCCATCGGCCCCTTGGGTTTCAATTTTGACCTCGTAACCGGCTTCGGTTGCGGCATCTTCCAGTGCCTGCGCGGCCATAAAGGTGTGTGCCAGCCCCATCGGGCAGGCACACAGTGCAATCAGTTTCTTCGCCATGGTGAACTCCATCAGTAAAAGTCGGAACTGATTATGCTCAGAGCTTTCTGGCTTCTGTTACCAGACAAATAATGCTTTATCAGGATTTTTGATGCGTTAGCAGGGAAGTGTGATGCGTGTCCGCTTATAAGGAAAATCGATGAAATACGACGTTAGGAGTGACGTGCTGAAAGCAAAAGGAGAGAAAACGGGGAGTGAAGCGAGCCGGGCAAACGCGTGTTGCCCGACGGGGAATTAGTTTCCGGCTTGATCAATCACGAACTGTGAACCGCAGTTGCCCGGATGCGGCTGTGGCAGCAGCGAGCCTTCGGCCAGTGGCGCATTGATGGCGCTGGATTTGATAGCAATCTGCATTTCGGTCAGGTAGGCCGGTTTGCCGTTGCAGGTCAGCTTGAACGCTTTTACGCCTTCTTTGCCATAGTTTTTGGCTACGGCGGCGTTGAAATCATTCCGGCTGACGGTTTTGCCGTAGTTTTGCGCGAGGAAAGCGCCTAAAGCGCTGTGTTTGATCTCCCCGTTCAGGCGCACCATGGTGCCGAAATAGGCGTCCGGGTCGAAGCCAAAACAGACGCCGTGCTTGGCATATTCATAACGTTCCAGACACGAACCGCCGCCGCTGCCCGGCATCACATTGTTCAGTTTGTTGGCCATTTCCAGCGACAGGCCGGTTTCTGCCGCCGAGCATTTGCGGTTACCGCGCACTTCAGGCATGTTCGGCACCGGGCGTGTCGCACAGCCGAAACGCATCCAGCGACGATTGTCCACGCCACGGGCGGCGATGGATTTAGGCAGGCTCGGCCACAGGCCGTGCACTGTCAGATAATTCGTTTTATCGCTGACTTCTTTCTGGGTCCGGCATTCGCTCGGCTCGTTACGGTTTTTATCCTGCATGCTTTGACAAAAGCCGGTTTGCCAGGAGAGCGCCAGCACGTAGCTGTCGAAATCAGGGTATTTTGCAGGTTGTAACGGCATGCTGTCTGCGGCCAGCGCAGGGAGGCTGGTAGCCGCCAGAATGGGCAGCACTTTCCATAAGCTTTTCATATGTGGGTCCGTGGGTAATTAAAACGCCGAATACCTTCTATTTAATCATAAAAATGCCAATCAGGTTTAATTGACTGGCATTGTGATAGCGACTGTTAGCCGTCGCTTGCCCGGGGAATACTTTTGCGCGTGGAATTAGCCTGCGACGACGCTCGCAGAAGCGACCATTAATTCGGTGGCAATAATCACCACCACCAGACCGACCAGCACCGGCACGGAGGTGCGTTTCACCACTTCAAACGGCGAGATTTTTGCCATGCCGGATACCGCAACCACGACGCCAGACACCGGTGAAATGGTACGTCCAAGGTTGGAGGCCTGCAGCATCGGAATCGACAAATACGCCGGGTTGATGCCGGAGCTGTGTGCCAGTTTCGGGATCATTTCGACGAAGGCGTAGAACGGGGCGTTACCGGAACCGGTCGTCATCGCAGCCAGCATGGTCAGGATAACCAGCACCAGCATCAGAATGATACTTGCAGAGCCGAATGAGGTGGCGATGGAAATCAGGCTGTCGATAAAGCCGATGGTGCTCAGACCCTGGGCAAATACGCCTGCTGCGACCAGCAGCATGACCACGCCGGCGAAGGCATCGGCCATCCCGCGGTAGGCCACTTCCAGCCCGGAGAAGACTTTCTGGGTATTGAAGCCACGGAAGAATTCGAGCACCGCAGCCAGCAGCATACAGATAACCAGAATGGTGATGATGTGCAGTTCCGGGCCCCATTTACCGTCAAAAATCAGCACGCCGATAATCGGGGTGAACGGCAAAATGGCGTAGAACGACGGCGCGTTGGTGGTGATTTCGCTGACGTCGAGCATCTCGTGGGAAATGTTCTCTTTCTTGTCGAGATAGCGCTGCCAGAAGAAATGCGCCACCGCCATGCAGACAATCGCCGCGATGGAAATCGGCAGGGTGGTTTTGAAGGCAAAGTCGATCAGCGGCATTTCGGCCGCTTTTGCCGCCAGCACCACGTCACCGGAGGTCGGTGAAAGGATGATAGCTGCCGGAGAGGCGCAGATGGCTGCCGCCGCGCCGCGGCTAATACCGACGTTAACCATCACCGGGAACAGCGTACCCATCAGCAGCACGCCGAGGCCAGTGGCAGAAGACACCGCCAGCGACATCAGACACGCCACGAAATAGGCAGCAATCATCAGGATGTACGGCGAGTTAATGTAGCGCAGTGGCTTGGAGGTGAGTTTTACCACCATGTCGTTGGCGCCAATGTGGGTCATATAGGCCGCAAAACCGCACAGCATCATGATCATCATGCCGAGGTCGCCACCGCGGCTCATCAGCAGGATTTTGATATATTCGACGATATCGGTGGCGGAGTAGCCGGTGCTGCTGGCGCTGGCCGGCAGGATTTTATGGCCCATCAGGGCACTGGCAATGAGCAGTGCCAGGCCGCCGACAAATAGCACGCCCGTTGCGGAATAGCCTTTAATGATATAGCGAGCGACACCCGCAATGACGACCACTCCAATAAGGAGCTCAAACAACGTTAGCATGATGGATTCCTGTCTTCCTGATACCCAAAGAAAATTTTATCGAAAATGTTTTCAAAAAAAGAAGTCTGAAAATGTGCCCAATTAACGGTCAAAACTTACTGACGAAAATCAATAAACCGACAACCACGGCCTTCCTTGACGCCAAATCAAATCGGCTATCACATTATATATATTTCTTTGATGAATGTTTCGTGTTCTGTTGATGCGAAAATGATACTAAAAAGTTAATCAAAATCAGCATGTTCGGCGAGAGGTGTAAAGGGTTTAGTCTCGCTAATACGTGGGGTGTCAGGAAAGGACTATTCCGCTTTTGTTAAGGTTTTATTAATTTTACGCTTGTTACTCTGTTCAGCTATGAACTACAAGTGGTTATTTTTGTGACTAAATTTATTAAGCTCCTGGTGCTTGCAGGGGTATTAACAAGTCAAGTGTTATGTGCCTCTTTTGCAAAGGCAAATATGACTTCAACGGTCAGTGATGCTTTTTCGACACTCGGGGATAATATTGCGCAAACCTGGGAGTCGCCTGAGCATTATGATCTGTACGTTCCCGCTATTACCTGGCATGCGCGTTTCGCCTATGACAAAGAGAAGACGGACAAATACAACGAACGTCCGTGGGGCGCGGGTTTTGGTCAGTCCCGGTGGGATGATAAAGGTAACTGGCACGGTTTGTATCTGATGGCCTTTAAGGACTCGTTCAACAAATGGGAACCGATTGGCGGTTATGGCTGGGAGAAAACCTGGCGTCCGCTATCAGATGGTAACGTCCATTTGGGACTTGGCTACACCGTTGGGGCCACCGCGCGTGATAACTGGAACTACATTCCGATACCTGTGGTGCTGCCGCTGGCTTCTGTCGGTTATGGCCCGGTTACGTTCCAGATGACTTACATTCCAGGGACTTATAACAACGGCAACGTCTATTTTGCGTGGATGCGTTTCCAGTTTTAGCGTACAAAAGAGGTGATTCACAGCGGGGGTGTTTGCGTCGTGTGCAAAAACAACGACTAACTCTCAGACTTAATAAAATTTAGCGACTTTTATCACTTTTTCGATAAGTTAAGCTGGACAAAACGCACCACAATTGCTGTACTGTTAGCCGACACAGCATTTGTGTCCATTTTCATGTAAAGGTAATATAGATGTCTAAGATTAAAGGTAACGTTAAGTGGTTTAATGAGTCCAAAGGCTTTGGTTTCATTACTCCGGAAGATGGCAGCAAAGATGTATTCGTACACTTCTCTGCAATCCAGTCCAACGGTTTCAAAACTCTGGCCGAAGGCCAGCGTGTAGAGTTCGAAATCACTAACGGTGCCAAAGGCCCATCTGCTGCAAACGTAATGCCTATCTAAGCATTTCGACAGTAGAATACAAAAACCCGTCATTGACGGGTTTTTTTTTGCCTTTTCTTCAAGCAGAATGGATTAGCGAGCCGCCGAAAAAATCCACATTGCGGCCGCCGTCATCGCAAACGATCCGAGCAAGTTAACAGCCACGTTCAGCAGCGCCCAGCCAAAACGCCCATCCTGCAATAAAAACACCACTTCCGCTGAAAAGGTTGAGAAGGTGGTCAAACCGCCGCAAAAGCCCGTCGTGATAAGCAGCTTCCACATGGGATCGATATGTGTCATCCGATTGAACCACGCCAGCCCTGCACCGATGATAAACGCTCCCAGCAGGTTCGCGGTCAAAGTGCCAACCGGAATCGCATGATGCATTGGGTTTAAGCGCATCCCGAGCAGCCAGCGCAGCACGCTCCCGGTTCCACCGCCTATAAAAACGGCTAAAAGTATTTGTAACACCGCCAATTCCTGCTATTTGAATAGTAAGCACTTATCTTAGCGCCGGGCTTCGTTTATGGCTACGGCAAGAAATATTCGGAGACACTATGCGCGTTGCTGCAGGACAATTTGCTGTTACCCCGTACTGGTCTACTAACGCCCAGACCTGCGTATCATTGATGCAACAGGCAGCCGGGGCGCAAACGGCGCTGTTGGTGCTGCCTGAGGCGTTGTTAGCCCGGGACGATAATGATCCCGATATGTCGGTAAAATCAGCTCAGGCGTTTGATGGCGGATTTTTACGACGATTACTGGATGAAAGCCGTCATAACAGCATGACCACGGTGCTGACCATTCACGTTCCCACCACGGAGGGGCGGGCGGCCAACACGCTGGTGGCGCTTCGCAGCGGTGAGATTATTGCCGAGTATCGGAAGCTGCATCTGTATGACGCGTTCAATATTCAGGAATCAAAGCGCGTCGATGCCGGAAACACGTTGCCGCCGCTGATTGAGGTCGACGGCATGAAGATTGGCCTGATGACCTGCTACGATCTGCGATTCCCGGAAATCGCGTTGGCGCATGCCTTGCAGGGGGCTGAGGTATTGGTCTTGCCGACGGCGTGGGTGCGAGGGCCGCTGAAGGAGCATCACTGGGCGACGCTGCTGGCGGCGAGGGCGCTGGATACTACCTGCTACATCGTGGCGGCGGGCGAGTGCGGTAACAAGAACATTGGTCAGAGTCGGGTGGTCGATCCGCTCGGGGTCACGCTGGCCGGGGCGGGCTATGCCCAACAGCTCATTTTTGCCGACATCAGTCTCGAGGTTTTGCAACAGGTGCGTGCTCAATTACCGGTACTTAAAAACCGTCGCTTTGCGCCACCGCAAATTATGTGATGTTTTTTTAATCAATGCTTGATTCACCTTGTTACAGATTGCTATTGTGTGCCCTCGCTAAATGACCGTTAATTAGCTACGGTTTTGTTGGCGCGTTTTATAGCCTGTTTTAATCAAGAAGGTATCTATGGGTGAGATTAGTATTACCAAACTGCTGGTGGTTGCCGCACTGATTGTCCTGGTGTTTGGTACCAAGAAATTGCGTACGCTGGGCGGAGACCTGGGGTCAGCAATTAAAGGCTTTAAGAAAGCCATGAACGAAGACGACACCAGCGCCAAGAAAAGCGCTGAAGATGACGTCCCGGCAGAAAAACTCTCTCATAAAGAGTAACGGCGCAGCCAGAAACGACGTGCAGTAGCCGTTTGCTCACGCAGGTCATTTCGCCCACGCCAACGAGTTAGCCAGAGAGGCCACAACAGATTCCGTTGCGGCCTCTTGTCATTTTAGCGCCCGCCAGATCAGAAAGTTGCAACCAACTGTTTCGCCGCCTCGCGGTGCTGTGCTTTTAAGCGTTCGCAATCCAGACCACAAATCTCACCGTCGAGAACTCGCCATTCCCCGCCCACCATGACCCGATCGGCACGATCTGCGCCACACAGGATCATTGCGGAAAGCGGATCGTGGCTGCCGCTAAAGCGTAGATCGTCCAGACGGAACAGCGCCAGATCGGCCTGTTTGCCCACGCGAATTTCCCCGAGATCGGCACGTCCTAACAGACGAGCGGATCCGTGTGTCGCCCAGCCGAGGACTTTTTGCGGGGTGATGCGTTTTGCGCCGTAGCGTAAACGTTGCAAATACAGCGCCTGACGGGTTTCAAACATAAGGCTGGATGCGTCGTTAGAGGCCGAACCGTCAACGCCGAGGCCGATAATCGCCCCGGCGTCTTCCAGGTCGAGCGTCGGGCAAATGCCGGATGCTAGACGCATATTCGACACCGGGCAGTGGCAAATCCCGACGCCCGCCGCACCGAGGCGCTGAATTTCATCAGCATTGAAATGAATGCCGTGCGCCAGCCAGGTTCTGCCGCTCAGCCAGCCGACTTTCTCCAGATAGTCGACGGTGCGCAGGCCAAAACGCGCCAGACAAAAATCTTCTTCGTCGAGGGTTTCCGCCAGATGCGTGTGCAGCCGGACATCTTCCCCCGCAGCCAGACGCGCACTTTCCTGCATGATTTCTTCGGTGACTGAAAACGGTGAGCAGGGGGCGAGGGCAATCTGAATGCGCGCCCCTTCGCCACGCTGATGATAGCGACGAATCAGGCGCAGGCTGTCTTCGAGAATCGCCTCACCCGATTGCACCGTATGTTGCGGCGGCAAACCGCCGTCATTTTCACCGAGGCTCATTGAGCCGCGGGTCAGCATCGCACGCATCCCCAGTTCGTTCACCACTTCCACCTGTACATCAATGGCGTTTTCCATGCCTTCAGGGAACAGGTAGTGGTGATCGCTGGTGGTGGTGCAGCCAGAAAGCAACAGTTCCGCCATTGCCACCTGGCTCGCCAGCTTGAGCGCATCCGGCGTCAGCCGCGCCCACACTGGATAGAGCGTTTTCAGCCACGGGAACAGCGGTTCGTTGACGACGGGTGCCCAGGCGCGGGTCAGGGTCTGATAAAAGTGGTGATGAGTATTGATAAGCCCCGGCAGCACTACGTGCTCGCGCGCATCGAAAACGCTGTCGCAGGGCTGGGCCGGTGTTTCTCCGGCCGCGAGTACGGCGCTGATTTTGCCGTTTTCGACGATAACGCCACCCCGGGCGTCCACGTCGTCCGGGGTGAAAATGGCTTGCGGGTTTTTGATCCAGATACGGCTAGCGCACATCGCTAACTCCTCCTGTTAATGAATGAGAGAGTCAGCTCAGTTATGCCCTGTCTGCTGATCCAGGGGCGCTGCGCGCGGGTTATTTTTCGACGGCGGGCTGGCTGGCAGCGGGGGCGTCACTGCGTTCTGCGGGCAGAACCAGATTGAGCAGCATCGCCATCAAGCCTCCGCTGGTGATTGCGGAACCAAACAGGCTTTTGCACACCGGCGGCAGATGACTCAGAAATTCCGGCTCGGCTTCGACGCCCAGGCCAATGCCAAACGATACGGCAATAATCAGCATGTCGCGGCGGGTCAGCGGGGACTGGGTCATGATGCGAATCCCGGCGGCCAGTACGCTGCCAAACATCACCAGCGTCGCGCCACCCAGTACCGGGGCAGGAATTTGCTGGACCACGGCACCAAACACCGGGAACAGTCCGAGGAACGCCAGCAGGGCACCAATCCAGATGCCGACGTGGCGGCTGGCGACGCCGGTCATCTGAATGACGCCGTTGTTCTGCGCAAAGGTAGTGCTCGGTAGGGCAGAGAACATCGCCGCCAGAATGCAGCTCACGCCGTCGGCGAGAATACCGCCCTTCAGGCGTGCCACGTAGCGCTCGCCTTCAATCGGCTGGCGGGACAGCAGGCAGTTGGCGGTGAGGTCTCCGACGGCTTCCAGAATGCTGATAAGGGAGATCAGCGCCAGCGGTAAAAAGAGGCTGTAATCGAAATCGAAGCCAAAACGGAAGGGCTGCGGCAGTGCAATCCATGCCTGGTTGTAGGGCTGCCAGCTCAGCTTGCCGCTGAACCGCGCCGCGATGCAGCCGATGGCAATGCCCAGGATGACTGCGCCCAGACGTAGCCAGCGGCTCTGTGCGCGGCTAAACAGCACGATAGTGCCGAGCGTCAGCAGGCCGAGCAGCAAATTGCCCGGTGCGCCGAAATCTTTCACGTTATGGCCGCCGCCCCAGTCGGTAATACTGACCTTAATCAGGCTTATCCCAATCAGACAAACCACGGTGCCGCTGACCAGCGGGGTGATCACTTTGCGAAGCTGGCCGAGAAAACGGCTGACCACTACTGGAATAAATGCGGCAACCAGACTCAGGCCGAAAATCATCGCCATGATTTGCTCTGGACCACCGCCTTTGCTTTTGACGCTAAACCCGGCGGCGAGAATAACGCTCAGAAATGCAAAGCTGGTGCCCTGTAGGCAGATCATGCCTGCCCCAATCCCGAAGAAGCGCCTCGCTTGCAGGAACGTACCGATGCCGGAAACAATCAGCGACATACTGATAAGCCACGGCAAATAAGCATTGAGGCCCAGTACCGAGCCGACGATAAGGGGCGGGGTGATTATCCCGACCAGGCTCGCCAGCACGTGCTGGAGTGCGGTTAAAAATGCCGGAAGCGGGGCGGGTTTATCTTCCAGACCGTAAATCAGATCGCCAGGTTCTTGTGCAGACATGGGGCCACTCCTTCTTTTCTCGATAAGAAGGTAATGCATGAAACGATCCAGAAATTAAAGGCGAGTGTGAAATAGACAAATAGCCGTAGTTTTCCCGAAACCAGAGGAAGGAGCGGGTCCCAGATTGTGAGCCAAAAGTTTCATGGAGGAAGGCTTGCACCGTAATGGTGCTAGAAAGTGGGCTGATTGCGCCAAAATAAAAAGGCCGCGGCGATAACGCGGCGGCCTGAGTGCTCAGCGGCAAAGGTTATTTAACTTCGAGACCTTTGGCTTGCAGATCGGCGTGGTAGGAAGAACGCACGAAAGGACCGCAAGCGGCATGGGTGAAGCCCATTGCCAGTGCTTCTGCTTTCATTTCTTCGAACTCATCCGGGCTGACGTAGCGCTGAACCGGCAGGTGGTGACGGCTTGGCTGCAGATACTGACCGAGAGTCAGCATGGTCACGCCGTGGCGACGCAGGTCACGCATCACTTCGATGATTTCGGCGTTAGTTTCACCCAGACCGACCATCAGACCTGATTTGGTTGGGATCTCCGGATGCGCTTCTTTAAAACGCTCCAGCAGCTTCAGGGACCAGTTATAGTCAGCGCCCGGACGGACCTGGCGGTATACGCGTGGCACGTTTTCCAGGTTGTGGTTGAACACATCCGGCGGCGTGGCGGTGAGAATTTCCAGCGCACGATCCATACGTCCACGGAAATCCGGAACCAGGGTTTCAATTTTGATGGTTGGGTTTTTCTCACGGATAGCATCAATGCAGTCCGCAAAGTGCTGTGCACCACCGTCGCGCAAGTCGTCACGGTCAACGGAAGTGATGACCACGTAGCGCAGGCCCATATCGGCAATGGTCTGTGCGAGTTTCTGCGGTTCGTTGGCGTCCGGCGCAACAGGGCGACCGTGGGCAACATCGCAGAACGGGCAGCGGCGGGTGCAAATCGCACCGAGGATCATAAAGGTGGCCGTGCCGTGGTTAAAACATTCCGCGAGGTTAGGGCAAGAGGCTTCTTCGCACACCGAGTGCAGGCCATTTTTGCGCATTGCCGCCTTGATACCCTGAATACGGGTGGAGTCGGCCGGAAGTTTGATTTTCATCCATTCCGGTTTTCTCAGCAGCGCTTCGCGCTCGGTAGCCACATTCTTAACCGGGATAAGGGCCATTTTATCGGCATCGCGGTACTTAACACCGCGTTCCATCACAATGGGTTTACTCATAGCGTGCGTGTTCCAGTTGCGGGTAACGAAGAAAGCGTTTCAATTCAAGGAAATGTTGTATTTATCAACTATTTTTGAATCAGACGGGTGGCAGTATAGCATTAATCAAGGTGATAAAGCAGCCTGCCAGCCCGGCAATTTGTAAACCAGATGTTGCTTTATGTGCTTATTGGCGAGCAAAGCAGCAGAAAGAGGTGGATTCTGAGCCTCTCAGAATACCTGGCGAATCGCAGTGATAACACTTTGTAGCACCGGATCACGCATGCTGAGTTTGTTGTAATGCAGTGAAAATTCGACCGATTCCTCACGCAGCGGCGGGAAATCGACGACCTTAAGCGGCCAGCATCGAGAGAACAGCGTGAAGAATCGCGCAGGCATTAAGCCGACCAAATCGCTGCTGCCAATCAGCGCGGCAATCGTCACAAGGTTGTAACTACTAAAGCTGATGTGTCGCTCTGGGAACATCTCATGCACGCGCTTACGCAGCTCAGTGTGCGAGGCCCCTTCCATCATGAGCAACGTGTATTCGTAGTGGCTCAACGACTCTTGTGTAGGTGTCATCTTCAGGACCGGATGACCTTCACGCGCAACCAGTACCACTTTGTCGCTATAAAGCACGTGATGGCTTAACGCCCGCGCGCTGTGCAGGTTGCTATCGATGATCAAGTCGGTCTGGAACTGGCTCAGTTGAAGGCCGACGTCGGTAACCGGAATATTGCGCAGCAGCAGCTGTGGGAATTTATCTTTGATGGTTTGATAAATAGCGGGCATCACCACCGCGCCGACCGTCGGCGAGGTGCCGATCGTGATCGTACGCTGCTTGTCATAGCTGCCGGTCAAATCTAACGCGCCAAGAATCGACTCCAGGCCCTGGCTAATGTATTCGTGCAAATGAGTGGCGTAGGCGGTGGGCGTGACGCCCTGGCCTTTGCGGATGAAAAGCGGGTCAGGAAATATAGTGCGCAACTTCTGAATTGATTGGCTAATAGCGGAAGGAGTGAGATTCAGAATTTTCGCAGCATTAACGATGCCTTTATGCACATATACAGCCTCGAAGATCGTCAGCAAATTGAGGTCGATATTTCGCAGTGTTCGGAAGATTTGCGGGGTATCACTCTCAAGGCGAGGATTTATTCGGCTTTCCGGCTTTTCGTTATATTCCACACTTGTGCTCCATATTCATTCACAATATGAATGATAGTTGAAAAAGTATTTATTGTTATTATGCTTTTGAGAGGCACTTTTACGCGGAGACAGGATTTACATCATTTTGAACAATGAGTTAGATCTCGAACTGCGGAGCCGTCTCGTGTTTCTGGTGGTGTGTTAACGTAAATTTTTGTATGCGACGTGGTTTTTTCCGTCGAGCGCAGAAAAAATATAGAAAGATGTGAATAATGTAAAGGAAAACGAGGTAAAAGAGCGTGGACCCGACAAAATATCAGGTCCAAGTGTATAATATATTAAGCAGCAATATATTTATGGGGTGGATTGTTTAGCAGTGCTAAAAATTGCGAGACCAGAACGGGGGAAATATTTTCCGGTTTTGCCTCTGCATACCATTGCTGCATTTGCGTCATTTCCATCCCCGCATAACCGCAAGGGTTGATGCGTAAAAAGGGCGATAAATCCATGGCGACATTCAGCGCCAGCCCGTGAAATGAACAGCCTTTTCGAATGCGTAACCCCAGCGAACAAATCTTCTGCTCACCGACATAGACGCCGGGTGCATCGGCACGCGGGTGGGACTCGATTCCAAATTCAGCCAGCGTATTGACCACCGTCTGTTCCAACAGCGTTACCAGCTCACGCACCCCAAGCTTACGGCGTTTTAAATCCAACAGCACATACATCACCTGCTGGCCGGGTCCATGATAGGTCACCTGGCCGCCGCGATCGCTCTGAACGACCGGAATGTCACCGGGAACCAGCACATGCTCCGCTTTGCCAGCCTGACCCTGCGTAAAGACAGGTTGATGCTCAACCAGCCAGATTTCGTCTGGGGTAGTTTCATCACGGCGGTCGGTAAAGTCATGCATCGCCTGAGAAACAGGCTCATAGGGTTGTACGCCAAGCTGGCGGACGAGGAGGGTGTTCAGATCCAAAACGACATCTCCGCGGGACGGGAAAACATGGGCGAAGAGTATATCACAGCGCGGGAAAGGAATTGCCCGGAGAGCTCCGGGCAACAGGGTTACAGCACCATACGAACGATTTCGATATTCCCCAGCTCTTCGTACAGGGTTTCGACCTGCTCGATGTGGGTGGCGTTAATGGTGATGGACACTGAGTGGTAGTTGCCTTTGCTGCTCGGTTTTACCTGCGGAGAGTAATCACCTGGCGCGTGGCGCTGCACCACTTCAACCACCTGGTCAACCAGCTCAGGCTTCGCCAGCCCCATTACCTTGTAGGTGAATGAAGTAGGGAATTCAAGCAGTTCGTTAAGTTTGGTTTTCATGTCAGCTCCGGTGGTTTAAAAAGAACTGCTCCCGCGCAGGGCACGGGAGCAGTTATTGTCATGCTAAGTATATGGGGATCGAAATCACACTTTCAAGTGTGCAATTTTTAACCAAACCAGTGGTGGAACATTAATTTAATGTAATCAATGATTTTACCGAAGAAGTTGCCTTCGGGAATTTCTTGCAGCACCACCAGCGGACGCTGTTCGATAGTCTTACCATCGAGCTGGAAGTTAATGGTGCCGACCACCTGGTTTTTCTGCAGTGGGGCGTGCAGTTCCACGTTGTTCAGCGTGTAGCTTGCTTTCAGGTCTTTCATGCGACCACGTGGAATGGTCAGGTAAACGTCTTTATCTACACCAAGGGATGCGCGATCGGTGTCACCGAACCAGGCTGGCTCAGAGGCAAACTCTTTGCCTACTTTAAGCGGGTTCACAGTTTCGAAGAAACGGAAGCCCCAGGTCAGCAGCTTTTTGCTTTCGGTTTCACGACCTTTATAAGTGCGACCGCCCATTACCGCGGAGATCAGACGCATTTGGCCTTCGGTTGCCGACGCCACGAGGTTGTAACCCGCTTTGTCTGTATGGCCTGTTTTGATGCCATCGACCTTCAGGCTGTTGTCCCACAGCAAACCATTACGGTTCATCTGACGGATGCCGTTGAAGGTAAATTCTTTCTCTTTGTAGATGGTGTATTCGTTCGGTACGTCGCGGATAAGTGACTGACCAATCATCGCCATATCGCGCGCGGAGCTGTATTGACCGTCTGCGTCCAGGCCGTGAACGGTCTGGAAGTGGGAGTTTTTCAGGCCCAGGGCATTAACATAGCTGTTCATCAGGCCAACGAAGGCATCCTGGCTGCCGGCGACGTAGTCGGCCATTGCCACACAGGCGTCGTTACCGGACTGCAGGTTAATCCCGCGAATCAGCTGAGAAACAGGGACCTGCATGCCTGGTTTCAGGAACATCAGGGATGAACCTTTGAAGACGGGGTTACCGGTGGCCCACGCGTCGGTACCGACGGTGACCAGGTCAGATTCTTTGAATTTACCCGCTTTCATTGCCTGACCGATGACGTAGCTGGTCATCATTTTGGTCAGACTCGCCGGGTCGCGACGTTCGTCAGCGTTCTGCTCGGCCAGGACTTTGCCTGAGTTGTAGTCGATCAGAATGTAGGATTCCGCGTCGATCTGCGGAACGCCTGGGATCATGGTTTTGATGTTCAGGTCATCAGCGTGGGCAGCGGAGGTCAGTGCCGCGACGGACAGAGCCGTGATAAGTAAACGAGCAGAAAAAGAGGTCTTCATGGTCAGAACAACGACATCCGTGATGAGTTAAAAAAGTGCCTAACTATAGCAAATACAAGGGAACGGGGCATCCGGCAATGCGTATGAGAGTGTTAATGGTTTTAACATACGCACTGCACTGAGGATGCCAGTCCTGTTTTAGTTGGCGCGAGTAATAAATGACTGTAATTGCGCCTCGCTTTGCAGGCGCTGCTGTACGGTGCTGGCTTCGGTCTTGTTGCTGAACGGTCCTAACTGAATACGCCAGACGGCGCCGTTCTGCATGACACGACCGGGCACAGAAAATTGCTGGCTCAGACGCTGCTGATATTGCTGCGCGCGGGCCTGGTCACTCACCGCACCGACCTGAACCACATAGCTGCCGCTGGCGGCCGTTGAGGCTGCTGCTGCAGGTGCGGCGACAGGCGCAACGCTTCCCTGAGTGGAACCCGGAGCCGTCACCGGTGCGCTTTGCGTTGGTGCAGGCTGCACAGCGGCTGACTGTGCCGCAGGTTGAGCGGCTGGCTGTGCCGCCGGCGCGCTGCTTTCCAGTACGCCGTTGTTCAGCGTGGTGGGTGCCCCAAGGAAGCCGCTGCTGTTAACCGGTGCGCCGGTGGCATCTTCCGCTTTCAGCGTGTCATTGCTGATGGCACGCACGTCGCTTTGCGGCGTCGCATCCTGCGGCGTGGACGACACGCTGCCCATGCCGCCATTCAAATCGGGACGAGCGGGCAGGGCGTAAGTTTGTTTCGCAATAGTGGTACAGGCGGTACCCGGGCCGGACAGGGTTCCGTCCTGCGCCACGATAATTGGGTCAACCCGCACTTTGGTGTTGTTCGAGGTATTCAGGCGATCGGCGGCGGCGCGAGAAAGTGAGATCACGCGATCGTTACCGTAAGGGCCACGATCGTTGATGCGCACGATAAGCATCCGGCCATTCGCCAGGTTGGTGACTCGCGCATAGCTCGGCACCGGCAACGTTGGATGCGCGGCGGTCAACTGCGTGGCATCAAACGGCTCACCTGACGCGGTCAGGTTGCTGCCCGGCTCGGCGTCATAAATTGCGGCGAGACCGGCCTGACTAAAGTTCGACGGGTCCTGCACAATTTTGTAATTCTTCCCGTCACGCTGATAGTCCTGATTCACCGACGGATTCAGGGGTTCAAAGCGCGGGTCGGCACCACTTATTTCTACAACAGGACCGTTACAGACCGCCGGTGTCGGTGCGGTGACGGTTTGCTGTTGCTGCCCATCATCACTCGAACACGCTGCCAGTAAGCCAGCTGCGATGCAGATCCCAAGCCATTGTTTACGCATCTTTGCGCACCCCTTCTTATACGCTTTTCGACAACATTTTTCTGTGGGTGTGTATCGACATGACGATACCAAACCCGGCCATCAGTACGATCAGGGCAGAGCCCCCATAGCTGACCAGCGGCAACGGTACGCCAACTACCGGTAGGATCCCACTCACCATACCAATATTTACGAAGACATAAACGAATAAAATCAACATTAAGCCACCGGCCATGACGCGGCCAAAGGTGGTTTGCGCCTGGGCGGCAATCCACAGTCCGCGCATGATCAGCAAGACGTAGAGCGCCAACAGCACCAGGAAGCCTATCAGGCCCAGTTCTTCCGCCAGTACCGCGAAGATAAAGTCTGTATGGCGCTCGGGCAAGAACTCCAGCTGTGACTGGGTGCCGTGCAGCCAGCCTTTACCGCGCAGGCCGCCGGAGCCTATGGCAATTTTAGACTGAATAATGTGGTAGCCCGCACCCAGAGGGTCGGTTTCCGGGTCAAGCAGCATCATCACGCGCTGGCGCTGATAGTCGTGCATCAGGAAGAACCAGAGGATCGGGATGAACGCGGCGACCATCAGCACGGCGACGCCAATCAGACGCCAACTCAGGCCCGCCAGGAACAGCACGAACAGGCCGGACAGCGCAATCAGAATCGAGGTCCCGAGGTCCGGCTGCGCGGCAACCAGCAGCGTTGGCAGGAAAATCAGTATCAGCGCGATGGCGGTGTTTTTGAGCGTAGGCGGGCAGACGTCACGGTTGATGAAGCGAGCGACCATCAGCGGCACGGCGATTTTCGCAATCTCCGACGGCTGAAAACGGACGACGCCTAAATCCAGCCAGCGCTGAGCACCTTTAGAGATAGCGCCGAAGGCGTCCACCGCAACCAGCAGAACGATACAGAAGATATAGAGCCATGGCGCCCAGCCCTCGTAAACACGCGGCGGGATTTGCGCCATCACCACCATGATCACGACACCCATCGCGATCTGGCCGATCTTACGCTCCATCATGCCCATGTCCTGGCCGCTGGCGCTCCAGATAACCAGCGCGCTGTAAGTCAGCAGCGCTAGCAGGATAAGCAGCATGGTCGGGTCAAGGTGGATTTTATCCCACATCGATCGTTTGTTCGGATTATCCGTCATTGTTATTGGTCCTCCGCGGCTGCAGCTGCCGGGTTTTCTGCCGGCAGTACGGTGTTGTTGTCACCGAGCATAATGTGGTCGAGAATTTGACGCATGAGTGTCCCGACTGCAGGGCCAGCGCCGCCGTTTTCGAGGATTATCGCCACCGCGACTCTTGGATTGTCGTATGGCGCAAACGCGGTCATCAGTTTGTGGTCACGCAGACGTTCCGCAATGCGGTGGGCGTTATAGGTTTCATTGGCTTTCAGACCAAAGACCTGCGCAGTACCGGATTTCGCGGCGACTTTATACGGTGCGCCAGCAAAGTATTTATGCGCTGTTCCGTTGGGACGGTTGGCCACGCCGTACATCCCGTCTTTGGCAATTTCCCAGTAGCCAGAGTGCACGTCGCCGACCGGCGTTTCGTGCGGCTGGTCCCAGGGAACCTGTTTACCGTTTTCGGCGGTGCTCATCAGCAGGTGGGGCACTTTCACGACGCCATCGTTAATCAGGATCATCAGCGCTTTGCTCATCTGAATCGGCGTGGCCGTCCAGTAGCCCTGGCCGATCCCGACCGGAATGGTGTCGCCCTGATACCACGGTTTCTTAAAGCGTTTCAGCTTCCAGTCACGGGTCGGCATGTTGCCAGAGCGCTCTTCTGAGAGATCGATGCCGGTGTAATGGCCGTAGCCAAATTTGCCCATCCACTCTGAAAGGCGGTCGATGCCCATGTCATAGGCGACCTGATAGAAGAAGGTATCCGCAGATTCCTCCAGCGCTTTGGTGATGTTCAGGTGGCCATGGCCCCATCTTTTCCAGTCACGATAGCGTTTGTCAGAGCCCGGCAGCTGCCACCAGCCCGGGTCAAACAGACCGGTATTGCGGGTGATCACGCCAGCCGTCAATGCGGAAACCGCAACGTACGGTTTTACCGTTGATGCTGGAGGATAAACACCCTGCGTGGCACGGTTCACCAGCGGCGTATTCGGGTCGTTCAACAGTCCGGAGTAATCTTTGCTGGAGATGCCGTCCACGAACAGGTTCGGGTCATAGCTTGGCATCGATACCAGGGAGAGGATGCCGCCAGAGCGCGGATCGGTCACCACAACGGCGGCGCGGCTGCCCGCCAGCAGGGTTTCGATATACTGCTGCAACTGCAGGTCTAGCGTGAGATGAATATCATGCCCGGCAGTTGGCGAGACTTCTTTCAGCTGACGGATAACGCGGCCGCGGTTGTTAACTTCAACCTCTTCGTAGCCGGTCTGTCCGTGCAGCACATCCTCGTAATAGCGCTCAATGCCCAGCTTGCCGATATCGTGGGTCGCAGCGTAGTTAGCGGTCTTGCCTTCTTTATCGAGGCGGTCAACGTCTTTATCGTTGATTTTCGAGACGTAGCCGATCACATGCGTCAGCGCGGAGCCGTAAGGATAGTAGCGACGCTTGTAGCCTTTCACTTCCACGCCGGAGAAACGGTATTGATTCACCGCAAATCGGGCGACCTGAACTTCAGTCAGGTTAACTTTGACCGGAATGGAAGTGAAACGGTGAGAGCGGGCGCGCTCTTTCTTGAAGTTGGCGATATCGTCGTCGGTAAGATCGACCACGCTTCGCAAATCGTTCAGCGTTTGCTGGAGGTTATCGACCTTTTCCGGCATCAGTTCTAACTGATAAATGGTGCGGTTCAACGCCAGCGGAGTGCCGTTGCGGTCATAGATGATGCCGCGGCTCGGTGCGATTGGCACCAGCTTGATGCGGTTTTCATTGGAACGGGTCTGGTAGTCGGTAAAACGGACAATCTGCAGATTATAGAGGTTAACAACCAGCACGCCGCTGAGCGCTAAAATGCCCAAAAATGCGATTACCGCCCGGCGCACAAACAGCGCGGACTCAGCCGTGTAGTCGCGAAAAGAATTCTGTAATTTCATCCGCTGCTTAATCTAACCTGGTCATCATTACTCGCGGTGGTAAGGGTGGTTGGTGGTAATACTCCACGCCCGATAAAGGCTTTCTGCAACCAGCACGCGTACCAACGGGTGAGGGAGAGTGAGCGAGGAGAGCGACCAACTCTGTTCAGCGGCGGCTTTACAGGCAGGAGATAAACCCTCCGGGCCACCGATCAGCAGACTGACGTCACGCCCATCCTGTTTCCAGCGCTCAAGCTCATGGGCCAGTTGCGGCGTATCCCACGGTTTTCCGGGGATATCCAGCGTGACAATGCGATTTTTGCCGGCCGCAGCCAGCATTAATTCACCTTCTTTCTCCAGAATGCGAGCGATATCAGCATTCTTACCGCGCTTACCGGCAGGAATTTCCACCAGTTCGAACGGCATATCTCGGGGAAAGCGGCGCAGGTATTCCGTGAAACCGGTCTGAACCCAGTCCGGCATTTTGGTTCCCACGGCAATGAGCTGCAGCTTCACGTATTAACCCCAGAGTTTTTCCAGTTCATACAGGCGACGGCTTTCTTCCTGCATAACGTGGACAATCACTTCTCCAAGGTCAACCACAACCCAGTCAGCGACGTTTTCGCCTTCCACACCCAGCGGATACAAACCTGCAGCGCGAGATTCCTGGACAACGTGATCGGCAATGGACACCACATGGCGGGTGGACGTACCGGTGCAGATGATCATGCAGTCGGTGATGCTGGATTTACCATGAACATCGATAGTGATGATGTCCTGGCCCTTTAGGTCGTCGATTTTGTCGATGACAAAATCCTGAAGTTCTTTACCCTGCAAGTTTCCCCCTGGTCAGGTGATGAAAAATATAAACAGCCCGTAAGTATACCTGAAACCAGGACGAAGTCGGACAAATGTCGCCTGCCGGACAGTACCGGCGCGCTATCATCCCACCCAATGGCCATGATTGCATCGCCATTTTTGTAAAACAATTTCTGTAAATCAGTGTGGTGGGACAAGTCTGGCTGCGGAGAATAACAGCCTGTCAGGGTGTGTCAATGGTCTGGAAGGAGGTTGGCGCTGAAAATAGGAATATCGCAGAGTTTACGTTCAGTAAGTCCCGGAAAGTTATTGGTAAAGCCCCTTTTCATGGATATAACGCAGCACGGCCTGTGGCAACATCTCGTCGCAGGATTCGCCCTGCTGGAGACGCTCGCGAATCAGCGTGGCGGAAATATTGAACCAGGGTGTTTCCGCAATGTAAATTTTCCCGGCGGGAGCGCGGTGTAAATCATCTGCACTGTTCGTCAGATGGCGGTCCAGCCACTGTTGATGCGCTTCCTCTTTCATCGCCATCGGATAGCCTGGGCGGCGGCACACGAGCAGGTGCGCATTATCCAGAATGCTTTCGTAATCGTGCCATGACGGGAAGGTGATCAGCGAGTCCTGACCAATAATAAAGGCCAGTGGCTGCGTTGGACCCTGTTCCTGTCGCCATTCGCGCAGTGTTTCTGAGGTATATGAACGCGTATCGCGGCGCAGTTCACGCTCGTCGAGTTCAAACAGCGGTTTATCGGCGATAGCCAGTTTTAGCATTTCGGTACGCTGGGCGCTGGTCGCTTCCGGCTGCGGGCGGTGCGGCGGAACGTTGTTCGGCATGATGATGACCTTTGACAGGCCAATCAGATTTGCCAGAATTTCGACCGGTTTGAGGTGACCATAATGTACGGGATCAAACGTGCCACCGTAGAGTGCCTTTAACGCCGTCATATCATCCTTCAAAAAAAACGTCGGGCAGATTTTTGTGACACAGCAGCAGTGACAGACCGTCGAGTTCAGCCCAGACCGACTGGCCGTAATCCTGCTTAAGTGTGACTTCCGTTCGCGCCAGGAGCGACACCGCATGGCGAAGCTGCTCCGGGCTCAGGCGGTTCAGCGCCTCGGTAAACAACGGCCGACGATTCTGCCAGACGCGGTGTTTATCGAACAGGGCGCGCAGTGGCGTATTGACCGACTGGCGCTTCATATTCACCAGCAGCAGGAGCTCGCGCTGAAGGGTTCGCAGCAGAATCACTGGCTCACTGCCTTCCTGGCGTAACTGCTGCAGGATATGCAACGCGCGTTTGCTTTTTCCCGCCAGCAGCGCATCCAGCCAGTGATACGGCGTAAAGTGCGCCGCATCATTTACCGCTTGCTCTACCCGTGGCAGCGTCAATTTACCGTCAGGCCAAAGGAGCGAAAGGCGTTCAAGTGCCTGGGCCAGCGCCAGCAGGTTGCCTTCATAGCAATAGCAAAGCAGTTGGCTCGCAGCGTCATCGAGCTGCAAATTAAGCTGTTTGGCACGTGTGGCGAGCCAGCGCGGCAGCTGTGCTTGCTCCGGCGTCTGGCAGGAAACCTGCGCCGCACGTCCGGAAAGCGCGTTATACCAGGCGGCATTTTCCTGGGCTTTAGTCAGTTTATTACCGCGGATAATCAGCAGCAATTCGTCATGGAGCAAGCCAATCAGCGCCACAAGTTGTTCATTAATGGCCGCATTCGGACCATTGTCCGGCAGGACCAACGTCAGCGTTTGACGCATGGCGAACAGGCTGCGTTCCTGGCTTAGCGCAAACAGCGCATTCCAGTCGGTGCTGGCGTCTATCGTGACAGTATGGTGTTCATCAAAGCCCTGAGCTCCCGCCGCGTGGCGAATGGCATCCTGACTTTCCTGAAGCAGAAGGGGGTCGTTTCCGAGGAGTAAAAACGCCGCGCGCAGCCCTTCAGAGAGCTGCGCGCGGAGTTGTTCTGGGTACAACCGAATCATCAGTTACCCAGAGTCGTGGAGACGCGAGTTTCGGCCGGCGCTTCGGTTGCGTCAGCATCCGTAGCAGACTGCTCGTCCTCTTTGGTTGATTCAGCATCCGCCACTTTGACGCTTGGCAGCTTACGAATCAGCTGCTGAGCGGCTTTGTCGTACATCTCCTGGATGATGATCTCCTGCTCGGCATCTTTCGCCAGCGCCTGCTGCGGGTTATCGAAGTACGAACGATAAACCTTAGCGCTGATTGGATAGATGTCGTGGCCTGGGATCAACACGCTGGCGGAGACGGTCATTACCATTTGGTACTCTGCCGTTCTGCCATCCTGGAATACCGAGGCGGTATCTTTACCAATCGATGCACCGCCCAGACGCAGGGATGGAATATCCTGGCGAATCGAGCTGGCTTCAACAATCTCAATCCCGTTCAGGCGTAACTGGTTACGCACCGAGCGGCTCAACGGTCCGTTAGGATCGCTTGAGATAAAAATCATCTTTTTCATGTTGTCCGGAACCTGAGTCGAACTGCGCAGGTGCCAACCACAACCCGCGGTGACAAGCACCGCCAGAGATACCAATAACGTTGTCAGAAATCGCACGCTTCCTCCCGCGCTTAGCCAACGACCAGGTTGAGCAGTTTGCCCGGCACGTAAATGACTTTACGTACGGTCATACCATCCAGATATTTTGCGACCAGATGTTCCTGGCCTGCACGTTCACGAACCTGCTCTTCGGTTGCTTCTACCGGCACAGTCACTTTACCGCGGACTTTACCGTTAACCTGTACCACGACGAGGGTGGTGTTTTCCACCATCGCTTTCTCGTCGGCTACTGGCCATGGTGCGTTGTCGACATCGCCTTCGCCACCCAGCAGCTGCCACAGCGTGAAGCTGATGTGCGGGGTGAACGGGTTCAGCATACGCACCACGGATTGCAGAGCTTCCTGCAGCAGAGCACGATCCTGCTCTTCTTCCGCAGGGGCTTTCGCCAGCTTGTTCATCAGCTCCATCACGGCCGCGATAGCCGTGTTGAAGGTCTGACGACGACCCACATCATCGGTCACTTTCGCGATGGTTTTGTGAACGTCACGACGCAGCGCCTGCTGATCTTCGCTCAACGCGTCGACGTTCAGCGCAGTCGTTGGGCCTTTCGCGGTGTGTTCGTAAACCAGTTTCCACACGCGTTTCAGGAAGCGGTTAGCGCCTTCAACGCCAGATTCCTGCCACTCGAGGGTCATGTCTGCTGGAGACGCAAACATCATGAACAGACGAACGGTGTCCGCACCATAACGTTCAACCATTTCCTGCGGGTCGATGCCGTTGTTTTTGGACTTAGACATTTTGCTCATGCCGGTATACACCAGCTCATGGCCTGCTTCGTCCTTCGCTTTCACGATACGGCCTTTCTCGTCGCGCTCAACGATGGCGTCTTTCGGGGAAACCCAGTTGCGTTCGCCGCTGTCGCCCAGGTAGTAGAAGGCATCTGCCAGCACCATACCCTGACACAGCAGTTGTTTAGCCGGTTCGTCAGAGTTCACCATGCCCGCATCGCGCATCAGTTTGTGGAAGAAGCGGAAGTACAGCAGGTGCATGATGGCGTGTTCGATCCCGCCGATATAAATATCTACCGGCAGCCAGTAGTTAGCCGCGTCGGAATCCAGCATCCCTTCCTGATAATCAGGGCAGGTGTAACGCGCGTAGTACCAGGAAGACTCCATGAAGGTGTCGAAGGTGTCGGTTTCACGCAGCGCGGGTTGGCCGTTAACGGTGGTTTTCGCCCACTCAGGATCGGCTTTGATTGGGCTGGTGATACCGTCCATGACCACGTCTTCCGGCAGGATAACCGGCAGCTGATCTTCTGGGGTTGGCATCACGGTACCGTCTTCCAGAGTCACCATCGGGATTGGCGCGCCCCAGTAACGCTGACGGGAAACACCCCAGTCGCGCAGACGGAAGTTAACTTTACGCTCACCGACGCCCAGTGCTGCCAGCTTGTCGGCAATGGCGTTGAAGCCAGCTTCGAAGCTCAGGCCGCTAAACTCACCGGAGTTAAACAGGGTGCCTTTTTCGGTCAGGGCTTGTTCAGACAGATCCGGCTCGGAGCCATCAGCGTTCAGAATAACGGGCTTGATGGTCAGGCCGTATTTGGTCGCAAATTCGTAATCGCGCTGGTCGTGGCCAGGAACGGCCATTACAGCACCGGTACCGTATTCCATCAGCACGAAGTTAGCTGCCCAGACTGGAACGGGTTCGCCGGTCAGCGGATGAATCGCTTTGAATCCAGTGTCGACGCCTTTCTTCTCCATCGTCGCCATTTCAGCTTCTGCGACTTTGGTGTTACGGCATTCGTCAACGAAGGCAGCCAGTTCAGGATTATTAAGGGCAGCCTGCTGTGCCAGCGGGTGACCTGCAGCCACGGCCAGGTAAGTTGCACCCATGAAGGTGTCCGGGCGAGTGGTATAAACGGTCAGCTTGTCGGCATAATCGGCAACGTCAAAGGTGATTTCCACGCCTTCGGAACGGCCAATCCAGTTGCGCTGCATGGTTTTCACCGTGTCAGGCCACTGATCCATTTTATCCAGATCGTTCAGCAGTTCGTCAGCGTAGGCGGTGATTTTGATAAACCACTGTGGAATTTCTTTACGCTCAACTTTGGTATCGCAGCGCCAGCAGCAGCCGTCGATAACCTGCTCGTTCGCCAGTACGGTCTGGTCATTCGGGCACCAGTTAACGGCGGACGTTTTTTTATAGACCAGGCCTTTTTTGTAGAGCTCGGTGAAGAACTTCTGCTCCCAGCGGTAGTATTCCGGGGTGCAAGTCGCCAGTTCGCGACTCCAGTCATAGCCGAAGCCCAGCATTTTGAGCTGGTTCTTCATGTAGGCGATGTTGTCGTAGGTCCACGGTGCAGGTGCGGTGTTGTTTTTTACCGCAGCGCCTTCAGCCGGCAGACCAAACGCATCCCAGCCGATTGGCTGCAGCACGTTTTTGCCCAGCATGCGCTGGTAACGGGCAATCACATCACCGATGGTGTAGTTGCGCACGTGGCCCATGTGTAGTCGGCCAGAAGGATAGGGGAGCATCGACAGGCAGTAGTATTTCTCTTTGCTGTTGTCTTCAGTCACTTCAAATGTGCGCTTATCGTCCCAGTGTTGCTGGACTTTCGATTCTATCTCTTCCGGGCGGTATTGCTCTTGCATGGCAGCCAGTGGTCCTGTTTTCAATACAGCTACAAACGTAGCCAATGGATGTGGTCATTCAGATCCGCATAGCATAGCCCAAACGGGCACGTCAAAACAGCCTTTCGCACATACCAGGCTGGCGTTTATTTACCGTGTCTGTGGCTTAGCTGACAAAGCGATAGGGAAATAAGGTCTATCATTAGAGGACGTTAACCGCCCGGGAGATGAAACAATGAACAAGGTCGCTCAATATTATCGTGAACTGGTGACGACACTAACCGAACGCCTGCGTAACGGAGACCGCGATATTGACGCGCTGGTCGAGCAGGCGCGGCAGCGCGTCAGTCAGACCGGGGAGTTAACCCGAACCGAAGTGGAGGAGCTGACAAGGGCCGTTCGTCGCGACCTGGAAGAGTTCGCCATCAGCTATAACGAAAGCCAGGATGAGCTGAAGGACAGCGTTTTTCTGCGGGTGATTAAAGAGAGTATCTGGCAGGAGTTGGCGGATATCACTGACAAAACGCAGCTGGAATGGCGCGAAGTATTTCAGGACTTGAATCACCATGGGGTGTATCACAGCGGGGAAGTGGTAGGGTTGGGCAATCTGGTGTGTGAGAAATGCCACTTCCATTTAGCGGTGTATTCGCCCGACGTGCTGCCACTGTGCCCGAAATGCGGTCACGACCAGTTCCAGCGCAAAGCGTTTGAGCCCTAGGTAAAAGCAAACGACAATCTAAAGATTGTCGTTTTAGTGTTTGCACCCTCTCCCCGTGGGAGAGGGCCGGGGTGAGGGCATCAGACCGCACAAGGAAAAGCAGGCCGCACAAGGAAAAACAGACCTCACCGTTTGCAAAAATTAATGCAGGATCTTCGCCAGGAAATCTTTCGCGCGGTCGGACTTCGGATTATCAAAGAACTCGTCTTTGTCGGAGTCTTCCACAATCTTGCCTTCGTCCATAAAGATAACGCGGTTCGCCACTTTACGGGCAAAGCCCATTTCGTGAGTCACCACCATCATCGTCATCCCTTCGTGCGCCAGTTCGACCATGACGTCCAGCACTTCGTTGATCATCTCCGGATCCAACGCTGACGTGGGTTCGTCAAACAGCATCGCCACCGGATCCATACACAGCGCGCGGGCGATCGCCACACGTTGCTGCTGGCCGCCGGAAAGCTGCGCCGGGAATTTATCGGCATGAGCAGAAAGCCCCACGCGCTCCAGCAATTTCAGCCCTTTGGTGCGCGCCGCGGCTTTATCACGTCGTAGCACTTTGACCTGCGCCAGAGTCAGGTTTTCGATAATCGACAGGTGCGGGAACAGCTCGAAATGCTGGAACACCATGCCGACGTTCGAGCGCAGTTTGGCGAGATCCGTTTTCTTGTGGGTCACCTGCGTGCCATTCACCAGAATTTCACCTTTCTGCACCGGTTCGAGGCCATTGACGGTTTTGATCAGGGTCGATTTGCCAGAGCCCGACGGGCCGCAAACCACCACCACTTCGCCTTTTTTCACTTCCGTGGAGCAGTCGCTGAGCACCTGAAAGTGACCATACCATTTCGAAACATTTTTCAGGGAAATCATTACACGGTCCTTTTCTTCAAATAGCTGACCAACAGCGAGGCGCTTAAACTGATAACAAAATAGACGGCTCCCGCGAACAGGATCATCTCAACCTGGGTTCCATCACGCTCGCCAATGGTGGAGGCGGTACGGAAGAAATCGGCAAGGCTCAGCACGTACACCAGTGATGTATCCTGGAACAGGACAATCCCTTGTGTCAGCAGCAGCGGCACCATAGCCCGGAAAGCCTGCGGCAGAATAATGAGCTTCATTGACTGCCAGTGGGTCATCCCCAGTGCCAGCGCGGCATTGCCCTGGCCGCGAGAAACGCTCTGAATACCGGCGCGGATAATTTCCGAATAGTAAGCGGCTTCGAACATTGAGAACGCCACCATCGCGGAAATCAGACGAATGTCGGCTTTCGGCGACAGGCCAAGCACCTGCTGCAAGAAGCCCGGCACAATCAGGTAGAACCACAGCAGCACCATCACCAGCGGAATAGAACGGAACACGTTCACATATGCCGTCGCAAACCAGGCCAGGGGTTTGAAGGTTGACAGACGCATCACCGCCAACAGGGTACCCCAGACGATCCCGATAATTATTGCCGTGACGGTAATCTTTAGCGTGATAACCAGACCTGCCAGCAGGTAAGGCATAGACGGAACGATAGAACTCCAGTCAAATTCGTACATTATTTGCCTCCCATATTGCCCGGCAGGCGAACCTTACGTTCAACCAGATTCATTACCAGCATGATAACCGTGTTAATCAGTACGTAAGCGAGGGTAATTGCAGTGAAGGACTCCCAGGCGTGCGCCGAGTAATCGAGCAGTTTGCCCGCCTGTGCAGCCATATCCACCAGGCCGATGGTTGAAGCGATGGCCGAGTTTTTCACCAGGTTCATCATCTCGGAGGTCATCGGCGGGACAATCACGCGATAGGCGTTCGGCAGCAGCACATAACGGTAGGTTTGTGGCAGCGTCAGGCCCATCGCCAGCCCGGCGTTTTTCTGACCGCTCGGCAGCGATTGAACTGCCGCCCGCACCTGTTCGCATACGCGGGCAGCGGTAAACAGCCCCAGGCACAGCATCGAGGAAACAAAGAACTGAATGTTTGGATCAAGTTCGGACTTAAACCACATACCCAAGTTTTCAGGCAACAGTTCCGGTATCACCAGATACCAGGTAAAGAATTGAACGATCAGCGGAACGTTACGGAACAGTTCCACATACAGCGTGCCGAGCCCGGATAAGAACCGATTTGGCACGGTGCGCAGAATGCCGAACAGTGAGCCGACGAAGAACGCGATAATCCAGGCCGTGATAGACAGCGCCACGGTGACCTGAAATCCGCTCCACAGCCAGCCAAGATAGGTGGTGTTGCCGAACGGGGCTTGTTGCAGAAAAATACCCCAGTTCCAGTCGATTGACATAAATGGACTCCGAAAAAAAAAAGGGTAGCAGCGCTACCCTCTAAGACTGCTAAGGAAACTATCACCTTCCATACTTCGTGCTGTAGCTGCCTACAACCCGGACTATGTGGGGTAATTAATTGTTCATGGTGAACGGGGAACGACCCTTCACCATATAGTCTGTCCGTATCTCCTCGCAATCGAGAGGGCAGGCGAGCCCGCCCATCATTGTTCTAGTTAGTTAAGTGCTTTGTCGTTTGGTGTTTTAAACAGCGTTTTCATGTCGTCAGACAGTTCGAAGTTCATGTTCAGGTTCTTCGGTGGAATTGGGTTTTTGAACCATTTATCGAACGACTTCGCCGCTGCACCGGAGGTCTGTGCCTGAGTGATGGTGTCATCCATCAGCTTTTTGAACTGCGGATCGTCTTTACGCAGCATGCAGCCGTAAGCTTCTTTGGACTGCGGGGTGCCCACGATTTCCCAGTTGTCAGGTTTCTTGGCTTTCGCACGTTCACCCGCCAGCAGGGCGTCATCCATCATGAACGCCACCGCACGGCCGCTTTCCAGCGTACGGAAGGAGTCGCCGTGGTCTTTGGCGCTGATGATACGCATGTCCATTTTCTTCTCGTCGTTCAGCTTGTGCAGCAGAACTTCAGAGGTGGTCCCGGACGTTACAACGACCGCTTTGCCTTTCAGGTCAGCGAAATCTTTGATAGCGCCGCCTTTCTTGACCAGCAGACGGGTGCCAACCACGAAGATGGTGTCAGAGAACGAAGCCTGCTTCTGACGCTCGAGGTTGTTGGTGGTGGAGCCACACTCGAAGTCAAAGGTGCCGTTTTGCAGCAATGGGATACGGTTCTGAGAGGTAATAGGGATCAGCTTAACCTGCAGATCCGGCTTGTTGAGCTTCTTCTTGATAGCGTCAACGATAGCGTTGGAGTAATCCTGCGAGTAGCCCACCACTTTTTGCTGGTTGTCGTAGTAAGAGAACGGTACGGATGATTCACGGTGTCCTACCACAATCACGCCGTTTTTGGCGATCTTGTCCAGCGTGCTCTGGCCTGAAGCCTGTGCTGCGTCGTCGGCGTGCGCTACGCCTGCGGATATTCCCATCACCAGCATTGCTGCGGCCAGTTTACGTAATTGCATATCCAACTCCTTATCGTAGCGTCAGTGACGCACGGATACCCATGTGAGTGTTGTGTTGTTATTGCCTGCAACTTTAGTGTGCAGTGTTAAGCCAGTTTGTTAACATTTAGTTTGGCTTAATGTAAAGATTTTGCTGCGTTATTGTTTGTTTTTGCGAAGTGCGCCGCACCGTTTTAAGGCAAAAATGCTCTGATGCACCAAAAGGGTGCCATCGTTGAGCGCTGCTGGTGCGACCGGGTTGCACTAAGGCAAATTACGCAGCTCACTGAATTAACTAAGCAATTGGCGTGCCAGAAATGGGGGTTGGGGCGAGGGGTTAAACGAAAACGGCAATCGAAGGATTGCCGTTTGTATTCATGATGTGAGAAGGGTTCTAGCGGCGGCGCTGCCTAAGACTCATCACCAGAGCGCCAAAACCAAACAGCGCGGTGAGGATCCACAGCGGCCAGTTGCCGGCACGAGCGTACGGCGTCAGGCCAGTGGTCGGCGTCACGGTTGTGGTCAGCACATCGCGGGTGAACTGCGGGATCATCGCCTGCACGTCACCGTGTGGGTTAATCACCGCCGTAATACCGTTATTGGTGCTACGCAGCAGCGGGCGTGCCAGTTCCAGCGCACGCATCCGCGCCATCTGGAAATGCTGCCACGGGCCTATCGATTTACCGAACCACGCATCGTTAGAAATGGTCAGCAGGAAATCGGTGTCAGGACGGAAGTTGTCGCGTACCTGCTCGCCAAGAATAACTTCGTAGCAAATTGCAGGGGTCAGCTTCAGATTATGCGCTGAAAGCTGAGGCTGAACGTACGGCCCACGGCTAAACGATGACATCGGCAGGTCGAAGAACGGCGCCAACGGACGCAGAATAGACTCCAGCGGCACAAACTCACCAAACGGCACAAGGTGGTTCTTGTTGTAGCGGTCGGTAGAGTTGTAACTGTAAGGATTATCTTTGCCCAGCGTAATGATGGTGTTGTAGGTGTCATAACGGTTTTTCGCATTAAGACGGGAATCCACCACCCCGGTAATCAGCGAGCTGTTTTTGGCGCGCAGCATATCGTCCATCATGCTGAGCAGACGCTGCTGATTGATTTCCAGATCAGGAATCGCAGACTCAGGCCAGATAATCAGCTGCGATTTACCCATCACTTTTTCGGTCGCATCGAGATAAATCTTCAGCGTATTGATGAGTTCTTTCTCATCCCACTTCAGCGACTGCGGAATATTGCCCTGTACCAGCGAGACCTGCGTCGTGCGCTCAGGCAGCAGCTGATACCACTGGATGTAGCGTAGCGGGAACGGCAGCGCGAACAGCACTACGGCAGCCACCAGAGGACGCCAGTTGCGGGTGACCAGCGCCAGCGCCAGCAGACCGCTGACCATCATCAGCAGGAAGTTGATGGTTTCCACGCCCATTACCGGCGCCAGGCCTTTCAGCGGGCCGTCAATCTGGCTGTAGCCAAACTGCAGCCATGGGAATCCGGTCAGAACCCAGCCGCGCAGGAATTCGGTGATTTGCCATACCGCAGGGGCAGCAATCGCCACGCGGATCCAGTTAGCTTTGGGCCACAGACGCGCAAGCACACCGGCAAACAGCCCGGTATACAACGAAAGATAGGCGGCGAGAAGCACCACGAGGAACACATTCACAGGACCCGGCATACCGCCAAACTGCGCGATGCTGACGTAGACCCAGTTAATGCCGGAGCCAAATAAGCCCAGACCCCAGAAGTAACCAATCCAGGCGCTTTGCAGCGGACGGCGGTTAAGGGTTAATCCCTGAAGCCCCATCAGCGAAACGATCGCCGCCGGCCAGAAATCATAAGGGGAAAAAGCCAGCGTTCCGCAGGCACCAAAAAGTAGCGCCAGCAGCAGGCGAATGCGCTGGCGTTCAATCAGAGAGGCAAATGCCATTTAGCGTTGTCGTCCCGTAAAATTAATCTTCCAGATTAGGCTGTGGCGCATCTTCCGGAAGTTTGACGTGTACCTGGATGATACGGCGGCTGTCAGCCATCGCAACTTTGAACTGGTAACCATCAATGTCAATGGTTTCGCCGCGTGCAGGCAGGTGCCCGAACGCCTGCATCACCAGACCGCCGATGGTATCGACTTCATCATCGCTGAAGTGCGTGCCGTAGGCTTCGTTGAAGTCCTCGATAGAGGCCAGCGCGCGAACGGTCCAGGTGTGACGGCTCAGCTGACGGAAATCGATGTCATCTTCTTCATCGTATTCGTCTTCAATTTCGCCGACGATCAGTTCCAGGATGTCTTCGATGGTCACCAGACCCGAGACGCCGCCAAATTCGTCAATCACAATCGCCATGTGGTAGCGCTGAGAGCGGAACTCTTTCAGCATGCGGTCAACCCGCTTGCATTCCGGCACCACCACCGCCTGGCGTAACACCTTATCCATGCTGAAAGCTTCGGAATCGCTGCGCATAAACGGCAGCAGATCTTTCGCCATCAGAATCCCTTCGATGTGATCTTTATCTTCACTGATCACCGGGAAACGAGAGTGGGCGGACTCGATAATGACATCGAGACACTCGTCCAGCGTCTGGTTGCGTTTCAGGGTAATCATTTGAGAACGGGGGATCATGATGTCGCGGACGCGCTGGTCTGCTATATCCATTACCCCTTCGAGCATGTCACGCGTATCTTCATCGATAAGGTCGTTTTGCCCGGAATCACGGATCAGCGCCAGAAGTTCATCACGGTTTTTAGGTTCGCCGTGGAACAGTTGGCTCAGTAAGAGGGAGAAGAATCCCTTTTTGCTGGTTAAGGTGTCGCTACTGTGTGAGTTGTCGTCGCTCATGGCGTCGTATGGGGTCTCATGTTAATTGAATGATCACTGCCTGGCGTAAATTCAGCCTTAGGCGGCATAAAATGCCAGCGCGGCGGCTAGCCGCCGCACAGGTTACTCTTTCTCGGCAATGTACGGATCATCATAGTTCAGAGCAAGCATTATCTCTGTTTCCAGACTTTCCATCTCTTCCGCTTCTTCGTCTTCGATATGGTCGTAACCCAGCAGATGCAGACTGCCGTGAACCACCATATGCGCCCAGTGGGCTTCCAGCGGTTTGCCTTGTTCTTCAGCTTCGCGCTCAACCACCTGACGGCAAATAATGAGGTCGCCCAACAGTGGCAATTCAATGCCCGGCGGGGCTTCAAACGGGAAGGAGAGCACGTTGGTCGACTTATCTTTACCGCGATAGGTCAGGTTCAGCTCATGGCTTTCCGCCTCATCGACCAGACGAATGGTCACTTCCGACTCTGCCTGAAACGCCGGAATAGTGGCGTCCAGCCAGCGCTGGAAATGCGCTTCCTGCGGCAGACCGTTTTCGTTCTCGGTCGCGACCTGTAAATCCAGAATTACCGAACTCATTTGTGCTCTTGCTCCTGCGATGCCAGGGCTTCGCGTTTCCGCTCGGCGGCCTGCTCGGCTTTACGTTTTTGATCGGCTTCTTCCCACGCCTCATAGGCGTTAACGATACGGGCGACCACCGGGTGGCGCACCACGTCTTCGCTGTGGAAGAAGTTGAAGCTGATTTCGTCGACTCCCGCCAGCACTTCAACGGCGTGGCGCAGGCCAGATTTCATATTGCGCGGCAGGTCAATCTGGGTAACGTCGCCGGTGATCACCGCTTTCGAGTTAAAGCCGATACGGGTCAGGAACATCTTCATCTGTTCGATGGTGGTGTTCTGGCTTTCATCCAGGATGATGAACGCATCGTTGAGCGTACGCCCACGCATGTAGGCCAGCGGCGCAACTTCAATCACGTTGCGCTCAATCAGCTTCTCGACTTTTTCAAAGCCAAGCATCTCGAACAGCGCGTCATACAGCGGACGCAGATACGGGTCGACTTTCTGGCTGAGATCCCCTGGCAGGAAGCCGAGTTTTTCACCCGCTTCAACCGCCGGACGCGTCAGCAGAATGCGACGAATTTCCTGGCGCTCCAGCGCATCGACGGCTGCCGCGACGGCCAGATAGGTTTTACCTGTCCCCGCAGGGCCCACGCCGAAGGTGATATCGTGGTCAAGAATATTGGCGATGTACTGCGCCTGATTCGGCGTACGCGGTTTAATCACGCCACGCTTGGTCTTGATATTGATGGCTTTGCCGTAGTCCGGCACGCTGTCGGCGCTTTGCTCCAGCACGCGGGCTTCTTTGATAGCCAGGTGAATCTGTTCCGGTTCGATATCCTGAGTCTGGCCACGCATTGGGGCTGTATCGACATACAGGCTGCGCAGGATATCTGCCGCTGCGTTTACGCAGATGGCGCGTCCGGTGAGTTTGAAATGATTATCGCGGCGGTTGATTTCGATACCCAGTCGTCGCTCCAGATGTTTGATGTTGTCATCAAACGGGCCACAGAGGCTCAGCAGGCGGTCGTTGTCTGCTGGCTCGAGGGTGATTTCACGGGTTTCTGTATTCAAGCTGTTCCTCTTTTACCAGGCGCCACGTCGGGCGTTTTTGAACGTGTATACGGAAATTATTCACGCCAGTGATTAAAGGCGCAAGCACTGCATTGGATGTGGGGGCAGGGCAGGGAAATGCAAGGGCCTGCCCGACGGGGCAGGCCACGGGATCATGGCTGGAAAATACCGACGCCAAGATCGTTCTCTTTGCGGGTACGGGCAATCACGGATTCCGGAGATTCCACCACGCGCAGGCCCATTTCCGCTTCGGTGCGGATAAGCTTGCCTCGCAGGGAGTTTGTGTAGACGTCGACGATTTCCACATCAACGAATTTACCGACCATCTCCGGGGTGCCTTCGAAGTTCACCACGCGGTTGTTCTCAGTACGTCCGGTTAATTCCATGATGCTCTTACGGGAGGTGCCTTCCACCAGAATACGCTGGATGGTGCCAACCATACGACGACTCCAGGCCATGGCCTGCTGGTTGAGACGCTCCTGCAAGATATACAGACGCTGCTTTTTATCTTCATCCGAAACGTCATCGACCATATCTGCCGCAGGCGTGCCAGGACGCGCGGAGAAAATAAAGCTGTAGCTGACGTCCATATTCACATCGGCAATCAGCTTCATGGTCTTCTCGAAGTCTTCGTTAGTTTCACCCGGGAAACCGACGATGAAGTCAGAGCTTATTTGAATATCCGGGCGCGCGGCATACAGCTTGCGGATAATGGCTTTGTATTCCAGCGCGGTGTGCGTGCGGCCCATCAGGTTCAGCACGCGGTCGGAGCCGCTCTGAATCGGCAGGTGCAGGAAACTCACCAGTTCCGGCGTATCGCGGTACACGTCGATAATGTCGTCGGTGAATTCAATCGGATGGCTGGTGGTGAAACGAATGCGGTCGACGCCGTCGATAGCCGCCACCAGGCGCAGCAGTTCGGAAAATGAACCGATGCTGCCGTCGTAGTTCTCACCGCGCCAGGCGTTGACGTTCTGGCCCAGCAGATGAATTTCGCGCACACCCTGTGACGCCAGTTGGGCAACTTCAAACAGGATGTCGTCGCACGGACGGCTGACTTCTTCCCCGCGGGTGTAAGGCACCACGCAGTAGGTGCAGTATTTATTGCAGCCTTCCATGATCGACACGAACGCGGTCGGGCCATCGGCACGAGGTTCTGGCAGGCGGTCGAATTTTTCGATTTCCGGGAAGCTCACGTCAACGATCGGTTTGCGGCGATCGCGCATGCCGCGAATGGAGCTGATCATTTCTGGCAAACGGTGCAGCGTCTGCGGGCCAAAAATAATATCGACGTAGTGGGCGCGCTGGCGGATCAGTTTGCCTTCCTGTGATGCGACGCAGCCGCCAACGCCGATGATCACGTCCGGTCGTTTGGCTTTGATAAGTTTCCAGCGTCCCAGCTGGTGGAACACTTTTTCCTGCGCTTTCTCACGTATCGAGCAGGTGTTCAGCAGCAGCACATCGGCTTCTTCCGCGATGTCAGTCAGTTGATAGCCGTGAGTGGCATCCAGCAGATCGGCCATCTTTGATGAATCGTATTCGTTCATCTGACAGCCCCAGGTTTTAATATGGAGTTTTTTTGTCATCGACTTAGCTTTGCTCGAGGAAACGCAGGGCGCGTATTGTAATGCTTTGTGGCGAGTGTGACCAGTATGACCCACCCGGCGCCCAAAGGACAAAAAAATCCGGTAAACTTAAGGGATTGAGGTTTAAGGAAACGAGCCATGAGCAATCAACACACTGATGTCGCCGTCGTTGGCGGTGGGATGGTCGGGGGCGCGCTGGCGCTGGGGCTGGCACAGCTTGGATTCAGCGTAACCGTAATTGAACAGGCGGCACCGCCCGCGTTTGATGCCGCGAGCCAGCCGGATGTGCGGATCTCCGCCATCAGCGCGTCGTCGGTCGGTCTCCTGCGCGGGCTTGGCGTGTGGGAGGCGATTCAGGCCATGCGCACCCATCGTTATTGCCAGCTGGAAACCTGGGAATGGGAAAATGCGCACGTGGTGTTTAACGCCGCGGAGCTGAAACTGCCCGAGCTCGGTTATATGGTGGAGAACAACGTTTTACAGCTCGCCTTGTGGCAGGCGCTGGAGGCACATGACAATGTCAGATTGTGCATGCCGGCGTCGCTGGAAACGATGCTGTACGGCAGTGATGGCTACGTGCTGGGCTTTACCGACGGCAGCGAGTTGAAGGCAAAACTGGTGATTGGGGCCGACGGTGCGAATTCTCAGGTGCGCCAAATGGCCGGGATCGGCGTTCATGCCTGGCAGTATCCGCAGTCCTGCATGCTGATTACCGTGGAATGCGAAAACGAACCAGGCGACAGCACCTGGCAGCAGTTCACGCCCGCCGGGCCGCGCGCCTTCCTGCCGCTGTTCGACCGCTGGGCATCGCTGGTGTGGTACGACACCCCGGCGCGCATTCGCCAGCTACAGTCCCTGTCGATGGCGCAGCTTGAACAGGAAATTGTGCGTACTTTCCCGGCGCGTCTCGGGAAGATCAAGCCCGTTGCGGCAGGCGCATTCCCCCTCACGCGCCGTCACGCGTTACGTTATGTGCAGCCAGGGTTAGCGCTGGTGGGCGATGCGGCGCATACCATTCATCCACTGGCGGGGCAGGGCGTGAATCTTGGCTATCGTGACGTCGATGCGCTGCTGGACGTGCTGGAGAATGCCCGTAGTCAGGGCGAGGACTGGGCAAGTTTGCCGGTGCTTAAACGTTACCAGACGCGGCGGATGGCAGATAATTACCTGATGCAATCGGGCATGGATCTTTTCTATGCGAGCTTCAGTAATAATCTTGCGCCGCTAAGAATGCTGCGTAACGTCGGCTTAATGGCCGCCGAGCGCGCGGGCGTACTCAAACGACAGGCACTGAAATATGCATTAGGCTTGTAAGGGCAGGCGCGGTCGGATGGCCGCGCTTAACCATCACTCTGTGGAATGACAAAAACAAAAAAGCCCGCCGAAGCGAGCTTTTTTATTTTATTTGGCTGGGGTACGAGGATTCGAACCTCGGAATGCTGGTATCAGAAACCAGTGCCTTACCGCTTGGCGATACCCCAACTGAATTTTTGATGCTTAACGATGTTCACTGAAAAGTGGCTGGGGTGCAGGGATTCGAACCCCGGAATGCTGGTATCAGAAACCAGTGCCTTACCGCTTGGCGACACCCCATCAGGTGTTCTTTTCAGTTTTCGTACATCGTTTACTATATGGCTGGGGTGCAGGGATTCGAACCCCGGAATGCTGGTATCAGAAACCAGTGCCTTACCGCTTGGCGACACCCCAAGAATATGGTGGCTACGACGGGATTCGAACCTGTGACCCCATCATTATGAGTGATGTGCTCTAACCAACTGAGCTACGTAGCCTGAATTTTGTGTTGCCAGTGAGACTGGCTGGGGTACCTGGATTCGAACCAGGGAATGCTGGTATCAAAAACCAGTGCCTTACCGCTTGGCGATACCCCAATTGACTCACGCGAAAACGTTTAGTCTGGGAAAAAAATGGCTGGGGTACCTGGATTCGAACCAGGGAATGCCGGTATCAAAAACCGGTGCCTTACCGCTTGGCGATACCCCATCCGTGCAACGCTTATTGGGAATGGTGCGGGAGGCGAGACTTGAACTCGCACACCTTGCGGCGCCAGAACCTAAATCTGGTGCGTCTACCAATTTCGCCACTCCCGCTAAAAAAAAGATGGTGGCTACGACGGGATTCGAACCTGTGACCCCATCATTATGAGTGATGTGCTCTAACCAACTGAGCTACGTAGCCATCTTTTTCTCGCGTTACCTTATCGGCGTTGCGGGGCGCATTATGCGTAACGAGCCAATGAGCGTCAACTTCTTTTTCAAGGAAAATGGCTGGAATGTGACTGTTTGGTTAGGTTGCGAACAGCGAGGCGAATTTATCGGCAATAATTGATTATTACGTCTTTTTCTCCGTCGAATTATCGACCATAACGCAAAATGGGCCCCGAAGGGCCCATCGTTAAAAACGTGACGTTATTTATAGGCTGACTGATGCACGCCTACCGCACGGCCTGACGGATCGTTCATGTTTTTGAACGCCTCGTCCCATTCGATGGCCTTAGCGGAAGAGCAGGCAACGGATGGGCCACCCGGAACGCATTCTGCCGCACTTGGCAGTGGGAACAATTCTTCGAAGATCTCACGGTACAAATACGCTTCTTTGGACGACGGCGTGTTGTACGGGAAGCGGAAGCTCGCGGTTTCCAGCTGTTTGTCAGTAATCTGCTTCGCGGCCACTTCTTTCAGGCTATCAATCCAGCTGTAGCCTACGCCGTCGGAGAACTGCTCTTTCTGGCGCCATGCCACGCTTGCAGGCAGATAGGATTCAAAACATTCGCGCAGAACGTGTTTTTCCATTTTGCCGTTGCCGCACATTTTGTCCTGCGGGTTGATACGCATCGCTACGTCGAGGAACTTCTTGTCGAGGAACGGCACACGCGCTTCAACGCCCCAGGCGGACATCGCTTTGTTGGCACGCGCACAGTCAAACATGTGCAGCGCCTGCAGTTTACGCACGGTTTCTTCATGCAGTTCTTTCGCGTTCGGCGCTTTGTGGAAGTACAGGTAGCCGCCAAACACTTCGTCGGAACCTTCACCGGACAACACCATTTTGATGCCCATCGCTTTGATCTTACGTGACATCAAGTACATCGGCGTCGAAGCGCGGATGGTGGTGACGTCATAGGTTTCGATGTGATAAATCACGTCGCGGATGGCATCCAGACCTTCCTGCACGGTGAAGTGAATTTCATGGTGCACAGTGCCCAGATGGTTTGCCACTTCCTGCGCGGCTTTCAGATCCGGTGAACCGTCGAGGCCTACTGCGAAGGAGTGCAGCTGCGGCCACCAGGCTTCTGAGCGCTCCTGATCTTCTACGCGGCGGGCGGCAAATTTCTTGGTGATAGCAGAAATCACTGAAGAATCGAGACCGCCGGAGAGCAGCACGCCATAAGGCACGTCGGACATCAGGTGGCTTTTCACGGAATCTTCCAGCGCCTGACGCAGCTCGGCTTTGTCAGTGACGTTGTCTTTAACTGCGTCGTAATCGAACCAGTCACGCTGGTAATAAGGACGAATTTCACCGTCCTGGCTCCACAGGTAGCTGCCCGCTGGGAATTCTTTAATGGAGCGGCAAACAGGCACAAGCGCTTTCATTTCAGAGGCAATGTACAGGTTGCCGTGTTCGTCGTGGCCCATATACAGCGGGATGATCCCGATGTGATCGCGGCCAATCAGATATGCGTCTTTTTCGCTGTCATACAGCACAAAGGCGAACATGCCTTCCAGCTCGTCGAGGAATTCCGGGCCTTTTTCCTGATACAGCGCCAGGATGACTTCACAGTCGGAGCCGGTCTGGAACTGATAGCGGTCGCCGTATTCAGCGCGCAGCGCCTGATGGTTGTAGATTTCACCGTTCACGGCCAGCGCGTGGGTTTTCTTTTCGTTGTACAGCGGCTGGGCACCGGCATTGACGTCGACAATAGACAGACGTTCATGGGCCAGAATCGCTTTATCGCTGGCATAAACGCCTGACCAGTCCGGGCCGCGATGGCGCATCAGGCGAGACAGTTCCAGCGCTTTTTTACGCAGTTCGACCGCGTCCGTTTTGATATCCAGTACACCGAAAATAGAACACATAGCGACTTCTCCGTTAATTCTGTTGCGTGTTGTTGTGGCGTTGCATGACTTAAAAAATGCCGTAAAGCGGGCGAGTGCGCAAGAGAATTACCGGTGTTACAGAAAATAGTGCAATGAGGATTAGAGAATAGTGAAAAAGACGTAGTGAATTGCCATCATTATTGACGATTATGCAATTTATGGCGTTTTTTATTAGATGAGTGCGGGATTTGCAGCGGTGTGAAACAGAAAACCACGCCCTGGGACGTGGTTTTCATTCAGATTACGTCAATTTCGGCCACCGACGGATAAATCCACGACGGTCGGAACGGCATGCTGTCGATGTCATCCACGGTCGATACGCCAGAGAGCACCAGAATCGTTTCCAGACCGGCCTGGAAGCCCGCCAGAATGTCGGTGCGCAGGTTATCGCCGACGATAACCGTCTGCTCTGAATGGGCCTGCATTTTGTTGAGCGCAGCGCGGATGATCCACGGGCTTGGCTTTCCAACGTAAAACGGTTTGCGCCCGGAGATCTTCTCGATCCCAGCACACAATGCGCCACAGGCCGGATAGAATCCGCGGCCGTGGGTATCCGGGTTGGTCGCAATGAACCGCGCACCGTTTGCCACGAAGAAGGCGGCTTTATGCATCATTTCCCAGTTAAAGGAACGCGTCTCGCCCACGATAACAAAATCGGGATTCACATCGGTGATGGTAAACCCGGCTTTATACAGCTCGTGGATCAATGCGCCTTCGCCGACCACGTACGCTTTTTTACCTTCCTGACGACGCAGGAAATCGGCCGTTGCCATTGCTGAGGTATAAAAGACGCTGTCCGGCACGTCGACACCTGCGGTGGCGAAGCGGTTGGCCAGGTCCTGACCGGTTTGTGAAGGGTAGTTAGTCAGCAATACCAGCGGCATGCCTTTCTCCAGCACGCGGGTCAAAAACTCCGCAGCGCCAGGAACGGCGACGTTATCGTGCATCAGCACGCCGTCAATATCGCAAATGATGTTCTGAAGGGTCATGGACTGTCCGACGTCTAATTTAGGAAAGGCGTAATTATACACATTATCCCCCCGTCTGCCTGTGCAGCGGGAGGAGGGAGAGGGCGGTTAACCTTCCAGCAGACGCTGGAGCAGCATTCCGTTGAGCATCGAGCGTTTGACGAGCGCGAAGGCGCCAATTGCGGAGCGGTGATCCAGCTCAGATTTCACTACCGGCAGGTTGTGGCGGAAGGCTTTCAGCGCCTGAGTATTAATGCAGCCTTCAATCGCAGGCAGCAGGATTTTTTCCGCGTCGGTAATTTCACCGGCGATCACCACTTTCTGCGGGTTAAACAGGTTAATGGCGATGGCGATGGTTTTGCCCAGATGGCGACCCACCTGTTCAATCACTTCGCTGGCCAGCGCATCGCCTTTATTCGCGGCTTTGCAGATAGCTTTAATGGAACAATCATCCAGCGAGACTTTGCTCTGATAGCCTTTTTCCAACAGCAGGCGCACCCGCTGTTCGATGGCGGCGTTAGCGGCAACGGTTTCGAGACAGCCAAAGTTGCCGCAGTGACAGCGCTCGCCCAGCGGGTCGACCTGAATATGACCAATCTCACCGACGTTGCCATTACGACCGATAAAAATGCGGCCGTTGGAGATGATTCCGGCGCCAGTTCCGCGGTGGACGCGCACCAGAATAGAGTCATCGCAGTCGTGCGTCGCACCAAAGTAGTGCTCTGCGAGGGCTAAACTGCGGATATCGTGGCCGACAAAGCAGGTCACTTTGAAGCGTTTTTCCAGCGCGCCGACCAGACCCCAGTTTTCGACCTGAATATGCGGCATGTAGCGGATAACGCCGCTTTCCGGATCGACCAGTCCCGGCAGAATAACCGAGATAGCGATCAGCTCGCGGATTTTGCGCTGGCTGTTTTCAATAAAGGTAGCGATGGTGTTGAGCAGCGCGTGCTCCAGGGTTTCCTGGGTGCGCTCCGGCAGCGGGTAGTGCTCTTCGGCGATGACTTTACTGCTCAGATCGTAGAGCGTGAGGGTGGTGTCATGACGCCCAAGGCGCACGCCGATAGCATGAAAATTGCGGGTCTCAGTGATTATCGAAATAGCGCGGCGGCCCCCGGTGGAGGCCTGCTGATCGACTTCTTTGATCAAGCCGCGTTCGATTAACTGACGCGTGATTTTGGTCACGCTGGCGGGAGCAAGCTGGCTCTGTTCGGCAATTTGAATGCGCGAGATAGGACCATGCTGATCAATCAGGCGGTAAACGGCCGCGCTGTTAAGTTGTTTAACGAGGTCAACATTACCAATTTGAGCGTGTCCGCCTGATGTCATACTTTACTTACTCGGCAACGACCTCGTTACCATTAACGATGGTCTTAGTGATTTTATAATCGCGAGTGAACGCGGTCAGGTTGGCTACCATGCCTGGTGCGAGGCTTCCCAGCTGTTTGTCCACGCCGATAGCGCGTGCCGGGTAAAGGGTTGCCATACGCAGCACTTCATCCAGCGCGATACCACAGTGTTCTACCAGGTTACGCACGCCTTCGATCATGGTCAATGCTGAACCGCTTAACGTGCCGTTCTCATCCACACACAGTCCATCCCGGTAGTATATTGTTTTACCAGCAAAAATGAACTCATCAATGTGTGCACCTGCCGGCGCGGTGGCGTCGGTGACCAGACACAGCTTGTCGCCTTTCAGGCGTTTGGCGTTACGTACGTTAGCGAAATCAACGTGCAGACCGTCAACGATGATGCCGCAATAAACGTCAGCTTCATCGAAAATCGCGCCCGCCAGGCCTGGCTCGCGCCCGGTGATGTAAGGCATCGCGTTATATAAATGCGTGGCGAAGGTGATCCCGGCGCGGAAACCAACTTTGGCTTCTTTCAGCGTGGCGTTGGAGTGACCAGCCGAGACGACAATTCCGGCGTCAACCAGACGAGTGATCACCTCGGCAGGCACCATTTCTGGGGCCAGGGTGACTTTGGTAATCACATCGGCGTTGGCACACAGGAAATCGACCAGCTCATGGTCAGGCGTACGCACGAAATCAGGATTGTGCGTGCCTTTCTTGACGATGTTCAGCCATGGCCCTTCCAGGTGCAGACCCAGCGCCTGATTCGGGTATTTCGCCAGGTATTCACGCATCACGCGGATACCTTGCTTCATTAATTCATCGCTGGAGGTAATCAGCGTGGGCAGATAGCTGGTGCAGCCTGATTTCTCGTTGGCTTTCTGCATGATTTCCAGCGTTTCAACGGTCACCGCGTCTGGGCTGTCGTTGAACTGCACGCCGCCACAGCCGTTCAGCTGGACGTCGATAAAACCGGGAGCAAGAATGGCGCCATTTAACGAGCGTTGCTCAATCCCGGACGGCAAATCGGCCTGTGGGCAGATACGTTCAATCAGGCCATTGGCGATAACCATTGCATGGTCATCCAGAATTTCGTGGCCGGTATAAATTCGGCCATGGGTTAATGCATACATACGACCCCCGGTGTCAAAAATGCATCCGCCCCTCCGAAGAGGGACGGGGATTCAATTACAGACCTTTAATATTTTCGGCTTCTAATTCGTTGAAGTACTTCAGTGTCTTCACTTTCAGTTCCATGGTGGACGGCTCGTCACACACCATTACCGCTTTCGGGTGCAGCTGCAGACAGCTGATGGTCCACATGTGGTTCACGTTGCCTTCCACAGCCGCTTGCAGCGCCTGCGCTTTCTGATGGCCCAGCACCAGAATCATCACTTCTTCAGCGTCAAGCAGCGTACCCACGCCCACGGTCAGTGCGTATTTTGGTACCTGAGTCACATCACCGTCGAAGAAACGGGAGTTTGCCACGCGGGTGTCATGGGTCAGGGTTTTAATACGGGTACGTGAAGAGAGGGAAGAAGCCGGTTCGTTAAATGCGATGTGGCCATCGTTGCCTACGCCACCCATGAACAGGTTAATTTTGCCGTAAGAGCGGATTTTTTCTTCATACTGACGACATTCTGCATCGATATCTGGCGCATTACCATCAAGCAGGTTAATGTTTTCCGCCGGAATATCAACGTGATCGAAGAAATTGCGGTGCATGAAGCTGTGATAGCTTTCCGGGTGCTCTTTTGCCAGGCCAACATATTCATCCATGTTGAAAGTCACAACGTGTTTGAAGCTAACCTGGCCCGCTTTGTGCATCTCTACCAGAGCTTTATAAGCGGTAAGCGGTGTACCACCAGTTGGCAGACCTAAAACAAAAGGACGGTCCGCGGTGGGTTTGAACGCATTGATGCGGTTGACGATATGACGGGCGGCCCATTTGCCTACTTGTTCTGCTGTCGCCAGGGGAATCAGTCTCATTGTTCACCTCAATAGTTAATATAAATGTTGGCGGATTGCTACCGTATCTCTTAAGAGTAACCTGGTTTGGCAACGAAAGGCGGCAATCCGTCCTGATTTTTCGAATGATAAAATAAGTTTTCACTGTTAGCCAGTCTGAAGAGGGGGTGAAGACGATATTTGGTGATAAAAGTCACAAAAAAGGTGCTTTTAATTTGCGAGGCGAATTAATTTTCCACACACTCTTAGTGCTAGTGATACATCGCTGTGCTTTAAGATAGTCACACTATAAAAATATACGGCTTTAACTAAGTCGGCTCGGGGTCTCATAGGGGGAATAAAAGTGAGTGTTCTAGGTTATTTACAAAAAGTTGGCCGCGCACTGATGGTGCCAGTGGCCACGCTGCCTGCCGCAGCCATCCTGATGGGTGTCGGCTACTGGATTGACCCGGTGGGCTGGGGTGGATCTAACGCACTGGCCGCGTTCTTCATTAAATCGGGCTCCGCTATCATCGACAACATGTCCGTGTTGTTTGCGATTGGTGTGGCTTATGGTATGTCGAAAGATAAAGACGGTGCAGCAGCACTGACCGGCTTTGTCGGTTTCCTCGTTTTAACTACCCTCTGCTCTCCAGCAGCGGTGTCGATGATCCAACAAATTCCACTGGAACAGGTTCCAGCGGCGTTTGGTAAGATCAGCAACCAGTTCGTCGGTATCCTCGTCGGTATCATCTCTGCGGAACTGTACAACCGCTTCAGCAGCGTAGAGCTGCCAAAAGCGCTGTCGTTCTTCAGCGGTCGCCGTCTGGTGCCAATCCTGACCTCCTTCGTCATGATCGCGGTCGCTTTCGTTCTGATGTATGTCTGGCCGGTTATCTTCGACGGCCTGGTGGCATTCGGTGAACACATCCAGAAACTGGGTTCTGTCGGTGCGGGCGTGTACGCATTCTTCAACCGTCTGCTGATTCCGGTGGGTCTGCACCACGCGCTGAACTCCGTATTCTGGTTTGACGTTGCCGGTATTAATGACATTCCTAACTTCCTTGGCGGCGCGCAGTCTATCGAAGCCGGTAAAGCGGTTGTGGGCATCACGGGTCGTTATCAGGCGGGCTTCTTCCCGATTATGATGTTCGGTCTGCCGGGTGCGGCATTGGCGATTTACCACTGTGCACGTCCGGAAAACAAAGCCAAAGTGCTGGGTATCATGATGGCGGGCGCATTTGCGGCCTTCTTCACCGGTATCACCGAGCCTCTGGAATTCTCCTTCATGTTCGTGGCGCCGGTTCTGTACTTCATCCACGCTGTGCTGACCGGTATCTCCGTGTTCATCGCTGCCAGCATGCACTGGATTGCGGGCTTCGGCTTCAGTGCCGGTCTGGTGGATATGGTGCTGTCCTCGCGTAACCCGCTGGCGACACACTGGTGGATGCTGATCCCTCAGGGTCTGGTGTTCTTTGTTATCTACTACGTGGTGTTCCGCTTCACTATCCTCAAATTCAACCTGATGACACCGGGTCGCGAACTGGCTGTTGCCGGCAGCGAAGCCGATGGCCAGGACGTGAATGTGAGCAGTGACAAAGAGCAGGACGCAACTGAACTGGCTCGCCAGTACATTGCAGCCGTTGGCGGCTCAGACAACCTGACCGGGATTGATGCGTGTATCACCCGTCTGCGTCTGAACGTGAAAGACTCCTCTCTGGTCAACGAAGCGCTGGCGAAACGCCTTGGTGCTTCGGGTGTGATTCGTCTGAACAAAACCAGCGTGCAGATTATCGTTGGCTTCGTGGCAGAAAAAATCGCTAACGCGATGAAAACCACCGGCCCGGTAGCGGCAGCAGAAGCCGCTCCAGTTGCAGCAGCGGCAACTGCTACGGCAAAACCGCAGGCTGTGCCAAACGCAGCAACTATCGCCACGCTGGTTTCTCCAGTGACCGGTGATGTGGTTGCCCTGGAGCAGGTTCCTGATGAAGCCTTCGCCAGCAAAGCTGTCGGTGACGGCGTGGCGGTGAAACCAACCGAAAAAACGGTCGTTTCTCCAGCGGCAGGCACCGTCGTTAAAATCTTCAACACTAATCATGCGTTCTGTCTCGAAACCGAGAACGGCGCGGAAATCGTTGTCCACATGGGTATCGATACCGTTGCGCTGAACGGCCAGGGCTTCACTCGCCTGGTAGAAGAGGGTGCCGAAGTAGTTGCAGGTCAGCCGGTCCTGGAAATGGATCTGGACTACCTGAACGCCAATGCACGCTCGATGATAAGCCCAGTGGTTTGCAGCAACATCGACGATTTCAGCGGCCTGGTTATCAAGGCGCAGGGTCAGGTTGTTGCAGGCGTAACACCGCTGTATGAGATTAAAGGCAAGTAATCGTTCCTGAGTAAATCTTAAGTGCCTTAGCGGCGGGGGAATATCCTCCGCCGCTTTTTTATGGGGCAAGACAACCCAGATCAACAGCTAACCGCGCTTTTTCTCTAAGTAAGGGTTGTCTCCGCACGCAGCTTATAAGATCATACGCCGTTATATGATGTTTACGCCTTGAGGAACCCGCGATGAGTGAGGCAGAAGCCCGCCCGACTAACTTTATTCGCCAGATTATTGATGAAGATCTGGCAAGTGGTAAGCACACGACCGTTCATACCCGTTTTCCGCCTGAGCCGAACGGGTATTTGCATATCGGTCATGCAAAATCTATCTGCCTGAACTTCGGCATTGCTCAGGATTACCAGGGCCAATGCAACCTGCGTTTCGATGACACCAACCCGGTGAAAGAAGACATCGAATACGTTGAGTCCATCAAGCAAGACGTTGAGTGGTTAGGTTTCCACTGGTCCGGCGAGATTTGCTACTCCTCTGACTACTTCGATAAGCTGCATCAGTATGCGATTGAGCTTATCAACAAAGGTCTGGCGTATGTGGACGAACTCTCCGCAGATGAAATCCGTGAATATCGCGGCACGCTGACGCAGCCGGGCAAAAACAGCCCGCACCGCGATCGCAGCGTGGAAGAGAACCTGGCGTTGTTTGAAAAAATGCGTGCGGGTGGCTTCGAAGAAGGTAAAGCCTGTCTGCGTGCCAAAATCGACATGGCGTCTCCGTTCATCGTGATGCGTGATCCGGTGCTGTATCGCATCAAATTTGCCGATCACCACCAGACCGGCAGCAAGTGGTGCATCTACCCGATGTACGACTTCACCCACTGCATCAGCGATGCGCTGGAAGGCATTACGCACTCACTGTGTACGCTGGAATTCCAGGACAACCGTCGTCTGTATGACTGGGTGCTCGACAACATTTCCATCCCGGTTCATCCACGTCAGTACGAGTTCTCTCGCCTGAATCTGGAATACACCGTGATGTCCAAGCGTAAGCTGAACCTGCTGGTCACAGACAAGCACGTGGAAGCCTGGGATGACCCGCGTATGCCGACCATCTCCGGCCTGCGTCGTCGTGGTTACACCGCCGCATCTATCCGCGAGTTCTGCAAACGCATTGGCGTGACCAAACAGGACAACACCATTGAAATCGCTTCTCTGGAATCCTGCATTCGTGAAGATCTGAATGAAAACGCGCCGCGTGCGATGGCAGTTATCGATCCAGTTAAACTGGTTATCGAAAACTACCCGCAGGGCGAAAGCGAAATCGTCACCATGCCGAACCACCCGAGCAAACCAGAAATGGGCAGCCGTGAAGTGCCGTTCAGCGGTGAGATCTGGATCGATCGTGCTGATTTCCGCGAAGAAGCGAACAAACAGTACAAGCGTCTGGTGATGGGTAAAGAAGTGCGTCTGCGTAATGCTTACGTCATCAAAGCAGAACGCGTAGAGAAAGATGCTGAAGGCAACATCACCACCATCTTCTGTACTTACGATGCGGAAACCCTGAGCAAAGATCCGGCTGACGGCCGTAAAGTGAAAGGCGTTATCCACTGGGTAAGCGCACAGCACGCGCTGGCAGTTGAAATTCGCCTGTACGATCGTCTGTTCAGCGTGCCAAACCCGGGCGCGGCGGAAGATTTCCTGTCCGTCATTAACCAGGAATCACTGGTTATTAAGCAGGGCTATGCTGAGCCGTCGCTGAAAGCCGCGGAAGCGGGTAAAGCGCACCAGTTCGAACGTGAAGGTTATTTCTGCCTCGACAGCCGCTACAGCACCGCAGAGAAGCTGGTCTTTAACCGTACCGTTGGCCTGCGTGATACCTGGGCAAAAGCAGGCGAATAAGTTTCGCCGCAGCTGAAAATAAAAAGCGTCGCGCAATGCGGCGCTTTTTTTATGTCATTTTTGTGATGCGAAATAATATCATTTTCTTTAATGAAACAACGTCTCGGCCTTGTTACATTTTTCTCAGCCATTTTTCCCTTCGTATTTTGAAACCCCTGCCATTAGCGGTTCTCGTAGCGTCATGCTGAAACGTGCACATGTAACAAAACGCAATCAAATATGTGCGCCCTGTCATAATCCTGCATTTTCGTGCGGAAAAAGGATTGATAATTCGCGTCGCGAAAAATAGTCTACAGACATAGCGTTAGGACATTTCTGCCTCGCTACTTTTTTGCAGTACTTATTTTTTATCGCTGTTCGCTTTGCGAACGCGTTTTTAAAAGTCAAAGAGGATATACACATGCGTACGTTCAGTGGCAAACGTAGTACGCTGGCGCTGGCTATTGCCGGGGTCACCGCAATGTCGGGCTGGATTGCAGTTCCGCAAGCCAGTGCAGCAGGATTCGTAGACGATTCAACCTTAACCGGCGGCATCTATTACTGGCAGCGTGAGCGTGACCGTAAAGATGTGACCGACGGCGACAAGTACAAAACTAACCTTTCTCACTCCACCTGGAACGCCAACCTCGACTTCCAGTCCGGCTATGCTGCGGATTTTATCGGCCTTGATATTGCGGCCTTCACCGCTATTGAAATGGCGGAATCCGCAGAAAGTGGCCACCCGAACGAAATTGCCTTTTCCTCTATCAACAAAGGCTACGACGAAGATTTCTCGGGTGATAAGAGCGGGATCAGCCTGTATAAAGCGGCTGCAAAATTTAAACTCGGGCCAACCTGGGCACGCGCGGGTTATATCCAGCCTACCGGTCAAACGCTGTTAGCACCGCACTGGAGCTTCATGCCTGGTACTTATCAGGGTGCGGAAGCCGGGGCAAACTTTGACTACGGCGATGCCGGCGCGTTGAGCTTCTCGTACATGTGGACCAACGAGTACAAAGCGCCATGGCATCTCGAGACTGACCATTTCTATCAGAATGACAAGAAAACCAAAGTGGAGTACCTGCACTCCATCGGGGCTAAATACGACTTCAAAAATGACCTGGTGCTCGAAGCCGCATTTGGTCAGGCAGAAGGCTTTATGGATCAGTACTTCGCCAAAGCCAGCTACAAATTTGACGTCGCCGGTACGCCACTGTCGACCAGCTACCAGTTCTATGGCGCGCGTGACACCGTCAGCAGCAACACTGTCAACGATATCTATGACGGTACCGCGTGGTTACAGGCTCTGACTTTCGGCTACAAAGTGGCTGATGTGGTTGACCTGCGTCTCGAAGGTACCTGGGTTAAAGCGGAAGGGCAGCAGGGCTACTTCTTGCAGCGTATGACGCCAACCTACGCCTCTTCCAACGGTCGTCTAGATATCTGGTGGGATAACCGCTCAGACTTCAACGCCAACGGCGAAAAAGCGGTGTTCTTCGGCGCGATGTATGACATGAAAAACTGGAACCTGCCAGGCTGGGCCGTGGGCGCGTCCTACGTTTACGCCTGGGATGCGAAACCGGCTGACTGGTTTATCAACAGCGCGGGCCAGCGTGAAGATAACGCTTCCAACAAAATCAAAGAGTCTGCTTACAGCCTCGACGCAATGTACACCGTGCAGGAAGGACGTGCGAAAGGCACGCTGTTCAAACTCCACTACACCCAATACGACAACCACTCTGATATCCCAAGCTGGGGCGGCGGTTACGGCAACATCTTCCAGGATGAGCGTGACGTGAAGTTCATCGTGATTGCCCCGTTCACCATCTTCTGACAATGACGCGGCGGGCCTCACGCCTGCCACGTAATAATGAGGTCGTATCATGAAAAAATGGATTCTTATCGCTACCTTAGCGTCAGGATTGGTGGGCTGCGCGCAGCCTCAGGCGCCGCAGGAAGACAGTAAACTGAAAGCCGCGTACAGCTCATGCATTAATACTGCGGAAGGCAACCCGGACAAAATCGAAGCCTGCCAGAGCGTGCTGAATGTGTTGAAAACCGATAAGACGCACGAGCAGTTTGCGAATCAAGAAAGCGTGCGGGTTCTGGATTATCAGAAGTGTATTCTGGCGAGAAAAACCGGTAACGACCAGGCGGTGAAAACCGATTGTGGTCAGATCTGGAAAGAAATTCGCAGCAACAATACGACCACTACAACCACGAAGCCATAACCCTCAACTATCGGCCTCTGTGATTGCCTGAATTAATGCCAAAAAAAAGCCAACCGCGAGGTTGGCTTTTTGCTTTTGAACGAACGCTGATTATTTCTCAGCGGTGTCGTGTGCGTGTTCATCTTCACGGCAATCGCCTTCTGCGCAGTGGCCGTAAAGATAAAGGCTATGGTTGGTCAGACGAATGCCATGGCGGGTGGCGATTTCGCGCTGACGTAATTCGATAGAGTCATCGCTGAACTCAATAACCTTGCCGCAGTCGAGGCAGATTAAGTGATCGTGATGATGCTGCTGAGTCAATTCGAAAACAGACTTGCCGCCTTCGAAGTTGTGGCGGGTGACAATGCCGGCATCGTCGAACTGGTTCAGAACGCGATAAACCGTTGCCAGACCAATTTCTTCGCCCATATCAATGAGGCGTTTATAAAGGTCTTCCGCACTGACATGGTGGTTGTCCGGCTCCTGAAGCACTTCCAAAATTTTCAAACGAGGAAGCGTGACTTTCAGGCCTGCCTTCTTTAATGCGGTATTGTTGTCAGTCATGCGGAATCAGTCCTGTTGCTAGGCGATACACTTCCCTATGGGGAAGTATTACTAAGAATGAATTCAGGATAATGCGTCTCATTATAGGACTGCCTGCCCTAAATGGGAACGGTAAACCCTGAGCAAAGTATGCTTTTCATAAACGAGGCATCATCTGCAAAGCGAAACATCCGACCTCGTCAAAACAGGTGACATTGTACAGACATGTGCTCAAAAGTTAAAAATTTGTAGCGATTAATTTGATTGCTTTTATCTATTAATTTAACACAACTTATCGCTAATACGGCACAGCACGGATGCTGTGCCGCTAAATCATCAGGCGTTCTTGATCTCTTCGAGGTGCAGCTCTTCGGAGATTTGTTTCACCCATTTTTCGACACGCTCAGCGGTCAGCTCTGGCTGGCGATCTTCATCAATGGCCAGACCGACAAAATGGTCGTCATCGGCCAGACCTTTAGAGGCTTCAAAATGGTAGCCTTCGGTCGGCCAGTGACCGACGATCGTCGCACCGCGCGGTTCGATGATGTCGCGGATGGTACCCAGCGCATCACAGAAATATTCTGCGTAATCTTCCTGATCGCCACAGCCAAACAGGGCAACCAGTTTACCGTTGAAGTCTACCTCTTCCAGCGTCGGGAAGAAGTCGTCCCAGTCACACTGTGCTTCACCGTAGTACCAGGTCGGGATACCCAGCAGCAGAATATCGAAACCTTCGAGATCTTCTTTACTGCTCTTGGCAATGTCATGCACCTCGGCAACGTCTTTGCCAAGCTGCTTCTGGATCATCTTCGCGATATTTTCGGTGTTACCGGTGTCGCTGCCGAAAAAAATACCTGTGATTGCCATGAGTAAAATAACCTCTTGAAACGTATTGAAATGATGGTGGATTGTTGCCCACAGATAAAGGCAATGATAGCAGGAGGAGAAGTGCGCGGAAACTGCAATCGCGCCGTACTGCACTCTCTGCTAAATGAAAGTGATTTTTTGTCGTGTTTTCAGACAAGTTCCTGGCCGTGTAATGCAGCCAGTTGTTGCAACAGTATCTCTTCGATAAGCTCGCTGCGGCTCATATTTCTGGCATCAGCCAGTTCATTAAGCGCATCCACGGCATCGTTATTGAGCTTCAACTCAACGCGTTTGAGACCGTTGCTTTTGTCGCGTTTAAGCTGATTACGCTTGTTAATGCGTAATTGTTCGTCGCGCGAGAGCGGATTGGTTTTCGGCCTTCCCGGGCGACGCTCATTTGCGAACAAATCTAATGTCGTTCGGTCCGTTTGTTCTTTTGCCATGATTCAGAGTGACTTCGGGGAAACAAGCCGCCAGACGACAGGCCCGGCGCAGATAGCGCGCAATCATACATGAGCGAAACCCGCACGCCAACGCCGGGAGGCACAATGGCGCACAGTCGCTCGGAATTTAATCATTCTGCCAGGTAACGGCGAATCGCACGCAGTACCGCATCCGGTTTTTCTGCATGGACCCAGTGTCCGGCACCCGCGATGACGTGTGCGCGGGCCTGCGGGAACTGCGCCAGCAACGTATCGCGATACTCCGCAGTGACGTAAGGCGAATTGCCACCAGGGATAAACAGGGCAGGGTGGTCCCAGGCGGGAATCGGTTCCCAACCGACGATATGCGGGTACTGATCCCACAACACCGGCACGTTAAAGCGCCATGCCCCGTCGACGAACGACTTCAGCAGGAACTGAATCACGCCTTCTTCATCTATATGCTGGCGCATGACGTCTGCGGCCTGCTGGCGGCTGGACACACCCGCGTCGGTCACGGCGTTAATCGCGGCAAAAATCTCATCGTGACGACGCACCTGATAAGCCACCGGTGCGATATCAATCGCCACCAGCTTTTCAACGCGTTCAGGGGCCAGCGCCGTAAACGCCATCACCGCTTTACCGCCCATTGAATGGCCTATCAGAATGGCTTTCTCAATGCCGTTCGCATCGAGCGTATCAACCAGATCCTGCGCCATGGCGGCATAGGTCATGTGCGGATCGCGAGGAGAAAGACCGTGGTTACGCATGTCGACTTGCAGGATATCGTGGTCGGCGACCAGATCCCGGGCAAGGATCCCGAGGTTATCAAGGCTACCGAAAAGACCGTGAACAAGGACGATGGGAGAATTAGTGTGCAGGTTTTGTGCAGTTTGCGCTCGGCTGTTTAATTTCATGGCAAAGTTCTTTTTTTCGCTACGTCGGGTTAGGGTATCATGTTGAACATTCTGCCGCCCGGCTGCAACACTCAGTAGTCGTCTGAGTTTTTGCCGACACGCTATCCGCTGTTGGGTTTTGTCCTTATAATCCCAACAACTTGTATTCAGAAAAGATATCTCACTGGATTAAGATGAAAACGATCGAAGTTGATGACGAACTCTACGGCTTTATTGCCAGCCACACTAAGCACATTGGCGAGAGCGCATCCGACATTTTGCGACGTATGCTGAAATTTTCTGCCGTATCGCAAGCGGCAGCAGCAACCGTAGCCAAAGAAACCCCGGCACCCGCGTCTGCACCGGTCGTCGCCGCGGTTAAAAAAGTGTCTTCACCGAAAGATAATGTTCGTGCCATGCGCGAGCTGATGCTTTCTGACGAATACGCCGAGCAGAAAAAAGCGGTCAACCGCTTCCTGCTGGTGCTGACTACACTTTACTCCTTAGACAGCAAAGCATTTGCTCTGGCTACCGAGTCGCTGCATGGCCGTACGCGCGTTTACTTCGCCTCTGACGAAGCGACGCTGCTGAAAAACGGCAATCAGACCAAGCCTAAGCAGGTGCCAGAAACCCCATACTGGGTAATCACCAACACCAATACCGGTCGTAAATGCAGCATGGTCGAACACATCATGCAGTCAATGCAGTTCCCCGCGGAATTAATTGAAAAGGTTTGCGGCACCATCTAAGCATAAGAAGGACCAGGCAATGGCAACTCATAACCGTGCGGGTCAGCCTGCACAACAGAGTGATTTGATCAACGTCGCCCAGCTGACGTCTCAGTACTACGTACTGAAGCCGGAAGTGGGTAACGCAGAACATGCGGTAAAATTCGGGACGTCCGGTCACCGTGGTAGCGCTGCGCGTCACAGCTTCAACGAACCGCATATCCTGGCCATTGCGCAGGCGATTGCGGAAGAACGTGCAAAAAATGGCGTTACCGGGCCGTGTTACGTCGGTAAAGATACCCACGCCCTGTCAGAGCCCGCGATCATTTCCGTACTGGAAGTGCTGGCGGCCAACGGTGTCGACGTGATTGTGCAGGAAAACAACGGCTACACCCCAACGCCTGCGGTTTCCAACGCTATCCTGGTTCACAATAAAAAAGGCGGCGCCCAGGCTGATGGCATCGTCATCACCCCGTCCCACAACCCGCCGGACGATGGCGGTATCAAGTACAACCCACCAAACGGCGGCCCGGCTGATACCAACGTCACCAAAGTGGTAGAAGACCGCGCAAACTCCTTACTGGCTGATGGCCTGAACGGTGTGAAGCGCATGTCTCTGGATGCAGCGTATGCGTCCGGGCATATCAAAGAGCAAGATTTGGTTCAGCCGTTCATCGAAGGGCTGGCGGATATCGTTGATATCAAAGCGATTCAGAAAGCGGGCCTGAAGCTGGGTGTTGATCCGCTGGGCGGTTCTGGGATCGAATACTGGAAGCGTATCGCGGAGTTCTACAAGCTTGATCTGACCATCGTGAACGATCACGTCGATCAGACTTTCCGCTTCATGCACCTCGACAAAGACGGCGCGATCCGCATGGATTGCTCTTCAGAGTGTGCGATGGCGGGCCTGCTGGCGCTGCGTGACAAATTCGACCTGGCGTTTGCCAATGACCCGGATTATGACCGTCATGGTATCGTGACGCCGGCCGGTCTGATGAACCCGAATCATTACCTGGCCGTGGCGATCAACTATCTGTTCCAGCATCGTCCACAATGGGGCAAAGATGTCGCCGTGGGTAAAACCCTGGTGTCGTCTGCGATGATTGACCGCGTGGTTGAAGATTTGGGCCGCAAGCTGGTGGAAGTACCGGTGGGCTTCAAATGGTTTGTTGATGGTCTGTTTGACGGTAGCTTTGGTTTTGGCGGCGAAGAGAGCGCGGGTGCATCGTTCCTGCGTTTCGACGGCACTCCGTGGTCTACCGATAAAGATGGGATCATCATGTGCCTGCTGGCGGCTGAAATCACCGCCGTCACCGGCAAAAACCCGCAGCAGCATTACGACGAACTGGCCGCGCGCTTTGGCGCACCGAGCTATAACCGTCTGCAAGCCTCTGCGACTTCAGCCCAGAAAGCCGCGCTGTCTAAGCTTTCTCCGGAAATGGTGAGCGCCGATACGCTGGCTGGTGACCCTATCACCGCACGTCTGACGGCGGCTCCGGGTAACGGCGCATCCATCGGCGGTCTGAAAGTGATGACTAAAAACGGTTGGTTTGCAGCACGTCCATCCGGCACCGAAGACGCCTACAAAATCTATTGCGAAAGCTTCCTCGGCGCTGAGCACCGTAAGCTGATTGAGAAAGAAGCGGTAGAGATTGTCAGCGAAGTGCTGAAAAACGCGTAGTGTTTGCTTTTACCTCGTGCGGTCTGATGCCCTCACCCCAGCCCTCTCCCACGGGGAGAGGGAGCAAACATTAAAAACGGTAACCTTCGGGTTACCGTTTTGCTTTTACCTGGTTTGCAAAAATTCGCAATTAAAGCATGAACCGATAACCAATTCCGGTTTCGGTCAGCAAATGCTGCGGCCGCGCCGGATCAATTTCCAGTTTCTGGCGTAAATGGCCCATATAAATGCGCAGATAGTGACTGTGCTCAACCGCATTCGGACCCCAGACCTGACTTAATAACTGTCGCTGAGTCAGCACTTTGCCATGGTTGTTGAGCAGCACCGCCAGCAGGCGAAACTCAATCGGTGTTAGATGGATTTGTTCTTCACCGCGCTGAATGCGGTGATTGGCGATATCGACCTGAATATCGGCGAAGCGCACCACAGGCTGGTTTTGTTCCGCATTCCCATGTCGACGAAGTGCCACCCGCAGGCGCGCCTGCAACTCGCCAATGCCAAACGGCTTGCTGAGATAATCGTCGGCCCCGGCGTCGAGCGCGGTAATTTTGTCGGTCTCTTCGGCGCGGGCGGAAAGCACAATGACCGGCACCTGGCTCCACTGACGGAAATCGCGGATGAACTCAATGCCGTCGCCATCCGGTAAACCGAGATCGAGGATCACCAGGTCGGGTTTGCGCGTGGCCGCTTCCAGTAGCCCACGTTGCAGGGTTTCCGCTTCGTGCACGCGAAGGCCATCGGCTTCCAGCGCGCTGCGCAGAAAACGGCGAATCGCCTGTTCATCTTCAACGATAAGTACGTTAATCACAGTTCCTCAAGAAGTTCATCCAGCTCTGGGGGCGCATCCAGCGGCAGCGTGACCCTGAAGCTGGCCCCGCCTTCGGGGCGATTAAACGCATGCAGCTCGCCGCCGTGTACATCAACAATCGCCTGGCAAATCGCGAGGCCAAGCCCTACGCCAGGAATCGCGGATTCCTTATGGCCTCGGGAGAATTTAGCAAAGATTGCCTGTTCCTGACCAGCAGGGATGCCGGGGCCTGAGTCCCACACGTCCAGCTGCAACCGATCGGGCAGGCGTTCGGCGGAAATGCCGATGGTGGCCGACGGGCCCGCGTACTTCGCGGCGTTTTCCAGCAGGTTAATCAGCACCCGTTCAAATAGCGGGCCATCGACGTGAATCAGCGTTAGCGGGTCGCCCAGCGTCAGCTGAATATGCCGCCCGCCGAGGCCCATTTCCAGGGTGCGAATGGCGCTGCCCACCACTTCTTCCAGCGTCAGCCACTCTTTGCGCAGGTTAAATCCACCGGACTGAATACGCGCCATATCGAGCAGATTGTTGACCAGCCGGGTGGTATTCAACACGTGTTGACGAATTTCGTTGGCCTGCGGAGCGTGTTTCGACCCTTCGCTGGCCAAATCCAGCGTCAGAATTTCCGCCTGACCAAAAAGCACCGTCAACGGCGTGCGTAAGTCATGGGAAAGCGCCGCCAGCAGCGAGTTGCGAATGCTTTCTCGTTCGCTCGCCAGCCGCGATTGCTCTTCGCTGGCGGTGAGCGCCAGACGTTCCAGCGCGCTGGCGACTAGCAAGGTACAGGTTTCCAGCAGCCGCTGCTGTTCGGGGATCATCAATTGGCGCAAATTGCCCGGCTCAACCACCACCACGCCGTGGGTTTTCTCGGCGCTTTTCAGCGGAAGAATAAGATACGGAACGCCGGGTAGGGTGTCGGTTCCCGCACCCGCAGGCTGGCCTTTGTCAAAGCTCCAGCGGGCGATAGCGTCGTCCCACGGCGTGATGTCGTTCCCGTCGGTCAGAGGGTGAAGCCCGCCTTCCGCGTTGGGTAGCAGCACCTGGCTACGCGCCTGGAAGGTGGAGTGAATAAACTGCTCGCTGGTCTGGGCAATATCCTGCGCACGGCGGCCGGTTGCCAGCGCTTTCGACATCTCATACAGATGCCGGGTGCGCTGTTCCCGGTAGCGTGCGACGCGGGCCTGATAGCGCACGCCGGCGGTCAAATTGCCGATCACCAGCCCGACGGTCAGCATCACGCCGAAGGTCAACACGTACTGCACATCGGAGACGGCGAGGGTGCCGCGCGGGGCAATAAAGAACAGATCGAAGCTGATGACGTTGGCGAAGGTTGCCAGCACCGACGGCCAGCGCCCGTAAAACAACGCCACGATCACCACGCCGAGCAGATAGAGCATCACCAGGTTGGCGGCATCAAACGCCATCAGGAAATGGCTGGCGAAGACAGTGATTAAGGCGCAGAGCACCACGGCCACAAGGCAGCCGCGAAGCTGAACGCGCCAGCGTTCCAGCCATGGGCGATTATCGGTGCCGCGGGTCGGGCTGGTGGTCGGCTTTTCTTCAAGGGCGACAATCAGTAAATCGAGATCCGGCGCGCGGCGTGCAAGCCTGTCGGCGAAGGACTCCTGGCTCCACCAGCGTCGTTTGTTGCGGCGGCCAATAATGATTTTGCCGAGGTTATGTTCGCGGGCGTAGCGCAGAATCGCTTTGTCTTCCGCCGGGTCCGACAGCGTGGCGGTTTCCGCACCCAGCTCCTGCGCCAGACGCAGCGCGCTGAGAATATTGCGGCGCTGGGATTCTGGCAGACGGTGTAAATCGGGGGTTTCGACATACACCGCATGCCATGCGGTGCCGAATTTGGCGGCCAGACGGGCGGCGGCGCGCACCAGTTTTTCGTTGCCGCCGCTGTGACCGACACACAGCAGAATCGCGTCGCGGGTGTGCCAGACTTTTTCTTCGCCTTGCCGGTCTCGCCAGGCACGCATCTGGTCATCCACGCGGTCGGCGGTGCGTCGCAGGGCCAGCTCGCGCAGGGCGATAAGATTACCTTTGCGGAAGAAATGCTCGATGGCGCGCTCGGCCTGTCCAGCGATATACACTTTGCCTTCGTGCAAACGCTGGCGCAGATCGTCCGGCGGCAGGTCCACCAGCACCACTTCGTCCGCAGAATCGAAAAAAGGATCCGGTACGGTTTCGCGCACTTTGATGCCGGTCACGCCGCTGACCACGTCGTTCAGGCTTTCAAGATGCTGCACGTTGACGGTGGTAAAAACGTCGATGCCCGCTTCCAGCAGCTCTTCCACATCCTGCCAGCGTTTGGGGTGACGCGAACCCGGCGCGTTGGTGTGCGCCAGTTCGTCCATCAGGATCAGCGCCGGACGGCGAGCGAGGGCGGCGTCGAGGTCAAACTCTTCGACCTGACGACCGCGATAGTGAATGCGTTTTCGGGGCTGAGTCGCCAGCCCTATAAGCTGTGCCGCGGTCTCTTGGCGTCCGTGGGTTTCCACCACGCCCACCAGAATATCGAGCCCCTGCGCCCGCAGGCGCTGCGCTTCCTGCAACATGGCGTAGGTTTTCCCTACGCCTGCACAGGCGCCAAAAAAGACTTTCAGTTTTCCGCGATGCCAGCCGGAGGATTGCTCCAGCAGGCGATCGGGATCGGGACGAAAGGGCTCGTCGGTCATGCTCAATCCTTACGGTTGTTTCAGGGCATCCAGCGCCATGTTCAGCTCAACAATGTTCACCACCGGCTGGCCGAGGAAACTCACCAGCGGTTGCTGCGTGTGTGCGGCAACCAGCGTCGTCAGCGTTTCTACAGAGACGTGACGGGCCTGTGCCACGCGCGGTATTTGCCAATTTACCGACTGCGGCGTCAGGCTGTAATCCAGCCCGCTCGCGGAGGCCGTCACCAGTTCGACGGGAACCTGCGCGTCTGCCTGCGGATTGTCCTGACGCAGCTGCGCCACCCGTGCCGCCACTTCTTTATCCAGCTCCGGATTACTGCCCGCCAGATTGCTGCCGCCGGATGCCTCTGGATTATAGGGGCTATTGGCGGTGGCGGAAGGGCGGCCGTGAAAATATCCCGGCGCGGAAAACTGCTGACCAATCAAGTGCGAACCACGAATCTGGTTGTCCTGATGAATCAACGAGCCGTTGGCCTGATCGGCGAACCACCATTGTCCAAGCGCGGTGGTCAGCAGCGGGTATACGCCGCCGGTGATCAGGGTTAAAAAAATCAGCACTACCAGAGCAGGGCGTAACGTCGCCATTTTCATTTCCTCTTACACCAGACCAAACAGGGTCAGCACCAGGTCAATCACTTTGATACCGATGAACGGCACCAGCAGGCCACCGAGACCGTAAATCCACAGGTTGCGGCGAAGCATCGCCGCCGCCGTCAACGGCTTGTAACTCACGCCTTTTAACGCCAGTGGGATCAGGAACACGATGATCAGGGCGTTAAAGATAACGGCGCTAAGAATGGCCGACGCGGGCGAATGCAGGTGCATCACGTTCAGCGCGTTGAGCTGCGGATAGGTGGCTGCAAACGCTGCCGGGATGATGGCAAAATACTTCGCCACATCGTTGGCAATACTGAAGGTGGTTAGCGATCCGCGGGTCATCAGCATCTGTTTACCGATGTGCACCACTTCAATCAGCTTGGTCGGGTTGGAATCCAGATCGACCATGTTGCCCGCTTCTTTTGCGGCCTGGGTTCCGGAGTTCATCGCCACGGCCACGTCGGCCTGCGCTAACGCCGGGGCGTCGTTGGTGCCGTCCCCGGTCATCGCCACCAGACGACCTTCCGCCTGATACTGACGAATTAGCGCCAGTTTGGCTTCCGGCGTCGCTTCTGCCAGAAAATCATCCACGCCCGCTTCGGCGGCAATGGCGGCGGCCGTCAGACGGTTATCGCCGGTGATCATCACCGTTTTTATGCCCATTTTGCGTAGCTGCGCGAAACGCTCTTTAATGCCGCCTTTGACGATATCCTTCAGCGCAATCACGCCGAGCACCGTCGCACCTTCTACCACCACCAGCGGGGTGCCACCCTGACGCGCCACGCCTTCGACTAAGGTGTCGACTTGCGGTGGGAAATGCCCGTTGTTGGCTTCCACGTGACGACGAATCGCATCCACGGAGCCTTTACGGATCATGCGGTCGTGGATATTGATGCCGCTCATGCGGGTCTGGGCGGTAAACGGCACAAACGTGGCCTGCAAATCCTGCACGTCGCGTTCGCGCAGATTGAAGCGCTGTTTAGCCAGCACCACGATACTGCGGCCTTCCGGTGTTTCGTCGGCCAGCGATGCCAGCTGCGCGGCATCGGCGAGGGTTTTCTCATCGACACCCGGCGCAGGCAGGAACTGAGACGCCTGGCGGTTGCCGAGAGTGATGGTGCCGGTTTTATCCAGCAGCAGCACGTCCACATCGCCCGCCGCTTCAACCGCACGGCCGCTGGTGGCAATCACGTTGGCACCGAGCATCCGGCTCATCCCGGCCACGCCGATTGCCGACAGCAGCCCGCCGATGGTGGTCGGGATCAGACACACCAGCAATGCGACCAGGACCGTCACGCTGACCGCGGTCCCTCCGTACGCCGAGAACGGCCACAGGGTGGCGGTAGCCAGCAGGAACACGATGGTCAGCGCGACCAGCAAAATGGTCAGGGCGATTTCGTTTGGCGTTTTACGACGCTGTGCGCCTTCGACCATGGCGATCATCCGGTCAAGGAAGGTTTCGCCAGGGTTGACGCTGCAACGGATAACCAGCCAGTCGGAAAGAATGCGCGTGCCGCCGGTGACCGAGGCGAAGTCGCCGCCGGATTCGCGGATAACCGGCGCGGATTCGCCGGTAATCGCGCTTTCATCCACCGACGCACCGCCCTCGATGACTTCACCGTCGCAGGGGATGATGTCGCCAGCCTCTACCAGCACGATATCGCCTTTGCGCAGGTCATCCGCCGGAACGTGATCGACCTGAGCATCATGCTGCGGCGCGCGCAGTTTGCGGGCGAAAGACGTTTTCTGGATACCTTTCAGGCTGTTGGCCTGCGCCTTGCTACGGCCTTCCGCCAGCGCTTCGGCGACGTTGGCGAACAGCACGGTAAACCACAGCCAGATGCTGATTGCCCCCGTAAACCCGGCGCTACCGGGAATTTTTCCAAAGGCCATCGCCACGGCGAGCAAGGTCGTCAGCACGCTGCCCAGCCAGACGATAAACATCACCGGGTTGCGCCACTGTACGGCTGGACTCAGTTTTTTTACGGCATCCAGCAGGGCCTGGCGAACCAGGGCCGGTTCAAAAATTGCCGTTTGCTTACGACTCATAAAACGTGTCTCCAGCTGTCTTATAACGAAGAGAGATGTTCTGCGACCGGGCCTAACGCCAGGGCGGGAATAAAGGTCAGCGCGCCGACCAAAATCACGGTGCCTATCAGCAAGCCAACAAACAGCGGGCCGAAGGTCGGTAACGTGCCGGTGCTGGCAGGCTGAATTTTCTTGCTGACCAGCGAACCGGCGATGGCCATGACGGGCACGATCACCCCGAAGCGTCCGACGAACATGCAGAAGGCCAGCAGGCAGTTCCAGAAGGGAGAGTTAGCACTCAAACCGGCAAAGGCGCTGCCGTTGTTGTTGGCGGCGGAAGAGACGGCGTATAGCACTTCACTAAAGCCGTGAATGCCCGGGTTGAACATCCCGGCGCGACCGGCTTCGGTCATCATTGCCAGCGCGGTGCCGAGCAGAACCAGGGCCGGAGTCACGAGGATCGCCAGCGCGGTCATTTTCATTTCACGCACGTCGATTTTTTTACCGAGATATTCCGGCGTACGGCCAATCATCAGCCCGGCGATAAACACCGCCAGCAGCACGAACAGCAGCATGCCGTACAGCCCGGAACCCACGCCGCCGAACACCACTTCGCCAATCTGCATCAGCCACATCGGCACCATTCCGCCTAGCGCGGTAAAGGAGTCGTGCATCGCATTTACTGCGCCGCAGGAGGCCGCCGTGGTGATGACCGCAAACAGGCTACTTTGCAGAATGCCGAACCGGCTCTCTTTGCCTTCCATATTGATGGTGCTGTCGGCCCCGAGTTTCAGGAAGTGTGGATTCCCGCTGAGCTCAGCCCACATCACCACCGCCACGCAAATGACGAAGATGACCGACATGGCCCACAGGATCGCGCGTCCCTGACGGCGATCGTTGACCGCTTCACCGAAGGCGAAACAGAGCGCGGCAGGGATCAGGAAAATCGCCAGCATCTGTACCGCGTTAGTCAGCGCCGTTGGGTTTTCAAACGGATGGCTGGAGTTGGCATTAAAGAAACCACCGCCGTTGGTACCGAGCATTTTGATGGCTTCCTGCGAGGCAACCGGACCCATCGGCAGCAGGCCTTTTACACCTTCCAGCGAGGTGAAATGCTGATAGGGGAGAAGGTTTTGCAGCGTGCCTTGCTGGATCATAAACAGCGCGATCAGCAGCGACAGCGGCAGCAGGACCCACAGCGTGACGCGCACGATATCCATCCACGCGTTGCCCAGCGAGTGAGTGCTGTGGCGGCTGAAACCACGGATCAGGGCGAACACCACCGCGATACCGGTGGCTGCGGATAAGAAGTTTTGCACCGCCAGCCCGGACATCTGGCTGAAGTAGCTCAGGGTACTTTCGCCGCTATACGCCTGCCAGTTGGTGTTGGAGACAAAGCTGATGGCGGTGTTCATCGCCAGATCCCACGACAGCCCCGGGAAGTGTTGCGGGTTCAATGGCAGAACGCCCTGCAACATCAGCATCGCGGACAGCACCACAATTCCCAAAACGTTGAGCATCAGGATAGCCAGCAGATATTGCCGCCAGTTCATCTCCAGGGAGGAGATGCCCATCAGGCGCCAAAGCCCGCGTTCAATTCTGGCCGTGCCGGGCAGCGGCGTATTCGCAATCAGCCGCGCCAGCACGAGGCCCAACGGGCGCGCCAGAATAAACAGGACCAGTAAAAAACTGGCAATCAGTAAAAACCCTTGCGCAGCCATCAGAAGGCCTCCGCATTGATCAGGGCATAAACCAGATAGCCCAATAACAGGAAAACCAGCACGATACCAGTTAGCACGCCTGCACTCACAGTACACCTCCAGGTGTTTAATGATGTGCGGTAACGGTATGTTTTCCGGTGCAAAGATTTCGCAAAAAACGCAGGGCGGAGTGTAAAAAAAGTATAAAAATGGCAAAGACCATTAATTAACTATTGATTAGTATTAATTTAACTTTTATGTAACTTAATTACGGCGTGAAGTGTAAATTCGCCTTGGGCAGCGTAAAAAAGTGGTCGGATGAGTAGCAAAATTACAACCAAAGCGTTATTATTTGCCCCAGATAACGTTTACCGGCGTGCGTTGCCGGCCATGAAAGGGGAGAGAGATTATGTACAAAGAGTTTCCTGCACATGTTGTATTGATGCGTCGCACTTTCGCCGTTGTGGCAGGTGTTTTGGCGCTGCCAGTGATGCTGTTCTGGAAAGATCGCGGGCGTTTTTACAGCTACCTGCACCGCGTCTGGTCTAAAACCAGTGAAAAACCAGTGTGGATGGATCAAGCCGAAAAAGCGACCTGTGATTTTTACTGATTTGTGACTTTCCAGCAGGCATAAAAAAACCGCCAACATTAACGTGGCGGTTTTTTTATGCCCTCAGGATTCGCGGTCCATTGGGGAATACTTCAATTCCTACCCAGGAGCACTGATGGTCTGCTTATTTTCCCCAAGCGTCAAAGTGATACCTCTGGACGGAATCCTAAAAAATGACCGAATGACGTCCAGGCCGCCTTGTGCGGCCTTTTTCGTTTTCTGGCGTCTACACTTATCGTATATGCCTGAAAGGAGTGGTTATGAGTGAGAAAATCCCGGTAGGCATCAGCGCCTGTTTGCTCGGCGAACCCGTTCGTTTTGATGGCGGTCATAAACGCCTGACGTTTGCAGTAGAGGACCTCAGCCCACTGGTTGCGTTTGAGCCCGTCTGCCCGGAAATGGCTATTGGCTTACCGGTGCCAAGACCCGCGCTGCGGCTGATGAAAGACCAACAGGGCAGCACGAATTTGCTTTTTAGCGATGGGCGCGACGGCAATTTAACCCAGGCGATGCGTGATTTTACCCGTCAGCGGATTACCCGTTTCGAAAAGCTGTGCGGCTATATCGTCTGTGCTAAATCGCCAAGCTGCGGCATGGAGCGCGTGCGGGTTTACGAGGCCGACGGTCAATACAGTCGCAAATCCGGACGCGGTATTTACACCCAGATCCTGATGGAAACCTTCCCCTGGTTGCCGGTGGAAGAAGACGGGCGATTACAGGACGCAGTGCTTCGCGAGAACTTCGTCGAGCGTATTTATGCCCTGCATGAGCTGCACGCGATTCGTGAGCGGGGCCTGAATCGCGGCGAGTTGATGGCGTTTCACAGCCGTTACAAGCTGTTATTGCTGGCGCATTCTCAACCGCTTTACCGTGAACTTGGGCGCTTTGTGGCGGCGATGGCGGAGTGGACATCGCTGGACGACTACTTTGTCGAATATCGCCAGCGCCTGATGACGCTGATGTCGCATCCGGCAACGCGCCGCAATCACACCAACGTTTTGATGCACGTGCAGGGATATTTTCGTAAACAGCTTAATAGCCGTCAGCGTCAGGAGCTGGCAGATCTTATCGATCGCTATCGGCAGGGCACGCAGCCACTGCTTGCACCGGTCACGCTGTTAAAACACTATATGGCTGAATTTCCTGATGCTTATCTGGCCGGGCAGCGCTATTTCGACCCTTGGCCGGAAGCCTTACGTTTACGTTACGGACATTAACCGGAGAGTTATGACCACCCATCTGGTCTGGTTTCGCACCGATTTACGCCTGCACGACAATCTGGCGCTGGCCGCCGCCTGTCGCGATCGCCAGGCGAAGGTGATTGCGCTGTTTATTGCCACACCGCAGCAGTGGCAGCAGCATCTTATGGCGCCACGGCAGGCGGCATTTTTGCAGGCCCAGCTAAACGCGTTGCAAACGCAGTTGGCGCAAAAAGGCATTCCTTTGCTGTTTCGCGAAGTGGCAGATTTCGCGGCGTCGGTAGAGGTAGTAAAAAATGTCTGCGATGCGCACCACGTCGATCGGCTTTTCTATAACTATCAATATGAAATTAACGAGCGTCAGCGCGACAGTCGCGTGGAAAAAACGTTGGATACGGTGACGAGTCAGGGTTTTGACGACAGCGTGATGCTGGCACCCGGCAGCGTAATGACCGGCAATCATCAGATGTATAAGGTTTTTACGCCGTTTAAAAATGCGTATCTGCGACGGCTAAAAGAAGGGCTGCCGGAATGCGTTCAGGCTCCGGGTCAGCGTGAGAGTGGGGCGTGTGAAACGCCTGAGATTGCCCTCAATCTTCCTCAGGAGCCCTTTGATACCGCGCTGTTCCCGGCGGATGAGAAAACCGCCATCAACAGGCTGCGCCACTTCTGCCAACAGCAGGCCGCGGAATACGAAGAGAAGCGAGATTTTCCGGCGATTGAAGGCACCAGTCGGTTATCGGCGTGCCTCACGTTGGGCGTGCTGTCTCCGCGCCAGTGTCTGCATCGGCTTCTCGCGGAATGTCCACAAGCGTTAGACGGCGGCCCCGGCTCGGTCTGGTTAAATGAACTCATCTGGCGTGAATTTTACCGCCATCTGATGACCTATCACCCTGAGTTATGCCGCTATAAACCGTTTATCGCCTGGACTGATAAGGTCGCGTGGAACTACGATCGTGCGGCGTTGACCGCATGGCAACAGGGCGAAACGGGCTACCCGATCGTTGATGCGGCGATGCGTCAGCTCAATGAAACAGGCTGGATGCACAACCGCCTGCGGATGATTGTCGCCAGCTTCCTGGTGAAGGATTTGCTGATTGACTGGCGGGAAGGTGAGCGTTACTTCATGTCGCAACTGGTAGACGGTGACTTAGCGGCCAATAACGGCGGCTGGCAGTGGGCGGCCTCAACGGGGACCGATGCCGCACCGTATTTCCGCATCTTTAATCCGACCACCCAGGGCGAACGGTTTGATAAAGAAGGCGTGTTTATTCGTCACTGGCTACCGGAATTGAATACGGTGCCGGAGAAAGCGATTCACGAACCGTGGCTGTGGGCGGAAAAAGAGGGGATAACGCTAGAATATCCGCGCCCGATTGTGAATCACAAACAGGCGCGGATAGAGACGCTGGCGGCGTATGAAGCCGCCCGTAAAGCTTAAGACTCCAGTGCCAGACGGCGTGATCTGACTTTCATCGCGTGGCCCAGCCAGATGACCAGCACCACGGCCACACAGGCCAGTGAACCCCAGGTAATCTGGCTGAACACGTCGATGTAAGCATTAATGGAGTAGTTAATGGCCCCCGCCGCATCAAAGGCGCTTTGTGACGTCTGATCGGCAATCACGCCTGCGACGTAGTTGGCGATGGCGCCGGAAAGCAGCATATAGATACCGGTCAGCACGCCAGTCACGCCTGGGATTTCAATACGCGTGATTTGCGCCATCGCGACCGGGTCGATAAACAGTTCGGCAAAGCCCATTACCGCCATTCCCAGAACCATCAGCGGCATCGATGAATGGCCGTAGGTTGCAGACCAGCGTGCGCTCAGGGTCAGAATGCAGAAACCTGCGCTCATCAGCCCAAGGCCCAGGGCGTATTTACCCCAGATGCGCACCGCGCGGTTACCTGTCACCGATTCTTTTACCACCCAGGCGAGGAACACGCCGCACATCATCACGGCAAAACCGTTGACCGACTGGAACATCGCCGTCGGCACTTCATAGCCAAGAACATCGCGGTTCACGAAACGGTCGATATACAGGCTGATGGAGCTGCCGCCCTGCTGGGCGAAGGCCCAGAACAGCAAGCTGAAGAAGGTCAGGACCACAATGAGCCCAAGTTCTTTGCGTTGCTTCTGGTTCTCTGCTTTTTTGTAGATTTGCGCGAGCATCGCCAGGCCGATGACGGTGGCGACGATCAGGGCATACAGTGACCACTCTTTCCAGAACAGTACGGCAATGACAATCGGTGACACCACCAGCAGCGCCAGCAGCCAGCCCCAGACCGGAACGGCGAGTTTCTTGCTGCACAGCACGGCTTTGTTCACGCCGACGGTGTGGCTGAAGTGGCGGTTTCCGCAGAGGAAAATCACCAGGCCCGCGAGCATACCGATGGCGGCCAGCGCGAAGCCCATCGCCCAGCTGTATTCTTGCTGGACGTAACCGCAGGCGATTGGCGCGATGATCGAACCGACGTTACCTGCGGCGTAAAGCAGGGAGAAACCGCCGTCGCGGCGCGGGTCGGTCGGTTCGTACAGCTCGCCGAGCAGGCAGCTCACATTCGATTTAAACAGGCCATAGCCGCAAACGATAATCGCCAATGCCAGATAAAGGAACATCGATGACATTTCGCTGGCGCCGAGCACCAGGTGGCCGACAGCCATTAAAAAGGCGCCGATCATCACCGCCATACGGTTGCCAAGCACTTTATCCGCCAGCCAGCCACCGAGGATGGGCGTGACATAGACCAGAGAGCAGTAGGCGCTGAACAGCGCATAAGCGTGGTTATCGTTGTATTTCAGTTGGTTGGTGAGATACAGGATCAGCAGCGCGCGCATCCCATAAAAGCTAAAATATTCCCAAATCTGCAGTGCGACCACGTAATAGATAGCGCGTGGTTGTGACGATGGTGTCTTCATGTTGCTCTCAGCCTTGCCAGAAGTGCAGAAGATAAACATTCCGCATTATTCGTTTCTTATATGCTTTCCATGTGCCTTGAGCGCAAAAGCTCAATTTATATGCTGTCCTAATGCATAAATATACATTAACGTGCTGCGTGACGTTAAGCGTTTTTTGCGCTAATCAAATGACCGGATTTTTGCCTGGCGTTGCGGGGGTATCGACGTGAAGCCGCCGGGCGGCTATGGTATCCAACAGTATTGAGGGAAAGTCTGGAGTGACGATGAAAAACAGTGAACTGGAACAACTGATTAATGAGAAACTCAACAGCGCAGCCATCAGCGATTACGCGCCAAATGGGCTGCAGGTTGAGGGGCGGGAAGAGATCCGCAAAATCGTCACTGGCGTGACCGCAAGCCAGGCGCTGCTGGATGAAGCCGTGCGTCTGGAAGCCGATGCCGTCATCGTGCATCACGGCTATTTCTGGAAAGGGGAGTCGCCGGTGATCCGCGGCATGAAGCGCAACCGGCTGAAAACGTTGCTGGCCAATGATATCAACCTTTACGGCTGGCATTTGCCGCTGGATGCGCACCCTGAGCTTGGCAATAATGCCCAGTTAGCCGCACTCCTCGGCATCAATATCAAAGGCGAAATTGAACCGCTGGTGCCGTGGGGCGAGCTGTCGATGGCTGTTTCCGGGCTTGAACTGGCATCGTGGATTGAAACCCGCATTGGCCGAACGCCACTGTGGAGTGGTGACACCGGACCGGACAAAATATCGCGCGTAGCGTGGTGCACCGGCGGCGGTCAGAACTTTATCGACAGCGCGGCACGTTTTGGCGTAGATGCCTTTATTACCGGCGAAGTGTCGGAGCAAACCATTCATTCCGCCCGCGAGCAGGGCCTGCATTTTTATGCCGCCGGTCATCACGCGACCGAACGCGGTGGCATTCGCGCGTTAAGCGAATGGCTGACTGAAAATACCGATCTGGATGTCACCTTTATCGACATCCCTAACCCGGCCTGATGAGAGAGGACGAAATTGCAGCGAGCGCGTTGTTACCTGTTGGGCGAAACGGCAGTCGTTCTGGAACTTGAACCGCCTGTGACGCTGGAGAGCCAGAAACGTATCTGGCGTCTGACCCAGCGTTTACCTGAGTACCCGGAAGTGCTCGAAGCCATTCCCGGGATGAATAACATAACCGTTATCCTGCGTAATCCGCAGTCGCGGGCGCTGGATGCCATCGAGCGTCTTCAGCGCTGGTGGGAAGAGAGCGAAGTGCTGGAGCCGGATTCCCGCCAGATTGAGATCCCGGTCGTTTATGGCGGGGAACTGGGGCCGGATTTACCGCTGGTGGCCGAGCATTGTGGCCTGACACCGCAGCAGGTCGTGGAGCTTCACTCATCGCAGGATTATGTGGTGTGGTTTTTAGGCTTCCAGCCGGGCTTTGCTTATCTTGGCGGACTGTCGCCGAAACTGGCGATGCCGCGTCGGGCAGAACCGCGTGTGCAGGTGCCCGCGGGCTCCGTCGGGATTGGCGGCCAGCATACCGGCATTTACCCCCTGGCAACGCCGGGCGGCTGGCAGCTGATTGGGCATACGTCTCAGGCGATGTTTGATTCACGCCTGGCGGAACCGGTTCTACTCAGGCCAGGAGACACGGTGCGCTTTGTGCCGCAAAAGGAGGGCGTATGCTGAAAATTATACGTTCAGGCCTCTACACTTCGGTGCAGGACGGCGGGCGTTATGGCCTGCGTCAGTCCGGCGTCAGTCGCTGCGGCGCGCTGGATAAACCGGCGCTGATGACCGCCAATTTGCTGGTGGGCAATGATCCGAGCGCGGCAGCACTCGAAATCACATTGGGCCAATTGACGGCTCAGTTTGAACGCGATGGCTGGTTTGCGCTCACGGGCGCAGGGTGCGAAGCGACGCTCGACGACAAACCCGTTTGGGCTGGGTGGAGACTGCAGGTGAAGGCCGGGCAAACGCTGGTCATGAAGCGACCTTTGCACGGCATTCGCAGCTATCTGGCGATTTCCGGCGGCATCGATGTGCCAAAAGTGCTGGGTTCGTACAGTACCGATCTTAACGTCGGGATTGGCGGGCTGGAAGGACGCCGACTTCAGGATGGTGACACCCTGAAATTGCTGCCTGCTACGCGCACATTTAACGGTCCACAGGGCGTGAAACAACTGCTGCGCGGGAATCGGATCCGTGCGCTGCCGGGGCCGGAATATCATGAATTTGATACCGCCTCGCAGGAGAACTTCTGGCGTGCGCCTTGGCAGCTCAGTCCGCAAAGTAACCGCATGGGTTATCGTCTACAGGGGCAGCCGTTGATACGTACTACCGATCGCGAGCTGTTGTCGCACGGCCTGCTGCCGGGCGTGGTGCAGGTGCCGCACAATGGCCAGCCGATTGTGCTGATGAACGATGCGCAAACAACCGGCGGTTATCCGCGTATTGCCTGCATTATCGAAGCCGATATGTACCAACTGGCGCAAATTCCACTGGGGCAGCCGATGCACTTCGTGCCGTGCACGCTGGAAGAGGCGTTGAAAGCGCGAGACGATCAGCATCGCTATTTCGAACAGCTGGCCTGGCGTCTCAATGCAGAATAGTAAGAACGCGTGAAACCTGAAGGACAAAAGCAAAACGGTAACCCGAAGGTTACCGTTTTTTATTGCACCGCACCCAACGTCAATTATTTATTCTTAACGTCCGAGCTGAACTCGCGTTTGTCGTAGCCGGTGTAAAGCTGGCGTGGACGGGCAATCTTCATGCCTTCGCTGTGCATTTCGCTCCAGTGTGCAATCCAGCCAACGGTACGGGCCATGGCGAAGATGACGGTAAACATGGAGGACGGAATGCCCATCGCTTTGAGGATGATGCCGGAGTAGAAGTCCACGTTCGGGTAGAGTTTCTTCTCAATGAAGTACGGGTCGTTCAGCGCGATGTGCTCAAGCTCCATCGCCACCTGCAGCAGGTCGTCTTTGGTGCCCAGTTCTTTCAGCACTTCGTGGCAGGTTTCACGCATCACGGTGGCACGCGGGTCATAGTTTTTGTAAACACGGTGACCGAAGCCCATCAGACGGAACGAATCGTTCTTGTCTTTGGCGCGACGCACGAATTCCGGAATGTGCTCAACAGAGCTGATTTCTTCCAGCATTTTCAGTGCGGCTTCGTTGGCGCCGCCGTGTGCTGGTCCCCACAGGGACGCGATGCCCGCAGCGATACAGGCGAACGGGTTCGCACCGGACGAGCCCGCGGTACGGACGGTAGACGTCGAGGCGTTCTGCTCGTGATCGGCATGCAGAATCAGAATACGGTCCATCGCGCGTTCCAGAACCGGGTTCACCACGTACTCTTCACACGGCGTGGAGAACATCATGTTGAGGAAGTTGCCGGCGTAGGAGAGATCGTTGCGCGGGTAGACGAACGGCTGACCGATGGAATATTTGTAGCTCATCGCGGCCATGGTCGGCATTTTCGACAGCAGACGGAAGGCAGCGATTTCGCGGTGACGCGGGTTATTTACATCCATGGAGTCGTGATAAAACGCCGCCAGTGCGCCGGTCACACCGCACATGACCGCCATCGGATGCGAGTCACGACGGAAGCCGTGGAACAGACGGGTAATCTGCTCGTGGATCATGGTGTGACGGGTCACGGTGGTTTTGAATTCTTCGTACTGCGCCTGGGTCGGTTTTTCACCGTTCAGCAGGATGTAGCAGACTTCGAGGTAGTTAGACTGTGTTGCGAGCTCATCGATAGGAAAACCGCGATGCAGAAGGATGCCTTCATCACCATCGATAAACGTGATTTTTGATTCGCAGGATGCGGTGGAGGTAAAACCGGGGTCAAAAGTGAACATCCCTTTTGAGCCGAGGGTACGGATATCAATAACGTCTTCGCCGAGTGTGCCTTTTAGCACATCCAGTTCAATAGCAGCTTCACCGTTGAGAGTGAGCTTTGCCTTTGTATCAGCCATTTACGGTCTCCTTAGCGCCTTATTACATAAGACTGCCGGATGCCGGATTCGCTTTCAGGGGGAATTTCGACGTTACCAGTTTGTTATTCGGCTCACCGCTCAGCTCGCGAGGGTAAACCAGGGTACAGAGCAAAGGGCGCCTTGGGGCATACGTTCAATCCACCGTGAAACAACAGCAAATCAGGGTTTTAGCAGTCCGATTATTCAAACCTGTCTATCACTATTAACTTTCCTGATTACATCGGTCAATACTTTCTCACCATTTCATAACTATTTGTCAGGAGAAAGAGTGACCCCATAACTTTTACGCATTATATGCCTTTCTAAGTGATGGTTGTAACAATAATGTTTAATATTTGTCAAATCAGGTGAGTAAAAATTAAAATAATGTTGTTATCGTGACCCTGATCACTGTTCCGCATAAAACCCGACAAACTATATGTAGGTTAATTGTAATGATTTTGTGAACGGCCTATACTGCCGCCAGGTCTCCGGAAACCCCTGCAATCCCGAGCCACCCAGCGTTGTAATGTGCCGTTTTAGCTCTTTCATATGGAGTTTTTACATGACGCGCAGTTATAGAAAGGACGCTGTCTGACCCGCACGCAGACCGGAGGAAGGAAATCCCATAGTCTTTCACGCTACAGGTGTGTTGGCTGCGCCCGCTCACCCCGGTCACATAGTTCTCTATGCTCCCGGGCTTCCCGGACTTGCCGCCTTCCTGTAACGCGAAATCCAAGGGAATAATAAGAACAGCATGTGGGCGCTATTCATGATAAGAAATGTGAAAAAACAAAGACCTGTCAATCTGGATCTCAAAACGATCCGATTTCCTGTAACGGCGATAGCGTCCATCCTCCACCGCGTTTCTGGCGTGATTACATTTGTGGCGGTTGGCATTCTGTTGTGGTTACTCGGCACCAGTCTCTCCTCTCCTGAAGGCTTCCAGGTCGCGAGCTCCATCATGAGCGGCTTCTTCGTCAAATTCATCCTCTGGGGCATTCTGACCGCACTGGCGTATCACGCCGTGGTGGGCATTCGTCATTTGATGATGGACTTTGGCTATCTGGAAGAAACCTTCGAAGTCGGTGTACGGTCTGCCAAGATTTCTTTTGTTATTACTGTCGTGCTTTCACTTCTCGCAGGAGTCCTCGTATGGTAAGCAACGCCTCAGCACTAGGACGCAACGGCGTACATGACTTCATCCTCGTACGTGCCACCGCGATCGTTCTGACTCTGTACATTATCTACATGGTTGGTTTCTTCGCGACCCACGGCTCGCTCACCTGGGAAGTCTGGACGGGTTTCTTCTCTTCCGCTTTCACCAAAGTCTTCACCCTGCTGGCTCTGTTTTCTATCTTGATTCATGCCTGGATTGGCATGTGGCAGGTGTTGACCGACTACGTTAAACCGCTGGCGATTCGCCTGCCTCTGCAACTGGCTATCGTCGTTGCACTGGTGGTTTACGTGATTTATGGATTTGTTGTGGTGTGGGGTGTGTAATGAAACTGCCAGTCAGAGAATTTGATGCTGTTGTAATCGGAGCAGGTGGTGCAGGCATGCGTGCCGCACTGCAAATTTCCCAGAGCGGCCAGACCTGTGCGCTGCTCTCTAAAGTCTTCCCGACCCGTTCCCATACCGTGTCAGCGCAGGGTGGTATCACCGTCGCGCTCGGTAACACCCATGAAGATAACTGGGAATGGCACATGTATGACACCGTAAAAGGGTCAGACTACATCGGTGACCAGGACGCTATCGAATATATGTGTAAAACCGGCCCGGAAGCGATTCTGGAGCTGGAACATATGGGTCTGCCATTCTCCCGTCTGGATGATGGCACTATTTATCAACGTCCGTTTGGCGGCCAGTCGAAAAACTTCGGCGGCGAGCAGGCGGCACGTACCGCAGCGGCGGCTGACCGTACCGGTCACGCGCTGTTGCACACGCTGTATCAGCAGAACCTGAAAAACAAAACCACCATTTTCTCCGAGTGGTATGCGCTGGATCTGGTGAAAAACCAGGATGGTGCGGTGGTCGGTTGTACCGCACTGTGCATCGAAACCGGTGAAGTCGTGTACTTCAAAGCCAATGCCACCGTGCTGGCGACCGGCGGTGCAGGCCGTATTTATCAGTCCACAACCAATGCGCACATCAACACCGGTGACGGCGTTGGGATGGCAATCCGCGCCGGTGTTCCGGTGCAGGATATGGAAATGTGGCAGTTCCACCCAACCGGTATCGCCGGTGCGGGCGTGCTGGTGACCGAAGGTTGCCGTGGTGAAGGCGGTTATCTGCTGAACAAACACGGCGAGCGTTTCATGGAGCGCTATGCGCCGAACGCGAAAGACCTGGCGGGTCGTGACGTGGTGGCACGTTCCATCATGATCGAAATCCGTGAAGGTCGCGGCTGCGAAGGCCCGTGGGGTCCGCATGCCAAACTAAAACTCGATCACCTTGGCAAAGACGTGCTCGAATCCCGTCTGCCGGGCATCCTCGAACTGTCCCGTACCTTTGCACACGTCGACCCGATTAAAGAACCGATCCCGGTTATCCCAACCTGCCACTACATGATGGGCGGTATTCCGACCAAAGTGACCGGCCAGGCGCTGACCGTGAACGAGAAGGGCGAAGATGTTGTGATCCCGGGCCTGTTCGCGGTGGGCGAAATCGCTTGTGTCTCCGTACACGGTGCCAACCGTCTGGGCGGCAACTCGCTGCTGGACCTGGTGGTATTTGGTCGTGCTGCTGGCCTGCATCTGCAAGAATCCATTGCCGAGCAGGGCGCGCTGCGTGACGCAAACGAATCTGACATTGACGCTTCTCTGGAACGTCTCAACCGCTGGAACAACACCCGTAGCGGTGAAGATCCGGTGGAAATCCGTAAAGCACTGCAGGAATGTATGCAGCACAACTTCTCGGTATTCCGTGAAGGTGATGCGATGGCAAAAGGTCTGGAACAGCTGAAAGTGATCCGCGAGCGCCTGAAAAACGCCCGTCTGGATGACACCTCCAGCGAATTCAACACCCAGCGCGTTGAGTGTCTGGAGTTGGATAACCTGATGGAAACGGCCTTCGCCACTGCGGTATCGGCAAACTTCCGTACTGAAAGCCGTGGCGCACACAGCCGCTTCGACTTCCCGGAACGCGATGACGCAAACTGGCTCTGCCACTCCCTGTACCAGCCGCAGTCGGAATCCATGACCCGTCGTGAAGTGAACATGGAACCGAAACTGCGTCCGGCATTCCCGCCGAAAGTGCGTACCTACTAATTGCGGAGACAGGAAAATGAGACTCGAGTTTTCAGTTTATCGTTATAACCCGGATATCGACGACGCTCCGCGCATGCAGGAATACACCCTCGAAGCGGAAGAAGGGCGCGACATGATGCTGCTGGATGCGTTAATCCAGCTCAAAGAACAGGACCCGACGCTGTCGTTCCGTCGTTCGTGCCGTGAAGGGGTGTGTGGCTCCGATGGCGTGAACATGAACGGCAAAAACGGTCTGGCGTGTGTTACCCCCATTTCCGCTTTGCAGCGTGCAGGGCAGAAGATTGTGATTCGCCCTCTGCCGGGTTTACCGGTGGTTCGCGATTTGGTGGTAGACATGGGGCAGTTCTATGCTCAATATGAGAAGATTAAGCCTTACTTGTTGAATAATGGGCAGAATCCACCCGCTCGCGAACATTTACAGTCGCCTGAGCAGCGTGAAAAACTGGACGGTCTGTACGAGTGTATTCTTTGTGCATGTTGTTCCACATCTTGCCCGTCATTCTGGTGGAATCCGGATAAGTTCGTCGGCCCAGCCGGTCTGCTGGCAGCATATCGCTTCCTGATCGACAGCCGTGATACCGAAACCGACAGCCGCCTTGAAGGCTTAAGTGACGCTTTCAGCGTATTCCGCTGCCATAGCATCATGAACTGCGTCAGTGTATGTCCGAAAGGTCTTAACCCGACGCGCGCTATCGGCCATATTAAGTCGATGCTGCTGCAACGCAGTGCGTAAGTAACAACGCCTGATGGCGCTACGCTAATCAGGCCTACGTGAGAGTAGGCCCAGTCAGCGCAGCGCCACCGGGAAAACGGAATTGCAGGAAACCTCTAAAAACTGCCGTATTTGGCATCTATAACCGAGATTTCAGCGCAACGCAGTTGCAGCCTGAACAGCGACGGTTAGAGGGCGGTTTTTAAAGGTTCCTTCGCGGGCCCGCATAGAAGAGCTCGCAAGTGAACCCCGGCACGTACACCTTGTACCGGTATACGTGGTAGTTTCTACGGCGAAAGTAAGCATAAAAATGCTTAAGGGATCACGATGCAGAACGGCGCAATGAAAGCCTGGCTGGACTCTTCTTACCTCTCTGGCTCTAACCAGAGCTGGATAGAACAGCTCTATGAAGACTTCTTAACCGATCCTGACTCTGTCGACGCCAACTGGCGTTCAATGTTCCAGCAGTTACCTGGTACCGGAGTCAAACCGGATCAATTTCATTCTACTACGCGTGATTATTTCCGTCGTCTGGCGAAGGATGCCTCACGTTACTCTTCCTCGATTTCTGACCCTGACTCCAATGTGAAGCAGGTTAAAGTCCTGCAGCTGATCAACGCGTATCGTTTCCGTGGTCATCAGGACGCTAATCTCGATCCGTTAGGATTGTGGAAACAAGAGCGGGTGTCTGATTTAGACCCGGCTTTCCATGACCTGACCGAGGCAGATTTCCAGGACAGCTATAACGTAGGCTCGTTTGCTATCGGTAAAGAGACGATGAAGCTGGGCGAACTGATCGCTGCCCTGAAGCAGACTTACTGCGGCTCCATCGGCGCGGAATATATGCATATTACGTCCACTGAAGAGAAACGCTGGATCCAGCAGCGTATCGAATCGGTGGTCGGTCACGCGACCTTTAGCGCGGACGAGAAAAAACGCTTCCTGACAGAATTGACCGCGGCCGAAGGCCTTGAACGTTACCTGGGCGCGAAATTCCCGGGTGCGAAACGCTTCTCGCTGGAAGGCGGCGACGCGCTGGTGCCTATGCTCAAAGAGCTTATCCGCCACGCGGGTAAAAGCGGCACCCGCGAAGTGGTGCTGGGTATGGCGCACCGCGGCCGTCTGAACGTTCTGATCAACGTGCTCGGTAAAAAGCCGCAGGACCTGTTCGACGAATTCGCCGGGAAGCATAAAGAACACCTCGGCACCGGTGACGTGAAGTACCACATGGGCTTCTCGTCTGATATCGAAACCGAAGGTGGCCTGGTACACTTAGCGCTGGCGTTCAACCCGTCGCACCTTGAAATCGTGAGCCCGGTCGTTATCGGCTCCGTACGTGCGCGTCTGGATCGTCTGGAAGAGCCAAGCAGCAACAAAGTACTGCCGATTACCATTCACGGTGATGCGGCGGTTGCCGGGCAGGGCGTGGTTCAGGAAACCCTGAACATGTCTAAAGCGCGGGGTTACGAAGTGGGCGGTACCGTGCGTATCGTCATCAACAACCAGGTCGGCTTTACCACGTCCAACCCGTTGGATGCGCGTTCCACACCGTACTGTACCGATATCGGTAAAATGGTGATGGCGCCGATTTTCCACGTGAACGCGGATGACCCGGAAGCGGTGGCGTTTGTTACCCGTCTGGCGCTCGATTTCCGTAACACCTTCAAACGCGATGTGTTCATCGATCTGGTTTGCTATCGCCGTCACGGCCATAACGAAGCCGACGAGCCGAGCGCAACTCAGCCGCTGATGTACCAGAAAATCAAAAAGCATCCGACCCCACGTAAAATCTACGCTGACAAGCTGGAAGGCGACAGCGTTGCCACGCTGGAAGATGCGACTGAGATGGTCAACCTTTACCGCGACGCGCTGGATGCAGGTGAATGCGTGGTGAAAGAGTGGCGTCCGATGAACATGCACTCCTTTACCTGGTCGCCGTACCTCAACCACGAGTGGGATGAGAGCTACCCGAATAAGGTCGACATGAAGCGTTTGCAGGAGCTGGCAAAACGCATCAGCACTGTGCCGGACGCTGTTGAAATGCAGTCTCGCGTAGCGAAAATCTATGGCGATCGTCAGTCCATGGCCGCAGGTGAGAAAATGTTCGACTGGGGCGGCGCAGAAAACCTGGCGTACGCCACGCTGGTAGATGAAGGCATTCCTGTGCGTCTGTCCGGTGAAGACTCCGGTCGCGGCACCTTCTTCCACCGTCACGCGGTTATTCACAACCAGACCAACGGTTCCACATACACTCCGCTGCAACACGTGCATAACAGTCAGGGCCAGTTCAAGGTCTGGGACTCCGTGTTGTCTGAAGAAGCGGTGCTGGCATTCGAATACGGCTACGCCACCGCAGAGCCGCGCATCCTGACTATCTGGGAAGCGCAGTTTGGTGACTTCGCCAACGGTGCGCAGGTGGTTATCGACCAGTTCATCAGCTCCGGCGAACAGAAATGGGGCCGTATGTGTGGCCTGACCATGCTGCTGCCGCACGGCTACGAAGGGCAGGGTCCGGAGCACTCCTCCGCGCGTCTGGAACGCTATCTGCAGCTGTGTGCTGAACAGAATATGCAGGTTTGTGTGCCGTCTACTCCGGCTCAGGTATATCACATGCTGCGTCGTCAGGCGCTGCGCGGGATGCGCCGTCCGCTGGTGGTGATGTCACCGAAATCTCTGCTGCGCCACCCGCTGGCAGTCTCCTCCCTCGAAGAACTGGCCAACGGCACCTTTATGCCGGCGATTGGCGAAGTGGACGAGCTGGATCCTTCAGGCGTGAAACGTGTGGTGATGTGCTCTGGTAAGGTTTACTACGACCTGCTGGAACAGCGTCGCAAGAACGATCAAAAAGATGTCGCCATCGTGCGTATCGAACAGCTGTATCCATTCCCGCATCAGGCGATGCAGGATGTGCTGAAAGCTTATGCTCACGTGCATGATTTTGTCTGGTGCCAGGAAGAGCCGCTCAACCAGGGCGCCTGGTACTGCAGCCAGCATCACTTACGTGAAGTGATTCCATTTGGGTCAGCCCTGCGTTATGCAGGTCGCCCGGCCTCCGCCTCTCCGGCGGTAGGATATATGTCCGTTCACCAGAAGCAGCAACAAGATCTGGTCAATGACGCGCTGAACGTCGATTAATTAAAGGATACAAAATGAGTAGCGTAGATATTCTTGTTCCCGACCTGCCGGAATCTGTAGCCGATGCAACGGTTGCTACCTGGCACAAGAAGCCAGGCGATGCGGTAGTCCGCGATGAAGTTCTGGTAGAAATCGAAACTGACAAAGTGGTACTGGAAGTACCGGCGTCGGCCGACGGCATTCTGGATGCAGTTCTGGAAGATGAAGGCACGACCGTGACTTCTCGTCAGATCCTCGGTCGCCTGCGTGAAGGCAACAGCGCTGGCAAAGCGTCTAGCGCGAAATCTGAAGCCAAAGATTCTACTCCGGCCCAGCGGCAGCAGGCTTCTTTGGAAGAACAGAGTAATGACGCACTGAGCCCGGCGATCCGTCGTCTGCTGGCTGAGCACAACCTCGACGCCAGCGCTATCAAAGGCACCGGTGTGGGCGGTCGTCTGACGCGTGAAGACGTTGAAAAACATCTGGCAAAAGCGCCGGCTAAATCTGAAGCGAAAGCGCCAGAAGCCGCACCAGCCGCCGCTGCTCCGGCTCCGCTGGCAGGCCGCTCTGAGAAACGTGTTCCAATGACCCGCCTGCGCAAACGCGTGGCTGAGCGTCTGCTGGAAGCGAAAAACTCAACCGCCATGCTGACGACCTTCAACGAAGTCAACATGAAGCCAATCATGGACCTGCGTAAGCAGTACGGCGACGCGTTTGAAAAACGTCACGGTATCCGTCTGGGCTTCATGTCCTTCTACGTGAAAGCCGTGGTTGAAGCGCTGAAACGCTACCCGGAAGTGAACGCGTCTATCGATGGCGAAGACGTGGTTTACCACAACTACTTCGACGTCAGCATGGCCGTTTCCACGCCACGTGGCCTGGTCACGCCGGTTCTGCGTGACGTTGACGCACTCGGCATGGCTGACATCGAGAAGAACATCAAAACGCTGGCACTGAAAGGCCGTGATGGCAAGCTGACGGTAGAAGATTTGACCGGCGGTAACTTTACCATTACCAACGGCGGCGTCTTCGGTTCCCTGATGTCTACGCCAATCATCAACCCACCGCAGAGCGCGATCCTTGGCATGCACGCCATTAAAGATCGTCCGATGGCGGTTGATGGCAAAGTTGAAATTCTGCCAATGATGTACCTGGCACTGTCCTACGATCATCGTCTGATCGATGGTCGCGAGTCCGTGGGCTTCCTCGTAGCCATCAAAGAGCTGCTGGAAGATCCGACTCGTCTGCTGCTGGACGTGTAGTAAGCCCTGTATCACCTGTCCTCCGGGCCGGATGCGGCCTGGAGGTAAAATGATAATGATTTTCTAAAGTGGATAGAACGCATGAACTTACATGAATACCAGGCCAAACAGCTGTTTGCCCGCTACGGTTTACCTGCGCCAGTAGGCTACGCCTGCTCAACACCGCGTGAAGCTGAAGAAGCGGCTTCTAAAATCGGCGCGGGCCCTTGGGTCGTGAAATGCCAGGTACACGCTGGCGGCCGCGGTAAAGCGGGTGGCGTTAAAGTCGTTAACAGCAAAGAAGACATTCGCGCTTTCGCTGAGCATTGGCTCGGCAAACGCCTGGTAACCTATCAAACAGATGCGAATGGTCAGCCGGTAAACCAGATTCTGGTTGAAGCAGCGACCGATATCGCGAAAGAACTCTATCTGGGCGCTGTGGTTGACCGTAGCTCCCGTCGCGTGGTGTTCATGGCGTCTACTGAAGGCGGCGTGGAAATTGAAAAAGTGGCGGAAGAAACCCCGCACCTGATCCACAAAGTGGCTATCGATCCGCTGGCAGGTCCAATGCCCTACCAGGGTCGTGAACTGGCGTTCAAACTGGGTCTGGAAGGCAAACTGGTTCAGCAGTTCACCAAGATCTTCATGGGTCTGGCGAACATCTTCCTGGATCGTGACCTGGCCCTGATCGAAATCAACCCGCTGGTGATCACCAAGCAGGGCGACCTGATTTGCCTCGACGGCAAGCTCGGCGCTGACGGCAATGCGCTGTTCCGCCAGCCGGATCTGCGTGAAATGCGCGACCAGTCTCAGGAAGATCCACGTGAAGCGCAGGCTGCACAGTGGGAACTGAACTACGTTGCACTCGACGGCAACATCGGTTGCATGGTTAACGGCGCAGGCCTGGCGATGGGTACCATGGACATCGTTAAGCTGCACGGCGGCGAACCGGCTAACTTCCTCGATGTGGGCGGCGGCGCAACCAAAGAACGCGTCACCGAAGCGTTCAAAATCATCCTCTCTGATGACAAGGTGAAAGCCGTACTGGTTAACATCTTCGGCGGGATCGTACGTTGCGACCTGATTGCTGACGGCATCATCGGTGCTGTTGAAGAAGTGGGCGTAAACGTGCCGGTTGTCGTACGTCTGGAAGGTAACAACGCTGAACTCGGTGCGAAAAAACTCGCCGACAGCGGTCTGAATATTATTGCAGCGAAAAGTCTGACGGATGCCGCTCAGCAGGTCGTTGCCGCAGTGGAGGGGAAATAATGTCCATTTTAATTGATAAAAACACCAAGGTTATCTGCCAGGGTTTCACCGGTAGCCAGGGGACTTTCCACTCTGAACAAGCGATCGCTTACGGCACCAACATGGTTGGCGGCGTAACGCCAGGCAAAGGCGGCACCACCCATCTGGATCTGCCGGTGTTCAACACCGTACGTGAAGCCGTAGAAGCAACGGGCGCAACTGCCTCCGTCATCTACGTTCCGGCTCCGTTCTGCAAAGACTCCATTCTGGAAGCTATCGACGCAGGCATTAAGCTCATCATCACCATCACCGAAGGCATCCCGACTCTGGATATGCTGACCGTGAAAGTGAAGCTGGATGAAGCGGGCGTGCGCATGATTGGCCCGAACTGCCCAGGCGTTATCACCCCAGGTCAGAGTAAAATCGGCATCATGCCAGGCCACATTCACAAGCCGGGTAAAGTGGGTATCGTTTCCCGTTCAGGCACCCTGACTTATGAAGCGGTTAAGCAGACCACCGATTACGGTTTCGGCCAGTCCACCTGTGTGGGCATCGGCGGTGACCCGATCCCTGGCTCTAACTTCATCGATATCCTGAAAATGTTCGAGGAAGATCCGCAGACCGAAGCGATCGTGATGATCGGTGAGATCGGCGGTAGCGCTGAAGAAGAAGCGGCTGCTTACATCAAAGAACACGTAACCAAACCGGTGGTTGGCTACATCGCGGGTGTGACTGCGCCGAAAGGCAAACGTATGGGCCACGCGGGCGCGATCATTGCCGGCGGGAAAGGGACTGCGGACGAGAAATTCGCAGCTCTGGAAGCGGCCGGTGTGAAAACCGTTCGCAGCCTGGCAGACATCGGCGAAGCGCTGAAAACCATCATCGCCTAATAATCCTCTCTGCTCCCCCTGCGGGGAGCTTTATATGTCCGTTTTCGACATGGTTGGCCACTTTAGCAGTGGCCTTTTTTATTGCCTGCGTTTGGCGACCAGGGTGAATTTGTAATCGTCACTTTTGAAAGCATTGCGACTGTATTCAAAGACTTTTCCGTCATCCAGATAGCCACGCGAGATTTTTTCCAGAATCGGCTGGTTGGGATCTAAGCCGAGCAATTTCACGGCTTCTTCCGACGGCATCACCGGCACGATTTCCTGTTCGCTGCGGTCAATAACCCGCTTTTTGACGGCTTCGATAAAGTGATATTTGGAGTTTTCCATCACCTGCCAGGTGAGATCGGGAAACAGCGCCAGCGGCATCCAGGTTTCTTCCAGCGTGACCGGCTTTTGCTGGATAAACCGCACGCGTTTGACGTGCCAGATTTTATCCCCCATCACGATCTGCAGTTTTTCCGCCATCTCCTGACAGGCATCAATCGCCTCGAACACCCGCACGTCGCTGTGCGTTTCCACGTTTCGGTCGACCAGCTTCTCGTAAAAACTGGTCAGCTGATAGATATCGTAATTGACCCGCTCGGCCTTAACGTATGACCCGCTGCCCTGAATGCTTTCGATAATGGCTTCCTGGGTGAGCTGTTTCAGCGCCTGGCGCACGGTTACGCGGCTCACCGCAAACTCTTCCTGTAGGGCAGATTCGGTGGGCAGCGCATCACCGGGCTTTAATTCGCCGCGCTGTACGCGTTCACGCAGGGTATCGGCAATCTGCCGATACATCGGTTTCTTGGTCATGATGTCTGCCTTTTCACTGCATCGATAATACGAATTATGCCTGCCTGAGTGCACTTGTAAATAATACAAATCAAATACAAATTATTTGTTTAAGAGAAAGTGATCACATAAATGTATTGTTTTATCTGGCAAGATCCTTCCAGCTGAATGGCCGACTGGCCGTTTTTACACTTTTACAGTGAGGATCGTGATGAACCTGACGACGTTAACGCACCCGGACGCGCTGTGCTTGCAGGCCAATTTTGCCAGCCGCGATGAAACGATCCGCGCCCTGGCCGAACGGCTGGCCGCGCTGGGTAAAATTTCCAGCCTTGATGATTTTCTTCGGGATGTGTTTGCCCGAGAAAGTGAAGGGCCGACCGCCCTCGGGGAGGGGCTGGCGGTACCGCACGGTAAAAGCCTTGCCGTAAACGAAGCGGCATTTGCCGTGGCGACGCTGCCTGAGCCGATTCTGTGGGAAGGCGTGGACGGCGAGGAAGAGGTGAACCTGGTTGTGCTGCTGGCTATCCCGCCCGCGCAGGCGGGTTCCACGCACATGCAGCTGCTCACGGCGCTGACGTCCCGGCTGGTGGACGACGAGGTGCGCGCCGCCGTGTGTGCGGCCACCACCGCGGAACAATTATTGCGGGTGCTGGACGCGCCACTGGATGTGACAGACACGCCCGTGGTGAAAAACGCCCCAACCATTGTTTGCGTGACCGCCTGTCCGGCAGGCATCGCACACACCTATATGGCCGCTGAATATCTGGAAAAAGCGGGGCAAAAGCTCGGGGTGAACGTCTGCGTTGAACGCCAGGGCGCGAACGGAATTGAAAACCGCCTGACCGCTGAACAGCTGAATAACGCTCAGGCCTGTATTTTTGCGGCAGAAGTAGCGATTAAAGAATCGGAGCGTTTCAACGGTATTCCGGCGCTTTCGGTGCCAGTTGCTGAGCCGATTCGTCATGCCGAAGCGCTTATCCAGCAGGCGCTGGCGCTGAAACCGTCCGCTGAAAAGCGCGACGTTCAGACCGAAAATCACGATACCAAAAACCTGAAAACCGAACTCAAGCAGGCGTTGCTGAGCGGGATTTCGTTTGCCGTGCCGCTGATCGTCGCAGGCGGTACGGTACTGGCGGTGGCGGTTTTGCTGGCGCAGATGCTCGGTTTACAGCATTTATTCGATCAGGAAAACTCATGGCTGTGGATGTACCGCAAACTGGGCGGCGGGATGCTCGGCATATTAATGGTGCCGGTGCTGGCGGCGTACACCGCGTATTCCCTGGCGGATAAACCCGCGCTGGCACCGGGCTTCGCGGCCGGGCTTGCGGCGAACATGATTGGTTCAGGTTTCCTCGGCGCGGTCGTGGGGGGCTTGATCGCCGGGTATCTGATGCGCTGGGTGAAAAACCACATCCGGTTAAACAATCGCTACAACGGCTTCCTCACGTATTACCTCTATCCGGTGCTCGGTACGCTCGGCGCAGGCAGCCTGATGCTGTTCGTGGTCGGCGAACCCGTGGCGTGGGTCAACAACGGTTTAACCGCGTGGCTAAACGGTCTGTCAGGCACCAACGCGCTGGTACTGGGGGCGATCCTCGGCTTTATGTGCTCGTTCGACCTCGGCGGCCCGGTGAATAAAGCGGCCTACGCGTTTTGTCTTGGGGCGATGGCCAACGGTGTGTATGGCCCGTACGCCATTTTTGCCTCGGTGAAAATGGTCTCGGCCTTCACCGTAACCGCTTCCACCCTGATCGCGCCGCGGTTGTTTAAAACCTTCGAAATTGAAACCGGCAAATCCACCTGGCTGCTGGGGCTGGCGGGCATCACCGAAGGGGCTATTCCGATGGCAATTGAAGATCCGCTGCGGGTGATTGGCTCATTCGTGCTGGGCTCGATGGTCACCGGCGCATTGGTGGGCAGCATGAATCTCGGTCTGTCGACACCGGGGGCCGGTATTTTCTCACTCTTTTTACTGCACGACGGCGGCTTGGGGGGCGTGCTGGCCGCCGTAGGCTGGTTTGCCTCGGCCATTATCGGCGCGGCTATTTCCACGTGTGTGCTTCTCCTCTGGCGTCGTCAGGCGGTCAAAGCCGGTAAATATCTTCCCGATAGCGTCATGCCTTAACAGAACAGGAAACGAAGATGAAAGCTGTATCTCGCGTTCACATCACGCCGCATATGCACTGGGACCGTGAGTGGTATTTCACCACCGAAGAGTCGCGCATTTTGCTGGTCAACAATATGGAAGAGATCCTGACGCGTCTGGAGCAGGACCCGGAATACAAGTACTACGTGCTCGATGGGCAGACCGCTATTCTCGAGGATTACTTTGCGGTTAAGCCGGAAAACCATACCCGCGTAAAAGCCCTGGTTCAGGCCGGAAAGCTGATTATCGGGCCGTGGTACACGCAAACAGACACCACGGTGGTGGCCGGGGAATCGATTGTCCGCAATCTGTTGTACGGCATGCGCGACTGCCTGTCGTTCGGCGAGCCGATGAAAATTGGCTATCTGCCAGATTCCTTCGGCATGTCAGGTCAGCTGCCGCACATCTATAACGGCTTTGGGATTAAACGGGCGATGTTCTGGCGCGGCTGTTCGGAGCGTCACGGCACAGACAAAACGGAGTTTCTGTGGCGCAGTCAGGATGGCAGCGAAGTGACGACGCAGGTGTTACCACTGGGCTACGCGATTGGTAAGTACTTACCGGAGGATGAAGCAGGCCTGCGAAAACGTCTCGACAGTTATTTTGAGGTGCTGGAAAAAGCCTCGCAAACCAAAGAGATTTTGTTGCCGAACGGTCACGATCAGATGCCGCTTCAGCAGAACATTTTTGCGGTGATGGACAAACTGCGGGAAATTTATCCGCAGCGTGAATTTGTGATGAGCCGTTTTGAAGAGGTGTTTGAACGGATTGAACAGCAGCGTGACGCGCTGGCGACGCTGACCGGCGAGTTCAATGACGGCAAATATATGCGCGTTCACCGCACCATCGGCTCGACGCGGATGGACATCAAAATCGCCCACGCACGAATTGAAAACAAAATCGTCAATGTGCTCGAACCGCTGGCGGCGCTGGCCTGGACGCTCGGCTTTGAATATCACCATGGCCTGCTGGAAAAGATGTGGAAGGAGATCCTCAAAAATCATGCCCACGACAGCATCGGCTGCTGCTGTAGCGACAAAGTGCATCGGGAAATCATGAGCCGCTTCTGGCTGGCGGAGGACATGGCCGACAGCCTGGTTACGTTCTATATGCGTAAAATCGTCGACAATATGGCGCACAGCGAGGGCGACAAGCTGACCCTGTTCAACCTGATGCCGTGGCCACGTGATGAAGTGGTCAACACCACGATCCGTCTGCGTGCCAGCCGTTTCCGCCTGACCGACAGCGACGGCCAGGATGTGTCGTACTTCATTCGCGATAAACGAGAAATCGACCCAGGGCTGGTGGATCGCCAGATTGTTCATTACGGCAACTACGAGCCGTTTATGGAATACGACATTCAGCTGCGTCAGGTGCTGCCGGCGATGGGCTGGCTGACATTGCACGTTTTGCCTGGCGCGGAAGGACAACAGGAGAAGGTGCCGGAACAGAACGACGCGCTGCTGGAAAACAACGCCTGGCGAATCACGCTTAATGCGGACGGCACGCTGAAAATGGAAGATAAGAACAGCGGGCTTGTTTATGACCGGGTGCTGGAGTTTGAAGACGGCTCTGACGACGGCGATGAGTATGACTACTCTCCGTCGCGGGAAGAGTGGTTACTTACCAGCGCCAAAGGCACGCATCAGAATTCGGTGACGCATGATGCGTGGCAGAGCAGGGCGGTGATACGTTCTACACTGGCGGTGCCGCTCAATCTGGCAGAACGCGCAGCGCGCCAAACTAGCGGGTTACTGGCCTGTGAAACCACCATCACCCTCAGCCATCACGGCCGTCGGGTGGAGTTTGATGTGAAGGTGCTGAATCAGGCTGACGATCACCGCGTGCGGGTACGCATTCCCGTGCCATATAAAGCGGAAAGCGTGCTGACAGATACCCAATTCGGTTCACTCACTCGCCCGGTGCAGGATGAGGCGATGCACGTCTGGCAGGCCGAAGGCTGGAAAGAGGCGCCGGTATCGGTGTGGAATTTCCTCAACTATGCCGCGCTTCAGCAGGGGCCGCATGGGCTGGCGCTGTTCACGGAAGGTCTGCGCGAAGTGGAAATTATCGGGGAGACGCGCAGTACCTTCGCGCTGACGTTACTTCGCGGCGTGGGGTTGCTGGGTAAAGAAGATTTACTGCTGCGTCCGGGTCGACCTTCTGGCATAAAAATGCCAGTGCCGGATTCTCAGATTCGCGGTGAACTGCATTGCCGTTTCAGTCTGCTGCCGTTCAGCGGCTCGGCGTTGAATGCAGGCGTGGCGCAGCAGGCACGCAGCTGGCTGACGCCGGTCCAGTGCTATAACAAAATCCCGTGGGATGCGATGAAACTGAACCGGACGGCGATTACCGCGCCGGAAACGTTCAGTCTGTGTACGCTCCCGGCCACAGGATGCCAACTCAGCGCGTTGAAAAAGGCGGAAGACGACGAGGCGCTGATTATTCGGTTGTTTAACCCATCTGACAGCGAATGTTGTGAGTCGGTGATGCGGTTTAATCAACATCATCCGGTGTGTGAAGAAACGGGCATGGATGAGCAGCCGCTGGGGGAGGGGAGTCATATTCCTGGCGAATCGGTGCGTTTCAGACCTGGACAATCACGGACCTGGCGCATCCGGATTGATGAATAACTCCGCAAACGATACACGGCCACGCATTGCGTGGTCGTTGTTGTTTTATCCTATAATCACCTTGCGGTGTTAATTATAAAACCTATTGTAGTGAATGAAATGTAATAAAAAGCAGCTATACTTATTCGCTGAAAAAAGGGTAAACCCCTTTACCGACTTCCCGCTCCTACCTTTCAGATCGCCGTTTCGCGACGGTGGTTAAAAATGAATGACCTCCCATTCTAATTCTTCCTTATTTGATAACCGTCAATGTCATCATAAAAACATGTTTTTAACATTGATTTTACTATGCGCTATCAAATGCATACACAATTAACATGCAATTGTAAAATTGATTTAAATCAAGGCGTAAACCTTGGAAAAAAACGAGATAAAGCGGTAAATTGTCGCGGATCAAAGTGGTCGAAATGAGTCATCTTAGCTATATATTGATCAGCGTCGAAAAACGTAAATCCAGTTCAATAAAAACCTGTTTATTGTAAGGGTTTTACGGCGTAATATATTCAAGGGATCAATTTGGGTTTTTTATTAACGTATTTGTAACCTTTGCTCATCGTCGTTTTCACATCGTGAGGGCGGCAGCGAAGCGGGAAGCAAATAAATTTGTATTGGGGCATGCGTGTGAATCCTTTCTAACGGGTTTCACTCTCGGAGTCTTCATGCGATGAGCAAGGAGTCATGATGTTAGATATAGTCGAACTGTCGCGCTTACAGTTTGCCTTGACCGCGATGTACCACTTCCTATTTGTGCCACTGACGCTCGGTATGGCGTTCCTGCTGGCCATTATGGAAACGGTTTACGTCCTTTCCGGCAAACAGATTTATAAAGATATGACCAAGTTCTGGGGCAAGTTGTTTGGTATCAACTTTGCACTCGGCGTGGCTACCGGTCTGACCATGGAGTTCCAGTTCGGGACTAACTGGTCTTACTATTCTCACTATGTGGGCGATATCTTCGGTGCGCCGCTGGCCATTGAAGGTCTGATGGCCTTCTTCCTCGAATCCACCTTTGTAGGTCTGTTCTTCTTCGGTTGGGACCGTCTGGGCAAAGTCCAGCATATGGCGGTGACATGGCTCGTTGCGCTGGGTTCAAACATGTCCGCGCTGTGGATCCTCGTCGCGAACGGCTGGATGCAAAACCCCGTCGCCTCCGACTTCAACTTTGAAACCATGCGCATGGAAATGGTGAGCTTCTCTGAGCTTATCCTGAACCCTGTAGCACAGGTGAAATTCGTTCACACCGTGGCATCTGGCTACGTTTGTGGCGCAATGTTCATCCTGGGTATCAGCTCCTACTATATGCTGCGTAACCGCGACTTCCCGTTCGCCAAGCGCTCTTTCGCCATTGCGGCGAGCTTCGGTATGGCGGCTATCCTCTCCGTTATCGTGCTGGGTGATGAATCCGGTTACGAAATGGGTGACGTGCAGAAAACCAAACTGGCCGCTATTGAAGCCGAATGGGAAACGCAGCCGGCTCCGGCGTCGTTTACGCTGTTTGGTATTCCGGACCAGGATGCACAGGAAAACCACTTCGCCATTCAAATTCCTTACGCGCTCGGCATCATCGCTACCCGCTCGGTCGATAAACAGGTTACTGGCCTGAAAGACCTGTTGGTGCAGCATGAAGAGCGTATCCGTAACGGGATGAAAGCGTATTCTCTGCTTGAGCAGCTGCGTTCTGGTTCTAAAGATCAGACCGTTCGCGATGAGTTCAACAGCGTGAAAAAAGACCTGGGTTACGGTCTGTTGTTGAAACGCTATACCCCGAACGTCTCTGACGCGACGGAAGCACAGATTCAGCTGGCGACCAAAGACTCGATTCCTCGCGTTGCGCCACTGTACTTCGCCTTCCGTATCATGGTTGGCTGCGGCATCATTATGCTGCTGATTATCGCTGCGTCCTTCTGGTCTGTGGTTCGTAACCGTATCGGTCAGAAAAAATGGCTGCTGCGCACCGCGCTGTACGGGATCCCGCTGCCATGGATTGCTATCGAATCCGGTTGGTTCGTGGCGGAATATGGCCGTCAGCCTTGGGCTGTCGGTGAAGTTCTGCCCACCGCTGTGGCGAACTCATCCCTGACGACCGGCGATGTGCTTTTCTCGATGCTGCTTATCTGTGGTCTGTACACCGTGTTCCTGGTGGCTGAAATGTTCCTGATGTTCAAGTTTGCACGTCTGGGACCAAGCAGCCTGAAAACCGGTCGTTACCACTTTGAGCAGACCCCAGCGTCTACTCAGCCGGCACGCTAAGACAGGAGTCGTCAAATGTTCGATTATGAAGTATTGCGTTTTATCTGGTGGCTGCTGGTTGGCGTTCTGCTGATCGGTTTTGCAGTCGCCGACGGTTTCGACATGGGGGTGGGCATGCTCACCCGTTTCCTCGGTCGTAACGACACCGAACGTCGAATCATGATCAACTCCATCGCCCCGCACTGGGACGGTAACCAGGTGTGGCTGATCACCGCAGGCGGCGCGCTGTTTGCCGCCTGGCCGATGGTCTATGCCGCGGCGTTCTCTGGTTTCTACGTGGCGATGATTCTGGTGCTGGCATCCTTGTTCTTCCGTCCGATCGGTTTTGATTACCGCTCTAAGATTGAAGACAAACGCTGGCGCAACACGTGGGACTGGGGCATCTTCATCGGTAGCTTCGTTCCACCGCTGGTGATTGGCGTGGCATTCGGTAACCTGCTGCAAGGCGTACCGTTCCACCTCGATGAGTACATGCGTCTTTACTACACCGGCAATTTCTTCCAGCTGCTGAACCCGTTTGGTCTGCTGGCCGGTATTGTTAGCGTGGCGATGATCCTGACTCAGGGCGCGACCTACCTGCAAATGCGTACCGTTGGCGAGCTGCACCTGCGTGCTCGTGCGACCTCGCAGGTTGCGGCACTGGTGACGCTGGTGTGCTTCGCACTGGCAGGCGTTTGGGTGATGTACGGTATTGATGGCTACGTGGTGAAATCCGCGCTGGACCATACTGCACCGTCTAACCCGTTGACCAAAGAAGTGGCACGTGAAGCAGGCGCATGGCTGGTGAACTTTAATAACACACCGATTCTGTGGGCAATCCCTGCACTGGGTGTGGTTCTGCCGCTGCTGACTGTTGCTATGTCACGCATGGAGAAAGGCGCCTGGGCGTTTATCTTCTCTTCACTGACTCTGGCATGCATCATCCTGACTGCCGGTGTGGCTATGTTCCCGTTCATCATGCCTTCCAGCACTATGCTGAATGCAAGTATGACCATGTGGGATGCCACTTCCAGCCAGTTGACGCTGAACGTGATGACTTACGCGGCCATGGTGTTCGTTCCGATTATCCTGCTCTACACCACCTGGTGTTACTGGAAGATGTTCGGTCGTATCACCAAAGAAGACATTGAACGCAATACCCATTCTCTGTACTAAGTAAGGAGCAACGTATGTGGTACTTCGCATGGATTCTGGGAACGCTGCTTGCTTGTGCATTTGGTGTGATCACCGCACTGGCGCTCGAGCACATTGAGTCTGGACAACAAGAAGATCATTAATGAGTAAAATTATCGCGATGTTATATGCGGTAATGGATAAGGGTCCGTTACGGGCCCTTTCGTTACTGATGGCACTGGTATTGGCTGGGTGCGTTATCTGGGACCCGTCGCGCTTTGCGGCGAAAACCAGCGAGCTGGAAATCTGGCACGGCTTTCTGATCATGTGGGCGGTGTGTGCTGGCGTGATCCACGGCGTCGGTTTCCGCCCGAAGGCGATTCACTGGCAGGGGATTTTCTGCCCGCTGATTGCCGACCTTGTTCTCCTCGCCGGACTGTTTTTCTTCTTCGCCTGATTCAGAAACATCCGTTAATCGCTATGGGCTTGTTCAAGCCCATAAAAATTTACTCTCCGTTTACTTTCCCCCATTCCAAACCAGCATTCCCGCGCGTATAGTAGCGAAGTTTGAAAGGCCTACACATTTGTTGCATTACCGGGATGTAAAGTGAATACAACGCTATATACAAAATCATTCGTGATGCGTCGAGGCGGCAAGACCGGGAATCCCATGGAACTTACATCAGTCAGTGACAGGGGTGAGTGGTCGACGTCAACAAAGAGGCAGCCTGAATGAGTCAGTATATATTTCGATGGCCGGTTCGTGTCTATTATGAAGACACCGATGCCGGTGGTGTGGTTTACCACGCCAGCTACGTCGCTTTTTATGAAAGAGCACGCACTGAGATGCTGCGCCACCATCACTTTAGCCAGCAGGTTCTGTTGGCTGAACGCGTTGCCTTTGTGGTGCGCAAGATGACGCTGGAGTATTTCGCCGCTGCCAGACTCGATGACATGCTCGAAGTCCAAACGGAAATTACAGCGATGCGGGGCACCTCTCTGGTGTTCACGCAGCGGATTGTCAATGCAGAAAACAAGGTACTCAACGAAGCTGAAGTCCTGATTGTCTGTGTTGATCCACTCTTAATGAAGCCTCGTGCGCTTCCCAAGTCTATTGTCGCGGAGTTTAAGCAGTGACTGATATGAATATCCTTGATTTGTTCCTGAAGGCGAGCCTTCTGGTTAAACTTATCATGTTCATTTTGATTGGTTTTTCAATCGCGTCCTGGGCAATCATCATCCAGAGAACGCGCATCCTTAATACCGCCACACGCGATGCTGAAGCGTTTGAAGACAAGTTCTGGTCTGGGATTGAACTCTCTCGTCTGTATCAGGAGAGCCAGGGTCGTCGTGATAATTTGACCGGCTCGGAGCAAATCTTCTACAGCGGTTTCAAAGAGTTTGCGCGTTTGCATCGGGCGAACAGCCATGCGCCAGAAGCTGTCGTGGAAGGGGCGTCTCGTGCGATGCGTATCTCCATGAACCGCGAACTGGAAAACCTTGAAAACCACATTCCATTCCTTGGCACCGTCGGTTCCATCAGTCCGTATATCGGCCTGTTTGGTACGGTGTGGGGGATCATGCACGCCTTCATCGCGCTCGGCGCGGTAAAACAGGCGACGCTGCAGATGGTCGCACCGGGAATCGCAGAAGCACTGATCGCCACGGCGATTGGTCTGTTCGCGGCAATCCCGGCGGTAATGGCGTACAACCGCCTGAACCAGCGCGTGAATAAACTGGAGCTGAACTACGACAACTTTATGGAAGAGTTCACCGCGATTCTGCACCGTCAGGCGTTTACCAGCAGCGAAAGCAACAAGGGGTAAGCCATGGCCAGAGCACGTCGTGGACGCGGACGTCGCGAGCTGAAGTCCGAAATTAACATCGTTCCGCTGCTTGATGTGTTACTGGTGCTGTTGCTGATCTTCATGGCGACAGCGCCGATCATTACGCAGAGCGTGGAAGTCGATCTTCCAGATGCAACAGAGTCTCAGGCCGTCAGCACCAATGACGATCCGCCGGTGATTGTGGAAGTCTCCGGAATCGGACAGTACAGCGTCAATGTGGGGCAGGATAAAATGCCACAATTGCCGCCAGAGCAGGTTGTCGCTGAAGCTCAGCGTCATCTGCAAGAAAATCCGAAAACCGTCTTCCTGATCGGTGGCGCGAAAGATGTGCCTTACGATGAAATCATTAAAGCGCTGAACCTGTTGCACAGCGCGGGTGTGAAATCAGTGGGTTTAATGACCCAGCCAATCTGACCCGCCTGACAGGCTAACAGTTTTTGGGAATCGAGAGTGTCAAAGGCAACCGAGCAACAAAACGAAAAGCTTAAACGCGCGATCATCGTTTCAGTCATTCTGCATATCATTCTGATTGCACTGCTGATTTGGAGTTCGTTCGATGAGCACATAGATGCTTCGGCAGGCGGAGGCGGTGGCTCGTCTATTGACGCGGTGATGGTCGATCCAGGTGCGGTCGTTCAGAACTATAATCGTCAACAGAATCAGCAGGCCAGCGCGCGTCGTGCCGAAGAGCAGCGTGAAAAACAGGCGCAGCAGCAGACGGAAGAGATGCGTGAAAAGCAGGCCGCCGAGCAGGAGCGTCTGAAACAGCTCGAACAAGACCGTCTGAAGGCACAGGAAGAAGCCAGTAAGCAGGCCGATGCGCAGAAGCAGGCTGAAGAGTCTACGAAGAAAGCGCAAGAGCAGCAGAAACAGGCGGAAGAAGCTGCAGTGAAAGCCGCTGCATTGGCGAAAGCCAAAGCGGATTCACAGGCAAAAGTTGCAGCAGAAGCCGCGAAGAAAGCCGCTGCTGATGCCCAGAAAAAAGCCGAAGCAGAAGCGACTAAAGCCGCTGCGGATGCACAGAAAAAAGCAGAAGCCGAGGCGGCGAAGAAAGCTCAGCAAGACGCGGAGAAGAAAGCCACCGCGGATGCCGCGAAGAAAGCCGCTGCCGCTGAAAAAGCTGCTGCGGCGAAAGCAGCCGCTGCAGAGAAAGCCGCCGCCGATAAAGCGGCTGCAGACAAAGCTGCCGCTGCTGAGAAAGCAGCAGAAAAGGCTGCCGCCAAAGCCGCTGCGGCTAAAGCTGCCGCAGCAAAGAAAGCAGCTGAATCAAAAGATGCTTCTGGTGTTGACGACCTGCTGGGCGATCTCAGTTCAGGTAAGAATGCACCGAAAACCGGTGGTGGGGCGAAAGGTGCCGGGCAACCTTCGAAGGATAGTGGTACTAGTGGTGCTAATGGCGGGGCGACAGGCGCTGATGTAAGCGCTTATGCTGCTCAAATTAGTAAAGCTATTCAAAGCAGGCTTTATGATGCAAGCCTATATGCTGGTCAGAAATGTGATCTGCACATTAACCTTGCGCCAGACGGCACATTAAAAAGCATTACGCCTGCTGGAGGAGATCCTGCTCTTTGTCAGGCGGCATTAACAGCGGCTAAAACCGCAACAATTCCTAAACCGCCGAGTCAGGCTGTTTATGAAAAAATTAAGAATGCCACACTGGCCTTCAAATTGTGATTTTTCACAGCTGAAGCTGGAATGTTGGCTAATGTAAGTCACAGGGTTTTGGTAGTTTTGTGTATTTGAGTTTGTTAACATTCTGCTAAATTATCGTGGGCTTTCCGCCTGGATAAGGGAGATATGATGAAGCAGGCATTACGAGTAGCATTTGGTTTTCTGATGCTGTGGGCAGCTGTGCTGCACGCAGAAGTACGTATCGAAATCACCCAAGGGGTGGATTCGGCACGCCCAATCGGCGTTGCGCCATTTAAATGGGCAGGCCCAGGTGCCGCCCCTGAAGATATCGGCGGCATTGTGGCTGCTGACTTGCGCAACAGCGGTAAATTCAACCCGCTTGATCGCTCTCGTCTGCCACAGCAGCCGGGTAGTGCACAGGAAGTTCAACCGGCGGCATGGTCTGCACTCGGCATTGACGCCGTTGTTGTAGGTCAGGTTACGCCTAACCCGGACGGCTCTTACACCGTTGCTTACCAGCTGGTGGATACCGGCGGTGCACCGGGTACCGTTCTGGCTCAGAACTCGTACAAAGTGAACAAGCAATGGCTGCGCTATGCAGGCCATACTGCCAGTGACGAAGTGTTCGAGAAGCTGACTGGCATTAAAGGTGCGTTCCGTACCCGTATCGCTTACGTGGTGCAGACCAACGGCGGCCAGTTCCCGTATGAGCTGCGCGTATCTGACTACGACGGTTACAACCAGTTTGTGGTTCACCGTTCTCCGCAGCCGTTGATGTCTCCGGCGTGGTCTCCGGATGGCTCTAAGCTTGCGTATGTCACCTTCGAAAGCGGTCGTTCAGCACTGGTTATTCAGACGCTGGCAAACGGCGCTATTCGTCAGGTTGCTTCGTTCCCACAGCACAACGGTGCGCCAACGTTCTCACCTGATGGTTCTAAACTGGCTTTCGCATTGTCGAAAACCGGCAGCCTGAACCTGTACGTGATGGATCTGGGCTCGGGTCAAATCAGCCAGATTACGAACGGTCGCAGCAACAATACCGAACCAACCTGGTTCCCGGACAGTCAGAACCTGGCCTTTACCTCTGACCAGGCCGGTCGTCCGCAGGTATATAAAGTTAATGTTAACGGTGGTACTCCGCAGCGTATTTCCTGGGAAGGTTCTCAGAACCAGGATGCTGACGTGAGCACTGACGGTAAATTCATGGTAATGGTGAGCTCGGCTAATGGCCAGCAGCACATTGCTAAACAAGATCTGGCAGCGGGTGGCGTACAGGTTCTGTCGTCAACGTTCCTGGATGAAACGCCAAGTCTGGCACCGAACGGCACAATGGTTATCTACAGCTCTTCTCAGGGGATGGGATCTGTGCTGAATCTGGTTTCTACAGATGGGCGTTTCAAGGCGCGTCTTCCGGCTACTGATGGACAGGTTAAATTCCCTGCCTGGTCGCCGTATCTGTAATAATAATTAATTGAATATTATAGGAATCAAAGAAATGCAACTGAACAAAGTGCTGAAAGGACTGATGATCGCTCTGCCAGTTATGGCTATCGCAGCGTGTTCTTCCAATAAGAATGCAAGCAACGATCAGAGCGGCGAAGGCTTGACTGGTGCCGGCACTGGTATGGACGCTAACGGTCAAGGCAACATGTCTTCCGAAGAGCAGGCTCGTCTGCAGATGCAGCAGCTGCAGCAGAATAACATCGTTTACTTCGATCTCGACAAGTACGATATCCGTTCTGACTTCGCTGCGATGCTGGATGCGCACGCTAACTTCCTGCGTAGCAACCCATCTTACAAAGTCACCGTAGAAGGTCATGCTGACGAACGTGGTACTCCTGAGTACAACATCGCCCTGGGCGAACGTCGTGCAAACGCTGTTAAAATGTACCTGCAGGGTAAAGGCGTTTCAGCTGATCAGATCTCCATCGTTTCTTACGGTAAAGAAAAACCTGCAGTACTGGGTCACGACGACGCGGCTTACTCCAAAAACCGTCGTGCAGTACTGGTTTACTAAGAGAATTGCATGAGCAGTAACTTCAGACATCATTTGTTGAGTCTGTCGTTACTGGTTGGCATAGCGGCCCCTTGGGCCGCTAATGCTCAGGCGCCAATCAGTAGTGTCGGCTCTGGCTCGGTCGAAGACCGCGTCACTCAACTCGAGCGTATTTCCAACGCTCATAGTCAACTTTTGACTCAACTCCAGCAGCAGCTCCAGGACAACCAGGCCGATATCGATTCCCTGCGTGGTCAAATCCAGGAAAGCCAATACCAGCTCAATCAAGCTGTCGATCGCCAAAAGCAGATCCAGACCCAGCTTGATGGGATGAGCAGCGGCGCTACGGCGACTCCAGCACAGCCAGCAGCGGGCGATCAGAGTGGGACTGCGACAGCAGCCACTCCAGCGCCAGCAGCAGGCGCTGCAGCGTCCGGTGTGCCGGTGCAAAGTGGTGATGCCAATACGGATTACAACGCGGCGATAGCGCTGGTAAAAGACAGCTCTCGTCAGGATGACGCGATTGCGGCATTCCAGAACTTCATCAAAAAATACCCTGATTCAACGTATCAGCCGAACGCCAATTACTGGCTCGGACAGTTGAATTACAACAAGGGTAAAAAAGATGATGCGGCGTATTATTTTGCCTCAGTGGTGAAAAATTACCCGAAATCCCCGAAAGCTGCAGACGCGATGTTTAAAGTCGGCGTCATCATGCAGGACAAAGGCGACACTGCGAAAGCCAAAGCGGTTTATCAGCAGGTGGTCACCAAATACCCAGGCACTGAAGGCGCTAAACAAGCGCAAAAACGCCTGAGTGGACTCTGATGCTTACGGCATGACCTGAAATTGAAGTATTTCTGGTCATGCCGCCTGAATCATAAGCAGTTAAGCGCAGTTGTTCGAAATTTTAGTTGCGCTCAATTCTGAAACCAGTAATATATGCCGCCGTTGCCAAGGGATATCAAACATCCTGAAAGCCGCGGAAATAGTGGGTCGTTAGCTCAGTTGGTAGAGCAGTTGACTTTTAATCAATTGGTCGCAGGTTCGAATCCTGCACGACCCACCACTAACTTAGTTAGTAAGTAGTATCCAGCGCAGTATCGGGTGATTAGCTCAGCTGGGAGAGCACCTCCCTTACAAGGAGGGGGTCGGCGGTTCGATCCCGTCATCACCCACCACTCGGGTCGTTAGCTCAGTTGGTAGAGCAGTTGACTTTTAATCAATTGGTCGCAGGTTCGAATCCTGCACGACCCACCAATTTAACATCTCACTCAGATGTTAAGCGTGAAGGATAACGTTGCTTAGCAACGGCCCGAAGGGCGAGACGAAGTCGAGTCATCCTGCACGACCCACCAATTTAACATTGGTGACGAGTGTGAAGTAGTACCTCTTCGAAGCAAGACCTTATGGGTCGTTAGCTCAGTTGGTAGAGCAGTTGACTTTTAATCAATTGGTCGCAGGTTCGAATCCTGCACGACCCACCATCTTCTCGGTGGCGTCTTCGAAGAAAATCCCGAAAGGGGTCGTTAGCTCAGTTGGTAGAGCAGTTGACTTTTAATCAATTGGTCGCAGGTTCGAATCCTGCACGACCCACCAATGTAGAAAGGCGCCCTAAAGGCGCCTTTTTGCTATGCGCGATTCGTGGAGGATGAGAACCTGTTGCAGGTTCGAGTCGAACGAAGTGAGACAACGGAGCCGCTTGCGGCGACGGCCCGAAGGGCGAGCGAAGCGAGTCATCCTGCACGACCCACCAATGTAGAAAGGCGCCCTAAAGGCGCCTTTTTGCTATGCGCGATTCGTGGAGGATGAGAACCTGTTGCAGGTTCGAGTCGAACGAAGTGAGACAACGGAGCCGCTTGCGGCGACGGCCCGAAGGGCGAGCGAAGCGAGTCATCCTGCACGACCCACCAATGTAGAAAGGTGCCCTAAAGGCGCCTTTTTGCTTTTCTGCGGTTCAGCAAATTCCACACGACAATTCCCCAGATTTTCGCTATCTTGTTTAGTATATAAAACACCATCACCTTAGTACTCGCAAAACACTGCCGATTGGTGATGGTTTGGTTAAGCCAGTAAAACGAGAAGCCCAAGATGAGCGTAATGTTTGATCCGGAAGCCGCAATTTATCCTTTCCCGCCGAAGCCCGTGCCACTCAGCGCGGATGAAAAGCAGTTTTATCGCGAAAAGATAAAGCGTCTTCTTAAAGAGAAAGATGCGGTCATGGTCGCGCACTACTATACCGACCCGGAAATCCAGCAACTGGCAGAGGAAACGGGCGGCTGTATTTCAGACTCTCTCGAAATGGCGCGTTTCGGCGCTCGACACTCGGCCTCCACGCTGCTGGTCGCAGGCGTGCGCTTCATGGGCGAAACGGCAAAAATCCTCAGCCCGGAAAAAACCATTCTGATGCCAACGCTGAATGCAGAATGCTCCCTCGATCTGGGCTGCCCGATTGAAGAATTCAATAAATTCTGTGATGCCCATCCGGATCGCACGGTAGTGGTGTACGCCAATACTTCAGCCGCGGTCAAAGCACGCGCTGACTGGGTGGTCACGTCGAGCATTGCTGTTGAACTGATTGAGCATCTGGACAGCCTCGGAGAGAAAATTATCTGGGCCCCGGATCGTCATCTGGGTCGCTACGTCCAAAAGCAGACCGGCGCAGACGTGCTTTGCTGGCAGGGCGCATGTATCGTGCATGACGAGTTTAAAACGCAGGCGCTGGCCCGCATGAAGGCGCTGTATCCCGAGGCGGCGATTCTGGTACATCCGGAGTCACCACAGTCGATTGTCGATATGGCCGACGCGGTAGGCTCAACCAGCCAACTGATTACGGCTGCGAAAACGTTGCCTAACCCACAGTTAATTGTCGCCACCGACCGTGGGATTTTCTACAAGATGCAGCAGGCGGTACCGGAGAAAGAACTGCTGGAAGCGCCAACGGCGGGAGAGGGCGCGACCTGTCGTAGCTGCGCGCATTGCCCGTGGATGGCAATGAACGGCCTGAAAGCCATCGCAGACGGCCTTGAACACGGTGGCGCTGAACATGAGATACATGTTGATGCCGCACTGCGAGAGCGTGCTTTGCTGCCGCTTAATCGGATGCTGGATTTTGCAGCTACACTACGTTCATAAGTACGTTCATAAATACGTTAATCAATACGCCCGTATAAACTCTTTTGGCTGACAGGACGGAGATAAAATGGATTTCTTCAGTACGCAAAACATTCTGGTACACATCCCGATTGGTGCAGGCGGTTACGACCTGTCGTGGATTGAGGCGGTGGGAACCGTGGCCGGCCTGCTCTGTATCTGGCTTGCCAGCCTTGAGAAAATCAGCAACTACGCTTTTGGCCTGCTGAACGTCACGCTATTCGCGATAATCTTTTTCCAGATTCAACTCTATGCCAGCCTGTTGCTGCAGCTGTTTTTCTTCGCGGCGAATATTTACGGCTGGTATGCCTGGTCGCGGCAAACCAGCCAGAATCAGGCTGAGCTGCAAATCCGTTGGTTGCCATTACGCAAAGCTCTTGTCTGGCTGGCAGTCTGCTTGGTGGCTATCGGGTTGATGACCGTGTTTATCAATCCTGTTTTTGCCTTCCTGACTCGCGTAGCGGTCTCAGTCATGCAAACCGTGGGGCTAAACGTCGAGATGCCCGAACTGCAGCCGGATGCCTTCCCGTTCTGGGATTCCTGCATGATGGTGTTGTCGATTGTGGCGATGATCCTGATGACTCGCAAATACGTTGAGAACTGGCTGCTGTGGGTGATTATTAACGTTATCAGCGTGGTGATTTTTGCGCGGCAGGGCGTGTATGCGATGTCGCTCGAATATCTGCTGCTGACGTTTATCGCGCTGAACGGGAGCCGGATGTGGATTAATAGCGCGCGTGAACGAGGCTCTCGCGCGCTATCCCATTAATGATGGTGATGATGCGCGTGTTCGGCCTGCGCCTCGTTAAGATGGCATTCAGGGCCGCTACAGGGCTGGTATTCCATCTGGATAGTGGCATGCGCTATCTGGTAATTATGCTCCAGATAGTGCTGAATTTTATCCAGCAGCCCGTCGTGATCGTGCGGCGGGATCACGTGTACGTGTAAGGTCATCACCGGTTTTTCACCGACCAGCCAGATGTGAACATGATGCACGTCGCGAACTTCCGGAATCTCACGGCGCAGCCCACGTTTAAGTGCGGCGATATCCAGCGAGCCGGGCGCCCCTTCCAGCAGTTCATTCACGCTTTCTTTCAGCAGTTGCCAGGCGCTGCGTAGCACCAGACATGACACCAGAATCGATAAAATCGGGTCAATCGGTGTCCAGCCGGTAGTCAGGATAACGATAGCCGCAACAATCGCTCCCACCGAACCGAGCAAATCCCCGAGAACGTGCAGGGCCGCGGCGCGCACGTTCAGGTTTTTCTCCTCACTTCCACGATGCAATATCCAGAATGACAAAATATTGGCCAACAAACCTGCCACGGCGATGACCATCATGGTCGCGCCGGCGATGGGCTGCGGATGGCGAAAACGCACGATCGCTTCCCAGACAATCAGGATCGTTATCAATACCAGGGCGATCGCGTTCACGAACGCAGCGAGGGTGGTCAGTCGCAGCCAGCCAAATGTGTGGCGAGAGTTAGGCGGACGACGCGCGAAGTGCACCGCCATCAGTGCGAACAGCAACGCAGCAGCGTCGGTCAGCATGTGCCCCGCATCGGCTAGCAGCGCCAGCGAACCGGAGATAAGCCCGCCGATCACTTCGATGACCATAAAGCCTGCGGTAATGAGGAACGCCAGCAGCAAACGGCGAGCGTTGCCATTATCGGCCTGCGGCGACGGGGCGTGGGAATGTGAATGCGGCATACACAAATCCTGCAAAATTTAAGTATTAGTGCATGACATGATTACAGATATTTAGCATTTTCGCATACAAATAATAAAGGAGAGCAGAGCTCTCCTTTTAGGGGAAGGGCGGAACGGGGATTACTGGGTCGTACCATCAGTTTTGGTATTCACATCGTTGTTCATACCGTCACCGGTTTCAACTTTCTTGTTGATATCCGGGCATTTACCGTCTTTACACATTGAGTTTTTGTGGATCTCATCCTTGCTCATGTGCTGCGCATCGCTGCTGGATCCGTTCGGGTGCAGCATTGTGCCGCTGGACTGCGTATTCACATTGCTGTTATCGACGCCATTTGGCGCGATATTCTGATGGGCATCGGGTGCCATCTGGCCCGCATCGGCTGAGGAGTTTGCCTGGCCGTTGTTATCGGAAGCATTCGACGCGCTGTCGGCAGCCATCGCCGCGCCACTCATCATTGAAAGGGTTGCTGTCAGGAAAAGCGTTGCCAGTGTATTGTTTTTCATGGGGATGCTCCTGTTATGGTCGTTAGGTCGGATAACTTCTTCCAACAGTGCATATCTGCCTGTGCGTCGTCGCACCATGGCTAAAGATTCCACAATTCTGATTTATGTCAGTCTGGAATCCCGTTAAAGATATAAAAGTCAGTATTTACACTTAAAAAGTGTAGCGGACATCTCACTTCTCGCTACTTTCTGGCGTTTTTTAGGGGAATTCCAGGAATTATCCTGCCCAAGTGTAAAAGCCCGTTTACACTTCCAGGCCGACAAGTTAGATTGAAGGCATTGCACTCAATTATATAAGTATGGCAACGCTGGAAAGATCATGAATTATCAGAACGATGACTTACGCATTAAAGAGATCAACGAGTTATTACCTCCTGTAGCGCTCCTTGAAAAATTCCCTGCCACTGAGAATGCGGCCAACACGGTTTCTCATGCCCGTAAAGCGATCCACAAGATCCTCAAAGGCAACGACGATCGCCTGCTGGTGGTGATTGGTCCGTGCTCGATTCACGATCCTGTGGCGGCGAAGGAATACGCGACCCGTCTGCTTACGCTGCGCGAAGAGCTGAAAGGCGAGCTGGAAATTGTCATGCGCGTCTATTTCGAGAAACCGCGTACCACCGTGGGCTGGAAAGGGCTGATTAACGATCCGCATATGGACAACAGTTTCCAGATCAACGACGGTCTGCGTATTGCTCGTAAGTTGCTGCTGGAAATCAATGACAGCGGTCTGCCAGCGGCAGGCGAGTTCCTCGACATGATTACCCCGCAGTACATGGCGGACCTGATGAGCTGGGGCGCAATCGGGGCGCGCACCACGGAATCTCAGGTTCACCGTGAACTGGCTTCCGGTCTTTCCTGTCCGGTTGGCTTCAAGAACGGTACCGACGGCACCATCAAAGTGGCGATTGACGCGATCAACGCTGCCGGTGCGCCGCACTGTTTCCTGTCGGTCACCAAATGGGGCCATTCGGCGATTGTGAACACCAGCGGGAATGGCGACTGCCATATCATCCTGCGCGGTGGCAAAGAGCCAAACTACAGCGCGCATCACGTGGCGATGGTGAAAGAAGGGCTGCAGAAAGCAGGCCTGCCATCACAGGTGATGATCGATTTCAGCCACGCCAACTCCAGCAAGCAATTCAAAAAGCAGTTGGATGTGGCGACCGACGTTTCGGGCCAGATTGCGTCCGGCGAAAAGGCGATTGTCGGGGTGATGATCGAAAGTCATCTGGTGGAAGGTAATCAGAATCTGGAAAGCGGCGAGCCGCTGACCTACGGCAAAAGCATCACCGATGCCTGCATCGGCTGGGACGACACCGACGCGATGCTGCGCCAGCTGGCTAACGCTGTCAAAGCGCGTCGCGGTTAAGCAACCGGCCTACGATTTATGTAGGCCCGGTCAGCGAAGCGCCATCGGGCAAAAGAGTCAGACATAAAAAAAGCGTGGAACAATCCACGCTTTTTTACGTCTGGCGAAAACTTACTTCGCTTTACCCTGGTTCGCAACGGCAGCTGCTTTTGCAGCGATTTCGTCAGCGTTACCCAGATAGTAGTGTTTGATAGGTTTGAAGTTTTCGTCGAACTCATACACCAGCGGTACGCCAGTTGGGATGTTCAGTTCGAGAATTTCGTCTTCGCCCATGTGGTCCAGGTATTTCACCAGGGCACGCAGGGAGTTACCGTGAGCGGCGATAATCACGCGCTCGCCACTTTTCAGACGCGGCAGAATCGTTTCGTTCCAGTAAGGCACGACGCGGTCGATAGTCAGCGCCAGGCTTTCCGTTACCGGCAGTTCTTTATCGGTCAGCTGCGCATAGCGCGGATCGTGCCCCGGGTAGCGCTCGTCATCTTTGGTCAGTTCTGGCGGGGTGATGGCAAAACCACGACGCCACTGCTTAACCTGCTCGTCACCGTACTTTTCAGCGGTTTCAGCTTTGTTCAGGCCCTGCAACGCACCGTAGTGACGCTCGTTCAGTTTCCAGGATTTCTCAACTGGCAGCCAGGCCTGGTCCAGTTCGTCCAGTACGTTCCACAGGGTGTGGATGGCACGTTTCAGCACAGAGGTGTAAGCAAAATCAAAGCTGAAGCCTTCGTCCTTCAACAATTTCCCTGCTGCTTTCGCTTCGCCAACGCCTTTCTCAGACAGATCAACGTCATACCAACCGGTGAAGCGGTTTTCATTATTCCACTGGCTTTCGCCGTGGCGAACAAGCACAAGCTTAGTGACAGCCATACCGTTACTCCTGAACTAGATTGAATGATAACAATTCTCATTATATTGCCGCCTCGCGACGGACGGCAACGCTTATCCTTAACCATAGCGAAAATAGCGACGTAGTGTAAGCGGCTTGTGAATCGGACGTTGTCTTTTTGTCGGTAACTGGCGCGACTTTCAGCAATCTGGCGAAAAAAAAGCCCTCCGGACGGAGGGCAGAGATCACAACGAGGTAAATTGGTATTCCGTGATGCTGACGTACTCTTCACCCGGCAGTAGCACGCAGTCCGGCTGCGGGAATTCCGGGTGATTTGGGCTGTCAGGCAGACATTCGCTTTCCAGCGCCAGCCCCTGCCAGTCGGCATACGGTTCGGTTTCGCGCGACAGCGTGCCGCCGAGATAATTACCGGTGTAGAACTGGAGAGCCGGAGCAGTGGTGTAGACTTTCAGCTGCAGTTTTTCATCCGCAGACCAGACGGTCGCGGCGGCCTGTGACAGTTCGCCCTGGGTCGAGAGTAAAAAGGCGTGGTCGTAGCCTTTCATCTGGCGCTGGTCGTCGTCGCTCAGGAACTCGCTGGCAATGATTTTTGGCTGACGGAAATCGAAGCTGGTTTGCGCCACGTCTTTCAGGCCGGTGCGCGGAATGCCCATGTTATCTACCGGCAGATACGCATCCGCCGCAATGTGCAGCTTATGTTCGCGCACGTCGCTCTGACCGCCGTCGAGGTTGAAATAGACGTGGTTGGTCAGGTTTACCGGACAGGCTTTATCCACCGTGGCGCGGTATTCAATGGCAATCCGGTTGTCTTCGGTCAGACGGTAATGCGCGGTAGCGCTAAGATTCCCAGGGAAACCCTGGTCGCCATCGGCAGATTCCAGCGAAAACAGCACAGATTCATCGTTCTGATTCACAACCCGCCAGCGACGCTTATCAAACCCTTCCGGGCCGCCGTGCAGCTGGTTCGGGCCCTGACTCGGGGCCAGTTCATAGGTCGTGCCGGTGAGGGTAAAACGGCTGTCGGCAATGCGGTTGGCGTAACGACCAATCGACGCACCGAGAAACGCTGCCTGCTGCGGATACTGCTCCGGGCTGGCGCAGCCGAGAAGGGCTTCGCGTACTGAGCTGTCTTGCATCGGAATACGCGCGGACAGCAGCGTCGCGCCCCAGTCCATTAACGTCACCACCATCCCCGTGCTATTGCGCAGGGTCAGCAGACGGAAGGGCAGGCCGTCAGGGGCGAGGGTCGGAATTTCTCTTAGCACTGGCCCGCTCCTTGTGATGCTTTGCAGACGTAGAACGTTTCTTTGATACCGGTTTTCGCTTCATATTGCTGAGCGACGGCCTCTTTCACTGCCGGTACCAGCGCTTCTGGCACCAGTGCCACGATGCAGCCGCCAAAACCGCCGCCGGTCATACGCACGCCGCCCTGGTCGCCGATGGTGGCTTTTACAATCTCCACCAGCGTATCAATCTGTGGGACGGTGATTTCAAAATCATCACGCATTGACGCGTGCGATTCTGCCATCAGTTCGCCCATGCGTTTCAGGTCGCCTTTTTCCAGGGCGGACGCGGCTTCTACCGTACGGGCGTTTTCGGTCAATACATGACGTACGCGTTTGGCAACGATAGGGTCCAGCTCATGCGCCACGGCGTTGAATTTTTCCAGCGATACATCGCGCAACGCGGGCTGCTGGAAGAAGCGAGCACCGGTTTCACACTGCTCGCGGCGGGTGTTGTACTCGCTGCCGACCAGGGTGCGTTTAAAATTACTGTTAATGATGATAACCGCTGCGCCTTTCGGCATCGACACGGCTTTGGTGCCGAGCGAGCGGCAGTCCAGCAGCAGCGCGTGGTCTTTCTTGCCCAGCGCAGAAATCAGCTGATCCATAATGCCGCAGTTACAGCCGACAAACTGGTTCTCCGCTTCCTGTCCGTTCAGCGCAATTTGCGCGCCGTCGAGCGGCAGATGATAGAGCTGTTGCAACACGGTACCGACCGCCACTTCAAGGGAGGCAGAAGAGCTCAGGCCCGCGCCCTGCGGCACGTCGCCGCTGATGACCATATCGACGCCGCCGAAATTGTGGTTACGCTTTTGCAGATGTTTCACCACGCCGCGCACGTAGTTGGACCACTGCTGGGTATCGTGGCTGACGATAGGCGCATCAAGCGAGAATTCGTCGGTCTGGTTTTCGTAATCTGCTGCGATAACGCGCACGGTTCTGTCTTCACGCGGCGAGCAGCTGATCACCGTCTGGTAATCGATGGCGCAGGGCAGCACGAAGCCGTCGTTGTAATCGGTGTGTTCGCCGATCAGGTTCACGCGGCCAGGCGCCTGAATCGTGTGGGTGGCAGGGTAGCCAAATTTCTCAGCAAACAGGGACAGGGTTTTCTCTTTCAGACTCATTATTTTTATACTCCTGATTCGCGATAGTGGACGTCACTGACGGCGCGTAGACGCTCGGCGGCTTGCTCTGCCGTCAGGTCGCGCTGAGTTTCTGCCAGCATTTCATAGCCGACCATGAATTTGCGCACGGTGGCCGAGCGCAGCAGTGGCGGGTAGAAATGGGCGTGGAGCTGCCAGTGTGAATTATCTTCGCCGTTGAACGGCGCGCCGTGCCAGCCCATCGAGTAGGGGAAGGAACACTGGAACAGGTTGTCGTAACGGCTGGTCAGTTTTTTCAACGCCAACGCCAAATCGCTGCGTTGAGCATCGGTCAAATCGGTGATGCGCTGCACGTGCGCTTTCGGTAGCAGCAGCGTTTCGAACGGCCACGCCGCCCAGTAAGGCACCACCGCCAGCCAGTGCTCGGTTTCTACAATGGTCCGGCTGCCGTCAGCGAGTTCACGTTGCACATAATCGACCAGCATCGGTGAACCCTGCTCGGCCAAATAGTCTTTTTGTAGTCGGTCTTCGCGCTCGGCTTCATTCGGTAAGAAGCTGTTAGCCCAAACCTGACCGTGCGGATGCGGGTTGGAGCAGCCCATCGCCGCGCCTTTATTCTCGAAAACTTGCACCCATGGATACCGCTGACCCAACTCCGCCGTCTGCTGTTGCCAGGTTTGCACCACTTCTTCCAGCGCGCTAACGCTCAGCTCAGGCAGCGTTTTGCTGTGATCCGGCGAGAAGCAAATCACGCGACTGGTTCCGCGGGCGCTTTCGCAGCGCATCAGCGGATCGACGTTCTGCGGCGCGTCTGGCGTATCGGTCATCAGCGCGGCAAAGTCGTTGGTAAACACGTATGTACCGGTGTACTGCGGGTTGGTATCGCCAGTGACGCGAGTATTGCCCGGACACAGGAAGCAGTCAGGATCGTGTTTCGGCAGCGTTTGTTTGGCAGGCGTTTCTTGCGCCCCCTGCCAGGGACGCTTTGCGCGGTGCGGAGAGACGAGGATCCACTGCCCGGTTAGCGGGTTAAAACGGCGGTGTGGATGATCGACGGGGTTAAATTGCGTCATGACAGGTCCTTAGTCGGTGTAACCCTGCGGATGACGCGATTGCCAGTGCCAGGTATCCTGCGCCATTTCGTCGAGAGTACGAGTAACATGCCAGCCGAGTTCGCGGTCAGCTTTGCTTGCATCGGCCCAGTAGGCCGGGAGATCGCCATCGCGACGCGGGGCGAAGTGATGGTTAACCGGTTTACCGCAGGCTTTGCTGAAGGCGTTAACCACGTCCAGCACACTGCTGCCGACGCCTGCACCAAGGTTGTAAATGTGTACGCCCGGTTTTTCAGCCAGTTTTTCCATCGCGGCAACGTGGCCATCGGCCAGGTCCATAACGTGGATATAGTCACGCACGCCGGTACCGTCTTCGGTCGGGTAGTCGTTACCAAAAATAGCCAGCGATTCGCGACGACCCACGGCGACCTGCGCGATATACGGCATCAGGTTATTCGGGATGCCCTGCGGATCTTCCCCCATATCGCCTGACGGATGTGCGCCAACCGGGTTGAAGTAGCGTAGCAGCGCAATGCTCCATTCCGGCTGCGCTTTTTGCAGGTCGGTCAGGATTTGTTCAACCATCAGTTTGCTTTTGCCGTACGGACTTTGTGGAGTGCCGGTCGGGAAACTTTCAGCGTAAGGAATTTTTGGCTGGTCACCGTAGACGGTGGCGGAAGAGCTAAAGATGAAGTTTTTAACGTTCGCGGCGCGCATGGCGGCGATTAAACGCAGAGTTCCGTTAACGTTGTTATCGTAGTATTCCAGCGGCTTCTCGACGGACTCGCCGACGGCTTTCAGCCCGGCGAAGTGGATCACGGTGTCAATCGCGTGATCGTGTAACACTTCGGTCATCAGCGCTTCGTTGCGAATATCGCCTTCTACGAAAGCGGCCTGTTTGCCTGCCAGGCGTTCAATCACCGGTAACACGCTGCGCTTACTGTTACAGAGGTTATCCAGAATGATGACGTCGTGGCCTTGTTTCAGCAATTGTACGCAGGTATGGCTGCCGATGTAACCGCTACCACCTGTAACCAGTACTCTCATTTTTCGCTCCATCAGGCTTATGGTATGTATTAAGACTAGCATAACATAGATGCAAAAAGTGTGACATGGAATAGATTAGTGGGATCGTTTACACAGCCAGTTTTCATTCTGAATGCCGAACATTTTGCATTATAAATCAAGGCGGGTACGAAAGGGGGATGCTCTTTATCCGAAAAGCGGGAGCGCGAGGCTCCCAATGCAGGGCATGAGGCTTACAAAGGACCGACGGCGTAGCCGTAGCCTTCCGCCTGTGACACAAACTCCAGGCGATGCGTAATGCAGTCCGGCGCGTCTTCGGCGTGATGTGACACGAACAGCAGCTGGGTTTTACCTTCACCAATCAGTACGTCGATAAAGCGCCGCACCAGCTGGCGATTAAGCGGGTCAAGCCCCTGTAGCGGTTCATCCAGAATCAGTAGCGTGGGGTGTTTTACCAGCGCGCGAACGATCAGTGCCAGCCGTTGCTGCCCCCACGACAGACTGTGGAACGGTGCATCCGCGGTGCGGTTATCGATGCCCAGAATCTCCAGCCACCCTTGAGCCAGCTTATGCTGCTTGTCAGATACCGCCTGATAAATCCCAATGGAATCGAAAAAGCCGGAGAGGATCACATTACGCACGTTGGTACTGACGCGGTAATCCAGATGCAGGCTGCTGCTGACATACCCGATATGCTTTTTGATGTCCCAGATGGTTTCCCCGCTGCCGCGCCGACGGCCAAACAGCGTTAAATCATTGCTGTAGCCCTGCGGGTGGTCGCCAGTGACCAGGCTTAACAGGGTCGATTTACCGGCGCCGTTCGGGCCGACAATCTGCCAGTGTTCACCGGCGTTTACCGTCCAGCTCAGGTCGTCGATGATCGGTTTGTCGTTATACGACACGCTGCCGTGATTGAGCACAATACGCGGCGCATCTTCCGGAAGTGAAAGACGTGCGGACGGCGCGTCAGGTTCTGGCAGCGCAATGCCGGTCAGCTTTTCACTGTGCGCCAGTTGGGCGACCAGCGCCTGCCCAAGCAGTGCTTTTTTGGTGCCGGTTTCCAGCAACGTACAGTCAGCGAGTACGCCCGCGAACTGCACAAAATCAGGGATCTCATCGAAGCGGTTCAACACCAGCACCAGCGTAATGCCGTCGTGATGCAGCGTTGCCAGCAATTCCGCCAGCGCCTGGCGCGAGGCCACGTCCAGCCCGTCAAACGGTTCGTCCAGAATCAGCAAATCGGGGTTGCTCATCAGCGCCTGGCACAGCAGCGTTTTGCGGGTTTCACCGGTGGAAAGGTATTTAAAGCGGCGTTCGAGTAAATAGCCAATACCGAAACGACTGGCGAGTGCCTGGCAGCGCGCTGCATCCTTCACTTCTTCCTGAATGATTTCCGCGGCAGTGCGACCGGTATCGTCTTCGCCGGGGCTGAGCAAATCGGTGTTGTTGCGTTGCCATTCGTCACTGACCAGTTTTTGCAGCTGTTCGAATGAGAGGCGAGTGGTTCGGGTGAATTCGCTTTCACGTCCACCGGACAGCAGCGTCAGTTCGCCCGACAGCGCTCGAGCCAGCGCGGATTTACCGCTGCCGTTGCTACCGACAAACGCCCAGGACTCGCCCGAGCGCAGCATTAAATTCTCAATGGCGAGGGTTTTAGTATCGCTAAGACGAAACGTGCCTTGCGAAATTTGCAATGATGACATTGTGTATCCCGTTTATTGCAGCGATTTTTATCAGGGATACGTCTTCTGGAAGGTAAAGTCAAGCCATCAGCAAAGGGTGGCGAGGATAACCCGGTCAGCGTTAAACCACGCGAGGGCCGATTCACCTTCATGTAAATCCTGGGCTTCTTCTAATGGCATCGTCGCGCAAAGAGTCTGTCCGTCGGGCAGCGTCATCAGCACTTCGCAGTGCGCGCTACCGCGCTCAATATGGCTGATAACCCCGGCGAGCTGGTTGTCGGCGGCTTGCGCAATATTCGCATCACGCGTAATGCCCACCCACGGTGCCTTTAACAACACCAGCACTTCTTTGCCTTCTTCCAGACCAAGACGTTCGCCACTTTGCGAGGTGAGGGCCACTTTCAAGCGGGTTTCGCCATCGGCCAGCAGCACGTCGACATGTTCCTGCACCTGCTGGTGGTCGCGACGGGTAATCGTGCCAAACCACTGATTACGGGCGCTGGTTTGCAGGGAAAAGCGAGAAATGGCGGCCAGCAGACTGTTCAACGGCAGGGCGTCATCATCGCTGAGCACGTCGAACGCTTTCTGCTGGATTTGCGCCAGCAGGTCGTAAAGCTGAATTAAACGCTGGCCGTAGCGGGTGAGTACTGCGCCGCCGCCGCCTTTGCCGCCAGTCGCACGGTCAACCAGCGGTTGTTCGCTGAGCTGATTCATTTCATTGATTGCATCCCAGGCGCTTTTGTAGCTGATCCCGGCATTCTTCGCGCCCTGGCTGATGGAGCCGGTAATCGCTATCTGCTTCAGCAAAGAAATACGCCGCGGATCGGCGAAAAGACGCTGCTGAAGTTTAAGGGTAAGAAGAATTTCGGCCTGCATATCAATGTCCTGCTCAGAAGATAGGGTGTTGGTCAACGCTATTATTGCACAGGCCATCGCACAAAAGGGGCGTGAGTTTCCTGATTAACGGGTTACAATAGAGTAATCACAATGTCTGGAGCTGACCATGTTAGAGTTGTTGAAAAGTCTGGTATTTGCCGTAATCATGGTTCCCGTGGTGATGGCTATCATCCTGGGGCTGATTTACGGTCTGGGTGAAGTGTTTAACGTTCTGTCGAACGTCGGCCACAAAGATAACGGCCGCCAGCAAAACCATTGATTTCAAGACGCCCGGCATCGCCGGGCGTTTTTTTATTCTCTCTTCCCATTTAAGTTCCTCTTCTTACTGCCGATAGTACCTCAGAATAACCACCACTTTGCGCTGGGAAAACCCTACTGTTATCGTTATATTATTGCGTACATAACGACACTCACAGGAGTCACAGATGGAACGTACATGGTTACGCCTTTTTGCGGGCGCGACATTATCCCTTGCGGTTGTGGGTCACGCAGCGGCGGCAGATGCAGGCAAAATTACCGTTTTCGCGGCAGCCTCGCTCACCAACGCGATGCAGGACATTGCCAAAGAATATAAAAAAGAGAAGCACGTCGATGTGGTCTCTTCTTTTGCTTCCTCCTCGACTCTGGCGCGCCAGATTGAAGCGGGTGCACCAGCCGATCTGTTTATTTCTGCTGACCAGAAATGGATGGATTACGCGGTAGAGAAAAAAGCGATTGATACCGCCACCCGTAAAACACTGTTGGGCAACAGCCTGGTGGTGGTCGCGCCGAAAGCCAGCGAGCAGGGCGAATTCACCATTGATGCGAAAACCAACTGGACCAGCCTGTTGAAAGGCGGCCGCATGGCGGTTGGCGATCCGGACCACGTTCCGGCGGGGATCTACGCGAAAGAAGCGCTCACCAAACTTGGCGCATGGGATACCCTGTCACCGAAACTGGCTCCGGCCGAAGACGTGCGCGGTGCTTTGGCATTAGTGGAACGTAACGAAGCGCCATTGGGTATCGTTTACGGTTCTGATGCCGTAGCCAGCAAAGGCGTCAAAGTTGTCGGCACCTTCCCTGAAGATTCGCATAAAAAAGTGGAATACCCGATGGCCATCACCGACGGGCATAACAACGCCACGGTTAATGCTTTCTACGATTACCTGAAAGGCCCGCAGGCTGCGGCCATCTTTAAACAGTACGGATTTACTACGCACTAATGATATTGACGGATCCCGAATGGCAGGCGGTACTGCTGAGCCTGAAAGTCTCATCCCTGGCGGTAGTGTTCAGCTTACCCTTTGGGATCTTCTTTGCCTGGCTGCTGGTGCGGCGTAATTTCCCAGGCAAAGCGCTGCTCGACAGCGTCATCCACCTTCCCCTGGTGCTGCCCCCGGTGGTGGTCGGTTATTTATTGCTGATTGCGATGGGGCGACGCGGTTTCATCGGCGCCTGGCTGTACGACTGGTTCGGTCTGACCTTTGCCTTTAGCTGGCGCGGCGCGGTACTCGCCGCGGCGGTGATGTCTTTCCCGCTGATGGTGCGTGCTATTCGCCTCGCGCTGGAAGGCGTCGACATCAAGCTTGAACAGGCGGCACGTACGCTTGGCGCAGGGCGCTGGCGGGTGTTTTTCACCATCACGCTGCCGCTGATGCTGCCGGGTATTATCGTCGGGACCGTGCTGGCCTTTGCCCGTTCGCTTGGCGAATTTGGCGCCACGATTACCTTTGTGTCGAACATTCCAGGCGAAACGCGCACGATTCCGTCGGCAATGTATACCCTGATCCAGACGCCAGGCGGGGAAGGCGCGGCCGCGCGGCTGTGCCTGATTTCCATCGTGCTGGCGCTGGTTTCCCTGCTGATATCTGAATGGCTGGCGAAACTGAGCCGCGAACGGACGGGGAAATAATCATGCTGGAACTCAATTTCACCCAGACGCTGGGCAATCACTGCCTGACCATCAATGAATCGCTTCCCGCCGCCGGGATAACCGCGGTGTTCGGCGTGTCCGGTGCCGGGAAAACGTCGCTGATCAACGCCATCAGCGGCCTGACAAAACCCCAGCAGGGGCGCATCGTCCTCAATAAACGCGTCCTGAACGACACCGAGAAAAGGATTTGCCTGTCGCCGGAAAAACGCCGCATCGGCTACGTGTTCCAGGATGCACGCCTGTTTCCACACTACAAAGTGCGCGGCAATCTGCGCTACGGCATGGCGAAAAGCATGGCCGGACAGTTCGACAAAATGGTGTCGCTGCTTGGCATCGAAGCGCTGCTCGACCGTCTGCCCGGCAGCCTGTCCGGCGGCGAAAAACAGCGCGTAGCGATTGGCCGGGCGCTGCTGACCGCGCCGGAACTGCTGCTGCTCGACGAACCGCTGGCCTCGCTGGATATTCCGCGCAAGCGCGAGCTTCTGCCGTATCTGCAACGCCTGGCCCGTGAAATCAACATCCCGATGCTCTACGTCAGCCACTCGCTGGAAGAAATTCTGCATCTGGCTGATAAAGTGCTGGTGCTGGAAGACGGAAAAGTGAAGGCGTTTGGCAACCTGGAGGACGTCTGGGGCAGCAGCGTGATGCACCCGTGGCTGCCGCAGGATCAACAGAGCAGCGTGCTGAAAGTCACCGTGCTGGAGCACCATCCGCATTACGCGATGACGGCGCTGGCGCTGGGCGATCAGCATCTGTGGGTCAATAAGCTCGAGCAGCCGGTGCATTCCTCGGTGCGCATTCGCGTTCAGGCGTCCGACGTGTCGCTGGTGTTACAGCCGCCAGTGCAGACCAGTATTCGTAACGTGCTGCGCGCGAAAGTGGTGCAGTGCTACGACAATAACGGCCAGGTGGAGGTGCAGCTTGAGGTGGGCGGCCGCACGCTATGGGCGCGCATCAGCCCGTGGGCCCGCGATGACCTGGCAGTGAAGCCAGGTCAGTGGCTGTATGCGCAGATAAAAAGCGTGTCGATCAGCGCCTGATTACAGCAGGTGGGTGTAGATGTATTCGGCGATGCTGTGGGTCGAGTTATCGCCAATCACCACGTTGGCGCGAGCTTTTACCGCGTCATCGGCATTGCCCATCGCCACCCCGGTTCCTGCCGCTTCAAGCATACTGATGTCGTTAAAATTATCGCCAAACGCCACCACGTCCTTCATCGACAAGCCCTGAGATTCGACCCAGCGCGCCAGGCGATAGCCTTTGCTGTTGCCCTTACGCGCGATATCGACCTGATCGTGCCACGACCATTCACACTCTAAATCCAGCGTCTGGGCCGCATGGTTGGCGAAGGTGTTGAGCTTTTGTGTGTCTTCGTCGGTCAGGGCGAATTTCCACACTGATTTCACATCCTGCGCAGCCTGAATCAAAGAATCGACCTGCGTAAAGGAAGGGCGCTGTTCTTCTGGCAGCTTCTGCGCCCAGTTCAGCGTGCGCGTCACGTGCCCGGTGGCTTCTTCATACATCATGGTGTCATCCACGTACATCAGGCCGTGAATATTGTGCTCCGCCAGCAGGTTCACCAACGCATGAGCTTTTTCGACCGGCATCGGATCGCCTTCAAGAACCTTTTTTGCCTGATAATCATACAAATAAGTGCCGTTACAGCAAATTGCAGGTGTATCCAGCGCCAGTGCCTGATAAAAAGGATGGATAGCAACGTGATGTCGGCCGGTCACGATCAGAATCTGATAGCCTGCTTCTTTCGCGCGCGACAGCGCTTCAAGCGATTGCGGAAGAATGGTTTTCGTTGAGGTCAGCAGGGTGCCGTCTAAATCCAGGGCTATCACGCGTGATGTCATGTTGTCATCCAGGTTAATGTTGAAAAATATGCAGCTCACGATGGTACACCGCAGCGCGCGCAGGGCAAATTTTTCAGCACTCACTATTCTCTTAATTCGCCTCCACGTGCAATAAGGAAGGAGTTTTCATGAAACAAACCGTATATACCGCGAGTCCGGAAAGCCAGCAGATCCACGTCTGGAGCCTCCATCAGGATGGCAAATTGACCCTGGTACAGGTGGTCGACGTGCCAGGTCAGGTTCAGCCGATGGTCATCAGTCCGGATAAACAATATCTGTACGTGGGTGTTCGCCCGGAGTTTCGCGTTATTGCCTACCGTATTGCGCCGGACGATGGCGCGCTGACGTTTGCCGGTGAGTCTGCGCTGCCGGGTAGCCCGACCCACATTTCCACCGATCATTCCGGCAAATTCCTGTTCAGCGGCTCGTATAACCAGGCCTGCGTCAGCGTGACGCGTCTGGAAGAAGGCCTGCCGGTGGGTGTGGTTGACGTGGTCGAAGGCCTCGACGGCTGCCACTCGGCGAACATCACACCGGACAACCGCACCCTGTGGGTACCCGCCCTGAAGCAGGATCGCATCTGCCTGTTTACGCTGAGCGACGACGGGAAACTGGTCGCGCAAACGCCAGCGGAAGTCGCCACCGTTGAAGGCGCTGGCCCGCGTCACATGGCATTCCACCCGAATCAGCAATACGCTTACTGCGTGAATGAACTGAACAGCAGCGTTGACGTGTGGGAACTGAGCGACCCGCACGGCGAAATCGAATGCGTACAAACGCTGGATATGATGCCGCCAGATTTCACCGGCACTCGCTGGGCGGCAGACATTCACATCACCCCGGATGGCCGTCACCTGTATACCTGTGACCGCACCTCCAGCACGCTGACGGTGTTCACCATTTCTGAAGACGGTAGCGTACTTGAAGTGCAGGGCTTCCAGCCGACCGAAACGCAGCCGCGTGGTTTTAACGTCGATCACAGCGGAAAATATGTGCTGGCGGTAGGTCAGAAATCACATCACCTTGCGGTCTATGAAATCAAAGGCGAACAGGGGCTTCTGGAAGAGAAAGGACGTTACGCCGTAGGCCAGGGCCCGATGTGGGTAGTGGTTAACGCGCACTGATTCTATTGTCGATCGGATAAGCGGAGCGTCACCCGAAAGAAAAAGAAAAATCGCGCTTTTGCACCATGATTTTTCTGCCGGGTTATTGAAGAAGGCCGTAACGGGTTGCGTTACGGCCTTATTTATTTCATTGATGCCAGCCTTTTAATATCACGTTTATTGCGCGCCTTGTTTTGTAAGGGCACCCTGGTTGTGTTTTATTATGAACATTATATTTGCCCGGTGATTGATTCGGTGTTTGTTTATTATTTTTGTGAATTTATTGGTTGCGATGTCTAATTTTGCACAGTGGGGTAGTGTTTTAATTATCAGGCGTCAGGAGTATTCTTCTTTATAAAATTCAGCGTTGTATAAAAAGGATATTTATCAATGGCAGGGCAATCTGGAACTGTTCAACAGCAGGATTCGTTAAATCGTTATTTGTTATTTTTTCCCCACCGTAAAAACATCCCGGTAGATGTTCATTCTTTTACAGGCGTTGAGACATTAAGTCAGCCGTATCGCTATACCCTCCGTTTCACCAGTCCTGAGCAAAACCTTCCAATAAATGCTGTGCTTAACCAGACGGCTGAATTTGTTCTCCGCGCCCCTAACCCCAACGCAACCTGGCACAGACAGTCTCCCTGGCTGCCGGTGCGACACATCAATGGCGTGATCACCTCGTTTTCCCGCATCAAATCCTCCGGCGATGAAGCGTTTTATGAATGCGTTCTGGAGCACGAACTGGCACTGCTGGACCGCAACTATCGCTCTGCCGTTTATATAGGAACGTCTGTCCCTGAGCTAGTCACGAAGTTGATGCAAGACAGCGGGTATTTTGACGGCTACAACATCGACTTCGATAAGCTGAGCCACACCTATCCGCGTCGGGAAATGATTATTCAGTGGAAGGAAACCGACCTGACATTTATCCGACGGTTGCTGGCTGAAGTCGGGATCTGGTTCCGCTTTGAAAATCACGACCAGGTACCGACGGAAACCGTGGTTATTTTCGGTGATTCAGCCGGGCGCTATATTTTCAGAGACAAGAAGCTGCCGTACGTCCGTAATTCTGGCCTGACCAGTTACAACGAGTACATTACGGACCTGGAAGAGCAGCACACGCTGATCCCCAAAAACGTGCTGGTACGGACCTATAACTATCGTGACCCGCAATCCCCACAAACCGATAAAACGATTGAAACGCATGATATCCCTGACGGCGTCGCCACCGGGCGAGAATATCACTACGCCGATCACTATCTGACTAAAGGGGATTTGGACGGCGAAGAGGGGGAAACTGCAACGTTTTACGCCCGCCTGCGTTACGAACGGCTGCTGAATGATCAGAGTATTTTGAAGGCAACGACCAGCGATCCGGAACTTCAGCCCGGCATGATGTTCACCCCAACCGGACCTATTCCCGACAGTTTTAAATCAGGCTATTTGATTTCGTCGATGACGATCAGCGGAAGCCGGGCTGAACACTATCGCGCGACCCTGGGCGGCATTCCGTATCTCAATGGCTACAGTTTTCGCCCGGCATTGCTGGCGCGTCCGGTGATTGCCGGATCGGTACCCGCACGTGTGGCCGCCATCGTGGGGGATAAAACCTACGCCGGGGTAGATGCACAGGGCCGCTACCGCGTGAAGTTTGATTTTGACCTCGATGAGCAACGGGAGGGTTTTGAAAGTGCGCTGGTGCGTCTGGGCCGACCGTATGCGGGTGACAAATACGGTTTTCACTTCCCACTGCTGGACAAGACTGAAGTCGCAGTGATGTTTGAAAACGGCGACCCGGACAGGCCGTATATTGCCCAGGCCATGCATGATGGCGCCCGTCCTGATCTGGTTACAAACCGCAACGATACCCGAAACATCATCCGCACCGCCGGTCTGAACAAAATCCGCCTTGAGGACCGCCGCGGCAAGGAACACGTCAAAATTTCGACTGAGTACGAAAAGAGCCAGCTTAGCGTCGGTCACCTGGTCGATGCCGAAGGGAAACCGCGCGGCGAAGGGGTAGAAGCGCGAACCGATAACCGGATGACGCTGCGTGCCGCGAAAGGGATGCTCATCACCACCGAAGCCCAGCCCCGTGCTCAGGGGCAGCAACTGGATATGGCCGACGCCGTCGCGCAGCTGGAAAAAGCCTTGTCACTGGCGAGAACGTTGCAACAAAGCGCCCTGACAGCGGGGGCCGACCCTGTAGAAACCGACCCGCAGACTATGTTGAAGCAGACGCTGAACATGCTGAGCGGCGCGGGCATTCTAACGTACGCGGGCGAAGGGCTGGCCCAGGTGACGCCGCAAAGCCTGCAACTGTCGGCGGGAAAAGATTTGATCGCGACGGCGGGAAATAACGCCACGGTGAACGTCGTTAAAAAACTCTCGATGGCCGTTGGGGACAAACTCTCTCTGTTTGTCCGCAAACTCGGTATCCAGATGATTGCCGGTGCCGGGGATATCAACACCCAGGCCCAGCGCGGCGCAATGCACATGCTGTCGCAGCAGGATTTCACCCTGACCAGTACGGAGGGGAAAATGAACGGCAGCGCGAAGCAGGGCATGCAGTTTACCTGTGGGGGCGGAGGGATACGTATCAGCCCGAACGGGTTGGTGACTATTTTCTCTCCGACGGGTATTGAACTGAAAGGCCCGAATCTGAAATACGACGGCCCGGAAAGCGCTCAGGTCCAGACGCCCTCGTTTAATAAAGGGGCGTTTAAACAGCGTTACCAGTTGCACTCACCTGATGACGACCAACAAATCCTCGCCAACAAAAAATTCAGAATGACCAGCTCGTCCGGGCAGGTAATAGAGGGGATGACCGACAGTGACGGTTATACCCCGCTCATTGATGCGGACGATCTTGATACGCTTAAAATGGAGTTGATGGAATGACGGAGCCGACGAAAAAAAGCCCTTATGCCCCACGTGTCGTTTCCGAGGGCGATGTCCCGGTACACAAAGACCTGGGGCAAGTGGCGCAGACGTGCCGGGTGGCCGTGCCGCGCCCCATGCCCTGTATCGTTATCCTGGTTCACGGGGTTAACGACGTCGGGGAGGCGTATCAGAATCAGGAGAAAGGGATCATTGCCGGGCTGAGTAAGCGCCTGGCCCGGACGGATTTGTACGCGCACGGCTGGCGCGATTTCATCATGACGCACAACGAAGAAGCCCAGAAGAAAATCACAGAGCCAGGCCGTTCGCCGGTGATCCCGTTCTACTGGGGATACAAGCCGGTCACACATGCCGATTACCGGGCTGACCAGCAACGTTACGGGGACGAAGTGCGTAAGCTGTCATCGCAGGCCCGTCTGCCTTATGACGCGTATCAGGAAGATAACGCGAAGAATAAAGCTGCACTGGGTAATGATGATAAAAGCCCGTTTACGTTTCAGAACGACAACTTTAAAAACGGCCTCGATGTGAATTTCGCCAAAGGGGGCGGGACCTTTGCGAACGCCACCACCTGCATCCCCGACATGCTCGGGCCGGGAGCGGGTGGCGTTGCCCTGGCCGCCGCCGGTTTTGGTTCGTTGTATGCAAATGGCGGTGATTATACCCACCCCATTTTCGCTAACCCGCACCGTATCTACCAGTTTTTTGCCGCCCAGCGACTGGCGGATTTGATTATTCAAATTCGGGCAGAACCCGTTACTGAGAATGATGTGATTAACGTGGTGGCGCACAGCCAGGGCACGATCCTCACCATGTTGGCGAATATGCTGGTTAAACAGGCTGGGTACGATCCGGTGAACTGCACCATCCTGAATCATTCCCCGTACTCCCTGGAGGGGCGACTGCTTGAAAACGGTCAGCCTGGCCATCATCAGACGGAGCTTGCGCGGGTGGAGACATTCAGGAACTTCTGCAAGCTGATGGCCATGCAGTACAAAGGCGGAGAGTTATCTGACGGAGATATGCAGGCGATGGAATCCAGCTGCACGTCACGGAAAGCGGCAGACAACCCACTGCGGGAAGACATGAGATACCGGCGCAACAATAACGGTAAAGTTTATAACTACTGGTGTCCCCAGGATGGCACGGTGTCGCTGCAAAATATCCAGGGCTTTGGCTGGCGCGGTATTCCGAATGAGATAGCCAAAGATATCCCGAATCTGCGCCAGCGTGCATTTTGCCAGCACCGCTGGGTAGGGCAAGCCGAACAGGGTAAACCGTTCAGTATGGCTCCGGAGCGTGAAGGGGATTTCCGTACCACGCCGGGGATGAATGCGGGCTATTCCTACAGTGATGTGGTGATTAACGGCGAAGAGCTGCCCGAGCCTTTTATCTTCGAACTGCAGGGCGAGCGAAACAAAAAAGATGACGACCCGGCAACCTGCGACACGCCATATAAAGCGTATATCGACCCAGACAGCCCGGATGCCTATATCTCTTATTCAGCGAAGGCGTACGCCATCAAACGCACCGAAAGCGCGACGTATCAGGTGAGCAGTTACGAGAGTCTCAGCTGGCGACCGGGCCATGTTCTGACGCCCGACGAGCTGAAAATAGAGAGTTATGACCGCAAGCGGGAAGTGATTCGCGGCATCGTTACGGGAACAAAAGATTTTCAAAGCGTGACGCTAACCTGGCTGAAAACCCCGGAAGAACTACAGGCGGAATGGCAGAAAACCGACCCGGTAGGCTACAGCCAGCACTCGTCAATCGTCATGAGCGAATTTGCGCCGTCTCACGCGATGGCGTTTGACCTGGCCATCGGTCAGTGCAAGGCATTCGACTATAAGGCCGGGAAGTTCTGGGAGGATCTGCTACACCGGGCTGACTGGCGCGACCCGCTGAATGGTTACGCTGATGCTAAAGACTATTACCGGACGGGAAAACTAGATGAGCAGATCACAAAATGGTTCATGAACAAACCCGATAAGGTCCTGCCGAAAGGTGAGTTTGGGGTGGTAAACCGGTTTAACAACGGGACGAAAGTTGTTCCGTCCCGTGACATGGCTGAAGGAAACAAAGAAGTCCCAAACCTGCAATGGGATATGCCCAAACCACTAAGTGACAGCCAACTGGCAGAAGGATAAATAATGAAAGGATTTTTTACGGCACTGATGACCGCCGCCGTTTTACTGGCGGCCGGATGCCAGGCAAAAGAGCCACCGACGCAGGTCGTCTATCGTTTTGATGACCACCGTTATCTTGAGCTGAAAGGCTGGGACTGCGAAGGTGAACTCTGGTATACGGATACGCAACGGGGGATTCATACCGAACCTGTCAGCCAGTTTTACCGCATTTTCACAAAAAAATTTGTTCATCCTTCCGAGCGTTATATTGCGATCACCGGCTGGGGGGCCGGGGGATTCATGGTATCAAAAGACTATGGTCAAACTTGGAATCTTGCACAATTCTCACCATCCGGAAATGAGCCTAACGGGGACAACCGTGGCCCTTACGATGACGTTCTTTCCTTCACCGTCGTCAAAGACCAGGGATTTTTACAGACCAAACACCGGCTGTATATGTCGTCCAGGCCATTTGGTGATCCGCGCCTGGCAACTGGTGGCCCTGGGCTTACTTATACAGCCTCAGATGGTGCAGTACATCACATAGATCCGCGTTCACCCGGCTGGGCCTGGGGCATGGTGTATATGACGAAGCAAGGCCTGCAAGAAACTACCGAACAGTTTAAGACTAATTGGCAGGATCAACCCGATCAGGTACCAGAAGTTAAAGGTTACACGGGTTGGGACCACATGCGCTGCGATATGGATAAGGGGCGCTAAGAATGAAAGGATTTCAAACACTGCTAACGGCTACTACCGTTTTACTGGCGGCCGGATGCCAGGCAAAAGAGCCACCGACCCAAGTAGTTTACCGCTTTGATGACCACCGTTATCTGGAATTGACGGGCTGGGACTGCGAGGGGGCACTCTGGTATACGGATATGCAGCGAGGAATACATTCGGAAATTTACTCCCAGATGTATCGTATTTTTACCCGGAGATATGTACATCCCTCAGAGCGTTACATCGCTATACCGGGGTGGGAGACAGTAACAAGTGGTTTTGCAGTATCTAAGGACTCAGGGAAGACGTGGGAAATTGGTGGTGCACACATGTCTCCTGGTGGAAATGAACCTAGCGGGGATAATGCACCGTACTATGATGACGTACTTTCCTTCACCGTTGTCAACGACCAGGGATTTTTACAGACCAAACATCGGCTGTATATGTCATCCAAACCGTTTGGTGATCCACGTATTGTTGAGGGGGGGCCGGGAATTACCTACACACTTGAAGACGGAACGGTGCAGAGAATTGAACCAAGTTCTCCAGGCTGGAAATGGGGAATGGTGTATTTAACAAAAGAGGGACTGGTAGGAAAAGTTGTCAGTCATGAGACAAATTATCAAAACTTGCCGGACCAGGTGCCTGAAGTAAAAGGTTACACGGGTTGGGACCACATGCGCTGCGATATGGATGCGGGACGATAAGGAGATAAAAATATGAACGGAGTTATACGTCTTAACGACCCGCTGGTGAGCGGCGGAAAGGTGATTACAGCGTCAGGCGCGGAGTTTATGGGGATACCCGTTGCGCTAAAGGACGATAAGGTTCAATGCCCGGAACATAAGGGCACGTTTTCTATTTTGCAGTGTCACGCAACCTGGACAATGCACGGTCGGGGCGTGGTGGTGGATGGCTGTAAAGCAGAGTGTGGGTGTGTAATAAAAACCACGCTGCCAATGGCGGGAGCTGTGTGATGAAAAAATGGTGGTTGTTTGAGAAACAAGAAGAACCGGATCGGACTGATTATTCTGCGCTACAGGCGGTTATTTTCACACTGATAGTCATTGTCATCTGTGTTGCCATTCGGGCGGTGACGTGGCCCGGCGATAAGCATGTTGATATCAGTTTTATCGGTCAGGCGGTGTTTATTCCAATGCTGTGCGCGCTAGGTCTCTTTTTTTTTCTGATGATATCCGCCAGTGCGGAGAGACTTTACACGGAAAGCCAGTGGGAAATAGCAAAGTCCCAGGAGAACGCGCTCAAAACCTATGCCAGCAACTCACTGACTCTTGCAGGCTGGGCGCTTCTTACCCCTCTTGAAGAACCTGCACTTAACATGCTCAAACTGGAGGGGGAGTTTCCGCTGGCACCGAAAACGCCGCTTAATATTCCCCGTGATGACGTGTTTGAATTTACCCCCAATGAACAACTGTTCAACCGGCTACTGGCCCCGCTGACCGAAAAGCTGAAAACCTCTCATTACAAATCGTTTGAATCTGCACTGTGGGTTCGCGGCGGTGATGAATCATGTTGTGACGATTTGCGGCGGACGTTCCAACGGTTGGGGCTGACATCCCACAACATTGAATATCTGCCGGAGTGTCCGGATTACTCTCTGATTAATGACTGGATAGACAATGCGCGCGGTTACGTGTTTAACCAGTTGCTGATCATCGTGGATGTGCACGATGAAGAGAGCGATTCCAAAGCGATGGAAAATGCCACGGCTCTGCTGCTGACAAATGACTATTGGAAAACGGAGGCGGAGAAGCCGGTATACCTTTTTCGGCCAATATCGGGCATAACAGACATCGAAGAAACGCTGCCTGTTTACCTGCAAGTCAAACCCGTCAACACGCCGAAAACACTGTGGTACACCGGTCTGTCTAAAGTGGAGAAATACCCACTCATGCAGGGGCTCGACGAGGCTAAGCTGGTGGCTAACCGGCTAGAGCTGGAAACGTCGTTTGGGGATAAATCGGCGGGTTATCGCTGGCTGGCGTTAGCGCTGGCGGCAGAGGCGGTAAAATATGCGCAGGGCGACCAGCTAATAGCCGCCTCTGACAGTAACCGATTAGATATAACCCCGCTGTCATCACGTTTAACGGCGTTATCCACAGAGTCCTTGTATGTGGAATATACCCGACCCTGGCAGTATGGGGGATACGCGGGATTAATGATTGCATTCGCCGCAGTATTTGGGAGCAATATATTTAATGATGCTGGCCCCAAGGGTGAGTTATCACACGGAATGGCTTTATTCATGATGATAGCCATTATTGTCATATGTTTGAGTATTGGGATTTTCATAAACGTGCATACTCAAAACAAAGCCTATGAACAAATGAAAAGGCCGTAACGTTATCCGTTACGGCCTCTTTAATTATTTAACGTTCAGGCAGTATGTTGAGCGAGTGTTATCGCTTAAGCCTGATGATTATTTCTTCGGTTCAGCCACAACATAACTTCCCACGCCGCGGTTGTTGTATTCCCACATGCGGTTGAAGTTGGTGTCGTTCAGGTTACGCTGCTCTTCGCCTTTATCGTTCTTCGCGCCGGTGTTGCCGCTGAACGGACGTTTGGAGATAGCGGCATCGGCCCAGGGTTGGGCATTGTTGAAGCCTTCGTTGATCGCGCTGTCGCGAATAACGACCTGACCGTTGGTGCTGCCGTCGACGTCCAGAGAACGACCGAGCTGCGCCACGCCGTCACCGGCCGCGTTAAAGCGACTGTTGGTGGCGAGGAAACCGTAGAACAGGTTGGACTGCGTGGCCGGAGCGAACACGTACGCTTCTTTCTGGGTACGGGAGTTCACGACCTGGAAACTAGTGTTATCGAACACGACTGCGCCACGACCGGAAACGATATCCACATCCCCTTCGAGGTAGCTATTCGTCACCAGCGTACGGGCGATGCGGTCGTTTTGCAGTTTGTTCTGCACGCCACTGTTAGTGACAAAGAAGGTGTTCTGACGGCCAAGAAGATTGACCTTGTTCAGCTGCACTTTATCACCGTCGCTGCGCAGGGCTACAGCCTGATGATTGCCCGCATCGACGCTGTCGCCCAGGGTGTTAGAGATGGTCAGGTTCTGCAATTGCAGACCGTTGTTCTGCGACCAGAAGACCGCAGAACACATCACGCCCACGGTGGCGGTGTGCTTGCTCTGACAGGTGTCGAACATGTACCACGCCGGTTTGCCAGGCATGTATTTGCCCGCCGGGTTAACCAGACGACGCCAGGTAGTTGGGTCGATTTCAGAATCGATAGCCAGGCCGATTTTCACGTCAGCGGCTTTGTCGCCGATACCATAAATGGTCAGGCTACCCGGTGCGGCTGGCACATACACGGTGCCTTCATATTCGCCCGGCATCACCGCGATATAGCTGCGAGAGCTGCTGTGACGCGCGATAGCGGCATCCACGGCGGCCTGAATAGTCGTGTGCGTTACGCCTTCAGTCCCGGCTGGGCCAACCACGAAATCTGCTTTAGCAGGCGTCGCAATGGTAGAAGGAGACCACGGAGCCGCTTTCGGGTCCATGGTGGAGAAATAACGTTCCTGCACGAAGTTTTTCGCTTCGCCAGCCGTCAGAATTGGGCGAGAAGACGTCCCCGGCGCTTCCTGAGTAGAAGGCTGCTGATCGGGTGGCGTTGAGCTGCAGGCGGTAAGCGTCACGCCAAAAGCGAGCGCGAGCGCCAGACGAGAAACCGAGAATGTATTCATGGTGCTCCAGGCTGAATGTAGTGGAAAGTGTCCCTAAAACCTGACTTTTTATACTATGTTGAGCGAAACGGGAAGCAATGCCGCAAAAAAGTTGCAGGTAAGCGCTTACCGCGCCGCGCGGAATATCACAAAAAAGCAACATATTCCCGCGGAAGGTTGACATCGCCCGCGTTGCTATCAATAAATGTCTATACAACTTATGACAAGTGATTCTCTCATGTCTGAACATACTGATACCGACATCATCTGGCATAACGCCCGGCTTGCCACCTTCGATCCCAACCATGCTCAGCCTTACGGTTTACTGGAACATCACGCGCTGGTGGTTCGGGACGGGCGTATTGTGGATATCCTGCCTGAATCAGCGCTGGCGTCCCGAAAAGGTAAGCGCATCGATCTAGAAGGTCGGCTGGTCACGCCGGGCCTGATCGACTGCCACACGCATCTGGTGTTTGGCGGCAGCCGCGCCACCGAATGGGAGCAGCGGCTGAATGGTGTTTCGTATCAGACCATCAGCGCAAATGGCGGGGGCATTAACGCCACCGTGCAAGCCACCCGGGCCGCCAGTGAGGAGGAGCTGACTCGCCTGGCGCAGCAGCGTCTGACGCGGTTGATGCAGGAAGGGGTGACCACGGTAGAAGTAAAGTCCGGATATGGTCTGGACATGGCCAACGAACGAAAAATGCTGCACATCGCGCAGCATCTGGCGGCGACCAACGCCGTCGATATCAGCCCGACATTATTGGCCGCGCATGCGATCCCGACAGAATATAAAGGCCGGGGCGAGGACTACATCACCCTGGTCTGCGAAGACATTATGCCGACGCTGTGGCTGGAAGGGTTATTTGAAGCCGTGGATGCCTTCTGTGAAAACGTCGGATTTACCCCGGAACAGACCGACCGCGTGTTCAGCGCCGCGCAAGTGCTTAATATTCCGGTGAAGGGCCACGTTGAACAGCTTTCTTCGCTGGGTGGCGCGCAGCTGGTCAGCCGCTATAAAGGACGTTCTGCCGATCATATTGAATATCTGACGGAAGAAGGTGTCGCGGCGATGGCCAACAGCGGCACGGTCGCGGTACTGCTGCCCGGAGCATTTTACTTCCTCAATGAAACGCAAAAACCGCCGGTGGACACACTGCGTCGTTACCACGTCCCGATGGCGGTAGCGACGGATTACAACCCCGGCACCAGCCCGTTCGCCAGCCTGCATCTGGCGATGAACATGGCCTGCGTGAAATTCGGCCTCACGCCCGAAGAAGCGTGGACCGGCGTCACCCGCCACGCCGCGCGTGCCCTGGGCCGCGAGCATTCGCACGGACAGCTGGCGGTGGGTTTTGTGGCCGATTTCGCCATTTGGGACGCCGAACATCCGGTTGAAATGGTGTACGAACCGGGGCGCAATCCGCTCTGGCAGCGCGTGTTTCGCGGCGAGGTCACGCCATGAATCTCTGGCAACCGACGCCGCCGGAACTGTGGCAGGGGCGTGATGACAGCGCCGAATCGCCCGCGGCAAAACGTCTTTTTCAGACAGTAACGGTCACAAGCGACTTTGCCCCCGAAATGCATCGTGGGAAAATAGCCCTGCTCGGATTTGCCTGTGACGAAGGCGTAAAGCGCAATCAGGGGCGGCCGGGCGCCCAGCAGGGGCCGGACGCGCTGCGCAAGGCGTTAGCCAACATGGCCAGTCACGCCGGGCATGATGTGCTGGTTGATCTCGGTAACGTGCACGCCGAACCGGGATGCCTGGAACCGGCGCAGCAGGCGCTGCACGACGCGGTGCTGGCCTGTCAGCGCGCGCAGATGAAAACCCTGGTATTCGGCGGCGGACATGAAACGGCCTGGCCTCACGGTTCCGGCGTGCTCGACGCCTTCCCGAATGAAAACGTCGCAATCGTCAATCTTGATGCGCACCTGGATTTGCGTCATGCCGCTGAGGCCACCTCTGGCACGCCGTTCCGCCAGCTGGCGTTGCACTGCGAAAGCCAGAACCGACGCTTTAATTACACCTGCTATGGCGCCAGCCGCGCGGCAAACACGCAGGCGCTGTGGCAAGAAGCGCGCGAGCGTCACGTCACCGTGCTGGAAGATTTAACCCTGCTCGATGACCACGTCGGCGCGCTGCAACAGGATCTTCAGCGGGTGATTGCGGAACATGACCGCATTTATCTGACCATCGATCTGGATGTGCTCCCGGCCTGGGAAATGCCGGCGGTATCGGCTCCGGCAGCGCTGGGCGTCCCGTTGGCAATCTTGTTGCGAATAGTCATGCCGCTGTGTCAGAGTGGCAAACTGCAGGCGGTTGATTTGGTTGAATTCAATCCGCAGTACGACCGAGACGGACAGGGTGCCCGCACGGCGGCCAGACTGGCCTGGCAAATTGTTCATTGCTGGCATGCGTGACAGCACCCGCATTAATAAAGGATGGCACATGTATTCACCGCGAACCGGCGCCCCCGCGCCGTTCTATGAGAAGATCAAACGCGTTATCAGCGACAATATCGCCGCGGGTATCTGGCGTCCGCATGACCGCATTCCTTCGGAAGCGGAGCTGGTGGCGCAGTTTGGCTTCAGCCGGATGACCATCAACCGCGCGCTGCGTGAGCTGACTGACGAAGGCTTGCTGGTTCGCTTACAGGGGGTCGGGACGTTTGTCGCCGAGCCAAAAGGGCAGTCGGCGCTGTTTGAAGTGCACAGCATTGCCGATGAAATCGCCGCCCGTCAGCATCAGCACCGCTGTGAAGTGCTGCTGCTGGAAGCCGTCAACGCCGATACACAGCAGGCGCAGGCGCTGAACGTGGCCGAAGGCACGCGCATTTTCCACTCGCTGATGGTGCATTTCGAAAACGACGTGCCGGTCCAGATTGAAGATCGCTGCGTGAATGCTGAGGTGGTGCCGGAATACCTGCAACAGGATTACACCAACACGACTGCACATGACTACCTGTCGCTGATTGCGCCGCTCACCGAAGGGGAGCACATCGTTGAAGCGGTAAAAGCCAGTGCCGAAGAGTGCCGCTTGCTCACCATCCACGAACACGATCCGTGCCTGTTAATTCGCCGCCGCACCTGGTCGCGCACCGGGATCGTTTCTCACGCCCGTCTGATTTTCCCTGGGAGCCGTTATCGCCTACAGGGCCATTTTCCCTCGTGACCCATTGCGTCAGCAAAAGCGTGATTGCTGACGCAAGATAGCAAAAATGTATCAATCTTGTTAAATCCTGGCTTGCGAACGATTGTATAGACAAGTATATATTTCTTGTCTTCATCGTATCCGTCAGGAGTTTTCCGATGTCCCAGAATAAATACCGTCCCCAGGAAATCCGTGCGCCGCGCGGGAACACGCTCACCGCCAAAAGCTGGCTCACCGAAGCCCCGCTGCGCATGTTAATGAACAACCTCGACCCGGACGTGGCGGAGAATCCGCACGAGCTGGTGGTCTATGGGGGGATTGGGCGCGCGGCCCGCAACTGGGAATGCTACGACGCGATGGTCGAAGCCCTGAAAAACCTCGAAAACGATGAGACTCTGTTAGTGCAGTCCGGCAAACCGGTGGGCGTGTTTAAAACCCACGACAACGCGCCGCGAGTGCTGATTGCCAACTCCAACCTCGTCCCACACTGGGCGACGTGGGAACACTTCAACGAACTCGACGCGAAAGGGCTGGCGATGTACGGCCAGATGACCGCCGGGAGCTGGATTTACATCGGCAGTCAGGGCATCGTGCAGGGCACCTACGAAACCTTCGTCGAAGCCGGACGCCAGCATTACAACGGCAACCTGCAAGGGCGTTGGGTCCTCACCGCTGGGCTTGGCGGAATGGGCGGTGCGCAGCCGTTAGCCGCTACCTTAGCCGGGGCCTGTTCTCTGGTGATTGAATGCCAGCAGAGCCGCATCGATTTCCGTCTTCGCACCCAATACATCGACGAACAAGCCGAATCGCTGGACGATGCGATGGTTCGTATCAAAAAATACACCGCCGAAGGCCGCGCCGTTTCCGTGGCGCTGCGCGCTAACGCCGCCGATGTATTGCCGGAACTGGTTAAACGCGGCGTGCGTCCGGATATGGTCACCGACCAGACCAGCGCGCACGATCCGCTGCACGGCTATCTGCCGCAGGGCTGGACGTGGGAAGCGTATCAGCAGAAGGCCGAAAGTGACCCGCAGGGCACGGTGAAAGCCGCCAAACAGTCGATGGCGGAACACGTCAGCGCGATGCTGGCGTTTAACGCGATGGGCGTCCCGACCTTCGATTACGGCAATAACATCCGCCAGATGGCGAAAGAAATGGGCGTCAGCAACGCCTTTGATTTCCCGGGCTTCGTCCCGGCTTATATTCGCCCGCTGTTCTGCCGCGGTATCGGCCCGTTCCGCTGGGTCGCGCTCTCCGGCGACCCGCAGGATATCTACAAAACCGATGCCAAAGTGAAAGAAATTATCAGCGACGACCAACATCTGCATCGCTGGCTGGATATGGCCCGCGAGCGCATCAGCTTCCAGGGCTTACCGGCGCGCATCTGCTGGGTGGGTCTGGAATGGCGGCAAAAACTCGGCCTGGCGTTTAACGAAATGGTACGTTCCGGCGAAGTGTCGGCCCCGATTGTGATTGGGCGCGACCACCTGGATTCTGGGTCTGTCGCCAGCCCCAACCGTGAAACCGAAGCCATGCGCGACGGTTCCGATGCAGTCTCTGACTGGCCGTTGCTGAACGCCTTACTCAACACCGCCAGCGGTGCTACCTGGGTGTCGTTGCACCACGGCGGTGGCGTCGGGATGGGCTTTTCACAGCACGCCGGAATGGTTATTGTCTGCGACGGCACCGATGAGGCCGCGGCGCGTATCGCCCGCGTTCTGCATAACGACCCGGCCACCGGCGTGATGCGACATGCCGACGCAGGCTATGAAATCGCGGTAGAATGCGCCGCTGAACAGGGACTGAATTTACCGATGATTGCTGCAACCCAGGGGCAGAAAAAATGAGCACACTTAACCTGATTCCGGGTCAGTTGACCCTTGCCCAACTGTTGAATATTTATCGCCAGCCGCAAACATTGACGCTCGATGAAAGCGCTATTGCAGGCATTAACGCCAGCGTCGCCTGCGTGAATGCGATTATGGCTGAAGGGCGCACCGCCTACGGCATAAATACCGGTTTTGGCCTGCTGGCTTCAACCCGCATCGCCACCGCCGATCTGGAAAATCTTCAACGTTCGCTGGTGCTTTCGCACGCAGCGGGCGTCGGTGAAGCACTGGACGACGCGATGGTGCGTCTGATCATGGTCCTGAAAATTAACAGCCTGGCGCGCGGTTTTTCCGGCATCCGTCTGAGCGTGATTGACGCGCTGATGGCACTGGTGAATCACGACGTTTACCCGTGTATTCCGGCGAAAGGCTCTGTCGGCGCATCCGGTGATCTGGCTCCGCTGGCGCACATGTCGTTGACGCTGCTTGGCGAGGGCAAAGCCCGCTGGCAGGGCGAATGGCTGCCTGCCAAAGAGGCGCTGAAAAAGGCTGGGCTGGAGCCGCTGACACTGGCCGCGAAAGAAGGGCTGGCACTGCTGAACGGCACCCAGGCATCGACCGCCTTTGCGCTGCGTGGCCTGTTTGAAGCCGAAGAACTGTTTAGCTCGGCGGTGATTTGCGGTGCGCTGACGACCGAAGCGGCACTGGGATCGCGTCGTCCGTTCGATGCCCGCATTCACGAAGCGCGCGGCCAGCGTGGGCAAATTGATGCGGCGGCGATGTATCGTCACGTGCTGACCGATTCCAGCGCCGTTTCGCAGTCCCACGCCAAATGCAGCAAAGTGCAGGACCCGTATTCATTGCGCTGCCAGCCGCAGGTGATGGGCGCGTGCCTGACCCAGATGCGTCAGGCGAAAGAGGTGTTACTCACCGAAGCGAACGCAGTATCGGACAACCCGTTGGTGTTTGCTGACGAAAATGAAGTCATTTCCGGCGGTAACTTCCACGCAGAGCCGGTGGCGATGGCGGCCGACAACCTCGCGCTGGCCATTGCTGAAATTGGCTCGCTGGCCGAACGCCGGATTGCGCTGCTGATGGACAGCCACATGTCGCAGCTGCCGCCGTTCCTGGTGAAAAATGGCGGGGTTAACTCCGGTTTTATGATTGCGCAGGTCACCGCCGCGGCGCTGGCCAGTGAAAACAAAGCGCTGTCGCATCCGCACAGCGTCGATAGCTTGCCGACCTCCGCCAACCAGGAAGACCACGTTTCCATGGCCCCTGCCGCCGGGCGTCGTCTGTGGGAAATGGCGGCTAACACCCGTGGCGTGATTGCCGTGGAATGGCTGGCGGCAGTGCAGGGCATTGATATGCGCGAAGGGCTGACCACCAGTCCGGTGCTGGAACAGGCGCGTCATTTGCTGCGTGAAAAAGTCTCGCACTACGTGCAGGACCGTTTCTTCGCGCCGGATATCGAAGCGGCGATTGAAATGATTGCCGAAGGGCAATTGCAGAAGCTGGTGGAACCGGTGCTGTAATTGATTGCCCGGCGGCGCAAGCTTGCCGGGCCTACGAGCTGTGAGTGGCGCTGACGTAGGCCCGCGCAAACGCCTAAATAACTAGCTAAACTTCGCCATCACCGACGCACTCGCCAGACTGTGGAAATGCACATTAAACCCTACCATCGCGCCGCTGGCATTTTCGTCCACCTCGAGAGTTGCGACGTCCAGCGCATGAACGGTAAAAATGTAGCGATGCGATTCACCCTTCGGTGGCGCCGCGCCGCCGTAGCCCGCTTTGCCGAAATCGGTGCGCGTTTGCAATGCGCCATCGGGTAAATCGGCGATGCCTGAACCGGCACCCTGCGGCAGTACGCGGGTGTCAGCCGGTAAATTCACCACCACCCAATGCCACCAGCCGGAGCCGGTTGGGGCGTCCGGGTCGTAGCAGGTGACGACAAAACTCTTGGTGCCGGACGGCGCGTCATCCCAGGCCAGATGCGGCGAAAGATTGTCGCCGTCGTAACCCATGCCGTTGAAAACCTGACGATGGGGTAGCTTGTCGCCATCCTTAAAATCGTGACTGATCAGTTTCATCTTGTTGCCTCTTCAGGGTGCTGAATAATCACGAAGTTTAGCTCAGGACGTGAAAAGCGTATTGTCGCTAAGCGCGGCTTTTACCGCGTCCGTCAGGCGTGTCAGCTGGTCTGGGCTGATAATGTACGGCGGCATCAGGTAGATAAGTTTGCCGAACGGACGGATCCACACCCCGTGATCGACGAAGAATTTTTGCAGCCGCGCCATGTTCACGGGCGCGTGAGTTTCCACCACGCCGATGGCCCCTAAAATCCGCACATCCGCCACCTGCGGCGACGTTCGTACCTCAGCCAGTTCGCGCGTGAGTTGTGCCTCGATATCGGCAACCTGCTGCTGCCAGTGACCTTCTTCCAGCAAGGCGAGGCTTTCTGCCGCCACGGCGCAGGCCAGCGGATTACCCATAAACGTCGGGCCATGCATAAAGCAGCCCGCTTCACCGTGGCTGATGGTGTCGGCCACTGCGCGGGTGGTGAGCGTCGCCGACAGCGTCATCGTGCCGCCGGTTAATGCTTTGCCGAGACACAGAATATCCGGCGCGATGCCCGCGTGTTCACAGGCAAACAGTTTACCGGTGCGGCCGAATCCGGTGGCGATTTCATCGGCAATCAGCAGAATGCCTTCGCGGTCGCACATTTTACGTAGCCGACGCAGCCACTCCGGGTGATACATCCGCATACCGCCCGCGCCCTGAACAATCGGCTCGACGATAACGGCGGCGATTTCGCTGCGATGTGCGGCCATCAGGCGGGCAAACGGCACCATATCCATTTCATCCCACTCGCCGTCGAAACGGCTTTGCGGCGCGGGGGCGAACAGGTTTTCCGGCAGATAGCCTTTCCACAGGCTGTGCATTGAGTTGTCCGGGTCACAGACCGACATCGCGCCGAAGGTATCGCCGTGATAGCCGTTGCGGAAAGTGAGAAAACGCTGGCGCGGCTCGCCTTTGGCCTGCCAGTACTGCAACGCCATTTTCATCGCCACTTCCACCGCCACCGAACCGGAATCCGCGAGGAACACGCACTCGAGCGAGTCGGGCGTCATCGACACCAGTCGGCGACACAGCGCCACCGCGGAGGGATGGGTGATCCCGCCGAACATCACGTGCGACATTTGAGAAATTTGCTCAGTCATCGCGGCATTCAGACGCGGATGGTTATAGCCGTGGATCGCCGCCCACCAGGACGACATTCCATCCACCAGCTGTTCGCCGGAAGCCAGTTCCAGCTCGCAGCCGTGCGCCGCTACCACCGGGTAAACCGGAAGTGGGGCGGTCATTGACGTGTAGGGGTGCCAGATATGGCGTTGATCGAAAGTGAGATCGTCCTGGGTCATAATCGACTTGTAAACCATTTTGAAAAGTTTTAGGTTTACGATCCTACACCGAACCGAGAAACAACTGAACCCCTTTTGGAGATGCCAATGGCTCACCACGTACGCTGGACAATGTCGCAGGTCACTGAACTGTTTAATAAACCCCTGTTGGAACTGCTGTTTGATGCGCAGACTATCCACCGTCAGCACTTTGATCCGCGCCAGGTTCAGGTCAGCACGCTGCTGTCGATTAAGACCGGCGCTTGTCCGGAAGACTGCAAATACTGCCCGCAGAGTGCGCGTTACAAAACTGGGCTCGAAGCCGAGCGCCTGATGGAAGTGGAAGACGTTTTGACCTCAGCGCGCAAGGCGAAGAATGCCGGTTCGACGCGTTTCTGCATGGGCGCGGCGTGGAAAAACCCGCACGAGCGCGATATGCCGTACCTGGAACAAATGGTCAAAGGCGTCAAAGAATTGGGGCTGGAAACCTGCATGACCTTGGGCACTCTGTCGGATAACCAGGCGCAGCGTCTGGGCGAGGCCGGGCTGGATTACTACAACCACAACCTCGATACCTCACCGGAGTTCTACGGCAACATCATTACCACACGCACCTATCAGGAACGCCTGGATACGCTCGGCAAAGTGCGCGAGGCGGGCATTAAAGTATGCTCCGGCGGGATTGTTGGCTTAGGCGAAACGGTGACCGACCGCGCCGGGCTGTTGCTCCAGTTGGCGAATCTGCCGACGCCGCCGGAGAGCGTGCCCATCAACATGCTGGTGAAGGTCAAAGGCACGCCAATGGAGAACAATGAAGACGTCGATGCGTTTGATTTTATTCGCACTATTGCGGTGGCGCGGATCATGATGCCGACCTCTCACGTGCGTCTGTCAGCCGGGCGCGAAAAAATGAACGAGCAAACGCAGGCGATGTGTTTTATGGCCGGGGCCAACTCGATTTTCTACGGCTGCAAACTGCTGACCACGCCGAACCCGGAAGAAGACAAAGACCTGCTGCTGTTCCGTAAGCTGGGGATGAACCCGGAGCAGACGGCGGTGCTGTCGGGCGATATAGAACAGCAGCAAAAACTTGAGCAGGCGCTGATGACGCCAGACACTGAAACGTATTACAACGCGGCGACGGTATGAGCTGGCAGCAACGTATCGACAGTGCGCTAAGCGAGCGGCGTGACGCCGATGCTTTACGCCGTCGTTATCCCGTTACCCACGGGGCGGGGCGCTGGCTGGAGCAGGGCGAGCAGCGCTGGCTCAATTTCTCCAGCAACGATTACCTCGGCCTGAGCCAGCACCCGCAGATTATCACCGCCTGGCAGCAGGGCGCGGAGCGCTACGGCACTGGCAGCGGTGGGTCGGGGCATGTGACCGGCTACAGCGTGGCGCATCAGCACGTTGAGCAGGAACTGGCGGAATGGCTGGGCTACCCGCGCGCGCTGCTGTTTATCTCCGGATTTGCCGCCAATCAGGCGCTGATTGCGGCGTTAATGCGCAAAGAGGACCGGATTGTTGCCGATCGTCTGAGCCACGCGTCGTTGCTGGAGGCCGCCAGCCACAGTCCGGCACAGCTGCGACGCTTTGCGCATAACGACAGCGCGCAGTTGGCGATGTTGCTCGGAAAGCCGATTGACGGCCTGCAACTGGCGGTGACAGAAGGCATTTTCAGCATGGACGGCGACAGCGCCCCGTTAGCCGAGATTGCCGTTGCAACCCACGTTGCCAACGGTTGGCTGCTGGTGGATGACGCCCATGGAATAGGCGTGTGCGGCGATGAAGGGCGTGGGAGTTGTGCCGCCCAGCAGGTGAAACCCGATTTGCTGGTGGTGACCTTTGGTAAAGCCTTCGGCCTGAGCGGTGCGGCGGTACTGTGCAGCGAAGACGGTGCGGATTATCTGCTGCAGTTTGCCCGTCATCTGATTTACAGCACCAGCATGCCACCAGCCCAGGCGGTGGCGCTCAGTCAGGCGCTGGCGGTTGTCCGTTCTGACGACGGCGAAACCCGTCGCCAGACGTTGCGCCGCCACATCGCACGTTTTCGTCAGGGCGCGGAGCAGCTGGATATGCAGCTAACCGCCTCGAACAGTGCGATTCAACCGCTGATCGTCGGTGAAAACGCGCGTGCATTGCAAATAGCCGAAAGGGTGCGTGACCAGGGCTGCTGGCTGACGGCGATCCGCCCGCCGACGGTGCCCGCGGGCACTGCTCGTCTGCGCGTGACCCTGACGGCGGCGCATGAAACTCAGGATATCGACCGGCTCCTGGAGGTGCTGCATGCCGCCCGTGAATAAACCGGCAATCGCGGCGGCGTTTGGCCGCGCCGCCGGTCAGTATCAACAGCATGATGAGCTGCAACGTCAGAGCGCTGCAGCGTTGCTGGCCCAGCTTCCGCAACGGTTATTCGAACAGGTGCTGGATGCGGGGTGCGGGCCGGGCAGCATGAGCCGCGTCTGGACCGAAGCCGGGAGCCACGTCACGGCGCTGGATTTGTCGCCGCAGATGCTGGCCGAAGCCGAGCGGCAGCATTCGGCCCAACACTACGTGCAGGCTGACATCGAAGCCCTGCCGCTTGCCGATCGACAGTTTTGTCTGGCGTGGAGCAATCTGGCGGTGCAGTGGTGTGAATCGCTGGCGACGGCGCTGCGGGAGCTGCATCGCGTGGTGCGCCCGGGTGGGCTGGTGGCGTTCAGCACGCTGGTGGCCGATTCGCTGCCGGAGCTGAATCTGGCGTGGCAGGCTATCGATCGTCAGCCGCACGCCAATCGCTTCTTAACCCAGGCTGACATTCTCTCGGCGCTCGACGGCTATCACTGCCAGCATCAGATCCACACCCTGAGCGTCACGTTTGACGACGCCCTGAGCGCCATGCGTTCGCTGAAAGGCATTGGCGCGACCCATCTGCACGAAGGCAGAGCGGCGCAAACCCTGACCCGCAGCCATTTGCAGCAGCTTCAGCTGGCGTGGCCTAAACACAATGGGCGCTGCGCCCTGACGTACCATATTTTTACAGGAGTGATTGAACGTGACTGAACGCTTTTTTGTCACCGGGACGGATACCGAAGTCGGAAAAACCGTCGCCAGCTGTGCGCTTTTACAGGCCGCAAACCGGGCGGGATTTCGCACCGCGGGATTCAAACCGGTGGCTTCCGGCAGTGAAATGACCGCCGACGGGCTGCGCAATACCGATGCGCTGGCGTTGCAGCGTAACAGCGGCGTGGCGCTGAATTATGACGAGGTGAATCCGTACACTTTCGCCGAGCCGACATCCCCGCATATCGTCAGCGAGGACGAAGGGCGACCGATTGACGCCCATGTGCTGTCTGCCGGATTACAAGCGCTGTCGCACAAGGCGGATTGGGTGCTGGTGGAAGGTGCGGGCGGCTGGTATACGCCGCTTGCGGCGGACTGGACGTTTGCCGATTGGGTGCAGGCCGAGCGGTTACCGGTGATTCTGGTGGTCGGCGTTAAGCTCGGGTGCATTAACCATGCGCTGCTGACTGCGCAGGCGATTGCGCAGGCGGGATTGTCGCTGGTGGGCTGGATTGCCAATGACGTTATCCCGCCCGGCAAACGCCATGCGGAATATCTGGCGACCTTAACGCGTCTGCTGCCCGCGCCGCTGCTCGGCGAGATTCCTTATCTGGAGCACGGGCCAGACGCCGCCGAGCCGGGACAATATCTCGATCTTACGGCACTTCGTCCGGGGTCATAAACTGCTCCAGCAGCCGGGTGTCGAGCTGATTGACCGCGCCCTGCGCGACGTTACGCCCCCGATGCAGCAGGCAAAATTTGTCTGCCACCCGGCGAATAAACGGCAGGTGCTGTTCGGCGAGCAGCACCGTCAGGCCCAGATCGCGGTTCAGGCGCAGCAGGCACTCCCCCAGCTTGTGCATAAATCCCGCGCCCATGCCGCGCGTCGGTTCATCCAGGATCAGTAATTTCGGTTTGGTGACCAGCGCACTAGCCAGCGCCAACTGATACTGATCGTCGTCCGACATGAGCGCGCCTTTAACGTGGCGCAGCGGATACAAATCTGGCATCAGGTCGAAGATATCGCTACCAATAGCGCCGGAACCCTCGTGGCCTGCCTTCATCGCAATCTGTAAGTTTTCCTCAACCGTCATCTGCGAGAAAATACGCTTATCCTGCGGCACGTAGCCGATGCCCATGGCGGCCCTCAGCGGCGGCGAGAGCATCAGTAAATCGCGCGGCGGCCCGCTGACGTCCTGCCAGATCATGGTGCCGCTCTCGATGGCCTGAAAACCCGCAATGCAGTTCACCAGCGTGGTTTTTCCCATGCCGGGCAGCCCCAGCACGCAGGTGCACTCCCCGGGCGCGAGGTCGAGGCTGAGATTCCACAGAATATGCTGACTTCCGTAATAGTGATTCACTGCGCGTAAACTCAACATCGGCTTCTCCTTCGGTGTGGCCGTCAGCGGCGATAAGATTCTGCAAATCCCTTGCCAGAAGAGAGATGACGCTGCGGATTGACGCGTATTTCGGATTTAACCCCTAAATCAGCCCGTTGAGACGGCGTCAGAACGCAGCCGCTGCACTTTGTCAGTGCTCCAGAGGCTTTAACATGTCGGCTGGTGGTGCAGCACTGATGCTGATTTTGTGAGCAATCTCTCATCAAAAAACAAGGGCACATTTAGATGATTAAAGACAAAAAAGAGCGATAAAAAATTTTTACGGGGGGCTTTTGGGGGGCCGGTGCGTTTTGCGCGAGTGGCTGGGGAGTTGGGCTGCAGGGAGTTATCCACCATTCCTGTGGATAACCATGTGCATTAGAGTTAGAAAACTCACGGTAGGCGAGAGAAGGCGCGGCCTGCGTGCAAATTGATGCGAAACGCGGCTTTTTGATATTTTCTTTTTTAATCAACCACTTCAATAAAAGCAATCGCTGTAAGAAAAGTGTCACTGGCTGCCATAAAAGATTCATCACCCATATTGACAAATGTTAAATGCGGGAATGTTCTGGGGATAACCCACTGGCTCTGGTGTTTTGTCTTGTCGCAGGGGAAATTTCCTCCGCAGTTGCACGGGAGTGGAACCGGTAACACAGATACGATAATGCGTTACTGTTTTTATATCCAGTATTTATTATTGGCAAATTTTGGTGCGACGAGTAGAATTAATCGTCTGCCCGTTTCCCCTTCATCAGGTTGTCGTTAATGAGTAAACCGTTAAAACTGCATTCCTCTTTCAAACCTTCTGGCGATCAGCCTGAGGCAATTCGTCGTCTGGAAGAAGGGCTTGAAGATGGTCTCGCGCACCAAACGCTACTCGGCGTAACCGGTTCAGGGAAAACGTTTACCATCGCCAACGTCATTGCTGACCTTCAGCGCCCGACGATGGTGCTGGCACCGAACAAAACGCTGGCGGCTCAGCTGTACGGTGAGATGAAAGAGTTCTTCCCGGAAAACGCGGTGGAGTTTTTCGTCTCCTATTACGATTACTACCAGCCGGAAGCCTACGTTCCCAGCTCTGACACCTTTATCGAAAAAGACGCCTCTGTGAACGAGCACATCGAACAGATGCGTCTTTCTGCGACCAAGGCACTGCTTGAACGCCGCGACGTGATTGTGGTGGCGTCAGTGTCCGCTATCTACGGCCTGGGTGACCCGGACCTGTACCTGAAGATGATGCTGCACCTTACGGTGGGAATGATTATCGACCAGCGTTCGATTCTGCGTCGTCTCGCTGAATTGCAGTACGCCCGCAACGATCAGGCTTTCCAGCGTGGCACGTTCCGCGTGCGCGGCGAAGTTATCGATATCTTCCCGGCGGAATCTGACGACATTGCGCTGCGCGTTGAGCTGTTCGACGAAGAGGTTGAACGGCTGTCGCTGTTTGACCCGCTGACCGGTCATCTTGAATCAACCATCCAGCGCTTTACCGTGTACCCGAAAACGCACTACGTGACGCCGCGCGAGCGTATTGTGCAGGCGATGGAAGAGATCAAAGTTGAGTTGGTCGACCGTCGCAAAGTGCTGCTGGAAAACAACAAGCTGCTGGAAGAGCAACGCCTTTCCCAGCGTACCCAGTTTGATTTGGAAATGATGAACGAGCTGGGTTACTGCTCTGGCATTGAAAACTACTCGCGCTACCTGTCCGGACGCGGTCCGGGCGAGCCGCCGCCGACGCTGTTTGACTACCTGCCAGCCGACGGCCTGCTGGTTATCGACGAATCCCACGTGACCGTGCCGCAGATTGGCGGGATGTATCGCGGCGACCGGGCGCGTAAAGAGACGCTGGTAGAGTACGGTTTCCGCTTGCCGTCGGCGCTGGACAACCGCCCGATGAAATTTGAAGAGTTTGAAAACCTGGTCCCGCAGACGATTTATGTGTCGGCCACTCCGGGCAACTACGAGCTTGAGAAATCAGGCGACGAAATCGTTGATCAGGTGGTGCGTCCTACGGGCCTGCTTGATCCTGTCATCGAAGTGCGCCCGGTTGGCACACAGGTCGATGACCTGCTGTCTGAAATTCGTCTGCGCGTGGCGATCAACGAGCGCGTGCTGGTCACCACGCTGACCAAACGCATGGCGGAAGACTTAACGGAATATCTGGAAGAGCACGGGGAGCGTGTCCGCTACCTGCACTCAGATATCGACACCGTTGAGCGTATGGAAATTATCCGCGATTTGCGCCTCGGAGAGTTCGACGTGCTGGTGGGGATCAACCTGTTAAGGGAAGGTCTCGATATGCCAGAAGTGTCGCTGGTGGCGATTCTGGATGCTGATAAAGAAGGCTTCCTGCGTTCTGAACGTTCGCTCATTCAGACCATCGGCCGTGCGGCGCGTAACATCAACGGCAAGGCGATTCTTTACGCCGACAGAATTACCAACTCGATGGCGAAAGCGATGGGTGAAACCGAGCGCCGTCGTGAGAAACAGCAAGCCCATAACGAAGAAAACGGCATTGTGCCGCAGGGCCTGAACAAGAAAGTGGTTGATATTCTGTCATTGGGTGAGAGCCTGGCGAAAACGCGCGGTAAAGGTCGCGGTAAGACGAAATCGGCAGAAGTCACGCAGGCCGCAGCACTGTCACCGAAAGCGCTGCAGCAGAAAATCAACGAGCTGGAGGCGCAAATGATGAAACACGCGCAGAACCTCGAGTTCGAAGAAGCGGCAGAAGTGCGCGACAGACTGCATCAACTGCGCGATCTGTTTATCGCTGCATCGTAAAATATCTCTAAAACAAGGCCCAGATCACGCTCGCGTGTCTGGGCCTTAATGTTGCGTTAATCTTTATCGGCGACACTGTCCTCTCTTTACTGAGGATAGCGCCATGCAAAAAGAAAATTTCTTAACCACTCTGACCGTACTCGTTTCCTTCCTGGTCATTATTGGCTTCTTCCACCAATGGGTTCTGACGTACTGATTACCGCGTACGTCGTGGGAATTTAACCCACGCTTTCACACCGGGTCCTGGATTTCTGTTATGCAGGAAGAACTGCGCGTCGTGCAGCTGTGCGATGCGGGTGACAATACTTAATCCCAGCCCAATTCCGCCGTAACGGCTGTCCATTCGCACGAACGCCTTACTGAGTTCGCCGCTTTTCGCTTCATCAATTCCCGGCCCTTCGTCCTCGACGGCCATCATGCCTTCCGCAATGGACACGGTGATGGTGGAGTTTTCCGGGCTATAGCGATGCGCATTTTCCACCAGATTGCGTAACAGCACCCGCAGCAGCGTGGCATCCCCTGAAACCGTCATATCGTTGTCTACCGATGGCAGGTTCAACCTTTGTCCGCGCTGGCTAAGCATCATTTCCAGCTCGCCCTGAATCGGCAAAATCACTTCTTCTAACAGCGGCACGCGTTGATAGCTGCCCGCAGAAAACGACTGGCCGACGCGCGCCAACTGCAACAGCTGCGAAATACTCTGCGTCATCTGATCCAGACGCTGAAGCAGGGGGTCAACCATCACGCTGTGCGATTTCGCCATCAATTCCAGGTGCAGACGCAGCCCCGAGAGCGGGGTGCGCAGTTCGTGCGCCACGTCCGCGGTAAACAGACGTTCACGTTCCAGGGTTTGATTCAGACGTTCGACCAGCTGATTGATGGCGGACGTGACCGCATCCACTTCGCTGACGGATTTTGGCAGCTCAATCGGCTGCAGGTTATCCGGCGTGCGGCTGTTGAGCTCCTGCTGCAAATCCCAGAGCGGGCGGGTGATGCGTTTGACCGCCTGCAGGCAAATCCACAGCGCCAGTCCGACGATCAACATGCTCGGCACCAGCAGGCTGGCGACGGCTTCCCGCACCTCGTGTTCGATATGTTTGCGATTGTTGTGCCCGTTAATAGCGCTTTGCACCAGCAGCTGAATTTGCTCCTGGCTTTCATGCCACAGCCAGAACACGCTGATAACCTGACACACCACCAGAATACTGGCGATGGTCAGCAGCAGCTGGTGGCGCATGGTCCACTGCACGTTGCGAATAAACGGTAAGTTCATTTACGCGTCCTCGCTGGTTTTCACTAGCATGTAGCCGAACCCGCGAACCGTGCGAATGCGTGTCTTACCGATTTTGTCGCGCAGGTTGTGAATGTGCACTTCAAGGGTGTTAGTGGACGGCTCGTTGTCCCAGCTGTAGATGTCGTTATAGAGAATTTCGCGGTGGACCGGGCTGCCCGCTTTGGCCATCAGGCGAGAAAGCAGGGCATACTCTTTCGGCGTCAGTTCAAGTTGGGTTTCACCGAGTGCAACCAGACGACGCGTGACGTTGAGACGCAGGTCGCCAACGCTGATTTCGTTATCGCCCTGATTATTATGGCGACGCAGCAGGGCGCGCACGCGGGCGTTGAGTTCCTCCAGCGCAAAAGGCTTCACCAGATAATCATCGGCCCCGGTATCGAGGCCGGCGATGCGATCGTCAACGGTGTCGCGCGCAGTGAGGATAAGCACCGGCAGGCTGATTTTTTCCCGACGAATGCGCGCCAGGAACTGTAGGCCGTCTTCGTCAGGCAGGCCCAAATCGAGCACAATCAGGCTGTAATGCCCGTTAGCGAGACACAGCGCAGCTTCGTGCGCCGTCGTCACGCCATCGCAGACGTAGCCTTCGCTTTGCATCGCGAGGATTAACCCTTGCAGCAATAATGAATCGTCTTCAACCACCAGCACTTTCATTTAATTCGCTCCTCTGCACGGCGCCAGAATATCGTCGCTCGCCTTATATTCCTTGGTACTCACACCTGCCAAGCCTAACATGGTAGAGAAAAGATTATCCTGCGAATAATGGTTCGCTTTTGCATGGTCTTTCAGGCACTGATAATTCACTTTATAGCGCTGCTGATAATCATCGGACAGCCAGATAACCAGCGGCACATGTTTCTGCGTATCCGGGGCGATAGACCACGGCAGGCCGTGCAGATAAACCCCGTTTTCACCCAGTGATTCGCCGTGATCCGACAGATAAACCAGGCTGGTGGTTAAGGTGTCTTGTTTCGACTGTAATAACTTGATGGCTTTATCAACAATATAATCGACGTTAACAATGGTGTTGTCGTAGGTATTCACCAGCTGTTCCTTCGAACAGTTTTGAATTTCATTGCTGTCGCAGGTCGGAGAAAAGGTGCGCAGGTTTTTCGGGTAGCGATTGTAATAGGTCGGACCGTGGCTGCCGATGGTGTGTAATACAATGACGCCGTCACCTTTCAGATGATTAATATATTCTTCCAGCCCGTGAAACAGCACGTCGTCATAGCATTCGCCGTCGATGCACTGGCCGGGTAAATTCAGACGGTTCATGTCCTGATGCGGAACGCGGTCGCACGCGCCTTTACATCCGCCGTCGTTTTCATTCCACAGCACGTTTATGCCGGCCCGCTGCACGATATCCAACAGACCTTCCTGATGTTGCGCCAACTCTTCGTTGTAATGTGCACGCGGCATGTTCGAGAACATGCACGGCACGGAAACTGCCGTCGCGGTGCCGCAGGACGTAGTGTTCGGGAAATAGACCACGTTGTCCTGTTTCATGCGTGGGTTGGTTTCATGGCCGTAGCCGCCCAGCGAGAAGTTATCCGCCCGCGATGTTTCGCCCAGCACCAGAATGGTCAGGTTATGGCGCGGGGCATTTTTCATTACGGGTTTCTGCGTGGCATCTTCGCCAATGCGAACCAGCGGCAGATGCGCGAGGCGATTGTGCGCGTACCAGGAGTTGACCGCCACGATGCTGTTCGACGGGTTCAGGGATTTCACCAACTCTTTATTGTTGCGGAACAGCGAGGCGTAATCTTTGTAGAATAGCAGGGCGACAAGCACAATCAACAGGCCAGAAATCACAATGCTGGTCACGCGCAGCGCCATGCCACGCCAGGCGCTCAGCGGCTTCTTCACGCGGATCCACCAGGCGATGATCACCGCCAGCAGGCCGGATAATACGAGGGTCAGCACCATTTTGGTCGACGTCAGGGCAAAGCTTTCTGCCGGAGTCGTATCAATGATGTTGGCAATCATCGAGCGGTCAATCACCACGCCAAAGGTCATGATGAAATACTGCGCGGCGGCGCTGACCAGAATAAACAGACTGATTAACAGTCGGTCGAGCCACAAAAAGGACGCCAGAGTGACAATAATGTTGATGACGCAAAACGCCACCACAGGCAGGCTAGCGTACACCAGACCGTTATGCAGCGAATCGACGGGCAGCAGGGCAAAAGCCTGTTTATAGAAGCTGATATTGAGGAACAACGAGATATACAGGGCAAACAGGGCCAGGTAGAAAACGTGCCCCATCGCGGGGCGACGAAGGGAAAGTCGAGACATCATTGGGCATCCGGCAAAATAAGATGACGGTATGATGACAAGAGAGTTTTAAGACAACCTTAAGAAATTAAGGAAGTCCTGAATGTGGGCGAAAACGCAGGCCCGGCGCGGGGGGCCACGCCGGGCGAGAGGGTTAGCCTAGCGCCTGAACCGCCTTTTCCAGCGCATCGTGCAGTAACTGGCGGTCGTGTCGATAGCGAATATCGCTGGCTTCCAGTGGCACCTGAATAACGACCTGATCCTCGATGCCGGAGACATCGACATTCGGCCCGACCACGACGGCGTCGATGACTGGTCTGCCGACGTAATGTTCCATCAGCGCGAGCTTGTCTTTCAGCGTCAGGCTGGCCGCCGCCGGGCTCAGTTCGCGGCCCAGATTACCGATGTAGACCATCGGCGCGGGCGTTCTGCGCAAGGCCTGGGCCATCTCATCAAGCAAAAGAAGCGGCATCAGGCTGGTGTAGAAACTGCCCGGCCCAATCAGAATCAAATCAGCTTCAGCAATAGCGTGCACTGCTTCGCGCGTGGCGGGTACCGATGGTGAAAGCATCAGTTCGCGAGGCGGCAGTTTCAGCTGATCAATATTCACCTCGCCGTAAATTTCATGGCCTTCGTCGTCGATCGCCATTAAATCCACCGGCACTTCCGACATCGGGATCAGCGCCGCGTCGACTTTTAACAGGTTTCTGATCAGATTGATGGCTTCCAGAGGCCGCACGCTCAGGTGATCTAAGGCCTTTAACATCAGATTTCCGAGGTTATGTCCGGAAAGTTCGCCATTACCGCCAAAACGGTACTCAAACATCGCCGAAGCGGCGCTTTGTTCGGTAATGAGCTGGTTAAGACAGTTGCGCATATCTCCCCAGGCAATCCCGCCTTCGGAGCGACGAATACGGCCGGTGGAGCCGCCGTTGTCGGTAGTGGTGACAATACCTGTCAGGCGCGAACCCAGCGAGGAGAGAGAAGACATCACTCGCCCTAAACCGTGCCCGCCGCCTAGCGCGACAACACGATCGAGATCCGCAAATGTACGATTGCGCATAGTATTCCTTAAAAGAGACGGACGTGGTTACCTTAGCGTAACTCCCCCTAAAAGACGATGGTCGGATCCCGTCAAAATGACGCATATCAATGCAAAAGCTGGGTTTTTGCGTATTCTGTAGCGAAAGTGCACGATCATGTCGTTATGTATACCATTATATAGCGTGCGGGTGAAATGGCGAAACTGTCATTTACGCGCTACTATCGGCATAACCCGCTTCTTAAAATCAGAAGCTACACTCTAGCCCTTGCGCCTAAGTCTATGGATATGGCGCTCTGGCCGTGACGATGTCACCAGGGTACAGAAAGAAATGACTGTGCCTCCCCTATTTGGAAAGGTGTATGGCCCCACAACTTACCGATGCATTCGCACGCAAGTTTTACTATCTGCGTTTGTCGATTACCGACGTGTGCAACTTCCGCTGCACCTACTGCCTGCCCGATGGCTACAAGCCGGGCCGCGTCAGTAACAACGGCTTTCTTTCCGTCGATGAAGTGCGCCGCGTGACCCGTGCGTTTTCTGCCATGGGCACCGAAAAAGTGCGCCTGACCGGCGGCGAGCCTTCTCTGCGTCGTGACTTTACCGACATCATTTCTACCGTGCGTGAAAACGACGCCATCCGTCAGATTGCGGTCACCACCAACGGTTATCGCCTGGCGCGTGATGCGCAACAGTGGCGCGATGCGGGACTGACTCACGTGAACGTCAGCGTCGACAGCCTCGACGCCTGCCAGTTTCACGCCATCACCGGGCAGGATAAATTCCAGCAGGTGATGGACGGCATCGACGCCGCCTTTGATGCCGGTTTTGCCAAAGTGAAGGTCAATACCGTGCTGATGCGCGACGTCAACCATCACCAGCTCGACACCTTCCTGGCCTGGATCCAACCTCGCCCGATTCAACTGCGTTTCATCGAGCTTATGGAAACCGGTGAAGGCAGCGAGTTGTTCCGCAAACACCACATTTCCGGCATGGTCCTGCGCGATGAACTGCTCAAACGCGGCTGGATCCATCAGATTCGCAGCCGCAGCGATGGCCCGGCGCAGGTATTCTGTCACCCCGACTACGCTGGGGAGATTGGGCTGATCATGCCGTATGAAAAAGACTTCTGCGCCAGCTGCAACCGGCTACGCGTCTCCTCCACGGGAAAACTGCACCTGTGCCTGTTTGGCGATGGCGGGGTCGATCTCCGTGATTTGCTTGCGGAAGACGCTCAGCAGCCGGAACTTGAAGCGCGCATTTCTGCGGCTCTGGCCCACAAAAAGCAAACCCATTTCCTGCATCAGGGCCAGACCGGTATTACTCAGAATCTTTCATATATCGGCGGCTGAGCCGTTACTGAATAACGCCATTTCAGAATAAGGAGATTTAGAATGAGTCAGGTGAGTGCTGAATTTATCCCGACCCGCATCGCTATTCTTACCGTTTCCAGCCGTCGCGGCGAAGAGGATGACACCTCCGGCCATTATCTGCGCGACAGCGCGCACGAAGCGGGCCACACCCTTGTCGAAAAAGCCATTGTGAAAGAGAACCGCTACGCCATTCGCGCGCAGGTTTCCGCCTGGATTGCCAGCGACGACGTGCAGGTCGTTTTGATCAACGGTGGTACCGGATTTACCGATGGCGATCAGGTGCCTGAAGCGCTACTGCCGCTGTTTGATCGTGAAATTCAGGGCTTTGGTGAAGTGTTCCGTATGCTGTCGTTTGAAGAAATTGGCACCTCCACGCTGCAATCCCGCGCGGTTGCCGGGATGGCCAACGATACGCTGATTTTTGCCATGCCGGGCTCGACCAAAGCGTGCCGCACCGCGTGGGAAAATATCATTGCGCCGCAGCTCGATGCGCGCACCCGTCCGTGTAATTTCCACCCTCATTTGAAGAAATAAGCCATGTCTCAACTGACGCACATTAACGCCGCCGGTGAAGCCCATATGGTGGACGTGTCCGCCAAAGCGGAAACGGTGCGCGAAGCGCGCGCTGAAGCCTTTGTCACCATGTTGCCGGAAACCCTGGCGATGATTATCGACGGCAGTCACCACAAAGGTGATGTCTTCGCCACCGCGCGTATCGCCGGTATTCAGGCAGCTAAACGCACCTGGGATTTAATCCCGCTGTGCCATCCGCTGATGCTCAGCAAAGTGGAAGTCAATTTACAGGCGCAGCCGGAAAACAACCGGGTGCGCATTGAATCGCTGTGCCGCCTGACCGGTAAAACCGGGGTTGAAATGGAAGCGCTGACGGCCGCGTCGGTCGCCGCGCTGACCATCTATGACATGTGCAAAGCGGTACAAAAGGACATGGTGATTGGCCCGCTGCGCCTGCTGGCGAAAAGCGGTGGCAAATCCGGTGATTTCAGGGTTGAAGCTGATGATTAACATTTTATTTTTCGCCCAGGTTCGCGAGCTGGTGGGCACCGACGGTCTGACGCTGGACACTGACGCACAAACCGTTGAACAGCTGCGCCAGCAGTTGGCCGCGCAGGGTTCGCAATGGGCGTTGGCGCTGGAAGAGGGCAAACTGCTGACGGCGGTTAATCAGACGCTGGTGAGCGCCGATCATCCGCTCACTGACGGGGATGAAGTGGCGTTCTTCCCGCCAGTGACAGGAGGCTAATCATGAGTGAAACCCTGATCCGCGTTGAAACCGCGCGCTTTAACGTCGGCACCGAATACGCCTGGCTTGCCGAGCGCGATGAAGACGGCGCAGTAGTGACCTTCACCGGTAAAGTCCGGAATCATAATCTCGGCGACAGCGTTAGCGCATTAACGCTGGAACACTACCCGGGCATGACTGAAAAAGCGCTGGCGGAAATCGTCGAAGAAGCCCGCGGACGCTGGCGGTTAGGGCGCGTGTCGGTTGTTCATCGCATTGGCGAAATGTGGCCGGGCGAAGAAATTGTCTTTGTCGGCGTCACCAGCGTGCACCGCGGCAGCGCCTTTGCCGCCGGAGAATTCATCATGGATTACCTGAAAACCCGCGCCCCGTTCTGGAAACGTGAAGCCACGCCGGAAGGCGAGCGCTGGGTCGAGTCGCGCGAAAGCGATCAGGAAGCAGCCAGGCGCTGGTAATGCCTGTTTTTAGGACATGCGTGTATTGCGCTTGTGATACGCTTAATGAACACACACCTTTAATCTGAGGGTTTCATCATGGACCGATACACGCGTCCCAATTCAATTGTGCAGTCACGTTCTGGCGTGCAAACCTACATGGCGCAGGTTTACGGCTGGATGACCTGCGGGCTGTTGCTGACGGCGTTCGTGGCCTGGTTTGCGGCCAACACCCCGGCAGTGATGATGTTTGTCTTCTCCAGCAAAATCACTTTCTTCGGGCTGATCATTGCTCAGCTGGGCCTGGTATTCGTGCTTTCCGGCATGGTTCAGCGTCTGAGTGCGGGCATGGCGACCACGCTGTTTATGCTCTATTCGGCGCTAACCGGACTCACGCTTTCCAGTATTTTCATCGCCTACACCTACAGTTCCATTGCCAGCACCTTTATCGTGACGGCGGGGATGTTCGGCGGGATGAGCCTCTACGGCTACACCACCAAACGCGATCTGACCGGCATGGGCAAAATGCTGTTTATGGCGCTGATTGGTATCGTTCTGGCGTCGTTGGTTAACATCTGGCTGAAGAGCACGCCGCTGATGTGGGCCGTGACCTATATCGGTGTGGTGGTGTTTGTGGGCCTGACGGCGTACGACACTCAGAAACTGAAAGCGATTGGTGAGCAGATTGACACCAGCGACAGCGGCAACCTGCGTAAATACGCGATCCTGGGTGCGCTGACGCTGTATCTCGACTTCATCAACCTGTTCCTGATGCTGCTGCGTATCATGGGCAACCGCCGCTAATTTGTTTGCCCGGGGGCGCTAGCGCTTGCCGGGCCTACAACACTGGTTCCATTTTTACTCTGCCATCGCCTTCTGATTTTTTGCCTTTAGCTTCTTCGCCCGACTCTCCAGCACCAAATATCCCACCGTCGCCAGTGCCAACGGAATAAAGAAATACAGTACCCGATACGCCAACAGCGCAGCGATGATCGTGCCCTGCGAGGCATGTTCCCCTGCCAGCAGCGCGATAAACACCGCCTCCAGCACGCCAATACCCGCCGGAATATGTACAATAACCCCGGCGATACTGCTCACCAGCAGCACCCCCAGCACGAAGAAGTAGTTCACCTGTTGACCGAGCAGCAGCCAGATAATCGCGCCCATCGCCATCCAGTTAGCGCTGGAAATCAGCATCTGCAGCAGAGCGAATCGCCATGACGGCAGCACCAGTTTTTGCCCTTTGATGGTCAAATGGCGACGCTTGGCAAAGGCACAGGCCCAGAGATAGACCGCAATCATCAGCAACAACACGCCGCCGATAATCCGCAGCGTGGTATCGCGGATGTACCAGTGCGCGGGCAAATCGACCACCCCAATGGTGAAAATCACCCCGCCGAGCAGGATATAGCCGAGCCAGTTGGTGGTAATGCTGAGTGAGAAAATACGGGTGATGGTGCTGCCCGGCAGGCCAAGTCGCGAATAGAGCCGATAGCGCATGCCGATGCCGCCGACCCAAGTGCTGAGTGTCAGGTTAAAGGCGTAGCAAATGAACGACACCAGCATGACCTGGCGCTTTGCCAGCCGGTGTCCGCAGTATGCCCGGCCCAGCAAATCGTAACAGCCGTACAGCAGGTAGCTGGCGATAACCAGCCCGACGGCGCTGAGCAGGGCGGTGCGGTTGTAGTCACGAATGACACTCCACACTTCCTTCCAGTCGACCTTCTGCGCATACACCACCAGCAGCACCGCGACCGCAATAAAGAACAGCCACGTGAGGATTTTTTTCGCCAGATGCCAGCGAGGGTGAGAGTGGCTCATCAGGATTTTACCCCCGGGTTCTCAGGGTCGATGCGGTCCTGGGTTTCCAGTGCGGTTTGCACCGGTGGGCTGACCTGCGCCAGCTTCGGCGTATGGGCGGGCAGCCAGCCGACCATCGCCGGGAAATGGCGCAGGAAGTGGAAGGCCAGCACACTTTTGCTCAGATTCCACCAGCTGCGTTTGGGCACCATCGAGCTGTCCACCTGCCGACAGTCCTGCTCGATAATGGCACTCAGATTTTCACGCAACGTCTGATTAAACGCCCGGTCGTGGACGATAAGGTTGGCTTCCAGATTCAGCGACAGGCTCAGCGGGTCGAGATTACTGGAGCCGACCGTCGCCCAGTGGTCATCCATCAGCGCCACTTTTCCGTGCAGCGGCCGACGCTGGTATTCGAAAATTTGCACGCCGCCTTTCAAAAGATAGCGATACAGCAGCCGCGCACCGACTTTCACGATCGGCATATCCGGCTCGCCCTGAACCACCAGTTTGACCTGTACCCCGCGCCGCGCGGCATTACGCATCGCGTGCAGCAGCCGGTAGCCAGGGAAAAAGTAGGCGTTGGCGATGATCACTTCCCGGCGCGCATTGGCCAGCATTTTCAGATAGTGACGCTCAATGTCATCGCGATGTTCATTATTGTCGCGCCAGACAAACAGCGTTTGCGCTTCTCCGGGCGTGCGGTTTTCTTCCGGACGATGACGGCGACGCCAGAAGTGTCGGGCTTCGGCATTGCCGGGCAGGTTTGCTAACTCGAATTGCAGAATGTCTTCCACCACCGGGCCTTCCACGCGCACCGCGTAATCCTGTTTCGCTTCCGGGCCATAACTCGTCACGTGTTCCGCGGAGTAGTTAATGCCGCCGACGAACGCCACCCTGGCGTCTACCACCACAATTTTGCGGTGCATCCGTCGGAACAGATTGGTGCGCAGGCCGAACAGGCGAGGGCGTGGGTCGTAATAACGGAACACCACGCCCGCCATGGTCAGCTCGTTAACAAACTTATCGCTGAGGTCCGGCGAACCGTAGCCGTCGAGCAGCACTTCAATACTGACCCCGCGCCGGGCGGCGTTGAGTAGGGCTTCGTGCAGCTGCCAGCCGACACTGTCTTCAAACCAGATAAAGGTTTCGAGAATGATTTTGCTTTCAGCATTTTCAATCGCGCTGAAAACGGCCGGATAAAACTGGTCGCCGTTTTCCAGCAGCTGAATTTGATTGCCTTCACGCCAGCCGCATTTCATAAGTGGATCTCCGCGCTGAGCGGCGCATGGTCTGAAAGGTGTCGCCACTCCCGAAGTGGGAGCGCGGCCGGGTGGGACGCCTGGGCATTTTTGACGTAAATCCGGTCCAGAGGCAGCAGCGGGAAACTCACCGGAAAGGTGCGCACCGGGCGGCCTCTGGAGGCAGTGAAGATTTCCTCCAGCCCCGCCTGCTGTTGCAACGGTCGATTGGCACGCTGGCGCCAGTCGTTAAAATCTCCGGCTACCACCACCGGTTCGTTTTCCGGCAAGCTGTTTACCCAGTCGCTTAGCATCGTTAATTGCGCCTGGCGATGGGCTTCACGCAGCCCCAAATGCACGCAGATGACGTGAACCGGGGTCGCCAGTTCCGGGGGCACAATGCGGCAGTAAAGTAGCCCGCGCTTTTCACTTTCACCCACCGAAATATCGCGGTTTTCAAAATGCTCAATCGGAAAGCGCGACAGCACCGCGTTCCCGTGATGGCCTTCCGGATACACTGCGTTGCGCCCGTAGGCGTAATCGCTCCACAGCGTATCGGCGAGAAACTCGTAGTGGCTGGTATTGGGCCAGTTTTCGACCCGAAGTGACCAGGCATCATGTGCCCCTAGCACCTCTTGCAGGCAGACAATATCGGCCCCTACGGCCCGCACCGCATCGCGAAGTTCGGGCAAAATGAAGCGGCGATTGAACGCGGTAAAGCCCTTGTGTGTGTTGATGGTCAAAATTTTCAATGAAAAATGTCGCGACGGCTGATTCATATTTCTCCTGTCCGCATCACTGTCCTGAATGAAATAGTGTAGTTGCCGTCACAAAAAGGTGCGGTGTTACGGAATTTTCCGTAAAGTCCGGTACTCTAATTAACAGTTGAATATGCTTCTGGAGGCAAGACATGAAGTGGCAACAACAAATTCGTGTCGTAACTGGCCTGAGCTGCTGGCAGATTATTTCGCATTTGCTGGTTGTTGCAGTTCTGGTAATGGGATGGATGAGCGGCACGCTGATCCGGGTAGGACTGGGGCTGTGTGCGCTTTATGCCGTGACGGTTGTCCTGATGCTTTTCCTGCAACGCCACCACGAAGAGCGCTGGCGTGAGATCGGTGATTTTCTCGAAGAACTCACCACCACCTGGTATTTTGGCGCGGCGGTGATCGTGCTGTGGCTGTTGTCCCGCGTGGTGCAAAACCATCTGCTGCTCGGCCTGGCCGCCGTGGTGATCCTTGCCGGACCCGCACTGCTGTCATTGCTTATCAAAGAGAAAAAGCGTTCCCCTAAAACCTTCCGCTGGCACTAAGGCGGCGCTATCGCCGCCTCACGTCACGCTATATTTCGCCTGAACGTCCAGTATGCTGCCGAGCCGGTCGTGGTCGCTATCACCAACAGCGGCCACAGGCTTTGCCAGACAATATCGAAGCTGGCGTCCTTCAGGTAAATCTGTTTGGTAATGTCCGTAAAGTGACGAATCGGGTTAATCCACGTCAGGTCCTGTAACCATACCGGCATATTCTCCACCGGCGACACGTAGCCCGAGAGCAAAATCGCCGGCATCATAAATACAAACACCCCGATAAACGCCTGCTGTTGCGTCTCGCACAGCGACGAAATCAGCAAACCAAATCCCACCAAAGACAGGCCGTAAATCAGCATCGTGAAGTAAAACAGCGCCAGCGATCCGGAGAACGGAATGTGATAGGCGAAAATTCCGACCGCCAGCACGATACTGGCCTGGAAGGTGGCGACGATCAGCGCCGGGACCGCTTTGCCGACGAAGATTTGCCAGGTGGCTAGCGGGGAGACCAGCAGTTGATCGAGCGTACCCTGTTCGCGTTCGCGGGCCACCGACAGCGAGGTCACAATCATCACCCCGATGGTGGTAATCATCGCAATCAGCGACGGCACCACGAACCATTTGTAATCCAGATTCGGGTTGTACCAGTTTCGCACCACCAGTTCGCTGTTATTTGGTTTCGGCTTGCCGTCGAGCAGCTCCTGCTGATACTCCTCCACAATGCGTTGCAAATAGTTCGCCGCAATCTGCGCACTGTTGGAGTTACGTCCGTCGAGCAGCAACTGCATCGGCGCGGTGTGCCCGCTGTCGATATTGCGTGAAAAATCCGTCGGGAAGCGCACCAGCAGCAGCGCCTTCTGGGTGTCGATAGTGGGCTGAATTTCCTGCGGGCTGTGCAGCAGCAATACGTGGGTAAAGGCTTTGGCACGGGCGAAACGCTGGGTCAGCTCCACCGCGTGTTTGCCGCTATCCTCGTTGTAAATCGCGATGGTGGCGTTGGTCACCTCCAGCGTGGCGGCGAACGGGAACAGCAGAACCTGAATCAGCACCGGTGCGATGAGGATCGCGCGGGTTTGCGGCTCGCGCAGCAACGATTGCAGCTCTTTGCGGATAAGTGTCCATAATCGATGAAACATAACGTCTCCCTAGTCCAGCCGACGCTTGGTTTTCAGCCACGTCAGGCCGATAAACATCACCGCCGAGGCAATCAAAAACAGCGTATTGATGAACAGCACCACCGGAATATTGCCGGCGAGGAACAGGCTTTGCAGGGTGCTGACGAAATAGCGCGCCGGGATAACGTAGGTCACCGCGCGAATGGCGGCGGGCATGCTGTCTATCTGGAAGATAAACCCGGACAGCATAATCGACGGCAGAAACGCGGCGTTGAGCGCCACCTGGGCGGCGTTAAACTGGTTGCGGGTGATGGTCGAAATCAGCAGGCCCATGCCGAGCGTGCTCAGCAAAAACAGGCTAGTGATGAAAAACAGCACCAGCAGCGAACCGCGGAACGGCACGTCCATGATGAACACCGACACCAGCATGCACAGCCCCATCGCCAGCATCCCGAGGAAGTAGTAGGGGATCAGTTTGCACAGCAGCAGCTCAGCGCGGGTTACTTCCGTCGACAGCAGCGCCTCCATGGTGCCGCGCTCCCATTCACGGGCGACGACAAGCGACGTCAGGATCGCGCCGATCACCGTCATGATAATGGTGATCGCCCCCGGAATGATAAAGTGCTGGCTGATGGCCGCCGGGTTAAACCAGTAGCGCATCTGCACGTCTATCAGCGGTTCAAATTTTTCACCGCGATCTTCCGCCCGCTGCATCTGCCAGATTTGCCAGATGCCCTGGACGTAGCCCTGCACAAAGTTGGCGGTGTTGGGCTCGCTGCCGTCGGTGATGACCTGCACCGGCGCGGAGTCGCCCTCACGCGCCATCTGCGCGGCGAAGTTCACCGGGATCACCACCAAGCCACGAATACGCCCGGCCTGCATTTTCTGAATCAAATCCTGGCGGTTGTCGCTGATTGTGGCGTCGATATACGGCGAGCCGGTCATCGTGTGGGCGAAATCCAGCGCCTCTTCACTTTGCTGTTCCAGCAAAATGCCCACCCGCAACTTGCTGGAATCGAGGTTTATCCCGTAGCCGAAAATAAACAGCAGCATCAGCGGGATAACCACCGCGATAAGCCAACTGCTGGGGTCGCGGATGATTTGCCGCGTCTCTTTCACGCACAGCGCCCGCACACGCCGCCAGGACAGAACGCTACCGGACATCGTGATGCTCCTTATCCCAGTTGTTAATCAGGGTGATGAACGCCTGTTCCATGGTCGGGTCAGCCGTTTCGGTATCGGCGGCCTGTGCCTTGAGATCGTCCGGCGTGCCGCTGGCAATCAGCTTTCCGCGATACACCAGCCCAATGCGGTCGCAGTATTCCGCCTCATCCATAAAGTGGGTGGTGACCATCACCGTGACGCCTTTTTCCACCATGCTGTTGATGTGTAGCCAGAACTCACGGCGGGTGATCGGGTCGACGCCGGAAGTGGGTTCGTCGAGAAACAGAATATCCGGCTCGTGCATTAACGAGCAGGCCAACGCCAGGCGCTGCTTATAGCCGAGCGGCAAATCGTCGGTGGCGTGGTCACGAATACTTTCCAGGCCAAAGGCCTCGCTCATGCGCTCGATTTTTTCAGGCTGCGCTTTGCCACGCAGACCATACACGCCGGAGAAGAAGCGCAGGTTTTGCACCACCGTCAGGTTGCCGTAGAGCGAGAATTTCTGCGCCATGTAGCCTAAGTGCTGGCGAGCTTTGCCGGAGCTGACTTTCAAATCCATATCCAGCACCAGCGCTTTGCCGGACGTGGGCACCAGCAGGCCGCACATCATTTTAAAGGTGGTCGATTTACCCGCCCCGTTGGGGCCGAGCAGGCCGAAAATCTCACCGCGTTTAACAGCAAAATCCACGTGGTCGGTGGCCGCGAAATCGCCGAATTTTTTGGTCAGCGCTTTGGCTTCAATCACCGTTTCGCCCGGCGTGCCGTCCACGGTATGCAGAATCGCCGCCAGTGGGGATTCGGAGGTGCCCGCGCCGCCGAGTAAATCGATAAACGCATCCTCAAAACGCGGGGCGGTTTCGTTAATCTCGATGTCAGGCATCCCGTCTGCCGAGCGGATAACGTCGGCATTGGCCTCCTTGGTGAGGATAACGCGCACCGAGCGGCCCTGAATCATGCCGTCGCTGACCTGCGGCAGCTTCAACGCCCGTTGCAGCAGTTTGCGGTTGTTCTCCGCCGGGCTGCTCATCAGGAAACTGCGCCCACGCATGGTGTCGGTCAGCGCTTTCGGTTCGCCCTGATACAGCAACTCGCCTTCATTCATCAGCAGCACGTCGCGACACTGTTCGGCTTCGTCGAGATACGAAGTACTCCACAGAATAAGCATCCCGTCGCCAGCCAGTTCGTGCACCATCTGCCACAGTTCTCGGCGTGAAATGGGGTCAACGCCGACGCCGGGTTCATCCAGCAGCAACACTTTCGGTTCGCCAACCAGCGTGCAGGCCAGACCTAATTTTTGCTTCATGCCGCCGGAGAGCTTGCCCGCCAGCCGTCCGGTAAACGGGCCGAGCGAGGTGAATTCCAACAGCCGGGCGAAGGTTTTTTCCCGTACTTCGCCGGTGACGCTGCGCAGATCGGCATACAGCGTCAGGTTTTCCATTACCGTTAAATCTTCATATAGCCCGAACTTCTGCGGCATATAGCCCAGCACCGCATGCAGGGCGCTGTTGTCGTTGATGGGATCGTAGCCAATGACGCTTATCTGGCCTTCGTCGGGTTTTAACAACCCGGCCAGCATCCGCATTAGCGTGGTTTTTCCGGCGCCGTCAGGGCCGACCAGCCCGGTGACATACCCGGATTGAATGGTGCAGTCCAGCCGCGCGACCGCAGGCTTATCCATGCCAGCAAAGCGTTTGATAAGCCCGTCGAGCTTGATCCCCGCTTCACTCATGCGTGTTTCCCTCTGGGAATTTCACGGTGACGGGCATACCCTGGCGCAGCGCGTCGTCGGCATCCGTGACGATAATGCGCAGGCGATACACCAGATCGGTACGCAGGTCTGGCGTTTCGACGGTTTTCGGCGTGAACTCTGCGGTCGGCGAAACGAAGCCAATTTTGCCGTGGTACGGCTTATCCGGGCGGCCGTCGGTATACAGCTGCAGTTCCTGGCCTGGTTTGGCGCGATTAAGATTGCTTTCATCCACGTACGCGCGCACCCACACCGGACGCGTGAGCGACAGCGTCAGCACTGTGCTGCCAGCGTTGAGCATGCTGCCCGGCTCCACGGCGCGAGTCAAAATCGTGCCGTCGGACGGCGCGAGCAGAGTAGTGTCCTGCAAATCCAGCTGCGACTGCGCCAGCTGCGCTTGAGCCTGTTCAAGGCTGGCTTTGGCCTGAGCAATTTCCTGCGGACGGTTACCGGCGTGATACTGGCTGAGTTTGTCCTGCGCCGATTTCAGCGTGGCCTGAGCCTGATCGCGCGACGAACGGGCGTTTTCTAAATCGTTGGCGGAAATCGTGCGGCTCTTCCACAGCCCTTGCTGGCGCTGATAAAAGTTCTGCGCATAGTCGTAGGCGGCCTTCGCCTGACGCACGGCGGCAGCGGTCTGCGCGATTTCCTCATCGCGATAGCCCGCCAGCAGCAAATCATATTTCGCCTGGGCCGCCGCCACGTTGGCTTTGGCCTGCATCAGTGCATTTTGATAAGGGGCATGGTCGATTTCGCCGAGCGTTTGTCCTTTCTGCACCGCATCGCCTTCATCCACCTGCAACGCCTGCAAACGGCCGCCGACACGGAAGCTCATATTCACGGTACGAATATCAACGTTACCGTACAGCGTCAGGCCGGTGTCCTGTCGGCTCTGGTACCAGAGCGTTCCTCCGGCAATCGCGGCGATGATAATGATGACCGCCAGAATGACGACGATGGGTTTCTTCATAACTTCAACTCCTTTGCGTTAATCCGTTTAGCAAGAGATCGATATGACAGGTGATGACCTGGAAAATCAGATCTGCTTTTTGTTCGTCAAACTGGGCCCAACCGGTGCGCAGCAGGATGGTCTCCCGACCGAGACGAAAGGCGAGAATTTCACCGAGCAGCGCATGGGTGTGCAAAATAGTCTGCGTATCAGCCGGATCCCGGCCGGTATACGCCGCGATAAGTCGCGTCAGATGCCCGTGCAGCGGGGCAATCACCTGATCGTGTATCAGCTGATAGGCGGGCGAGGGCGATAGCTGTTCGCGGGATATAAACTTACTGACGTTGACCGTTTCATCCTGGGTCAGCAGCAGGATCATATTTTTGCTCGCTTGCAGGATCAGCGCGCGAATGGCGGTGAGATCCGGCGTGGGCTGGCGCAGCAACGTTTCGGCGGCCTCGGCGTGCGGGCGGAAATTGACCCCGATAAAATCAGCAATCCACTGGGCGCAGGCGAGGTACAAATCCTCTTTCGACCCGAAGTAATAAGGGATCGCGGCAATATTTTGCCCCGCCAGCGAGGCGATATCACGGGTGGTGGCATGCAGGCCATATTCGCCAAATTGGGCGATCGCCGCGGCAATCAGCTGGTTTTTGGCCTGTTCGCCTTTGCTGGTGATTGGCGTGGTATTCATGGCGTCTCTAGAATTAATCAATCGATTGATTAAGAATATGATTGATTTTTCACCGTGTCCACTCCGGGCGGTAAATTATTTCGTGGAAAAAGAGAAGCGGGATATTTTATGCGGTGCGTCACAAAAACTGCTACACTCCGCCACTTGCTGACATTATCGTTTTTGTCTTTTCGTATTATCACTATCACCCTGAAAACGATACCTGTCATGGTCGGGGCGGTTCGGAGTTGTTATGTCTTTTGAAACCCTTGGCCTGAACGCCGAGATCCTGCGCGCAGTCGAAGAGCAGGGTTATCGTCAGCCTACCCCTATCCAACAACAAGCTATTCCTGCTGTGCTGCAGGGCCGCGATCTGATGGCCAGTGCCCAAACCGGTACCGGTAAGACCGCAGGCTTTACCCTGCCGCTGCTGCAACTGCTTTCGCAGAAAGAACCCCATGCTAAAGGCCGTCGTCCGGTCCGCGCGCTGATCCTCACCCCAACCCGCGAACTGGCGGCTCAGGTGGGCGAGAACGTCCGTGAATATAGCCAATACCTGAACATCCGTTCGATGGTGGTATTCGGCGGCGTGAGCATCAACCCGCAGATGATGAAACTGCGCAGCGGTGTTGACGTGCTGGTAGCGACCCCAGGTCGTCTGCTTGACCTCGAACACCAGAACGCGGTGAGCCTCGATAAAGTCGAGATTTTGGTCCTTGATGAAGCCGACCGCATGCTGGACATGGGCTTTATCCACGACATCCGTCGCGTGCTGGCGAAACTGCCTCCAAAGCGTCAGAACCTGCTGTTCTCCGCGACCTTCTCTGATGAAATCAAAGGCCTGGCGTCCAAGCTGCTGCACAACCCACTGGAAGTTGAAGTGGCGCGTCGCAACACCGCTTCCGCGCAGATCACCCAGCACGTGCATTTCGTTGATAAGAAACGCAAGCGGGAACTGCTGTCTCAGATGATCGGCGAAGGCGACTGGAAACAGGTGCTGGTGTTTACTCGTACCAAACACGGCGCGAACCACCTGGCTGAACAGCTGAACAAAGACGGCATTCGCAGCGCCGCCATTCACGGCAACAAGAGTCAGGGCGCGCGTACCCGTGCACTGGCTGACTTCAAATCCGGCGACCTGCGCGTGCTGGTGGCAACTGACATCGCCGCCCGTGGTCTGGATATCGAAGAACTGCCGCACGTCGTGAACTACGAGCTGCCGAACGTACCAGAAGACTACGTGCACCGTATCGGTCGTACCGGACGTGCTGCGGCCACCGGTGAAGCGCTGTCGCTGGTGTGTGTCGATGAACACAAACTGCTGCGTGACATCGAACGCGTGCTGAAGAAAGAGATCCCACGTATCGCCGTTGAAGGCTACGAAGTGGACCCAAGCATCCAGGCGGAGCCGATTCAGAACGGTCGTCAAGGCCGTGGCGGTCGCGGTGGTCAGAGTCAGGGCCAGCCACGTCGTAATGACGGTGGTCAGGCACGCCGCAGCGACAAGCCAGCCGGAAACGGTCAGGCTCGCCGCAGTGATAAACCGGCTGCCGGCAACGGCCAGTCGCGTCGTAGCGAAGGTGACCAGCCGCGCAAAGCCGCTGATGGCGCCGCGCGTCGTCGTCGCCCGCGCAAACCTGCCGCCGCGCAGTAATCGCTGCAATAACAAGAATGGTCGCTTCGGCGGCCATTTTTTTTGCTCATGCCGCCGGAAAGTGCCAGAATAGTGGCTGTTTATACAGTATTCGGACTTACAGATGGCACTCACCGCCGCGCTAAAGGCGCAAATCGCGTCATGGTATAAAGCGCTCCAGGAACAGATCTCTGATTTTATCCCCCGGGCACCGCAGCGGCAGATGATTGCCGATGTGGCGAAAACGCTCGCCGGTGACGAGGGCAGGCATCTGGCTATCGAAGCGCCGACCGGCGTCGGTAAAACCCTTTCGTATCTTATTCCCGGCATCGCCATTGCCCGCGAAGAACAAAAAACGCTGGTGATCAGCACCGCTAACGTCGCCTTGCAGGATCAGATCTACAGCAAAGATCTGCCGCTGCTGAAAAAAATCATTCCCGACTTACGCTTTACCGCCGCCTTTGGCCGCGGGCGCTATGTATGCCCCCGTAATCTGACCGCGCTGTCCAGCAGCGAGCCAACGCATCAGGATTTGCTGGCGTTTCTCGACGACGAACTGACCCCGAACAATAAAGAAGAACAGAAGCGCTGTGCGAAGCTGAAAGCCGATTTGGACAGCTATAAATGGGACGGCCTGCGCGATCATACCGATCAGGCAATCGACGACGCGCTCTGGAGCCGCATGAGCACGGATAAAGCCAGCTGCCTCAACCGCAACTGTCACTACTACCGCGAATGCCCGTTCTTCGTGGCCCGCCGTGAAATTCAGGAAGCGGAAGTGGTGGTCGCCAACCACGCGCTGGTGATGGCGGCGATGGAAAGCGAGGCGGTATTACCGGAAGCCAAAAATCTACTGCTGGTGCTGGATGAAGGCCACCATTTACCGGATGTCGCCCGAGATGCGCTGGAGATGAGCGCCGAAATTACCGCCTCCTGGTATCGCCTGCAGCTGGATTTATTCATCAAGCTGGTGGCAACCTGCATGGAACAGTTCCGCCCGAAAACCTTCCCGCCGCTGGCCGCCCCCGAACGCCTCAAAGAGCATTGTGACGAGCTACAGGAACACATTGTTTCGCTGAATAATATCCTCAGCCTGTACATGCCCGCCGGGCCGGAAGCCGAACACCGCTTCGCGATGGGCGAACTGCCGGACGAAATCATGGCGCACTGCCAGCGTCTGGCAAAACTCACCGAAATGCTGCGTGGATTATCGGAGCTGTTCCTCAACGATCTCAGTGAAAAAACCGGCTCGCACGATATCGTGCGTCTGCACCGCGTGCTGCTGCAAATGAACCGCGCATTGGGCATGTTCGAGGCGCAAAGCAAGCTGTGGAAGCTCTCGGCGATGGTTCAGGCCTCCGGCGCGCCGGTGACCAAATGGGCCACACGAGACCAGCGCGACGGACAGCCGCACGTCTGGTTCCATTGCGTCGGTATTCGCGTCAGCGACCAGCTGGAAAAACTGCTCTGGCGGCGCGTGCCGCATATCGTTGTGACCTCCGCCACGTTGCGCTCGCTGAACAGCTTCTCGCGTTTGCAGGAGATGAGCGGCCTGAAAGAAAAAGCGGGCGACCGTTTTGTATCTCTCGATTCGCCGTTTAATCACGTCGAACAGGGAAAAATCATTATTCCACGGATGAGCGTCGAGCCGTCAATGGATAACGAAGAGCAGCATCTGGCGGAAATGGCGGCCTATTTCCGTGAGCAGGTCGAGGCAAAAAAGCATCTTGGGATACTCGTGCTGTTTGCCAGCGGGCGCGCAATGCAGCGTTTCCTCGAATACGTGCCGGATTTGCGTTTGCTACTGCTGGTGCAGGGCGATCAGCCGCGCTATCGCCTGGTGGAATTGCACCGCAAACGGGTGGAAGGCGGGGAACGCAGCGTGCTTGTAGGATTACAGTCATTTGCCGAAGGGCTCGATTTGAAAGGCGAATTACTCAGCCAGGTTCATATCCACAAAATTGCGTTTCCGCCGATCGACAGCCCGGTGGTGATCACCGAGGGCGAGTGGCTGAAAAGCCTGAACCGCTATCCGTTTGAAGTACAAAGCCTGCCGAGCGCGTCGTTTAACCTCATTCAGCAGGTTGGGCGTTTGATCCGTAGCCACAGCTGCTGGGGCGAAGTGATTATTTACGACAAGCGCCTGCTGACCAAAAATTATGGCCCGCGGTTGCTGAACGCCTTACCGGTGTTTCCTATAGAGCAACCGGAGGCGCCAGAAGGTATAGTAAAAAGCAAAAGCACAACCAAGCCGACCCGACGGAAGCGACGCTGACGTTCGCGGCATGCTGTCAGGAGAGATGCATGGACTATCGCAAAATCATTAAAGAAGTCGGTCGTGGCAAAAACCACGCCCGTGACCTGGACACCGATACCGCACGCGGTCTGTATGCCCGGATGTTGAAAGGCGAGGTGCCGGAATTGGAGCTTGGCGGCATTCTGATCGCGCTGCGCATAAAAGGCGAGGGCGAGGCCGAAATGCAGGGCTTCTACGAGGCAATGCAGCAGCATACCGTCAGCCTGACGCCTCCGGTGGCGAAGCCGATGCCGATTGTTATCCCAAGCTATAACGGCGCGCGCAAGCAGGCGAACCTCACGCCACTGCTGGCGATGTTGCTGCACAAACTTGGTTTCCCGGTGCTGGTTCACGGCGTCAGCCACGATCCGACCCGCGTGCTAAGCGAAACCGTGTTCACTTTGCTTGGTATTGAACCGACGCTGCATGCCGGGCAGGCGCAGGCCAAGCTTGACGGTCATCACCCGGTATATATGCCGATTGGCGCGTTCTGTCCGCCGCTCGAAACCCAGCTCGGACTGCGCTGGCGGATGGGGGTGCGTAACAGCGCGCATACCCTGGCGAAGCTCGCCACGCCGTTTGCCGAAGACGCCGCGCTGCGCTTGTCGAGCGTTTCGCACCCGGAATATGTGCCGCGCGTCGGGAAATTCTTTGAGGGCATCGGCGGTCGCGCGCTGCTGATGCACGGCACGGAAGGTGAGGTTTACGCCAATCCACAGCGTTGCCCGCAGATTAGCCTGATTGATAGCCACGGTACGCGGGTGCTCGTCGAACGCGAAGATGCACTGCGGGAAGTATTGCTGCCAGAATCGAAAGATCCGGAAGTGACGGCCAGATGGATTGAGCGTTGCGTCGCGGGCGTCGAGCCGGTACCTGTATCACTGAAAATTCAGATGGCCTGTTGCCTGGTGGCGACCGGAGAAGTGGCTGATGTTGCCGCGGGCCTGCAACGGGTCAATGACTGCTGGTTCAGCTAACGGGTTGCGGGTAAACCGAAAGGTGCTTGCAACATGTACAACTACCCGTACGCATGACATAATTACTGGGTTGAGCCAGCACTGACAGAGAAACTATATGCAACACGTAAATTACACAGACGCACGCCAGAATCTTGCCCAGCTCATGCAGCAGGCCAATGATGACCGCGCACCTATTTTAGTGACTCGCAAGGGCTCTAAGAGCGTGGTTGTCATTGATGCTGACGAGTTTGCGGCGATTCAGGAAACCCTGCATTTGTTCGGTAATCCCGCGAACGCAGCGGTGCTGACTAAAAGCCTTGAGCAGGCAGATAGCGGCGATGTATTTGAATACGATCCCGTTAAAGGAACCTTTATTGAATGAAAGTAGCCTTTACGGCTCAAGCTAAAGCGGACCTGCTGCACTGGCTGGAAGCCGAACCGACTGTTAAAGATAAGATTGATAAACTGATTTGTAATGCACTGCAGGATCCCCGTACTGGGATTGGAAAGCCGGAAGCGCTTAAACACCACAAGCCGTTATGGTCGCGTCGCATTACCAAAGAGCACCGTCTTGTTTACTACGTTCAGGATGACACTTTGATGGTGGTTTCATGCAGATTTCACTACATCAATTTGTAGCAAGGCATAAAAAAACCCGTCCAGTGGCGTGGACGGGTGAATAAATAATGAGGGTTATCCGCCGTCGTATTTCGAGCGGCAAGTTCGTTGTCTGCACCTGCTCACCCCAGTCACTTACTTGAGTAAGCTCCTGGGGTGAGCAGGTTTGACGCCTTCTTGCCACTCAAACTACTTAGGCGTAATTCAGGTACTGCAGGCATAGCCTAAAGGTCAATGAGGGTTAAATCTGTTTCGGTGATTATTTGTAGATCACCGCGGTACCGCTGATTTTGTTATTGGTGTTAGCAGAGGTAATGCTGTAACCGGTAGCACCTGCCGCAGCGGCTTTCTGAGCCAGTTTTGCTTCCATACCGTCCAGCGTGGTCGCGCCATCTACAGACACGGTACCGATTTTGTTCATGCTCTGCGCTTCAGTCGGGGACACAGGCTGTGCAGCAAACACGCCGAAAGAAAGAGCAGAAAGAGCGATAGCAGCAACAGCAGTTTTAATGGTTTTCATGGTTAATCTCTCGCAGGTTATTCTTTAAATGTGACGTTGTTCCGTCGATGTGATGAGTATCACGTTTTTTGGCGAAAGATAAAATCGAAGAGACTTGATGGACTTAATCGAAATTTTTGAACGATTAATAAATTACTGATTATTAATAAAATAAAACCCGCGCCGAAGCCGAAAAGCGCGTTGAAGCCGAGTGAGGGGTTTTAAGGGCACAGATTGCGACGATTCTTGTATAAAAATGTGCGCGTAAAGACAACCGGTTACGCTGTATTGGAAGCTGTAGTTTTGTCAGTAAATCTACACATTACGGAGTAGGCCGGAACTATACACCGATCTAATCAGATTTTTAAAGTATTTATTCTGTGGTGATCCAAAGGGTATTTCGAGGGCGCAAAAAAGAAAGCGCCTGCGATATGAGGCGCTTTTCTGAACGGAATAACTTCAACAGTTTATTTGTAGATGGTAGCGGTGCCGAACATTTTGTTATCACCGCTGGCGGAGTTAACCACGTAACCTTTAGCCCCTTCCTGCTGCGCTTTTTCTGCAAGCTTAGCCTGAAGATCGCCAAAGTCATCAGCTCCAGAAACCGACACTGTCCCTGACGGACGCAATTGTCCGGTATCATCTTTCATCAGTTGTTGAGGTTCGGCGGAAGCCGAAAAAGAGAGCATCGACAACGCACCAGCAGCGACCACGAGCAACAATCTTTTCATGTGCACATCCTCTCTGTATCCACGGGGATAACGTAAGTGTAGGTGCTGAGGAAATGTGACATGCCGCAAAAAACTGATGATGATCTGCTCGTTTTTTGAACGACATTTTTTGACGAAAAGCTGACAAATCAGCCACAAATAAGTGGCTGATCGAATGAGAAATTATCGGGCGTCGGGGCGAGTTAGATCAAAACGTTGGCTTTCGTCGATGCTGTAATAAGCGCTTGGGCCGCCAGCACGCAGCACCGGTTTGGCTTTTGCGGTCTGATAAATGCCGTTTTCCAGCAGCGATTCATCAATGTGCACCGCCACCACTTCACCGAGCACCAGCCAGGTATCCACCGCCGTGCCGTCTGCGCCAGTGAGCTGAATGCACTGCGATAAGCGGCATTCGAAATTCACCGGGCTTTCCGCCACGCGCGGGGCGCGTACCAGACGGCTTTCGACAGGCGTCAGTCCGGCGCGGACAAACTCATCTTCGCCGTGAGCGAGGCTGGCCGAGGTTTCATTCATGGCGCTGGCAAGGTCGAACGTCGTGAGATTCCAGACAAATTCGCGCGTCTCAACGATATTTTGCACGCTGTCTTTCCAGCCGCTGCTGGCGAAGCCGATAATCGGTGGCCGATAATTGAAGCAGTTGAAGAAGCTGTACGGCGCCAGATTGCGTTTGCCGTGCGCATCGACGGAGGCAATCCAGCCGATAGGGCGTGGGCCAATGATGGCATTAAGCGGGTCGTGCGGCAGTCCGTGGCCGTCTGAAGGCTGATAAAAATACATAGTGCACCTGTCACGTGAAATAATAAGAAGACTCACTTATTTACGCCACCCGCGTCAACGGGTATCTTACGCGCCGTCAACAGGAGGAAGCTATGAAAGCTCAAAAGCCAGGATTACACCCGCGTAATCGTCACCACGACCGATACGATTTACCCGCACTGTGCAAGGAAACACCGGCACTGGCAGCGTTTATCGTCTCCAACCCGGCCGGGGAGCAGACCATTAACTTTGCCGATCCCGACGCGGTAAAGACCCTGAATCAGGCGCTGCTGGCGCACTTTTATCAGGTGAAAGCGTGGAATATTCCAGAAGGTTTCCTCTGCCCACCGGTCCCTGGCCGTGCAGACTACATGCATCATTTGGCGGATTTGCTGACTGAAGCGAACGGCAGCCTGCCGCAAAACGCCAGCGTGCTGGATATCGGTACCGGCGCTAACCTGATTTATCCGCTGATTGGCAGCCACGAATATGGCTGGCGTTTCACCGGCACCGAAGTGAGCGCTGAAGCCCTGACTGCGGCGCAGGCGATTATTGATGCCAATCCGGGCATGAGCCGTCAGATTCGTTTGCGTCGTCAAAAGGATGAACAGGCGATCCTCGCGGGTATGATCCACAAAAATGAATTCTTCGAGGCGATGGTCTGCAACCCGCCGTTCCATGATTCCGCTGAAAGTGCGCGCGAAGGCAACGAACGTAAGCGTCGCAACCTCGGCCAGCAGAAACACGACACCCTGAACTTTGGCGGTCAGAATCAGGAACTGTGGTGCGAAGGCGGTGAAGTGGCCTTTATCCGCAAGATGATAGCCGAAAGCCGCGAGTATGGTCGGCAGGTGATGTGGTTCACCTCGCTGGTATCGCGTGGCGATAACCTGCCGATGCTTTATTCCGCGCTGACCGAAGCCGGAGCGGTGAAAGTGGTGAAAAAAGAGATGGCCCAGGGTCAGAAGCAAAGCCGCTTCATCGCCTGGACTTTCCTCGATGAGGACAAGCGTCGTCGCTTTGTTGCTCGCGCCCGTTAATCATCACAGCGTCGGTTGATTCGGCGTTGGCGGCTCAGGTGCTGCTAACGCTGGGTTACCAGGCGCAGGCAGCACCTGATACGTCTGCACCGGGGCGCGTATCCCCGCTTTATCGAAGTGCTTCTTCACCTGCGCATCCAGCGCAAAACGCACCGTCCACTGTTTTAACGGCAGGGTAGTGAACGACGCTCGCAGTGTGAAGGCGGTGTTGGTCAGCCCCACCAGCCCGGCAAACGACGGTTCCCCTATCACCAGCCCGCGAATATCTTCCTGCTCCATCAGTTCCGTCACCGCCGCTTTCAGGGCGTCATTGGCCTTCTCAACGTCTTCCCCGCGATCTACATCGTAATTCGCGACCACCGAACCAATGCCGCGCACGAAGTTGGCGAAGGTCGTAATCGAGGACCACGGAATAATGTGGTACGCCCCGGTATCCTGCCGCACGCCCACCGAACGAATCGACATCCGTTCCACCGTGCCGGTCAGCGGCCCGATGGTGACTAAATCTCCGGTGTTCATCCCGTTCTCAAACTGAATGAAAATTCCGGTGATGATGTCTTTCACCAGTGTCTGGGAACCAAAGGAAATCGCCAGCCCCAATGCACCGGCACCCGCCAGCAGCGGTGCGATGTTCACGCCAATTTCCGACAACAGGATCATCACCGTGATCGTACTGATGACCACCGCCAGGGCATTGCGGAACAGCGTCAGCAGCGTGCGGGCGCGGGCGCTCGGCAGCGGACGACCATGAATATCTGATGCCAGCCGGTTTTCAATCAGACTCGCCAGCAGCGTCCAGCCGATGGCCGAGAAGAATAAAATCAGCGCAATGCGGATCAGCACATCCACCGTTTTTTCGCCCGCGCCGTTGTGCAGCCAGTTCCAGAAATCGAACAGTCCCCAGGCGCTGAGCAGCAGCATCACCGAAACGCATACCGTCAGGATCCGCGCGGCTTTCAGCGACGCCGACAGCCAGCCATTCAGCCGCTTTTGCAGCTCCGGATAGTTACGCTGCGTTTCCGGTGACAGGGTGATGGTCTTGGCAATCCAGCGCGACAAAATTCCGGAGATAAACGCGGCAATACCAATGATGGCGAGGCTTCGAACCGAGGCGCCCATCATGAATTTCAGGCTGTTGCCCGGGTCGAACAGTGAAAAGAAGAACAGCACGATAAAGTACGCGCTGGCGAGCCAGTGCCAGACCAGTGCAAAGGCGCGGATAAACAGGCTGAAGAAGGCCAGCGAACGGTTGGCCAGCCCGATAAGGCTTTCGGTAATAGCCTTCTTATTGTGGAAAATCAGCCACAGCGCCCAGGCGGTGATGCACAGCATAATCACCACGTTGGCGAGCGCCCCGGTCTGGACGTTCACCTGATTGGAAATGATTGGCACCGCGACGATAAGCCCGTAACCAATCACCCCGCTCAGCAGGCTCAGGCGCAGACTCCAGTAGCGCGCAGACTCATCCTGAAAAGTGAACGGGCGCAGATCCGGCACGCGAGGGCAGAAAATCAGGCGCAGAATGGCTTTAAAGAACTCGATAAGCGCAAAGGCGTTCAGGAACAGGCTTTGTTGAAAGGCCACGGTACGGCTACCGCCGTTGAGCCTGTCGCTCAGCACTTGCCCGACGAACAGCGTCAACGCCAGTAGCAAAAGGTCGATAATCATTGCCGCGGTGATCATCGCGGGCAGGTGCAGCCAGTTGCTACGATCGCGGTTCTTCTTCCGACCCCATTTCCCCATTTTTCGGTACAGCGGCAAAGCGCAAAGACGCAGCAGACCATAGAAGGCGAAGACCAGTGCGGCCAGCAGCAAAAAGTGGGTGACGGCATTGCTAAAGGTGTGCGAATTGAAAGGTTTATGCTGCCCCGTTGTGATATTGCGCCACAGCTGGGCAAAACGGGTAGAGAGCGCTTCACCATAGTGACGGCTGACGTCCGTCACGCTTTCCAGCACCGTTTTTTCTTCGCTAACGGGCGGCGGCGTAAGCTGCGGCACTTTCTCCTTCGGCGGTGTAGCCGCGGCGCTTCGTAACTGTTTGATGAGTTCCTGGCGAGACGAATCATTTTCCAGCACGTCAGCCAACGCGGCGTAAGCGGCTTTTTTCTGTGCCGCATCGGGTTCCACGGGCGGAGTTTGAGAGGTCGTGCTGGTGGCGGAGGTGGTCACGCCGGGAAGAGTGACCGCCTGTAGTGGGGCACAGAACAGCGTCGCAACAAGCAACAGGATCCACGGCACAGGCAACTCCCTTTCAAATCATTAACAAAATGATAAGTATAGCGACTCAGGGAGGGCAGGCAGATTTTGGGAGGATTCTCTCCCCCAGGGCGGGGGAGAGCAGGGCATTACGACACGTGCTGCAAGAATTCCTGCAAGCGCAGGCTCGGCGGGTTGTCGATCAGCGTTTGAGGATTGCCGTCTTCCGCGATACGGCCTTTATCGATGAAGATCAGACGCGATGCCACTTTCTCGGCAAAGCCGATTTCGTGGGTCACGATAACCATCGTCATGCCTTCCTCGGCTAAATCCTGCATCACTTTCAGCACTTCGTGGCGCAGCTCCGGGTCGAGCGCAGACGTCGGCTCATCGAACAGCATCATCTTCGGTTTCACCGCCAGCGCGCGGGCAATCGCCACACGCTGCTGCTGGCCGCCGGAAAGCTCGGAAGGATAGTGATGCCCGCGCTCGGCAAGACCGACTTTAGCCAGCAGGTCTTTCGCCACCTTTTCGGCTTCGGCTTTGGATGCACCGCGCACGCGCTGTGGGCCAAACATCACGTTTTCCAGCGCCGTCAGATGCGGGAACAGGTAAAACTGCTGAAACACCATCCCGGCTTCCTGACGAATCAATCGCTCGTCGACTTTCGGGTCATTGACCTTCAGGCCGTCGACCACGAGGTCGCCGCTGGTGATTTCTTCGAGCTTATTGATGCAGCGCAGCAGAGTGGATTTACCTGAGCCAGATGGCCCGATAATCACCACCACTTCACCTTGAGTGATGTTCAAATCGATGTTGTGCAGCACCTGGGTTTGACCAAAATGCTTGGAGACGTTTTTAAATTCAATCACAGGATTTTCATCCTTCTTTCCAGAATGCGGAGCACGATGTTCAGGACCTGGGTGATGATCAGATAAATCACGCCGACGGCGGTCCATATCTCCAGGGCACGGAAGTTGCCAGCGATAATTTCCTGGCCGCTACGGGTCAATTCGGCCGCGCCGATGACGATGAACAGTGAGGTATCTTTGATGCTGATGATCAGCTGGTTGCCAAGCGAGGGCAGCATGCGGCGCAGTGCCAGCGGCATAATCACGTGGCGAATGGCTTCCCGACGCGACAAACCGAGCGCGAGGCCCGCTTCGCTGAAACCTTTATGAATCGACAGCACGGCCCCGCGGGTGATTTCCGCGATGTAGGCCCCGGAGTTGATCATGATGGTGATAACCGCAGCGGTGAAGGTGTCGATGCGAATATCCGGGAAGGCCATCGGCAGGGCGAAGTAGATATACATCACCTGGACGACGATTGGCGTGCCGCGAATAATTTCGATGAACACGAGTGCCACGTGGTTGGCAATCCATCCGCCGTAGGTGCGGGCTAAACCCGCGACGAGGCCGATAATAATACCGCCCGCTAACCCGAGGACCGAAATCCACAGAGTCATTTTGGCACCATCCAGCAGGATTGGAATGGCAGGCCAGATGACGCTCCAGTCAAACTGCATAATATGTTCCTGTTACTGTTTTACCGTGGTTCAAAATGAGCAGGGGCGAAAGGCCGCCCCTGATAAATTTACGTCTAATTAACCATCATTATTTTGGTTCAGTGCCGAACCATTTGTTGTAGATTTCGTTGTACTGGCCGTTCTCATGCAGTTTTTTCAGCGCGCCGTTCACTTTCTCACGCAGGTCGTCGCTGCCTTTCGGGAACGCAATACCGTACTGCTGTGCTTCCAGAGACTCACCAACCGCTTTGAACTGGCCGTGGCCCGCGGTTTTGATGAAGTACAAAATGTTAGGGGTATCGTGCAGAACCGCATCAGCACGGTTGGTGCCGAGTTCCATATACGCGTTGTCGATGTTCGGGAACTGGCGCAGGTCTTTCGGTTTGAGGTTGGCTTTCGCGTAATCCACAGAACCGGTCCCGCTCTTCACGGCGATAACTTTACCGTCCAGGTCTTTCACGCTTTTAATGTCGTTGTTGTTGGCTTTAACCATCACCAGCAGACCGCTTTTGTAGTAGCCGTCAGAGAAGTCGATCGCTTTTTTACGTTCGTCGGTAATGGTGATCCCGGCCAGCGCCAGGTCGATGTTTTTGGTCTGCAGTGCAGGAATGATGCCGCTGAAATCCATTGGTTTCAGGGTGTAGTCGAGCTTCAGTTCTTTGGCGACAGCGGCCCACAAATCAATATCGAAACCAACGTATTTGTCGCCCTGTTTGAATTCGAACGGAACGAACGCGGTATCGGTGGCCACAACCAGCTGCTTTTCCGCGGCCTGAGAAGAAACTGCAAAGGCCAGGGTCAGTGCAGCCAGTGAAACTTTAAATACAGACTTCATAGCATTTCCTTTTATAACCACGGGGCAATCCCCTGCGAGAACAATCCGCATATGAAAGAATCGTGCCAATTTTACAACTTGTTGTTTTACAACGAGGCGGTAGCCGTTTGTTGCACAAAAAAGGTTGCAAGGCACACGAAGTGCACCACGATGAGGCACCAAAATGGTGCGCGCCAGGCGTGGTCCAGGACGTGGGGTTATTAAGCGCAAATTACGGTGATAAAACAATCTTTCGTTAACGATTGTGTGAAGTGATAATTACAATTGGTTTACTTATGCGGGGAGGTAAGGGCGTGTGATGCACTATAAAAGTGCAAAACCCCTCGGGCGAGGGGTTTTGAGGGATAAGTAAAATGTATACTTATTCGATGTTAGATTCGATGAACCACAGGAATTTGTCCAGGTCGCGCGATGCGGCGGTCAGGATATCGGCGGTGTCTTCATCTTTGGCTTCGGAAACGGCTTTACGCACGTCATTAGCAACAATCGCGTAACGATCGGCCAGTTCTTTCAGGTGATCCTGAACGGTGTGGATATCCAGCGGATAGCTTTTCAGCGCAGTTTTGTTGTTCACAACCTGCGTGGTTCCCAGTGCGACGCCACCCAGCTGCACGGCACGCTCTGCCATGGTATCGAGGTGATCGATAAGCGCTGTGCGGAAGCCGTCAAGCATCTCATGGACGGCAATAAAGTTTGCACCGCGCATATTCCAGTGAGCCTGTTTAGTGATCAGTGACAGGTCAATGAACTGGATAACCTGGCGATTCAGCAACTCGATAGTCGCTTTTTTCTCGCTATCCGATACATCGTTACGGGTATAGAGCAGATTAGATGTTTTGGTTTTGACCAGTTTAGCGGTACTCATAATTTCATTTCCTCTTGATCTCATAATCCCAGTGAATTACCGGAAATAAGTATAGCACCGGTTGTTCATGCTGCCGGAAAGTTAATACCTATCGGTTTAATAGCGTGGAGGGTGTTGAAGGTGGTGAAATCGTTTATAACAAGGGGGTATGGTATTTGTTTGTAAAGGATTCCTAATTAATTAAGAAAGGTCTGTTTATTGCAGAAATATTTACGCAGGAAAATGGTTGTGTCTGGAAAATAATTTTTGAAGGCCGCAGGGAGATATAGCCCTGCGGCACAAGGTTATTCACTAATATCGACTTTCTCTATTTTACTCTCGCGTCGCAGGGTGAGCGTCGAGCCCATTGAGGCGGCCATGATCGCCAGCAGCGCGAGGGTCTGCGTGCCGGTCAGCGTTTCATTAAGGAACAGCATCCCTGAGACGGCTGCCAGCGCCGGTTCCATACTCATTAGCGTGCCAAAGGTGCGGGTCGGCAAGCGGGTGAGGGCGATCATTTCCAGCGAGTAGGGCAGCGCCGTGGACAAAATGGCAATGCCCAAACCGAGCGGCAAAATTGACCACTGCCACAACACGTCGCCAGCCTGAAACGCACCAATCGGCACAAACACCACTGCCGCAATCAGCGATCCCATCGCCACCGTGGCTGGGCCGTGCTCTTCTCCCGCCCGTTGGCCGGTAATAATGTAGACCGCCCAACACGCCCCGGCACCCAGTGCCAACGCCGCGCCGGTTAAATCAACATGGGCTATGCTCTGTCCGAGGGGCAGAAGGAACCACAGACCCAGCACCGCCAGCGCCACCCAGACAAAATCGACTGCGCGACGAGAACCAAACAACGCCACCGCTAATGGGCCGGTAAATTCGAGGGCCACCGCCACGCCGAGCGGAATGCGCTGAATAGAGAGATAGAAGAGGTAGTTCATTGCCCCGAGCGACAACCCGTAAAATAGCAACGGCAGGCGCTGCTCTCGGGTAAATCGCAAACGCCAGGGCTTAAAGATGCACACCAGAATCAGCGTGCCGAGGGCCAGACGCAGGGCGGTGACACCGGGTGCGCCCACCAGGGGAAAAAGTGATTTCGCCAGCGCCGCTCCGCTCTGAATCGAGCACATGGCAATCAGTATTACGAGTATCGGCAACCATACCGGGAGCTTACGCGACAAGCCTGGCATCCTTTCTCCTGTCAATTTTTGTCAAAGGAAGTAAAAGAGGCAGTGTAAATGAATTACCCCTGTCTGGTTTATGCATTGTTGAAAAAAAGCAAAGAAAAGCGCCGTACAATAAAGTTCAGTCAAAGGGTGAAAACTCTGCCAGTTTAGGATTAATCTGGATGAATGCGCCCGTTAATGCGCGCAATAATGGCAAAATCTGCGAGGAAGTTGATGATTTTCCATAGGGATTGTCAGTGGTGGAAATGTTTAGTTACATGATTGAGACCCTTAGACAACGACAATCGCAAAGAGTTTTTAATTAAATTTTGATATATTTAAAACTTACGGACTTACTTGAAGCACATTTGAGGTGGTTATGAATAAAATTGCACGTCTTTCAGCAGTGGCCTTTGTACTGGCTGCAACCGCAGGTACCGCAGTAGCTGCAACTTCTACCGTTACTGGTGGCTACGCTCAGAGCGATATGCAGGGCGAAGCGAACAAAGCAGGTGGTTTCAACCTGAAATACCGTTACGAGCAGGACAATAACCCACTCGGCTGGATTGGTTCTTTCACGTATACCGAGAAGAATCACAACGAAAGCAATACCTATAACAAAGCTCAGTACTACGGTCTGACTGCTGGTCCAGCTTACCGCATCAACGATTGGGCAAGCATCTACGGTGTTGTCGGTGTTGGCTACGGTAAATTCCAGGCTAACGACTTCCCTGCTAGCAAATCTGACATGAGCGACTACGGTTTCTCTTACGGTGCAGGTATGCAGTTCAACCCAATCGAAAACGTTGCACTGGACTTCTCTTACGAGCAGTCTCGTATTCGTAACGTAGACGTTGGCACCTGGATCGCAGGCGTGGGTTACCGTTTCTAATCACTTCGGTGATAATAAAAAATCCGCCCAAGGGCGGATTTTTTTGTTTGTAATTCCGGAAAGGGGAATCAGTGGGCGGCAATGTCGAAGACATCCGTTCCGAGGTGGTTGTAATCCACTTTCTGCAACTGGAAGTTGGTGATGTAAACCTGGCCTGCTTTCTGGTTCGACATAAAACGGTACGGCGTGGCAATCTCTTGTGCCTGAATACCGGTCCACTGCGAGAAGAAGCTCAGGAAATCATTCGCCGAACGGCGCGCTTTAATCACGCGATGGGTTTTGTCATCACTCGACAGCACCAGGAACGGGACCTGGAAGTTCTGCTGGAACTTGTCATCATGCGCCAGATACTGCACCGATTTGCCGCGTTCTTTTATGGCTAAACCGTGGTCAGAGAAATACACCAGCGAGAAGCTGTCGCCGGAACCACGCAGCTGATCGTAGAGTTTGCTCAACAGCTGGTCGGTTTGCGTCATGGTGTAGAGATAGCATGAGGTTTCCTTCGACTTCACGAAATCAGTGTATTTCCCCTGGGTGCGATCGCAGGCCTGCGGGTGTGATCCCATCAGGTGCAGAACGATCAGCTGAGGTTGAGTGCGTTCAGTGGACAGCACCTGCGCCGTCATCTTCAGCAGATCTTCGTCTTTGGTATTTTTATCCGCTTCAAAATCACCGTTTTTCAGGAAATGCACTTCGTCCGCGCGTTTCGCGATACTGGCAATGGCTGTGTCGTACTCGCCGATCTGGCCCTGATTCGAGAACCACCACGTCTGGAACCCGGCGCGGTTCGCCAGGGTCACAAAGTTATCCTGATACAGTGGTTTGCCGTCAACCACGCGGTTGAGCGTCAGACCGAGGGATTTCTGCGTTGAGCCGCTGGCAGAAATGTAATCGGTAAACAGCGTGCCGTTGACGTCGCTCTCAAACGGGGTGTTATCCCAGTGACCGCCAAACGCACCCATCGCATCACGACGCGCGCTTTCGCCAATCACCACCACGTAGGTGTGATATTTCGGCTTCACCGCCACCACGTTCCAGGTGTCTTTCAGGTTGGAAAACTGCGCCAGACGCGCCTGTTCATCCAGCACCTGCTGGTTGCTGATCGCCACGTCGTGCACGAAGCGCACCGCCGGATAACCGATTTTGCTGATACGGAACACGCCATCCCACGCCATTTCCTGAACCGGACGCACAAAGGCGACGCCGACACAAAACAGCAGGCACAGAATGTCGATTTTGCTCCACGCACGTTTGGCTTCCTGTTTGCGGCGCACCGCAATCACGCCCAGCGCGAAGATAAAGACTGAAATGAAATAGCTGTACCACGGGAAGATCGTCAGGATTTCTGTGGATTCTTCCGCATTGGTCGAATGCAGCGCCAGCAGGGTATTAAAGTTTGGCGCGCCATAAGCCTGACCAAACGGATAATAAAAAGCCGCCACCAGGGAATAAATTCCGAGCAGGACTTTCTGCGTGCGCGGCGCCGCGCGCCACAGCACATGCAGGACGCAGGTAAACGCGACGGTATACAGGAGGCTGAAAGAATATCCCAGCGCCAGATTCATCAGCAGCGATTGTAAAAAGTAAAATCCGGTCCATGGGTTAAGCGCCATGCCACGCGCGGCAAGCGTTTCTTTCAGTGTTACATTCATAGTTCACAATCAAAAAGCCGCCATGTGCGTCCCCTGGCGTCGAAGGGTAAAACCTGCCTGGCAGTGCGTGAAGAAAGGAGTTCGACGAAGCGCAAAAGCTGCAGGGATGCGAGAAGATAAAGTTGATGAATAGTTACGTCAACTACTCATAACGAATTGTTTTGGGAGGGCGATTACAAATCCGGAAAAAATGCGGGGTTTTTGCTGTCAACAGGACAGTATGACCGAGGTTTATGACACAAAAATGAAGCGGCGTACCGCGACGCCGCCTTAATGGGAAGGCTTGTCCTGCTGCGGTTTATTGCTGAACAGGTCACACAACATGTTGATCAGCATCAGGCGCACTTTAAAGGGAGAATGGGTAAACACGTTTAAGCACCTCTTGAGTTCGTTCATAACAACCTCCTGAACGTTTCAGACCTTCACTCCCTGAAGGATGTTCGTATTACATACAGATATAGCACAGGCTATATTACTTAGCTATTGCTAAAACGTTAATTTTTTGTGCTCTGGTCACGATCCTATACAATGGTGCTCTTTTGTCTGATGCACTGACGCGTCACAGCGAGTAGAGGAAGCATAATGAGCCGTCCCACGGGCACTCCAGGAATAAAAAAAGTGACGCAATTGGTAAATGTCGAAGAACATGTTGAAGGCTTTCGTCAGGTGCGAGAAGCACATCGCCGCGAACTGATTGATGATTACGTTGAGCTGATTTCCGACCTTATCCGCGAAGTGGGCGAAGCGCGGCAGGTCGATATGGCGGCACGTTTAGGCGTTTCCCAGCCGACGGTAGCGAAAATGCTAAAACGTCTGGCAGGCGTTGGTCTTATCCAGCAGATCCCCTGGCGCGGCGTGTTTCTGACGCCGGAAGGCGAGAAGCTGGCGCAGGAAACCCGCGAACGTCACCAAATCGTGGAGACTTTTTTACTGGCGATCGGCGTGAGCCAGGACACCGCCCGCCGCGATGCTGAGGGTATGGAGCACCACGTCAGCGAAGAGACGCTGGAACGCTTCCGTCAGTTTACTCTCCAGGCAGGACTGCACGCTGAATGAACCTCCCTTTTCTGCGGTCGCTAATGCGTGACCGCTTTTTACATCTGCTGATCCTCACCGGTTTCCTCCTTTCTTTATTTGTTCCGTTTCATCCTGCTTCCTGGCCCGGCGCCATTGACTGGCACACCATCGTCACGCTGAGCGGCCTGATGCTGCTGACCAAAGGCGTCGAGCAGAGCGGTTATTTCGACGTGCTGGGCCGTAAAATGGCGCGACGTTTCGTGACCGAACGCCAGTTGGCGATGTTTATGGTGCTGGCGGCGGCGGTTCTGTCGACGTTTCTGACCAACGATGTGGCGCTGTTTATCGTGGTGCCCCTGACGCTGACCCTGAAAAAGTGGAGCGCCATTCCGGTCAACCGGCTGATTATCTTCGAGGCGCTGGCGGTCAACGCGGGCTCGTTGCTCACGCCGATTGGTAATCCGCAAAATATCCTGTTGTGGGGCCGTTCCGGGCTGTCGTTCCTGTCATTCAGTTGGCAAATGGCTCCGCTGGCGCTGGCGATGATGCTCACGCTGCTGGTGCTGTGCTGGTTTTGCTTTCCCGCCAAAGCGCTGCATTTCCAGAGCGGGGAGCGCACGCCGAACTGGAAGCCAAAACTGGTCTGGTGTTGCCTCGCGTTCTACCTGATATTCTTGCTGAGCCTTGAGATGCGCCAGGAGCTATGGGGCCTGGCGGTTCTTGCCCTCGGTTTCTTAATCCTCGAGCGGCGCGTAGTGTTCAGCGTCGACTGGACGCTGCTGCTGGTGTTCATGGCAATGTTTGTGGATGTGCATTTGATGACCCAGCTTCCGGCGCTGCATCATGCGTTGTCCGGCGTTGGCGGTTTATCTGACGTAGGGCTCTGGCTGACGGCCATCGGTCTGTCGCAGGTGATCAGCAACGTGCCTTCCACTATTTTGCTGATTAACTATGTTCCACCATCGATACTGCTGGCGTGGGCGGTAAACGTCGGCGGATTTGGCCTGTTACCGGGCTCGCTCGCCAACCTGATTGCGCTGCGTATGGCCGACAACCGCCGCATCTGGTGGCGCTTTCACCTCTATTCCATCCCGATGCTGCTGTGGGCCGCGTTGGTCGGTTTTGTCCTGTTGAGCCTTGTCAGATAGTGCGGATTTGTCAGGATTTCCTGGCAAATTCCTGGCAAATGTAGAGCAACCTCCTAAGTTTAGTGAACGGCGAATGTGATACGCCGTTAACCCACAGGACCGTTGTGACGCTATGGCAGAGACGAATACCCCTTCTGAAAAAGAACAAAATAACGAGACACCCACTAACAAGAAGCCTGGAAAGAAGCCCTTAATCATTCTGGGAATTGTGGTCGTGGTGATGCTGATCATTGCGCTGGTGTGGTGGTTTTTGACCCGCAATGAGGAAACCACCGACGATGCGTTTACCGATGGCAACGCGGTGACCATCGCGCCGAAAGCCGCGGGTTACGTAACCGAGCTGAAAGTGTCCGATAACCAGCGCGTGAAAAAAGGCGATCTGCTGGTGGTTATCGATCCTCGGGATAACACCGCCCAGCGAGATCAGGCGAAAGCCCAGTTGGGGCTGGCGGTGGCGCAGCTCCATCAGGCGCAGGCGCAGCTGGCGCTGTCAAAAGTGCAATATCCCGCTCAGCGTGACGAAGCGCGCGCGCAGGTGCTGAAGGCGCAGGCTGATATGGCCAACGCCGAAGCCTCCTACCGTCGTCAGCGCGGCGTCGATCCCCGAGCGACCACCCAACAGAATATCGATTCGGCGAATGCGCAACTGCGCAGCGCTCAGGCGGGATTAGCCAGCGCCAAGGCGCAGCTGGAAGTGGCCGATCAGGTGCAGCTGCAAATCCGCCAGCAGGAAACCAACGTTGAAGCACGCGAGCGTCAGGTCGATCAGGCCAAAGCCCAGCTGGAAACGGCGGACCTGAACCTTTCCTATACCGAAGTGCGCGCCCCGTTTGACGGCTTCGTCACCAAACGTAATGTGCAAAACGGCACTCTGGTGCAGGCGGGCACGGCGCTGTTTTCACTGGTTTCAACCGACGTATGGATTACCGCCAACTTTAAAGAGTCTCAGCTTGAAAGAATGAAGCCGGGGAATAAAGTCAGCATGTCGGTCGACGCGTGGCCGGATATGGAACTGGAAGGGCACGTCGATAGCATTCAGCAGGGCAGCGGGGCGAAGTTCTCCGCCTTCCCGGCAGAAAATGCCACCGGTAACTACGTAAAAATCGTCCAGCGCGTACCGGTGAAAATCGTGATTGATAAAGGCCTGGATGCGAATCATCCGCTGCCGCTGGGTCTGTCCGTCGAACCGAAGGTTACGGTGCAATGACGGACAGCAGCCATGACAACTGGCGGCCGGCCAGCAATCCGTGGGCGGTGGCGATCGTCGTCACCCTCGCGGTGTTTATGGAGATTCTCGACACCACCATCGTCAACGTGGCGTTGCCCCACGTCGCCGGGTCACTGTCGGCCAGCTACGACGAATCCACGTGGGTGTTAACCAGTTATCTGGTGGCGAACGGTATCGTGCTGCCGATTTCAGCCTTCTTAAGCCGCCTTCTCGGACGCAAACAGTTCTTCATGATCTGCATCGTGATGTTCACCATCTGTTCGTTTCTGTGTGGCATCGCCACCGAGCTGTGGCAAATCATTCTCTTTCGCGTGATGCAGGGATTCTTCGGCGGCGGCTTACAGCCTACGCAGCAGTCGGTGCTGCTTGATTATTTCAAACCGGAAGACCGCGGCAAGGCGTTCGGCCTGTCGTCGATAGCGATTATTGTCGCCCCAGTGATGGGCCCCACCCTCGGCGGCTGGATAACCGACAGCTACTCCTGGCGCTGGGTGTTCTTTATCAATATCCCGGTCGGGATTTTGACGGTGCTGGCGGTGTATCAGTTGCTTGAAGACCCGCCGTGGGAGAAAAAAGCCGAAGGTAAAGCCAGCATCGACTGGACCGGAATCGGACTTATTGCGCTGGGGCTGGGCTGTTTGCAGGTGATGCTCGACAGAGGTGAAGACGACGACTGGTTCCACTCGAACTTTATTATCACTTTTGCGGTGCTGACGCTGATTGGCATCGTCGGGGCAATTTACTGGCTGCTTTACGCCCGCAAACCGGTGGTGGATTTACGCTGTATGGCGGATCGTAACTTTGCAATTTCCTGCCTGCTGATGGCGGGGATGGCGATGATCCTTTACGGCAGTTCGGTGGTGATCCCTCAGCTTGCTCAGCAGGATTTAGGCTACACCGCCACCTGGTCGGGGCTGGTGATGTCGCCGGGGGCGGTGCTTATCGTGCTCACCATTCCGCTGGTGCTCAAGCTGATGCCGATTGTGCAAACTCGCTGGATCATCGCTTTTGGTTTTACCTTACTGGCGGGTTCTTTTTTCTGGTCACGAAACCTCACGCCTTCCATCGATTTTGAAACGCTGATGCTGTTCCGCTGCGCGCAGTCGTTGGGTCTCGGTTTCCTGTTTGTGCCCCTGACCACCATCGCGTTTATCTCGATCCCGCGTCGTCTGAATGCAGATGCGTCTGCGCTGTTTACCATGTTCCGTAACGTGGCGGGTTCGGTGGGGATCTCGCTTTCTACCGCGGCTATCACCGAGCGCGCGCAAACACACAGTGCCTATCTGGCCTATAACGCCTCGCCGTTTAACGAATCTTTCCAGTTGACGCTAAAAGAGGTGGCGGAGGCTATCCGCAACTTCACCACTCAGGTGGGTGACCCCCTGAGTCTGGCCGGAGGACAAATGTACAAGCAGCTCATCGCTCAGTCCCGATTCCTGGCCTATGTCGATGTCTTTACTATTTTGAGCGTGGTGGCGCTATGCCTGATCCCGTTCTGTTTACTGCTTTCGCCTATTAAAAGCGAAGGCAGCGCAGGAGCACACTAACGATGTACAAAAGCCTATCTTTTGCCCTGTCCGGGTTCGCATTACTGCTGGCGGGCTGTTCCGTCGGGCCGGATTATCAGTCACCGCAGCCGAAAACGCCGACGCACTGGAATGATCCTGCAGACAATGCGGCGGCCTCGAAAACCGCGACCCAGGCGGTGAACACCCGCTGGTGGACGACCTTCAATTCGGCCGAACTGGACAGCCTGATTGAGCGGGCAATCATCGGCAATCTCTCGCTACAACAAACCGCGCTGCGTATCGCCGGGGCGCGCGAACAGCTCAACCAGGCCAATGGCGCGTTTTTCCCGTCGGTGAACGGGAGTTTGCAGGCCACGCGCCAGCAGTTGGGCGTTGAAGGTGAACTGAATTCGCAGGGCGTCTATAACCAGATAGATAACGTTGACCCGGATTTGAAAGGCGCGTTACAGCCGCTGACCGAGCCGATTCACCTGTATCAGGGCAGCTTTGACGCGCAGTGGGAACTCGATTTGTGGGGCAAAGTGCGACGTCAGGTCGAAGCGGCGAAAGCGCAACAGCAGGCGGCGATTGAACAGCGTAACGATGCGCTGGTGTCGCTGGAGGCGGAAGTTGCCCGCGCCTGGCTTCAGCTGCGTGGCACCCAAAGCATCATGGCGACCATGAATACGCAGATAGCCAGCGCCCAGGAAACCCTGGAGCTGACGCAAAGCCGACAGAAGGGCGGGTTATCTCCGCAAATGGACGTCGAAAATGCCCGCGCACAGCTGGCAAATCTCGACGCGCAGCTTCCGCAGTATGAGGCGCAGGAACGACAGGCGATGAACGCGTTGGCAATTCTGCTCGGCAAACCGCCGGGCGCGCTGGATGGCGAATTGCGCACCCCGCAGCCGCTGCCGAACTTACCTGATGTGGTGCAAACGGGCATCCCGTCGACCCTGGCGCGTCGTCGGCCGGACGTGCGCGAAGCTGAAGCCAATTTACATGCGGCCACGGCGCAAATCGGCGTTTCTGTGGCCGAACTGTTCCCCAGCCTGACGCTGAACGGCCAGTTTGGTTTGCGTAATACCGAAACCAACTGGCTCACCGACTGGAGCAGCCATTTCTACAGCGTCGGCCCGCAGATTTCGATTCCCATTTTCCAGGGCGGACGGCTGGTCTCCAGCGTCAAACTGGCGCGGGCGCAGCAGGGGGCGCAGGTGCTTCAGTATCGGCAAACCGTGCTGACGGCGCTCGGCGACGTGGAAAATTCACTGGTGAGCTATCGCAGCGACCAGAAACAGGAACAGGCATTGCAGCGCACGATTGACGCGTTACAAAGTGCTTTTGACCTCGCCAGTGACAGTTACAAACAGGGTCTTGCCACGTTCATCGATGTGCTGGATGCGCAGCGACAGCTGTCGCAGGCGGAGCAGCAGCACGCTCAGGCGCAGGTGCAAAGTCGCATCGATTTAGTCGCGCTGTATAAAGCCCTGGGCGGTGGCTGGGAAACTTATCAGGACGTGCATCTGCCAGATTATTCGGTATTCGGCGATGCACCTCGCGGATGAGGTTCAGAGAATTGGGCAAGAAACGGGCAGGAACGCCCCATTCGCAAACGCAGGCGTGTGGTTATAACTGTATGACACACACCAACGACATCCCCTGAGGAGAAAGTTATGCGTTACCAGAAATTAGGCAATACCGGTCTGTTTGTGTCCGAGCTGTGCCTGGGCACCATGACGTTCGGCGGCGAAGGCGGCATGTGGGGCAAAATTGGCCAACTGCAGCAGGCGGACGCCGAGCGGCTGGTGGGCAGTGCGCTGGATGCGGGCATCAACTTTATCGATACCGCCAACGTGTATTCGGAAGGACGCTCGGAAGAAATCACCGGCCAGGCGCTGAAAAACCTCAAAGTGCCGCGTGAAAACGTGGTGGTGGCGACCAAAGCGTTTGGCGAAACCGGCACCGCGGGGGTGAACTCGCGCGGTAGCTCACGCTATCACATCATCAACAGCGTTAAAGAGAGCCTGCGCCGGATGCAGCTCGATCATATCGACCTGTTTCAACTGCACGGCTTCGACCCGGCCACGCCAATAGAAGAGACGCTGTACGCGCTGGACAATCTCGTGCAACACGGTCATGTGCGCTACATCGGGGTGTCCAACTGGTCGGCGTGGCAAATCATGAAGGCGCTGGGCATTTCCGAACGTCTGGGTCTGTCGCGTTTTGCTTCACTGCAGGCGTATTACACGATTGCCGGGCGCGACCTCGAACGCGAACTGGTGCCGATGATGCAAAGTGAAGGCGTTGGGCTGATGGTCTGGAGTCCGTTGGCGGGGGGGTTCCTCAGCGGTAAATACGGTCGTGACGGAAAAAACGAAGCGGGCGGACGCCGCCTGGAATTTGACTTCCCGCCGGTAGATAAAGAGCGCGGCTTCGATTGCATCGACGTCATGCGCAACATCGCTGAGAGCAAAGGCGTGTCGGTGGCGCAGATTGCCCTGGCGTGGCTGCTGCATCAGCCGGTGGTCAGCAGCGTGATCATCGGGGCTAAACGCCCGGATCAGCTGGCGGATAACATTGCGGCGACTGATATCCGTCTGACGGACGACGAGCTGAAACAGCTGGATGCGGTCAGCGCGCTGCCGCGTGAATATCCGGGCTGGATGCTGGAGCGTCAGGGCGAATTCCGTCGTAATCAGCTGAAAGGCTGATCTTAGTTTCCTCATACAGGGTGGGCTTCGGCCCACCTTTTTTGTGCCTTCTTTTCGAATCTGCTCACAAAAACAACACAAGCCTTTTGCCTGATTTGTCATTTGGATCTATATGACTAGTCATGAAATTTAAATGACTAGTCATATAAGCGGAGAGCGACAATGAAGAAACTGCCGAAGGATTTTTTGTGGGGTAACTCGGTTTCCAGCATGCAGACCGAAGGGGCATGGAACGAGGGCGGAAAAGGGAAATCGGTGTATGACATTCGTGAGCCGAGCGAATTTGCGTCCGACTGGAAGGTCGCGACCGATTCGTATCATCGCTTCGAGGAAGATTTTGATTTAATGCAGGATTTGGGTATGAACTGCTACCGTTTCCAGATTGCCTGGAGCCGCGTATGCCCGACCGGTGACGGCGCGTTCAACGAAGAAGGGATCGCATTCTATCACCGTTTCATCGATGGCCTGATTGCCCGCGGCATCGAGCCGATGATTTGCCTCTATCACTTCGACATGCCGCTGGCGCTGGCCGAAGAGTACAACGGTTTTAACGACCGCCGCGTGATGGATGCCTTCGTGCGCTACGGGCAAAAGATGATCGACTGCTACGGCGACAAGGTGAAGTACTGGTTGACCTTCAATGAGCAGAACATTTTCCACATGCCGATCGCGTTCCGCATTTCGGGCTATCTGCGCGGAGAAGAAACCCTGCGCGAGCTGTACGAAATTCAACATCACACCATGGTGGCGCACGTGCAGCTGACGCAGTATCTGCACGAAACCAAGCCCGGCAAACTGATGGGCGGCATGCTGGCGCACCAGCTTATCTATCCGGCGACCTGCAAACCGCGCGACATTTTCTGTGCGCAGCAGTATGACGAATTCCTCAACCAGAACCTGCTGCGCGTATACGCAGGCGAAGGTTATAGCCCGGAAGTGATGGCGGTAGTGAAGCGCGAAGGCTTCAACGATATCTATCGCGAAGAGGATTTAGCGCTGATTGCCCGCAACAAAAATGACTATATGGCGTTCAGCTATTACGCCAGCCGCACGCTGGATACCGATCCGATTCCGGAAGGCACCGAGGTTAACTATTACCTGAAATACGGCGATAAAAATAACCCGTATCTGAAAGCCACCGAATGGAACTGGCAAATCGACCCGCTCGGCTTCCGCAGCATTATCACCCGTTATTACAACGACTGGCGGCTGCCGGTGTTCCCGATTGAAAATGGCATTGGCGTTATCGAATCGTGGGATGGCGTCAACCCTGTTGAGGATGACTACCGCATTGCCTATCACCGCGACCATATCAACGCCATGAAAGAGGCGATTTTTGAGGATGGCGCAGAAGTGATCGGTTATCTCGGCTGGGGGCTGATCGATATTCTGAGCTCGCAGGGCGATATGCGTAAACGCTACGGCGTGGTGTACGTCAACCGCGATAACCACGATCTGAAAGACTTGAAACGCGTGCCGAAGAAAAGCTACGCATGGTTGAAACAGGCGATCCGCAGCAACGGCGACGAGATGTAATCTCCGGGCCAGCCGGGTTTCTCCCCGTCAGCGCGAAAGTTGGCGGGGATACGAGTGAGTGAAGAAAAGGTCTCTGCACATGTCTGATAACGTTACATCCAATATGCAGTCTTTTACCGATCGCTTCGTGGAGTTTTCGGCGCGTATCGCGAACCAGGTTCACCTGCGTTCGTTGCGCGACGCGTTTGCCGGTGTCATGCCCATATTTATTCTGGCAGGGCTTGCTGTGCTGGTGAACAACGTGGTGTTCCCGTGGATTTTTGAAGGCGAGACGTTAGTGCGCTTTAAGGTCTGGGGGGAGGCGATTATCAACGGCACGCTCAACATTGCCGCGCTCCTCATCGCGCCAATGATTGCGTGGTCGTTGGCGCGTAACAAAAACTTTGGTAACCCGGTTTCGGCCGTCGTCATCGCCTTGTGCAGCTTCATTATTATGATGCCGATGCAGGTCGATATGGTGCCGGTGGGTGGCAAAGTGGCGGTGAGTCTGACGTCGATTTTGACCTTCGCCAACATCGGTTCCACCGGTATCTTTGCTGGGGTGATTATCGGCCTGCTGTCAACGGAAGTGTTTATCCGCATTGCGCAGTTTAAGCGGCTGGAAATCAATCTCGGTGACAACGTACCGCCTGCGGTAAGTCAGTCGTTTTCATCGCTGCTGCCGACGATAATCACTCTGTCACTGTTCGCGGTATTCGCGGCGCTGCTGAGCAATCTGCTGCACACTGACCTGATACATCTGATAACGATGCTGATTCAGCAGCCGCTGCGGTTGATCAACACCAGTCTGCCGGGCACTCTTTTTATCTACAGTTTTGGTAACTTCCTGTTCACGCTGGGGATTCACCAGTCGGTGGTGAACAGCGTGGTGCTGGAGCCATTCCTGCTGATTAACACCAACGAGAACATGTTGGCTTACGCCGCAGGGCAGCCAATCCCGCATATCATCAATAACATTTTCGTGCCGACCTTCGGCATGGTGGGCGGCACCGGCAGCACGATTTCACTGCTGATTGCCATCTTCCTTTTCTCGCGACAGAAAGCGTCCAAACAGGTAGCACGACTGGCGATAACGCCGGGTCTGTTTAATATCAACGAGCCGGTGATTTTTGGTCTGCCGATCGTATTCAACGTACCGCTGATGATCCCGTTTGTTCTGCTGCCCGCCATCGGTATTTTCTTTGCCTGGGTCTGTACCACGCTCGGATTAATGTCGCGCTGCGTGGTGATGATCCCCTGGACAACGCCACCGATACTCAGCGCCTGGCTGGCGACAGCAGGGGACTGGAGGGCAGTCGTGGTTCAGTTGATAATCATTGTCTTTGGTGTATTCTTCTACCTGCCTTTCCTCAAGATTGCTGAGAAAGTGGCCTTAAGAAACAATGGGATAACGGACTAGGAAGGGTGGCAATGGCGGCAAAGTACCTCACTATCGCGCGGGAAATTAAGAAGCGGATTATCAGTCAGCGGTATCCCGCCAGCTCGCCGTTGCCCGATCAGTTTGCACTGGCGGCGGAATTTCAGACCAGCCGGATGACCATTCAGCAGGCGATTCGCCAGTTGATTGTCGAAGGGCTGATTTACACGCGCCAGGGGCAAGGCACTTTTGTGCGTAAGAATTTCCTCCAGCTTTCGCAGTGGGATTTGCCCGGCAGCGACTATTTTGGCGCAACCAAAACCTGGGAGCATCTGGGGACGGTCAGCAGCCAGGTGGTCCGGTTCGACCTGCGTTTTCCCAATGAAAAAGAGCAGTCATCGCTGCTGATTAACGCCGATGCGCCAGTATACGATTTTGTCCGTCTGCGTCTGCTTAACGGCGAACCGATGTCGCTGGATGCGACGGTCATGCCGGTGAACCTGGTCCCCGGTCTGAATAAAGGTCATCTCGAAAGCTCGGTGTTTCAATATGTCGAAACACTGGGGCTAAAGATTATGGGGTCGTATCGCGTGGTCCGCGCCATCAAACCGGGCGAACTGGAGCAGCAGCATTTAATCTGTGAAGCCGGTGACCCGGTGCTCGAAGTCGAGCAGGTGATTTATCTGGAAGACGGCACACCGCTTGAGTATGCCCATTGCCATTACCGCTACGATCACGGTGGAATTGTGATTGTGAATAACGGTTAAAAACTGCCTTCCGGAGCACAGGATGCGAAATACTCATTCGTGTCCTGGATATACAAATCATTTTGACAAATAGTGCTAACTTTCTTTTTTTGACCAAATGTCGAACGCAATTTTTGAATAACTGAATAGCTTATCTTTCTAGTATTGGTGCGTGATAGACCATATTCGTGTTCAATCTCGTGCACGTGCTTAATAGTCGGTGCAGAGACATAAAGTGGAGTTTTTGATAGCTGGACGAGCTTGCTTATCCAGATATCATCTGCGCGAGGGCAGATGGTTAAATAATCTTCATTATCAAGGAACATGGGGTTGATATGTGATTTTTTCAGCACTACGCCACCTAAACCTGTAATGATGTAGTTATCCTGGACAACAATTGGCAAAGAAATCAGTGGAAATTTTCGGTATGTATCAAGGATGTCATTTTTCTTCTTTACCGTTTCACGAACTCTGGCTGCAACGACGCACTTTTGATCATGTCGTTCAAAATCAGACAATAAACTTTGCGTCCACAACTCACTGTAGATGGCATCGTCATCAGCGTAGATTAGGATGTCATCTTCCGTCGCATCACGTAGGGCAGGGAAAAGCTTGCGATAGGGGCCTGTATTCTTGACCCATTTAAAAATCAGCGAAGTCCCTGTTTTTCTGATTTTTTCTGCCCACGCAGGCTCCTCAGTAATACCTTCATCACTGAGATAAGCTTCTCTTGAAACCCAAACAACAATCTGGTCCACCGGCACTGACTGATTCGCTAAAGACCAGACAGTCTGAGAACACAGATACAGGCGTGATTTCGTTGTTGTTAAATTAATACTTATCATCGTTAAACTCATAACCCAATAATAAAACCTGGGGATAATCATTATCCCAGATTTACCTATTGCTACAGGCTATGGGATAGTATCACCCATCTTGATATTTGTAACTCGTAATCAGTGCTATTGGGTAATGCTTGAGCAGCACGCTTTTGCGATTGTGTAGAAATAGTTAGAGGTAATTAGGCGTAGGGAAGAGAGTCAATGCAGGTTGCTTTTTGTGCTATTACGCAAGAAATTACCCCAGAATTCACTAGGGTAATTTCTTAAAGAGGATGCTTTTAGTTCAGACGAACTGGCATCCCAGAACGATCCTGTACGGCCTGGTCTACCACTTTGGTATCTACATCCGCCTGGCCCGTTACCGTCTGAACAGATTTGTTCAGGCTAATTGGCACGACTTCACCGCCGTTAAACTGTGCATCGGTGGTTGAAAGCGGGTTGTGAACCTCAATGTAGCGGCTGCCGTCTGGCTCAGTGGTCGCTTTAACCGGCTCATCAATAAACTGGACGCGCGTACCGACTGGCACGTTCTGGAACAGGAATTTGATGTCTTCGTTACGCAGACGCACACAGCCGTGGCTCACGCGCAGGCCGATACCGAAGTTAGCGTTAGTCCCGTGAATAGCGTACAGACGGCCGATATACAGCGCGTACAGACCCATAGGGTTGTCCGGGCCCGCAGGCACTACGGCTGGCAGCGGGTTACCGGCTTCAGCGTATTCAGCATGCATTTTTGCAGTCGGCGTCCAGGTTGGGCCCGCTTTCTTACGTTCAACTTTAGTGACCCAGTTGATCGGCGTATCTTTACCCAACTGACCGATACCGATTGGCAGAACGATCACTGTATTGGTACCCGCCGGGTAGTAATACAGGCGCATTTCCGCACTGTTGATAACGATGCCTTCATGTGGGGTGTCTGGCAGGATCAGCTGCTGTGGAATATTCAACACGCTACCGCCTTTCGGCAGATACACGTCGATACCCGGGTTAGCTTCGGTCATGTTGGATAGACCCATCTGATACTGCGCAGCGAAATACTCGAGCGGCTGCTTGTTCTCATCAGGGATTGTGATGACCTGGTTCTGACCAATCAGACGGCTACCATCAGTTGGAAGAGGGTAGGTCACAGCAGATGCAGTATTGCAAAAGCCCATAACGGCAAGAGCTGCCGCGAAAAGCGTAGATATTTTCATTTTCATTTTATTCGAAGTATCGGTGCCGCGCAGGCTGTTGTTAGAGAAATGGAACCCGTAATGGGAGCGCATTATATGTGCATTCCACGCCGCAGGGAAATCAGATGTGGACGAAATCACATTTTTTTCACCGTCTGGCTTCATGCTGACAGTTCAGAGTCTGCACGAGCAGGGCGATTTTTATTCCCAATTGTGGCAAAATAGGCCGTTAGTCACATCTTTTAGGATACGCCCGTGTTAGTTACCAGCAACGTCACCATGCAGTTCGGCAGTAAGCCGCTATTTGAAAACATCTCCGTCAAATTTGGCGGCGGCAACCGTTACGGCCTGATTGGCGCTAACGGAAGCGGTAAATCCACCTTCATGAAAATTTTGGGGGGCGACTTAGATCCGACCCTCGGCAACGTTTCGCTCGATCCGAACGAACGCATCGGTAAGCTGCGTCAGGATCAGTTCGCCTTCGAAGAGTTCACCGTGCTTGATACCGTTATTATGGGTCACGCTGAACTGTGGGAAGTGAAGCAGGAACGCGATCGTATTTACGGCCTCGCTGAAATGACCGAAGAAGACGGTTATAAAGTGGCAGACCTCGAAGTCACCTACGGTGAAATGGATGGCTACACCGCTGAATCCCGTGCCGGTGAACTGCTTCTCGGCGTTGGCATTCCACTGGAACAGCATTACGGCCCAATGAGCGAAGTTGCACCAGGCTGGAAGCTGCGTGTGTTACTGGCGCAGGCGCTGTTTGCAAACCCAGACATTCTGCTGCTCGATGAACCGACGAACAACCTGGACATCGACACCATTCGCTGGCTGGAAAGCGTGCTCAATGAGCGCAACAGCACCATGATCATCATCTCGCACGACCGTCACTTCCTGAACATGGTGTGTACGCACATGGCGGATCTGGACTACGGCGAGCTGCGCGTTTACTCGGGCAACTACGATGAGTACATGACGGCGGCCACCCAGGCGCGTGAGCGTCTGCTGTCTGACAACGCCAAGAAAAAGGCACAGATTGCTGACCTGCAATCCTTCGTCAGCCGCTTCAGTGCTAACGCCTCCAAATCTCGTCAGGCAACGTCTCGCGCCCGCCAGATTGATAAAATCAAACTGGACGAAGTGAAAGCATCCAGCCGTCAAAACCCGTTCATGCGCTTCGAGCAGGACAAGAAACTGTTCCGTAACGCACTGGAAGTGGAAAACCTGACCAAAGGCTTCGATAACGGCCCGCTGTTCAAAAACGTCAAACTGCTGATGGAAGTCGGTGAGAAGCTGGCAATCCTCGGGACTAACGGCGTGGGTAAATCTACCCTGCTGAAAACCCTGGTCGGTGATTTAACGCCGGAAAGCGGTACCGTGAAGTGGTCTGAAAACGCCAAAATTGGTTACTACGCCCAGGATCACGAATACGAGTTCGAAAACGATCTCAGCGTGTTCGACTGGATGAGCCAGTGGAAGCAGGAAGGCGACGACGAGCAGGTTGTGCGCAGCTTCCTCGGCCGTTTGCTGTTCAGCCAGGACGACATCAAAAAGCCGGCGAAAGTGCTCTCCGGTGGTGAGAAAGGTCGTATGCTGTTCGGTAAGCTGATGATGGAAAAACCCAATATTCTGGTGATGGATGAACCTACCAACCACCTGGATATGGAATCCATCGAATCGCTGAACATGGCGCTGGAAATGTATCAGGGCACCCTGATTTTCGTTTCCCATGACCGTGAGTTCGTCTCTTCACTGGCGACCCGCGTTATCGAAATTACACCAGAGCGTGTGATTGATTTCAGCGGCAACTACGAAGATTACCTGCGCAGCAAAGGTATCGACGACTAAGCGTCTGTCACCCCGGCGCGCCAGTCGCCGGGGTATTTTCTCCTTAACGTCCTCGCAACGCTTACATCAGACGCCACTCGCTGGCGGCTTCCCCGTTAATCAGCAACTGACGTTTTTCGCCAGCAGGTAACGTCACCAGCAAGGCTTTCCAGGCCGGGCGGAAATCCCCGCGCGGGTTGAACGTCAGATTGATGGTGCTGGCCGAGCACTCCATGTCCCACTCCAGCCACAGCGCGTTGCCCTCTTTGTAGCCCCAGGTTTCGCCGTCATCTTCAAACAGCATTCCGTGGTCACGGCCCACACCTTTCAGCGGTAACAGGTTCAGTTCACGATGGGTGTCGGTTTCGGGGTTGACGTGCTTAATGCGATCGCTCAGCGGTAAACCGGCACCCGCACGTACCAGCAGCGGCAGTTTTTCCAGCGGCGCATCGACGGTAATCTGTTGACCGCCGGAGAACCACTCTCCGGTGTAGAAATCGTACCAGCCGGTTTCGTTGTCCGGCAGCCAAAGCGTACGCTGACGCTGACCCTGTTCCACAACGCTGGCGACCAGCAGGTCGCGGCCCAGCATAAAGTCATCGCACTCTTCGAAGGTCTGCGCGTCATGCTCGTGATCGAGGAAGGTCGGGCGAAGCATCGGCTCGTCGTCGGCGTGCGCCTGCCACAGCAGGGTGTAGAGATACGGCAGCAGACGGTAGCGCAATTCGATCGCGCCCCGGATTGCCGGAGTCACGCCCGGATACATCCACGGTTCGTTGACGGTCTGATCGTCATTCCACGAGTGAATGGTAAAGCGCGGATGCATCACGCCGTTTTGCACCCAGCGCACGAACAACTCGGCGTCAGGCTTATCGCCCGAGAAACCACCGACATCGTGACCGACGTTAAACAGGCCGGACAGGCTCATACCCACGCCCATGCGGGTGTTGTAGCGCAACGTCTGCCAGTTAGTGCGGTTGTCGCCGCTCCAGGTTTGCACGTAGCGCTGCATCCCGGCGCAGCCGGAACGGGAAATCAGGTATGGACGTTTTTCCGGCGCGAAGCGCTGCTGCGCTTCCATCGAGGCGCGCATCATCAGCAGCGGCATCACTGGCCGCACGTGCTTGATGGCGATTTCTTTCCCAAAGCCGTGGCAGCGTGCTTCGCCGTCCCACACTTCGTATTCGTTATTATCGTTCCAGGTCGAGTCGATGCCCATTTCCAGCAGTTGGCGGGTTACGCCATCCTGCCACCAGGCGACGGTCGCCGGGTTGGTGAAATCGAGGTGGGAGCCTTCGTCGTCCCAGAACACCGAACGTTCTGGCGCATTGGCATCAGAATCACGCACGAACAACCCTTTTTCAGCCACTTCGTTATAGCGCGGGTGATCCTGCAACAGGCACGGCTTGATGTTGGCCGCCAGCTTCAGACCTGCATCGTGGAACGCCTGACTCATCACTTTCGGCTGTGGCACTTTGTCGTAATTCCAGTTGAACACGTAGCGCTTGCCGTTGATCGAGGTATAGCCGGACGACAGCTGGAAGGAATCGCACGGAATCGCGTGTTCATCGCACAGGCGGATAAAGTTCATCAGCTGGTTTTGCGCATCCGGCGCATCGGTGTAATGCATGGTCGAACCGCTGTAGCCCAGGCTCCATTTCGGGCCAAACAGCGTTTTCCCGGTCAGGCGCACGAAGGCTTTGGTGATATCCAGCACGCGTTTGCCGGTGAACAGGTAATAGTCGATATCACCCGCTTCGGCCTGCCAGCGGCGGTACGCGGTGTGGTAGTTATCGAGCTCGTTACCGAGATCAAGCCAGCTGCTGCTCAGGTTGTCGTAGAACAGGCCGACGCTCACATCATCCCGACGGGTGATGGTGAACGGAATATGTTTGTACAGCGGGTCGGTGCTGGCGGCGTTATAGCCCATCGCATCGAGATTACGCATTTCAAAACGTTTGCCGGTACGCTGCAAATCACCCGCTTTTTCGCCGAGGCCGTAGAAGCGCTCGTCTTTCTGACGTTTCAGATAGTGGGCCACGCCGTCGCCGTGGGCGTTCACCAGATACGCGCTGGTCGGACGGTCGCCGGTCAGATACTGCCACTCGCCCGCTTCATTGCGGTAGTGCCACTCGAGCCACAGCGGCTGATGAACCGTGACGCGTAGCTGTGCGGTGCTGATGGTCAGTTTGTCGGCCTGTTTATCCAGCGTCCACGATGGCAGGCTGAAGCCGGAAATGTCATCCCGCGAGCGGCCTTCCCACGGCACGTCCTGGTCAGGCGCAATGCTCCAGGTTTTGTCGAGGGCCAGTTTGCCCTGGCGTTTGAGCAGCACGCGGAACAGATTTTCTTCCAGCATGTACAGGCACAATGTGTGTTGCCCGTCGACCCGCAGCTCAACGTGATGGGCGGATTGTTTTTCGAATGTCCAGTGTTTAAGCGTTTTCATAATAATCAAACCTGTTATCAAGCGCGCTTGGCGCGACGTTCAGCAATAAATGCCACCAGGAATACCGCGCCAATCAGGTCGAAGAAGCCCATGGCGATAAACAGCGGGTTAAAGCCGATTTTGTCGGCAGTGACCCCAATAATCAGCGAGAAGGCGAAGCTGGCGATCCACGCGGCGGAGCCACGCATGCCGTTCACCGTCGCCATCTGGCCTTTGTCGAATGACTCCACCACCAGGGCGCTCAGCATGCAGGAGATGATCTGGTGGCCGAAACCGCCGACGGAGATCAGGGCAATCGCCACGTAGGGATTGGTGGTGAACGCCATCATCGCCAGCGACAGCATCAGGAACGCGCCGGAAACGGAGGAGGCGACCACGGAATTGACGCGGGTACAGCCGAATACGCGGACATACAGTTTGGTCAGATAGCCGCTGGCGACGCTGCCGAGGTCGGCGGCAAGGAACGGCAGCCAGGCGAAGAGGGCAATTTGCTTGAGTTCCATGCCATAGGTTTTTGCCAGATACAGCGGCACCCAAAAACTCATCACCGCCCAGGCGGGTTCTGCCATAAAGGCCGGGATCGCGATGCCGTAGAAGCGTTTGTTTTTGCTAATGTTGCTCAGGGCTTTAAGGAACGGCAGCCTAACGGCCGGTGGCTCATTGTCCTGCTGAATGAATGCCAGTTCCTCTTTGCTCAGATTCGGGTGTTGTTCCGGATTGTGGTAGAACGCCCACCACAACGCGACCCACAACAGGGCGAGAAAACCGGTAAACATAAACGCACCCTGCCAGCCGAAAGAGGCGTGAGCAAAGTAGATAATAGGCGGGGCTAACATCGCGCCGATGGAGAAGCCGACGCCGGCCCAACCGGCGGCGACAGGGCGTTCAGATTTCGGGAACCACTCGCCGATCGTTTTGGCGTTGGCGGGCGTGGCCGCGGCTTCTGACGCGCCCATCCCAAAGCGCAGCACCGCCATATGCAGCCAGCTTCCGGCTCCGGCGTGGGCGATACAGGCGATTGCCCACAGCGTCGCACAAATCATAAAGCCGAGTTTGAGGCCGATGACGTCAATCAGCCAGCCACACAGCGGCTGGAAAATCGTATAGGCGAGCTGGAACGCGCCGACAATATAAGAGTATTGCGCGCTATTGATCCCGAGTTCTTTTTCGAGCTCGGGCGCGAGGATGCCCAGAGAGTTACGCGTAATGTAGTTAACGGTGACGCCCAGAAGGAAAAGAACCAACACCCACCAGCGCAGATTCTTCACTACGCGGCGGGGTTTGCTGGCCGTTAGATCGTTATTAATACCTTGGCTCATAGAATTCTCAACAAGACGGTTTGTAGGGGGAATGATGACCCCTCTCAGCGTGAGAGTTGTCATACCGCTTTTATATTTTCTTGAAACCTAATGGTTTTCTTTTGGTAATCTTCCGGATAACTAGTATGGAAGTTGTCAGGCCAATTTAGGGTATGGCAGAAAAATGAGCGGCAATAGAGCATTTTATGCAAGTTTTTTCATGAGCCAGGGATATACTCCCTTTTAACGCATTTTACCCCTTTAAATAGCGGGAAAAATGCTCGTGAAAATTCTTTCATTTGCAAAATGGAGGTAGATCACAGAATGGATAAAAAGCTCAAAATCGCTGAAATCGCGACGCGGACCGGGCTGTCGGCCAGCACGGTTTCCCGGGTGCTGGCGGGCAAAGCCAATACCAGCGAAAAGGCGCGAGACAAAGTGTTGAGCTGCGCCCGCGAGCTGGGCGTGATGGAAGGCATGGCAGCCGGAAGAATGCTGCTCAACAGCTTGATTGTGTTTGCGCCGCAGCGCGCCTTCGATGAACGTTCCGATATCTTTTATTACCGAGTCATTCAGAGCATCAATAAGGCGCTGTCGCCCCACGAGGTGCGCCTGCGGTATTGCGCGCTGGAAGAAAACGACAGCGATGCCAACCTGTTTCTGGCGCGGATGAACGAAGGTGAAACGCAGGCGGCGATCCTGCTCGGTATCGACGATCCGCATATTCACGATCTGGCGGCGGATTTCGCCAAGCCCTGCGTGCTGATCAACTGCCGTGATGAACGTATGCGCCTGCCATCGATCGCGCCCGATCACCGGCTGATCGGCCAGTTTGCTGCGAGCTACCTGTTTGACATGGGCCACCGCGCGGTGGTGAATGTTATGTGTCTGCGGCGCTATACCATGGAGTTGCGGCTGGTGGGCATTCGGGAAGCGTGGAAGAACGGTAATTTACGTTTCCAGGATGCACGTGATTTGATTGCGGTGCCGAGCTTCAGCGCCAAAGAAACCGAGGAAAAAGTCGGTGCCTGGCTGGATGCGCAGGGTGGCAAACCGCTGCCGACGGCGTTCCTGGTGGGCGGCGATTTTATGGCGGCAGGCACGATCAGCGCGCTGCAAAAACGTGGGTTGCGGGTGCCGCAAGATGTCTCGGTGATGAGTATCGACGGCTTTAATCTGGCGGCGATCCAGGACGTTCCACTGACGGCGATTCATGTGCCGCGCGACGAACTGGGTACCGAAGCGATGCAGATGCTGCAACAGCGTTTGATTCGCCCGGAAGCGCCGCGCGGATCGCTGCTGCTGCACGGCACTCTGGCGGTGCGGGAATCGGTGCGGCGGATACGTCCAGGAACGCGACGTACCGCCGTGGAGCGAGAAGGGTTGTACGACGATTAAATCTCCATCCCCAACGCACGTTTCCCGTGATTGTTCAGATCGTCCAGGGTAAAGCGGTCTTCCCACGTGGCTTCATAATCTTCCCGGGGGAAGTCGCCCGGCGACGCGCCATTTTCCAGGGCGATTTTCACCTTTTGCGCGTAGGCCAGGTTTTTATCGCACATCGGCGCCGCCGGGATGTACATCACGTTGCCCCAGCCCTGTTGCTCGGTCACAGGGGCCACAGAGTGGATGACGTCGCAATGCCACCATACGGAATCCCCCGGCTCCAGCGCCGGAATGGAGGTCTGCGCTTTAATCAACAACGGGTGCCACTGCGCGGAAATCGGCAGCACACGGCCCGGGGCTACGCCGCACAGCTCATTGTCCGGGACATCGTCCAGCAGCGGACGCAGCAGAACATACGCCATCGCTTCCGGAATGGGCACCACGTGCAGCAGCCCTTGATCCGGGATCATCTCTGACAACGCCGTCCAGCCCTGGAAGGTGCGGAACACAGAGCACTTGGTGGTGTTCTCGACGGTGTACTCTTCAACTTCCGTGCGGTGCGCGGCATCCCACGGGTCGAATTTAGTGAAATCGCCGTTAAAGACGTTGGCGAATACCTGCTGATAAGCAGGAAGCAGCCAGCGTTCCAGAGCGCCGGAATCGGTATGCGCGCCGAGACCTTTCGATGTGGTTCCCGGTGGGCGACGGCGAATGCGGTCCGGATAAATGACGCTCACGTCCGGGTTGAACCACTGTTTGCCTTCACTTTCAAAACACCACAGACGATTAAGGAAAGACTGAACCGCAGCCATTTCATTGCTCTGGCGCGCCTGCATTTGCGCCTGTGACCAGTAGATCGGATAGATCTCCGGACGTGACGCGGTCAGCGTGCCGAAGAAGTTATCGCCCGGTCCTTTGTACACCTCGTCAAAACGATTGCGGTCGAGATAGTCGAGCATCGAACGATCCCAGTCCAGCGCCTGCTCGCGTGGGAACTGCCCTTTGATCACCGCGCAGCCGCGACGTTTGATTTCTTCGCGCTGGGCTTCAGTCACCTTTCCGCTGGCAAGATCGTCATAGGCCACTACCGGCCAGACCGGTTTCCCGGCGGCTTTCAGGGCGTCAATTTCAGCCACGCGGGCTTCGATGTGCGCGGTGAGTTGGTCGAAGACCGCCTGCACGTCGCCAATTTGCGCGCGCAGTGCTTTTTTCATTTCACGAATAGCCGCTTTGTGATCGGCAGGCAGGGTTGAACGGGTAAAGGTAAGCGCCATGATTGACCTCTCATTCTTTCATTCGAAAGTAATTTAACTTGCAAGTGACACTTTAAGTTAAAGGGAGGTTAATGCAAGTTAAATAATTTGAGGTGTTCCACAGTTATGGGATCACGCAAAAAGAGGGAGATTTTAAAGCAGGATAAACAAGGCGTTGGCCGGAGCAGGGCGCTCCGGCTTTTTGTCAGGCGTCGAACGGGGAAGCGTTATCCAGCACGGCCTGAATGACATTCAGCGCGCCGTCGTGATTGTTGTCGTCGGTCTGGTAGCGCGCGATGGCTTTGATGCTGTCGGCCGCATTGGCCATCGCAAACGAGTATTTCACCAGCTTCAGCATTTCGGCGTCGTTGCCGCTGTCGCCAATGCCGACGCAATCGCTCGGCGAAAGCTGCCAGTTTTTCAGCAGACGGCTGATACCGTTGGCTTTATGCAGGCCTGGGATAATTAAATCGACAAAGCCGAAGCCGCTGGTCACGGGCTTCATGATGCCGTCGAGCGACACATGTAGGGCATCAATCAGCTGCGGGATTTCACTGTCCGGCAGGTTCAGAGAGAACTTGAAAATCTTGTCGTCAATCTGCTGATAGTCAGAAACCGGCTTCAGGCGATGGTAGTGTTTCGACATCAGCTTAACGAATTCTTCTGGCGCTTTATCGCTGATGTAGGCGCTTTCCAGGCCACAGGCCACGAAATTCAGCTGAGGATCTTTCAGCAGTTCGCCAATCACCACTTGGGATTCGTGGCGCGTCAGTTCACCGTGGAACAGTTCCTGACCGTGCTGATAAACCAGCGCACCGTTTTCGGCGACGAAGGAAATCTGATCGCGGATTTCGGGGAAGAACGAAATGAGCTGATAGTACTGATTGCCACTGGCAACAACGAACTCAATGCCACGCTGCTTAAGCTGTTCGAACTGGGTCAAAAAGCGCTCGCGCGAGTACTGCTTGGCATCATTAAGAAAAGTTCCGTCCATATCGGTGACGATAACTTTAACGGTCATACATTGCGCTCCTGAATGTTACTCCAATCGGAAACATTCTAAGTACAATGTGACGAGAACCACAAATTTATTTCATTCGAAGGTAAATGCAAACGGCAATCCATAGATTGCCGTTTTAGTGTTTGCTCCCTCTCCCGGTGGGAGGGCATCAGACCGCACGAGGTAAATGCAAACGGCAATCCGTAGATTGCCGTTTTGGTGTTTGCTCCCTCTCCCTAAGGGAGAGGGAACCGTCCAGTGCTCTCTTCTCCACTGAGAGTGAGGTACCGCCCGGTTTTCTCCCTCTCCCGGTGGGAGAGGGTCGGGGAGAGGGCATCAGACCGCAGAGATTTTTTGCCCGGTGGCGCTTCGCTGACCGGGCCTACGGTGTCTGTCATGTAGGCCTGGCAAGCAACGCGCCGCCGGGCAGTTAACCCCTTACAGTGTATGCTCCGTCCTCGCGATAATATCGTCCTGCGCATCCGGCGAAAGCGCGGTGAAGAACGCTGAATACCCCGCCACACGCACCACCAGGTCGCGATACTGATCCGGGTGTTTCTTCGCTTCCAGCAGCGTTTCGCGGGACACAATGTTGTACTGAATGTGCCAGCCTTTATGCACTTCGAAGAAGGTGCGCAGCAGCGCCATGAGCTTCTGACGGTCGCTGTCGTTATCGAGCGTGGCTGGGTTCAGCTTCTGATTCAACAGCACGCCGCCGAGGATCGCCGCCGTCGGCAGTTTCCCGACGGAGCCAATCACCGCCGTAGGGCCGAGATGGTCGGTCCCGGACGCCGGGCTTGCGCCTTCCGCCAGCGGGGTATGCGCCTTGCGCCCATCCGGCGTGGCCATGGTTGCCGCACCAAACGGCACGTTAGCGGAAATCGAAGACGTTCCGGCGTAGTAATCCCCGCCGATCGGGCCGCGACCGTGACGCGGGTTGTGATACTGCTTCAACTCTTCGATGTAGGTTTGATACGCGCGCACCAGCAACTCATCCACGGTGTCGTCATCGTTACCGTATTTCGGTGCGCCGTTGATCAAACGCTGACGTAGCTGTTCATGGGTCAGGCCGTCGAAATCATCCGCCAGCGCGGCGGCGAGTTGTTGCTGCCCAATAGCGCCCTGTTCGAACACCAGTTTTTTCACCGCGGCCAGGCTGTTGCCAAGGTTGGCGATGCCCACCTGCAAGCCGGATACCCAGTCATACTTCGCGCCGCCTTCTTTAATGCTTTTCGCGCGCTCAATGCAGTCGTCAACCAGCGCCGAGCACAGAATATCGGGCACGTTTTCTTCCAGCATGGTGTCGACCACATATTCGATTTCAATCGATTTGCGGGTGTAATAACGGATCTGCGTATCCCACGCCGACATCATCTCTTCGAAGCCACCAAAATTACCCTGCGACAGCGCTTTCGCCTGCGGAAGGAACACTTCACCGCTGGTGGCATCGCGCCCGCCTTCCATCGCCGCCAGCATCACGCGGGCGAAGTTGATAAAGCTCATGCCAGTGCAGCGATAGCCCCATTTCCCGCCGACCGCGGTTTCGATGCAGCCGATGGCGGCGTAATCGTAGGCGTCCTCTTTTTCCACGCCGAGCTTGATAAATTCCGGGATAACAATTTCGTCGTTGTTGAAAGCGGGCATCCCGAAACCGCAGCGGATCACCTGCACGCAGGCATCGAGGAAGTCGCTACTCATGCCCGCGTGATAGCGCACGCTGAGGTTTGGCTGGGTAGAGCGCAAACGACCGCAGGATTCCAGAATCGCGTAGGAGAGCGGGTTCACCGCGTCCATTGCGTCGCCATTCACCAGTTTCTGGCCGCCGATGGTCACGTTCTGATACAGCGGGCTTCCGGCGGAGGCTTTAGAGTGCGAGCCGGAGCGGATCTTGTTCACTTCCAGCAGCTTCAGCCAGCAGCTGTGCAGCAGCTCAATCGCCAGTTCGCGATCGAGGGAATGGTTGAGCTCCACGTCGCGACGGTAGAACGGATACAGATACTGGTCCATGCGGCCAAACGATACCGAGTGACCGTTGGATTCAATTTGCAGAATCAGCTGAATGAAATAGCACAGCTGCAGCGCCTGCCAGAAGGTTTTCGGCGGTTCGTGGGCGATGACATCGCAGTTTTCAGCCATGGCCAGCAGCTCGTCCCGGCGGGCTTCGCGAGGCTCTTCACTCGCCATTTTGCGCGCCAGTTCAGCAAAGCGGGTGATGTGCAGGCTGACGGCTTCCAGCACGATATCAATCCCTTTCAGGAACTGCTCGCCGTGCAGGTCTTCCAGCACCGTCAGGTTGATACGCGAGCGCCGTTCGGCCACTTTTTCGCGCAGGCCGTCGAGGCCTTTCTCCAGCAGCAGCGGGAAATTCACCGCCAGATGCGCATCGCCGGAGGTCATATTGCCCTCGGCCTTGATAATCCCGGTCGCCAGCAGCGCTTTTTGTTCGTCGGTGAACATACCGTAGCAGCGGTCCTGCACCGTCTGGCCATTCCACCACGGGCAAATTTCATGCAGAACGCGTTTGTTCTCTTCGCTTACCGCAAAGCCCGCGCCCGGACGGTCCGCCAGATCGTCAATTTCTTTCTCAATCCAGCTGACGGTGTATTCCGGGAAAATCGGCGCGGCGCGCACTTCGCTCGCCTGGTTACCGATAATCAGCTCATCGTGCTTGATCCAGATAGTGCGCTCGGCAAGGTGATGGGCCAGCGCCAGCGCGCGGCGCACCGCAATCGGTTTATCCATGTTGTGCTGATAAACCGTGGTGTAATGCTGGGCGCGCTCGGTGCAGACCGGCGGCTTCACGATATGTACCAGCGCGTTTTTGTGCGCCTGAATGCGGTCGGTCAGGTGGTCGAGTTTCAGGGTCGTCATCGTATTATCCTCGTAGGGTCGCAGTCAGCCCTTTCGCCCGGGCGGTCTGCTGGGCAAATTCCAGCAATTCCGGGGCGTCGAGCGGTTTATCTGGGGCAGAATAGGGCACGCCAAGCAGGCTGTATTTGTTCATGCCGAGCGTGTGATAGGGTAAAAAGTGAATGTCGCTGACCTGCAATTCGGTCGCGGCAAATTCGGTAATGGCTTCAATCGAGGCTTCATCGGCGTTAAATCCCTGGATAAGCGGCACGCGGATGGTCATCTTTTTGCCCGCTTCCGCCAGCCGTTTCAGGTTATCGAGCACGCGTTTTGACGAGCCGTCAGTCCACTGCATAAATTTGTCTGCATCGACGTGTTTCAAATCCGCCAGGAACAGATCAATGTACGGCAGGGCGGGTTCGAGATATTTCCACGGCACGTGCAGGCAGGTTTCGACGGCAGTATGAATGCCCTGTTCGTGGCTGATTTTTAGCAACTGAAGCGCCAGCGCCGGGTTCATAAACGGTTCGCCGCCGGAAAGCGTCAGGCCGCCCCCGCTGCGATCGTAAAACGGTTTATCGCGCAGGACGGTGGCCATTATGTCGTCCACACTTTTGAGTTCGCCGCACACCGTCAGCGCCTGCGTAGGGCAACACTCGACGAGCGCATCCAGATGTGACTGTTCAAGCTTTTCGCGGTGGATAACCAGGCCATTCAGCGCGCGTTCAATCACGCCCGGCACCGCCTGCTGGCAAAGGTCGCAGCCGTCGAGGCACAAGCGGGCATCAAACAGCAGGTCCTGCGTGCGGGCCCGGCTTTCCGGATTCTGGCACCAGCGGCAGCCGAGTGAGCAGCCTTTCATAAAGACAACGGTGCGGATGCCGGGGCCATCGTGGGTGGAATAGCGCTGAATATTGAAAATCATAAATCGCCTCTTTGCTTTCGTACAAAGATTAAATAACTTTCGAATGAAAGTAATTTTGACGTGAATCAACAAAGCGAGCGGTTGCTGCGTGGTAGTCTTAAAGCATGCTGAATCTCACAATTTAAGGAACCGATATGGAACTCTATCTCGATACTTCCGACGTCGCGGCGGTCAAAAAGCTGGCGCGTATTTTCCCGCTGGCGGGCGTAACCACTAACCCGAGCATCGTGGCGGCGGGCAAAAAGCCGCTCGAATCCCTGCTGCCGGAATTGCAGGAGGCGCTTGGCGGCCAGGGGCGTTTGTTTGCGCAGGTGATGGCGAATACCGCGGAAGGCATGGTCAATGATGCCCGTAAACTGCGCGGCATTATTGCTGACATCGTGGTGAAAGTGCCGGTCACGGCGGAAGGGCTGGCGGCGATTAAAATGCTGAAAGCGGAAGGGATTCCGACGCTCGGCACGGCGGTTTATGGCGCAGCGCAGGGGATGATGGCGGCGCTGGCAGGGGCGGAATATGTGGCACCTTACGTGAACCGTATTGATGCGCAGGGCGGCAGCGGCATTCGCAGCGTGGAAGAGTTACAGCAGTTGCTGGAGCTGCACGCGCCAGAATCGAAAGTGCTGGCCGCGAGTTTCAAAACGCCACGCCAGGCGCTGGATTGCCTGCTGGTGGGTTGTCAGTCGATTACGCTGCCGCTGGATGTCGCTCAGCAGTTTATCGCCTCTCCGGCGGTGGATGCGGCAATTGACAAGTTTGAGCAGGATTGGCTGGCGGCGTTTGGACGGACGGAGTTGTAATTTTATGCCCGGTGGCACTGCGCTTATCAGACCTACATTTTAGGTTGTAGGCCCGCGCAAACGTGTGGTGCGGCCTGATGCCCTCACCCCGAGCCCTCTCCCACGGGGAGAGGGAGCAAACACTAAAAACGGCAATCAAACAATTGCCGTTTTGCTTTAACCTCCGCACACCTCGCACTCCACGAACTGCATCAATTTCATCTCTCTGAACTGACACGTCATCGCGTCGTACATCACGATTTTACCGGCAGCGGGCGTGCCGTAATGCGCCAGCAGCTTAATGGCTTCCATCGCCTGCATCGAGCCAATCACGCCGACCAGCGGGGCCATCACTCCGGCTTCAACGCAGGTGAGGGCATTTTCACCGAACAAACGGCTCAGACAGCGATAACACGGCTCGCCAGCCTGATAGGTGAACACGCTGATTTGGCCTTCCATCCGAATGGCCGCCCCGGACACCAGTGGCGTTTTATGCTGGAAACAACCCGCGTTAAGTTGATTACGAATCTGCACGTTATCGGTACAGTCGAGCACCACGTCGTGCGCTGCGATTTGCTCGGCGAGCGCCGCATCGTCGAGATGCGCATCAAGGCAGGTGAACTGCACGTGCGGGTTAATTCGAGACAGCGAATCCCGGGCAGACTCGACTTTCGGCTGGTCAATCGTGGCATCGCTGTGCAGCGTCTGGCGTTGCAGGTTAGACAGCGACACGGTGTCGAAATCGAGCAGCGTCATCTGCCCCACGCCAGCCGCCGCCAGATACTGCGCGGCGGCGCAGCCTAAACCGCCCAGGCCCACAATCAGCGCCCGCGAGGCTTTCAGCTTTTCCTGACCGTCAAAGTCGAAACCGCGCAACACGATTTGCCGGTTGTAGCGCAGCATCTCCGCATCACTCAGTTCCACGCTCATCACAGCCCTCCGAACAACGCGTTAAACGGTTCAACTTCTACCCATTCGCCCGCGTCAACGTTGCCGCGATCGCGTTCCAGGACGATAAAACAGTTGCCCTGGCTGAACGAGCTAAACACGTGTGAACCCTGATGTCCGGTGGTGGCGACGCTTAAATCCCCTTCAGCGTTGCGGGTCAGCACGCCGCGCTGGAAATCGAGACGGCCCGGCGATTTTTTCAGTCGGGTGGTGGTCTGCACCCGCAGACGCGGCGACAGGCCAGACTCCGGATTGCCGCTCAGTTTCGCCAGCAGCGGCTGCACCAGCTGATAGAACGTCAGCGCAGCAGAAACCGGGTTGCCCGGCAGGCCGCAGAACCAGCTGTGCTTCAGCTTGCCGAATGCAAAAGGTTTGCCCGGCTTGATGGCGAGCTTCCAGAACGCGATTTCGCCCAGCTCATCGAGAATGGTTTTGGTGTAATCCGCTTCTCCCACCGACACGCCGCCGGAGCTGATAACCACATCGGCCTGCGAGTCTGCGGCAATAAACGCCGCGCGCAGTTTTTCCTGGGAGTCAGGAATAATGCCGAGGTTAATTACCTCACAGCCGAGTTGTTCGAGCATCAGATGCACCGCCAGACGGTTGGTGTCATAAATCTGTCCGGCCGCCAACGGTTCGCCGGGCAACTTCAGCTCATCGCCGGTGGAGAACACCGCCACCCGCACTTTGCGCACCACCTCGACCTGGGGAATGCCGAGCGAGGCCAGCACCGGCAGTTCCGCGACGGTCAGACGCGTGCCACGCGGGAAGACTGCGCTCCCGGCGGTGATGTCCTCGCCACGACGGCGAATATTCTGGCCCGCATTAACGCGGGCGGTAAAGCGTACGCCGTGGTTGTTTTGCTCGGTTTCTTCCTGCATCACCACCGCGTCGCAGCCCGTCGGCACGGGCGCGCCGGTCATGATGCGCACGCAGGTGCCTGCCGGCCATTCACCGTCGAACGGCTGCCCGGCAAAGGCTTTGCCCGCCAACGGCAGCGGTTTACCGTCCGCAAGGTCTGCCAGACGTACGGCGTAACCGTCCATCGCCGAGTTATCAAAACCCGGTACGTCGAGCGGGGAAACCACATCTTCGGCGGTAATCCGCCCAAAGGCCTGCATCAGCGGCAGCGTTTCGGTGTCATTCAGCGGGGAAATACGACTGAGCATCTGGGTCAGCGCCACGTCGAGCGGCATCAGTCCGGCGTTAAAATCCATTACGTTACTCCTGCGACAATTCGTCTGTTGCGCCCATTATGGCAGAAAAGCGACCTGGACTGTACGTCAGGGGCGCGGATGCCTTTACAGCACCGACAGCGCTTTCTATATTCAAAAATCATATAAATTAATCGGCACAATAATGATATTTATAGAAAAAGCATATATTCAGCCGAAGGGAAGGGCGCAATGAGTCAAGCAGCGATCGCCATTCATGGCGGAGCCGGGGCGATAACCCGCGGCAATATGTCGCCAGAACGCGAACAGCAATACGTCCTCGCGCTGTCGTCGATAGTCGAAACCGGTCAGAAAATGCTGGAGGCCGGGGCCAGCGCGCTGGACGTGGTGACCGAGGCCGTGCGCCTGCTGGAAGAGTGCCCGTTGTTCAACGCCGGAACCGGGGCGGTGTTTACCGCCGATGAAACGCATGAACTCGATGCCTGCGTGATGGATGGTTATTCCCTACAAGCGGGCGCGGTGGCGGGCATCAAGCATTTACGCAATCCGGTTCTCGCCGCGCGTTTGGTGCTGGAGCAAAGCCCTCACGTACTGCTGATTGGTGAAGGTGCCGAGAAATTCGCCGTGCAGCACGGGATGGAAAAAGTCAGGAACGATCTGTTCTCCACCCCGGAACGCCTGTCCCAGCTTCGACAGGCGCAGGCTGCCGGAGAGACGCGGCTCGATCACAGTGATTCCCCGCTGGATGAGCAGACAAAAATGGGCACCGTCGGAGCCGTCGCGCTCGATAAAGCAGGCAATCTCGCCGCCGCGACCTCAACCGGCGGAATGACCAATAAATTACCTGGACGCGTAGGCGACAGCCCGCTGCCGGGAGCGGGCTGTTACGCCAATAATGCCAGCGTGGCGGTGTCCTGCACCGGCACTGGCGAAGTGTTTATGCGCACGCTCGCGGCGTACGATATTTCGGCCTTGATGGAATACAGCGATTTAAGCCTACAGGACGCTTGTGAGCGAGTTGTCATGGAAAAACTGCCCGCTCTGGGCGGCAGCGGTGGACTGATTGCGATTGACCGTGAAGGCAACGTGGTGATGCCGTTCAACAGCGAAGGGATGTACCGCGCGTATGCGTACGTCGGCGATACACCCACCGTCGGCATCTACCGGTGACAGGAGGAAGCGTGCCGCACAGCCATGAAATCGACCCCAGCGAAGTGCTGGTGGTGCGTGATTTGAACATTACGTTTCAGCAGGAGCGGCAGTCCGTTCAGGCGGTAAAGCACCTGTCATTTAGCCTCAAACGCGGTGAGACGCTGGCGATTGTCGGCGAATCCGGCTCGGGGAAATCGGTCACTGCGCTGGCGTTAATGCGCCTGCTCGAGCAGTCTGGCGGGGAGGTGAACAGCGACACGCTGATGCTGCGCCGTCGTAACCGCGAAGTGATTGACGTCCCGGCCCAGAGCGCATCGCAAATGCGTCGCGTGCGCGGGGCGGATATCGCGATGATCTTCCAGGAGCCGATGACCTCGCTGAACCCGGTGTTTACCGTGGGCGAGCAGATAGCCGAGTCTATCCGTCTGCATCAGGGGTTAGGGCGCGATGATGCGTTGAAAGCCGCGAAGAAAATGCTCGATCAGGTGCGCATTCCGGAAGCCGAAACTATTCTGGCGCGCTATCCGCATCAGCTCTCTGGCGGGATGCGCCAACGCGTGATGATTGCGATGGCGCTCTCCTGTCGCCCGGCGGTGCTGATTGCCGACGAACCGACCACCGCCCTCGACGTCACCATTCAGGCGCAAATTCTGCAGCTGATCGACGTGCTGCAAAAAGAGATGGAAATGGGGGTGATTTTTATCACCCACGACATGGGCGTCGTGGCGGATATCGCCGACCGTGTACTGGTGATGTATCGGGGCGAAGCGGTGGAAACCGGCAGCGTTGAGCAAATTTTTCACGCGCCACAGCATCCGTACACCCAAGCGTTACTGGCGGCGGTTCCCCGGCTGGGTGCGATGCGCGGCAGCGCCTTACCGCGCAGTTTCCCCCTGCTGAATACCGATGCCATACCCGCCGAGCAGGACACCGTCGTTCCCGGTGAGCCGATTTTGCAGGTGCGTGATTTGGTGACCCGTTTTCCGCTGCGCAGCGGCATTCTTAACCGCATTACCCGCGAAGTGCACGCGGTGGAAAAGGTGAGCTTCGATCTCTGGCCTGGCGAAACGCTGGCGCTGGTGGGCGAATCCGGTTCCGGGAAATCGACGACTGGGCGTGCGCTGCTGCGGCTGGTGGCGTCGCAAAGCGGCAACATTACCTTCAATGGGAAACGCATCGATACGCTACCGGACAGCCAGCTTCAGCCGCTGCGGCGCGACATCCAGTTTATTTTTCAGGACCCGTGGGCCTCGCTCGATCCGCGACAAACCATCGGCTATTCCATTCTTGAACCGCTGCGGGTGCATAACATGATGCCGGAAGCCGATGCTCAGCGTCGGGTGGCGTGGCTGCTCGAACGCGTCGGGCTACAGCCGGAACACGCCTGGCGTTATCCGCATGAGTTTTCCGGCGGCCAGCGTCAGCGTATTTGCATCGCCCGCGCGCTGGCGCTAAACCCGAAAGTGGTGATTGCCGATGAGGCGGTCTCGGCGCTGGACGTGTCGATTCGCGCGCAAATCATCAACCTGCTGCTCGATTTGCAGCGGGAAATGGGCATGGCGTATCTGTTTATATCCCACGATATGGCGGTGGTCGAACGCATCAGTCATCGCGTGGCGGTGATGTACCGTGGGCAAATTGTCGAAATTGGCCCACGCAATGCCGTATTTGAAAACCCGCAGCACCCGTATACCCGCAAGCTGATGGCCGCCGTGCCGGTGGCTGACCCGACGCACCATCGTCCGCAGCGCGTACTGCTGTCCGACGAGATGCCCGGCAATATTTATCCGCGGGGAGAAGAGATTGCCAGCGTGCCGCTGGTGCAGGTCAGCCCAGGGCATTTTGTCGCCCGGGACGAGACCCCCAGCGCACTGTCGCGCCTATAACAATCAGGAGAACAACATGACACAACAGAATTCAGGTAAATGGCTGCTGGCACTGGGTGTTGTTTCCGCCCTGGCCGCCGCACCCGCGTTTGCGGCTAAAGATGTGGTGGTCGCGGTGGGGTCGAATTTCACGACGCTCGATCCGTATGACGCCAACGACACGCTCTCTCAGGCGGTGGCGAAGTCGTTCTATCAGGGATTGTTTGGTCTCGACAAAGATATGAAAATGCACAACGTGCTGGCGGAAAGCTACACGGTGTCAGACGACGGGTTGGTGTACACCCTCAAACTGCGTAGTGGAGTGAAATTCCAGGACGGTACCGATTTCAACGCCGAGGCGGTGAAAATCAACCTCGACAGGGCCAGCAACCCGGACAACCATCTCAAGCGCTTTAACCTGTACAAAGATATCGCCAGCACCGAAGCGGTTGATCCGCAAACGGTGAAAATCACCCTCAAACAGCCGTTCTCGGCGTTCATCAACATTCTGGCGCACCCGGCGACAGCGATGATTTCCCCAGCGGCGATCAAGAAATTTGGCAAGGATATCGGCTTCCATCCGGTGGGCACCGGGCCATATTCGCTCGAGACCTGGAACCAGACTGACTTTGTGAAGGTGAAGAAGTTTGACGGCTACTGGCAGAAAGGCCTGCCAAAACTCGACACCATCACCTGGCGTCCGGTGGTGGATAACAATACCCGCGCGGCGATGCTGCAAACCGGGGAAGCGCAGTTTGCGTTCCCGATCCCTTACGAGCAGGCCCCGCTGCTGGAAAAAAACAGCAAGCTGGAGCTGGTGGCGAGTCCGTCGATCATGCAGCGCTACATCAGCATGAACGTGACGCAAAAACCGTTTGATAACCCGAAAGTGCGCGAAGCGATCAATTACGCCATCAACCGTCAGGCGCTGGTGAAAGTGGCCTTTGCCGGTTACGCGACCCCGGCGACCGGCGTGGTGCCGCCGTCGATTGCGTATGCGCAGACGTACAAACCATGGCCGTACGATCCGGCGAGAGCCCGCGAACTGCTGAAAGAAGCCGGTTTCCCGAACGGGTTCAGCACCACGCTGTGGTCGTCGCATAACCACAGCACCGCGCAGAAGGTACTGCAGTTTACCCAGCAGCAGCTGGCGCAGGTGGGCATCAAGGCGCAGCTGACGGCGATGGACGCGGGCCAGCGAGCGTCAGAAGTCGAAGCAAAAGGGCAGAAAGAGAGCGGCGTGAGGATGTTCTACACCGGCTGGTCGGCCTCGACCGGTGAAGCCGACTGGGCACTGTCGCCGCTGTTTGCCTCACAGAACTGGCCGCCAACGCTGTTTAACACTGCGTTCTACAGCAATCCGCAGGTGGACAAAGACCTCGCCGGGGCGTTGAAAACCAATGACCCGAAAGAGAAAGCGCATCTGTACAAAGAGGCTCAGGACACTATCTGGAAAGAGTCGCCGTGGGTGCCGCTGGTGGTGGAAAAACTGGTTTCCGCGCACAGCAAAAACCTGACCGGGTTCTACATCATGCCGGATACCGGTTTCAGCTTTGACGAGGCGGATTTAGCGCAGTGACGGATTTGACCCTCACCCTAACCCTCTCCCTAAAAGGGAGAGGGGACAGAACCGCGAGTTCCTTTATTCCCCCTCGCCCCTTTGGGGAGAGGGCCGGGGTGAGGGGCCGCGATGCTTAACTACGTCATTAAACGTCTTTTCGGCCTGATCCCGACGCTGCTCATCGTGGCAGTGCTGGTGTTTCTGTTCGTGCACCTGCTCCCCGGCGACCCCGCGCGTCTGATTGCCGGGCCGGAAGCGGATGCGCAGGTGGTGGCGATGGTGCGCCAACAACTGGGCCTCGATCAGCCGCTGTACGTCCAGTTTGGGCACTACATCGTCAACGTCTTGCAGGGCGATTTTGGCACCTCGATGGTGTCGCATCGTCCGGTGTCGGAAGAGATTGCCAGCCGCTTCATGCCGACCCTGTGGCTCACGTTGTGCAGCATGATTTGGGCGGTAATTTTCGGCATGGGGATGGGCGTGGCGGCAGCCGTCTGGCGCAATCGTTGGCCGGACAGGCTCGGCATGGCAATTGCCGTCACCGGCATCTCCTTCCCGGCGTTCGCGCTGGGCATGCTGCTGATGCAGGTTTTTTCCGTCGAGCTGGGCTGGCTGCCGACCGTTGGCGCGGACAGCTGGCGGCACTACATCCTGCCGTCAATCACCCTCGGCGCAGCGGTGGCGGCGGTGATGGCGCGCTTCACACGAGCCTCGTTCGTCGATGTGCTCAACGAAGACTATATGCGCACCGCGCGGGCTAAAGGGGTGAGTGAAACGTGGGTCGTGCTCAAACACGGGTTGCGTAACGCGATGATCCCGGTGGTCACCATGATGGGCCTGCAGTTTGGTTTTCTGCTCGGTGGCTCCATTGTGGTTGAAAAAGTCTTTAACTGGCCGGGCCTTGGGCGCCTGCTAGTGGATTCGGTGGAGATGCGCGATTATCCGGTGATTCAGGCGGAAGTACTGCTCTTTTCGCTGGAATTTATTCTCATCAATCTGGTGGTGGACGTGCTGTATGCCGCCATCAACCCAGCTATCAGGTACAAGTAAGTGCGACTGTTAAACTGGCGACGTCAGGCAATCATGAACGCGCTGCCCGGAGTCGCTCCCGGGCAGGTGCGCACGCCGTGGCATGAATTCTGGCGTAAATTCCGCAAACAGCCAGTGGCAATGGCCGCCGCGGTGTTTGTACTACTGCTGATCTTGGTGGCCTTTTTGGCACCGTGGATTGCGCCGTTCGATGCGGAAAACTACTTCGATTACGACCGGCTGAACGAAGGCCCGTCGATGATGCACTGGTTCGGCGTGGATTCCCTCGGGCGTGATATCTTCAGCCGCGTGCTGGTCGGGGCGCGAATTTCCCTTGCGGCGGGCGTGTTTGCGGTGCTGATCGGTGCGGTAGTCGGCACCGTGCTGGGGCTGCTGGCAGGCTATTACGAAGGCTGGTGGGACCGCGTTATTATGCGTATCTGCGATGTGCTGTTTGCCTTCCCAGGCATTCTGCTGGCGATAGCCGTGGTGGCGGTGATGGGCAGCGGCATGGCGAACGTCATAATTGCGGTGGCGATATTCTCCGTACCGGCCTTCGCGCGCCTGGTGCGCGGCAACACGTTGGTGCTCAAACAGCAGACGTTTATTGAATCGTCACGCAGCATTGGCGCCAGCGACAGCACTATTCTGTTCCGCCATATTCTGCCGGGCACCGTGTCGTCGATTGTGGTCTATTTCACCATGCGTATTGGTGTGTCGATAATCTCGGCGGCCAGCCTGTCGTTTCTCGGCCTCGGCGCACAGCCGCCGACCCCAGAGTGGGGCGCGATGCTCAACGAAGCGCGTGCCGATATGGTGATGTCGCCGCACGTGGCGCTTTTCCCGGCGCTGGCGATATTCCTGACGGTGTTAGCGTTCAACCTGCTGGGCGATGGTTTGCGTGATGCGCTGGATCCGAAGATAAAGGGGTAGATTTTGCGGCCCTCCCCGCGAAGGGGAGGAACCTTTAAGTGTGGAGAACCTCGGGTTTCCTCTCTTTCACGCTGTGGTGACTCTCGCGTAACTCATCGGCGGCCTCTCTGGCTCTCGCCCGAATATCGTCACTGTCGGCACCGTGGCGAAGCAGGTGATCGGCATTTTGCACAGCGTAAAACTCATGGCCGTCACCGCTGGCCATCAGCTGACCGGAAAAAAGCGCGCACAGCAGCAGAACAACGGATAACCCTTTTTTGAACATTATTGCACCGTCTGGTTGAGAAGTCCGACGCACTATATCAATGGTTGTGGAGCGTTACTATTCAGTTTCTCAAACAAAACCTCAACGAATGTTGCTTGTTTGTACTGACAGGTTAATGGCATTTCCGACAATCGGCGGTGTTTAAAATCGTGTAAATCTGTGCTGAAAGATTGACCTGACGCATCCTTGTGTACAAAAAATGACCATACTATAACGGTGACATTGGACGACACAGGAGGAAAGGTATGCACGTTGACAGACTGTTTCGTAACTTGTTGAATAAACTGGTGAACGCACAAATTGACCTTGCAGCTTACCTGCAACTCAGGCGAGCCAAGGGTTATATGTCAGTCAGCGACAATGATCATCTGCGTGAAAACTTGTTTGAACTCTGCGGCGAGCTGCGCCATCACGCGGCATCGCTGTCGTCATCGCTGACGTCTGCACAGAATGAGGCGTTACACACTGCCGGTGAAGCTCTGGCTTCTGCGGCGGTTAGCCTGATGACCGGGCACCATGACTGCCCATCGTTTATTGCTGTTAATCCAGATGCACTGCAACGCTGTCTCGACACCTTATCTGACAATATTCAGGCATTGAATAAATCTGCGCCTCGCGCACATGCCTGAACCCGCCGGGGGAGGTGACTCCCCCTCATGGTTAAGTTTTTGTAAAAATCTCCTCCATACCCGACACGCTGGCTAACCTTAACGCAATCGCCGTAAAAGGAGCCTGCCATGCACCGTTTTGCTCTGAGTTTACTTCTGGGTTCTCTGCTGCTTTCCCCGGCGCTGCACGCCGCCGACGTTCGGGTCGACGTATTGCAGCGTAAGCTCGATCATCCGTGGTCGATGGCGTTTTTGCCGGACAACAAAGGCCTGCTGATAACCCTTCGTGGCGGACAGCTGCGCCTGTGGCAGCAAGGCAAAGGGTTGTCTGACCCGATTGTTGGCGTGCCGCGCGTGTGGGCCAACGGGCAGGGTGGGCTGCTGGACGTCGTTCTGGCCCCGGATTTCGCCCAATCGCGGCGCGTCTGGCTGAGTTATGCCGAAGTGGGCGATGACGGTAAAGCGGGCACCGCTGTGGGCTACGGGCGGTTGAACGATGACCTAACGCGGCTCGAGGCATTTCAGGTGGTGTTGCGCCAGACGCCGAAGCTCTCCACCGGGAACCACTTTGGCGGACGGCTGGTGTTCGATGGCAAAGGCTACCTGTTTATTGGTTTGGGCGAAAATAACCAGCGCGCGACCGCCCAGGATCTCGATAAATTGCAGGGCAAAATGGTACGCCTGACCGAACAGGGCAAAGTCCCGGCGGATAATCCGTTTGTGAATCAGCCCGGTGCGCGGCCTGAAATCTGGTCTTATGGCATTCGTAATCCGCAGGGTATGGCGATGAACCCGTGGAGCAACACGCTGTGGCTGAACGAACACGGCCCGCGCGGCGGCGATGAAATTAATATTCCTGAACGCGGTAAAAACTACGGCTGGCCGCTGGCGACGCACGGCATAAACTACAGCGGTTTGCCGATCCCTGAGGCAAAAGGGGAGAAAGTGGCGGGTACCGAAACGCCGCTGTTTTTCTGGGAGCACTCTCCGGCGGTGAGCGGCATGGCGTTCTACAATGCCAGTACCTTCCCGCAATGGCAGAAGAAGCTGTTTATCGGCGCGTTAAAGGATCAGGACGTGATTGTATTGAACGTAGAAGGCAATAAAGTCACGGAGGAAGGACGCATTCTGGGTGACAGAAAGCAGCGCATTCGTGATGTGCGCGTCGGACCCGACGGCTATCTGTATGTGTTAACCGACGAGTCCGACGGCGAGCTGTTGAAGGTCAGCCCGCAATCCTGAGCATCAGGTGACCGGGATCATCACCACGTTCTGGAACGCCGGACGGCGCGACAACTGTTGATACCAGCGCTGTAAATTTGGGTGCGGCTGCCAGGTTTTGACCGTTTCCAGCAGGTTGTAAATAAACGGCGCAACGGCAATGTCCCCGACGCCAAATTCTTCCCCGGAAAGCCACGGCGATTCTTCAAGGGCCGCATCCAGAATAGTTAACAGCTTTTCACACTGGGCAATGCCCGCGTCAATGGCCGCCTGGTCGCGCTGTTCTGGCGGCGTGCGAACCAGTCCCATTAGGATAACGCGATGGGCCGGAGAGAGTGTTCCGTTGGCCCAGTCCATCCATTTTTCACCCTGCGCGCGTTTGGCCGGGTTGCTCTGCCACAGGCCGTTTTGCCCGTACTGCGCGACCAGATAGCGCACGATGGTATTCGATTCCCACAGCGTAATCTGCTCGGCGTCGTCATGCAGCAGCGGCACCAGACCATTGGGGTTTTTAGCCAGATATTCGGCGTCGTGATTGAGGCCAAATTCCAGCCCGGCCAGGATTTGATCGTAAGAAAGGCCAAGCTCTTCCAGCGTCCAGCGAACCTTTTTGACATTTGTTGAGTTGTTTCTGCCCCACAGCGTAATCATATAAACTCCGGTAAACAGCGCATCAATGAAGCTTCATGGTCGGTTAATTTCAACATTCGCACAACCGCGATCAAAAAAATGAGCCACTTTTAAGCACAACGCGGCGTTCTTGCGTAAACTTTAAAAACTTTACCAACGCATTGTTTCTTTAAGATCATTTCTACGTTATTACTCACCGCCTGTTGTTACACGGCGTCTGTGACGTAGCGTGTTTTTTGGAATGGATACTTGGGTGGCTCTTATGACGCGTACAGTTGTTTCTCCCCGCGGCCTGGCGGCAGGCTCTTTGCTTTTACTTCTCGTGGCTCCTGGCATTCAGGCGGCTGAGGCTGTTCAACAACCGGCCGCTCCGCCGGTCGATGCCAAAGCGTGGATCCTGATGGATTATGCCAGCGGCAAAGTGCTCAGCGAGGGCAACGCTGATGATAAGCTCGACCCGGCCAGCCTGACGAAAATCATGACCAGCTATGTGGTCGGTCAGGCGATTAAAGCGAACAAAATCAAAATGACCGATATGGTCACCATCGGCAAAGATGCGTGGGCGACGGGTAACCCGGCGCTGCGCGGTTCGTCGGTGATGTTCCTGAAACCTGGCGATCAGGTGTCAGTGGAAAACCTCAATAAAGGGGTGATTATTCAGTCCGGGAATGACGCCTGTATCGCCCTGGCGGATTTCGTGGCGGGCAGTCAGGACTCTTTCATCAGCCTGATGAACAGCTATTCGCAGAAACTGGGTCTGACCAACACCACCTTCAAAACCGTTCACGGCCTGGATGCGCCGGGACAGTTCAGTACCGCCCGCGACATGGCTTTGCTGACCAAAGCGATGATCCACGACGTGCCGGATGAGTACGCGATCCACAAAGAGAAAGAGTTCACCTTCAACAACATCAAGCAGCCGAACCGCAACCGTCTGTTGTGGAACAACAGTCTGGGCGCTGATGGCGTGAAAACGGGCACCACGGCGGGCGCAGGGTATAACCTGGTCTCGTCAGCGAAGCAGGGCGATATGCGTCTGATTGCGGTGGTTCTCGGCACCAAAACGGACCGAGTCCGTTTTAATGAATCCGAAAAACTGCTGACCTGGGGCTTCCGTTTTTATGAAACCGTCACCCCAATCAAACCGGATGCAACGTTTATTGAACAGCGCGTATGGTACGGCGACAGCAGCCAGGCCAAGCTGGGAGCGGGTGAGGCGGGTTCTATCACGCTGCCACGCGGACAGCTGAAAAACCTGAAAGCCAGCTATACCCTGAACGAACCGCAGCTGACGGCACCGCTGACGAAAGGGCAGGTAGTCGGCACTATCGACTTCAAACTGAATAACAAAACCATCGAACAGCGTCCGCTTATCGTGATGGAAGCGGTCAATGAAGGCAGCTTCTTTAACCGAATGGTGGATTTCGTGCTGATGAAATTCCACCAGTGGTTTGGCAGCTGGTTCTCATGATCGATCGTATAGCAGCGTAATCCCATGCTGCTTGGCCAGCGCCGTCAGTTCATCATCCGGACGGCGGTCGCTGGCAATGACGTTAAAGCGACTCAATTCTCCCATCCTCGCCGGACGTACCTTCCCAAATTTACTGTGATCGACCACCAGAACATGACGCTGCGCGCTGGCTAACGCCCAGTGTTTCACCGGCAGTTCATCAAGATTGAAACAGGTTGCGCCGTGCTGAATATGCACGCCCGCCGCGGAATAAAATGCGATATCGGGGCACAGATGGCTCAGGGTGTCCTGCGGGCTGAGCGGTTTGAAAATAGCGTTGCTGGCATGAAATTCGCCGCCGCAAAGAATGGCGCGGCACAGCGGTTTTTCCTGCAAAGAGAGAAAAGTATTCAGGGAATAACAGACGCCGGTAAACGGCAGTTCGTCGTCAATGGCGTCGATTATCCACGGCGTGGTGGTGCCGCAGTCGAAAAAGGCCATCTGGTGCGCTTTCAGTAATTTCGCCGCATGACGCGCGGCCTGGCGCTTTTCATCGACCAACCGCGTTTTCTGATCGCTGAGCAAATAATGGCTGGCGCTGCGGGGCTCCAGCACCACGTATCCACCGAGTAATACTACCGGCCCGCCGTGGCTGTTCAGGTCACGACGAATCGTCATCTCAGAAACACCCAGCAGGGCTGCCGCTTCTTTCAGATGCAGCTTATCGCTACGTTTAAGAGCCTGAATAAGCTGACTGATTCGATCATCGCGCCGTGTTTCCATATTACCCCTGTAAACCGAAACGCCCTCCGCGTCAGGCAGAGGGTCTGGCGGCAATTTTACCTGCGCATCCGACCTTAGTCACGTATCCAGCCTTTGCGGATAGGCATCGAGAAGCAAAAACGGTACATGGCTTGCAAACGTTGATAAATAGACTGGCCGAACAGAACCCACAGAATTTGCGCCGCGAGACACCCGCTCAGTCCGGAAAGGAAACCGCCGACCATATCCAGCGGCCAGTGCACGCCGAGATACACGCGGGACCAGGCAATCGCGCCGCCGACAAGCAGCAATACAACGCCGGACCACAGGCGATGCCAGAAAATAAAGGCCAGGGCGAAAGTGAAAATCACCGTGCCGTGATCGCTTGGGAAAGAGTCATCCGCCGCGTGATGCAGGAAGTTATAGCCCACACCGTCAACAAAAGGCCTGTCATGCGGGAAAACGTGCCCGACGGTCCACGACAGCAACAGGCTGACGCCAATCGCCATTGCGACTTTGATAACCAACTGACGCTGGGCGCAGACCTGCGCGCGCGGGCCCCACAGCCACAGCACCACGGCCAGTAGCGGGACGATGTTAATCAGATCTTTGGCGATAAACGTCGCCATCGAAATCATCCACTGCGGCGACGCCGGGGTGGCGTTGATCCAGTAAAACAGCGAGTAATTCAAATTTTCCAGCATATCTTGCGGACTCTTACAGTTTGATGACGGTGTTCACCTTAAAAATCGCAGCCGGAGCGGTAAAGGGGGATTGTCTTAAATGTCCAGTGGTTACGATTTCTGTTCAGGCAGCGTTTACAATTCTGCTTGCAGAATCGCAGTATAGGGCCTCGAACTTAAGCGAACCTTAAACAAGTAAAATTGTGCTGTAACAGGATGTTTTCCGTACTTTTAGCTATCGCCATTTCACATCATTCATTACACTTCACGCGATTTTGAAACCTTAAAGAGATTGCATGCACAACCCCTCACTTTCCGGTAAACGCCTCGGTCGTCAGGCGTTACTTTTCCCGCTCTGTCTGGTGCTTTACGAATTCTCTACCTATATCGGCAACGACATGATCCAACCGGGCATGTTGACCGTGGTCGAGCAGTTCAACGCCGGGATGGAATGGGTACCGACATCGATGACCGCCTATCTGGCAGGCGGCATGTTTTTACAGTGGCTTCTTGGGCCGCTGTCGGACCGTATTGGCCGTCGTCCGGTGATGCTGACCGGCGTGGTGTGGTTCATCATTACTTGCCTCGCGACGCTGCTGGCGCAAAACATTGAGCAGTTCACCCTCCTACGTTTCCTGCAAGGGATAAGCCTGTGCTTTATCGGCGCGGTGGGGTACGCCGCGATACAGGAGTCATTCGAGGAGGCGGTGTGTATCAAAATCACCGCGCTGATGGCGAACGTGGCACTGATTGCGCCGCTGCTGGGGCCATTGGTGGGTGCCGCCTGGGTTCACGTCGCGCCGTGGGAAACCATGTTCGTGATGTTTGCGGTGCTGGCACTGATTTCGTTCTTTGGCCTGCAGCGGGCGATGCCGGAAACGGCGACCCGTCTGGGTGAAAAACTGTCCCTTAAAGAGCTGGGCCACGATTACGGCCTGGTGCTGAAAAACCTGCATTTTGTTGCGGGGGCGCTGGCGATTGGGTTTGTCAGCCTGCCTTTGTTGGCGTGGATTGCGCAATCGCCAGTGATCATTATCAGCGGTGAACATGCCACCACCTATGAATACGGCATGTTGCAGGTACCGATTTTTGGGGCGCTGATCCTCGGTAACCTGGCGCTGGCGAAGCTGACGTCGCGTCGCAGCGTGCGTTGGCTGATTATTGCCGGCGGCTGGCCGATTATGGCTGGGCTGATTCTGGCTGCGGCGGCAACAGTGGTCTCCACGCACGCTTATCTGTGGATGACCGCGGGCCTGAGTATCTACGCTTTCGGGATTGGCCTGGCGAATGCCGGGCTGGTGCGTCTGACGCTGTTCGCCAGCGACATGAGCAAAGGCACGGTATCGGCGGCGATGGGCATGCTGCAGATGCTTATTTTCACCGTCGGCATTGAGGTCAGCAAACACGCTTACCAGTTCGGCGGCAATGGCCTGTTCAGCGTGTTTAACCTCGCGAACGGCATTATCTGGCTGGGGCTGATGGTTTACTTCCTGAAGAATAAAACGGTCGGAGATTCGCAGCAGTAGGGCGGACGTTGGCCCGGCGACGCCATGTCTGCCGGGCCAAGGAATTAATGGAACGGTGCTTCGCGATTCAACACCCGATCAATCACCTGCAACACGCCTTCTTCATTATTATGCGGCGCACGATGATTAGCCGCCGCAATCGCAGCCTCGTTTGCATTCTGCATCGCAAAACCAAACCCGGCCTGGCGAAGCATTTCGAGGTCATTACCGCTATCGCCAAAGGTCACGACTTCGCTGTCGTCAATGCCCCAGCGCTGCTGTAACAGGCGCAGGCCGTTGGCTTTATGCACGCCGGGAATGATTAAATCGATATTGCCGTGGCCGGTAGTGACCGCGGTCATCACATCGCCCACGCCTTCGTGCAGCGCTTTTTGGACGTCAGGCACCAGCCGGTCGGGCAAGTTGAGGCCAAATTTCAGGAATGTATCGTCAAGATTATCAAAGCTGTCTACCAGCTCGAGGCGATGGTAATACCGCCCGGCCATGGCTTTGAGTTCGTCATCATAACGATTCAGGGTGTAGGCGCTGCGCTTGCCGCAGGCGATGATTTCTACGTCCGGCAGGGTATGCAGAAAATCGACCACTTTTTTGAAATGTGTCTGTGGCAATTCGCAGTTAAACACGTCCTCGCCCGCATCCCTCACCCAGCCGCCGTTTTCGGCAACAAAGGCGATTTCATCCGCAATTTCAGGAAAGAATGAAATCAACTGCCAGTACTGGTTTCCGCTGGCGACCACAAAGCGAATGCCCTGGGCCTTCATCTGCTGATACTGGGCGAGAAAACGCGCCCGGTTGTAGCGCTTCTCATCGCTGAGAAAGGTGCCATCCATATCTACGGCAATCAGTTTGATACTCATTACGCACGCTCCGTCACAGGTTCAGATTCAGGTTTTGCCACCGCGCGAGCCACCAGCGCGGCGACGATGACCAGGGATAACACCGCCAGCATGGCGCTGCGCAGGCCGTAATGTTCGCCCAGGAAACCGAGCAGCGGCGGGCCAACGAGGAATGCCAGATAGCCGGTGGTTGCGACGACGCTGACGCGGGTTGGCGCGTCCGGGCCAGTATCGCTGGCGGCGGAAATGGTCAGCGGGAAGCCAAGCGACGCGCCCAGTCCCCAGAGAATGACCGACACGCCGGCGACCCAATCGACGTCAACGAAGATAATCAGCGCAATGCCGAGCGCACCCATAATGGCGCTGGCGCGAACCACCGTGACGCGGCTGTAGCGGTCGATAAACCAGCCGCCAGTAAAGCGTCCGACGGTCATGCCGAGGGTAAATCCTGCGTAAATCAAAGAACCGGAGGTCGGGCTAAAGCCGTGACCATCAACCATCAACAGCGGCAGCCAGTCGTTGGCGGAGCCTTCCGCAAACGCCATCGCCAGCACCACCACGCCAATCAGCATCAGCTGACCATCGCGATAGAACGGCACGCCTTTCTCGAGATGGGCGCTGTTTTCGGCGGAGTTTTTGCCGGTGCCGTCTGGAATGGCTTTAATGGCAATAATAATCGGCGCGATGCCGCACAGCGCGGCCAGCAGAATATGGGTGGTGGCCGACAGGCCAAACGCCGTCAGCGCCATGCCGATGCCCGCGCCGACCAGCGTACCGAAGCTGTAGAAGCCGTGCATCATCGGCAGCACGGTTTTGTTCATCTCACGCTCAACCGCCGCGCCTTCCACGTTAATGGCGACCTCGGCAGAGCCGAAGCTGGCGCCAAACACCATCAGGCCGACCGCGAAAAACAGCGGAGACGCGAGCCACAGTGCCAGACTGAGCATCACCATGCCCACCAGTGCGCAGGACATCGTGGTGCGGATGACTTTGCGGGTGCCAAAGCGTTTTACCAGCCAGGCGGAGCAGAGAATGCCGCTCATCGAACCAATCGACAGGCCGAACAACACCACGCCCATTCCGGCAGTATTCACCGAGAGAATGTCGCGAATGGCGGGGGTGCGCGTGGCCCACGACGCCATCAACAGGCCCGGTAAAAAGAAGAACATAAATAGCGCCCACATGCGTAACTGTAGGGCCCGGCGGGAGGAATGCGACGTCATCCGTAAACTGCCTGTAGAAAAAGAGGGAGAGACAACACTAGCAAGGTTGTGTACATTTGTACACAAATCGTAAAAGGAAAAATTATGGCACGCCGACCGAACGATCCGCAGCGCCGGGAGAGGATCCTGCAAGCGACGCTGGACACTATCGCCCGCCACGGTATTCAGGCCGTGACGCACCGTAAAATCGCCACCTGCGCCGACGTGCCGCTCGGTTCAATGACCTATTATTTCAGTGGGATAGATGCACTGCTGGAAGAGGCTTTCAGCGGTTTTACCGATCAAATGCTGGTGCAGTACAAAGCGTTTTTTGCCGACGTCACGTCACCCCAGGAAGCTTGCGACGCGATCACCCAGTTAATCCTCAGCGCACAGGTGACGACCCCCCGAAACATGGAGTTGATGTATCAGCTTTATGCGTTTATTGGCTGCAAACCGGCGCTGAAAAACGTCATGCAGAACTGGATGCAGCACAGTCAGCAGGTGCTTGAACAGTGGTTTGACCCGGCGACGGCCCGGGCGCTGGACGCGTTTATCGAAGGCATGACGCTGCATTTCGTCACCGACCGCGCCCCGTTGGGCAACGTAGACATCCGTCAGATGGTGGGCCGAATCGCGGGGATATAACCGCCGGGATGCATCAGCTGGTGGTTGCGCCGGCCGTCATATTCACCACCGTCGCCGTCATGGCGCTGGCTGAGTCCGAGGCCAGAAATGTCATTACGTCAGCCACCTGTGCCAGCGTGGGCAGACGTTTGAGCATCGTGCTTTGCGCCGCACCACCTAGCCATTCGTCCACCGTGATTCCCATCGCCTGCGCTTTTGGCGCGAAAATTTCTCCGGTATAAGAACCTGCCTGAACCGCATTGACAATCGCGTGCGAACGTACGCAAATAGCGCGTATATTCTTCGGACCGAGCTCGCTGGCGAGGGCTTTGATAAAGGCTTCCGTTCCGGCGCAGCCGACGATATGGCCGAGATGATTCGGCATTACCATCGCACCCGCAGGAGCAACGACCGTTAGAAGAACGCCCGCCCGATCGCCCCCCATATGCGGCGCGACTGCTTTTGAAATCGTGAACAGCGCCGACAAAAATGGATCAAACCCTTGTCTGAACTCGGCCAACGACAACGCAAAAATGTTTTTGCCCTGATCGTGCATAAAGCCGGTGGCATTCACCACCACATCAAACCCGCCGCTGTGTTGCGCCAGCTGCGCCGTTTTATCAACGGTGATTTGCTCGTCGAGAACGTTCATCACGCAGGTGTCTATTATTCCACCCGCAGAGCGGACGCGGTTCGCTACCCGGTCCAGCTTATCCTGATGCCGGGCGACAAGATGCACATGCGCGCCTTCACGCGCCATCGCCTCCGCCACCGCGCCACCAATCGCACCGCTGCCCCCGAAAATAACCGCCACTTTGCCCTGAAGTAACATCGCGTTGCCTCACACATCCGCCAGACCTGCCAAAAGTATGGGTAATAACGGGCCTGATGCAAGGCGAGGCGAATCGACAAATCATGCGACATACTCAAAGTTTCGTCTGACGCATCACCTCATCGTTAACCCTGAATCAGGAGCACGCGTTATGAAAGCAGAGATGAAAGGTGGAATCGATATCGCGCTCAAAGTGCCGTCGCACCAGTATCAACAGACGCTGGATTTCTATCGCCACACGATTGGGCTGGAGGAAATTACGGATAAAGCCCCGGCCACCGGGTTTATGCTCGGCCCAAACCGATTGTGGATCGATGAAGCCCCGGCAATGAGTCAGGCCGAGATCTGGCTGGAATTGTTCACGCCCAATTTTAAACACGCCGAAAAACATCTCGCAGAGCAGGGCGTCACCCGCTGCGATAGCGTCGAGCCTTTACCCGAGGGATTCAACGGCGGCTGGATCATGAGCCCGTGCAATATTGTGCATATGGTGAGAGAACCAGAAGCCTGGTAAGCGGCTTCTGGTTTCGACAGCGTGGATCAGAGGGTGCCTGTCCCGCCGTCGGAGCACCACACTTGACCCGAGGCATAGGAGCAAGCATCAGAGGCCAGGGTGACGTAGAGCGGCGCTATCTCAACGGGCTGGCCTGGGCGTCCCAACGGCGCGTTTTTACCAAACTCGCGGACCTTCTCCTGCGGCTGACCACCGCTGGGCTGAAGGACGGTCCAGTACGGTCCAGGCGCTACCGCATTCACCCGGATATTTTTCGGCCCAAGCTGCTTCGCCAGCGCTTTGGTAAATACCGCCAGGCAGGCCTTGGTCTGGGCATAGTCCAGCAGGATGGCGCTCGGCTGATACGCCTGAACAGAGGACGTATTAATGATAGATGCCCCTGATTTCAGGTGCGGTAGTGCCGCCCGGGTTATCCAGAAGGGCGCATACACATTGGTTTTGAAGGTCGCATCAAATGCCTCGGTCGTGAGATCTTCGAGGGACTCACAATATTGCTGACGACCCGCGTTATTCACCAGAATATCCAGCCCGCCCAGTGCGTTGAGGGCATCATCAACCAGTGATTTACAGAAGGCTTCATCCCGAATATCTCCGGGAAGCGCGACGGCGTTTTTGCCTTCGGCCTTTATCAGGGCAATGACGTCATCAGCATCCGCAGCTTCCTCAGGTAAATAATTGATGGCGACATCGGCACCTTCCCGGGCGAACGCAATGGCGACGGCCCGGCCAATGCCCGAGTCTCCCCCGGTAATCAGCGCCTTCTTGCCTGTTAGCCTGCCCGTGCCGACATAACTGATTTCGCCATGATCGGGTTCCGGTGTCATTTCAGACGCGAGGCCCGGCGCTTCCTGAGGTTGTTCTTTAAATGGGGGAGTTGGGAACTGGCTTGATTGCTCTGACTGATGGCTCATAGCACCTCCTTAAAACGTAAACTTTTAGCTTAGCCGTTCACTACTCGCCTTGTGGGGAGAGGGGGGCGTTTCGGAGGAGTCTCAGTCGTGGCTAGCAAGGTTGAACAACGAGTGCTGCGAGGTATTAGCCTAAAGATGTTATCACTGCTTAATTTTATTTAAGCTAATCTAAAATCAATTAGTTACATTCAATTGTTCATTTACCAACCACTCGCGACCGATTAGACTGCTCATAAATTCATCCGTATAAATAATAAGGGATTATTAATCTATGGCAATTCCATCTTATCTGTGGCTGAAGAACGACGGCGGTGCGCTCATCAAGGGTTCTGTTGATGTGTATGACCGTGAACACTCCATCGAAATCACTTCGTGCAGCCACAATTTGTACATTCCTACAGACAACAACAACGGAAAGTGGTGACCGACGATGACGTTATTGCGTGGTATAACGAGCGCTTTAATAAGCCGGGTATGTTCACTAAAACACGTTGGCCTGTCACGATGGATACGAGCCTGAGCACCGGAAATTATGTCTGGGCAAGTGAGACAGGGGCAGAGATCATGAAGGAGTATTTCGAACGGTTCGATGTTGAGTCTGCAGGTTTTGATTTTTACCGCTACTGGCCAGTTGAAACCTTCTTTTTGTACGCGCTGCTCACCAGCGGAAAGGACGACGAAGAACCAGAGCCGTTAACGCTCTACATGCTTGCCGAATCGGCAAGGGCGGGTGTTTGGCTTTTTGGTTGAGTTGTGGCGGTAGATTTTCAGTTCTTATTAACAAATTGCTCTATCTTGCTGATTTGAAAGCGTCCACGAATTTCAGGCAACAAAAAACCCATCAACCTTGAACCGAAGAGCGGCGGGGTTGATGGGCTCCACAAAATGGGGACATCAAAGAAAAGCAGTGGCACTAATTATGACTACCGCCCTTTCAAAAAGTTCGGTAGTTCACACTTTTTTTTTCTGCTTATTGCATTCTTCAGATTTATCCCAAGCCTGGCCATATGACGATAATCAGCGTACCTGCCAGGGTTAACAATACGTTAGCGATGGCGTAGGTGCCCGCGTAACCCAGCGCAGGAATATTACTGCGTGCGGTGTCGCTGATAATTTCCATCGCCGGGGCGCAGGTGCGCGCACCCATCATTGCGCCAAACAGCATCGCCCGGTTCATTCGAAGCACGTATGCGCCAAACAGGAAGCAGATAACGACTGGCACCATGCTGACTGCCAGGCCCGCGACTAACATCTGGCCGCCGACGACACCAAGACCGTGTCCGATGCCGCTCCCGGCGCTTAAACCAACGCCCGCCATGAACACCATCAGGCCGAATTCTTTCACCATGTTCAAAGCGCCCTGCGGGATGTAACCGAAGGTCGGGTGGTTGGCACGCAGGAAGCCGAGCATGATCCCGGCGAACAGCAATCCGGCCGCGTTGCCGATGGCAAAGCTGAAGGAGCTGAACTGGAAGGTGATCATGCCGATCATCAGACCGACAATAAAGAAGGAGCAGAATGCCAGCAGATCGGTGACCTGGCTGTGAATCGAGATAAAGCCGATGCGGTCGGCGATGGTTTTCACGCGGCGCGCATCGCCGCTAACCTGCAATACGTCGCCCTTGTTGAGCACGATGCTGTCGTCGATGGGCATTTCAATCTGGCTGCGGATCACGCGGTTCAGGAAGCAGCCGTGATCGGTCAGCTTAATTTGCGCCAGACGACGGCCCACCACGTTATGGTTCTTCACCACCACTTCTTCAGTGACGATGCGCATGTCGAGTAGATCGCGGTCGAAGACTTCTTTCCCATTACGGAAGCTCGGGTCGAGGCGCGCATGCGCATCCGGATAGCCCACGAGAGCAATTTCATCGCCCATTTGCAGCACCGCGTCGCCGTCCGGGTTCGCCAGAATGCCGTTGCGGCGAATACGTTCGATATAGCAGCCGGTCTGACGATAGATACCCAGTTCGCGCAGGTTTTTGCCATCGGTCCAGGCGACCAGTTCCGGGCCGACGCGGTAGGCACGAATGACTGGCAGATACACTTTACGATTGGAATCGGTGTCCAGGCCGCGCTCGCGGGCGATTTGCTGGGCGCTGGTTTGCAGGTCCTGATGCTGGAATTTTGGTAGATAGCGCGCGCCGAGGATCAGGCTCACCAGACCAATCAGATAGGTCAGGGCGTAGCCGAGGCTCAAGTGATCGAGTGCCAGCGCCAGCTCGTCGCCTTTCATCCCCGAGTGGCGCAGGGTATCACCGGCGCCGACGAGTACTGGCGTCGAGGTCATCGCCCCTGCCAGCATCCCGGCGGTGAGGCCAATATCCCAGCCAAACAGCTTGCCGAGGCCGAGCGCTATCACCAGGGCGGAGCCCACCATGACAAGCGCCAGCATCAGATAATTTTTGCCATCACGAAAAAATATGGAAAAAAAGTTGGGTCCAGCTTCTACACCGACGCAGAAAATAAACAGCATAAAGCCCAGATTGAGGGCATCAGTGTTAATACTAAAATGCTGTTGGCCTAATAACAGAGAGACCACTAAAACGCCAATGGAATTACCCAGTTGGATGGATCCAAAGCGCAATTTGCCCAGACACAAGCCTAGCGCCAGTACCACAAATAATAACAGGATGTAATTCCCATTTAACAAGTCTGCGACGTTTATATTCACGGAAGCTAACTTCTTGTTTACGAGTAAGTTGTTGAAAGGAATGGCTATTTGGGCTAAGGTTTTTCCCAGGTCGTCAGGAAAAATCTATTATACGGCGGCCTGTTTTTCACCATCAAATTAAGGCCGCTAGTTTAATCGTTCCTGATAGCCGCGGCTAGTAACAATCGTTTGTCCTTACGTAGGTGCTTCACGGCATGGATTGCCGGAAACTTTATCCAACTGGGCGTAATTGAAGTTTGATAGAGACTTGTCAGGAGGAATTTTGAGATCTGAACGAGGTTGGGCGGGCGTTATTTGCTGTTTTGTCCTGTTTATTGTGGTGTGTCTTTTTCTGTTACTTAATGTGAAAGGTGCCGTTCGGGCGTCCGGTCATCCGGAGTTGGGCCTGCTGTTCTTTATCATTCCCGGCGCGGTGGCAAGTTTTATGTCATCAAAGCAGCGGGTATTGGTCCCGTTAGTCGGTGCGATACTGGCGACGCCGGTGTGTCTGGTGCTGATGCGTTATTGGGTATTTGCGGACAGGTCTTTCTGGCAGGAACTGGCGTGGATTTTCAGTGCGGTGTTTTGGTGTGCGCTGGGTGCGCTGTGCTTCTTGTTTATCAGCGGGATGATAAAGGCAAGACGTGGGCGCCAGTGACGCCCACATTGACACTTATGCGTAGAGACCCAGGTTTTCTTTAGCCCAGGCTTCAAATTCGGTAAAACCACCGATGTGAGTCTGATCAACGAAAATCTGCGGTACAGTTTCTACCGGCTTGCCGACGGTCTGCTCGAGATCGGCTTTGCTGATCCCTTCGGCATGAATGTCGATATAACGGAAGTTGAAATCGTCACGCTCGGCGGTCAGTTTTTCTGCCAGTTCTTTAGCACGAACACAGTAAGGGCAACCCGGGCGACCAAAAATAACGGTAAACATCGTTTTCTCTCCTGAAACTGAGCCTTTCGGCGAATGACGCTATGATGCCCGTCCTGGCGTCTCGTTGAAAGAAGGTTCTACCTTTTGTTCCGATGGCTTAACCCGATGCAGAGGGCTTGTTTCGCCAAACACAGTTGCTATCCTCCCCGTTATACTCGATGACCGGAGACTGACTATGCGCTCACTTGGCGCTCTCCCAAAAAGCGTGCTTATCCTCGAAGCCATTGGCATGGTGATGTTGGTGCTGGCCTGGCTTTCTCTGAAAGACTATGTCGCCTTGCCCGCACCGTTCGCCAGCCCAATGGCGGGGCTAATCATGATATTTGTGGGCATACTGTTGATGATCCCTGCCGCGGTTGCACTGTTTCGCGGCATGGCGCAGACCATTGCCCCACAGTTGATGCAACGTAACGATAAACCGACTTCGCCTGACCAGGAAAAACGTGATGACGCCGACCATTGATCTTCTCTTAAGCCACCGTTCCATTCGCCATTTTACCGACGAGCCAATTACCCAGGCGCAACGTGAAGCCATCATTGCCAGCGCGCAGGCGGCGGCCAGTTCAAGCTTTTTGCAATGCAGTTCCATTGTGCGCGTGACTGACCCACAGATGCGCGAGCAGCTGGTAGCCCTGACTGGCGGACAACAGCACGTGGCGAAGGCTGCCGAATTCTGGATCTTCTGCGCCGACTTTAACCGCCATCTGCAAATTTGCCCCGATGCGCAATTAGGCCGCGCAGAACAGCTGCTGCTGGGCACGGTGGATACCGCGCTGATGGGACAAAACGCGATGGTCGCTGCGGAATCGCTGGGGCTGGGCGGGGTGTATATCGGCGGTATTCGTAACAGCATTGACGCGGTGACTGAACTGCTGAAGCTGCCGCAGCACGTGCTGCCGTTGTTTGGTATGTGCCTCGGCTGGCCTGCGGACGAACCGGGTATTAAACCGCGTTTGCCAGCCAGTATCGTGGTGCACGAAAACCACTACCAGCCCGTCGATGCCGCCGAACTGGCGCGCTACGACGAAGAAGTGGCCAATTACTATCTGTCCCGCGACAGCAATACCCGGGCCGATACCTGGAGTGACCACATTCGTCGCACTATCGTGAAAGAAACCCGTCCGTTTATTCTCGACTATCTTCATAAGCAGGGCTGGGCCGTTCGGTAATCTGGCCGGGCTATCCGATAAAATCGCTGGTGTGTATCATGTGACGGGCCGTTCAGGCCATCACAGTGAGGTGCAGGGTGAAAATAGCCATTTTGTCCCGGGACGGAACGCTCTGGTCCTGTAAACGTCTGCGCGAGGCCGCGTCAAAGCGCGGCCATCAGGTCGACATCTTCGACCCGCTTTCCTGCTATATGAACATCAGTCCGGCGGCTTCCTCCATTCACTATAAGGGCCGCCAGCTTCCACATTTTGATGCGGTGATCCCCCGCATTGGCTCGGCAATCACCTTTTATGGCACCGCCGCGCTGCGTCAGTTTGAAATCCTGGGCAGTTATCCGCTGAATGAATCGGTGGCGATTACTCGCGCTCGCGACAAACTGCGCTCGTTGCAACTGCTGGCGCGCCAGGGAATCGATCTCCCAATTACCGGCATTGCTCACTCGCCGGATGACACCAGCGACATGATTGATATGGTCGGCGGGGCACCGCTGGTGGTCAAACTGGTGGAAGGCACGCAGGGCATTGGCGTGGTGCTGGCCGAAACGCGGCAGGCGGCGGAAAGCGTGATTGATGCATTTCGCGGCCTGAATGCACACATTCTGGTGCAGGAATACATTCAGGAAGCCAGAGGTTGCGACATCCGTTGCTTCGTGGTGGGTGATGAAGTGGTGGCGGCCATTGAGCGTCGCGCCAAACCGGGCGACTTCCGCTCGAACCTGCATCGCGGCGGCGTGGCCACCGTGGCTGACATTACGCCGCTGGAGCGCGAAATAGCCATTAAGTCGGCGCAAACGCTGGGGCTGGATGTAGCCGGAGTCGATATTTTACGCGCCAATCGCGGACCGCTGGTGATGGAAGTCAATGCGTCACCGGGGTTGGAAGGGATCGAAAAAACCACCGGGGTCGATATCGCGGGCAAAATGATCCAGTGGATCGAGCGCTACGCCCAGCCAGGCTTTTGTCTTAAAACGGGCGGATAGCGCAGGATTTCGTCGGTGTCGTAGCTTCTGGATGCATTTTTGCGTACCCTAATACGCGTTTCATTGAGATTACGCATTCATTTCACAGCAAGAGGTTTCAGGGTTTATGGATTCACTCGTCGTTCCGGGTCTGGATACGCTACGTCAATGGCTCGACGAAATGGGCATCAGCTTCTATGAGTGCGATACCTGTCAGGCACTGCACTTGCCGCACATGCAGAATTTTGAGGGCATTTTCGATGCCAAGCTCGATCTGCTCGACAACGTCGTGCTGTTTTCGGCACTGGCGGAAGTGAAGCCTTCAGCACTGCTACCGCTGGCCTCCGATCTCTCTTCTATCAACGCCAGTTCGCTGACGGTGAAAGCGTTCCTCGACATTCAGGATGATAACCTGCCGAAGCTGGTGGTTTGCCAGACGCTGTCGGTCAACGTGGGCGTCACGCGCGAACAGTTCGAATGGTTCTTCCGTCAGAGCGAAGAACAGGTGTCGATGGTGATCCTCGAGGCCGCATCGCACGAGCTGCTGTTTAAAGGCGACGAAGAAGAAGAGCAAGTAATCGAAGAGTCAAAATTCCATTTTCTTCACTAAAATCCCTCGTTATGAACGCAGTCGCCACCCGCGCGACTGCGTAAAACCCGCCAATATTCTGCTGTTAACCTCTTCTTAAAGCATTATTCACCACTCTATTGCCCCTGTTGGCTTACGCCATAAAGTGATCTTGCATAAAAAATTGATAAAAGGCGTTTTTTAACCCGAGCTATAGCCTCGAACCCTGGCTAAAGTTATTCTTGCGAAGCCTTAACAGGGCGCGTGAAACACTGCGTTTACCGTGATGCGGCGCGTAATATCCTGAAGCAATCGCGAGTAATGCCGGCCGGGAGAGAAGCTCTCTCCTTTTCTTTGCAGACTGACAAAATATGCATGATTTTTGCATGCATCGCTGTGCGTATAGTTTAGTCCGGGATAGCGGACGTTGATAAGGAAAAGAGATATGACCGCCTTAAATAAGAAATGGTTAACGGGTCTGATTACGGGTGCGCTGATGGCAGTCTCTGCAGGCACGCTCGCCGCTGAACAAAAAACGCTGCATATTTATAACTGGTCTGATTATATCGCCCCGGACACGCTGGCGAATTTCACCAAAGAAACCGGCATTAAAGTGGTTTACGACGTATTTGATTCCAACGAAGTGTTGGAAGGTAAATTAATGGCGGGCAGCACCGGTTATGACCTCGTGGTGCCATCGTCTCAGTTCCTCGAGCGTCAATCGCAGGCGGGCATTTTCCAGCCGATTGATAAGAGCAAACTGCCGAATTACAAAAATCTCGATCCGGAAATGCTCAAGCTGGTGGCGCAAAACGACCACGATAATAAATACGGGATTCCGTACATGATGGTCACCACCGGCATTGGCTATAACGTCGATAAAGTGAAAGCGGCGCTCGGCAAAGATGCGCCGGTGAACAGCTGGGATCTTATCCTCAAGCCTGAAAACCTCGAAAAACTGAAAAGCTGTGGCGTCTCATTCCTTGATGCGCCAAGCGAAATCTATGCCGCGGTACTGCATTATCTCGGCAAAGATCCGAACAGTTCAGACCCGAAAGATTACACCGGCGCGGCGAACGATCTGCTGTTGAAGCTGCGTCCGTCTATCCGTTATTTCCACTCTTCTCAGTACATTAACGACCTGGCGAACGGCGACATTTGCGTCTCGATTGGCTGGTCCGGCGATATCCTGCAAGCGGCAAACCGCGCGAAAGAAGCCAAAAACGGCGTGAACATTGCCTACACCATTCCGAAGGAAGGGGCGATGGTTTACTTCGATATGTTCGCTATTCCTAAAGATGCGAAAAATACCGATGAAGCGTACCAGTTCCTGAATTATCTGCTGCGCCCGGACGTGGTGGCGAATATCAGTAATCACGTTTATTACGCTAACGCCAATAAACCCGCAACGCCGTTGCTGAGCGCTGAAGTGCGTGATAACCCGGGTATTTATCCGCCAGCGGATGTGCGGGCGAAGTTGTTCACCCAGAGCGTACTGTCACCAAAAATTGACCGCGTGGTCACCCGTTCCTGGACCAAGGTAAAAACCGGGAAGTAAACCCGTCTTGCCCGATGGCGCTCTGCCTGCCCGGCCTACCCTTGTATGTAGGCCGGGCAAACAACGTGCCGCCCGGCAAGAATAAAACGCACCAGGTCAGTGCAGCTGCACTGTGATGTTCTTTGTATGGCACCGGACCATGCAAATGTTTGTTTTTTGCCGGGGAGCAACATCGTGACTGACGCAATCCCACGCCCACATGCGAAAACACCTAAAGCGCTGACCCCGCTGCTGGAAATCCGCAATCTGACCAAATCCTTTGACGGCCAGCACGCCGTCGACGACGTGAGTCTTACCATTTATAAAGGCGAAATTTTTGCTCTGCTCGGCCCATCCGGCTGCGGAAAATCGACGCTGCTGCGTATGCTGGCGGGTTTTGAAACCCTCACCGCCGGGCAGATTGTGTTGGATGGCGTCGATATGTCACAGGTGCCGCCGTATCAGCGCCCAATCAACATGATGTTCCAGTCCTACGCGCTGTTTCCGCACATGACGGTGGAGCAGAATATCGCTTTTGGTCTGAAACAGGACAAGCTGCCGAAAGCGGAAATTACCGCCCGGGTGCAGGAAATGCTCAGCCTCGTCCACATGCAGGAGTTTGCCAAACGCAAGCCGCACCAGCTTTCAGGCGGTCAGCGTCAGCGTGTGGCGCTGGCCCGTAGCCTCGCCAAACGGCCAAAACTATTACTGCTCGACGAACCGATGGGCGCGCTGGATAAAAAGCTGCGCGACCGGATGCAACTCGAAGTGGTGGATATTCTCGAACGCGTCGGCGTGACCTGCGTGATGGTAACGCACGACCAGGAAGAGGCGATGACCATGGCCGGGCGCATCGCAATCATGAACCGCGGTAAGTTCGTGCAGACCGGCGAACCGGAAGAAATTTACGAGCATCCGACCACCCGTTTTAGCGCCGAGTTTATCGGCTCGGTGAATGTGTTCGAAGGGCTGTTGAAAGAGCGCCAGGAAGAAGGGCTGGTCATTGAATCGCCGGGGCTGGTGCATCCGCTGAAAGTGGATGTCGACGCGTCGGTGCTGGATAACGTGCCGGTATACGTGGCGCTGCGTCCTGAAAAAATCATGCTCTGCGAGGAGCCCCCGGCCGACGGCTACAACTTTGCGGTCGGTGAAGTGGTGCACATCGCCTATCTCGGCGATCTGTCGATTTATCACGTGCGCCTGAAAAGCGGCCAGATGATCAGCGCCCAGCTACAGAACGAGCATCGCTATCGTAAAGGTCTGCCGACCTGGGGCGATGAAGTGCGTCTGTGCTGGGATGCGGACAGCTGTGTGGTTCTGACGGTATAGAGGAGGGCGCAATGAGTACATTAGAACCTCCGGTTCGTGCAAAACAGCCTGGCGGCTTTGCCGTGTGGCTGGCGAAAATGCAGATGAAACACGGGCGAAAGCTGGTGATTGCGCTGCCGTATCTGTGGCTGTTCCTGCTGTTTTTACTGCCGTTTCTGATTGTCTTTAAAATCAGTCTGGCGGAAATGGCGCGTGCCATTCCCCCGTATACCGAGCTATGGGAATGGGCCGACGACCAGATAACCCTGACGCTTAATATCGGCAACTTCCTGCAACTGACGGACGATCCGCTGTACATCGAGGCGTATTTGCAGTCGTTGCAGGTGGCGGCGATTTCGACCGTTTTCTGCCTGCTGCTCGGCTACCCGCTGGCGTGGGCGGTGGCGCACAGTAAGGCGTCAACGCGTAACATTCTGCTGCTGTTGGTGATTCTGCCGTCGTGGACCTCGTTCCTTATTCGCGTGTATGCGTGGATGGGGATCCTGAAAAGCAACGGCGTGCTGAATAACTTCCTGATGTGGACCGGGATTATCCATCAGCCGCTGGAAATTCTGCACACCAACCTGGCGGTATACATCGGCATTGTGTACGCCTATCTGCCGTTTATGGTGCTGCCCATTTACACCGCGCTGACCCGCATTGATTATTCGTTGGTGGAAGCCTCGCTGGACCTGGGCGCGAAGCCGCTGAAAACGTTCTTCAGCGTGATCGTGCCGTTGACTAAAGGCGGGATTATCGCCGGGTCTATGCTGGTCTTTATTCCGGCGGTAGGGGAGTTTGTCATCCCTGAACTGCTTGGCGGCCCGGACACCATCATGATTGGTCGCGTGCTGTGGCAAGAGTTCTTTAATAACCGCGACTGGCCGGTCGCCTCGGCGGTGGCGGTGGTAATGTTGCTGCTGCTGATTGTGCCGATTATGTGGTTCCACAAACATCAGCAAAAACAGATGGGGGAACACGGATGAACAACTTACCGGTCGTTCGCTCGCCGTGGCGTATTTTGATTCTGATCCTGGGGTTCTCGTTCCTCTATGCGCCCATGCTGATGTTGGTTATCTACTCCTTTAACAGCTCCCGGCTGGTAACGGTGTGGGCGGGCTGGTCAACGCGCTGGTACGGCGAACTGTTCCGCGATGAGGCGATGATGAGCGCCGTGGGCCTGAGCCTGACCATTGCCGCCTGTGCGGCGACGATGGCGGTCATTCTCGGCACTATCGCCGCGGTAGTGATGGTGCGTTTCGGGCGCTTCCGCGGCTCGAACGGCTTTGCGTTTATGATAACCGCGCCGCTGGTTATGCCAGATGTGATAACCGGCCTGTCGCTGCTGTTGCTGTTCGTGGCACTCGGGCATGCCACCGGCTGGCCGTCCGATCGTGGGATGTTCACCATCTGGCTGGCGCACGTCACCTTCTGTACGGCGTACGTGGCGGTGGTGATTTCGTCGCGTCTGCGTGAACTTGACCGCTCGATTGAAGAGGCGGCGATGGATCTCGGCGCGACACCGCTGAAGGTCTTTTTCGTGATCACGCTGCCGATGATCATGCCGGCGGTAGTTTCTGGCTGGCTGCTGGCGTTCACGCTGTCGCTGGATGACCTGGTGATCGCCAGCTTTGTTTCCGGGCCGGGCGCAACCACCTTGCCGATGCTGGTGTTCTCCAACGTGCGTATGGGGGTTAACCCGGAAATCAACGCCCTGGCAACGCTTATCCTCGGCGTGGTCGGGATTGTTGGTTTAATCGCCTGGTTCATCATGGCAAGGTCTGAAAAGCAGCGTGTACGCGATATCCAGCGTGCAAGACGCGGCTGAACCGCTTAAAATCTATAGCGTTGTGTCATCGTCTCCTCGGGCTTCCCGGGGAGACGTTTTCATGGAAGGCCACAATTGCGATTCTTTTCTAAAACCCGACATTCACATGCTCGTCTGAACGTCCCTGCGCTGGTGCAGGTGGCAGCGCTCGCGATTATCTTGATTCGTGCGCTGGATTTGCTGATGCTCCTTAATCTGCTGGGCCCCCTGGGCATGGTGGAATTCGTGCGCCGTAGCGTTCAAACCTGGACGCTAACGCTGGTGTTTATGGCGAGTCTGGTGCTGGTTTTTGTGGAAATCTGGTGTGCATTTTCGCTGGTCAAAGGGCGAAATTGGGCGCGCTGGATCTACTTCCTGACGCAGGTTATTGCCGCCGGTTATCTGTGGTCCGCGTCGCTGGGCTATGGTTATCCGGAACTGTTCAGTATCGCGGGCGAATCCAAACGTGAAATTTTACGTTCGCTGGTGATGCAAAAGCTGCCTGATATTCTGGTGCTGATGCTGCTTTTTGTGCCCGCCGCCAGCCGTCGGTTTTTCCGTCTGCAATAACGGTGATACAATCCCGGCCCCTGGAATTTCAAAGGTCTTTGTATGCAGTGCGCACTCCATGATGCCGGACGCTGTCGTTCCTGTCAGTGGCTCGAACAGCCGGTATCCCAACAGCTTGCCGCCAAAATGGCGGATCTTCAGCAACTGCTGTCGTCTTCGACGGTAGAAGAGTGGTGCGCGCCGGTTAGCGGCCCGGAAACGGGTTTTCGTAACAAAGCCAAAATGGTGGTCAGCGGTAGCGTCGAAAAACCACTGCTCGGGATGCTGCATCGCGATGGTACTCCGGAAGATTTATGCGACTGCCCGCTATATCCCGCCTCGTTTGCCCCGGTATTTACCGCCCTGAAACCGTTTATCGCCCGTGCGGGCCTGACGCCGTATAACGTCGCGCGTAAACGGGGCGAGCTAAAATATCTGCTGCTGACCGAAAGCCAGCTCGACGGCGGAATGATGCTGCGCTTTGTTCTGCGCTCTGACGCCAAACTGGAACAGCTGCGCGCGGCGCTGCCGTCATTACAGGCTCAGTTGCCGCAGCTCAAAGTGATTTCAGTGAATATCCAGCCGGTGCACATGGCAATCATGGAAGGCGAGCAGGAGATTTTCCTCACTGACCAGCAGGCGCTGGCCGAGCGTTTCAACGACGTGCCGCTGTGGATCCGCCCGCAAAGTTTCTTCCAGACTAACCCGACGGTGGCGAGGGAACTGTATGCCACCGCGCGCAATTGGGTGCGAGCCTTACCGGTTCAGCATATGTGGGATCTCTTTTGCGGCGTGGGCGGTTTTGGGTTGCACTGCGCCACACCAGAAATGCAGCTGACCGGGATAGAAATCTCAGCGGAAGCCATTGCTTGTGCGAATGAGTCGGCAGCGGAACTGGGACTACAGAATCTGCATTTTCAGGCGCTCGATTCCACGCAGTTTGCGACCGATCAGGGCAGCGTGCCGGAGCTGGTGCTGGTGAATCCGCCGCGCCGTGGGATTGGCAACGCGTTATGCGACTATCTCAGCGACATGGCGCCGCCGTTTATTATCTATTCCAGTTGTAACGCGCAGTCGATGGCGAAAGATTTCAGTCATCTGCCGGATTACCGGGTGGCGCGCGTGCAGCTGTTTGATATGTTCCCTCACACTGCGCATTACGAAGTGCTGACGCTGTTGATTCGACGTTAAAACGAGGCCGGGCGGCGAGAGCGCCACACCCGGCCAGTCATCTTATTTAGACATACTGTCTTTTTTCATCTCATCTTTCTTCATTTCATCTTTCTTCATTTCATCTTTCTTCATCTCATCCTTTTTCATGCCGTCTTTCGACATGTTATCCATTTTGCCCATGCTGTCTTTTTTCATGGCGTCCTTCTTCATTCCGTCCTTGCACATACCGTCTTTGCACATTTTGTCGTGGGATTTTGACATCCCGTCTTTGGCCATGCCGTCGTGGGACATCGACATAGTGTCTTTCGCCATACTGTCTTTGCTCATGCTGTCGGCGGCCTGAACGTTAAACATCACCAGGGCAGAGAAGGCAGCAGCTGCAAACATTAATTTTTTCATGGGAATTCCTCATTATTTCGTTGTGAAGTGCGTCTTGGTTTAACTGCCACCAAACCAGTTGTAACCCTGATCTTCCCAGTAACCGCCCGGGAAACGATTGGTGACTTCGATGGATAACACGTGTTTTGGGTTTTTGTAGCCGAGCTTGGTTGGGATACGGATTTTCATCGGATAGCCGTATTCCGGTGGGAGAATTTTGTTATCCCAGGTCAGGGCCAACAGCGTTTGCGGATGCAACGCGGTGGCCATATCAATGCTGGTGTAGTAATCATCTGCGCAGCGGAAGCTGACATATTTCGCGCGCATATCAGCGCCAATCAGCTGTAAGAAATGGGCAAACGGCACGCCGCCCCATTTACCGATGGCGCTCCAGCCTTCGACGCAAATATGGCGGGTGATTTGGCTGACCTGCTGCATGTGATAGAGCTCCGGCAGCGTCCAGCGTTTGGTGTCGCGCACCAGGCCTCTAATTTCCAGTTGGAAATCACGGCCATCAATCTGTGGAATGTCATCCCAGCCATAAAAGGCGTTAAACGGGAACGGGCGGGTGATCTCGGAGGCTGTATATTCAGGGGCCAGATTGCGGTGGCTGAACAGAAAACCCTGCACCCGGTCGTTAAAGCGGGACATGCGGGACAGCGCAGTCTCGACGCTTTCGTTATCGCTGATGTCGCAACCGGTCAGCATCATGATGCCGCCGAGAGTCAGCCCCTGGCGCAGCACGCGTCGGCGGTCAGGGCTGAGCAACTTTTCTGCGTCCTTCACCAGGTCGCGGGCGTCACTGTCGGAAAGAAAACCGGGCTTTTTCATCTGTTCTCCTTAACGGCCCCGCAGCATGGCGAGCAACGTACGCGGCACCAGCAGCACCATCAGCAAATGGATAACCACGAACAACGCCATGGCGCTCATACAGAAAAAGTGGATATAACGCGCGGCCTCGTAGCCGCCAAGCAGCTCCCGCAGCAGGGAAAACTGAACCGATTTCCACAGCACCAGGCCGGACAACACCAGCCCGGTGCCCAGCAGAATCACTCCGCCGTAGGCCAGCTTTTGCACCATGTTGTAATGGCTGAGGTCGGCGTGCTGAAGCTTGCCGCGCAGCGCCTGTTGCAGGTCATGGAATAATTCACGCAGCGACAGCGGGAAGAATTTGCGTTTGAAATGGCCGCTGATAATGCCGAGCGACATATAGACGGTGGCGTTAATCACCAGCACCCACATCATGGCGAAATGCCACTGCAATGCGCCGCCGAGCCAGCCTCCGAGCGTAATTTCCGCCGGGAAGGAGAAACTGAACAGCGGAGAGGCGTTATAAATGCGCCAGCCGCTGAACATCATGCCCGCAATGGCGATGGCGTTAACCCAATGGCAGCAGCGCAGCCAGAGCGGGTGAATCGTTTTGGAACGCATCCGGGACATGGTCGGCTCTCCGTGAATGACATGTCACCAGCATGCGGGATTTCTTATCACCACATCCTCACGGAAGTTTAAATAAAATGTGATAACTTGCGGGGCCGGCCTGCGTTAAGCTTGGATAAAAGACTGTTGGTGAAACGCTATGAATAACCCAAAGAAAATACTGCTGGTGGAAGACGATCAGGATATCGCGACCTTGCTGCGGCTAAACCTGCAGGATGAGGGTTATCAGATTGTCCACGAAGCGGATGGCCATCAGGCGCTGGTTCAGTTGGAAAAACAGGTCTGGGATGCCGTTATCCTCGATTTAATGTTGCCCGGCGTCGATGGCCTGGAAATTTGCCGCCGCATTCGTCAAATGACGCGCTACCTGCCGGTGATCATCATCAGCGCCCGTACCAGTGAAACGCACCGCGTGTTGGGTCTCGAAATGGGGGCCGATGACTATCTGCCTAAACCGTTTTCAGTGCTCGAGCTGATTGCGCGTGTGAAAGCCCTGTTTCGCCGCCAGGAGGCGATGGGGCAGAACATTCGCATGGAAGGCGGGCAGATCGCCTGTCACGGGCTGAATATTGATCCGTTGAGCCGCGAAGTGCGCCTGCGCGGGGACATTATCGAGCTAACGCCGCGCGAGTTCGATCTGTTGTACTGGTTTGCCCGTCATCCCGGCGAAGTGTTTTCCCGCCTGTCGCTGCTCGACCGCGTCTGGGGTTATCAGCATGAAGGCTACGAGCACACCGTCAACACGCATATCAACCGACTGCGCATCAAAATCGAACGCGACCCCGCCGAGCCGGAAATTATCCTGACGGTGTGGGGGAAAGGCTATAAGTTCGCCAGCGAGAAAACGGAGCACGCGTCATGACCCGCCGCCTCAGCCTCAGCCAGCGGTTGACGCTGGTCTTTACCGCTATTTTACTGCTCTGCGCGGTAGCGGCGTGCAGCGTGCAGCTATACAGCACCAGCCAGTACGGCAGTGCGATGGTGCAACGTTTATCCGCCGGGCTGGCGCAGCAGATCGTGAACAGCGAGCCGCTGCTGGATAAAAAGGGCGACGTGAATCGTGAGACGCTGCAAACGTTGTTTACCCGGCTGATGACGCTCAACCCGAGCGTCGAGCTGTATCTGGTATCGCCGGAAGGGGATTTGCTGGCTGACGCCGCGCCTGCGGGCCATGTGAAGCGGCAGAAAATCGACATCGCGCCATTGCAGACTTTCCTCGGCGGTGCGGCGTGGCCTATTTTTGGTGACGATCCGCGCAGTCTCGAGAAAGAAAAAGTATTCAGCGTTGCGCCGGTAAGATTCAACGGCGAGCTGCACTGTTATCTGTACATCATTTTGCAGGGCGAAGATCTCAACGCACTTTCCGATAACGCCTGGCAGAAAGCCCTATGGAGCACGGTACTGTGGTCGTTGCTGCTGGTGGCGCTGTTTGGTTTGTTAGCGGGGGTGATGGTCTGGTACTGGGTGACGCGCCCGGTGAAACAGCTGACGGCGGACGTGCGGGGTCTGGATCAGGATAGCATCAGCGCTATCAAACAGCTGGCGCAGCAAACGCCGGAAACTGAACCGGCCAACGAAGTGGCGATCCTGCACAACACCTTTATCGAGCTGGCGCGTAAAATTGCCAGCCAGTGGGATCAGCTTTCCGACAGCGATCGCCAGCGCCGCGAATTTATCGCCAACATCTCGCATGATTTACGTACGCCGCTGACTTCACTGCTGGGTTATCTGGAAACGTTATCGATGAAAGCCGACACGCTGTCGCCAGAGGATAACCGCCAGTATCTGGCGATTGCGCTGCGTCAGGGGCACAAAGTGCGGCACCTGTCGCAGCAGCTGTTTGAGTTAGCGAAACTCGAGCACGGAGGCATCAAGCCGCAGCTGGAACGGTTTGCCATCGGCGAGTTGATTCAGGACGTGGCTCAAAAATTCGACCTGGCTATCGAAACGCGGCAGTTAAAACTGCAGGTGGAAATGCCGCGTTCGCTGCCGCTGGTGAATGCCGACGTGTCGATGATTGAGCGGGTGGTGACTAATTTGCTGGACAACGCGGTACGCCACACCCCGGTCGGCGGGACTATTCAGCTGCGCATCTGGCAGGAAAACGCCCAGTTGCAGGTGGAAGTCGCGGACAGCGGGCCGGGCATCGAACAGGCGTTACGTGAACAGCTGTTCCAACGTCCTTCGGCGCTCAACGCCCGAAGCGCGCGTGAAGATCGCGGCGGGCTGGGGCTGCTTATTGTGCGCCGGATGCTGGAATTACACGGCGGCGGCATTCGTTTGATGGATGTTACGCCTGGAGCGTGTTTCCGCTTTTACGTGCCGCTCTAAACGATGAGCATTAAAAAGCCGGGCGATTGCCCGGCTTTTTTAATTTCAATGCATCAATGGCTTACTGCGGGAACCACTGGGTGCTGATTTTCAGGTACGTCCCGTCGGCTTTAATGGCTTTTAGCGCGCCGTTCAGTTTTTCCAGCAGCGCCTTGTTATCCGGACGCACGGCAATTCCCAGGCCGGTGCCGAAGTACTGCGGATCGGTCACTTTTGGCGTGGCGACACCCAGCTGCGGGTTGGTTTTCAGCCATTCGTTGACCACTGCTGTGTCGCCAAACACGCCGTCGATACGGCCATTTTTCAGGTCGATGATCGCATTCTGGTAGCTGTCATAGGCCACGGTTTTCACTTCCGGGTGCTTATCCTGCAAGTATTTCTGATGCGTGGTGCCGTTTTCCATACCGATACGTTTGCCTTTCAGCTGCTCAAAAGAGGTGAACTCGCCCTTTTTCGCAATCACCAGCGCCGAGTTGGCGTAGTACGGGGCGGTGAATGCCACTTGTTTGCTGCGCTCTGGTGTGATGTCCATTCCGGAGATCACAGCGTCATATTTTTTGAATTTCAGCGACGGGATCAAGCTGTCAAACGCGTGGTTGGTGAAGGTACACTCTGCCTGCATTTGTTTGCATAAGGCTTTGGCCAGATCGATATCAAAACCGGCAATCTGGTTATTGGCATCGAGGGATTCAAACGGTGGATAGGTGGCGGATACGCCAAAGCTGATTTTCTCTGCCGCAGCCGCGCCTGTGGCGAAAGTGGCAAGCAGCGCTGCCAGAATAAGTTTCTTCATGGTAAAGCTCCCGTCGGTCAATCTTATGATGTTGTGCCGTCTCTGTGGCATAGGACTTACCTTGCCATTTTGTGAATTTGTATGCAATAAAAATGATTAACTATTTCGTTGTGAAATAAAAAAAAGCGGACGCTCTGGTGAGGGTCCGCTTTGTTGTCGATATTTTATGCAGTTTAATTGCGGCGTTCAAACGCCAGCGCTTTGCGCTCAACGAGACGCATAATCAACGTCAGTAAACCGTTGACCACCAGATACACCAGACCGGCGGCACCAAATACCATCACGTCGTAGGTGCGTCCGTATAGCAACTGCCCGTGGCCCATCACTTCCATCAGCGTGATGGTGTAGGCCAGAGACGTACTCTTGAACACCAGCACCACTTCGTTGGAGTAAGAAGAGAGGGCGCGCTTAAAGGCATACGGCAGCAAAATGGCCAGCGTGTCTTTCTTGCTCATCCCCAGTGCGCCACAGGATTGCCACTGGCCTTCCGGAATGGCACGGATCGCACCAAAGAACAGCTGAGTGGTATACGCGGCGCTGTTAAGCGACAAGGCGATCATGGCGCACAGCCATGGTTCGGAGAGCAAATGCCACAGCGCAGGATAGTTCTGCAGCTGCGGGAACTGGCCCGGACCGTAGTAAATCAGGAAGATTTGCACCAGCAACGGCGTGCCCGTAAACAGCGTGATGTAGGCGCGAACGATCCACACCAGCACCGGCGTTTTCAGCGTCAGAATGATGGTAAAAATCAACGACAGGATCAGCGCCAGCACAATCGAGGCCACGGTCAGCGTCAGGCTGGTATTCAGCCCTTTCAGCAGTTCGGGTAAATATTCAAGCATCAGCCTGGTCTCCGTTCAAAGCGAGTCGCGCGCAGGTCAATGCGTTTGAGGATGTACTGACTGAGCAGAGTGATGACGAGATAAATCGCCGCCGCCACGATGTACCAGGTAAACGGTTCCTGAGTCCGGGTGGCGATGCTTTTGGTTTGCAGCATCAAATCATTCACGCTGATAAGCGACACCAGCGCGGTATCTTTCAGCAGTACCAGCCACTGATTACCCAGCCCCGGCAGCGCATGACGCCACATTTGCGGCATCACCAGGCGGAAGAAGATGGCGGCTTTGGACAGCCCCAGCGCCTGGCCGGATTCCCACTGGCCGACCGGCACCGCTTTCAGCGCACCGCGCAGAGTCTGCGACGCGTAAGCGGAATAGAGCAGGGACAGCGCAATCACGCCGCACAGGAACGGGCTGACGTCGAAGTTTTCAATCTGCACCTGCACCGGGATCTGCACAAAACCGAGGTTTAGCGTAAAGCCGTCGGACAGCATCAGCAGCAGCTGTGAAGAGCCGAAATAGATGAACAGGACCACCAGAATTTCCGGTAATCCACGCAGAATGGTGACCAGACCGGTGCCAACCCACGCGACGGGACGCCATTTAGCTGACTCCCACACCGCAAAGATCATCGCCAGCACCAGGCCAATCGCCAGAGCACAAACGGCAAGGCCGAGGGTCATCCCGGCGGCACTTGCTAATGGAAACATTTCGTTCATCAAGAATTACTTCTGGAACCATTTGCTGTAGATGGTTTTGTACGTCCCATCCTGCTTCACTTTGGTCAGCGCGTCGTTCAGCTTCTGCTGCAGATCGCTGTTGCCCTGACGCACGGCGATGCCGAGGCCGGTACCAAAGTAGTCTTTATCTGTCACTTTATCGCCAATTGCCGCCAGTTTCGGATCGGCTTTCAGCCATTCGGTCACCACGGCGGTATCGCCGAACACCGCGTCAATACGACCGTTCTGCAGATCCAGCTTGGCATTCATGTAGCTGTCGTAAGGCACGGTGGTGATTTCCGGGTGCTTATCGGTAATGAATTTCTGATGCGTGGAGCCGTTCTGCATGCCCACTTTTTTACCTTTCAGCGCGGCGATGTCCGCCACTTTACCTTTCTGGCCGACGAACAGCGCGGAGTTCTCGTAGTACGGCTGAGTGAACAGGACCTGTTTTTCACGCTCAGGCGTGATGTCCATACCGGAAATCACTGCGTCGAAACGACGGAATTTCAGGCTTGGGATCAGGCTGTCGAACGCCTGGTTGGTGAAGGTACAGGTGGCGTCGATCTGTTTGCACAGCGCGTTCGCCAGATCCACGTCGAAGCCGACAATCTTGTTGTTGGCATCCATGGATTCAAACGGAGGATAAGACGCTTCCATTGCAAAACGAATAGTCTGGGCTGCACCAGCAGAAAGGCTGACGCTGGCAAGCAGCGCGGCAATCACGATTTTTTTCATTGTCATTGTTCCCAAAAACATCAGTGTGAAAGATAGTTTTTAAACGCTTCGGTCTGCGGCTCGGCAAAGCAGCTCGCATCCCCTTGCTCTACGATGTGACCGTTTTCCATATACACCACACGACTGGCGGTTTTACGTGCCACTTCGACTTCATGAGTGACGATCACTTGCGTAATTTGGGTCTGAGCCAGCTCACGAATGATGCTCACAATCTGGGCGGTGATTTCCGGGTCCAGTGCGGCGGTTGGCTCATCAAACAGCAGAACCTGCGGTTCCATCATCAGCGCACGGGCAATGGCCACGCGCTGCTGCTGACCACCGGAAAGGTGTAAAGGATAGCGGTCGCTGTAGGGTTTCAGACGTAGACGTTCCAGTAATTTTTCGGCACGCGCCAGCGCCTGCTCTTTCGATAAACCGAGCACGCGGCAGGGGGCTTCAATCAGGTTTTGCTGCACGGTTAAGTGCGGCCACAGATTGTACTGCTGGAAGACCATCCCGACGTTTTGACGCAGGTCGCGTATCGCTTTATCGGAAGGGGCTTTGCTGAAATTGAATTGATTCCCCGCAATGGATAGTTGGCCGGAACGCGGCATCTCCAGCAGGTTAAGCACGCGCAACAGCGAACTTTTTCCCGCGCCGCTAGGGCCAAGCAGCACCAGCGTTTCACCCTGCGGGCAATCCAGGGTTATGTCGAACAGCGCCTGATGTGCGCCGTAAAAGCAGTTAATGCCTTCTAGTTTTATACTCATCCGGGAAATCTAACACCAATAGCTATTGAGGCCGCAAATAGTAACGTTCACAGAATAGTTATGCAATATTTCTGCGTGAAAACTTAAATATAAACCACGTTTACACTTAAAGTTAGCACAAAATAGCGAGGGCGCAGGGGCAAGGAAATAAATGTCGGCATCCATCACAGAATGCCAGACATTTAACCTGAGTAATTAAGCGGGAATTTTACTTAATGAGCGTCTGGCGCAGGGTGCCAGCTGGGGCGTGAACGGTGCCGCCGAGGTAACGTACGTCATCTACAGCCCAGCATTGACCTTCGCGGATCATCAGCACTTCATCCTGCCAGCTCTGAGAACCTTGTTTCAATTCAACGCGCAGCGGAATGTTGCGGGCGTCGGTGTTCGGGATGGTTGATGCGCTCGCTACGTCAGCGCTGTCTGCTGGCGTGGTGCGGCTGGAGAACAAGTCTTCCTGCATCAGGGCGCGTTTATCCGGATCGTTATTCGCATCGTTAAGCACTTTTGCCAGATCGTCGCTCAGGTAGGGACGCAGTGCGGCTAAATCGGTGGTGCGGTGCTGAATGTGATAGTCGTAAAACTTCTGTGCAACGGTGTCCGGGCCACCTTCTACGCAAGGACCTGAACGGGTACCGATATCCTTGAACGCAGGGGTGACGGTGGTGCAGGCGCTCAGCAAAAGGGCGCAAGGGACAAGAAGAGCAGCGGCTGAGTAGCGCATGAGTGATTTCCTTATAGACTGACTACGGTATTTAGATGTTTTCAAGCATAGCGTATCGGTACGATAATGTGTTTGATTAACTGAGCTAAGGCATTGAAGAAGGAGGACGAATGCAATTCTCAACGACCCCAACACTGGAAGGACAAACCATCGTCGAATACTGCGGCGTGGTGACCGGGGAAGCGATTCTCGGCGCGAACATTTTTCGTGATTTTTTTGCCGGTATCCGCGATATCGTCGGCGGGCGCTCCGGCGCGTACGAAAAAGAACTCCGCAAAGCGCGTGAAATAGCGTTTCAGGAGCTGGGTGAGCAGGCCAAGGCGCTGGGCGCCGATGCCGTTGTCGGTATTGATATCGACTATGAAACCGTCGGCAAAGACAGCAGCATGTTGATGGTCAGCGTCAGTGGCACCGCCGTAAAAGTACGCCGATGAAACGTTTTATACCGATAGTGCTGGCGCTGCTGTTGGCGGGCTGCGGCAGTGATAAGGACGCCAGTCAGCAGAATCTCATCAGCAAGCCGGGCTATATGCTGGACGCCAGTCATCCGGCGCCCAATGCGTATCCGCGCATTAAAGTGCTGGTTCTCCATTATACCGCCGGTGATTTTGAAAATTCTCTGGCAACGCTGACGGCTAAGGATGTCAGCGTGCACTATCTGATTCCGAACACGCCGCCCGAAAGAAAGGGTAAACCGCTTATCTGGCAGCTGGTTCCGGAACAGGATTTGGCCTGGCATGCGGGAATAAGCTTCTGGCGCGGCGCTACGCGTATCAATGACACATCGATTGGCATCGAACTGGAAAACCCAGGCTGGGAGAAAACGGCGGGCGTAAAAAGCTTTACGCCGTTTGCCCCTTCGCAAATCAACGCGCTGATCCCGCTGGCAAAAGACATCATTGCCCGCTATCACATTGAACCGCAAAACGTGGTGGCACATGCAGACGTTGCGCCGCAGCGCAAAGACGACCCAGGGCCAATGTTCCCGTGGCTGCAACTGGCGAAGGAGGGGATAGGTGCCTGGCCTGATGAGAACCGGGTGGCATTTTATCTCAATGGACGTCAGCCGCAGGAACCGGTGAATTCCGCGTCAGTGCTGGATTTGCTGGGGCGTTATGGCTATGAAGTGACGCCGGGGATGACCTACACGCAGAAGAAACGGGTGATTATGGCGTTCCAGATGCACTTCCGCCCCGAGCGTTGGGACGGCGTGGCGGATGCGCAAACTCAGGCCATTGCCGAAGCGTTACTGGAAAAATACGGTCAGGGCTGACGGTTAACGCGGCAGTTTGCCGTGATCTTTCAGCCAGTGGGCGGTTTCCACAATGCCCTGATCCAGCGTTATGATGGGCTGATAGCCGAGCTCTTTTTCCGCGCGGCTGATGTCCAGCGTGAAGTCAAAGTTCAGCTTCGACACACCATAGTGGGTGAACGACGGCTCTTTCGCCGCCTTGTTGCCGAACTTTTCCATGCTGCGGGCGACCATATCCAGCATCGGATACGGTACAGAGCGGATGCGACACTGAATATCCAGCTCGTCGATAAGCTTCTGCACGATGCTTTTCAGGCTGCGCGGCTCGCCGTTGGTGATGTTGTAAACGCGACCGGAAGGCAGCGAATCACACAGCGGCTGGCTTGCCAGCCACATCGCATGTACCGCGTTTTCGTAATAGGTCATGTCTACCTGCGCATTGCCGCCACGCGGCAGCAGCACGCTGCCGTAGTGGTGCATCATCTGCGCCAGGCGTGGAATAAACACTTTATCGTGTGGGCCAAACAGGCTCTGCGGGCGCAGTACCGTGAAACGGGTGTTCGGGTTTGCCTGTGCCAGCAGGTGAATGACCTCTTCGCCAGCGGCTTTGCTGCGGGCAAATTCATTGGCAAAACGCTGCGGTCGGAAATCTTCTTTGATGTCACGATGATGGTGATAATCGAAGTACAGCGACGGCGACGAGATATGAACAAAGTTGCGCACGCCCCAGGCCACGGCCCATTCACCCAGACGGCGCGTGGCGCGCACGTTGGCTAAATCGAACGCTTCCTGAGTGCCCCACGGGGACGTGAAACTGGAGCAGTGCCACAGCGTATCGATTCCGGCGAGCATCACTTTTGCCTGCGAAGAGACCAGCTCGGTCAGATCGGCATGCACAAATTCCGCGCCCATCTTCTCCAGCAGGCGACCCATCGCTTCATTGCGACCGGTTGCTCTGACGCTGATGCCTTTACGGCGCAGATATTCCACCGCATTACGGCCTAAACCGCTGGTGGCTCCGGTGACCAGTACCTTCATATCAATCCACTGTGTCTGAAAAGAATTTCGTGCGCATTTTTCCGTGAATTACGCTGAGTTGCAATGGGAAACTACGAAGAAACAGCCCCGTGAGGTCTATTTGTGCGTGATTTCTTCGGCAAGCTTCGCAATGCGCTTTGCCATACCCCGAAAAATGAACAGATGCGCGGGGATCATCAGCAGCCAATAGAACAAGCCTGGCATACCGTGCGGATGCCACCAGGCACGAACATCGATTTCGCGATGGTCGCCTTTATCCTTCATGCTGAAGGTGAGGCGGCCGAGGCCTGGCGCTTTCATGCCGAACAGCAGCGAAAGCTGTTTTTGTGGTTCAACGATGATCACTTTCCAGCTGTCGACCGTGTCGCCGGTTTCCAGCATTTCCCGTTCCGGGCGGCCTTTAGCCAGTTTATGTCCCATCACGCGGTCTATTGCGGCGCGAATATCCCACAGAATATTGCCGAAGAAATAGCGCTCTTTGCCGCCGAGCTGGTTGGCGACCTGCCATAACGCGTCAAGGCTGGCAGAGGTGCTGATGGTGCAGCCCGCCTGCTTCGGAAAATACCCATATTCTGGACGCCAGCGGGCGAATGCCTGGGCGTCGTAGCCCCAGTCGCTGGAGTTCATCAGCTGCTCTTCTTCTTTCAGGGTGCGTTTCACCGCGTCGTCAAAAGAGGAAAGCGGCTGCGGGATCAGCGCCCGGAGATCACGATCGTCAGCCAGCAGATCGTGTTTCAATCCCTGGATCAGCGCTTTGGCGATGGTCGGCGGCACGGAGGTGATGACGTTGAGGAACCACACCGAAATCCAGCTGGTAGGGAAGGGAATGGGAATCAACGGGCGATGGCGACCGCTGATGCGCATGAAATGTTCGAACTGCTGCTGATAGCTCAACTCGTCAGGCCCGGCGGCTTCCAGCACGCGGTGCGTATCGGTTGGGTGATTGAGCAATTCCACCAGGTAATAGAGCAAATTTTCCAGGGCGATCGGCGTGGTGCGGGATCGCACCCAGCGCGGCGGCGTCAGCACCGGCAGGTTGTAAACCATATCGCGCATCACTTCGAAGGCGGCAGAACCTGCCCCAACGATAATCCCGGCCCGTAGTTCCGTCACCGGAATGCCTGCCTCGCGCAGAAGTTCGCCGGTAATCTGGCGGGCGCGGAGATGGTCGGATTGCTCATTTTCCGGCGCCTGTAGCGAACTCAAAAAGATAATCTGTTTGACCGGCTGCTGGCGCAGGGCATCGCGCACGTTCAGCGCCACCTGACGTTCGTGGGCGACGAAGTTTCCGCCTTCGCCCATACCGTGCACCAGGAAATAAACGGTGTCGACCCCAGCCAGCAGGGCTGGCAGGCCTTCCGGCCAGTTGAGGTCCACGTGATGACAGCTGACGCCGGGCAGCGCCAGTTTTTGCAGACGATCCGTGTTACGTGCCGCCGCCCGTACGGTTGCCCCGCGCGCGCTCAGTTCAGTGACCAGATGCTGGCCGATGTAGCCGCTGGCACCGAGCACCAGAATAGTGTGTGGCACGTTGTTCTCCTTAACGTTTCAGTAGACTGCCTATTTAGAGCGTAAAAATGATTTCCAGTGGCCGACAACTTCAGCCAGCTTCTGGCGATCCACATCCAGATGCATCACCAGTCGTACAATCGGCGAGGCGTTGATCAGCACGCCGTTGGCGCGCATATGCTCGCCCAGCGCGGCGGCGTTTTCTTCCCCGACGCGCACGAACAGCATGTTGGTGTCGTGACGCATCACGTCAGCGCCAATCTCTTTCAGCTGCTCAGCCATCCACGCGGCGTTGTCGTGATCGTCCTGCAAACGCTGAACGTTATTTTTCAGCGCGTACAGACCTGCTGCTGCCAGAATGCCCGCCTGACGCATTCCGCCGCCGGTCATTTTACGCCAGCGGTTTGCACGCTTGATGTAGTCCGCGTTGCCGACCAGCAGCGAGCCCACCGGCGTGCCCAGCCCTTTGGACAGGCAGATGGTGAAGGAGTCGCAATATTGCGTGACGTCTTTCAGCTCGCAGCCGTACGCCACGATGGCGTTGAAGATTCGCGCGCCGTCAACGTGCAGGCCCAGGCCGCGCTCGCGGGTGAATTCCCATGCGTCTTTCAGATATTCGCGTGGCAGCACTTTGCCATTGTGGGTATTTTCGAGGCTTAACAGTTTGGTGCGGGCGAAGTGGATGTCATCGGCTTTGATTTTCGCCGCGACTTTGTCGAGCGGCAGTGTCGCGTCGCTGGCAGCATCAATCGGCTGTGGCTGAATGCTGCCCAATACCGCGGCGCCGCCCGCTTCGTACAGATAGTTATGCGCGCCCTGACCGACGATGTACTCTTCGCCGCGTTCGCAGTGGCTCAGCAGCGCCACCAGATTCGCCTGGGTGCCGGTTGGCAAAAACAGGGCGGCTTCTTTGCCGCCGAGCTCCGCTGCGTAGCGTTGCAGTTCGTTAACGGTCGGGTCATCCCCGTACACATCATCCCCGACCGGGGCGGCCATCATCTGTTCCAGCATGGCGCGCCCAGGGCGGGTGACGGTATCACTACGTAAATCGATCACGGCATTTCCTTTATTGCATCAGGGTTATGCCTCTCTTTTTACCTGAGCCAGTTGGTTTTCGCCAGTTCGATCACTTCATCGCCGCGCCCACTGATGATCGCACGCAGCATATACAGGCTGAATCCTTTGGCCTGTTCGAGCTTAATTTGCGGTGGAATGGCGAGTTCGTCCTTCGCCACCACGACGTCCACCAGCACCGGCCCGTCAATACTGAACGCCCGCTGTAATGCTTCATCGAGATCAGCCGATTTTTCGACGCGAATCCCGGTGATACCACAGGCCTCAGCGATATTGGCAAAGTTCGTGTCGTGCAGATCGGTGCCGTCGGTCATGTAGCCGCCAGCCTTCATTTCCATCGCTACGAAGCCGAGCACGCTGTTGTTGAAGACCACGATTTTCAGCGGCAGTTTGAGCTGTGCCACTGAGAGAAAATCCCCCATCAGCATGCTAAATCCGCCGTCACCGCACATCGCGACCACCTGTCGGTCTGGCAGGGTGGCTTTCGCACCGAGCGCCTGCGGCATGGCGTTGGCCATCGAGCCGTGGTTGAACGAGCCGAGCAGACGGCGCTTACCGTTCATTTTCAGGTAGCGCGCAGCCCACACGGTGGGCGTGCCAACATCGCAGGTGAAAATAGCATCATCGTCGGCGAAATGACTGATTTGCTGCGCCAGATACTGCGGGTGAATGGCTTTTTCACTCGGTTTGGCTAAATCATCGAGCCCTTTACGCGCATCGCGATAGTGTTCGAGCGCTTTGTCGAGGAACGCGCGGTCAGTTTTCTCTTCCAGCAGCGGCGTCAAGGTGGCGAGCGTGGCTTTGATATCGCCGATCAGCGCCATGTCCACTTTGCTGTGTGCGCCAATGCTGGCTGGGTTAATGTCTATCTGAATAATTTTGGCATCGGCCGGGTAGAACGGGCGATACGGGAACTGGGTGCCGAGCAGCACCAGCGTGTCGGCGTTCATCATGGTGTGGAAACCGGATGAGAAACCGATCAGCCCAGTCATCCCGACGTCGTACGGGTTATCGTATTCAACGTGCTCTTTGCCGCGCATGGCGTGGACAATCGGCGATTTCAGCTTGCCGGCAAACTCCAGCAGCTCTTTATGCGCTCCGGCGCACCCGCTGCCGCACAATAACGCGATGTTGCTGGAGTAGCGCAGCAGTTGCGCGAGCTTACGCAGCTCTTCCATTTCCGGCACCACCACCGGCTGCGGGGCGTGATACCAATGGGTGCTGGCGCTTTCCGGGGCGGGTTTCAACGCCACGTCGCCGGGTAACACCACTACCGAAACGCCACGGTTAAGTATCGCTTTGCGCATCGCGATCGCCAGCACCTGTGGGATCTGTTCGGGGGAAGAGACCAGTTCACAATAGTGACTGCATTCGCGGAACAGCTCCTGCGGATGGGTTTCCTGGAAATAACCGCTGCCGATTTCGCTCGACGGAATGTGCGCGGCGATGGCGACCACCGGGACGTGATTGCGGTGGCAGTCAAACAGACCGTTAATCAGATGCAGGTTGCCAGGCCCGCAGGAACCGGCGCAGACTGCCAGTTCGCCGGTGAGCTGGGCTTCGGCACCCGCAGCAAACGCGGCCACCTCTTCGTGGCGCGTGGGCATCCATTCGATGGTGCCCATTTTGTTAAGGCTGTCACTGAGCCCGTTGAGGGAGTCTCCGGTGACACCCCAGATTCGTTTTACCCCGGCTTGTTCAAAAGTTTTTGCGATATAGGCCGCAACGGTTTGTTTCATGGGTTTCCTTCTCCTTTTTGTGATACCGCTTACAAGCTTAGATGAAACTCACTGGTGTGCCCGGCAAAATCCCCTTATTTTCAGCAGGTTTATTTGTGTCGTTCTTCGGCATAATCTGGATGGAATACAGGGAAAATAAGGAATAACGTCAAATGGTTAAATCATTGTTCATGGATAGACGACAAACACGTACCGGGGACGATCTCGGCAAACTTCTGTTACGTCTTGCCGTCGGCGGGCTGATGCTGTTTCACGGTTTGCATAAGCTGTTCCACGGCGTGGACGGCATCAGTGGGATGCTGGTGGCGAAAGGGCTGCCGGGCTTTATTGCTTACGGCGTGCTGATTGGCGAAGTGGTGGCTCCGTGTCTGATTGTGCTGGGTATTCTGACTCGCCCGGCGGCGCTGGTTCTGGCGTTGACCATGGTGGTGGCGTGGCTGATGGTTGGTACCGGAAAAACTTTCGCGCTGGACGCAGTGGGAGCCTGGGCCATTGAAAGCCTGGTCTATTACTTCATCGGTGCGTTGGCGATTGTCTGCCTGGGGGCAGGGCGTTACGCGTTAGGGAAAAGCGAGTAAAGAGGCCCGGTGCGCGCAACGCCACCGGGCATGCGTTTTATCAGGCGAGCACTAAATCGCCCTGAGGATGACAGGAACAGGCCAGCACGTAGCCCTGTTTCTGTTCTTCCCCGGTCAAGGTCATAGTGCTGGTAACGGTATACTCCCCGCTGACCACCTGCGTTTTACAACTCCCGCAAACACCGGCGCGACAGGCGGCATTCACCGGCACCTTATTGCTTTCCAGCGCCTCCAGAAGCGTGGTGCCGACCGGCGCATAAAATTCTTTTGCCGGGTGCAGTTGGGTGAATTTCAGCCCGCTAGTGGCGGCTGTTGCGACCGGCGTGAAGAATTTTTCTTTGTAGAAACGCGTCACGCCGAGCCGCTTCACGTTCTCTTCCACCCACTCCATATACGGCGCAGGCCCGCAGGTCATGACCGTCCGCGCTGCCAGATTCGGCACGCTTTCAAGCATGGCCTGGCTTAAACGCCCGGCGACAAAACCGTGCGTGGCATTGTTTTCCGCCACTATCGTGACCGGATAGTGCCGCCACTCGTCAGCAAAAATCACCTCTTCCGGCGAACGGACGCTGAAGATCACCTGCACGTCAGCGTCAGGGCGATTTTTCGCTAGCCAGCGCCGCATCGACATTACCGGCGTGACGCCGCAACCTGCCGCCAGGAGCAGCAGTTTGTCGGTGGGTTTATCGTCACAGGTAAAATCACCTTGCGCATCGGACAACCACAGATAGTCGCCGCGTTTGACATCGCGGGTCAGCCATTCAGAGCCTGTGCCATCGTCAATGCGGCGCACGGTGAGGGTGATGAACTCGCTCACGCCCGGCGTGGACGACAGCGTGTACGCGCGCAGCGTATCCGCAGAATTACGGATGCTCACCAGCGCATACTGCCCGGCGCGATATGGCCAGGCATCGTGACACAGCAGCGACAGGGTCCATACATCCGGCGTTTCCTGGGTGATGTGATGCACCTGCATCCGCCACGGGCATTGTGGAGTTGGCATGGTCATGGTCTGCTCCTTATGCGCCCAGCATCTGCTGTAAATCCTGCTCGACGGTGGTAATGGCGCGCAGGCCAAATTTCTCGTTCAGGACAGCCAGCAAATCCGGAGTCAGGAAGCCCGGCGCGGTTGGCCCGGTGACGATGTTTTTCACGCCCAGAGAGAGCAGCGTCAGCAGAATGACAATCGCTTTCTGCTCGAACCATGAGAGCACCAGCGATAGCGGCAGGTCATTCACGCCGCAGCCGAGTTTTTCCGCCAGTGTCACCGCCAGAATAATTGCCGAATAAGCGTCGTTACACTGACCCGCATCCACCAGGCGTGGCAGGCCTTCGATGTCACCGAAATCCAGCTTATTGAAACGGTATTTGCCGCAGGCGAGGGTCATGACCAGGCAGTCGTCCGGCACGCTGGTGGCGAAATCGGTGAAGTAACTGCGTTCGGTACGTTCGCCGTCGCAGCCGCCGACGAGGAAAATGTGACGCAGTTTTTCGCGGCTGACCAGGTCGATCAGTGTATCCGCCGCGCCGAGCAGAGTCTGACGGCCGAAACCGACGGTGATCAAGTGTTCAATTTCGTTGTACGGGAAGCCCGCCAGCTGCTGGGCCTGTTCGATAACCGGCGTGAAATCATCGCCTTCAAGATGGCTGACGTTCGGCCAGCCGACGATGCTCCGGGTCCAGATGCGGTGGTCATACTCTCCGACGGTGGGGTCGATAATACAGTTGGAGGTCATCACCACGGGGCCTGGGAAGCGGGCGAACTCCACCTGCTGGTTCTGCCAGCCGCTGCCATAGTTCCCGACCAGATGCTTGAATTTGCGCAGCTCAGGGTAACCGTGCGCGGGCAGCATTTCGCCGTGGGTATAGACGTTCACGCCGGTGCCTTCGGTTTGCAGCAGCAGGTTATAGAGGTCTTTCAGGTCGTGGCCGGAAATCAGAATCGCTTTGCCCGCCACCGTTTTCACGTTGACCTGCGTGGGGGTTGGATGGCCGTAAGCGTTGGTTTCACCGGCGTCGAGAATGCGCATCACGGCGAAGTTCATCTGGCCAATTTCCATTGAACATTCCAGCAGGGCGTTCATGTCCGCAGGCCAGGTCCCGAGCCAGGCCATGATTTTATGGTATTGCGCGTAGATGTCGTTGTCGTACTGGCCGAGTACGTGGGCGTGTTCCATGTACGCCGCCGCGCCTTTCAGGCCGTAGAGGCACAGCAAGCGCAGGCCGAGAATGTTGTCCCCGATGGTGGCTTTGTCTTTATTCGGGGTGAACATTTCGGCCTGGCGCTGTAAATCACCAAGGTCGTCGCTGACCAGCTGTAAATCGGCCATCGGGTTATCGACCGCAGCACTGGCATCTTTCGCCAGACACTGCGCTTTGAGCGCCTCACGCAGGGCGATGGCCTCACGGGCATAGCCGACGATGCGCGGTGAATCAAAATTCACGTTGGTCAGCGTAGAGAAAAAGGCGCGCGGAGCGAAGCTGTCGACCTCATGACTGATGATGCCGAATTCGCGGGCTTTGAGTGCCCAGGCAGAAAGCCCTTGCAGCGTGGCGATCAGTAAATCCTGTAGGTCAGAGGTTTGCGCGGTTTTGCCGCACATTCCCTGGGCGTAAGCGCAGCCGTTACCGGCCGGGGTACGAATGGTTTGTTCACATTGCACACAGAACATAATCACACCTTTATAAGTTATATTTAAAATACATGTTTAAGGGTAAGCCTGTGAGAAAGCGCTGAAAAGGGATATGTCGGGCAACTTGCAGGGAGATTGATTTAACGCAATTTTGGCGGCAGCGAGCGCTACCGCCTTGGGAGTATTACGCGGAGAAAAGCGCCATCAGTAGCGGAACCAGCAGGCTCAGAATAAAGCCGTGGACAATAGCCGCAGGCACAATTTCCAGACCGCCGGAACGTTGTAATACCGGCAATGTAAAGTCCATCGACGTGGCGCCACACAGTCCGAGGGCCGTCGAACGGTGGCGTAATACCAGGCCGGGAATCAGCATAATGGCGATAAGCTCGCGCGCCAGGTCATTAAAGAAGGCGGCGCTGCCAATTACCGGGCCATAAGATTCGGTCAGTAAAATACCGGACAGCGAATACCAGCCGAAGCCCGACGCCATGGCCAGGCCGGTTTTTATCGGCAGACCGAGAATAAGGGCATTAATCACGCCGCCTGCCAGTGAACTCAGGACCACGACCACCGCGACCATCATTCCCCGGCGATTAAGTACAATCTGCTTAAGGGTCATTCCATTATTGCGAAGCTGGATACCAATCAGGAATAAAAGGAAGATCAGGGTATATTCGCTGGCTTCGGTGGCGTGATGCAAAATGGGCCAGCCGGTAAGACCCAGAAGAAAGCCCAGTAATACCACGCCGCACAGCTGTAATGACTCCATTGCCATTGCTATACGAGAGGGTAATTTTTCCTGTTGATGGTTGTGGCGCCAGGGAAGCGTGCGTTCGAGCCACAGCAGGGCAATAATATTGCACAGCAGAATAACCACAATACTGACGGCAGAATAATGAAATATGGCCAGCAGATTACTGGCCAGATTATCCAGAAACGCCAGGCTGATGCCCATGAAAAAGAGAATAACGTAAACAATCCAGCTCAGCAGACGATTAATCCACTGCAGCGCATGACGATGGCGCAGGGGGATCAGGTAACCTGCCACCAGCGGCACAAGAATAATAAGCAATCCCGAAAACATGAACGGCACGGTCCTTTTGTGTGTAAAAAGCGCACCTGACACTACCGAAAGAGCGGGAGGGAGTAAAGCTGCCAAAAAAAGAAAAGGCCCGGCAATGCCGGGCCTTCAGGGAATGCAGTCGCGAATTAGTCGCGTTTTTCCAGCAGGGTGCGGTACAGCACGCCGCCGAGGATACCGCCGATGATTGGCATTACCCAGAACAGCCACAGCTGCTGCAGTGCCCAACCACCCTGGAAGATAGCGACCGCGGTGCTACGCGCCGGGTTAACAGAGGTGTTGGTTACCGGGATGCTGATCAGGTGGATCAGGGTCAGTGCCAGACCGATAGCGATTGGCGCGAAACCAGCCGGAGCACGTTTATCCGTTGCACCGTGAATCACCATCAGGAAGCCACAGGTCAGAACGATTTCAATCACGATAGCAGACAGCATGGAATAGCCATCCGGTGAATGTTCGCCGTAACCGTTAGACGCGAAGCCACTTGCCGCAGCGTCAAAGCCGGTTTTACCGCTGGCAACCAGATAAAGTACTGCTGCTGCAATAATGCCGCCAATAACCTGAGCAACGATATAACCCACAATATCTTTAGTCGGGAAACGACCGCCAGCCCACAGACCTAAAGTGACAGCCGGGTTGAAGTGACCACCAGAAATATGACCCACAGCATAGGCCATGGTCAGTACGGTTAAACCAAATGCCAGTGCAACGCCCGCGAAACCAATACCTAATTCCGGGTAACCTGCCGCCAGCACGGCGCTACCGCAACCACCAAATACAAGCCAGAATGTACCAAAACATTCTGCAGCCAGTTTTTTAAACATAACCACCTCAAAAAAATAACAGTGACGGTGTCAGTTAATTCTGCACCGGACATTATTTATCGCCAAAAGGGGAAGACGACATAATTAAAGACCCGTTATTTTAAGAACTAACGCTACCCCTAACCAGTTAAATAAAGCCGCTAATATTGATTTAAGTTAATGTCTGGTCATTCCTTGTACGTGGTTGAGTTGATTTGAGTATAGTTTAATTTTCGCCATACAAACCTTGATTAAAATTAAATTCATTACAAGCCGTTATTAAATGTGGGGCTACTTGTTTCACTGCGAAAAAGTCACGGACATTTTTTGTCATAAGATTACTTTTCTTCGCCTGTCACCGCGCAAGGCCTGCCGCTATACTGCTGTTAACGAAAGGGAAGTTTTCAGGCGGAGGGCATATGCTTCTCGAAAGAGTGGAGATTGTGGGCTTTCGGGGTATCAACCGGTTATCGTTGATGCTGGAACAGAACAACGTATTAATCGGTGAGAACGCCTGGGGTAAATCCAGCCTGCTGGATGCGCTGACCTTATTGTTATCACCCGAGTCTGAGCTCTATCACTTCGTCCGCGACGATTTCTGGTTTCCTCCTGGAGACGTTCAGGGCCGCGAACACCATCTGCATATTATTCTGACCTTCCGCGAGCTGGAACCTGGTCGCCATCGCGTGCGCCGCTATCGCCCGCTATCGCCGTGTTGGGTGCCTTCGTTCGATGGTTATCAGCGCATTCACTATCGCCTCGAAGGCGAGCTGGCGGAAGATGACACGGTGATGACCCTGCGCAGCTTTATCGATGGGGAAGGCCACGCGCTGCCGCTGCACGATATTGACGCCCGGGCAGGGCATCTGGTGCGGCTGATGCCGGTGCTGCGCCTGCGCGATGCCCGATTTATGCGGCGGATCCGTAACGGCACGGTGCCCAATGTGCCTGATGTCGAAATTACCGCCCGACAACTCGATTTCCTCTCCCGGGAACTGGTGAGCAGCCCGCAAAATTTGTCCGACGGACAGATTCGCCAGGGGCTTTCGGCGATGGTGCAGCTGCTGGAACACTACTTTTCCGAACAGGGCACTGCGGATTCGCGCCATCGGCTGATGCGCCGCCGCTCCCACGACGAACAGCGCAGCTGGCGCTATCTCGACATCATCAACCGGATGATCGACAAACCGGGTGGACGCAGCCATCGGGTGATCCTGCTGGGGCTGTTTGCCACCTTATTGCAGGCCAAAGGCACGGTGCGGCTCGATAAAGACGCGCGACCGCTGCTGCTGGTGGAAGATCCGGAAACGCGGCTGCATCCAATCATGCTCTCGGTGGCGTGGAATTTGCTGAACCTGTTGCCGCTCCAGCGCATTACGACCACCAACTCCGGGGAATTACTGTCGATGACCCCGGTGGAGCACGTCTGCCGTCTGGTGCGTGACTCCTCGCGCGTCGCCACCTGGCGTCTTGGGCCGGACGGCCTGAGCGCGGAAGACGGGCGGCGCATTGCGTTTCACATTCGCTTTAACCGTGCCTCATCGCTCTTTTCCCGCTGCTGGCTGCTGGTGGAAGGCGAAACGGAAACCTGGGTTATCAACGAGCTGGCGCGCCAGTGCGGGCACCACTTTGATGCCGAAGGGATTAAAGTGATTGAGTTCGCGCAGTCAGGCCTCAAACCGCTGATTAAGTTTGCCCGGCGGATGGGCATTGAATGGCACGTGTTAGTCGACGGCGACGAAGCGGGGAAAAAGTACGCCGCCACGGTGCGCGGCCTTCTGAATAATGACCGGGAGCTTGAGCGGCATCACCTCACCACGCTTCCTGCGTTGGATATGGAACACTTCATGTACCGGCAGGGGTTTGACGACGTGTATCACCGGGTGGCGCAAATCCCGGACGGTGTGCCGATGAATATGCGGCGGGTGATCATCAAAGCGATTCACCGCTCATCAAAACCGGATTTGGCGATAGAAGTGGCGATGGAGGCCGGACGACGCGGTGTTGATGCCGTTCCGGGCCTGCTGCGTAAGATGTTTTCCCGCGTGCTATGGCTGGCACGCGGGCGGGCAGATTAGCGCTGACACACTCCGGCGGTCTGCATCTGCAGGCCGTCGAGCAGTTCATAACGACGGCGATATTCGGAACGCTTCTTGCTGGCAATTTCTTCCATCGGTTTGCGCGGTAGGGTCAGCGGCAGCAGATAGTCGCCGTTATCGTCGACATTCCCGCCGAGCGATGCCCAGAAGCTGTTGTAATCCGCGTGCAGCTTGTCCTGTTTTTTCCGGCGATAGCGCACGCTGCGGTAGATGTGCGTTTCATTGCTCACCGCGCGAATCATTTCCACGTCCATTTTCTGGCCGAGGACCATCGCCGCTTCGACCAGCAGGCGTTTCGGGAACAGGCCGTTGCACGATTTGGTGGCGGCCTGAATCAGCTCGTGCGGCACGTGTGATTTCGCGCCCTGCATGCCACCAATATACAGCGTCCGCTTGCCGTCAAACGGGCACAGCGTAAAGGTCAATTCTGCCAATACGGTGTTGTCGGCATCGGTAAATACCAACGTGGCTTCACCTTCTTTGTCGAGAAATGCGTCCGAGAGTAGACGGATATGGAACGTCTGTTCGTCGCGTCCGGTGAGGCTGGCGAGCGTCACGCCCCGGCGGCTGAGCCAGGCATTCATCACCTGAACCGGCAGGTACTGAGCCATAATCTGATAATGGGCAATCAGCGCCTCGGTGGCATTCTGGCGCGGCATGTTCATCGACAGCCATGGACGGTGCAAACGACACGGCAGGCCCGGCTGCACGTGCAGCATGTCGAGCAATTGAGGCTGTTCTGCAAGGCGCGATAACAGCGCGGCAGTGCTGAATGGCGTCGCCAGCGAACGCAGCATAAACTTGCGGCGATAGGCCGGGTTTTTCCAGGCCAGACCCGGCATCAGTTGCCCGCTGCTCAATAACCGAAACAGCTGCCAGCCAGTTTTGGGGTTCAGTTGCTCTGAATAAGAAAGTTCTGCGTTGAGTGACATACGGGACACCTTGCCGGAGTGAAAATGCGAATTTACCAACGCGTTTCTCAACGCAGAGGCAACGGCCTGGACGTAGCCAGAAAAGAGAGGTTTCGTTGAGGTAATGTTTAGATACAATCAACGGCAGAAGATAAACACGTAGGATTTTTATGAAGCTGAAGGGAAAGGGCAAAAAAATTTACCTGGTTCTCGCCGGGGTGATACTGCTGGCGGGGTTCTGGTTATGGCGGACGCTGAACGCGCCGTTGCCGAGCTATCAAACGCTGATTGTCCGGAAGGGCGACCTGCAACAGAGCGTGCTGGCGACCGGTAAACTGGACGCGGTGCGTAAAGTCGACGTCGGCGCGCAGGTCAGCGGCCAGCTGAAAACGCTGTCGGTCGCGATTGGCGACAAGGTGAAGAAAGATCAGCTATTGGGGGTTATCGACCCTGAGCAAGCGCAAAACCAAATCAAAGAGGTGGAAGCGACGCTGATGGAGCTGCGCGCGCAGCGCTTGCAGGCGCTGGCGGAACGCAAGCTGGCGCAGGTGACCTATGCCCGTAACCAGCAGCTGGCCAAAACTAAGCTTATTTCGCAGCAGGATTTGGACACCACCGCGACGGACGTGGCGGTAAAAGAGGCACAGATTGGCACCATTGATGCCCAAATCAAGCGCAACCAGGCGACCCTGGATACCGCCAAAACTAACCTCGATTACACCCGTATTCTGGCGCCGATGGCGGGCGAAGTGACGCAAATTACCACCCTGCAAGGCCAGACGGTGATCGCGGCCCAGCAGGCGCCCAATATTCTTACCCTGGCCGATCTCCGCACTATGCTGGTAAAAGCCCAGGTCTCTGAGGCCGACGTGATTCACCTTAAACCGGGTCAGAAAGCCTGGTTTACGGTGCTGGGCGATCCGCTGACCCGCTACGAAGGCACGCTGAAAGACATTCTGCCGACCCCGGAAAAGGTCAATGACGCCATTTTCTATTACGCGCGTTTTGAAGTGCCGAACCCGAAAGGTGTGTTGCGCCTGGAAATGACCGCCCAGGTGCATATTCAGCTTTCGGGTGTGAACAATGTGCTGAGCATTCCGCTTTCTGCGCTGGGCGATGCGACGGGCGATAACCGTTACAACGTGCGCCTGCTGCGTAACGGCGAAGTCAAAGAGCGGGAAATTACCCTCGGCTCACGCAACGACACCGATGTGGAAGTGGTGAAAGGTCTGGAAGAGGGCGATGAAGTCATTACCGGAGAGGGCAAACCAGGGGCGGCGAAATGACGGCGCTGCTGGAACTCAGCCATATTCGTCGCAGCTATCCTTCCGGTGACCAGAGCGTTGAGGTCCTGAAAGGGATCACGCTCAGCATTCATGCGGGTGAAATGGTGGCGATCGTCGGCGCGTCTGGCTCCGGTAAATCGACGCTGATGAACATTCTCGGCTGCCTCGATAAGCCGACCAGCGGCACCTATCGTGTCGCGGGCACCGACGTAGCAACCCTCGACGGCGATGCGCTGGCGCGGCTGCGTCGCGAGCATTTCGGCTTTATTTTTCAGCGATACCATTTGCTGTCGCACCTGACGGCGGCGCAAAACGTGGAGGTGCCTGCGGTGTATGCGGGCACGGAACGCAAACGACGCCTTGAGCGGGCGCAGCAACTGTTGCAGCGTCTGGGGCTGGGCGATCGTGTAGATTATCAGCCTTCGCAGCTTTCCGGTGGTCAGCAGCAGCGCGTGAGTATCGCCCGCGCGCTAATGAACGGCGGGCAGGTGATTCTGGCTGATGAACCGACCGGGGCGCTCGATAGCCATTCTGGCGAAGAGGTGATGGCGATCCTGCATCAACTCAAATCCCAGGGGCATACGGTGATTATCGTCACCCATGATCCGATGGTGGCGGCGCAGGCTGAGCGCATCATTGAAATCCGCGACGGCGAAATCATTAGCGATCCACCGGCAAAAATAGCGCTGTCGGGGGCGTCAAACATCGCAACAACCGGTGAGTTTTCCGGCTGGCGGCAATTCATCAGCGGCTTTCGCGAGGCGCTGGCGATGGCCTGGCTGGCAATGGCGGCCAACAAAATGCGCACCCTGTTAACGATGCTTGGGATCATTATCGGCATCACCTCGGTGGTGTCGATTGTGGTGGTGGGCGATGCCGCGAAGCAGATGGTGCTGGCGGATATCCGCGCCATCGGGACCAATACCATCGATGTTTATCCCGGCAAAGATTATGGTGACGACGATCCGCAATTTCAGCAAGCGCTGAAATATGACGACCTGTTGGCGATTCAGAAGCAATCCTGGGTGAGTTCTGCCACGCCAGCGGTGTCGAAAAGCCTGCGGTTGCGGGTGGGCAATACCGACGTTTCGGCCAGCGTAGAAGGCGTGGGCGCGCAGTATTTTAACGTTTACGGCATGACCTTCAGCGAAGGGAATACCTTCAATGACGTGCAGCTCAACGGCCGGGCGCAGGTGGTGGTGCTTGACGGGAATACCCGTCGCCAGCTGTTTCCGAATAAAGCCAATGTGGTGGGTGAAATCATTCTGGTGGGCAATATGCCTGCCACCATTATCGGCGTGGCGGATGAAAAGCAGGGAATGTTCGGCAGCAGTAAAATCCTCCGCGTCTGGTTGCCGTACACCACGATGGCCGGGCGGGTGATTGGCCAGTCGTGGCTGAACTCGATCACGGTCCGCGTGAACGAAGGTTATGACAGCACGCTGGCGGATCAACAGCTCACGCGCTTACTGAGTCTGCGCCACGGGAAGAAAGATTTCTTCACCTGGAATATGGACAGCATCTTGAAAACTGCTGAGCGGACCACACATACACTACAGTTGTTCTTAACGCTGGTGGCGATCATTTCGTTGGTGGTAGGTGGCATCGGGGTGATGAATATCATGCTGGTGTCGGTGACGGAACGCACCCGTGAAATCGGCATCCGCATGGCGGTTGGCGCGCGAGCCAGCGACGTACTGCAACAGTTTTTGATTGAAGCGGTGCTGGTGTGTCTGGTGGGCGGCGCGTTGGGCGTCAGTTTATCGCTGATCATCGCCTACACTTTGCAGCTGTTTTTGCCCGACTGGGGAATCGGTTTCTCCCCGCTGGCGCTGCTGATGGCGTTTATCTGTTCGACCCTGACCGGCGTGCTGTTTGGCTGGTTACCCGCGCGAAATGCCGCCCGGCTCGATCCGGTGGATGCGCTGGCGCGGGAATAGCAGGCATAAAAATGCCAGTCATGGAAAAACAGTGACTGGCATTTTGAGGGCAGCATGTACACAATGGAACTAAAGGTTACGCCACTGCGGCGACTTCAGCTTCGACCGGAACGATGACGCTAGCGTGATTGCCTTTTGGCCCCTGGTGGATATCAAACCGAACGGCTTGTCCGGCTTTTAACGTTCTGTAGCCATCCATCTGGATGGTGGAGTAATGCGCGAAGATATCTTCGCCGCCGCCTTCAGGGCAGATAAAACCGAACCCTTTAGCATTGTTGAACCACTTAACAGTACCCATTTCCATACATCGACATCCTTCGAGAATCTTATAATCAGATGGAAAGAACCGGTGGTGAAATCGGCAGGCTGTTCAAAACCTCGCCAACTCTCGCCTGTACAATTTAGATAAATCAGGCATCGCGTCAAGCGTCAGATAGCGAAGTTCGGTGAAAAATGCACCAAAATTTGAAGCAGTTAACGCTATTGCAAGGAATGTGACAAAAGTCGCGATTAGCAGGAATGGCGAATGGCAGTAATAGAGGATAGTTATCTACGCTTTACTGTAGATTCAAATGAACTCGCTCTGGGAAGCCGACGGGATGTTTCCCGCCGGAGCGGCAACCAAAGATGAACACTGACAATGGGTAAGACGCGTGATTGGCTGGATTTCGACCAGCTTGCAGCAGACAAAGTACGGGACGCGCTACAGCCGCCGTCGATGTATAAAGTGATATTGCTCAATGATGATTACACGCCAATGGAGTTTGTTATTGACGTGTTACAGAAATTCTTTTCTTATGATGTAGAACGTGCAACGCAACTGATGCTCGCCGTTCACTATCAGGGCAAAGCGATTTGCGGCGTGTTTACTGCCGAAGTCGCTGAAACCAAAGTCGCGATGGTGAACACGTACGCGAAGGAAAACGAACATCCGTTGTTGTGTACGCTGGAACAGGCCTGATTTCAGGCCTTCAAATTGGGGGAGGTGCCTATGCTCAATCAAGAACTGGAACTCAGTTTAAATATGGCTTTCGCCAGAGCGCGCGAGCACCGTCATGAGTTTATGACCGTCGAGCATCTGTTGCTGGCTCTGCTCAGCAACCCATCTGCCCGCGAAGCGCTGGAAGCCTGCTCCGTGGATCTGGTGGCGCTGCGTCAGGAACTCGAAGCCTTCATCGAACAGACCACGCCGGTACTGCCAGCCAGCGAAGAAGAGCGCGACACTCAGCCGACGCTCAGCTTCCAGCGCGTATTACAGCGTGCCGTATTCCACGTTCAATCGTCCGGCCGCAGCGAAGTCACCGGTGCGAATGTCCTGGTCGCCATCTTCAGCGAGCAGGAGTCCCAGGCGGCCTATCTGCTGCGCAAACATGAAGTGAGCCGTCTCGATGTGGTGAACTTCATCTCCCACGGCACGCGTAAAGACGAGCCGAGCCAGTCTTCCGATTCCGGAAGCCAACCGAACACTGAAGAGCAAGCAGGCGGGGAGGATCGTATGGAAAACTTCACCACCAATTTAAATCAGCTTGCTCGCGTAGGCGGTATTGATCCGCTGATTGGCCGCGATAAAGAGCTGGAGCGCGCCATACAGGTTCTGTGCCGTCGTCGTAAAAATAACCCGCTGCTGGTCGGTGAGTCCGGCGTCGGTAAAACCGCCATTGCGGAAGGCCTTGCCTGGCGCATTGTGCAGGGCGACGTGCCGGAAGTGATTGCCGATTGCACCCTTTATTCGCTGGATATTGGCTCGCTGCTGGCGGGCACTAAATATCGCGGCGATTTTGAAAAACGCTTTAAAGCGCTGCTCAAACAGCTGGAGCAGGATACCAACAGCATCCTGTTTATCGACGAGATCCACACCATTATCGGTGCGGGGGCGGCATCCGGTGGCCAGGTTGATGCAGCCAACTTGATTAAACCGCTGCTCTCCAGCGGCAAAATCCGGGTGATTGGTTCCACGACGTATCAGGAATTCAGTAACATTTTCGAAAAAGACCGTGCGCTGGCACGTCGCTTCCAGAAAATTGATATCACTGAGCCGTCGGTGGAAGAGACCGTTCAAATCATTAACGGCCTGAAGCCGAAGTACGAAGCGCACCACGACGTGCGTTATACCGCGAAAGCGGTGCGTGCGGCGGTGGAGCTGGCGGTGAAATACATTAACGATCGTCATCTGCCGGATAAAGCGATTGATGTGATCGACGAAGCGGGCGCGCGTGCGCGTCTGATGCCGGTCAGCAAACGTAAGAAAACCATCAACGTTGCGGATATCGAAACCGTGGTGGCCCGTATCGCACGTATCCCTGAGAAGAGCGTTTCTCAGAGCGACCGCGACACGCTGAAAAACCTCGGCGACCGCCTGAAAATGCTGGTCTTTGGTCAGGATAAAGCCATTGAGGCCTTAACTGAAGCCATCAAGATGAGCCGGGCGGGTCTGGGCCAGGATCACAAACCGGTCGGTTCGTTCCTGTTCGCCGGGCCAACCGGGGTCGGTAAAACCGAAGTGACCGTTCAGCTGTCAAAAGCGCTCGGCATTGAGCTGCTGCGTTTCGATATGTCCGAATACATGGAACGCCACACGGTGAGCCGTCTGATCGGTGCGCCTCCAGGCTACGTGGGCTTCGATCAGGGCGGTTTGCTGACCGACGCGGTGATCAAGCATCCGCACGCGGTCCTGCTGCTCGATGAAATCGAAAAAGCGCATCCGGACGTCTTCAACCTGCTGTTGCAGGTGATGGATAACGGCACGCTGACCGATAACAACGGCCGCAAAGCAGACTTCCGTAACGTGGTGCTGGTGATGACCACCAACGCCGGGGTGCGTGAAACTGAGCGTAAATCTATCGGCCTGATCCACCAGGATAACAGCACCGATGCGATGGAAGAGATCAAAAAAATCTTCACGCCAGAATTCCGTAACCGTCTGGACAACATCATCTGGTTCGATCACCTGTCTACGGATGTCATCCATCAGGTCGTCGATAAGTTCATTGTTGAACTTCAGGTGCAGCTGGATCAGAAAGGCGTGTCGCTGGAAGTGAGCCAGGAAGCCCGCAACTGGCTGGCGGAAAAAGGCTACGACCGTGCGATGGGTGCGCGTCCGATGGTGCGCGTGATTCAGGACAACCTGAAGAAACCGCTCGCCAACGAACTGCTGTTTGGCTCGCTGGTGGACGGCGGTCAGGTCACCGTGGCGCTCGATACCGATGCCAACGCGCTGACCTATGACTTCCAGGCGGCGCAAAAGCGCAAACCGGAAGCAGCGCACTAACCGACGTGTGATAACTGAAATGACGAAACCGGGCGAAAGCCCGGTTTTTTTATGTCGTTAAGCAAAGTTTTCCGAGCAGCTTTACCCCCAGATGCCGTTCCCGGTATCTGAGAGTAGGTGGGTTTAGAAGCTAATTTTTGCCCCTGCAACGGCCTGCCAGTAATCCACGCCTTCATCTTCAAGTCGGTGCTGATACTGAATGCCCGTATTCAATGACACATTTGGGGTCGGATTACTGATAATCCCCACATCGATCATGCCAGAACTTCCGGCTACACCGCTGCGGAAACTATTGCTGGTGTTGCTGTAGCGGTCTCCAATCTCCAGCGTCATGTCATCGCTAAGATCATTGATTAACTGGGTATTCGCCGTGATAGCCCATTTCCCTGAATTTGCCGTATCCCAGTCATAGCGGTAACGCATTCCCAGCCGCACAGTCGGGCGGGTCATGTCATCGTAATGTACCGTAGTGTTATCAATGTCAGTGAAATCATCTACTTGTAGATACTGGATGCCCATGCCGACCGTTGGCGTCAGTTTGTGGTTGCCGATGTTGAATTGATATCCGATATCAACAGAGCCGCCGAAAGAGGTGGCATTGATATCCGCGACTTCACTGCCTCGCAGGTCGGTTGAAACATTGCCGTCATAGATAGCAACGTCTGACGCTAGATCCACGATTAACCCGCTTTTATACTGATAAGACAACAGAGAGGACAGGCCCCAGGCGGTATATTCTGTTCGGCTATTACCATCCGCAGCATCGGGAGTGACCTCCAGATTGGCGCTTGAAAGACCCAGGCTCAGTGCCAGTGAGTGTGTATCATTATCCAGTTGCAAAACCTTCCCGCCAAACAACCAGCCTTCCTCTTTTTGCTTATAGTCGTAACCATAATTCATAAAGCCCAGCGTTGAATGATAGTTGTCTTCCCCGTTGAGATACTGGAAGAAGATATTCAGCTTTTTATCATCGTTCGCTAATACCTGATTACGGAACGTTTCGCTTACCCGACTGTTGTAACTCAGCAAGGCAGAAGGTAAGGACAGATAGGAAGGTACCTGCGGAGTGACCGCCGGACGTGCATTTTTCCCGTTGTCATCGTCATCCGGCGTCGGCGCAGGCGGCACTGGAATGTCATCGCCGTCATCGGGTGCTGGGTCAGGAACCGGCGTGTCATCGCCGTCATCTGGGGTCGGATCGGGCACCGGCGTGTCGTCGTCATCGTCCGGAGTTGGGTCCGGCACAGGCGTATTATCAATCGGTACGGTGTTATCACCTTCGGTCAGCATGTTATTTTGCAGGCGGTAGTCCCAGAACTGATCGCCATTGCCTTCCACTTCACGTTGCTCTTCAGCGCTGCGACCTGGCGCAAAAGCATAAAGGTTGTAGGCATAAGCGCCGCGAGCGACATACTCCCCGGCCAGTTTAAAGCTATTTTTTGTGGCGTTACCGGCGACCTGAATCAGCGAGATACCTTCCTGATTATCCGCCGCTCCGTCATTATCCACATCGGTGAAGTACCCGGCTCCTGATGGCGAGACCTGAACACTGATTGGACTAATAGAAAGTACGTCGCCATTGATCAGCAACTTGTCCGATTGTGCAAGGCCCGAGTCGAAATGGGTACGTATGCTGAGCTGGTTATTGTTACCAGCAGACAGCGTGCCGTTGACGGTTTGTGTTGCTGGCGTAAAGGCCTCGTCCTCGCTTTCTGTTGGCCAGTAAGGCTGTAACTGAACATTATCCTTCAGGATGAGATCCGGGATGTCGCTATTACCCGCCAGCACGGTGTTTTGCTCCATCGTCACGGTCGAGGCAAGGGACCCGTTGAGGATCAGTGCCCCGCTGTAAATATGGGTTGAGCCGGTGAAGGTATTATCGCTGTTAATATACAACGCACCCGGCGCCATTTTTTTCAGCGTCCCGTTACCGGAAATGGCGGCATCAATGATCACATCATTATTGCCATCAGTGCTGGCGGTTTTACTTTCTGTCTGATCAACGGAAATCATGCTACCGGAGGCTAATTCAACATGGCCGCTCAAATGTGACTTGCTGTTCAGCATCAAGTTTGCCTGCTTATTAAGCATAACATTGGCATCCAGTGTGGCATGCTCCTTCACGCGTAAGGTGGCATGGCTGGCGACATCAACCTGGTTAATGGTATAGGTTTCATCAATCCAGTCATCACTGAAAACGGTGCCCCCGGCATGCGGTGTCGGGCGTCCGGACAATCGTAGAATGCCATTTTGCACGGAAAGCTGATTCAGATCGGCGCCGCCAGCCAGTTCCCACACGCCTGCGCTAGAAGCCGGGGTATATTCAACGTTTAAATTCGACGCTGTTTCCTTGCTGCCGAGATGACCGACAAAGGTCTGGTTGTCGGTGTTATTCAGTGTCAGGGTGCTAATCTGGTCTGCATTGCCGTTAATAATGGCGGCACCGGAATCACTGTGATTGATGGTGCTGAAAGCCATGTCATAGCCATTCAGATCCAAATTGCCGCCGCGATAGCCAAAGTAAATGTCGCTGCTTTCAATCTGATTTTCACCGCCGATCTGCACGGTTGGGCGACCGCTGACAATGGTGATTTTGGAGAAGGCTTTTTGCTCACCAGCTTCATTGGCCTGCTGGGCTAACACCACCAGACCGTCGCCGACATTCAGCGCGCCACCATTATTGCCCACAGCATTGACGTAAAGTGTGCCTTCACCGATTTTATGCAACGTATCACCGGCTAAACCATTCACTTCCCAGTCGACAGTTTTACCCTTATCGACTTCAATACCGCCGCCCACCCAAGTGCTGTTCGCCCCTTCGGCAGATACGACACGGTAATCGTTGGAAAACTGTAGTTTTGCCGCGCCGTGATTCACCGCGCTGTCGAGTATGATCAGGCCGCCATCACCGGCAAAGCGCAGATCTTTCGAGGCATTGAGTTCGTCATTGCTGGCCTGAGAAGGAAGCTCCGTATCAACACCGTGCCACTGCCAGCTGTTTTCGCCCTGCGTAATATTGGCCGCCGTCCAGTGAATATCGCCATCGGCAGCCACATCGGTCACATCAGGATCGGTATTTTCTGCAATCACCTGGTTGAGGAAATTGAGCTGCATATCCAGCGTATAACTGGTGTATTCGTATCCTGTTTTTCCTGTCCCTCCCCATGGGGAGACACCATAAATTTTCCACTCTTTTTCAACGTTATCGTATACATAGAGCGGACTTCCGCTGTCGCCGGCCTGGATGGCTGAACTAAAAGGCTGAGCGCGTGAGTCTGGTGGCCCGTAATTTGTCCAGCGCAGACGTGACGGTTCGAAGGTGGGATTCACCATTGTACCGCCGCTTTTCCATTCGTAAGCGCCGGTAATATAAACCGGTTTTTTGGTCACTGGATCGACCTGATATTGTGTCCCCGATCCGGCACGGGCGAAATAAACATAACGTTCGCGGTTATTACGCACATCCTGTGGATCGACCAAAGGCATTGGCGCCGCCTCGGTCACAACTTTATTCAGGCGAGGAGCATGAAAGTCTTTACCCCATTCTTCATAAACTGGGTGAATGTTTCGACTGATTAATTTATAGGTGGTTCTGTATTTGGCATGATTCCCAAAATCAACAGTGGTATAGCCGGTATTATGGGCGACGCTGGCAACATAAGAAGGGGAAACTAAGGTAGCAAAACCCTGGCTATTTATTGCGCCAAAATCAGGCATAGGGAAGTTAAGAATGCCCGCTGACGTACCATCCATTTTGAAAACTTCGATGTTTTCTTCGCCGGCGCTGTATTTGCCCAGATTCTCCGCGAAATCCCGGTAATCCTGTACGGCAACATCCTCGCGCATAATGCCTGCATTGGCATCAAAAATTGCCAATAAAACTAAGCTACTCAGTAGCTTTGGTTTCCATTTCATTATCCCCTTCCTTGAATATTGAATAATTAAATCTAGATGAAAGGAAATAATGCTATCAGGGGTAGTGTGTGCGGACAATGTGCAAGGGCTGAGCTTGAAATGGAAGAGGTTATATTCTGTATTTCCTAAGGAACTAAAAGTAAATAAAACAACCTTGTAGTGAATTAATACATTTAACTTAATTGTACTGGTGGTAGTGCTTAATGACGCAATCGCTGTCCGTATGTAGGCGCGGTTTTATGCCCTAATCGAAATCTTGCGAGCACGTTTCCAGAATTTTAATGTGGATCCCGCTGGAGTTAAAAACAGTGATAGGGTGGCGACGCACCTGCAAAATCAGGTGTTGGGATTGGCGTCCTGAACATGCTATGAAATTAATATCGATGATAATTCAGCGATATTATCGTATTTACTCACTCTTTTCTGAGTTGCGGTATACTCTGCAATCTCGTCTATGGTGGGCTGAGCCGGGGCTTCTTAGAAGCGCCGATATTTCATAGGTTGGTACGCCAAACCGGTTCAGTCTACCACCCGAACTTGGCGTTTCCGGCGGTAGTTATCCTTCCAAATTGGAAACTACGACTATGAAAAAAATAGATATTATCCCCCAGCTTTACAGCGAACTTACCGTCGGACATCCCGATATTATCGATCTTGCTGAGCGCTGCGAACTGCTGGCGCAAATTCTTCTAGACTGCAAAACCGTAGAACAATATCAGCCGGTTTGTCGCTGTTTGATTGCCTACCTCGATGCCCTGAAACTGGCCTTCGATGAGACACTCAGCGATCTGCGCATTACTGAACTGACCGTGGATACGATACCGCTGGAGGAGCCAAACTGGCTGGTTGCGGATTCCGATACGCAGTATGAATATTGCCGGGTAACGGCATCCTCGCTGTTACACGCGGAAGATGAAGCCGATGCGGCAACGACCGCCGGACTGCTGCACGATCTCGTCTGCTTTATGTGCGACGAACTCAAAGCCCCTCGATTTGTTTGCCCCGAACCTCAAACTGCTTAAACCAGCCATTCATGCCGGGACGCGTTCCCGGCGGTTTACCCCGATTCTCATCTCCGCTTCTGACAGCTTTTTATATCCAATCCTGCTAACCCTTTTTTTAGAGTGTTTTGTAACGTATTGATTTTGTGTTTATTTAGAATCGAACCAGAAAAAGGGTTTTAAAAGGAAAAATTGCTTTTGTTAAGAGCAAACAATAGGCTATCGAGCAGTTCCTCCAGTTCTCTGCCGTACAGGCAGCTTAGAATGTCTGGTAAACCTGCGTATTGCCTGGATACAGGTTCACTGGTGGACGGCGGTCAAGTCACCGTGGCGCTCGATACAGACGCCAATGCGTTGACCTATGACTTCCAGGCGGTGCAAAAGCGTAAACCGGAAGCGGCGCACTAACCAACGGTGCGATAACTGAAATGACGAAACCGGGCGAAAGCCCGGTTTTTTTTATGCCTGAACCTTAAAAAGCGACAGCTACATCCAACAGACCGGACACGCCATCGCTGTGCGTATCGGCGGTGAGATAATTCACCCGGGTGCTGACCGTTACGCTGCGGTAATGCGCACTGAGTTGCACACCCGCTTTGTACAGGTTCTTGCTGCCATAGGCGGAGGTTTGGTCCACGCCAATGCCATACAGCGTTCCATGGCTGTCAGTGGAAGCATCATTCAGCATCCGTTCGTAGCCCAATGCAATCCCAGGCGTCAGCGACCAGTTGCCCACCGCCTGCGGCAGAATGTTAATGCCTAAATCGGCAGTCAGACTGGTCTGCGTTTCGTTGACGCCTGACATGTCCATCGCCAGCTCGCTGCCGCTCTCTTTAAAACTGTCGATATTTAAATGGGTGACCTGCACGCCAATGGCGGGGGCCAGGCTCAACGTTGCGGCATTGGCCAGCCAGCCAACAGATGCGCGGCCGCTGTAGTATCCACCGTCGGTGTCGCCCTGAGCGGTGCCTAAGCCACCGCCCAAATGTCGGTCGCTCTGGTAGTCGATATAGCCTGCGCTACCCTGAAGTCCGACCCACGGTCCCTCGTCCAGTGAATTCAGAGCGTAGCGGGCGCCGAGGCTCATCTGCGTCGTATTCGTTTTTACATCGCCCCCGGCGGCGGAAACGGAACCGTGGCTGTAACCCACGCCGCCGTTGACCGCGCTGCGATCGGTAAAGCGATACGTGGCGCCTACTATCGCACCATTGGTGTGTTCATTGCTTGAACTGGCATCGTTGCTGCCGTCGGTGCCGAGATAACCAGACTGCCCCTGTAACCATACGAGCGACTGCTCATTCTGCATGCCCTGTCCGGAAATAACCGGTGCGAGGGAATCGTATAAACGAGAAGGCTGACGCAGTAAATAGCTGCTGGCATCGGCGTGCACCTGGCCACCAACCTGCTTTTCAACATCAGAAAGCGTTCCCTGGTCGATGGCGCTCTGGAGGAAATAGTTATACGCCGTATCGTGGCCCGAAAGCGGGGAGTCCTGCAATGCGTTCAACAGTGATGCGCCGTCGGCGGCATTGCCACTGAAATCGCTTTGTCCTGGCAGGGTAAGATAGCGCACCATTTTCCCGCGCAGCACGTAGATTGTGGCCTGATCGAGACCCAGACCTTCCTTCAGGTAATTGTCCATTGAACCATAGCTGGATACCACCTGATCCAGCCCGGCCTGTAACCAGTTGGCGCGTACGCCCATCAGCGCACCGTAGGTCTCGCGCATGGAGGCGGGGAGGACTGCCAGCGTGGCGTTGACCCGCTCGGCAGTGTAGTCGTTGGTGGCGAGGTAGTTCGCTACGATATCGTCATGGCTGACGCCAGCGATGGTTTGCAGCACCGCGCTCACCCAGCCGGTTCTGTCTTTGCCTGCGGTGCAGTGGAACAGGGCCGCATCATCAGCGTTGGCGAGTTCGCGGAATACGTCGCCAAGCCCCTGACGGGCGTACGGCGTGGTGACAAAACTGCGTTCACCGTCTTCCATCATTGTATCCACATCTTTCACGGTCATTTTACTGAGATCGATAACGAAGGCGCCGTTATTACCAATCAAATCGACATTCACGTATTTGCTGTTGGCGGGCAGCGTGTCAGCCTGTGCCGCGACTTCTGCTGGAGAGCGCAAATCGATGACCGTCTTGACCTGGAGTTGTTCAAGCACCGAGAGATCGTCATCTTGTGGTGTCAGGGCATTGGAGCGATAGAAAATCCCCGCGCGCATCACGCCATCATTGGCGGTGCTGTAAGCACTGGCTATCCCAGCGACGTCACGAAAATTATCGATCCCCCTAAGATGTGGGGTTGAGAGAGACCTATCTGCAGCATGCGCGGTACAACAAACCAGACCAACAAGCAGAGCCAGAGGTCGAACCGAAGATTTCAAAATCACACTCCTTGCCATCAATGATGAATAAGGCGCGAAGTATAAGAAGCAATTGTTATGTTTTTATTTCAATAATGTTAATTGGAATGTGAAATAAATTCAATAAGAACAATAAGTTATGATTTACACTGGTGATTATCTATCACCGCGGCAGTTCACAAGCTGATGATTGTTCTTACGGCGGAGCATATCAATAGTATGGGGCTGGCGAGGTAGGAGAGTGTTTGCAGGCCGGAGGCCACGCATAAAGCGCATTAGCGCCCAGAATTGAAAAAGGTCGGGGGATTCCCGACCTTTCAGCATTAACGTGCCCAGCGGGCCGTTTAGCGATTAGCGACTACGGAAGACAATGCGGCCTTTGCTCAGGTCGTACGGGGTCAACTCAACAGTCACTTTGTCGCCCGTCAGAATGCGGATGTAGTTTTTACGCATTTTTCCGGAGATATGCGCAGTTACCACGTGCCCGTTTTCAAGCTCTACGCGGAACATAGTGTTAGGTAACGTATCGAGAACGGTACCCTGCATTTCAATATTGTCTTCTTTGGCCATCTAGTCCTCGGGGGGGTATCACTACCATAGTTTTGAACCGGCAAGATAATGCCGAAATTCAGCAATTAAGTAAAGATTTACCCGTCATCTTTCGGCCTTATGCCGGTGTGTAGGGTAAAAAGAGATCGTTTTTGCGCATTACCCGTCTGTCATACACAAAGACTGTATGACGAGCGCAAACGTATAGGGGATATTCCTGAAACGATGGCGGGGCAACAGGCAGAAACGACTTCCGACGCAATTATATCACCTTGACAATAAATGTGCCGAAAACATTTACACTGTGGGTGAAAAGAGCGTACGAGGGACCCAAAAGTGCCCTGGCAGCGGCTGCGTACGTAATTCTGCGAGGTATTCCAGGTATTCGCGGCGGGGAATTTCAATCGCACCCAGCGACGCGGTATGATTATTAAGCACCTGACAATCCATCAGTTTCCCGCCCTGTGCGGCAAATGCCTGCGAGAAAACGAGCAGTGCGCTTTTTGAGGCATTTTCCGCCCGGCTGAACATCGACTCACCGCAGAACAGCGCGCCTTGTGCCACGCCGTACATACCACCCACCAGCTCACTTCCCAGCCACACCTCAACCGAATGCGCGTGTCCCAGTTCATGCAGGCGGTGATAGGCCTGCACAATGCTTTCGGTAATCCACGTGCCTTCATCGCGATCGGCAGAACAGCCTTCAATTACCTTGCCGAAAGCATGATTGAGCGTGATGCGAAAAGGGGACGATTTATGAAATCGTTTCATGCTGCGGCTGACATGAAACGTGTCAGGCCATAGAACGGCACGAGGGTCAGGCGACCACCACAAAATCGGATCGCCGGGAGAAAACCAGGGAAAGATACCGCGCTGATAGGCCATGAGCAGTCGCGCCGGGCTGAGATCGCCACCCAGCGCGAGCAAACCATTAGGCTCGCGCAAGGCACCTTCCGGCGACGGGAAGGTTATAGAATGACGTGACAACTGGACCAGCCGCATACTTCACAACTCCACGCCTGATGAGCCTAATAATAGTGAATAGTAGTCTACAGACGCTGTCTGAACTGGTAATAACGCCCTTGTTGGGCCAGCAATTCTGCGTGATTACCATGCTCAATAATTTGGCCGTTGTCCATCACAATTATTTGCTCAAAACGAGCCAGCCCGCGCAGGCGGTGGGTTACCATCAGCACGGTTTTGTCACGCATCACATCGGCCAGTAAATCAAGGATTTGGCTTTCCGTAGTGGCATCAAGTCCTTCGGTCGGTTCGTCGAGCAGCATCAACGGCGCATCATGCAGCAGGGCGCGGGCAATCGCCAGGCGTCGCAGTTCGCCGCCGGAGAGTTGACGGCCGCCTTCACCGAGCCAGCTGTTCAGCCCGCTATCGTCGAGCAATTTTTCCAGACCAGTGCGCACCAGAACAGCGCTTAGCGCGTCATCCGTTGCGTTCGGGGCCGCCAGTAGCAGGTTATCCCGCAGCGTGGCGCTGAAAAGGTGCACGCGTTGCGGAACCACGCTCATGGTGCGGCGCAGCGTCATTTCATCCATCGCCGAAATCGGGTGCTCGTTCAGCAGTAGTTCTCCGCTTTGCGGATCCCACGCGCGAGTCAGCAGCTGTAACAGTGTCGATTTACCGCAGCCGGTACGGCCCAGAATAGCAACATGTTCTCCGGCGTTGACGCGTAAATTCAGATTCGCCAGCGCGGGCTGTGTCTGCTGCGGGTAGGTGAAGCTGACATTTTTCAGCGTCAGGCTCACGCGCTGCGGTACGTCAGAAGCCGTCTCCGGGAATGTGACTTCGGGTTGTTGCCCGGTGAGTTCGGTTATCCGCACAGCGGAAGCCATGACCTGTCCAAGGTGCTGGAATGCGCCGGTTACCGGGGCCAGCGCTTCAAACGCGGCCAGTGCGCAGAACACAAACAGTGCGATCAACGGGCCTGGCTGGCTATTACCGCCCACACCACCTGCCGCCATCCACAGCATCACAATCACCGCCGCAGCACCCATCAGCAGCATCAGCGCCTGAGAAAGGGCGGTCAGCTCGGACTGACGGCGTTGCGCCTCGTGCCAGCTCAGCTCCGTCTGTTCCATTTGCTCGCGATAGCGCGTGCTCGCACCGAAAATGCTCAGTTCAGCCTGGCCGTGCAGCCAGGACGTGAGCTGCTGGCGGTATTCACCGCGAAGCTGCGTCAGTTTCTCACCGGTCGGTTTTCCGGCCCGGTAAAACAATGGCGGCAGCAGGAACAGCGTCAGCAACATAATGCCGCCGAGGGTCAGGGCCAGCGTCAGGTCAAGAAAACTCAGGCCGAACGAGACGACCAGAATGACGACCAGCGCCCCAATCAGCGGGGAAATCACGCGCAGGTAAAGATGATCGAGGGTGTCGACATCTGCTACCACGCGGTTGAGCAATTCACCCTGACGGAAACGCGCCAGCCCGGCAGGGGAGAGCGGTAGCAGCTTGCTGAACGTGGACACGCGCAGGTGCTGCAACACGCGGAAAGTCGCATCGTGGCTGACCAGACGCTCGAAATAGCGCCCCGCGGTACGAATGATGGCGGCCCCACGTACGCCTGCGGCAGGCAACATATAGTTAAAGGTGTAGGCGCCCGCAAAACCGACGGCGGCAGAAGCTGACAAGAACCAGCCCGAGAGCGTCAGCAGACCAATGCTGGCCAGCAGGGTGATAATCGCGAGCACAACGCCGAGGGAGAGCAGCCATTTATGGCGCTTATACAGCGCCAGGTACGGGGCTAAAACGCGCATTTAAATCTCCTCCTGACGATGGGCAAGCAGGTGCGCAAAGTGCCCCTGTGCTTCAGCGAGCTCGGCAAACGAACCCTGCTCGACGATTTGGCCTTGATGCATGACCCAAACGGCATCCCATTCGGCGAGATTTTCTAACTGATGCGTGACCATCAGCGTGGTCTGGTGGGTTGCGGCTTCCGTCAACGCCTGCATAACGCGCTGTTCGCTGTGGGCATCGAGGCTGGCAGCAGGCTCATCCAGTAACAAAAAGTGGCAAGGAGAGAGCAGGGCGCGGGCGACGGCCACTCGCTGGGCCTGACCGACGGACAAGCGAGCCGCCTGATCGCCGACGGGGGTATCAATCCCTTGCGGAAGCTGGCTAACAAATTCGCTCACCCAGGCGCGGTCGAGCGCATGTTGCAGCTGGGTCTCATTGGCTTTTGGATTTGCCAGCAGCACATTGTCACGCAGCGTATGCGCCGGAAGCTGCGGGTTTTGTCCGACCCAGCTGAGCAGGCGTCGCCATGCCTCAGGATCCAGGTCACGCAGCTCTGTGCCGTTCACTTTCAGCGAGCCGTCGTAGGGCAGAAAACCGGCCAGGGTGTTGAGCAGGGAACTTTTTCCTGAACCGCTCTGGCCGACCAGCACCACGCGCTCGCCAGGGTTGAGGCTGAAGTTCAGCGGTCCGGCGAGGATTTTTCCTTCCGGCGATTTAATCAGCAGACCCTGCGCTTCGAGGCTCACATTTTGCGATTCATCCGGCGCGACACTGCCGCGCTCTGGCTGCGCCAGCGGGGCTTCGAGGAAGGTTTTAAGACTGTCGGCGGCGCCCACTGCCTGCGCTTTAGCATGATAAAACGTACCAAGGTCGCGCAACGGCTGGAAGAATTCTGGTGCCAGAATTAGCGCTAAAAAGCCTGACATCAAGGTGACGGTCGTGCCATAGCTGCCAAAATTCAGCTGGCCGAGATAGGAGAAACCAAAATAAACGGCAACCACGGCAATCGAAAGCGACGTGAAAAATTCCAGAACACCAGAAGAGAGGAAAGCGAGACGCAGAACTTCCATTGTGCGCTGGCGGAAACTTTCGGAAGCCTGACGAATGTTGTCAGTTTCCGCTTCACCGCGTCCGAAAATACGTAAGGTGTCCATCCCGCGCAGGCGGTCGAGAAAATGGCCGCTCAGTCTTGCCAGTGCCTGGAAATTACGACGGTTGGCATCGGCAGCACCCATGCCAACCAGCGCCATAAACATCGGGATCAGCGGCGCGGTACACAACAGAATGAGCGCGGCAGCCCAGTTAGACGGGAAAATCGCGATGACGATAAGCAGCGGCACGGAGGCGGCCAGCGCCATCTGCGGCAGATAACGGGCGTAGTAGTCATGCATGTCGTCGATTTGTTCAAGAATCAACGTCGCCCAGCTGCCCGCAGGTTTCCCCTGTATCCACGCTGGACCTGCTTGTTGCAGGCGGTCGAGTACCGTTTTTCGGATCTCAAAACGGATGTGCTGCCCGGCATGGAAACCCACCCGTTCTCGCAGCCAGACCACCCACGCACGCAGAATAAAGACCAGAATCAGCACCACAAAGGGCAGCAACAGCGCTTCCCGAGGAATGTTCTCCATAATCATATGGTGCAGGATCTTGGCCAGAAGCCAGGCTTGGGCGATGATCAGCACTCCGCTGACCGCACCGAGCAGACGGGAAAGCATCAGCCATCGGCGGGAGAGAACGCTTTGCTGTTTTAACCAGCGGGTAAGCTCTTGTTGACGGGTTTTATTCATTGCGTGCTTAGCAGGTGTCTTATTAGAAATCATTGGGCACGGCAATGTTACATCGGGGAAATAATAAAGGCGACTTATCGTCGCCTTCTTTACCTTTGTTACTGACTTGTAAAGATTATTTAGCCTGATCGGCCAGACCGTCGAGATAACGCTCTGCGTCCAGCGCGGCCATACAACCCGTACCTGCGGAGGTAATCGCCTGACGGTAAATGTGGTCCATCACGTCGCCTGCGGCAAACACGCCAGGAATGCTGGTCTGCGTGGCGTTACCGTGGATGCCGGACTGCACTTTAATGTAGCCGTTTTCAAGCGCCAACTGGCCGTCGAAAATGCCGGTGTTCGGGCTGTGGCCGATAGCCACAAACAGGCCTGCCACTTCAAGCGACTCAATGTTGTCGCTGTTCTGAGTATCACGCAGACGCAGGCCGCTAACGCCCATCTGGTCGCCAGTCACTTCTTCCAGCGTGCGGTGGGTGTGCAGCACGATATTACCGCTTTCCACTTTATCCATCAGACGCTTGATCAGAATCTTCTCCGCGCGGAAGGTGTCACGACGGTGAATCAGATGCACTTCAGAGGCAATGTTTGCCAGATACAGCGCTTCCTCAACGGCGGTATTACCGCCGCCGATGACCGCGACTTTCTGGTTGCGATAGAAGAAACCGTCGCAGGTCGCGCAGGCGGAAACACCGCGGCCTTTAAACGCTTCTTCTGATGGCAGGCCCAGGTAACGGGCAGAGGCACCAGTCGCAATGATCAGCGCATCGCAGGTGTATTCGCCGCTGTCGCCGGTAAGACGGAACGGACGATTCTGCAAATCAACTTTGTTGATGTGATCGAACAGGATTTCAGTTTCAAACTTCACCGCATGTTCATGCATACGTTCCATCAGCGCAGGCCCGGTCAGATCGCTCGGGTCGCCTGGCCAGTTTTCCACTTCTGTCGTGGTGGTCAACTGACCGCCTTTTTCCATGCCGGTAATCAGTACCGGTTGCAGGTTTGCGCGTGCAGCATAGACCGCAGCGGTGTAGCCGGCGGGTCCAGAACCAAGAATAAGCAGTTTACTGTGTTTGGCCGTGCCCATGAGATCCCCATAAATGTTGGCAGACAATGGGCGCGATTGTAGGGAATTTGCGGAAGTAATAAAAGGGTACAGGGATTTTGTTAACGATATGTGTAATAGATTGCATCAATGGATTGATGATTTTATCACCGCTTGCGATAACAAATTCTACTGCTATCGGGATGATTATAAGGAGATAACATGAAGAACCCCCCTGAGTGATTATGAATATCTGGCATGTTGTACTAAAAATCGATGTTTTGCTTTGACAATCCCCTGTGCTTTTGCGAAAACAATGAAGGGAGAAAAAACAGCGTTTGCCGTGTGGTGAATTTTCATGCACGTAAATGCCATTTTTAACCGGGTCAGCATCATCGGCGCATGGCGTGGACAGACGCCATTCGAGATGACGATGGCTGCCGACAGGCAACGGCTTCTCAACACGTACCCTTGGGTTATGCGTTACATCTGGTGACAGATTTTTTACGCAGACGACGGGCACAGGCTCTGAACAGTGAAGTGCACAGGGTCCAGACAGGAGTAGGGAAGGAATACAGAGAGACAATAATAATGGTAGATAGCAAAAAGCGCCCAGGCAAAGATCTCGACCGCATCGATCGTAACATTTTGAACGAATTGCAAAAGGATGGGCGAATTTCCAACGTCGAGCTCTCTAAACGAGTGGGACTTTCTCCGACACCTTGCCTTGAGCGCGTACGTCGGCTGGAAAGACAAGGGTTTATTCAGGGCTATACCGCGCTGCTGAACCCGCATTATCTGGATGCATCGCTGCTGGTTTTTGTTGAGATAACTCTGAATCGTGGCGCGCCAGATGTGTTTGAACAATTTAACTCCGCTGTGCAAAAACTTGAAGAAATTCAAGAGTGTCATTTGGTCTCCGGTGATTTCGACTATCTGTTGAAAACCCGCGTGCCGGACATGTCAGCGTACCGTAAGCTGTTAGGCGAAACCCTGCTGCGCCTGCCAGGCGTAAATGACACCCGTACCTACGTGGTTATGGAAGAGGTCAAACAGAGTAATCGTCTGGTAATTAAGACACGCTAAACGGAACAGGTGCAAAATCAACGCAAGTTGATTACACTCCTGTTAATCCATACAGCAACAGTGCCGGGGAGACCCGGCGCTGTTGTCCGTTTTAGCATCAAGGACCTGGAGTGCCTTTCTTGAGCCAGGAATACACTGAAGAAAAAGAAGTAACGATTAACAGATTAAGCAGCGGGCGCCGTCTACTTGAAGCGTTCCTGATCCTCTGTTCCCTTTTTGCCATCTGGCTGATGGCAGCACTACTTAGCTTTAATCCTTCCGATCCCAGTTGGTCACAAACCGCCTGGCACGAACCGATCCATAATCTTGGCGGAATGCCGGGTGCATGGCTTGCAGATACGCTGTTTTTCATTTTTGGCGTAATGGCCTACACCTTGCCCGTGATGATTATCGGTGCCTGCTGGTTTGCGTATAAGCATCGTGCGAGTGACGAATACGTTGATTATTTTGCAGTGGCGCTACGTCTGATTGGCGTCCTGGCGATGATCCTCACTATGTGTGGGCTTGCCGCGATCAACGCAGATGACATCTGGTACTTCGCCTCCGGCGGGGTTATCGGCAGCCTGCTCAGCACCGCATTGCAACCTATGCTGCACAGCAGCGGCGGTACGCTGGCCTTGCTGTGCATTTGGGCTGCAGGGTTGACGCTGTTCACCGGCTGGTCCTGGGTCAGCATTGCCGAGAAAATCGGTAACTGGATCCTCAATATTCTGACCTTCGCCAGTAACCGTACTCGTCGCGACGATTCGTGGATTGACGACGAAGAGTACGAAGATGACGAAGACGAACATGACGCCGCACCGAAGAAAGAAGGGCGCCGCGCCCGTATTCTGCGCGGTGCACTGGCGCGTCGTCAGCGCATTGCCGATAAGTTTAGCAACCCGATGGGGCGCAAAACGGACGCTGCGTTGTTCTCTGGTCGTCGAATGGATGAAGACGAAGCGGAAGTACACTACAGTGCGCGCGGTCAAGCCGCAGATGCCGATGACGTCTTGTTCTCGGGCAATAGCGCAACGCGCCAGCCTGATGCCGACGATGTACTTTTCTCCGGCAACAGCGCGACCCGCCCGGCTGCCTGGGATGAAAACGATCCGCTGATGAACGGTCATTCCATTGCCGAACCGGTTGCCGCAGCGGCGGCTGCGATGGCGACCACTCAAGCATGGGCAGAACCTGCATCAGCCGCGATGGTTGCCCCTTCCGTTCCGGGCGGTGAAATGGCCGCACCGAGTGTGGAATGGCAGGCCGTTCCGGCTCCGCAAACGCCAGACCCGGTTATTGCTCCGTCTCCGGACAATTGGCCGCCGCAGGCACCGGTTGCGAAACCCGAATATATTCAGCCGGAAGCCTTCCGTCAGCAGCCTTCTATTGAAGAGTTGTGGCAGGATCCGGAGCCAGTGCAGCAGTACGCGCAGCCTGAGCAGCCTTGGCAACAACCTGAACCTGAGTATTACGCTCAGCCGGAATATGTTCCGCCTGTAGAGCAGGCTCCGCCAATGCCAGAAGTGGCACCAGAACCGGAAGAAGAAATTAAACCGCAGCGCCCACCGCTCTACTATTTCGAAGAAGTGGAAGAAAAGCGTGCGCGTGAACGTGAACAGCTTGCCGCGTGGTATCAGCCAACGCCGGAACCGGCGACGGTGAGCACGCCAATGCCAACCATGCCTGCGCCGTCTGCGTCGATTGTCGATCCGCTGGCCGCAGTTGCCCCAGCGGCGGCTGTTGCTTCTGTCGCAGCCGGTGTTCATCAGGCTACCGGAGCTGCCGCCGCTGCCGCCACCGCCGCGTCGGCCGCTCAGCTGTTCAGTCCGACAGATGCGCCGCGTCCGCAGGTTAAAGCCGGTATTGGCCCGCAGCTTCCACGTCCGAATCCAGTGCGTGTACCCACGCGCCGTGAACTGGCCTCAGCCTCTTTTGGTATCAAAATACCGTCACAGCGCCAGGCTGAAGAATTGTCTGACGAGTTGATGGGCGATGAAGACGCTGATGGGTTACATCAGGACGAGCTGGCTCGTCAGTTTGCTGCCACCCAGCAGCAACGCTATGGTCAGGAATACGAAGACAACAGCTACGTTGAGACGCAGGAAGACGAAGATGCTGCCGCCGAAGCCGAACTGGCACGCCAGTTTGCAGCCACACAGCAGCAACGTTATGCCAGCGAACAGCCACAGGGGGCGAATCCGTTCTCCCCTACGGACTATGAATTCTCACCGATGAAAACGCTCGTCGATGATACGCCGAAAGCGCCGCTATTTACGCCAAGTGTCGCGCCGGAACAGCCGCCGCAGGCCTACCAGCAACCGCAGCAAATGGCACCGCAGCCGCAGGTCAATCAACAACCTCAGCAGGCTCAGGCATATCAACAACCGCCGCAGGCTCCTCAGGCGCAACCCGCCTACCAGCAGCCTCAGCAACAGCCCGCGCCTCAGCCGCAGGAAAGCCTGATTCATCCGCTGCTGATGCGTAACGGTGACGATCGTCCGCGGCAAAAACCGACTACGCCATTGCCGTCACTGGATCTGTTGACCCAGCCGCCGACTGAAATCGAGCCAGTTGATACCTTCGCGCTGGAGCAAACCGCACGCCTGGTGGAAACACGTCTGGCCGATTTCCGTATCAAGGCAGACGTCGTGAACTATTCACCGGGCCCGGTCATTACTCGTTTCGAGTTGAATCTGGCGCCGGGTGTAAAAGCCGCACGTATTTCGAACCTCTCTCGTGACCTGGCGCGTTCGTTATCGACCGTTGCCGTGCGTGTGGTTGAGGTTATTCCTGGCAAACCGTATGTAGGCCTGGAACTGCCAAACAAAAAACGTCAAACCGTTTACCTGCGTGAAGTGCTGGACTGCGCGAAATTCCGCGAAAGCCCATCGCCGCTGACTATCGTGCTCGGGAAAGACATTGCCGGTGAGCCAGTGATTGCCGACCTGGCGAAAATGCCTCACCTGCTGGTGGCCGGTACGACCGGCTCCGGTAAGTCTGTCGGTGTGAACGCCATGATCCTTAGCATGCTCTACAAGGCAACGCCGGAAGACGTGCGCTTCATCATGATCGACCCGAAAATGCTGGAGCTGTCCGTTTATGAAGGTATCCCGCATCTACTGACGGAAGTCGTGACCGACATGAAGGATGCTGCCAACGCCCTGCGCTGGAGCGTCAATGAAATGGAACGTCGCTACAAGCTGATGTCAGCGCTCGGAGTGCGTAATCTCGCGGGTTATAACGAGAAGATTGCTCAGGCCGCGCAGATGGGGCGTCCAATTCCGGATCCGTACTGGAAGCCAGGCGACAGCATGGATGCAGTGCATCCGACGCTGGAAAAACTGCCATACATCGTGGTACTGGTGGATGAATTCGCTGACCTGATGATGACCGTCGGTAAAAAGGTGGAAGAGTTAATCGCCCGCCTGGCGCAGAAAGCGCGTGCCGCCGGTATTCACCTGGTGCTGGCAACACAGCGTCCGTCGGTTGATGTGATCACCGGTCTTATCAAAGCTAACATCCCGACCCGTATCGCCTTTACCGTGTCGAGCAAAATTGACTCCCGTACCATTCTCGATCAGGGCGGTGCGGAATCACTGCTCGGTATGGGTGACATGCTCTACTCCGGGCCAAACTCCAGCTCGGCACCGACGCGTGTTCACGGTGCATTCGTCCGTGACCAGGAAGTCCACGCGGTGGTTCAGGACTGGAAAGCGCGCGGTCGTCCGCAGTATGTCGACGGCATCACGTCCGACAGCGAAAGTGAGGGTGGTTCAGCTGGTCTGGACAACGGTGAAGAGCTCGATCAGCTGTTTGATCAGGCGGTGAAATTTGTGACCGAAAAACGCAAAGCCTCTATCTCTGGTGTACAGCGTCAGTTCCGCATCGGTTACAACCGTGCCGCGCGCATCATCGAGCAGATGGAAGCGCAGGGGATCGTCAGCGAAGCGGGCCATAACGGCAACCGTGAAGTACTGGCCCCGCCTCCGTTTGATTAAACGCAGCGTTTGAAAAGTTGCGTAAATAGCCAAAAAATCAGTATTTTCTCCTGTCCCACTGTAGGTTCACTGCTTACAGTGGGAATAAAGAGACTCCCGTGTCGGGAGTGACGCATTTAAGGAATGAAGATGAAAAAATTTGCCATCACCTGTGCCTTACTGACCAGTTTTGTTGCCAGCAGCGTCTGGGCCGATGCCGCGAGCGACCTGAAAAGCCGCCTGGATAAAGTCAGCAGCTTCAACGCCAGCTTCACCCAGAAAGTGACCGATGGCAGCGGTAATGCGGTTCAGGACGGGCAGGGCGATTTATCCGTCAAGCGTCCAAACCTCTTTAACTGGCATATGACGCAACCGGATGAAAGTATTCTGGTTTCCGATGGTAAAACGCTGTGGTTCTATAACCCGTTCGTTGAACAAGCAACCGCGACCTGGCTGAAAGACGCGACCAGCAACACGCCGTTCATGCTGATTGCGCGTAACCAGTCCAGCGACTGGAAGCAGTACAACATCAAGCAGAGCGGTGACGATTTTGTGCTGACCCCAAAAGGCAGCAACGGTAATCTGAAAGAGTTCACCATCAACGTGAGCCGCGATGGCACCATTCATCAATTCAGCGCCATTGAGCAGGACGATCAGCGTAGCAGCTATCAGCTGAAGTCCCAGCAGAACGGCACGGTGGATGCATCCAAATTTACCTTTACTCCGCCAAAAGGAGTAACGGTGGACGATCAGCGTAAATAAGAGGCGTGCGTGAGCAATCTGTCGCTCGATTTTTCTGATAATGCGTTTCAACCTCTGGCCGCGCGTATGCGGCCAGAAAATTTAGCGCAGTACATTGGCCAGCAGCATCTGCTGGCTACCGGCAAACCGTTGCCACGTGCCATTGAAGCAGGACACCTGCATTCAATGATTCTGTGGGGACCGCCGGGAACCGGGAAAACGACGCTGGCAGAAGTGATTGCCCGCTATGCTAACGCCGACGTGGAACGCCTCTCTGCGGTCACGTCCGGCGTGAAAGAAATTCGAGAAGCTATCGAACGTGCCCGGCAGAATCGCAATGCCGGACGACGCACCATTCTGTTCGTCGATGAAGTCCATCGTTTCAATAAAAGCCAGCAGGATGCGTTTCTGCCGCATATTGAAGACGGAACCATCTTTTTCATTGGCGCTACCACCGAAAACCCCTCTTTTGAACTCAACTCGGCACTGCTTTCCCGCGCCCGTGTGTATCTGCTGAAATCGCTCACTGTCGAAGATATCGAACAGGTATTAACTCAGGCGATGACCGACAGCGCTCGCGGCTACGGTGGCCAGGATATCGTCTTTCCTGACGAAACGCGCAAGGCGATTGCAGAACTGGTCAACGGTGATGCCCGCCGGGCGTTAAACACCCTGGAGATGATGGCGGATATGGCGGAGCTGGATGATTCCGGCAAGCGCGTATTAAAGCCAGAATTGTTAACCGAGATTGCCGGAGAACGTAGCGCGCGCTTTGATAACAAAGGCGACCGCTTCTACGATTTGATTTCTGCGCTGCATAAATCTGTCCGCGGTAGTGCACCGGACGCGGCACTCTACTGGTACGCTCGCATTATTACCGCCGGAGGTGACCCGCTATACGTCGCCCGTCGTTGTCTGGCGATTGCTTCCGAAGACGTCGGCAACGCTGATCCGCGGGCGATGCAAGTGGCGATTTCGGCCTGGGATTGTTTTACCCGCGTCGGCCCTTCCGAAGGCGAACGCGCGATTGCGCAGGCGATTGTCTATCTGGCCTGTGCGCCGAAGAGTAACGCTGTCTATACCGCCTTTAAAGCGGCGATGGCTGACGCGCGAGAACGACCTGACTACGACGTGCCGGTGCATCTTCGCAATGCACCGACCAAACTGATGAAAGAGATGGGTTACGGTCAGGAGTATCGCTACGCCCACGACGAGCCCAACGCTTACGCGGCTGGCGAAGTCTATTTCCCGCAAGAAATGTCGCAAACCCGTTATTACACGCCGTCCTCGCGTGGTCTTGAAGGTAAGATTGGTGAAAAGCTCGCCTGGCTTACCGAGCAGGATCAAAATAGCCCCACAAAACGCTACCGCTAAACAGGGCGTTGCGGTAAGGTTATCGCTAAATCTCTAATGACCGCAGGCTGCGGTCATTTTCTCATTTTACTAATTCGATAAGCACAGGATAAGCATGCTCGATCCCAATCTGCTGCGTACCGAGCCAGACGCAGTCGCAGAAAAACTGGCACGCCGAGGCTTTAAGCTGGATGTAGATAAACTTCGCGCTCTTGAAGAGCGTCGTAAAGTTCTGCAGGTAAACACTGAAAATCTGCAGGCAGAGCGTAACTCGCGATCGAAATCCATTGGCCAGGCGAAAGCGCGCGGAGAAGATATTGAGCCGTTACGCCTGGAAGTTAACAAGCTGGGTGAAGAGCTGGATGCCGCAAAAGCTGAACTTGATGCTCTGCTGGTTGAGATCCGCGACATCGCGTTGACGCTGCCTAACATCCCTGACGATTGTGTGCCGATGGGTAAAGACGACAGCGAAAACGTTGAAATCAGCCGTTGGGGTGAGCCGCGTAAATTCGAATTCGAAGTACGCGATCACGTCACGTTAGGCGAAATGGCTAAAGGCCTGGATTTTGCGTCTGCGGTAAAACTGACCGGTTCTCGCTTCGTGGTAATGCAAGGTCAAATCGCGCGTATGCATCGCGCCCTGAGCCAGTTCATGCTTGACCTGCATACCGAACAGCATGGCTATGTTGAAAACTACGTCCCGTACCTGGTTAACCATGAAACACTGTACGGCACGGGCCAGTTACCGAAATTCGGCGGCGATTTGTTCCACACCCGTCCGCTGGATGAAGAAGCCGACAGCAGTAACTACGCGCTGATCCCCACTGCCGAAGTGCCACTGACCAACTTGGTTCGTGACGAGATCATCGACGAAGATACGCTGCCACTGAAAATGACCGCGCATACCCCATGCTTCCGTTCAGAAGCGGGTTCTTATGGGCGTGATACGCGTGGTCTGATCCGCCAGCACCAGTTTGATAAAGTCGAAATGGTCCAGATCGTTCGTCCAGAAGATTCTATGGATGCATTGGAAGAACTGACGGGTCATGCTGAAAAAGTGCTGCAACTGCTGGGTCTTCCGTACCGTAAAGTGCTGCTGTGTAGCGGCGATATCGGTTTCGGTTCGGCTAAAACCTATGACCTTGAAGTCTGGTTGCCAGCGCAGGACACCTATCGTGAAATCTCTTCTTGTTCAAACATGTGGGATTTCCAGGCGCGTCGTTTGCAGGCTCGCTGCCGCAATAAATCAGACAAGAAAACCCGTCTGGTACACACCCTGAACGGTTCCGGTCTGGCTGTAGGCCGTGCGCTGGTTGCGGTGCTGGAAAACTACCAGCAAGCTGACGGTCGCATTGAAGTGCCGGAAGTACTGCGTCCTTACATGAACGGTATTGAGTTCATCGGCTGATAGCTCCTCATTCCTTTCTTAAAAAAGCGCCTTAGGGCGCTTTTTTTATACCTGTTTTGATACTGAACAATAACCCTTCAGTCGAAAGCAGGGATACTCCCTTCGAATTAGAAGCAGCATAAAACTCTAAAAAAAACCGACTTCGCTATATACATATCTATATAGCGATTGGTTCATTTCAATGAGCAATGAAGTGAGTATCCATGAAAATAAAAGCACCTGATGCTTTGCTGACTGCCGAAGTCAGCCGCCGAGGTTTGATGAAAACCTCGGCAATCGGCGGACTGGCGATCGCCAGTAGCGCATTCACGTTACCGTTTACCCGTATCGCCAATGCCGCCGACGCCATTGCGCCAGCCGCTGTTGCCGGGAAAATGGTCTGGAGCGCCTGTACGGTGAACTGCGGTAGCCGCTGCCCGCTGCGTATGCACGTGGTCGATGGCGAAATCAAATACGTTGAAACCGACAATACCGGCGACGATAACTACGATGGTCTGCATCAGGTGCGCGCGTGTCTTCGCGGCCGCTCTATGCGTCGCCGTGTTTATAATCCTGACCGCCTTAAATATCCGATGAAACGCGTCGGTAAACGTGGGGAAGGGAAGTTCGAGCGCATTAGCTGGGAAGAGGCGTATGACACTATCGCCAACAATATGCAGCGTTTGATCAAAGATTACGGCAACGAATCTATCTACCTCAATTATGGTACCGGCACGTTGGGTGGCACCATGACGCGTTCCTGGCCGCCAGGAAAAACGCTGATTGCCCGTCTGATGAACTGCTGCGGCGGTTACCTGAATCATTACGGTGATTACTCTTCCGCGCAAATTGCGGAAGGTCTGAACTACACCTACGGCGGCTGGGCCGACGGCAACAGCCCATCGGATATTGAAAATAGCCAGCTGGTTGTGCTGTTCGGCAACAACCCAGGTGAAACCCGCATGAGCGGCGGCGGCGTGACCTATTACCTTGAACAGGCGCGTGAAAAATCCAATGCACGTCTGATCATCATCGATCCGCGCTACACCGACACCGGTGCAGGCCGTGAAGATGAGTGGATCCCAATTCGCCCAGGTACCGACGGCGCGCTGGTGTCAGGTCTGGCATGGGTGATGATCACTGAAAATCTGGTCGATCAGCCGTTCCTCGACAAATACTGCGTCGGCTACGACGAGAAAACCCTGCCTGCCACTGCGCCTGCGAATGGACACTATAAAGCGTACATTCTTGGTGAGGGCAAAGACGGCACCGCTAAAACGCCACAGTGGGCTGCGTCCATCACTGGGATCCCGGCGGAACGTATTGTCCAGTTGGCACGTGAAATCGCGACCGCCAAGCCGGCATTTATCAGCCAGGGCTGGGGTCCGCAGCGTCATGCTAACGGCGAGATTGCCACCCGTGCTATCTCTATGCTGGCGATTCTGACCGGCAACGTCGGCATTAACGGCGGTAACTCCGGCGCGCGTGAAGGTTCATACGATCTGCCATTCGAACGTATGCCAACGCTGGATAATCCGGTAGAAACCAGCATTTCGATGTTTATGTGGACCGATGCGATTGAGCGCGGCCCGGAAATGACCGCTACCCGCGATGGCGTGCGCGGTAAAGATAAACTCGATGTGCCGATCAAGATGATCTGGAACTATGCGGGTAACTGCATTATCAACCAGCACTCCGATATCAACCGTACTCACGACATCCTGCAAGATGACAAGAAATGCGAACTGATTGTGGTGGTGGATTGCCACATGACCTCTTCGGCGAAATATGCCGATATCCTGCTGCCAGACTGCACCGCGTCTGAGCAGATGGACTTCGCGCTGGATGCGTCTTGCGGCAACATGTCCTACGTCATCTTTGCCGACCAGGTTATCAAACCGCGTTTCGAGTGCAAAACCATCTATGAGATGACCACTCAGCTGGCAAAACGCATGGGTGTTGAGCAGAAGTTCACTGAAGGCCGTAACCAGGAAGAGTGGATGCGCCATCTGTACGAACAGTCTCGCCAGGCGATCCCAGGGCTGCCGACGTTTGAAGAGTTCCGCAAGCAGGGCATGTTCAAGCAGCGCGATCCAGAAGGGCATCACGTGGCCTATAAGGCGTTCCGCGAGAACCCGGCTGCCAACCCGCTGACCACGCCGTCAGGCAAAATCGAAATTTACTCAGCGCAGCTGGCAGAGATTGCCGCCTCCTGGCAACTGACGGAAGGCGATGTTATCGATCCACTGCCAATCTACGCGGCAGGCTTCGAAAACTACGACGATCCGCTGGCCAAAGATTATCCGTTGCAGCTGACGGGCTTCCACTATAAAGCGCGTTGCCACTCTACTTACGGCAACGTAGATGTTCTGAAGGCTGCATGTCCTCAGGAAATGTGGATGAACCCGATGGACGCGAAGAAACGTGGGATTGCCAATGGCGACCGCGTGAAGATCTTTAACGGTCGCGGTGAGGTCCACATTGAAGCGAAGGTTACGCCGCGCATGATGCCAGGCGTTGTAGCGTTAGGTGAGGGGGCATGGTATGCGCCGGATGCAAAAGGCGTTGACCAGGCGGGCTGTATAAACGTCCTGACCACTCAGCGTCCGTCGCCGTTGGCGAAGGGCAACCCGTCGCACACTAACCTCGTTCAGGTCGTAAAAGCGTAAGGAGTAACCGATGACCACTCAGTATGGATTTTTTATTGATTCCAGTCGCTGCACCGGTTGCAAAACCTGCGAACTGGCCTGCAAAGACTACAAAGATTTGACGCCTGACGTCAGCTTCCGCCGCATTTATGAGTATGCCGGTGGCGACTGGCAGGAAGACAACGGCACATGGAATCAGAATGTGTTTGCCTACTACCTGTCAATCGCCTGTAACCACTGCGAAGATCCGGCCTGTACCAAGGTCTGCCCGAGCGGGGCGATGCATAAGCGTGAAGACGGCTTTGTTGTCGTGAATGAAGACGTGTGCATCGGCTGTCGCTACTGCCATATGGCTTGCCCATACGGCGCGCCGCAGTATAACGAAGCCAAAGGCCATATGACTAAATGCGACGGCTGTCATGAGCGCGTTGCGGATGGCAAAAAGCCTATCTGCGTAGAGTCCTGCCCGCTGCGTGCGCTGGACTTTGGTCCGATTGAAGAGCTGCGTAAAAAGCATGGTCATTTGGCGGCGGTTGCTCCGCTGCCGTCTGCGCACTTCACCAAACCAAGCATTGTTATCAAACCTAACGCCAACAGCCGTCCGACGGGTGACACCACCGGCTATCTGGCAAACCCGAAGGAGGTTTAAGATGGGAAGTGGATGGCATGAATGGCCGCTGATGATCTTCACGGTCCTCGGGCAATGCGTCGCCGGTGGCTTTATCGTTCTGGCATTGGCGCTGATGAAAGGCGAACTTTCGCGTGAACAGCAGCGTCTGGTCATACTGAGCATGTTCGGCCTGTGGGTGCTGATGGGGCTGGGCTTTATCGCCTCAATCCTGCACCTCGGGTCGCCGCTGCGCGCGTTTAACTCGCTGAACCGGATCGGTGCTTCTTCGCTGAGTAATGAAATTGCCAGCGGCTCCGTGTTCTTCGCAGTCGGTGGGATTGGCTGGCTTCTGGCGGTTATCAACAAGCTGCCGCAGGCACTGCGTACGGTGTGGCTGCTGTTGACCATGGTTCTGGGCGTCTTCTTCGTCTGGATGATGGTTCGTGTTTATAACACCATCGATACCGTGCCGACCTGGTACAGCATCTGGACGCCGTTGAGCTTCTTCCTGACGATGTTTATCGGTGGGCCGCTGCTAGGGTATCTATTGCTGCGTGTGGCTGGCGTCGACGGCTGGGCGATGCGCCTGCTGCCGGTGGTATCGATGCTGGCTCTGCTGGTCAGCGCCATTGTGGTAGTGATGCAAGGGAGTGAGCTGGCAACGATTCACAGCTCCATTCAGCAGGCTTCTGCGCTGGTGCCAGCGTACGGTTCTCTGATGGCCTGGCGTCTGGTGGTGCTCGTGTTGGCCCTGGTGTGCTGGATTGCGCCACAACTGAAAGGGCGTCAGCCAGCCGTTCCGCTGCTGAGCCTGGCGTTTGTACTGATGTTCGTGGGTGAGCTCATCGGCCGCGGCGTATTCTACGGTCTGCATATGACCGTCGGGATGGCTGTCGCCAGCTAAGCCGTTTATTGCGCCGGATTGCAACGGTCCGGCGCAACAAAAAATGCGCACCATCCATGAAATTTTTCAACTGAAAATAAGTCGTAATATTTCCAATTACCTAATAAAAACAATGGAATAATTTAAAAATAAATTCCATTGCCGCTCCGCTAGATAAAAAACTTCTATTGTTCCCCTGAAAACCGCGCCAGCTCTGGCCTGGAGGCAATTGACTTTGCCAACGGCGGTGGCATGATGCGCTCGAATTCTGAACTTCCTCACGGTTTTATATCCATGTCCACGTATTCCCGCCCAGTGCTTTTATTGCTCTGTGGCTTACTTTTGTTGACGCTGGCGATTGCGGTGCTGAATACGCTCGTCCCGCTGTGGCTCGCCCATGATCATTTGCCAACCTGGCAGGTGGGCATGGTGAGCTCGTCATATTTCACCGGTAACCTGGTGGGAACGTTGCTCTGTGGGCGATTGATCAAGCGCCTTGGCTTTAATCGCAGCTATTACCTCGCGTCACTCATTTTCGCCGTGGGCTGCATCGGTCTAGGGCTGACCATGGGCTTCTGGAGCTGGCTCAGCTGGCGTTTCCTCGCCGGGGTAGGCTGCGCGATGATTTGGGTGGTGGTCGAAAGCGCGCTGATGTGCAGCGGCACCTCACGTAATCGCGGGCGACTGCTGGCGGCCTATATGATGGTGTATTACGTGGGCACCGTGCTGGGGCAGTTGATGGTCAGCAAATTCCCGACAGACCTGATGAGCGTCCTGCCGTGGGTCACGGGCATGGTATTGGCTGCAATTCTGCCGCTGCTGTTTACCCGAATTGCGAATCAGACTCATGAAGAGGCGCCGACGCTGGTCTGGCCGATGCTAAAATTGCGGCACGCGCGTTTGGGCGTCAACGGCTGCATTATCTCAGGGATTGTTCTCGGTTCGCTGTATGGGTTGATGCCACTGTGGCTCAATCATCAGGGCGTCAGCGATTCAGGCATTGGCTTCTGGATGGCGGTCATGGTCAGCGCCGGGATCCTCGGTCAGTGGCCGGTGGGACGTCTGGCCGATCGCTACGGTCGTTTGCTGGTGCTGCGCGTGCAGGTGTTTGTGGTTATCCTCGGCTGCATGGCAATGCTGAGTGGTGCGGCGATGGCACCTACGCTGTTTATTCTGGGCGCAGCGGGCTTTACGTTGTATCCGGTGGCGATGGCCTGGGCCTGCGAGAAAGTTGAACATCATCAGCTGGTGGCGATGAACCAGGCGTTGTTGCTGAGCTACACTATCGGCAGCCTGCTAGGGCCGACGTTTACGTCGATGCTGATGCAGAACTACTCTGACAACCTGCTGTTTGTGATGATCGCCAGTGTGTCATTTATCTACCTGTTGATGCTGCTGCGCAAAGCCGGGCATCACCCAACGCCGGTGGCACACGCCTGATAATCAAAGCCTGTCGGACGACAGGCTTTTTTCTTTATCGACTCTCCGGTAAGGTGACTTCCTCATTGCGAAGAAGGACATCCGATGGAGTTGTTGCGTTTTACGCTTGCCCAGATTGAAGCCTTTGCCTGCGTGTGCGAGACCGGCACGCTGACGCAGGCGGCGAAAAAGTTGAAAAAGGATCGCACCACCGTCAGCGAACTGCTCGAATATCTGGAGGTAGATCTTGGCTACGCGTTGTTTGACCGCTCGACAAGACCGTTAACTCTGACGCCGCAGGGCCAGCTGCTTTATCGGCAGGCAAGGCTGTTTCTGCATGAAGCCGAAGCCTTCTCGCGCATTGCCCGAAATATTCCTGACACTCTCGAAACGCATCTGACCCTATGTTATGACCTCTTTACGCCACGCGCGCTGGTGCTGAAACTGGCTGAACGACTTCAGGCGCAGCATATTCAGCTGGATATGATCGCCTGTGAGCGGGGTCAGGCGGAACAATGGCTGGATGAGGGTAGCGTCGATCTTGGTCTTTTTCAGGCCGTGAACCGATCCGTAAACGACCATCTGCACTGGCGTGCGGTGGGGAGCGTTTCGCTTGCGGTGTATGCCCGTGAAGATTATTTCCCAAAACAGCCTGTGTCGTTGCTGCATTTGGCCTCGCAACCGCAGCTCATGCCGTTCCGTGACCTTCCTCCCTCACTTGCCGGGCGAATTCGTATCGCGGACAGGCTGATTCACGTCAATGAGATAACCTTGCTGGAAGGGCTGTTGCAACGGGGTTGTGGCTGGGCCTTTTTGCCGGAGCATTTTTGTGCTGAGCGGCTGGAAGGCGTGGCACGAATTGATACCGAAATGGGGACGACGGGTCTGACGCATCCGCTGGTGGCGCTCTGGAAACCGGGGGTGATCGGTGCGCCCATGCTGGCGCAACTGCTGACGGCGATGGAAGAGGGGATATAAAAACAGCCTCCGAAGAGGCTGTCTGAGTCAGTACATGACTTTGTGACCGTATTGCTCGAGGATGCCTTTCACGCGATCCATTGTTTCTTTCTTCGGTGGATGCACGCCGTCCAGCTTGTACTCTTCGCCCATCGCCACCCATTTGTGTTTGCCGAGTTCATGATAGGGCAGGAGCTCGATTTTCTCGACGTTGCCCATATCGCGGGTGAATTCGCCCAGGTGGTGTGCAGAATCGTCATCGTCAGACCAACCCGGAACAACCACGTAGCGGATCCAGACGTTAATATTTTTGTTCGCCAGGTAACGGCAGAATTCCAGCGTACGGTGGTTAGACACGCCGACTAAATTCTGGTGGATCTCGTCGTTCATCTGTTTGAGATCGAGCATGACCAGGTCAGTCACTTCCAGCAGTTCATCAATCACCGGATCGTAACGACGAACAAAACCGTTGGTGTCGAGGCAGGTATGAATACCTTCTTTACGGCAAGCGCGGAACCAGTCACGCACAAACTCAGCCTGTAAAATGGCTTCGCCGCCGGAGGCCGTTACGCCGCCGCCGGACGCATTCATAAAGTGGCGATAGGTCACCACTTCTTTCATAAGCTCTTCAACCGTAACTTCTTTGCCGCCGTGGGTATCCCAGGTATCGCGGTTATGGCAATACAGGCAGCGCATCAGGCAGCCCTGGAAGAAGGTGATAAAACGGATGCCTGGGCCATCGACGGTGCCACAGGATTCAAAGGAGTGAATGCGACCAATTACTGACATTGCGGTGTTATCTCCAGATACGGCCCATCCGGGGCCAGTGTATGCACAGCTCAAAGCCGGCTGTGTTAAGTCTGTTTTGACAGATACCCATAGTATAGATGGCTGGCAAAGCAGGCTGGGGCAGGAGAGTCATTGTTAAAAAAAGGCCCCACAGGTGTGGAGCCTTTATTGTACGCTTTTTACATCGCGTTTTCAGTCAAAACACATTACATGGTTTGAGTGAAGGTACGAGTGATAACGTCCTGCTGCTGTTCTTTAGTCAGGGAGTTAAAACGTACTGCATAACCAGAAACGCGGATGGTCAGCTGCGGATATTTTTCCGGATGTTCCATCGCATCGAGCAGCATTTCACGGTTCATAACGTTCACGTTCAGGTGCTGACCACCTTCGATGGACGCTTCGTGATGGAAGTAACCATCCATCAGGCCCGCCAGGTTGGTTTTACGAACTTCGTCGTCTTTACCCAGTGCGTTTGGAACGATAGAGAAGGTATAAGAAATACCATCTTTAGCGTAAGCAAACGGCAGTTTCGCAACGGAGGTCAGAGAGGCAACAGCACCTTTCTGGTCACGGCCGTGCATTGGGTTAGCACCTGGACCGAATGGTGCGCCAGCACGACGACCATCTGGGGTGTTACCGGTTTTCTTACCGTACACAACGTTAGAAGTGATGGTCAGAACGGACTGAGTTGGGATTGCATCACGGTAGGTAGTCAGTTTCTGAATTTTCTTCATGAAACGTTCAACCAGGTCAACAGCGAAGTCATCTACACGAGAGTCGTTGTTACCAAACTGCGGGTATTCGCCTTCGATTTCGAAGTCAACAGCCAGGCCATCTTCGTCACGAACAGGTTTAACTTTCGCGTATTTGATAGCAGACAGGGAGTCAGCGGCAACGGACAGACCTGCGATACCACATGCCATGGTGCGAACCACGTCACGGTCGTGCAGAGCCATCAGAGAAGCTTCGTAGCTGTACTTGTCGTGCATGTAATGGATAACGTTCAGAGCGGTGACATACTGCTTAGCCAGCCAATCCATGAAGTGATCCATACGTTCCATGACTTCGTCGAAGTCCAGAACATCGCCTTTGATTGGCTCAGATTTCGGGCCAACCTGGATTTTCAGTTTTTCGTCCACGCCGCCATTGATTGCGTACAGCATGGTTTTCGCGAGGTTTGCACGTGCACCGAAGAACTGCATTTGCTTACCAACAACCATTGGGCTTACGCAGCATGCAATCGCGTAATCATCGTTGTTGAAGTCAGGGCGCATCAGATCATCGTTCTCGTACTGCAGAGAAGAGGTATCGATGGAAACTTTAGCTGCGAATTTCTTGAAGTTCAGTGGCAGTTTTTCAGACCACAGAACGGTGATGTTCGGCTCCGGAGACGGCCCCATGGTGTACAGGGTGTTCAGGAAACGGAAGCTGGATTTGGTGACCAGAGTACGGCCATCAACGCCCATACCACCGATAGATTCAGTTGCCCAAATCGGGTCACCGGAGAACAGCTCATCATATTCTGGGGTACGCAGGAAGCGAACCATACGCAGTTTCATGACCAGGTGGTCAATCATTTCCTGAGCGTCTTGCTCAGTGATTTTGCCTGCTTTCAGGTCACGTTCGATGTAGGCATCCAGGAAGGTGGATACGCGACCGAAGGACATTGCTGCACCGTTCTGAGACTTAACAGCGGCCAGGTAGCCGAAGTAGGTCCACTGAACAGCTTCCTGAGCGTTGGTTGCTGGAGCAGAGATATCGCAGCCGTATTTCGCTGCCATTTCTTTGATCTGGCCCAGAGCACGGTACTGCTCGGAGATTTCTTCACGCAGACGGATAGTCGCTTCCAGGTTTACGCCGTTTTCCAGATCGGACTGCAGAGACACGAACTGAGCGTATTTGTCTTTCATCAGGAAGTCGATGCCGTACAGCGCAACGCGACGGTAGTCACCGATGATACGGCCACGGCCGTATGCGTCTGGCAGACCAGTCAGAACGCCAGATTTACGGCAGTTCAGAATGTCTTTGGTGTAGACGTCGAAAACACCCTGGTTATGGGTTTTGCGGAAGTCGGTGAAGATCTTCTTCAGCATCGGGTCCAGCTCGCGGTTATACGCTTTGCAGGAACCTTCAACCATTTTAATGCCGCCAAACGGGATAATCGCACGTTTCAGCGGAGCTTCAGTCTGCAGGCCAACGATTTTCTCAAGGGCCTTATTGATGTAGCCAGCGTCATGAGAAGTGATGGTAGACGCAACAGAGGTATCGAAATCAACTGGCGCGTGAGTGCGGTTTTCCAGTTTAACGCCTTCCATCACGTTATCCCACAGGGCGGTGGTCGCGTCAGTAGCGCCAGCCAGGAAGGACTCGTCACCTTCAAATGGGGTGTAGTTTTTCTGGATGAAGTCACGTACGTTGACTTCTGTCTGCCAGTCACCTTTGGCAAAACCTTCCCAGGCTGTAGCTAACTTTTCATTAAGTTCGGACATGTAACACCTACCTTCTTATGTGGATTTCTTATTTACTGCCTGAAACGACGATTAATGATTGTCGTTGCCACGCAGGTAAATGACCCAGTACGTCAACCCAACTAACAGACCGCCACCAATAATGTTACCGATAGTTACCGGAATCAGGTTATCAGTGATGAAGTTCATGACAGTCAGGTGAGAGAAATTGTCCGGAGACGAACCGATTGCGGTCCAGAATTCCGGGCTGGCGAAGTTGCGAACGACGATACCCATTGGGATCATGAACATGTTCGCGATACTGTGCTCGAAGCCGCTGGCAACAAACATGGCCACTGGCAGCACCATTATCATCGCTTTATCCATCAGGCTGCGGCCGGAGTAGCTCATCCACACCGCCAGACAGACCATCAGGTTTGCCAGGATACCCAGGCACACGGCCTCGATAAAAGTATGATGCATTTTGTGGTCGGCGGTTTGCAGGACGTTCAGTCCCCAACCTCCGTTGGCAGCCATATATTCGCCAGATAACCACATCAGCAGAACAAACAGCAAGGCACCAATCAGGTTACCAACATAGACGTTGAACCAGTTCTTCGCCAGTTGGCCCCAGGTGATTTTGCCGCTTGCTTTAGCCACCACGATAAGCACCGTGGAGGTGAAAAGGTCAGCGCCGCAAATAACACACAGGATAAGACCCAGTGAGAAGCAGATACCGCCAATCAGCTTGGCAATACCAAACGGCATTCCCGCAGTGCCTGTCGTGGACGTAATGTAGAAGACGAAGGCAATGGAGATGAACACACCCGCAGTAATCGCCAGGAAAAAGGTTTTAAGCGGTTGTTTCGTAGCTTTATAGACACCCGCTTCTTCGGCCACTTTGGCCATCTCAGCTGGGAGTAAAAGATCAAAAGGGTTGTCAGCTTTCACACTAACTCTCTCTTTATTAAGTCGGCGACGAGATACTAACAAAGCATTATAGAAGAGAAATTGATATAGATCATATCTCGCCTGGCTTATAGGCCCGCAAAACGCATGGTTTTTCAGCGTTCACGGCGTAACTTTTTGATTATCAAAATAAAAATAAATTTTAAAATTTGCAATTAGAGTTGAATTTTTTCAATGACCCCCTTTTAAGCAGTTAATTAAAATGGAGTAATATGCATTAAAATTAACATTGTTTGTAAGCTACTAATAATAGTATTTACTCATAATTAACTTAATTATTACAAATTAACGAAGGGGCCATGAAAAATAAAACGGGGCCCTTTCAGAGGCCCCGTAATATAGCGCAGGCGAATAATTTCGCCATAAGTAATTTGTGGTTTTACTGCGGATTAGCCCAGAATTTGGCTTTTGCGCGTTGCAGTTTTTCGTACGCTTTCAACAGTGACTGATGCGCCGGGAAGGCCGCCAGGTCGCTGTCTACAGGCTGCAGGCCGTAGAAGGCCTCTTCACCGCTCAGGGCCGCACTCGCCGCTTCAACTGCATCTGCACCGTACATACGTACGAACGCATTCAGATATTGCAGCGGCTGACGTTCTTCTTCCTGAGACAGCAACAACAACGTTTGCAGACAGCGGTAGTAGTTGGCACGTTCCGGGCTGAACACAGAAGCATTAAATTCCATGGTCCACTCAGTCCAGATAAGCGCTTGCTCCATATCGCCGCCAGCCAGCGCCAGCATAGCTTTCAGCTCACCGATGCGCAGGGTGTACCAGCCGTTATCTTTCCCGGTCGCCATACCCAGCAGCTCACGAACGCGGGTGAAGTCGTCCAGACCTTCATCATCCATCTGCTCAATCAGCGCCAGATAATCTTCTTTTTCCCACTCGCTGCTCGGCAGAGAAAGAATGGTCTCACGCAGCTGGCTGCCCATATTGTTATTTGCCAGCCACAGATCTTCGGCTGGATAAATATCAGACATGCCTGGCACGATAATACGGCAAGCGTAAACGCTCAGGTGCTCGTAATCCGCGATATACACTTCTTTATCTTCAGCCTGGAAAATCGCCATCAGCGTGGCAAATTCTTCATCTGTCGTGCCGGAGAAGTTCCAGTCAGCAAACGGATAATCTGCATCCTGTTTGAACATATCCCAGGAGATCAAACCACTGGAATCGATGAAGTGTGTTTCAAGGTTAGCGTGCTCACCCACTTCTTCATCATCGAAGGTTGGCGGGGTGAAGACGTCGAGATCTTTCAGACCGCGGCCTTGCAGCAGTTCGGTCACGGTACGCTCCAGCGCCACGCCGAAATCAGGGTGCGCGCCGAAGGAGGCGAAACAGGTGCCGTTTGCCGGGTTGAACAACACCACGCAGATAACCGGGTATTTGCCACCCAGCGAACCGTCGTACGCAAAGATAGGGAAGCCTTCAGCTTCCAGCTTAGCAATGGATTCCACCACGCTCGGATAGCGCGCCATCACGTCGGCCGGGATTTCCGGCAGGCTGATGCTTTCAGCGATGATGCGGTTTTTGATGTGACGCTCAAACACTTCGGACAGGCCCTGAACACGCGCTTCGTTGCGGGTGTTACCGGCGGACATGCCGTTAGAAACGTACAGGTTGCCGACGATGTTCATCGGAATGTAAATCGTCTCGCCATCGGACTGACGAGTGAACGGCAGGCCGCAAACGCCGCGATCGCCATTACCGGATTGCAGATCCACCAGCAGGCTGGCGGTCAGCTGATCGTCCGGATCGTAGAACGCGCGCAGACGCTCATCGAGAACGCCCTCTGGCACTTCGTCATCTTCCGGCAGCGGGAACCATTTTTCATTCGGATAATGCACGAATGGGCTATTGGCGATGGTCTCGCCCAGCCAGAAATCGGCGAAGAAGTAGTTGGTGGACAGACGCTCAAAATATTCGCCGAGTGCAGAAGCCAGGGCCGCTTTTTTTGTTGCCCCTTTACCGTTGGTGAAGCACAGCGCGCATTCTTTGTCGCGGATATGTACAGACCAGACGTTCGGCACCGGATTCAGCCAGGACGCTTCTTCAATGTTGAATCCGAGGTCCGTTAATTTTTGCTGGAAGCGGGCGATGGAGTCTTCCAGAGCGGCGTCTTTGCCGGGAATAAATGTTTGGGTCATGGCGATCACTTTTATCGTACGGAAAGCGCGCAATGATACGGGTTTTGCGTGTCAGGCGCTATCGTCCCGGCGCGGGCGGCGAAAATAAAAGGCTCGGCTACGCTTAGAAGCTATAACTCACTGTTCAGGCAACTAAAATGCAAGCGTTTGATCTGCACCGAATGGCATTCGATAAAGTCCCCGTGGAATTTCTCGGGGAAGTAGCCCTGCGTAGCCTTTATACCTTCGTGCTGGTATTCCTGTTTTTAAAAATTACCGGACGTCGTGGCGTGCGCCAAATGTCGCTCTTTGAAGTGCTCATCATCCTGACGTTAGGCTCTGCGGCGGGAGACGTGGCGTTCTATGACGACGTCCCGATGCTGCCGGTATTCATTGTCTTTGTAACCCTGGCCGTGCTCTACCGGCTTGTGATGTGGCTGATGGCGCACAGCGAGAAACTGGAAGATTTGTTCGAGGGTAAACCGGTGGTCGTGGTGGACGAAGGGGAACTTGCCTGGGAGAAGCTGCGAGCAGAAAACCTGACCGAGTTTGAATTTTTTATGGAACTGCGTCTGAACGGGATTGAACATCTGGGCCAGGTCAAGCGGGCGATAATGGAGACAAATGGCCAAATCAGCGTCTACTTTTTTAGCGACGATGAGGTAAAAGCTGGCTTGCCGATTTTGCCGGGGAAATGCGTGGAGCGTTTCAAAACGATGCCGGAAGAGAACGATTATGCCTGCACACGGTGCAGTGCAATATTCCATATGCATGCGGGCGATCATCAATTATGCCCTCGCTGCGCACATCCCGAATGGGCGAAGGCCAGCCGGGCAAAACGCATCACCTGACAGGCAAATTGTCGGCATTGTGACGTCAAGCTGGCATATTCTGTTGTGTGAGCTTGACCGCATTTTTCGGCTCGCGAGTATTAGCCATTGCGGCGTGTGTCACTGAATGGTAAAACCGATAGCCACAGGAATAACTTATGCCTACGGGCTGATAACGTGTATAGCGTGGTGAGGGGAAATGACTCAGGTCTTTAATTTTAGTTCTGGTCCGGCAATGCTTCCGGCGGATGTGCTTCAACAGGCCCAACAGGAACTCTGCGACTGGCAGGGTTTGGGTACCTCGGTAATGGAAATTAGCCATCGTGGTAAAGAGTTCATCCAGGTGGCCGAAGAAGCAGAAAAAGATTTCCGCGACCTGCTGAAAATCCCTTCCAATTATAAAGTCCTGTTCTGCCATGGCGGTGGTCGCGGCCAGTTCGCGGGCGTTCCGCTGAATCTGCTGGGCGACAAAACCACGGCAGATTACGTGGATGCCGGTTACTGGGCGGCCAGTGCGGTAAAAGAAGCGAAAAAATACTGCACGCCAAACGTCATTGACGCCAAAGTCACCGTTGATGGTTTGCGTGGGGTGAAGCCGATGCGCGACTGGCAGCTCTCTGACAACGCAGCCTATCTGCACTATTGCCCGAACGAAACTATTGACGGCATCGCCATTGATGAAGTCCCCGATTTCGGCAAAGACGTTGTGGTTGCCGCAGATTACTCCTCCACGATTCTATCCAGCCCGCTTGATGTCAGCCGCTTTGGCGTGATTTACGCGGGTGCGCAGAAAAATATCGGCCCGGCCGGTTTGACGCTGGTTATCGTGCGTGAGGATCTGCTGGGTAAAGCCCACGCCGCCTGCCCATCAATCATTGATTACACCGTGCTGAACGACAACGATTCGATGTTCAACACGCCGCCGACGTTTGCCTGGTATCTGTCTGGCCTGGTCTTTAAATGGCTGAAAGCGCAGGGCGGTTTAGACGTCATGAACCGCATCAACCAGCAAAAATCGGAACTGCTGTACGGCACTATCGATAACAGCGATTTCTACCGTAACGACGTGGCCGCAGCCAACCGTTCCCGTATGAACGTGCCGTTCCAGCTGGCCGACAGCGCACTGGATAAACTGTTCCTTGAAGAATCCTTTGCCGCGGGCCTGCATGCACTGAAAGGCCATCGCGTGGTCGGTGGAATGCGCGCCTCTATTTATAACGCCATGCCGCTGGCGGGCGTTCAGGCGCTGACCGACTTCATGAAAGAATTCGAACGCCGCCACGGTTAATATTCCTGTTTTCATCCCCGCAGCGGGCCTGCGGGGTTTTTTATTTTCTGCTTTTGAGAGTTGAGTTTCATGGAATCCCTGACGTTACAACCCATCGCGCATGTAGACGGCACCATCAATTTACCTGGTTCAAAAAGCGTCTCAAACCGCGCATTGCTGCTGGCGGCTCTGGGCCGTGGCACCACCGTCCTGACCAATCTTCTGGACAGTGACGATGTGCGCCACATGCTCAATGCCCTGACCGCGTTGGGCGTTCAGTACACTCTGTCTTCCGATCGCACACGCTGTGAAGTGACCGGCAACGGTGGCCCGTTGAAAGCAGAGGCTGCACTGGAACTGTTCCTGGGTAACGCCGGAACAGCAATGCGCCCACTAGCGGCGGCATTGTGCCTGGGCAGTAACGATATCGTGCTGACCGGTGAACCGCGGATGAAAGAGCGTCCGATTGGGCATCTGGTTGACGCGCTGCGTCAGGGTGGGGCACAGATTGAATATCTTGAGCAGGAAAACTACCCGCCGCTGCGCCTTAAGGGCGGTTTTGTCGGTGGCGAAGTCGCCGTTGATGGCAGCGTGTCCAGCCAGTTCCTGACGGCGTTGTTAATGACTGCGCCGCTGGCTGCGCAAGATACCGTTATCACCATTAAAGGCGATCTGGTTTCTAAGCCGTACATCGATATCACGCTGCATCTGATGAATACTTTCGGCGTGAAGGTGGATAATCAGAACTATCAGCGTTTTATCGTCAAAGGCGGACAGCATTATCAGTCACCGGGCGCGTATCTGGTGGAAGGCGATGCCTCCTCTGCGTCGTATTTCCTCGCCGCGGGTGCTATCAAAGGCGGCACGGTAAAAGTAACCGGAATCGGACGCAACAGCGTGCAGGGCGATATCCGTTTTGCCGATGTGCTGGAAAAAATGGGCGCGACCGTGACTTGGGGTGATGACTTCATCGCCTGCACAGGCGCTGAACTAACCGCCATCGACATGGATATGAACCATATTCCGGATGCGGCGATGACTATCGCTACGGCCGCGCTGTTTGCCAAAGGCACAACGACGCTGCGTAACATCTATAACTGGCGTGTAAAAGAAACCGACCGCTTGTTCGCGATGGCGACAGAACTGCGTAAAGTGGGTGCGGAAGTGGAAGAGGGCGAAGACTACATTCGCGTCACTCCGCCAGCGCATCTGACTTTCGCGGAGATCGGCACGTATAACGATCATCGTATGGCGATGTGTTTCTCACTGGTGGCGTTATCCGACACGCCGGTGACCATTCTTGATCCGAAATGTACGGCGAAAACTTTCCCGGATTATTTCGAACAACTCGCTCGCATAAGCACCCCTGCCTGATTTTGCCTCCTGCGCCGACCGTCTGGTCGGCGTTTTTCTGTCCGCATCTGATCTATACTTGCCCAATTATTGTGCGATAGGTAGCCATTATTCCGCATTTTGCACGCAACATTAACGGACTGGCACTTTGGCGAGTATAATGCGCGGCGTTTAAGTAACAGACGCCCTGATTGAAGGAGATAACGATGACGGCAATTGCCCCGGTAATTACCATTGACGGGCCTAGCGGCGCCGGGAAAGGCACGCTGTGCAAAGCCATGGCGGAAGCACTGCAATGGCACCTGCTGGATTCTGGCGCTATTTATCGCGTTCTGGCTCTGGCGGCTTTACATCATCACGTCGACGTGACCTCCGAAGAAGCGCTGGTCCCACTGGCGGCACATCTGGATGTTCGTTTTGTTTCGACCGACGGCAACCTTGAGGTTATCCTCGAGGGTGAAGATGTTAGTGGCGAAATCCGCACTCAGGACGTTGCAAATGCGGCCTCTCAGGTGGCTGCGTTCCCACGTGTACGTGAAGCTTTGTTGCGGCGCCAACGCGCATTCCGTGAAGCCCCGGGCCTGATTGCCGACGGACGCGATATGGGAACCGTGGTGTTTACCGATGCCCCGGTCAAAATTTTCCTTGACGCTTCCCCGGAAGAACGTGCTCAACGCCGTATGCTTCAGTTGCAGGAAAAGGGCTTTAGTGTTAACTTTGAACGCCTTTTGGTCGAGATAAAGGAACGCGATGACCGTGACCGCAACCGTGCGGTGGCACCGTTAGTTCCCGCTGCTGATGCTTTAGTCCTGGATTCAACACGATTAAGCATTGAGCAAGTGATTGAAAAAGCGTTACAATACGCGCGCCAAAAACTGGCTGCTGTCTGATTAAAAGATAAGCGAGCCTCCGAATTTGTAGTACCCCCGCTGCAATGGATTGTGAGCGGGTATGTTAAACAACCCCATCCGACATGGTGTCAGGTGGACGTTAAATCTAACTTCGAAGATTAAACATGACTGAATCTTTTGCTCAACTATTTGAAGAATCCTTAAAAACAATCGAAACCCGTCCGGGTTCCATCGTTCGTGGTGTTGTTGTTGCTATTGATAAAGATATCGTACTGGTTGACGCCGGTCTGAAATCTGAATCCGCCATCCCGGCAGAGCAGTTCAAAAACGCCCAGGGCGAGCTGGAAATCCAGGTCGGTGACGAAGTTGACGTTGCGCTGGACGCAGTAGAAGACGGCTTCGGCGAAACCCTGCTGTCCCGTGAGAAAGCTAAGCGTCACGAAGCTTGGATCACGCTGGAAAAAGCATACGAAGACGCTGAAACTGTTGTTGGTGTTATCAACGGCAAAGTTAAAGGTGGCTTCACTGTTGAGCTGAACGGTATTCGTGCGTTCCTGCCAGGTTCACTGGTAGACGTGCGTCCAGTTCGCGATACGCTGCACCTGGAAGGCAAAGAGCTTGAGTTCAAAGTTATCAAGCTGGACCAGAAGCGTAACAACGTTGTTGTTTCCCGTCGTGCCGTTATCGAATCCGAAAACAGCGCAGAACGTGATCAGCTGCTCGAAAACCTCCAGGAAGGCATGGAAGTTAAAGGTATCGTTAAGAACCTCACTGACTACGGCGCATTCGTTGACCTGGGCGGCGTAGACGGCCTGCTGCACATCACTGATATGGCGTGGAAACGCGTTAAACACCCAAGCGAAATCGTGAACGTTGGCGACGAAATCACTGTTAAAGTGCTGAAGTTCGACCGCGAGCGTACCCGTGTTTCTCTGGGTCTGAAGCAGCTGGGCGAAGATCCATGGGTAGCTATCGCTAAGCGTTACCCAGAAGGTACCAAACTGACTGGTCGCGTGACCAACCTGACCGACTACGGCTGCTTTGTTGAAATCGAAGAAGGCGTTGAAGGCCTGGTACACGTTTCCGAAATGGACTGGACCAACAAAAACATCCACCCATCCAAAGTTGTTAACGTTGGTGATGTAGTGGAAGTTATGGTTCTGGACATCGACGAAGAACGTCGTCGTATCTCCCTGGGTCTGAAGCAGTGCAAATCTAACCCATGGCAGCTGTTCGCAGAAACCCACAACAAGGGCGATCGCGTTGAAGGTAAAATCAAGTCTATCACTGACTTCGGTATCTTCATCGGCCTGGACGGCGGCATCGACGGTCTGGTTCACCTGTCTGACATCTCCTGGAACGTTGCAGGCGAAGAAGCAGTTCGTGAATACAAGAAAGGCGACGAAATCGCTGCCGTTGTTCTGCAGGTTGACGCAGAGCGTGAGCGCATCTCCCTGGGCGTGAAACAGCTGGCTGAAGATCCGTTCAACAACTGGGTTGCTCTGAACAAGAAAGGCGCTATCGTTAACGGTAAAGTAACTGCAGTTGACGCTAAAGGCGCAACCGTAGAGCTGGCTGACGGCGTTGAAGGTTACCTGCGTGCTTCTGAAGCATCACGTGACCGCGTTGAAGATGCAACTCTGGTTCTGAACGTAGGCGACGACGTTGAAGCTAAATTCACCGGTGTTGACCGTAAGAACCGTGCAATCAGCCTGTCTGTACGTGCTAAAGACGAAGCTGACGAGAAAGATGCAATCGCTACTGTTAACAACAAACAGGAAGAAAGCAACTTCTCCAACGCTATGGCTGAAGCATTTAAAGCAGCTAAAGGCGAGTAATCAGGTCACTCTTCACCGAGTAACTTGACAGATTGCAGGATTCGTCCTGTAATCAACAACAAAGGGCGGCTACGGCCGCCCTTGTTCAAGCTGTTAGCTTATACTTTCCTGAAAGGAAACCGGAGGAATCATGACCAAGTCAGAGCTCATCGAAAGACTTGCAAGCCAGCAATCTCACATCCCTGCGAAAGCGGTTGAAGATGCTGTGAAAGAGATGCTGGAGCATATGGCCTCTACGCTAGCCCAGGGCGAGCGCATTGAAATCCGCGGTTTCGGTAGTTTCTCTTTGCATTACCGCGCCCCACGCGTTGGGCGTAACCCGAAAACAGGCGATAAAGTAGAGCTGGAAGGTAAATACGTTCCGCACTTTAAGCCGGGGAAAGAATTGCGCGATCGCGCCAATATTTACGATTGAGTTATTGCGGATATCCCGCGAAACTTGAACGAGAAGAAAGCACCTACAGGGTGCTTTTTTCGTTTCTGGAATACGCAGCTTGTGTGAGGCGATAACCAACCGATTATTTGGAATGAGCCTCGTAAATCGCAACGTATTCTATGCAACCACATCGATTTACTGGAACCCTCCTCGCAGCGTCTGTTTTTGTCTGAAGACTCGCCTACCTAAAAGCAAGACACTGCTCGCGACAGGGAGGTGTCATGCGATTACCCACAATAGCCATCAGCGCCATCATTGGCATTTGCCCACTGCTTTGGTTACCCGAGTTACCTTCGATAGCCGTTACTGGCGCGATAACGTTAATGGCAATAGCGCTCGTTATTATTGCTCGGCGTTTCAGAACGGTGGGTCTCACGGCGCTCTTTTTCTGCTGGGGTGTTTTTTCCGCGCAGAAGATTATCTTTCCAGCTAATACGCTATCCGGGAAGCTGATGCAGGCTGAAGTGGCGATCACCGCCACGGACGGTGAAACCAGCTATTACGGCAAACTGCTACGGATCAACGGCCAGCGTCAACTCCCTGCACCGGGCATCGCGCTTTACGGCCAGGCACTGCCGGAAAAGGGCTGCGCAGGGCAAATCTGGCAAATGACCATCAAAGCTCGGGCGGTACACGGTTTACTCAACGAAGGCATGTTCGATAGCCAGCGCCACGCGCTTTCATTACATCGCCCATTAACCGGACGATTTGCGCAGGCACATATCGTAGATGGGCAGTGCAGCCTGCGGTCACGGTTTGTTTCCTCGTTAGCGAAAGCGCTCGAGCCCTATCCGTGGCAACAGGTGATGCTGGCACTGGCTGTGGGCGAGCGTGCCGATGTCCCTGCGGAAATAAAACGTCTATTACAGCAAACGGGGACCTCGCATCTGATGGCCATCTCCGGGTTGCATATTTCTCTGGTGGCAATGCTCGGCTGGGCCATCATTCGAGGCATCCAACGGGTATTGCCGTGCCGCTGGATTGACTGGCGAATGCCCCTTTGTGTCAGCTTTATTGTGGCGTTGATTTATGCGTGGTTGAGTGGGTTACAGCCTCCAGCGCTGCGTACCATTATTGCAGCCGGGGTCTGGCTCCTGCTGCGCTTAAGTGGTCGCCGATGGACGCCATGGGAAGTATGGGGGTGCTGTATTGCCGCTATCCTGGTGTTGGATCCTTTGGCCCTTCTGGCGCAAAGCCTGTGGTTATCAGCCTTTGCTGTTGCAACGTTGATCTTCTGGTATCAGTGGATGCCACCCCTTCGCCTGCAATGTAACGTCATAGTAAAGGCGCTGATTTCGTTAGTGCATTTACAATTAGGGTTGATGCTGCTTCTGCTTCCACTACAAGTAAATGTATTTCACGGCATGGCCTGGACATCTTTGCCCGCCAATCTTGTGGCCGTGCCTTTGGTGACGCTGGGTGAAATTCCACTTTTGCTGGCCGGTATCGTGCTGCATTTTACCGGCCCGGCGACTATGGAAAATTATATCTGGCTGTTGGCCGATCGCTTACTCGAAGGCTTGTTTTGGTTTTTGCGCGTTTTACCACAGGGCTGGCAGGATATCGATTATCGCTGGCAGGGCATTGTGGTCATGCCGTGGCTGGCGATTATCCTCTGGCGACTGAATGGCTGGACCAGATGGCCTGCCTCAATACTAACATGTGGAACTCTGCTTACTTTTCCGCTCTGGCGCCAGCCGCCACTCCAGGTGTGGTCTGTGACTATGTTGGATGTGGGGCAGGGATTGTCCATCGTCATTGCCCGAAACGGTAAAGCGCTGCTCTATGACACCGGGCTTGCCTGGCCCGGTGGGGACAGTGCTCAGCAACTCATCATCCCATGGCTGCGCTGGCATCATTTGCAGCCCGAAGGCATCGTTCTCAGTCACGAACATCTCGACCATCGTGGAGGGCTCGAAACGTTGCTTAAAACCTGGCCTGCATTGTGGGTCAGAAGCCCGCTTCAGTGGGAAGGGCATCTTCCCTGTTTTCGAGGGGAAAGCTGGCGCTGGGAAGGGCTGACGTTCCGTGCAGTCTGGCCGTTGCCAGGCTCAGAGGAGAAAGGCAATAACCGCTCGTGTGTCGTACGAGTCGATGACGGGCGGCATAGCGTTTTATTGACGGGAGATATTGAAATATCGGCAGAAATGTCAATGCTCAGTCATTACTGGCAGCATCTTGCGTCTACACTTGTTCAGGTGCCACATCATGGCAGCTCGACGTCATCTTCGTTGGCGTTACTTCAACGGATTGATGGGCAGGCCGCGCTGGCTTCGATGGCGCGATACAATGCCTGGCATTTTCCATCCCCAAAGGTGAAAACGCGATACAGCCAGCGGCATTATCGCTGGTTCGAAACGCCTCACCAGGGGCAGATTACGGTCAACTTTTCAGCGGAAGGTTGGCAAATCCATAGCTTACGCGATCAAATATACCCCCGTTGGTATCATCAGTGGTTTGGCGATGCAGTTGATAACGGGTAGAATGTGCGGCTATCTCAACATAAGCTGGTTTTTTGAATGCAGAACGACAAAGATCTCTCCACGTGGCAGACTTTCCGCCGACTTTGGCCAACGATAGCGCCTTTTAAAGCTGGCCTTATCGTGGCTGCAGTCGCATTGGTTCTTAACGCTGCCAGTGACACCTTTATGCTGTCGCTTCTTAAACCGTTACTGGATGATGGTTTTGGGAAAACGGACCGCTCAGTGCTGCTGTGGATGCCGCTGGTGGTCATCGGATTGATGATCCTCCGTGGTGTGACCAGCTACGTATCAAGCTACTGTATTTCCTGGGTTTCAGGCAAAGTGGTCATGACCATGCGCCGTCGCCTTTTCGGCCATATGATGGGGATGCCGGTCTCGTTTTTCGACAAACAGTCCACCGGTACTTTGCTGTCACGTATCACCTATGACTCCGAACAGGTTGCTTCGTCCTCTTCCAGCGCATTGATTACTGTCGTGCGTGAAGGGGCATCGATTATTGGCCTGTTCATCATGATGTTCTGGTACAGCTGGCAGCTGTCGGTGATCCTGATTGTACTGGCGCCGATCGTCTCCTTTGCTATTCGCCATGTGTCCAAGCGTTTCCGCAGCATCAGTAAAAATATGCAAAACACGATGGGGCAAGTGACCACCAGTGCGGAGCAAATGCTGAAAGGGCATAAAGAAGTCCTGATGTTTGGCGGCCAAGGCGTCGAAACCAAGCGTTTCGATAAAGTCAGCAATAAAATGCGTTTGCAGGGTATGAAGATGGTTTCAGCTTCTTCTATCTCTGACCCAATCATTCAGCTGATTGCCTCCCTGGCGCTGGCCTTTGTACTTTACGCGGCGAGCTTCCCAAGCGTCATGGAAACGTTGACCGCAGGTACCATCACCGTCGTGTTCTCTTCAATGATTGCGTTAATGCGTCCGCTGAAGTCTCTGACCAACGTCAATGCCCAGTTCCAGCGCGGTATGGCGGCCTGTCAGACGCTGTTCGCTATCCTTGATAGTGAGCAGGAAAAAGACGAAGGTACCCGCGTTGTTGAACGTGCGAAGGGTAATCTCGAATTTAAAGACGTCACCTTTACGTATCCTGGCCGTGAAGTGCCTGCGCTGCGCGACATTAATCTGAGTGTTCCTGAAGGGAAGACTGTCGCACTGGTGGGACGTTCCGGTTCGGGTAAGTCCACCATCGCGAGTCTGATTACGCGTTTCTATGATGTGGATACCGGCAACATTGTGCTCGATGGACACGATATCCGCGAATACACCCTGGCATCGCTGCGCGACCAGGTGGCGCTGGTTTCACAGAGCGTGCATCTGTTCAACGATACCGTGGCGAATAATATTGCCTACGCCCGGACCGACCTTTACAGCCGTGAAGATATTGAGCGGGCCGCGACAATGGCTTACGCCATGGACTTCATCAATAAGATGGATAACGGTCTGGATACGGTGATTGGTGAGAATGGCGTGCTGCTTTCCGGCGGTCAGCGTCAGCGTATCGCGATTGCCCGTGCGCTGCTGCGTGACAGCCCGATCCTGATTCTGGATGAAGCGACGTCAGCCCTGGATACCGAGTCCGAACGTGCCATTCAGGCCGCGCTGGATGAACTGCAGAAAAACCGTACCTCTCTGGTGATCGCTCACCGTCTGTCCACCATTGAAAAAGCCGATGAAATTGTCGTCGTTGAAGATGGGCGTATCGTTGAGCGTGGTAGCCACCAGGATCTGCTGGAACATCGCGGCGTCTATGCTCAGCTGCATAAAATGCAATTTGGGCAATGATCGCACGTATCTGGTCTGGCGAATCCCCGCTCTGGCTGCTGCTGTTGCCGCTCTCCTGGCTGTATGGCCTGGTGAGCGGCGTTATTCGTCTCAGCTACCGTTTAGGCATTAAGAAAGCCTGGCGTGCGCCGGTTCCGGTAGCGGTGGTGGGGAATCTCACCGCAGGCGGTAACGGTAAAACGCCAGTGGCTATCTGGCTGGTGGAACAACTTCAACAGCACGGTATCAAAGCGGGCGTTGTTTCTCGCGGCTACGGCGGCAAAGCCGCTCATTATCCGTTGCTATTAACGTCAGACACGACTCCAGACGAAGCGGGCGATGAACCGGTGTTGATTTATCAACGCACTGGCGCGCCCGTCGCTGTTTCTCCCAGCCGCAGCGATGCCGTCCAGGCGTTACTGGCAGCTCATGACCTACAAATCATCATCACCGACGATGGTCTCCAGCATTACCGCCTCGCGCGTGATGTAGAAATCGTTGTGATTGATGGCGTCCGCCGTTTTGGCAATGGCTGGTGGTTGCCCGCCGGACCCATGCGCGAACGGGCTTCACGCCTGAAAAGCGTGGATGCGGTTATCGTCAACGGTGGCGTGCCGCGCGCGGGCGAAATCCCGATGCAGTTGCGCCCAGGTATGGCCGTTAACCTCAAAACGGGTGAAAAACGTAGCGTCGCTTTGCTGACTGACGTTGTCGCCATGGCCGGAATTGGTCATCCTCCACGCTTTTTTGCCACCCTTGAAAGCTGCGGCGTGCAGCCAGTGAAGACCGTGGCACTAGGCGATCATCAGGCGTTAAGCGCTGCAGATGTGCAGGCAATCGCAACCCGCAAGCAAACGCTGATAATGACGGAAAAAGACGCGGTGAAGTGTCGCGCTTTTGCCGAAGAAAACTGGTGGTATTTACCGGTGGACGCCGTCTTTGACGATGAGCAGGCCCTACGGTTGATTCAGAAACTGGTGAGCCTGACGCAACGCTAGCCAAATGCGTGCGGCGCAGGCAGAGCTGACGAGGATTTCGAATGTCAGAAGTAATGCTTTCACTTACAGCCGCACGTCATCTTCATCTTGCCGCTCAGGGGTTACTCAAAAAGCCCCGCCGTCGTCCGAAGCCGGGTGACATTCTCTCTACCATTCAGCGCATGTCATTACTGCAAATCGACACCATCAACATCGTCGCGCGCAGCCCGTATCTGGTGTTATTCAGTCGCCTGGGCAGCTATCCATCACAATGGCTGGATGAGGCATTAAGCCGAGGTGACCTGATGGAATACTGGGCCCACGAGGCCTGCTTCTTACCGAGAAGTGACTTTTCACTGATTCGCCATCGGATGCTTTCGCCCGACAAGATGGGCTGGAAGTATCGACAAGAATGGATGGTGGAACATGCCGCTGAAATAGAGTTGCTCATCGAACACATACAGCAAAACGGACCGGTGCGCTCGGCGGATTTTGAACATCCACGTAAAGGTGCCAGTGGCTGGTGGGAGTGGAAGCCGCACAAGCGACATCTGGAAGGACTGTTCACCGCCGGAAAAGTGATGGTGATTGGTCGCCATAATTTCCAGCGTATATACGATTTGACCTCCCGGGTGATGCCGCACTGGGACGATGAGCGTGATCTGCTCGGCCAGCAACAGGCCGAAGAATTAATGCTGCAAAATAGCGCCCGTAGCCTCGGGATTTTTCGCGGCCAGTGGCTGGCGGATTACTACCGTTTACGGCAGCCTTCGTTGCCTGCCTTACTTGCCCGCTGGCAAGAAGAGGGGCTGATAATCCCGGTGGAAGTCGAAGGGCTTGGATCGATGTGGCTGCATACTGATTTACAACCTCTGCTTACGGATGCGCAGGCGGGGAAATTGACTGCCACCCACAACGCGGTGCTTTCGCCGTTTGACCCGGTTGTCTGGGACCGCAAGCGGGCTGAGCAGCTGTTCGACTTTAGCTATCGGCTTGAATGCTACACGCCAGCACCGAAGCGTCAGTTTGGCTATTTTGTTCTGCCGTTGCTGCATCAGGGAAAACTGGTGGGACGAATGGACAGCAAAATGCACCGCAAAACCGGCGTGCTGGAAATCTTTGCCGTCTATTTGCAGGACGGCGTGCGGGTGAGCCAGACGCTGGAAAAAGGTCTGACTCAAGCCATTAATGATTTTGCGCGCTGGCAAGGTGCCGGTCGCGTTGAACTTAACCATCGACCTGCTGAACTTTTCGACGCTCAGCCAAAGGGATGGGAAATTGACGCCGCATAAACGGGCTCTGTGCTATGCTGCGGCAGATACTTTTTCGGTCCATCTGGAGGAACTATGGATCACCGCTTACTTGAAATCATCGCTTGTCCGGTCTGCAACGGAAAGCTCTATTACAGTCAGGATAAGCAAGAGCTTATCTGCAAACTCGACAGCCTGGCTTTCCCGCTGCGTGACGGTATTCCCGTCCTGCTGGAAAACGAAGCCCGTCCATTGAGCGCAGAAGAGAGCCATCCATGAGTTTTGTCGTCATCATTCCCGCGCGTTTCGCGTCCACTCGTCTGCCGGGCAAACCGCTGCAGGATATCAACGGCAAGCCAATGATCGTGCATGTGCTTGAACGAGCGCGTGAGTCTGGCGCTGAGCGCATTATCGTTGCGACGGATAATGAAGACGTCGCGCGTGCGGTCGAGGCTGCAGGTGGCGAAGTGTGCATGACCCGCGCCGATCACCAGTCCGGGACTGAGCGACTGGCCGAAGTGGTGGAAAAATGCGGATTCAGCGATGACACGCTGATCGTCAACGTCCAGGGTGATGAGCCAATGATCCCACCGGTGATCATTCGCCAGGTCGCTGAAAACCTGGCCGCCAGCCAGTCTGGAATGGCGACGCTCGCGGTGCCTATTCACGATGCGGAAGAAGCGTTCAATCCGAATGCGGTCAAAGTCGTGATGGACGCGCAAGGCTATGCGCTCTATTTCTCCCGCGCCACTATTCCGTGGGATCGAGACCGTTTCGCTCAAAGTCGCGATGCCATTGGTGACACACTGCTGCGTCACATTGGTATCTACGGCTACCGCGCTGGTTTCATTCGCCGTTACGTCAACTGGGCGCCGAGTCCACTCGAGCAAATCGAAATGCTCGAACAGCTGCGCGTGCTGTGGTACGGCGAAAAAATCCACGTTGCCGTGGCGAAAGAAGTGCCTGGCACTGGGGTTGATACCCCTGAAGATCTTGCTCGCGTGCGCGCAGAACTGCGCTAATCGCCTTCTCCCCTCCGCCCGGAGGGGAGTGTTTCCCGCCTCGTATATCCTCTTTTTTTACCCCGTTATTGATCTTACCCGGTGACATCTCCGGCATCGGCGCTCATTATAAAAACAGTAGTCAACACAGGGGTAACCCGATATGGAACAACTGCGTGCCGAACTGAGCCACCTGCTGGGCGAGAAGCTGAGCCGGGTAGAGTGTGTGAGTGAGAAAACGGATTCATCACTGTGGTCGCTGTACGATGCTCAGGGACACCCGATGCCGCTGCTGGCCCGAAGTTTCACCACCCCGGGACTTGCACAGCAGATGGCCTGGAAAATATCGACTCTGGCACGCAGTGGGACCGTTCGCATGCCGGTGGTTTACGGCGTGCTGACCCATGAAGAACATCCAGGCCCTGATATTCTGCTACTCGAACGGCTGCGCGGCGTGCCCGTGGAGGCCCCCGCCAGAACGCCGGAGCGCTGGGAACAGCTGAAAGATCAGATCGTCGAGGGATTGCTGGCCTGGCATCGACAGGACAGCGGCGGTTGCGTCGGCACGGTCGACAGCACGCAGGAAAATCTCTGGCCGCTCTGGTATCGCCAGCGCGTCGAAATGCTGTGGAGCACGCTGAATCTCTACCACAATACCGGCCTCACCATGCAGGACAAACGTATTCTGTTCCGCACCCGGGAATGTCTGCCCGCGCTGTTTGACGGTTTTAATGATAATTGTGTCATGGTGCACGGCAATTTTACGTTGCGCAGTATGCTGAAAGATTCCCGCAGTGATCAGCTGCTGGCGATGGTCGGGCCGGGCATTATGCTTTGGGCACCGCGTGAGTACGAGCTGTTCCGGTTGTCGGAGAGCGGGCTGGCGGAAGGGCTGCTGTGGCACTATCTCCAGCGTGCGCCAGTGTCTGAGTCATTCCTCTGGCGCCGCTGGTTGTATCTGCTGTGGGATGAAGTCGCCCAGTTGGTCAACACCGGGCGATTTAACCGTGCCATTTTCGATCTGGCGTCGAAATCGTTACTCCCCTGGCTCGCCTGAGCTGCCTTTCAGCCATTGCCAAATGCGACCCAGCGTTTCATAGCCCACGCGGTCGCTGTGCATCAACCAGACGGGAGAAGGGATCAAACGTTCCCACGGATTGAGCGGTGATTCAATGGCCAGCTGATTGGCCGGAGCAGGCAGCGGATGCAGGCCCGCATGGCGGAAGAAAATCATCGCACGCGGTAAATGCGAGGCGGACGTTACCAGCAGGAACGGCGCATCGCCAATCGCTGCTTTTACCGCCGCGGCTTCTTCTTCCGTATCTTTCGGTTTATCCAGCACGATAATGTCACTGCGCAGCACGCCCAGACTCTCCGCTACGCGTGCCCCGGCTTCCCCGGTACTGACGGGGTTGGTCGTGGCCGCCGCACCGGTGAAAATCATCTTCGCACCTGGATTGGCCTGCCATAAGCGGATCCCTTCCGTCAGACGCGGTAGGCTGTTATTGATCAGATTTGAACTGGGTGCCCATTCTGGGTTCCAGGTGTAACCCCCACCCAAAACGACAACGTACTCAACGCGTTCAGTACCCCGCCAGGTTGGGTAAGTGCTTTCAATGGGCTTCAGTAACGCATCGGCGACCGGTTGCAGGCTTAGCAGAAACAGCGCCAGCCAGCCGATGCTAAGACAAATCTTACCACTTCGCTGGAATCGGCTGAACCAAAGTAGCGCCAGGCCGAGCGCCATCAGTAACAGCAGCAACGGTAACGGTAAAATCATGCCGCCAATGTACTTCTTTAGCGTGAAAAGCATCCTTGTTGGTTCCTTTTTTGACCATCTGACAGGGGATATGCACGGATATTACACTAGATAGCTTCCCTCTCGCTGTGGGTATGACAAAATAGCGGTTTTGTGGCAGGCAAGTGGAGTCCAGCGTGCAGGATCGCAATTTCGATGGTATCGCGGAACGATTTTCGCGCAATATCTACGGCACGACCAAGGGCCAGCTGCGTCAGGCGATCCTCTGGCAGGATTTAGACATCCTGCTGGCGTCTTTTGGCGATGCGCCATTACACATTCTGGACGGCGGCGGTGGGGCCGGGCAAACGGCAATTCGGATGGCAGAGCGAGGGCATCATGTTACCCTATGCGATCTGTCAGCCGAGATGATAGCCCTGGCAAAACAGGCTGCCGACGAGAAAGGTGTGAGCCACAACATGCATTTTGTACAATGCCCGGTGCAGGAGATTGCCGGACATTTGGAAAGGCCGGTTGATCTGATATTGTGCCATGCAGTGCTGGAATGGGTGGTCAATCCGCAAGCCGTTTTAGACGCGTTGTGGTCGGTGCTTCGCCCGGGCGGCGCGTTGTCGTTAATGTTCTACAATGCTAACGGTCTGCTGATGCATAACATGGTGGTGACGAACTTTGATTACGTCGAAGCCGGTATGCCAAAGACCCGAAAACGTAAGCTTTCGCCGAACTACCCACGCGAACCACAGCAGGTATATCAGTGGCTGCAAGAGTCAGGCTGGCAGATAACCGGCAAAACCGGTGTGCGGGTCTTTCATGATTATCTGCGTGAAAAACATAAGCAGCACGAGCGTTACGAACAGCTGCTGGCATTAGAAACTCGCTACTGCCGTGAGGAACCCTGGATTAGCCTGGGTCGCTATATTCATGTCACCGCGCTCAAACCGCAGGTAGATACAAGGACTAACAATGAGTGATTTTTCCCAGACAGTCCCCGAACTGGTTGCCTGGGCCAGAAAAAATGATTTTTCGATCTCGTTGCCGGTCGACAGGCTTTCGTTCCTGATGGCCGTAGCAACGCTGAATGGCGAACGGCTTGAAGGCGAGCTTACCGAAGGTGAGCTGATTGATGCTTTCCGTCACGTCAGTGATGCGTTTGAGCAAACCAGCGAAACCATCAGCGTGCGCGCGAACAACGCGATCAACGATATGGTGCGTCAACGTCTGCTGAACCGCTTTACCAGCGAAATCACCGAAGGCAACGCCATCTACCGTCTGACGCCACTTGGCATCGGGATTACCGACTACTATATCCGCCAGCGTGAGTTCTCAACGCTGCGCCTGTCGATGCAGTTGTCTATCGTCGGTGGCGAGCTGAAGCGTGCGGCTGATGCAGCCGATGAAGGCGGCGATGAGTTTCACTGGCACCGTAACGTCTACGCGCCATTGAAATATTCCGTCGCGGAAATCTTTGACAGCATCGACCTTACGCAGCGTCTGATGGACGAACAGCAGCAGTCGGTCAAAGACGATATCGCGCAGCTGTTAAATAAAGACTGGCGGGCGGCGATTTCCAGCTGTGAAATGCTGCTGTCAGAAACCTCCGGCACTCTGCGCGAATTGCAGGATACGCTGGAAGCCGCGGGCGACAAGCTGCAGGCCAACCTGTTGCGCATTCAGGATTCCACCATGACTTACGACGATCTTCATTTCGTCGACCGTCTGGTGTTCGACCTGCAAAGTAAACTCGATCGCATTGTCAGCTGGGGCCAACAGGCCATCGACCTGTGGATTGGCTACGACAGGCACGTGCATAAATTTATCCGTACCGCTATCGATATGGATAAAAACCGCGTCTTCGCCCAGCGTCTGCGTGTTTCAGTACAGAACTACTTCGATGCGCCGTGGGCGCTGACCCACGCGAACGCCGACCGTCTGTTTGATATGCGTGACGAAGAGATGATGCTGCTTGACGAAGAGGTGACCGGGGAACTTCCGCCGGACCTCGAATTCGAAGAGTTTAACGAAATCCGTGAACAGCTGGCGGCGCTTATCGAAGAGCAGCTGGTTATCTACAAAAATAAAGGACTGCCGCTCGATTTGGGCCTGGTGGTGCGGGAATATCTCGCACAATACCCGCGCGCCCGTCACTTCGACGTTGCGCGGATCGTGGTCGATCAGGCCGTTCGTCTGGGCGTAGCACAAGCAGATTTCACCGGACTGTCGCCGAAGTGGCAGCCGATTAATGATTACGGAGCCAAGGTACAGGCACATGTCATCGACAAATATTGAACACGTGATGCCAGTTAAGCTGGCGCAGGCCCTGGCCAATCCGTTATTCCCGGCGCTGGATAGCGCCCTGCGTTCTGGCCGTCATATCGGTCTGGACGAGCTGGACAACCATGCTTTCCTGATGGATTTCCAGGAGTATCTGGAAGAGTTTTATACCCGCTATAACGTAGAGCTTATTCGTGCGCCGGAAGGTTTCTTCTATTTGCGCCCGCGCTCCACCACGCTCATTCCGCGTTCGGTGTTGTCCGAAGTGGACATGATGGTTGGCAAAATTCTCTGTTATCTCTACCTCAGCCCGGAACGTCTGGCGAATGAGGGGATTTTCACCCAGCAAGAATTGTACGACGAACTGATGAGCCTGGCGGACGAAGCCAAACTGCTGAAACTGGTGAATAACCGCTCGACCGGTTCGGATCTCGACAGACAAAAACTGCAGGAAAAAGTGCGTTCTTCACTGAACCGACTGCGCCGTCTCGGCATGGTGTGGTTTATGGGGCACGACAGCAGCAAATTCCGCATTACAGAGGCGGTTTTCCGCTTCGGCGCTGACGTCCGCTCTGGGGATGACGCCCGCGAAGCGCAGTTGCGCATGATCCGCGATGGTGAAGCGATGGCGATTGAAAACCGCCTGCAGCTCAATGACGAGAACGACGATGCGCAACCGGACACGGATAGCGGGGAGGAAGAATAATGATTGAACGCGGTAAATTTCGTTCATTAACCCTGATTAACTGGAACGGTTTTTTCGCCCGAACCTTTGATCTCGATGAACTGGTCACCACGCTTTCGGGCGGTAACGGTGCCGGTAAATCCACCACGATGGCGGCGTTCGTGACGGCGCTTATTCCCGATCTGACGTTGCTGCATTTCCGTAACACCACCGAAGCCGGTGCGACCAGCGGTTCCCGCGATAAAGGTCTGCACGGTAAGCTGAAAGCCGGTGTGTGTTATTCGATGCTTGACGTGATCAACTCGCGTCATCAGCGCGTGCTGGTGGGCGTGCGTCTGCAACAGGTTGCCGGGCGTGACCGCAAAGTGGATATCAAACCGTTTGCTATTCAGGGTTTGCCGATGTCCTTCCAGCCCACCGAGCTGGTGACTGAAACGCTGAATGACAGACAAGCGCGCGTATTGACCCTTCAGGAGCTGAAAGACAAGCTCGAAGGGATGGAAGGCGTGCAGTTCAAGCAGTTTAACTCCATCACCGATTACCACTCGCTGATGTTCGATTTGGGCGTTGTCGCCCGTCGCCTGCGTTCAGCGTCAGACCGTAGTAAATACTACCGTCTGATTGAAGCCTCGCTGTACGGCGGTATTTCCAGCGCCATTACCCGCTCGCTGCGCGACTATCTGTTGCCTGAAAACGGCGGCGTGCGTAAAGCGTTCCAGGATATGGAAGCGGCGCTGCGTGAAAACCGCATGACGCTGGAAGCGATTCGTGTCACTCAGTCGGACCGCGACCTGTTTAAGCATCTGATCTCCGAGGCCACAGACTACGTGGCGGCGGACTACATGCGCCATTCGAACGAACGTCGCGTGCATCTTGATAAAGCCCTCGAATTCCGTCGCGAGCTGCTGTCATCACGTCAGCAATTGGCCGCCGAGCAGTTCAAACACGTCGATATGGCGCGGGAACTGCAAGAGCACAACGGGGCTGAAGGCGATCTGGAAGCCGATTACCAGGCTGCCAGCGATCACCTGAACCTGGTTCAGACCGCGTTGCGTCAGCAGGAAAAAATCGAGCGCTATGAAGCGGATATCGACGAACTGCAGATCCGCCTCGAAGAACAAAATGAAGTGGTGGCCGAAGCCACCGAACAGCAAGAAGAAAACGAAGGCCGTGCTGAAGCCGCTGAGCTGGAAGTGGATGAACTGAAAAGCCAGCTGGCCGATTACCAGCAGGCGCTGGACGTGCAGCAAACGCGCGCCATTCAGTACAACCAGGCGATGCAGGCGTTACAGCGTGCGAAAGAGCTTTGCCATCTGCCGGATTTAAGCCCGGATAGCGCCGATGAGTGGCTCGATACTTTCAAAGCGAAAGAGCAGGAAGCCACGGAAAAACTGCTGTCACTCGAGCAGAAAATGAGCGTAGCGCAAACCGCGCACAGTCAGTTCGAGCAGGCATATCAGTTAGTCGCCGCCATCAATGGTCCACTGGGCCGTGATGAAGCGTGGGAAGTGGCCCGTGACCTGCTGCGTGAAGGCTTGAATCAGCGCCATCTGGCGGAGCAGTCTACCGCCCTGCGCGGGCGTCTGAACGAACTCGAACAGCGTCTGCGTGAACAGCAGGATGCCGAACGTCTGCTGGCCGAATTCTGCAAGCGTCAGGGTCGTCATATCGAGATTGAGGACCTGGAAGCGCTGCACACGGAGTTGGAAGAACGTATTTCTTCACTCTCCGACAGCGTCTCCTCCGCCAGCGAACACCGTATGACGCTGCGTCAGGAACTGGAACAGCTGCAAAGCCGCACCAAGACGCTGCTGCAACGCGCGCCAATTTGGCTTGCGGCGCAAAGCAGCCTGACCCAACTGTGCGAGCAAAGTGGGGAAGCCTTCGAGTCCAGCCAGGACGTTACCGAATTCATGCAGCAGTTGCTGGAGCGCGAGCGCGAAGCCATTGTTGAACGCGATGAAGTCGGCGCCCGTAAGCGTGCGGTAGATGATGAAATCGAACGTTTAAGCCAGCCAGGTGGCTCGGAAGACCCGCGCCTGAATGCGCTTGCCGAACGTTTTGGCGGCGTGCTGCTGTCAGAGATATACGACGACGTCAGCCTCGAAGATGCGCCGTACTTCTCCGCGTTGTACGGTCCGTCACGTCACGGGATCGTGGTCCCGGATCTGTCGCTGATCGCCGAACAGCTGGAAGGCCTGGAAGACTGTCCGGAAGATCTCTATCTCATCGAGGGGGATCCGTCGTCCTTTGATGACAGCGTGTTCAGCGTCGACGAGCTGGAAAAAGCGGTGGTTGTTAAAGTCGCGGATCGCCAGTGGCGTTATTCGCGTTTCCCAACGCTGCCGCTGTTTGGCCGTGCGGCGCGTGAAAACCGCATCGAAGCGCTGCATGCCGAGCGTGAAATTCTGTCTGAACGCTTTGCGACGCTGTCGTTTGATGTGCAGAAAACGCAACGTCTGCATCAGGCATTCAGCCGCTTTATCGGCAGCCATTTAGCCGTCGCGTTTGAAGCGGATCCGGAAGCGGAAATTCGCAAACTCAATACCCGTCGCGGTGAGCTGGAGCGTGCGCTCAGCAATCATGAAAATGATAACCAACAGAGCCGGGCGCAGTTTGAACAAGCAAAAGAGGGCGTTTCCCAACTTAACCGCCTGCTGCCGCGTCTGAATCTGTTGGCCGACGAAACCCTCGCCGACCGCGTGGATGAAATTCAGGAACGTCTGGATGAAGCACAGGAAGCCGCGCGCTTTATTCAGCAGTACGGTAATCAGCTGGCGAAACTTGAGCCGGTTGTGTCCGTTCTGCAGAGCGATCCGGAACAGTACGAACAGCTGAAAGAAGACTTTGCGTATTCTCAGCAAGTGCAGCGCGATGCGCGTCAGCAGGCGTTTGCCCTCACCGAAGTTGTGCAGCGCCGCGCGCACTTTGGTTACACCGACTCGGCTGAAATGTTGAACGGCAACACCGATCTGAACGAGAAGCTGCGCCAGCGTCTGGAACAGGCTGAAGGTGAACGTACCCGCGCCCGTGAAGCGCTGCGTAACCATGCGGCACAGCTCAGCCAGTACAGCCAGGTGATGGCGTCACTGAAAAGCTCCTACGACACCAAGAAAGAACTGCTGACCGATTTACATCGCGAACTGCAGGATATCGGCGTACGTGCCGACAGCGGGGCGGAAGAGCGAGCGCGTTCCCGTCGTGACGAGTTGCACACTCAGCTCTCCAATAACCGCAACCGTCGTAATCAGCTGGAGAAAGCACTGACCTTCTGCGAAGCGGAGATGGATAACCTGACCCGCAAACTGCGTGGCCTCGAGCGTAATTATCTCGAAATGCGAGAGCAGGTAGTCAGCGCGAAAGCGGGCTGGTGCGCGGTGATGCGTCTGGTGAAAGACAACAACGTCGAACGCCGACTGCACCGTCGCGAGCTGGCCTATCTGTCTGCTGACGACCTGCGTTCAATGTCGGATAAAGCGCTGGGTGCGCTGCGTCTGGCGGTGGCGGATAACGAACACCTGCGCGACGTGCTGCGCATGTCCGAAGATCCGAAGCGTCCTGAGCGTAAAATTCAGTTCTTCGTGGCGGTGTATCAGCATCTGCGTGAGCGTATTCGTCAGGATATTATTCGTACCGACGACCCGGTTGAAGCCATCGAACAGATGGAAATTGAGCTGGGCCGCCTGACGGAAGAACTGACGGCGCGTGAGCAGAAGCTGGCCATCAGCTCCCGTAGCGTGGCGAATATCATTCGCAAGACCATTCAGCGCGAGCAGAACCGTATTCGTCAGCTCAACCAGGGTCTGCAAAGCGTATCGTTCGGCCAGGTTAACAGCGTGCGTCTGAACGTCAACGTTCGCGAAGCGCACTCCACGCTGCTGGAAGTGCTTTCCGAGCAGCACGAACAGCATCAGGACTTGTTCAACAGCAACCGACTGACCTTCTCCGAAGCGCTGGCGAAGCTGTATCAGCGCCTGAACCCGCAGATTGATATGGGTCAGCGCACGCCGCAAACCATCGGTGAGGAGCTGCTGGACTACCGTAACTATCTCGAGATGGAAGTCGAAGTTAACCGTGGTTCTGACGGCTGGCTGCGTGCGGAATCGGGTGCGCTGTCGACCGGTGAAGCGATCGGTACCGGCATGTCAATTCTGGTGATGGTAGTGCAGAGCTGGGAAGATGAAGCGCGACGTCTGCGTGGCAAAGATATTTCGCCATGCCGACTGCTGTTCCTCGATGAAGCAGCTCGTCTGGATGCCCGTTCCATCGCCACGCTGTTCGAACTGTGTGACCGTCTGGAAATGCAGCTGATCATCGCGGCGCCGGAAAACATCAGTCCAGAAAAAGGCACGACCTATAAACTGGTGCGTAAAGTCTTCCAGAATACGGAACACGTTCACGTGGTCGGTCTGCGTGGTTTCGCGCCTCAGCTACCGGAACCGTTGCCGGGAACGGCGGATGCGTCTTAGTGGTAAATAGTTATTTTTAAACAAGGGCGACAGCGATGTCGCCCTTTTTTGTTATCCCTTTGGGAACGAAGAAGGGTATTATCTTTAATCTTCTTTACATTTGGTCAGGCAAAAGTATTTTTGTCTTTATATACTGAGAGTAAGCCCCGTCTGATGTGGGCAGCAATGAAAACAGGGGGCAAGGGATGTCACTCGATAAATCTAATGGTCGTCGGCTGTCAGCGCTGAGTTTATGCCTGATGCTGGCATTTGCTCCGCTGTTTAGCGTTCAGGCCGACGAGCCTGAACTGGTACCAACAGACAGTTCAGCCACGCTGGGTGATGCGTCACAGGCGTTGGCGCAATCAGACGGCCAGGCACCAGCCGTTGCGATGATGGCTGGTATTCAACCGCTCCCTGAAGGGGCTGCGGCGAAAAGTCGGGCTGATATTCAGTCACTCTTGCCTGCCAGTTACACACCGATTTACATGAATCAGCTGTCTGCGCTGTATGCGGCGCGACAGATGAAACCCATGTGGGAAAACCGTGACGCGGTTCAGGCCTTTCAGCAGCAGCTTGCTGAAGTGGCTATCGCCGGTTTCCAGCCACAGTTTACTCAATGGGTCGAACTGCTCACCGATCCGGCCGTCAGCGGGATGGCGCGTGATGTTGTGCTGTCAGACGCCATGATGGGCTATCTCCAGTTCATCAGCAGCATTCCTGTGCAGGGCAACCGTTGGCTGTACAGCGATAAACCGTACACGTTATCTACGCCACCGTTGTCAGTGATCAACCAGTGGCAGTTGGCGCTGGATAACGGGCAGTTGCCGCTGTTTGTCGCAGGGCTGGCGCCGCAGCATCCGCAGTATGAGGCCATGCATCAGGCGTTGCTCACGCAACTGACCGATTCGCGTCCGTGGCCGCAGTTAACCAGCAGCGCCAAACTTTCTCCGGGACAGTGGAGCAAAGACATTCCTGCGCTGCGTGAAATTCTGCAGCGCACGGGGATGATGGACTCTACGCCTAATATTGCGCTGCCGGGAGATAACCCGGTGGTGAGTCCATCGGCGGTGCCTGCGAAGAAAGCCAAAGCCAATAGTACGGCTCCGGCGGTTTACGACCGACAGCTGGTGGAAGCCGTGAAACGTTTCCAGACCTGGCAAGGGCTGGGGGCTGATGGCGTTATCGGACAATCGACGCGCGACTGGCTGAACGTTAGCCCGGCACAGCGTGCGGGCGTGCTGGCACTCAATATTCAGCGTCTTCGCCTGTTACCGGGCAAGCTTTCCACCGGCATCATGGTGAATATTCCTGCCTATTCGTTGGTTTATTATCTTGATGGTAATCAGGTTTTAGCCTCACGGGTGATTGTCGGTCGTCCCGACCGTAAAACGCCGATGATGAGCAGTGCGTTAAATAACGTGGTGGTGAACCCGCCATGGAACGTGCCATCAACGCTTGCCCGCAAGGACATTCTACCGAAAGTCGTTAACGACCCCGGTTATCTGGACCGTCACGGTTACACCATGATGCGTGGCTGGAACAGTAAAGAAGCCATCAACCCTTATCAGGTCGACTGGTCGACCATTACAGCGACAAACCTGCCGTTCCGCTTCCAGCAGGCGCCGGGCGTACATAACTCATTGGGCCGCTATAAGTTCAACATGCCGAGCTCCGATGCGATTTATCTGCACGATACGCCTAACCACACGCTTTTCCAGAAGGACACTCGGGCGCTAAGCTCCGGCTGCGTGCGCGTCAATAAAGCGTCTGAATTGGCCAACATGCTGTTACAGGATGCAGGCTGGAACGACACACGGATCTCCGATGCGCTGAAACAGGGTAATACGCGATACGTGAATATTCGCCAGAATATCCCGGTCAATCTCTACTATCTGACGGCGTTTGTCGGCGCGGATGGTCGGGCGCAATATCGTACAGATATTTACAATTATGATCTCACCGCGCGATCTGGCGCACAAATTCTGCCAAAAGCTGAACAATTAATCAGGTAAATGAAGAAGTTCTGATAAACCAGGTGTCGTATGAATGAGTCAATATGGGCCAGTATCGCTAGAGGCCCCGTATTGACTGGGATTAGGGGGCCTTGACGTCGACGTGTACGGCGGTTAAGGTGCCCTTCGTGCGCCAGAAGTGCATAAATAACGACCACTTACTTGTAGACCTGATTATCATGGACAAATTTGACGCTAATCGCCGCAAGTTGCTGGCGTTAGGTGGTGTTGCGCTCGGCGCAGCGGCCATCTTACCTACGCCCGCATTTGCTACCCTCTCGACACCACGCCCGCGTATTTTGACGCTCAATAACCTGCATACCGGTGAGTCGCTCAAGGCGGAGTTTTTCGATGGCAGAGGCTATATTCAGGATGAATTAGCAAGACTCAACCATTTTTTCCGTGACTATCGCGCGAATAAAATGAAATCCATCGATCCAAAACTTTTTGATCATCTGTACCGTCTTCAGGGACTGTTGGGGACCAACAAGCCCGTGCAGCTTATTTCCGGTTATCGTTCACTCAATACTAACGATGAGTTGCGCGCGCACAGCCGCGGTGTAGCGAAACACAGCTATCACACCAAAGGCCAGGCGATGGATTTTCATATTGAAGGGGTTTCGTTAAGCAATATTCGCAAAGCTGCGTTATCTATGCGCGCAGGTGGTGTAGGATATTACCCACGTAGTAACTTTGTGCATATTGATACCGGGCCGGTGAGGACCTGGTAACGAAACAGGAGCATCATGAACTATCGTATTATTCCGGTTACGGCTTTCGCCCAGAACTGTTCACTTATCTGGTGTGAGCAGACCAAACTTGCCGCACTGGTGGATCCTGGCGGTGACGCTGAGCGTATCAAACAGGAAGTGGCCGCCGCAGGCGTGACGCTGATGCAGATTTTGCTGACCCATGGTCATCTTGATCATGTTGGCGCTGCTGCGGAGCTGGCACAACATTATGGTGTGCCGGTTATTGGACCGGAAAAAGAAGATGAGTTCTGGCTTCAGGGGCTGCCAGCGCAGAGCAAAATGTTCGGTCTTGAAGACTGTCAGCCGCTCACGCCAGACCGCTGGTTGAATGAAGACGATACCGTCAGCGTGGGTAACGTCAGCCTCAAAGTATTGCATTGTCCGGGCCATACACCGGGTCATATTGTCTTTTTCGATGCGGTTTCGCAGCTGCTGATTTCAGGCGATGTGATTTTCAAAGGTGGAGTAGGGCGCAGCGATTTCCCGCGTGGCGACCATGGGCAGCTTATCGATTCGATTAAGCGCAAATTGTTACCGCTCGGCGATGCCGTCAGCTTTATTCCAGGCCATGGGCCAATGTCAACGCTCGGTCATGAGCGTGTACATAATCCTTTCCTGCAGGACGAGATGCCTGTCTGGTAAAGATAAAAAGCCGCGTTTGCGGCTTTTTTAATGCTCAAAACACATAAAAAAGGCCGCTTCGCGACCTTTTTTTCGCCTGAGTTACAGCACGGCGACGATGGCTTCGCACAGCGGGGCCATATTGTCTGGCGTCATGCCCGCGACGTTCACTCGCCCGGACGCAACCGCATAAACACCAAACTCTTCACGCAGACGCAGAACCTGTTCTTTGGTCAGGCCGCTGAAGGAGAACATGCCATTCTGCTTCGTGATGAAGCTGAAATCGCGGTCCGCACCTTTCTCGGCGAGGGTATTCACGAACAGCAGACGCATACGCTGAATGCGCTGGCGCATGTCGGTCAGCTCTTGCTCCCAGATGGCGCGCAGCGCGTCATTGCTAAGGATCGTTGCCACCACGGCAGCACCGTGAGCGGGTGGGTTAGAATAGTTGGCGCGGATAACCGCTTTCATCTGGCTAAATGCGCGGTCGACCGTCTCTGAATCCGCAGAAACGAGCGTACAGGCACCCACGCGTTCGTTGTACAGGCCAAAGTTTTTCGAGAATGAACTCGCAACCAGCAGTTCTTTATGTACGGCGGCAAAGGCGCGCAGGCCTTCAGCATCTTCTTCCAGACCGCGAGCAAAGCCCTGGTAGGCGAAGTCAAACAGCGGTAACCAGCCTTTCTCTACGGACAGTTTTGCCAGCTGTTCCCACTGTTCCAGCGTTGGGTCTATCCCGGTTGGGTTGTGGCAGCAGCCGTGGAACAGCACCACGTCGCCTGTCTGAGCCTGATTCAGGCTGGAAACCAGGCCGTCAAAATCCAGAGCGTGTTGATTCGCGTCGTAATAGCTGTATTCGCACACTTCCAGCCCGGCGGAATTAAACACGCCTTTGTGGTTCGGCCAGCTTGGGTTGCTTACCCACACGCGTTTTACGTCAGTGTTTTTAGCGAGAAAATCTGCGGCTACGCGCAGTGCGCCAGTGCCACCTGGGGTCTGCGCCGTACGTGCACGCTTGTCAGCCACAATCGCACTGCCTTTCCCGAACAGCAGCTCCTGCGTGCAGCGGCCAAATTCCGGAATACCGTCAATGCCGAGGTAGTTCTTGGTGGTTTCATTTTCCAGCAGATAAAGTTCCGCTTTTTTTACGCTGGTCAGAACCGGTGTTTTGCCGGTCTCATCTTTGTAAACACCAATCCCGAGGTTGATTTTCCCCGGGCGGTCATCGGCACGAAACAGATCGGCCAGGCCCAGAATAGGGTCGGCAGGGGCAGCGGTTATGTTCTCAAACATGACGAGGTTCCATTGTGGTTACTGAAGGGAAATCCGCTCTCAGGTTAACGGGAGAATGACCAAAAGCCAACCGTTTGCGAGAAAATGTTAAGACTATGCGGTAATGTCCCCTTTGGGGCTGCGGATGTTTTCCTGGACTGTTATGTTGTGATCCCAAGATGCTGTCGGTACTTCACCGGGCTCATTGCACCTAATGATAACTTGATACGCTTCTCGTTATACCAGCGTATGTATCTGTCCAGGAAGCGGATAAATTTTTCCAGTGTTATTCCCGCCCAGTTTCTGCCATAGAACATTTCATTTTTGACCCGCCCGAAGAAGCCTTCACACGCCGCATTATCCGACGAGCATCCTTTGCGCGACATGGACCTTATAAGTCCGGATGTATTGATACGATCAAGCCAACCTGGCCATCGATAATGCCCCCCCCGGTCGCTGTGTATCACCGGTTTTTCATTTTCGTTGAGCGTATTGACCGCATCATCGAGCATGGTATTCACCAGCACCGCGTCCGGGCGTGTTCCTATCGACCAGCTCACTACCTGGCCATCAAAGCAGTCGATAACCGGCGACAGATAGACTTTTCCAGCCGGAAGCTGGAACTCGGTAATATCGGTCAGCCACTTTTCATTTGGCCTGCAGGAACTAAAATCCCGGGCGAGTAGATTTTCCGGTGCCGGGCTGATTTCTCCACAGTAAGAGCTGTATCGCCGCCGCCTCGTACGCTTAACAACGAGCTGTTCTTCTGCCATCAGTCTGCGGACGATCTTCTCAGAAATAACCCTGTTGTTACCACGAAGCATCGCGTGAAGACGCCGGTAGCCATAACAGCGGTAATTCTCTTCAAAGATATCAGCCATGATCACGCGTATTTCCGCATACTTATCACGCAGGCGCTGGCTTGCTTTGTGGTAAAAATAGCAGCTGCGGGCAAGTTGCAGAACACTAAGTAATTCAGCAACGGGATACGTTTCCTTAAGGGCATCAACGATCTGGGTTTTCTCCCTGTTCTTCAGGGTCAGAAGGCTGATGCCCATGTCTTTTTTTATCAGTTCATTCGCTTTTGTCAGTAGGTCACGTTCGAGCTGCAGCTGATGAATCTGTTGTCTGAGGTGCTGGATTTCACCAAGCAAAGCATCCTGATTTTTATCCTGAGGGGCTACGTTACGTTTGCGCATGGATTGATAAGCCTCGTCACTGATAAGGTCTTTCTTCCATTTGTACAGGACCGGAACGCTGACACCTATGTTTTGTGCAACTTTACGCGCGGTTCCGCGCCGGCTGCAGAGCGCCCTGACAGCATGAACTCTCTCTTCCGGACTGAAGCATTTGTTTGTACCTGAACGAATGACCAGAGGACGGCTGTTCGGGTAAAACTCCTGAATCCAGGATTTGAGAACCTCGTTGCTGGGGTAACCGATGGCGCGACGAGTGAACGACAGGCATCCACCGTGCGTGAGGTAATGCTCAACCGCAGCAATTTTCTGAGCGCGTGAATAGCGCTCTCTTGGCTTTAAATCTCTGGGTAAATCACCGGTCTCTTCATAAATCCGAACCCAGCGGCCCAACTGTTTTGTGGACGGATATCCCAGCTCTCTGACGACGACGGAGGTTTTCTTTCCGTATCGGTAATAGAGTTCAACCGCTTTGATCCGGTCTTCGTATGAATGCATAAAGTGACTCCTGAGAGTCCAGGAATTCGTCCGCACCTCCTTTGACCAAATCTGAAATGTCACCCATCGTATTTTGGGGAGGATATTTCATGGCAAAAGAGATAATTAGCATGAGTCACAAAGAGCTCGATCGGCTCCAGATTATTCGGGAGTCGGTCAGCCGCCACATCACTCAGGACCAGGCTGCGGAGCGAATTGGTATTTCGGTCCGGCAGGTCAAACGTCTTGTTCAACGATACCGGATTGAAGGTCCTCAGGGCCTGGTTTCCCGTCGTCGCGGGAAACGTCCCAATAATGCTTTCTCGCCTGAGTTTCGCTCACTCGTTATCTCGCTTGTCAGGGATAAATACCCGGATTTTGGGCCCACCTTCGCCAGCGAGAAGCTGCGGGAAATTCACGGGCTGGCGCTATCCGCTGAGACATTGCGTAAGTGGATGGTTGAGGAGGGACTGTGGCGAGAGCGTCGTCGTAAAATTGCCCGTATTTATCAGCGGCGGCAGCGCCGCCCTTGCTATGGGGAGCTGATCCAGATTGATGGCTCTCCGCATGACTGGTTCGAAACACGGGGGCCGCGCTGCACGCTGATCGTCTTTATCGATGATGCTACCAGTGCGTTGATGGCCCTTCGGTTCGCCCCGGCCGAAACCACCCGCGCTTATATGGAAACGCTGCGAGATTATCTCGGCAACCATGGACTCCCTCTCGCCCTGTATTCAGATCGGCACAGTATTTTCCGTGTTAATAACCCGGAAAGGGAAGGTGAGCTGACGCAGTTCACCCGCGCCGTGAAAACGCTTGGCATAGCGCCGATTCATGCTAACACCCCGCAGGCTAAAGGTCGGGTTGAACGGGCTAATCAGACGTTGCAGGACAGGCTGGTTAAAGAGCTGCGACTTCGTCATATCAGTGATATCGAAACGGCTAACGCCTGGCTGCCTGAATTCGTGAAAGATTACAATGACCGCTTTGCATCCCAGCCCCGGGAAGGCGGTAATGCCCATCGGGACATTCATCACACTCCGGAAGAACTGAATTACATTCTCTCCTATCAGGCCCGCCGTGTGTTGTCCAAGAACCTGACGTTCCAGTACAAAACCTGCGCGTATCAGATCCGCTCAGAAGGGCAGGGTTACCGACTCAGGCATGCGCTCGTCACGGTTTGTGAGAATTTTCAGGGAGAGATTACGGTGTTGCACGACAGCCGGGAACTTGGCTGTGAGAAATATGTGGATGGGCCTGAGCCCTTACCTCTTGATGACGAGAAGAGTGTTCATGAGCGGGTTGAGAATGCGCGTTTCGACCTGCGTTCGAAGTTCTATGTTAAACCGGCAGCCGATCATCCTTGGAATACACGCAGAACGCAAAGTATGTCCCCTGTAAAACCACCGAAGTTACCCAGAAAGAAGGCTGACAGGGACAAATCAGGATGAATACGGGACGGATTCACTTACCTGAATAGTCATGCAGTGGGGTAAAATTCTGCCTGTGCGTTTCTGGCGGGTTTTCGGGTGGTTTGTTACCCTTTTTACCGGTTATTCGTCAGAAACTCCCTGAGCGCGTTTTGGCGGTGCGTACAATTAGAACGTTATGGTAAATCTCATTTGTCATGGCCAATGCCTGCTTAGAGCGAAGTGCGGAAGTTTACTTTAAGGGTAACCTAATCGACATGCATAGGTATTCTAGGAGAATTATGCGTTTTAGTATAGCCTGCATCAGACCCATAACCTGCTTTAATACTTTTGATAGCCATCAAGTGGTAAGCCTTTACCTCCAAAAATTTTAAGAATATTACAAATAATCTCAAAGTATTGCGGCTGAATACCTTCAATTCCTTTAAACTTACCATGATCGTTTAACGAACGAATAGTTTTGAAATTATCCCACAATCTGTTCTTGGTTATAATATCGTTAACTTCGTGGTGTTTCGTGCAACTATGCTCTCGATAAATTTTTATGTACTCGTTGATTTCCTTAGTTTCATTCGAAGAAAGAGATTTACCTCTAATAACTGACTCAGGAATCTGTCCCGTCTGGGAATACTCTCGGTAGAGAAATACCATTTTACTAAATCTATCTGAACCACTGGACACTAGTAATTGCAAACTTTGCCACGAAAGTTGCGTTATATTTGTGATATGGATAGTGCTTTTTCTACCTTTGCTATTAGATACTTGAACTACTTTATTTACACTAAAATTTGCGATTTCTCTGTAAAGACTTACGTCATAATCAATTTTCATAACGACCTCCAATTATAATCATCCTTGAAATTTAACACAAAGTTAAGGGGGTTCGAAGTTCTGTGTACAATTGCATCAGTTAAAGTTGTCCCGAGAGCAAATTTAAACGGCCCTGAGGGAGTTATTCGAAATCATCATATCTGCAATCTGTGGGGCGGTCGTGGTTTTCTCACCTCAAAAAAATCAGTCAGTACGTTGTTGAATATAGGGTGCTGGAGGTTATCAAAGTACGTTCAGGGATTGAGCGCTGGAATCCTTGGATGGACAAAAGCATCGCTGAACCAACATCCGCTCCTGGCACAAAGCAGTCTACGGTAACGGCCACAAGCCGCTCTGAGCGAGAAGCGGACGTTTAGTTTATGACGACTGAGTGTTTACATTAAACATCCCTTACTGGCACTGCTCATGTAGCTCCCATATTCTAATATCACTTTTGGAGATGGGTGTTCCTTAAGAGAATATTCACAACGAAGCGTTTGCACCGGCGGTAGTGCTTATAATCGGTATGAGCCCCCAAGAGGGCTCACTTTCAAATGTGCGGTTGATCTTCTAAGTATGAGGTGATGCCCGATCAAGAACTTCTCATGCGTTCCCGCGATAAATCACATTCAAAGCCCGTCGAGAGTAAGATTTCAGTTCACCTGGCGTGATAGGTTCTGATGATGCCTGAGGGTTCGTGTCATGATGATAACGACCGGCATAATTGTTAATTTCATTCAATTCTGGTACCAGTGATTTCGCGAAGAATAACGGATCGTCCGGTTGTGCTTGTGCAATCTGCATGACTACCTCTCCAAACAGATTTCCCGGTGAAATTCGCCCCGGAAAACGTCGATGCAGATACCCCTCAAGAAGCGGTCTGATTGCCACCGCCGTATCGTGAAACTGATGATGAACACCATCGGAAAATCCGCTCACCAGCCGGTGATTTTTATAGTAGGGAGATTCACATTCCAGATCGACATCTAGCTTGTCCAGGTTACTGAAATCACCTGCAATGTGGACAATGCATAAGGCTGAAATGTCCTGCATTTGTGTAGCAGGTATTTTAAGGAACTCATCTCGCATGTTACGGATAAAGAACAGGTCGTGTGCCAGGATGATTACCTGCAAGCTGCGAAGGTAAATCTGTTTAATGATGGTGATTGTGTGGTTCCTGCGATGACTGTCCAGACTACACATCGGGTCATCAATCACGACAATTTTTCTTTCAAGATCAGTATCATGAAGCAACACTGAGATGAAGAATGCAAAGGCTAGCGTCCTTTTGTCCCCTTCACTGAGTGAACTTCGGAAACTGGATTCCTCTCCCGTTAGCGAAATTTTTTCCCCTCTAAGTTCAATTGCATATTCAGATTTAGGCTCACCGCCGCCGGCATAGTTATAATTTATTTCTGTGATGCGAAAGCTTGCACCAAACTTCATCAATAAATCATTAATGGAGGATTGATACTTTCCAAGGGTCGAGTCCATGATCGCATTCAGTTCACCTCTCCGTATTTCCTTTAGTTCAGAGGCCGCCACTTCAGCTGTTTTAGCGGTCTGATAATCAGAGATAAAACCTATTACTTCAGGTGATAGACGAAGTCGGGTTGCTTCATGTTGGGATAATGTAACCCGCAGTGTTTCTTCATTTTTGGTTTCAAGCGTCTCTTTATAAGCCTGAATATCCAGATTGGCAGCTTCCACCCCCGAATTAAAGGCAGAAAGCTCATCATTGATTGCAGTTACTGCATCAGCGATTTCTTTTTCATAGTCGCCTTGGGTCTTTGAAAGCGGATCGCTTTTCTTGGCTTCCGCTAAGCGACTCAGAGATGACTGAAGACCTTCCAAACTAGCTTTAATTTTATCTAAATCAGGGAGACTCACGTTCAACTGGAGACAATCTTTCCAGTTTTCAGTCACTAAAACCGCCTGCTCAATCTTGCTCTCAAGTAAAGCCAGATTGAAAACGCGCATGGCTGTCACCACAACGTTATCTAGTCCTGTAACCTGATTAAGTAAGGTTTTGTATGCAAGGTTAAACCGCTCCCGGTAGAACCGGATCAGTTCAACACCCTCTAGGCTTTGCGTACAGAAAGGACAATGTTCGTCTTTTATATAATCAAGGCCGCTACTCGCCCATCGCTCGAAACCTTCGACATTGATATGGTCAATATGCGCACAGACGACCTCTTCTGCACCCGCGCTGAGGCTGTCATAACTGGATGCAAGTGTGGAAAAAAAAGAACTGAAATCAGGAGCGTACAGAGGTAACGGAAGATAGCCCGTACGGTTACGGATCGTCTCTGCTCTCTTGCAGAGATCCAGTTCTGATTCGACTAATGCAATTTTTCCCTGAATGTTCTCTTCCTGAACAGGCTTTATGTATCTTGCTAGTGTTACATTTCCCCGGACTACCGTCAGCTTTTCACTTGCCAGTCTCGTAACTCTCTTGGCCTCATCTGCCTTGTCTGATGCATCATTAAAAGCAGCCCTCGCTGCTACCGCATCATTGCCTAGCGCAAAACTAAGCAGTCGCTTTCTATGGCTAGCACTGATTTCACCACCTGAGTAAACATTACGATCAACAAAATCTAAGTCGAAGACGTGTACATCTGAATACTTACCACTCCATGTGCCGTTATCAAATATCGCACGATTTCCCTGAGAGAACTGGAGATGAATATTTTGAGGGGGTGTTTCCCCAATCGTTTTCCTGTGCCGCACAATATCTGGATTTAATTCGGTGTAGGAACGCAGAATAGACGCAAGAGTAGATTTACCACGCCCATTATCAGCATAGACAAAGGTCATTTTTTTAAAAGGCATACCAGCAGGGCGGATATCCTGGAATAAACCCACGCTGGTAATTTGATGAATTCTTTCAAGCATATAAATTCCTTTTTCTTCGCGATTTTACCACAGCGGATTGAGATTAGAACAAGATGAATACTAGCGCACTGTCCTACTAGGAGATTTGTTTCTGGTGTCGACTCCGTTTGGATGCAGTTAATATATCACTAGTAGCGAATGCTGTGCTCTTTCAGCGGCATCAGTTTCCACCCTTTATGTGATCTGCCCCCCACTGGTGATGCAGATAGATGCTAGCAATGCCCGCTCCTGGCACTAAGCAGACGATTTGACTGAACTAATGGCTCGCCGTGAGTGAACTGCGGACATTATAAAAAATATGACGTATGAAAAACAGATGGCAGGTCAGGTGATTTTAAAGTGCCACGTTAACAACGTGGCGACTGAAGGGCTTGAGTTAATCGTCGTACTTATCGTTAATCATTTGACGAAGACTTTCTCGTTCGGCTTCACTTCGCGTTGTATCTGACAAAACAGATCTGCCATGGATGGCTATATCCGTTTTTAACTCTGTCCGGGTAGGATTAGGCTTATAAGTAGTTCCGTTTGGATATGCATTCCCGTTAGTCAATGGTCCACCCAGACCTCGCTTGTAAGCCAATGACAGAACACTCACAGCCAGTAACACTGTTATCAACGGATAAAAAAAATCAGGCGATACTTGCCCGATAAAGACTAACAGTCGTACGAATGGTATAACCGAACATAGAATATCCACGGTTTGTAGTGGATCACAAAATCAGGACACCGGAATAACCTGCTTCCACTTTTCTTCATGCAGGTAAGGCGATAATCCACCATTGTTCGTATGAGGGCGGTACATGTTGTAATAACCATTTATCCACTGGTTTATGTCGAGTACCGCATGGCTAAAATCACCATAACCACCTTTGGGAAGCCATTCACTTTTAAGGCTGCGAAAGACTCTTTCCATCGGCGAATTATCCAGACAATTCCCTCTGCGACTCATACTTTGCATTACCCCATAACGCCAAAGTAACTTTCTGTATTTATTACTTTTATATTGAACTCCTTGATCTGAATGAAACAGAAGACGTTCATTACGCGGCCGTGTTTCCAGGGCATTACGCAAAGCCCTGCATACCAAATCAGCATCAGCGGTTAATGAGAGGGCTGAACCAATAATCCGGCGTGAATATAAATCAACAACAAGCGCGAGATAGCACCACCTGTCCTGCAGGCGAATAAAGCTGATATCGCCACACCAGACGCGGTTTGGTGCGGCGGGGTTAAACTGCCGGTTCAATAAGTTTGGCAATGCCGGACTGTTGTCTTCATTTATTCGGTAGCGATGTTTAACAGGCTGGTGACTGGTCAGCCCGCATTCCTGCATCAGTCGTCGCGCCAGCCACCGGCCTGCATCAACGCCACTCTGGCGTAACATCTGGCTGATTGCCCGACTCCCTGCAGCACCACGACTGAGAGCATGCAGTGCTCTCACCCGACTTCGTAATGCAATTCTTTGTACATTAACCGGATGCTTCACCTGCGCGTAATAAACGCTACGGTGAATACCGAATAAATGACAAAGAACCTGCACAGGCCACTTTGCTTTCAGCCGTGTGATTAGCGCGATAACTTTCCGGGGGCTTCGCTCATCAGCACGGCAGCCTGCTTTAGTATTTCTTTTTCCATCTCAAGACGTTTTATCTGCGCTTTAAGCTGCTGAATTTCGCGCTGTTCAGGAGTAATAGCATTGCCGACGGGCTCAATACCCAGAAGTTCCTGCTTATAAAGCCGTATCCATTTGCGCAAATGGTCAGGGTTGAGTTCGAGCGCCTGAGCAACTTCCCGTACATCTCGCTGGTATTTAACAACCTGTTCGATAGCTTCGAGTTTGAACTCCGGGGAAAATGTGCGTTTAGTCCGACGAGTTTTGATCATGTATCACCTCATGTTCACTGTTTTAACATTAACAGGATTTCGAGGTGTCCTGAATTACCGATCCACTACAGTTTGCCACTATCCTGTCCAGCACCCGCACAACCCGCTGCGCCGGGATATTCAGGTCAATTTCTATGGCCAGAGCCTCGCGGTTAAAATCATCCACGACGTTAAAAGTCCGAAAACGTCGGCCACATGTCAGCGCGTCGTGCATAAAATCAATCGACCAGCTCTGGTTGAGTGCTTCCGGCGTTGCCAGCGGAGCCGGATTGCGCACCGGAAGACGTTGTTTCCCCTTGCGGCGAAAATTGAGTTTCAGCAGGCAGTAAATCCGGTGAACACGCTTATGATTCCAGGCGTTACCCTGCCTGCGAAGTACCTGAAAAAGCTTCTTAAATCCGTATCGCGGATAGCGTTCTGCCAGTTCAGTCAGCGCCAGGATCACCGGTTCATCACGCCGGGTATCGGGCTGATAAAAATACACCGTCCTGCTCAGCGATACTGTCCTGCATGCCTGGCGGATGCTCATGGAAAATTGTGCAGTCAGATAGCTGACAAGCTCCCGCTTTATCGCTGGTTTTAGAGCTTTTTTTCGATAACGTCCTTCAGCGCCCGGCATTCCAGACTCAGATCGGCAAACATCTGCTTGAGGCGACGATTCTCGTCCTCAAGATCTTTGATTTTTTTGATATCAGCGGCTTCCATCCCGCCATATTTCGCCTTCCAGTTGTAGTAGCTGGCTTCGGAAATAGCGGCTTCGCGGCACACATCTTTGACGGTACGCCCGGCTTCGACAGACTTCAGAACGGCGATGATCTGGTGTTCGGTGAATCGGATCTTACGCATAGCGATCTCCTCAGGGGACATAATCAGTATGTCGGAAGATCTCTAAAAGTGAATGGTTCAGTTAAGCGGGATACTTACAAACCCACTGGCGTTAACCCGTGATGCCTATCGAGAAATAGCTTTATCGGCAAGAACCGATTTTTTAGAAATTGAGATCGTATGTTCCGATATGATTGAGCATCGTAAACGAGTGGAAACAAGGGAGTCACAAGTCGAGGGGTTAACCCTGCCAGATTGGAAATATGTTACCGATTTGACTTATGAACCATGGAACAGAGAACACCTCATTTTAGACTCGTACAGTTTATCCAGCGATGAATGTGTATCAAGGATCATCAAACTTCTTTCGCGATGACTTGGTCTTGAGAGGCTCCCCAACAATTATTATGGTGGGTAGTTAGTAATGTCCGCTCCTTGCAAGAACGGCCAGTGAGACGATTCAGTAGCTGCTTTAAACGAGATGTCGACTGGCCGTACCAATTCAGATTACTCGATTGTAAGAAGCGTATTAATGTCATTAGACATTATTGCCGAGAGGTGTTTAGTTATCTTTTCTACAGACCAATTCCACCACGCTAATTTTTCCAGTTCGAATACTATTTCATCTGGAAATCGTGATTTAATCACTTTTGCAGGGTTTCCACCGACAATGGTATAAGCAGGCACGTCGGTGGTGACAACAGCCTGGGAGGAAATAATCGCGCCGTTGCCGATCTTCACGCCAGGCATGATCAGCGCTTTGTAACCTATCCAGACATCATTTCCGATTATCGTATCGCCTTTGTACGGCAAATCTTCAGGCTTTGGCATCGCCTTTTCCCATCCATTTCCGAAAATATAAAAAGGAAACGTAGAGAAGCCTGATAACTTGTGGTTCGCACCGTTCATAATGAACTGGACACCTTTTGCTATAGCGCAAAATTTACCGATAACCAGTCTGTCACCGATGAAAGGGAAGTGATACAGAACATTTCGTTCAAAATTCTCAGAGTCTTCTGGGTCATCGTAATAGGTGAAATCGCCAATGATAATGTTTGGATTCGTCACAGTATTTTTGATGAAACAAACCTGAGGAAACCCCAGCATTGGATGCTTATTTAGTGGATCTGGACCTTGCATATCCCCTCCGACGTAATTGGGCTCCGTTTGGGAAACGGAAAATATTGTACGTTATGATGGTTTTCTGTATTGAGTGATTTCAATCAGGCGAAAAGGTCAATACTTCTCTTCAGCCAGCTTTCTATTGTTTCGCCAAATATTTCCGCATCAGTGCATTTTCTAGTGTCACGCCACGACGGACAGGAAAACCCCGTTCCACTACATGAAAGCCGTGCCGTAGAAAGAACTCTTCCGCAGCCTTACTCACATTTGAAGTAAGTTCAGCAATTCCAAGTTGTCTAGCTTCTTCATGAATGCAATTCATCAGTAGCGTCCCTACTCCCTGTCTCGGGTAGGTTCCTGAGACAAAGAAATGGTCAATGTACCCATTCGGCTGAACATCTGCATATCCAGCTATTTCCCCATCCACTTCAACAACAAAGGGGCGCAGCTCCTTCATGTAATTGGCCCATTGTTCCGGGTCGATATCTGGTGGAGCCCAGGCCTCTATTTGTTCATGTGTGTAGTAGTGTGATGCGATGGTATGTATAGAAGATAAAAAGACCCTGAATAACGCAATTTCATCCCCATTAGTGAACCTTCTGATTTTCATAAAACCTCGTTAGTCGTAACGCGTTCTGCCTGCCGGTAAAGGGTCTGGATGCTACATACTTGAGAGAAACTATAGCCTGTGGCATCTGCTGTTTCCCGGATATTCAGTTTTTTAACCTGTCGGTAGTACAGCACTTTCTGGTGCCTAATGGTTTTAACAGCAAGCGATCTGTTTTTAGTCTGAGTATCTGCATACGTTCATCTCCTTACTCAGAAGGAGTACGGTTTTATCGTAGTTACTCAGGCACCACTCATGCTTTTTGATAACCGCCGGTGGGATTTTCTCTATATCTTTGACGGGACCAAATCCCATTGAGCCGTAAAAACCTTCCAGCTCAGCAAAAGGTAAACAGTAAAGAACTGGGAGAACTGAGTTCTTAATCAGGAAATCTACCACCTTACGGGCGATCCCCAGACCCTCATTGCCGGGAAAAACATAAATTCCCCCAAGCTCGCCGCTTTCTGTATCGATTGTTACAACTCTACCTTGACCAACAATATTATCGCCATCAGTCGCCAATACGATTAGTTCCCCTGCAAGTGACGGAACAAAATCAATCTCAGCATAGCGCTCGTTAACGATGGCGAGATCAGCGTTGGTGGCGATTCTTAAAGAAATTTGCATCATTCTCCCTACATCTCTTTATCTGTATTTTTCAGCTTTTGATTTTCAACCATAATACTTGGTGTAAATATCAAACAATAACGGTCAAGAAACATATTAGATATAGCCTAAATGTTTGAATATTTTCTGATAGATTTCACGCACCACTTTGCTTTTATTTTCGTGATATTGTTGAATATCTAAGCTACAACCTTTAATTGCATCTAATTTAACGTCAGCATATAGCTGGCAGTCCTTCTTTGACTGTCGCAACCAATCTCGAAAAAGCACATGTCGGATTGTTTCAGGAGTGTCTTGAGTGAAAACATGAAGGTTAACTCTGGGATTATCGTAATGAAAAAGACGATGTCCATGGAAGCGAGGCTCACGCACAATTAGTTTATACCCAAGACTCTCAAGTGCTAATACATAAGTTTTTTCATCTGTAGCATCAGCAACTGTCAAATCAATATCAATAACGGGTTTGGCAGCCAGACCAGGTACCGCCGTAGAACCTATATGATCAATTCTTAGTAAATTCGAACCTAATTTATTTTTAATAGTGGATGCTAACGATGAATATATTTCCGGCCACAGGGGATCATAAGCAACGACCGCAACATTCTCAATCGGCGGTACGCCATTAACAAAATAACTATCCTGAGGATCAATGACATAATGCTGCATTATTTCTTTTGGGCTAACCATAAACCAACACCTATCGACCATACAAATTATGAACAATAGCGTACAGGAGATGGGTTTGGATGTCTCTCAAACGTCCGCTCCTGGCACTAAACGGACGAGTATCACCATCCTAACGACTGGCTTTCCTGACGTCCTGTGTGGCTTGCTATATGTATTCAGCAGTGCAATACTTGTAATGACGTTTGTATTTACAAGAGGTGTGAGACATGGGTAGCATTAACCTGCGTATCGACGATGAACTTAAAGCTCGTTCTTACGCTGCACTGGAAAAAATGGGGGTAACGCCCTCGGAAGCGCTTCGCCTGATGCTTGAATATATCGCTGACAATGAACGTTTGCCGTTCAAACAGACACTCCTGAGTGATGAAGATGCCGAACTTGTGGAGATAGTGAAAGAGCGCCTTCGTAATCCTAAGCCTGTACGCGTGACTCTGGACGATCTCTGATGGTGTATCTTCTGGACTTTGACGAACGTGCATTAAAGGAATGGCATAAACTTGGCGCGACTGTCAGAGAACAACTGAAAAAGAAGCTGGCAGAGGTGCTCAAATCTCCACGCATTGAAGCTAACAAGCTACGTGGGATGCCTGATTGCTACAAGATAAAGCTCAGGTCGTCTGGTTATCGACTGGTATATCAGGTCATCGATGAAAAGGTTGTCGTCTTTGTCGTATCTGTCGGGAAAAGAGAGCGCTCAGATGTTTATACCGAAGCGGTCAAACGGATCCGCTGAACTTCGGCAGGACATTTCTGTCTCGCAGTAAAGGTGCCACTTCTACTTTGCGTTGACACCGTTTGCGAGAAAAAGGGAGGGGCTTTTTGAAAGTCACGATTATTTACTGCCAGCCATAAAAAAACAGGGCCGAAGCCCTGTTTTTCAAGCATATAACAAAGTGGCGTACTGATTAGAACTGGTAAACGATACCTACAGCAGCCTGGTCGTCGGTAGCCTGACCAGATGCTTTAGAGTAGTCGTTGTCGTCCAGCAGGTTGAATTTGTATGCTGCGTAGACGTTCATGTTCTTGTTGAAGTAGTACCATGAACCCACTTCGATGTATTTAACCAGGTCAGCATCGCCGCCGTCGAAGCCAGGACGTGCCAGCAGGTCTTTACCTTTAGACTGTACGTAACCGATGGATGGACGCAGACCGAAGTCGAACTGGTACTGAACCACGGCTTCGATGTTCTGAGTTTTGTTCGCGAAGTTGCTGTCCGGCTCGCGAGTCATGTTGGTAGTTTCAGCATACATCACTGCCGCGTAGACGTTGTTCGCGTCGTATTTGAATGCAGTAGACCATGCTTCAGCGCGTTCGCCGCCAGCACTTGCGTTACCAGCAACACCATCAATGGCGTAAGTTTGCGGGTTAGACTGATCGTCAGTACGGTCAGCCGTTTCGTAACCCGCAGCAACGCTGAAGCCGTCCAGGAATGCGTACTGAACAGAAGAGCTGAAGCCATCACCGTTCGCTTTAGCGCCGTTACCGGACAGATTTACACTGTTCGGCGTACCGTTGTCATCATAGTCAACAGTGATTGGGCTGTTGCGCTCGTTTTTACCCTGATACTGCAGGGCGAAACTCAGGCCATCAACCAGACCGAAGAAATCGGTATTACGGTAAGTCAGAAGGCCATTAGAACGGCCGTTCATGAAGTTATCGGTAGCCGCCCATGAATCGCCGCCCCACTCAACCAGCATATCGGTGTATGCCGCTACGTCGTAGATGGCGCCGTAGTTACGACCGTAGTCGATAGAACCCGCGTCACCAAATTTCAGACCAGCAAAGGCCAGACGGGTAGCTGTTCCCTGAGCACCTTCAGCGTTAGATGCATTCAGGTTGTATTCCCACTGACCATAACCGGTGATCTGATCGTTGATCTGAGTTTCACCTTTGAAACCGATACGAGCATAGGTGGTGTCAGAACTGTCGGTGTCGCCGTTGGTAGTCCAGACGTGTTCACCCACTGCTTTACCGTAGAAATCCAGTTTGTTGGCATTTTTGTTATAGATTTCTGCTGCGTTTGCCGCACCAGCTGCCAACAGGGCAGGGATAACCACTGCCAGGATATTGCGCTTCATCATTATTTATTACCCTCATTGGTTTTTTTATGGACACTTTCCACTACCGCCAATAGTTTTCGTCAATAAATATTTACGGAACTATTGATGAGAGTTTGGTGTCTTTCTGTGTCTGACAGGCATATTTCCATTCATGACAACGTTTCGCTAGCCTGAAAGTGCTACAAATATCGTAAATAGGTAACAATAAGAAATAATGTGTAATAATTTGTGTAAATCAGGGAACTTTGTGAACCACCTCAAATTTCCTTGCCTGCCGCTTAATTAATCTACGATAACTTATATATCTATATGAAAAGCTTATCTTTAATTTTGATAAAGGCTTTTTCTATATAAGAACGCTTCTCATCTCACTTTTTCTTATGTGTCAAAGTTAGCTTTTCGTGCGCGTTGCTGGTGGTTATTTTGTATGCTAAGCGCCAGGGGTATACTTAAGCGCAACAGAAGTGTTGCTGGAAATGTGTGCGGAATTATGTCGAGACATGGGGTGTAACATTTTGGTTAGGGAAGGCGGTTGACCTTTATATTTGTAGAAACTTACTCACAAATCCTGACAAAGGCCAAAAAAAAGCCAGCTGAGAAGCTGGCTTTTGCAGAAGGGAAAACTTAGAAGCTGGCGTTACGCGGAGTACGCGGGAACGCAATCACGTCACGAACGTTCTGAACGCCGGTCACGTAGGCAATCAGACGCTCAAAACCAAGACCGAAGCCGGAGTGAGGCACAGTACCGTAGCGACGCAGATCGCGGTACCAGCTGTAGTCTTCTTTATTCAGACCCATCTCAGCCAGACGCGCATCAAGCACGTCCAGACGCTCTTCACGCTGGGAGCCACCGATGATTTCACCGATGCCTGGAGCCAGAACGTCCATTGCCGCAACGGTTTTACCGTCGTCATTAAGGCGCATATAGAATGCCTTAATGTCTTTCGGGTAGTTTTTCACAACAACCGGAGCCTGGAAGTGTTTCTCAGCCAGGTAACGTTCGTGCTCGGATGAGAGATCCACGCCCCAGAAGACCGGGTTCTCGAAGGTCTGACCGCAGTTTTCCAGAATGGTGATCGCGTCGGTGTAATCCACCTGGGCGAAGTCTGCTTCAACAAAACGCTCCAGACGGCTGACGGCATCTTTATCAACGCGCTCGGCGAAGAATTTCATGTCATCGGCACGTTCTTCCAGCACCGCTTTGAAGACATACTTCAGCATGGCTTCAGCGAGTGCGGCGTTATCTTCCAGGTCGGCAAAGGCCACTTCCGGCTCAAGCATCCAGAATTCCGCCAGGTGGCGGCTGGTGTTTGAGTTTTCAGCACGGAAGGTTGGGCCGAAGGTGTAAATCTTGGACAGCGCACAGGCATAAGTTTCGCCGTTCAGCTGACCGGAAACGGTCAGGAACGCTTCACGACCAAAGAAGTCTTTGTCGTAATCGACTTTGCCCTGATCGTTACGCGGCAGGTTTTCCATATCCAGCGTAGAAACGCGGAACATCTCACCCGCGCCTTCAGTATCAGAAGCGGTGATGAGTGGGGTAGATACCCAGAAATAGCCCTGCTCGTGGAAGAAGCGGTGCAGCGCTTGCGCCAGAGTGTGACGCACACGGGCGACGGCACCAATCAGGTTGGTACGCGGACGCAGGTGCGCAACTTCACGCAGGTATTCGATGCTGTGGCGTTTGGCCGCCATTGGATAGGTATCCGGATCTTCAACCCAGCCAGTCACTTCAACGTGAGACGCCTGAATTTCAAAACTCTGACCCTGACCCTGAGATGCCACCACTTTACCGGTGATAATCACGGAACAGCCGGTCGTCAGGCGTAACACTTCCTGATCGTAATTGGGCAGAGAATTATTGACGACGGCCTGTACAGGATCAAAGCAGGAACCGTCATAGACGGCGAGGAAGGAAAAGCCAGCTTTTGAATCTCGACGGGTACGCACCCATCCGCGCACGGTGACTTCGCTGTCAACGGCTACGCGGCCCTGGAGTACGTCGGCTACAGGCACAACGCTCATATTAATCTCTCTGTTAGTAGTCCAGAATAAAGTTATCTCTTTCCGCCCTTAATTAAGGGGGATCCCTATGTTACCTGTCATCTTTCATCAGACAAGAGGAATTCGTAGCGAGACGGGGAGAATTGAGAAAATAATAAGAAGAAGGGAGCCTTTGAGGCTCCCTTTTGCTGATTAACTGGCCTTTTTGACCTGGGGAAGGTCGAAGGCTTTGCGTAAAGCGCGAACAAACGCCTTATCGTGGCAGATGGTTTTGCCTGGGCTATCGGACAGTTTGGCCACCGGCTTGCCGTTACATTCCACCAGTTTTATCACGATATTCAGCGGTTTCACCTGAGGGATATCGCAGGTCAGCCGCGTGCCTATCCCGAAGCTCAGATTCACCCGCGACGAGAAGTGGCGATACAAATCAACGGCCTTTTTCAGGTCGAGATTATCGGAGAACACCAGCACTTTGCTCATCGGATCAATACCGAGCTTCTGATAATGCGCGATGGCTTTTTCACCCCATTCCACCGGATCCCCGGAGTCATGACGCAGCCCCTGATAACGTTCGGCAAACTCCGGGCCGAAGTCACGCAGGAAAGCGTCCATGGTGATGCAGTCGGTGAGGGCAATCCGCAGCTGGTCCGGATATTCTTCAAGCCAGGCAGCCAACGCCACGCGCTGGCTGGTCGCCAGGTCAGGACTGATTTGCTGATGTGCCTGGAACCATTCGTGTGCCTGAGTGCCCATCGGGGTCAGTGACAGACGGCGCGCCAGATCATAATTACTGGTGCCGACAAACCACGACTCCTGCTGAAGACGTTCGACAATCGCCTGCTGTACTTCACGAGAGAAACGACGGCGGGTGCCGAAGTCCATCAGGCGGAAGCCAGACATATCCATATCCTGGGTAAGGTGATTGAAATCAACCAGCTTACGTTCCAGTGTCTCAAGCGCCAGCTCAACGCTGGCTTCGGGGGAACGATAGCGATGAACCAGCTCGCTAATGACGGCCAACAGCGGAACTTCCCACATGATGACTTCACGCCACGGGCCTTCGAGGCGAATGTTTAATTTGCCATTATCGTTACGAATGATGACCTGCTGGGGGTTGTAGCGAAAATCGCGCAGCCAGTCGAGGTAGTCCTGCTTTAAGAACGGCAGGCCGGACAACCACTGAAACTCGTCGTCCTGCAGTCGCAGCGACTGCATCGCTTCGACTTGTTCGCGGATGGCGTCAGCATAAATACCGAGCAGGTCATCACCGCGGCAGCGAAATTCTGCAGCCACTTGGACATCATAATAATGATGGAAGACGGCCTGCTGCATATGCAGCTTATAAGCATCTGTATCAAGCAGAGTCTGCAGAACAGGGGAAGCGAATTGTGTCATGGTGCGCAATAGCATCCTCATAAAGGAGCGTTTAGTACAATAAACAACGGCTGAAACCGCAGGAGTATACCTTGTTTATCGATTTATTGAACCCCGATCACAACACAAGGTGTCTGACGGGTCGAGGGCAAAACGTGCCGCGTGTTATCAATATGTAGCAATTTGCGTGTTTGCCCCTGAAAAGATGAACATTCTGCGTAGCGTGAACGTGACAACAGGAATAGACTGGACCGGACACTTTACAAAAGATGCTAAAGGTTTTTTATGACACAACAGCCCCAAGCCAAATACCGCCACGACTACCGTGCGCCGGAATACCTGATCAGCGATATCGGCCTGACCTTTGACCTGGATGCCGCAAAAACCATCGTGACTGCAGAAAGCCAGATGACTCGTCACGCTGCGTCTGCCACGCCGCTGCGCCTCAATGGTGAAGATTTAACCCTGATTTCACTGCACGTGAACGACCAGCCGTGGAGTGATTATAAAGAAGAAAATAATCAGCTGGTGATTAACGGGCTGCCGGAGCGTTTCACGCTGCGCATCGTGAATGAAATCAGCCCGGCGGCAAACACCGCGCTGGAAGGCCTGTATCAGTCGGGTGAAGCGCTTTGTACGCAGTGTGAAGCGGAAGGGTTCCGCCACATCACCTGGTATCTGGACCGCCCGGACGTGCTGGCGCGTTTTACCACTAAAATCATCGCCGATAAAACCAAATATCCCTACCTGCTCTCCAATGGTAACCGCGTTGCGCAGGGCGACCTGGAAAACGGCCGTCACTGGGTACAGTGGCAGGATCCGTTCCCGAAACCGTGCTACCTGTTTGCATTAGTGGCCGGTGATTTCGACGTACTGCGTGACAAATACATCACCCGTTCGGGTCGTGAAGTCGCGCTGGAACTGTTCGTCGATCGCGGCAATCTGGATCGCGCCCCGTGGGCGATGACCTCGCTGCAGAATTCCATGAAGTGGGACGAAGACCGTTTCGGTCTCGAATACGATCTCGACATCTATATGATTGTCGCCGTCGACTTCTTCAACATGGGTGCGATGGAAAACAAAGGTCTGAACGTTTTTAACTCCAAATACGTTCTGGCGCGCACCGATACCGCTACCGATAAAGATTATCTCGATATCGAACGCGTGATCGGCCATGAATATTTCCATAACTGGACCGGTAACCGCGTGACCTGCCGCGACTGGTTCCAGCTGAGCCTGAAAGAAGGCTTAACGGTGTTCCGCGATCAGGAGTTCAGCTCAGATCTCGGTTCGCGTGCGGTAAACCGCATCAGTAACGTCCGCACCATGCGCGGGATGCAGTTCGCTGAAGACGCCAGCCCAATGGCGCACCCGATCCGCCCGGATATGGTTATCGAGATGAACAACTTCTACACCCTGACCGTGTACGAAAAGGGTTCAGAAGTGATCCGTATGCTGCACACGCTGCTCGGCGAAGCGAATTTCCAGAAAGGGATGCAGCTTTACTTTGAGCGTCACGATGGCAGCGCCGCCACCTGTGACGATTTCGTGCAGGCGATGGAAGATGCGTCCAACGTTGATCTCTCGCATTTCCGCCGCTGGTACAGCCAGTCCGGTACGCCGGTTGTGACCGTGCATGACGACTACAACCCGGAAACCGAGCAGTACACGCTGACCATCAAACAGCACACCCCACCGACTTCTGAACAGCAGGAAAAGCAGCCGCTGCATATTCCGTTCGACATCGAACTTTATGACAACGAAGGCAACGTGATCCCACTGCAGAAGGGCGGTCATCCGGTGCATAACGTGCTGAACGTGACTCAGGCCGAGCAGACGTTCATCTTTGATAACGTCTACTTCCAGCCGGTGCCGTCGCTGCTGCGCGAATTCTCCGCGCCAGTGAAACTGGAATATAAATGGAGCGATCAGCAGCTGACATTCCTGATGCGTCACGCGCGAAACGATTTCTCTCGTTGGGATGCGGCGCAGAGCCTGCTCGCGACTTACATCAAGCTGAATGTGAACCGTCATCAGCAGGGTCAGCCGCTGTCGCTGCCGCTGCATGTGGCTGATGCGTTCCGGGCGATATTGCTGGATGAGAAGATTGATCCGGCCCTGGCCGCAGAAATCCTCACCCTGCCGTCGGTGAATGAAATCGCGGAACTGTTCGAGATTATCGATCCCGTCGCCATTGCCACGGTGCGCGAAGCACTGACCCGTACGCTTGCGAAAGAGCTGGCGGATGAATTCCTCGCCGTCTACAACGTCAACAAACTCGACGCTTATCGCGTGGAGCATGCTGACATCGGTAAGCGTTCGCTGCGTAACACCTGTCTGCGCTACCTGGCGTTTGGCGATGCAGAGCTGGCCGATACGCTGGTGACGCATCAGTATCATCACGCTGACAACATGACCGATGCCCTGGCGGCGTTGGCGGCGGCCGTTGCCGCACAGTTGCCGTGCCGTGACGCGCTGATGCAGGAGTACGACGACAAATGGCATCACGACGGCCTGGTAATGGACAAATGGTTCATTCTCCAGTCCACCAGCCCGGCAGAGAACGTGCTGGAAACCGTGCGTAGCCTGCTAAAACACCGTTCGTTTACCCTGAGCAACCCGAACCGTATCCGTTCGCTGATTGGTGCTTTTGCGATGAGCAACCCGGCAGCGTTCCATGCGGAAGACGGCAGCGGCTACCAGTTCCTGGCCGAAATGCTGACCGAGTTGAACAGCCGTAACCCGCAGGTGGCGTCGCGTCTGATTGAGCCGTTGATTCGTCTGAAACGTTACGATGCAGCACGTCAGGAAAAAATGCGTGCCGCGTTGGAACAGCTGAAAGGGCTGGAGAATTTGTCGGGCGATCTGTTCGAGAAAATCACCAAAGCGTTAGCGTAAAAAAATGCCCGGTGGCGCTAGCGCTTACCGGGCCTACATTGTTTTGTTCTCACGGGGTGGGCATCAGGCATTCGCCGATGCCCACCTTTTAATTTGTTGCTCCGATCCCCCACGTTTCAACACCCGGTTCAACACTTCCGCTTCCAGTTCCGCCAAACGCACGGACCCTTTCCGGCGCGGGCGCGGGAGATCAATCGTCAAATCCAGCCCAATCTTCCCGTCTTCAATCAACAGCACCCGGTCGGCCATCGCCACCGCTTCGCTGACATCGTGCGTCACCAGCAACACGGTGAACCCCTGGGACAGCCACAACGACTCGATCAAATCCTGCATTTCAAGACGCGTCAGCGCATCCAGCGCCCCGAGTGGCTCATCCAGCAGCAATAAGCCTGGGCGATGAATCAGCGCTCGCGCCAGGGCCACTCGCTGCTTTTGACCGCCAGAAAGCGCCGCAGGCCATTCTCCGGCACGGTTTTCCAGGCCAACGGCCGCGAGTGCTTCCAGCGCCGCATCACGCCATTTTCCTTTCAGGCCCAAACCGACGTTATCGATAACCGTTTTCCAGGGCAGCAGCCGCGCATCCTGAAACATCATGCGCGTTTCTTGCTGACTTGCAGCCAGCGGACCGTTGCCCGCCAGCAGCTCGCCCGCATTGGGTTTTTCTAGCCCGGCGAGTAAGCGCAGGAGCGTACTTTTCCCGCCGCCGCTGCGCCCAACTACCGCCACAAACTGCCCGGCTGGAATGTGAAGATCGAGTTCATTGAGCACCGTATTGCTGCCGTAGCGTTTACCAATATTGTTCAGCAACAGCGGGATGCCTGGATTCAGACGAGCCGTATTCATACGGAAGCCTCCTTCAATTGGTAAGCCGGATTCCAGCGCAGCCAGACGCGCTCCAGCAATTGCGCGCTAACATCCGCCAGTTTACCCAGCAGGGCATAAAGAATAATGGCAACCACCACGACGTCGGTTTGCAGAAATTCGCGGGCGTTCATCGCCAGATAGCCAATCCCGGCGTTGGCAGAAATCGTCTCCGCAACAATCAGCGTCAGCCACATCAGGCCCAACGCAAAGCGTACACCGACCATAATCGAGGGCAGGGCGCCGGGCAGGATCACATGCCAAAACAGCGCCGGGCCGGATAAACCATAGCTGCGCGCCATCTCCACCAGTCCCTGGTCAATATTGCGGATCCCATGCCAGGTATTGATATAAATCGGGAACAGCGTGCCGAGGGCAACGAGGAAAATCTTGGCGCTTTCATCAATGCCAAACCACAGAATCACCAGCGGGATCAGCGCCAGATGCGGCACATTGCGCAGCATTTGAATCGAGGTATCGAGCAGACGTTCTCCCCAACGCGACAGCCCGCTGATAAGCCCGAGAATCAGGCCAATTGAGCCGCCAATAGAGAAACCTACCAGGGCCCGCCACGAGCTGATCGCCAGGTGCTGCCACAGTTCGCCACTGGCTGAAAGTGACCAGAACGCTTCGACGACGCCTTCAGGCGACGGCAGAATGCGGCTCGAAAGCCAGCCTGTCACCGAGGCAATTTGCCACAGGATGACGATGCCCACCGGCAGCAGCCAGGGGGCAACGCGGAGCAACCACTTATTTGCAGGCGTTGCCATAAAGACTCCTTAACTCTGCGCGACTTTGCGCGGTAAAAACTCATTGGCGACGGCTTCGCCCTGCACCTGCAATGCAGGCGGCTGAGGGATTTCCGGGATGGCGACGTCCAGGTGCGGGAACAGTAGTTCACCCACTTTGTAAGCCTCTTCCAGATGCGGATATCCGGAAAGCACAAAGCTGTCGATACCCAGGGCCGCATATTCATTAATGCGCGCGGCCACGGTTGGGCCATCGCCCACCAGCGCCGTACCCGCGCCGCCGCGAACCAAACCAACGCCTGCCCACAGGTTAGGGCTGATTTCGAGTTTGTCTCGCTGCCCCCCGTGCAGGGCCGCCATCCGCTGCTGGCCAACGGAATCGGTGCGGGCGAATGCCGCCTGCGCTTTGGCGATGGTGTCGTCATCGAGGCGGGAAATCAGTCGGTTGGCAGCCTCCCAGGCTTCGGCATTGGTTTCGCGCACAATCACGTGCAGACGAATACCAAACCTGACTTTACGCCCGTGTTTAGCGGCCTTCGCGCGGACCTGGGCTATCTTTTCTTTTACCTGCGCAGGCGGTTCGCCCCAGGTCAGATAGAGGTCAACTTGTTCGGCTGCCAGATCCTGTGCCACGTCCGACGAGCCGCCAAAATAGAGCGGAGGACGCGGCTGCTGAACCGGTGGAAACATCAGTTTAGCGCCACGCACTTTTTGATATTTACCGTCAAAATCGACGGTTTCGCCTTCCAGCAGGCGCCGCCAGATATGCGTAAATTCCGCGGAGGCTTCATAGCGTTCAGTGTGATCGAGGAAGACACCGTCGGCGGCTAATTCCTGCGGATCGCTGCCGGTCACCAGGTTAAACAGTGCGCGGCCGTTGGATAATCTGTCCAGCGTCGCGGCCTGGCGGGCGGCGACGGTAGGGGAAATCACGCTTGGGCGAAGAGCAACCAGGAATTTGAGCCGTTGCGTTACCGGGATCATCGACGCCGCAACCAGCCAGGCATCTTCGCAGGAGCGACCGGTTGGGATCAGCACGCCGGTGAAGCCGAGGCGGTCTGCGGTCTGGGCAATCTGCTGGAGATAACCGTGATCGACCGGACGGGCGTTATCGTCACTGCCAAGATAGTGACCGTCGCCATGCGTCGGTAAAAACCAGAACATATTCAGGCTCATGATTTAGCTCCTTGTTGGGCTGCTGAAGGCTGAGAAGTGGGCTGCCAAATGCGGCTATTGATGTCGACTTTTTTCGGCACCAGGTGATTTTCATAAAACAGATCGGCGGTGTCCTGCTGGCGACGGGCTGTTTCTTCGCTGACAGGACCGATGGCGGTCGGTGGGCGATGGCTGAGGTAGCTGGTAATCACCGCTTCCGGCAGGCCCATCGTTTTCGCCAGCAGCTCAGTGCTTTGCTGACGCTGGCTAATCGTCAGGGCATCGGCCTGACTAAAGGTGTCAAGGACGCCTTCTATAAAGGCACCGTTTTTCTCAGCGTAAGGGCGCGAGGCTAAATAGAAGGAGCCGGTTTGCTTCAGCTCGCTGCCGTCGGCCAGGACTCGCACGCCGCCATGCAATAACGCGGCGGAATAGTACGGGTCCCAGATGGTCCAGGCGTCAACGTCACCCTGCTGGAATGCCGCACGGGCGTCGGCGGGCGTCAGCCAGATGGGTTGAATATCGGTAAATTTCAGGCCAGCATGCTGTAATGCGCGCAGTAAGAGGTTGTGTGAACTGGAGCCTTTCTGTAACGCCACTTTATGGCCTTTCAAATCAGCCACGGTTTTGATTGGGCTGTTTTCCGGCACCAGAATCACTTCCGCTTTCGGTTTCGGCGGTTCGACGCCGACGTAAACTAAATCGGCCCCTGCGGCCTGCGCGAATATAGGCGGGATATCGCCGGTACTGCCCAAATCAATGCTGCCAACGTTCAATGCTTCGAGCATTTGCGGGCCTGCGGGAAATTCTACCCACGAGAATTTGGTGGTCGGGTAGCGTTTTTCCAGAAGCTGGTGGCTTTTCGCTAGCACCATACTAATGCTGCCTTTCTGGTAACCGATGCGCAGCGCGTCAGGCGCAGGTTCTGCCGCGTGGCTCCAGGCCGAAAGGGTCAGCAACCCGGTCAGCGCCAGGCTGCGAATGCGGGGACGAAACAGATTAAACATGGGCGACTCCTTGCGGAAGATGGAAGGCCGGAACGCGGATGTCGCGGCGGTGCAGCGCCTGCCAGAAGGTTTCCAGCGCGCTATCAAGGCGTTTTTGTAGGTTTGGGCTGAACTGCGGTTTGTGCTGATAATCCTGAACCTGGCTGTCATCGGCGAAAACACCGTGCAGGATTTCCTGTGCTTTCAGGGCGTTGAGTACAGGTTTCAGGGCGTAATCCACCGCCAGCATGTGCGCCACGGTGCCGCCGGTGGCCAGCGGCAGCACTACTTTGCCTTCCAGCGCGCGTTCCGGTAACAGGTCGAGCAGGGTTTTTAATGCGCCCGAAAAAGAGGCTTTATAGACCGGCGTGGCGACAATCAGGCCGTCTGCCTGCGCCAGTTGTTCGATAAGCGCCAGCAGAGCAGGGCTGTCAAAACGCGCATAGAGCAAATCTTCCGGTTCGAAATTCTGCAAATGCCAGTGACAGACCTTGACGTCCACCCGGGAGAGGGTCTCTCTGGCATATTCCAGCAGCGCGCTGGAACGTGAAGGAAAACGCGGGCTGCCCGCTAACGTAATGACACGCATAACCTCTCCTTATAACTAAATGTTTGCTTTTATCTAACATTGATAACATTTATCTGGAGTGTGTCAGAGGCAGGGGCGTTCGCTAAATGATTTTTCTGGCACTGGATTGCCAAAAACTGCAATTAAGTAAACGTTTGCGCTTATTGCGGCATTTTTTGCGACAGGTCAATTCCCTTTCGCCGGCGGATCGAACATAATACGCCCCCGGTTTGCTACCGGGAATCCAGGAGAGTTCATGTACTACCCCTTCGTTCGTAAAGCCCTTTTCCAGCTCGATCCTGAGCGCGCTCATGAAGTCACGTTTCAACAATTACGCCGTGTAACTGGCACGCCATTCGAAGCGCTTGTGCGCCAGAAAGTGCCGTCAAAACCGGTCACCTGCATGGGGCTGACGTTTAAAAACCCGCTGGGTTTAGCCGCCGGACTTGATAAGAACGGGGAGTGCATTGATGCATTCGGCGCGATGGGCTTCGGCTCGATTGAAGTCGGTACCGTCACACCGCGCCCGCAACCAGGGAACGACAAACCGAGGATCTTCCGTCTGGTCGATGCCGAAGGTCTCATCAACCGCATGGGCTTTAATAACCTGGGCGTTGATAACCTGGTTGAGAACGTTAAAAAATCCCATTTCGACGGGATCCTCGGTATTAATATCGGCAAAAATAAAGACACGCCAGTCGAGCAGGGCAAAGATGACTATCTGATTTGTATGGAAAAAGTCTACGCCTACGCCGGTTATATTGCGGTCAATATTTCGTCACCGAATACCCCGGGTCTGCGTACGCTGCAATATGGTGAAGCGCTGGACGATTTGCTGTCAGCGATTAAAAATAAACAAACTGAACTGCAATCTGTTCACCACAAATATGTTCCAGTAGCGGTTAAGATCGCCCCGGATCTTTCGCCTGAAGAATTGATCCAGGTGGCCGACAGTTTAGTTCGCCATAATATCGATGGTGTTATTGCGACCAATACCACACTCGATCGTTCCCTCGTTCAGGGAATGAAATACTGTGATGAAACTGGCGGTTTAAGCGGTCGTCCATTACAGCTAAAAAGTACGGAAATTATCCGAATGCTGTCTACCGAATTAAAAGGGCAGTTACCTATTATCGGCGTAGGCGGTATCGATTCGGTGATGGCCGCGCGCGAGAAGATGGCGGCGGGTGCATCGCTTGTTCAGATCTATTCCGGGTTTATTTTTAAAGGCCCACCTCTGATTAAAGAAATCGTTACCCACCTCTGATCTTCATTGTGCAATTTACAACCAGGGCTTTATTTCCTGCCCTGGTTGTTTTATATTCCACAAATGTTGCTAATTTAAACGTTATAGTCTTTTCTTAATTCAGGCAAATTAACGAAACGGGATTATTCTTTGAAGCAAAGGATGCTTATGAGGGCGGGGAACAGAAATGCGAATTAAACCTGACGATAACTGGCGTTGGTATTTTGATGAAGAGCACGATCGTATGATGCTCGATTTAGCCAATGGCATGTTGTTTCGTTCACGTTTCGCCCGTCGGATGCTGACGCCGGATGCCTTTGATCCTACAGGCTTTTGTGTTGATGATGCCGCGCTCTATTTCTCGTTCGAAGACAAATGCCGTGAACTGGAATTAACCAAAGAACATCGCGCAGAGCTTATTCTTAATGCGCTGGTCGCCATCCGTTTCCTGAAACCGCAGATGCCAAAAAGCTGGCACTTTGTAGCGCACGGTGAGAACTGGCAGCCAGTGACCGGCGATGCCGCTGCGGTCTGGCTGAGTGATAGCGGTGAGCGGGTGAATCTGCTGGTGGTTGAACCGGGTGATAACGCCGCGCTTTGCCTGCTGGCACAGCCGGGGCTGATGTTAGCCGGTCGTACCATGCAGCTAGGTGATGCGATTAAAGTGATGAATGACCGCCTGCAGCCACAGCCACTGTCGGCTGCGCTGAGCTACGGTCAGGCGGTTTAACGCGAAAGGCGCAGCGCGGTTTTTGGAACGCAGCTGCAGCAAAGAATGGTGCCATCTTCTGAGACTGCACTTTTCTTCATCGGGCTGACTTCCCCTTCTACCAGCGTGATGCGGCAACTCCCGCATATTCCGGCCCGGCAAGAGTAGGGCACGCGGATCCCCTGGTGTTCCAGCTGTTCCAGTAAAACCTGCTGATTGTTCCCTTTGAAGACGTCACCCTGCCAGTCAATATCGACCACGGCATCCTGCGCAACATTCACCTCCAGCCTTTCTTCCGTTTCACCCGCCCCGTAAACTTTGCCTGGCCCGGTTGAGAGGATTTCCACTTCATCGCCTACGCGAACCACGCCGCTGTTGCGAGCAATCAAGTTTTGACCGAAATCGACATCGCCGTTGTCATGCGCCGTGCGGAAGGTTTGCAGCGTGGCTAACGGTTCACCGGAAGGATGCTTCTGGCCTTTGGACGGGCTAACAGTGGTGAAAATACAGCGGCTGCAAGGCTTCACGACATCAAAGACCACGTCGCCGATGCGCACCACTTTCCAGGTATCTTCTTCCCACGGCTGCGTGCCGGTGACGACCAGGTTAGGGCGAAACTGCTCCATCTGCACGCTGGCGGAGCAGCGGTTTTGCAGGTCGCGCAGTGAGGCTTCGCTGGCAAGCAGATACGGAAAACCGTCGGCAAAAGAGAGCGGTACCGCGTCAAAACGTTTTACGCGACGTGAAGGCGCTTGTCCGACCCAACGCAGCTGGACGTCACGTTTGAAAAAGCCCGACAGCCATAGGTTGATCTCTGCGGGGGCAATCCGCGCCGTAAAATGATTACCCCAGACTTCGGTTGGCGAAGCTTCTGCGGTGAAATCGGCGAAACGCACAATCGCCGAGCTGCCATCCGGCGCGGTGAGATGTAATCCGTCATGGGTAGGCACTGGGGTGAAGCGCACCATCTGCGGATACTGGCGAGCAGTAATGAATGTACCGTCCGGCTCGGTAACCATAAAAATACGGTCAAATGCCATGCCGCTGATGTCGGCCAGCGCATGCGTGACACCGATTCCCCGCATTGATTTTACAGGGTGAATATAGAGCCGTGATAGCGTCGCCATTTCGTTATCCCTCACGTTTGAAAAAAGTCGCCCTATATGAAGCCCAGATTCGCTATAATGCGCAACAATTTTCTGTGAGTAATAAGTGACGATATGAATTCTCTGTTTGCCAGTACGGCCCGTGGGCTGGAAGAGCTGTTAAAAACTGAACTGGAAAACCTGGGCGCAAGCGCCTGTGCGGTGGTTCAGGGTGGTGTCCATTTTGAAGGTGACACGCGACTGCTGTACCAGAGCCTGATGTGGAGCCGTCTGGCGTCACGTATCATGATGCCGCTCGGTGAGTGCAACGTTTACAGCGATCTAGACTTGTACCTCGGCGTTCAGGCCATCAACTGGACAGAGATGTTCAATCAGGACTCGACCTTTGCCGTGCACTTCAGCGGTGTGAATGACGAAATTCGCAACAGCCAGTACGGCGCGCTGAAAGTCAAAGACGCCATCGTCGATGCTTTTACCCGCAAAAATCTGCCGCGTCCGAACGTTGATAAAGAAAATCCTGACGTGCGAGTTAACGTCTGGCTGAATAAAGAAGTCGCGCATATCTCCCTCGACCTGAGCGGTGAAGGCCTGCATCTGCGTGGCTATCGTGACGCGACCGGTATGGCGCCTATCAAAGAAACCCTGGCCGCGGCTATCGTGATGCGTTCTGGCTGGCAGCCGGGTACGCCGATGCTCGACCCAATGTGTGGTTCCGGTACGCTGCTGATCGAAGCCGCAATGCTGGCGACAGACCGCGCACCGGGCCTACACCGTGGGTACTGGGGCTTTAACGGCTGGTCACAACACGATGAAGTCATCTGGCAGGAAGTGAAAGCCGAAGCCCAGACCCGAGCCCGCGCCGGTCTCGAGGCTTATGAATCTCGTTTCTATGGCTCTGACATTGACGGTCGCGTGATTGACCGCGCGCGCAGCAACGCCCGTCGGGCGGGTGTGGCCGACATCATTAACTTTGAAGTGAAAGACGTGGCGAAGCTGAGCAATCCGCTGCCGAAAGGGCCATACGGTACCGTTATCAGCAACCCGCCATACGGCGAACGTCTGGACAGCGAACCAGCGCTGATTGCGCTGCATAACTTGCTGGGGCGCACCATGAAATCCCAGTTCGGCGGCTGGAACTTGTCACTGTTTAGTGCGTCACCTGAACTGCTGAGCTGTCTGCAGCTGCGTGCTGAGCGCCAGTTCAAAGCCAAAAACGGTCCGCTGGACTGCGTACAGAAAAACTATCACCTGGCCGAAACCGACGGAACCACGACGGTTATGCTGGCTGATGATTACGCCAACCGTCTGCGTAAGAACGTCAAAAAGCTCGACAAATGGGCGCGTCAGGAAGGCATTGAATGCTACCGCGTTTACGATGCTGACCTGCCGGAATACAACGTGGCGGTCGACCGTTACGGCGACTGGGTTGTCGTGCAGGAATATGCGCCGCCGAAAACTGTGGATCCAACCAAAGCGCGTCAGCGTTTGTTCGACGTTATTGCCGCCACCATCTCGGTGCTGGGCATTGCGCCAAATAAACTGGTACTGAAAACCCGTGAGCGTCAGAAGGGTAAAAATCAGTATGAGAAGATGAGCGAGAAGGGCGAATTCATGCAGGTGAGCGAGTACAATGCACGCCTGTGGGTTAACCTGACCGATTATCTCGACACCGGTCTGTTCCTCGACCACCGTATCGCCCGTCGCATGCTGGGCCAGATGAGCAAAGGTAAAGACTTCCTTAACCTGTTCGCTTATACCGGTACCGCCAGCGTACACGCCGGTCTGGGCGGCGCGCGCAGCACCACCACGGTGGATATGTCGCGCACCTATCTGGAATGGGCGGAACGTAACCTGCGCCTCAACGGCCTGACTGGACGTCCGCACCGCCTGCTGCAGGCTGATGTGCTGGGCTGGCTGCGTGACGCTGATGAACAGTTCGACCTGATCTTCATCGATCCGCCGACCTTCTCAAACTCTAAGCGCATGGAAGACACGTTCGACGTCCAGCGCGATCATCTGAAGCTGATGGCTGATCTGAAACGACTGCTGCGTAAAGGCGGTACGATCATGTTCTCCAACAACAAACGCGGCTTCAAACTCGACACCGACGGCATGGCAGAACTGGGCCTGAAAGCAGAAGAAATTACTCAAAAAACGCTTTCAGCCGACTTCGCCCGTAACCGTCAGATCCATAACTGCTGGCTGATTACCGCAGCCTGAAGGAAAGAATAAATGTCTTTAATTAGTATGCATGGCGCCTGGCTGTCGTTCAGCGATGCGCCTCTCCTTGATAATACCGAACTGCATATCGAGGATAACGAACGCGTCTGTCTGGTTGGGCGTAATGGCGCCGGTAAATCGACGCTGATGAAAATCCTCAACCGCGAACAGGGCCTGGATGACGGTCGTATCATCTATGAACAGGATCTGGTGGTGGCACGTCTGCAACAGGACCCGCCGCGCAATGTGGAAGGCAGCGTTTACGATTTCATCGCCGAAGGTATCTCAGAGCAGGCGGAATATCTCAAGCGCTATCATGAGATCTCCCATCTGGTGATGACCGACCCGAGCGACAGAAATCTTAACGAGATGGCGAAGCTCCAGGAGTTGCTGGATCACCACGGTCTGTGGCAGATCGAAAGCCGCATCAACGAAGTGCTGGAACAGTTGGGTCTCGAAGCCGATATGGCGCTGGGCTCGCTGTCTGGCGGCTGGCTGCGTAAAGCGGCACTGGGCCGCGCGCTGGTCAGTGGTCCGCGTGTATTGCTGCTCGACGAACCGACGAACCACCTGGACATCGAAACGATCGACTGGCTGGAAGGGTTCCTGAAAACGTTCAAAGGCACCATTATCTTCATCTCGCACGACCGTTCCTTTATCCGCAACATGGCAACCCGCATTGTCGATCTCGATCGCGGCAAGCTGGTGACCTATCCGGGTAACTACGATCAGTATCTGCTGGAAAAAGAAGAGATGCTGCGCGTGGAAGAGCTGCAAAACGCCGAGTTCGACCGCAAGCTGGCGCAGGAAGAAGTGTGGATCCGTCAGGGCATCAAAGCGCGTCGTACGCGTAACGAAGGCCGTGTCCGCGCTCTGAAAGACATGCGTCGTGAGCGCAGTGAGCGTCGCGAAGTGCTGGGCAGCGCCCGCATGCAGGTCGAAGAAGCAAGCCGCTCAGGCAAAATTGTGTTTGAACTGGAAAACGTTGATTACCAGGTCGATGGCAAAGTGCTGGTGAAAGACTTCTCCGTTCAGGTTCAGCGCGGCGATAAAATTGCACTGATCGGCCCGAACGGCTGCGGTAAAACCACGCTGCTTAAGCTGATGCTGGGGCAGTTGCAGGCTGACAGCGGTCGCGTTCACTGTGGTACCAAGCTGGAAGTGGCCTATTTCGATCAGCACCGCGCCGAGCTCGATCCGGACAGAACGGTGATGGACAACCTGGCCGAAGGTAAGCAGGAAGTGATGGTCAACGGTAAGCCGCGCCATGTGCTCGGTTATCTGCAGGACTTCCTGTTCCACCCGAAACGCGCCATGACGCCAGTGCGTGCGCTGTCGGGCGGGGAGCGTAACCGCCTGCTGTTGGCGCGTCTGTTCCTCAAGCCAAGCAACCTGCTGATCCTCGATGAACCGACCAACGACCTTGACGTTGAAACGCTGGAGCTGCTCGAAGAACTGATCGACGGTTATCAGGGTACGGTTATGCTAGTGAGCCACGATCGTCAGTTCGTCGATAACACCGTCACCGACTGCTGGATCTTCGAAGGCAACGGTAAAATCGGTGCGTACGTGGGCGGTTACCACGATGCACGCGGGCAGCAGGCGCAGTCTCAATCGCGTAAGCAGCCTGTTGAGATTAAAAATGCTAAAGAACAAGCGAAAGCAGGAACTGTCAAACGAGCGCCTGGCAAACTAAGCTATAACCTGCAGCGCGAATTAGAGCAGCTTCCTCAACGCCTTGAAGAACTTGAGGCAAACCTCGAAGGTTTGCAGGCACAGGTCGCGAGTCCTGACTTCTTTAATCAGTCGCATGACCATACCCAGCAGGTGCTGGCGGATATGGAATTGGCCGAGAAGGCGCTGGAAGAGGCATTTGAACGCTGGGAATATCTCGAAGCGTTAAAAAACGGTGGTTAATGTGAGGAACGTTCATGTGCGATGATCACCATGCTGCAGGGCATATCCTGTGCCCACAATGCGATTTGCTGGTGGCGTTACCGCATCTCGAACACCGTCACAAAGCGTTGTGTCCTCGTTGTCACACAACGCTTACCACTGAATGGGACGAGCCGCGACAGCGGCCCACCGCCTATGCGCTGGTGGCGTTGTTCATGCTGTTGCTGGCTAACTTATTTCCCTTCATCAATATGAGCGTCGGTGGGATCAGCAGTGAAGTCGAGCTGCTGGAAATCCCACATGTGCTGTTCTCTGAAGACTACGCCAGCCTGGGCACCTTCTTCCTGTTATTTGTGCAACTGGTTCCGGCGTTTTGCCTGGTCACCATTCTGGTGCTGGTCAACCGGGTGCCGTTGCCGCAAAAAATTCAGGTGTTCCTGGCCCGTATTCTGTTCCACTTAAAAAGCTGGGGCATGGCCGAGATTTTTCTCGCCGGGGTGCTGGTCAGTTTCGTGAAGCTAATGGCTTACGGCGATATCGGCGTGGGGACCAGCTTTGTTCCGTGGTGTATGTTCTGTCTGCTTCAGCTGCGCACATTCCAGTGTGTTGACCGTCGCTGGCTGTGGGACGACATCAAGCCAATGCCTAAACTCGAACAACCGCTGAAAGTGGGCGTGCCGGGGATCCGTCAGGGCCTGCGCTCCTGCTCGTGCTGTACCGCCATTCTTCCAGCCGATCAGGCGGTGTGCACGCGCTGCGAAACCAAAGGTTTTGTCCGTCGCAGGCACAGTTTGCAATGGACGCTAGCGCTGCTGATGACCTCGATTATCCTCTATCTGCCTGCCAACATTATGCCGATCATGATTACGGATTTGCTCGGCGAGAAACTGCCCTCGACCATTATTGCCGGGGTGGTGTTGCTGTGGAGTGAAGGATCGTACCCGGTCGCGATGGTGATTTTTATCGCCAGTATTATGGTTCCGACGCTGAAAATGATCGCCATTGCCTGGCTGTGCTGGAACGCCAATGGCAATGGAAGCCGCGACAGCGAGCGGATGCACCTTGTGTATGAGGTGGTTGAATTTGTTGGCCGTTGGTCAATGATTGATGTTTTTGTGATAGCAGTGCTATCCGCGCTGGTGCGCATGGGAGGCTTAATGAATATCTATCCGGCGATAGGAGCAGTAATGTTCGCGTTGGTGGTTGTCATGACCATGTTCTCCGCCATGACCTTCGATCCTCGTTTGTTGTGGGATCGTGAGCCAGAATCAAGCCATGAGGAAAAGTAATAACATGGAAAACAAGAGTGGAGAGGCGAAAGTGCAGAAGGTGAAGAACTGGTCGCCAGTATGGATCTTTCCCATCGTTACCGCGCTCATCGGCGCATGGATCCTCTTTTATCATTACAGCCATCAGGGGCCAGAAGTTACCCTGATGACCACCAACGCTGAAGGGATTGAAGGCGGAAAAACCCGCATCAAGAGCCGCAGTGTGGATGTCGGCGTGGTGGAAAGCACAACCCTGACGGACGATCTGACGCACGTTGAAATCAAGGCGCGTCTGAACACCGGAATGGAAAAGCTGCTCCATGGCGATTCGGCCTTCTGGGTGGTGAAACCCCAGGTTGGACGCGAGGGCATCAGCGGGCTCGGTACGTTGTTATCGGGTGCGTACATTGAGCTTCAGCCAGGAACTAAAGGCGCTGAGCCTGAGAAATTCCAGCTGCTCGATTCCCCTCCGCTTGCGCCACCGGATGCAAAAGGTATTCGCGTGCTGCTGGAAAGTAACAAAGCAGGCCAACTCTCTCCGGGCGATCCGGTGCTGTTCCGTGGTTATCGCGTAGGATCGGTTGAAACCAGTAGTTTCAATGCTGATAAGCGCAGCATCACATACCAACTGTTTATTAGCGCACCGAATGACCGTCTGGTCACCACCAACGCCCGTTTCTGGAAAGACAGCGGTATTGCGGTGGATCTGACCTCCGCCGGGATGCGCGTAGAAATGGGGTCATTATCGACGTTGTTCGGTGGCGGCGTGAGCTTTGACGTGCCGGATGGACAGTCGCTGGGCGAGCCGGTGGCGAACAAAACGGAATATCATCTGTTCGACGATCAGCGCTCCATTCAGGATGCAATGTATACCCAGCATGTCGACTACGTGATGTTCTTTAAAGATTCTGTTCGTGGCCTCCAGCCTGGCGCCCCGGTGGAATTCCGTGGCATCCGTCTGGGTACCGTGGGCAAAGTGCCGTTCTTCATTCCTGGCCTGCATCAGCGCCTGAGTGATGATTACCGCATTCCTGTCCAGATTCGTATTGAGCCTGAACGTCTGGTTAACCAACTGGGCGGCGATCCGGATATTCGTAGTCATCTGGATACCCTGATTAACCGTGGCCTTCGTGGCTCGCTTAAATCCGGTAATCTGGTGACCGGGGCGCTTTACATCGATCTCGATTTCTATCCGAAGGCTGAACCGCGCGGCAAGTTCCGTGAGTTTGGTGGCTTTGAAATTATCCCGACCGTGAGCGGTGGCCTGGCGCAAATCCAGCAACGCCTGATGGATGCGCTGGATAAAATCAATAATCTGCCAATCAATCCTTTGATTGAACAGGCCACAAGCTCGCTGGCGGAAAGCCAGAAAACCATGAAGCACGTGCAGGCGACGCTGGATAATCTCAACAAGATTACCGGTAGCCAGTCGATGCAGGATCTGCCAGCCGACATGCAGAAAACGTTGCGTGAGCTGAACCGCAGTATGCAGGGCTTCCAGCCGGGTTCTGCGGCGTACAACAAAATGGTCGGCGATATGCAGCGCCTGGATCAGGTGCTTCGTGAACTGCAGCCTGTGCTGAAAACACTCAACAATAAGAGCAATGCGTTGGTGTTCGAAGCGAAGGATAAAAAGGATCCGCAGCCGAAGAGGGCAAAAGAATGAAAAAATGGCTACCCGTAGCATTAGCTTGTCTGCTGTCGGCGTGCAGCAGCAGCAGTGACAACAAAACGTACTATCAACTGCCACTTCCTCAGGCTGGCGTGCAAAGCACGGCCAGCCTGGGCAGACACCTGCTGTGGGTTGAGCAGGTGAGCATCCCTGATTACCTCGCCGGAAACGGCGTGGTGTATCAGACCAGTGATGTTCAGTATGTGATTGCGAACAATAACCTGTGGGCGAGCCCGCTGGATCAGCAGTTACGTACGACGCTGGTGGCGAACCTCAGCAACCAGCTTCCGGGTTGGGTCGTTGCGTCACAACCGCTGGGCAGCGACCAGGACACCCTCAACGTCAATGTGAGCGGTTTCCACGGTCGGTATGACGGGAAGGTCATTGTGAGCGGAGAGTGGCTCCTGAACCATCAGGGGCAGCTTATTAAGCGTCCGTTCCACATCGAGGTCAAACAGCAGCAAGACGGCTATGACGAAATGGTGAAAACGCTGGCACAGGCCTGGAGTCAGGAAGCGAGCGCCATTGCGCAGTCGATGAATCGCTTGCCATAAGTAAAATTCATCACCGTTAAAACCGCAGCAGACCTGTTTCTGCTGCGGTTTTTTTTGTTTTTGGGGTCAGGTGGTTAGTTGTCCGGCTTCACATTTTTTGTACAAACGAACTTCTGACTAGCTCACAAATATGACACTGGCGTGAATTTTGCGCATTGACGCTGTGGCCGATTCAGGTTATCCCTAATGTGTGGTTGCACATTTGGTGACCACTGTTTTCTTTTCCACCAGACTCAAAAAATGAGGGAAACGAGGCATGAAGAGACAAAAACGTGATCGCCTGGAACGGGCACATCAACGTGGGTACCAGGCTGGCATCGCTGGCAAATCAAAAGAAATCTGTCCTTATCAGACCTTAAACCAAAGGTCACACTGGCTGGGAGGCTGGCGAGAAGCCATGGAGGACAGGGCAGTAATCGCCTGATGCTGTCTCTTTAAAACAAAGAAGCCTCTGCATGCAGAGGCTTCGCCGTTTCTACGCACCCGGAAGTGCGTTTAACGCCTTAGAACGCGGAAGTGTCCTGGAACAGGCCCACTTTCAGGTCAGTCGCTTCATAGATCAGATGACCGTCAACCAGGACTTCACCATCAGCGATGCCGAGGATTAAACGACGGTTAATCACGCGTTTGAAGTGGATGCGATAGGTCACTTTTTTCGCGGTAGGCAGGATCTGGCCAGTGAATTTCACTTCGCCCACGCCCAGTGCACGGCCTTTGCCTTCGCCGCCGAGCCAGCCCAGGTAGAAGCCGACCAGCTGCCACATGGCATCCAGGCCCAGGCAGCCTGGCATTACCGGGTCGCCGATGAAGTGGCAACCGAAGAACCACAGGTCAGGATTAATATCCAGCTCTGCTTCCACGTAGCCTTTATCGAAGTTACCGCCTGTCTCGCTCATTTTGATGACACGATCCATCATCAGCATGTTAGCTGACGGAAGCTGTGGGCCTTTTTCGCCAAACAGTTCGCCGCGTCCGGAGGCAAGAAGATCTTCTTTTGAATAGGATTCGCGTTTATCTACCATGTTTTCAGTAAGCCTTATTTTGAGTTCGCGTCGCAGGATAGCTAACACGTGTACGCTGAACAAGTCCGATCAGTTTGAATGAAACCAGTTTAACCAGCGCATTGCCCACGGGCGATGACGCGTATCCTGATGATTTGCCTGAGCAATACGTTCCTGAATAGTTTGCAGAAGCGTGGTCTGGCCTTCGCCATCCCAAATCAACTGCGTCAACAGTGGGAGCGCATCCGTCACATCATCAATTGCCCAGAGTGAAAATTCACCGGCTTCAACAGCCTTCTGTACATCCTGTGCGAGGCTGAGATGACGCACGTTTGCAGCAGGAATGATAATCCCCTGTTTACCGGTCAGGCCACGCTGCTGACAGATAGCAAAGAAGCCTTCAATTTTTTCATTGAGGCCGCCTACCGGCTGCGCACGACCAAACTGGTCAACGGAACCGGTGATAGCCAGGCTCTGGTTGACCGGCACGTTCGACAGGGCGCTTATCAGGGCACACAGTTCAGCCATTGATGCACTATCACCGTCCACTTCGCTGTATGACTGCTCGAAGGTGAGAGACGCTGAGAACGGGATCTGTTGGTCCAGGCCCAATTCAGCCATCAAAAACGCCTGCATAATCATCATGCCTTTGGCATGGATGTTACCGCCGAGCTCTGCTTTGCGTTCGATATCCGTGAACTCGCCATCGCCAATGTGAACGACGCAGCTGATACGCGAAGGTTCACCGAAGGCACGTGGATGGCCAGGGAATTCGACCACAGACAGGGCGTTAATCTGGCCTATCTGTTCACCTTCCGTTTCGATAAGGATTTGCTCAAGCAGAATTTCATCCTGCATACGCTCTGCCAGATAACCTTCACGCCACTGGCGTTGAACCAGCATCGTGGTCAGCTGTTCTGCGCTAAAACGTTCACCTTCACAGAAGGCAGCGGCTTCACGCAGCTGGCGGCCAATCCACAGCGGGGACAGCGGTAGCGCTTGCTGGTCACCGGTGTAACGCGCACCTTCCTGAATGAGAAGCGGCCAGGCGTCGGTATCGGGACCCGGTAAATTCAGACCGCGAGCAATATGCCACACCCACTGACACCAGAGCTTCTGCGAGTCTTCATCAACGATCTGCAGGTTGTCTTCATATTCACTGTAGATGGCTTTTTCGCAGAGTTCCGGCTCCATTTCCTGGAAATCAGCCAGCGATTCACGCTCACCGACCAGCATCACTTTCAGCGACAGCGGCATGGAAGGAATGCTGACGGGCAGGGGACGGGCATCGTCAAAGGTCAGCCAGTCAAAACGCTGATGGGAGACGATATTTTTCAGACGCATCCACAGCAGTGGCTGAGAGAGCAGGCTGCGCAAGGAAAGGATTAATACGCCGCCGTTAGCCTGATGCACGAGGCCCGGTTGGAGGCTGATTTCACCATTGAACTGACGAACACAGCCAAACAGCTGCTCGGCTTCAACCCAGTCGGCCTGAATCACGGGCCCCTGGCTGGCGAAATTGTCTTCGAGCGCAGTCGCCGCAGTCAGGGTCACCTGATTGCCGTTGACCGTGTAACGGACGCCACAGAGCGGCTGCACATCGTCGCGACGTTCGCGGGTGGCATCGGTCAGTAACTGTAGATACTCAGGTTCTTCCGGGGCTTTCACCAACAGGAAGTCAGATATGGCCTGAGGATAGAGGAATTGATCCAGCGCGTAGTGCAGACGAGCCTGCAGTTCGCCGGGTAAGGAATCGGTTTCGGTTGCCAAATCAGGCTGGGCAAACAGCGTCTGATAAGCCTCAAGATCGGGGGCTAAATCGCGCCGTGAAAGTTTTGTAATCGTCAAAGTCGCTGTTTTTTAGTCAGATGTAAAGCGGGTGATTATACCTCAAGGCGACACTCAGCACACGGGGATTAGCGGGCAACTTTCTAAGGGGGAATAGCCTCACTCGCTCAGGGCGATTTCTTCTCAGCACATCAGCAAAAACCTGTTATCCTGAAATGAGTTACACGGTCACATTGAGATCGCAATGAAATATCAACAACTGGAAAACCTTGAAAGCGGCTGGAAATGGAAGTACCTGGTAAAAAAGCACCGGGAAGGTGAGCTGGTCACCCGCTACATTGAGGCCAGCGCTGCACAAGACGCGGTAGATACCTTGTTGACGCTCGAAAACGAACCTGTACAGGTCAACGACTGGATTGAACAGCACATGAACCCGGCGCTGTTTAATCGTATGAAGCAAACTATTCGAGCGCGACGTAAACGTCACTTCAACGCCGAGCATCAGCATACGCGCAAGAAGTCTATCGACCTGGAGTTTATCGTCTGGCAGCGCTTGGCCGGTCTGGCACATCGGCGCGGTAAGACCTTGTCGGAAACGATAGTGCAGCTCATTGAAGATGCGGAAAACAAAGAGAAGTACGCGAGCAAGATGACAACGCTCAAACAAGATTTGCAGGCGTTGTTAGGGAAAGAGAAGTAACCCAGCTGAATTCAGAATAAAAAAAACCCCGCTATGCGGGGTTTTTTATTAGACGATAACTTAAGCCTGTGGCTGAGTTACAACGTCTTTGATACCTTTAACTTCGATCTCTACGCGACGATCTGGAGCCAGGCAATCGATCAGTGCAGCGCGAGCTTTCACGTTGTCACAGGTGTTGCCGGTAACTGGGTTAGATTCGCCCATACCACGTGGGGAGATCTTGTTAGCCGGGATACCTTTAGATACGAGGTAATCGACAACAGACTGTGCACGCTGCTCAGACAGTTTCTGGTTGTAGGCATCAGAACCGATACGGTCGGTGAAGCCCAGAACCACTACTGAACCGTCTTTAGGATCCAGGTTGCTCAGCTGGGAGTACAGCTGATCCAGTGCCTGCTGACCTTCTGGTTTCAGAGTCGCTTTGTTGAAGTTGAACAGAACGTCAGACTTCAGAGTGAAGTGCTTGGTCTGTACTTCTGGAGCTGGAGCTGGAGCCGGAGCTACAACTGGAGCAACATCGTTCTGGCCGAAGCGGTAAGAAACACCCACGCTCAGCATGCCGTTATCAGGACGAACACCTACGGTGCCTGCGTCGCCGATGTTGTTAACCCACTGGTATTCCAGACGGGTAGCGATGTCACGGGTCATTGCCCACTCAACACCACCAGCGAATACTGGGGAAACGCCAGTGTCGTGGTTGTCGCCAGCAACGTTGTTGCTGGAGTCAGCGCGCCAAACCATGCCGCCCAGACGGGTGTAAACGTCCAGATCGTCGGTTACCGGGTAACCCAGTTTAGCAGTCAGCTGAACGCCCTGAGCTTTGAATGCGCCGTTAGTTACGTCGCCTTTGTAAGGCATACGGCCCAACCAGTCATAACCCATTTCGAAACCGACATACGGGTTTACCTGGTAACCACCGAACGCGCCTGCACCGAGCTGGCTATCGTGGGTTGGACCGTTGTTGTTCAGGGAGCTGTTATACCAGCCAGTATCATGGAACTGAGACCAGCCCAATTTACCACCAGCATACCAGGTGTTATCTTTCGGTGCTGCTTGCGCTACAGTAGCGAAGCCTGCCAGTGCCACTGCAATCGCGATAGCTGTCTTTTTCATTTTTTGCGCCTCGTTATCATCCAAAAATCGCCATGAATATCCATTTAGAAGTTCACGGTTAAATCCTTCACCGGGGGCGGAGCCTAATTCAGTAACTACGCCGTAATCTGTGGCTTAAGCCGATCACCCCTGGCGATGTAAAGTCTACAACGTACTTGAAAACTTACAAGTGTGAACTCTGTCAGGCATATGAAAAAAAAAGAGTTGTATACACAATATTTAACATTTATGTTGAATTTTTGTGCCGAACAAAATGCTGAGAACCGCACCACACAAGCTTTTTCCTAAATTAACCCGCAAAAAATAGCGGGTTATAGAAAGGGCAAAAAAAATGCTAGGAATAATCCTAATTTCACTCAATGATACAAATTAGAGTGAATTTTTAAGCCAGAAAACTGTCTGGTGGGCAGAGAAGTGGTTCTGACAGGACGCATAATAAAGCCCATTGCGTTACCTTCTTCGGCCGCAATCGTGAGTCGATGATGTTCATCTTCACTCAACTCTTCGGTAACCCAGCCAATAACAACACTATAGTTCCCGGTACGAAGTGCGCGAATCATCGATTCAAGCGTCATTTCTGGCAATATTTGGCTAACGTGCATGACTTTAGACAGCGGAAGGCCCGATGCCTGAACCCACTGACGACTCAGTTTCTGCTGCGGCGTGAGCCACAGCTGCCAGCGTTCTTGCTGGCCGAGCTGTTGTAAGAGGGGTAACAGCAGCAGTTGAGTCATCATCGGCTGATCCTCACGATAAAGCACTTCGCTGATAAGCCCAGTGGAACTGTGCTGTGGATGGTCGACTGCAGTTGCAGATGCCATTGATGTGCGATTTGCATAACCTGAAGTGTACATAGTGAATCCCGCCCTGTGGGTTACTGTATGAATATACAGTATACCTGGTCAGACTAAAGATCAACCTCATTTTCTGAAAGCTCCTCGCAAATATTGCACAGAAAAGGACCTCTGGATAAGAACCTCTTGCCCCCGTAATTGAACTTCCTTATGTTCTTCATTAACGGATCCGCTATCAGAACCCTTTCATCTAACTGCATGATTACAGGACAGAATCATGGGAAAATTATCATTTAAACGGATATATCAGTGTGAAGAATGTTTATCTTCTTTGGGGAAAATTCATCACCGTGCATTGTTTGGGGGATATAGCCTTTCCGTCGATGACACCGTCTTCGCCATGGTGGCTCATGGAGAGCTTTATCTGCGGGTATGTGAACAAAGTGCGACCTATAACGCGTCAACGCCACCGCGGTTGTTAACGCTGGTTAAACGGGGTCGCCCGATCGCACTGAATTACTATTGGGTCGACGAAAACCTTTGGCAGGATCACTCTCTGCTATTGAACATGTCAGCGATGTCACTCCGTGGCGCGCAAAACGAGAAGCAGCGTCAACGCGATCCTCAGCGGATGCGCAATGTACCCAATATCAGTTTTCAACTGGAGCTATTGCTGACGGAGGCAGGCATTCACGATCTGGAGACATTACAAAAGTTGGGGGCAGCGGCGGCCTGGTATCGACTGCGTGCTATGCGTAAGGATTTAAGTGTCAATGTGCTGTTTGCACTGGAAGGCGCAATAACAGGAATGCATGCGGCCATCATTCCCTTGCACCGCCGTCAGCATCTCCTTGAGTGGGCAGAGACGCTGACGGAGAGAAAGAACGCTATGCCCGAAGAGGAGTAACCTGCTGCTGCAGGCGACAAAATTCTGGCAACAGGCTTACCATCAATCCAATCTGCTGGAGGACTAGCGGGGCTTTACTCTCTGAACCGGGTTCAAGGTGATGGATCCGTTCCATTAAGCCCGCCAGTGCCTCCTGCACGCGTTTTTCATCCGACGGTGAATGATGAAACGCATCGTCAACATAGCAAACCGCATCATCCAGCAACGCCAGGATCTCTGGGTTGGTTAACCGTTCCCGATGTGCGCCCAGCGCGGAAATATAGCTGGTAAAGGTATGATTCAGGCACAGCAGTCGGAAGGCCGTTTCCCGCATTTCCGCGGTCACGCGCGGCTCGGTAGACATATTCGAGACCACGGACGCCAGTTCCGCATCGCGATTGTGTGCATCGCGACGGGCAATACGATAGGGCAGACGGTTATCACGCCCCTGATGGTATTGCTCCAGAATCGCATCCAGATAGCGGCAGTTCGCATCAACAGCCCTCGCCATGACCGTCGGCAGATTACGGAACTTCCAGTCTGGCCAGATAAAGGTCACCGCAGCCCACGCGATGGCGCAGCCGATAAGCGTATCAATGATGCGTGGCAAGGCGACTTCAAATCCTTCTCCCAGCAGATTGAAACACAGCAGTACCAGCAGAGTGATGAACATTGTTGCATGGGCGTACTGAATATTTCGGAAAGCGAAAAACAGCACCCCGGTCAGTACAATCAGCAGCAACTGCCCTTCAATTGACGGCACCAACAGCAGCACCGGCAGGCCAATAGCCACGCCTATCAGCGTGCCGATGACACGAAGCGCCAGCCGGTGACGCGTCGCATTATAGTTGGGTTGGCAGACGAACAGGCTGGTGAGCAGGATCCAGTAGCCATGGTTCATCCCGGTGAACTGGATAAACGCATAGCCCGCACAGAGCACCAGCGACATCCTGACCGCATGGCGGAACAGGGCTGACTCGGCGGAAAAGTTACGACTCAGTCGCAGCCAGACATCACTGAACCCATTCAATCTGTCGTCGGCCAGCTGTGTTTCGGTATCGCTCTGCGGCATGGCTAACTGCTGCTCAGATTCAATCGTCGCCAGCTGGGCATCAATGGCGTGCAGGTTATTGAGCAAAAAACCTAGCGCTTTCATCTGCTCTTTATCGGCGCCGCTGGCGCTGACTCTCTCGAGCGCCGCATTCAGATGGGTGAAGGCCCGTTCAAAGCGCGCGTCATGCTGGTAGGGCGTGCGCAGTAAAATGGAGCGAGAAAGCTGCACACACGCTTGGGATTGCATCGAAAGTAGGCGCTGGAAGCGGAACATGACATCGCTATAGCGGAAGTTATCGCGAAGGGACTGATACTGTACGTGCGAGGAGCTGGCCCGCTCGTGGATATCCTGTGCGGCAAAATAATAATGCAGCGTGCGGCGGGTGCCACGTTGTCCGCGATCGCCGCGCAAACGGGTCAGCAGCGAGGCTTTAGTCTGGTTCAGCGTGGCGACCAGCTGTCCGTTAGCCATCGCCAGTTCAACCAGCGGGGCCTGTGTTTCATTCTCGATATCCGGATCGAAAAGACGCGATTTGAGTTCCAGATAATGCGCGAGCTGTTCATAGCTGCGGGCGAGATTATCCTGCAACGGACGAATGGGGAAAATCAGATGGCCGGTCAGTGTCAGCAGGTTGTACCACACCGCGCCCGCAAGCAGCAGTAGCGGTTGTTGATACCAGTGCTCGTAAAGTGACACGCCGAGCATGGTGTAGATGGCTATCAGCAACGCGCCAAAGGCGATGGTTGCGTAGCGCTGACCCAGACCGCCCAGCAGAATGAAGCCGCTGGTCGACAACGTCAGGCCGAGTGCAAACGCCCACGGCCATGGGAAAAGCAGCTCAACGGATGCCGAGGCAATGAAAAAACACACCAACGTAATCAAGAGATTGCGTAGTCGTCCGGCGAGCCTGTCATCGAGATCGGCCAGCGCAGCAGCCACGACACCCAGCGTCAGCGGGATGGTGAGTTTCACTTCGCCAAGGCACCACGGCAGCGCGGCGGTGCCGCACAGCGCGATAAAAATTCTGGCGTTATACAGCCAGACGCTGTTCCACGTATAACGGCGCAATATTGGGCTTAGCATGCGGGAATCAGTTCCGATCATTGAAATCGGCGACGCGCATTAGCTTCACGCGCGGCACGGGCAGTTTCTACGGAAACCACGCGGCGGCCAACGGGCCACAGGGCGATAGCGGCAATCTTAAAGTTGGCGATCCCAACCGGAATAGCAATGATAGTAATACACTGCGCAATGCCCGCGACGATATGCGTCAGGCACAGCCACCAGCCAAACAGCACGAACCACAGAATGTTCAGCAGCGTCCCGCCGGTGTTCATCAGCCCGCTTTTTTCGCCAGGATTCAGTTCATCCACATGCACGGCTTCATTACCGAACGGCAGAAACGACAGTTTAGTGATTTCCCAGCAAGAGCGGGTCAGGGGTAACGTAATGATCAACACCATGCTGACGACCGTGGCCAGCAGCCAGCCCAGCGTTGTCAGAAAACCACCCAATACAAAATTCAAAATATTCAGAACGGTACGCATATAACCTCTGTTCAGTCCTGTGAAAAGAAAGACCCGACGATTGTAACGTTTTTTAGCGCTGGAGCACCTGGAATCTGGCGGTTACACTGTCATACATAAGTCTACATCCGGGATTTGGCAAGACATGGAACTAAAAGCAACAGCCCTCGGCAAACGCATGGCGCAGCACCCCTATGACCGGGTAGAACTCCTGAATGCCGGGGTCAAAGTCTCCGGCGATCGCCATGAATATCTGATCCCCTTTAATCAGCTGACCGCCATTCATTGTAAGCGCGGCCTGGTGTGGGGTGAGCTGGAGTTCGTACTGCCGGATAACAAAGTGGTCCGCCTGCACGGCACCGAATGGGCCGACACGCAGCGTTTTCATCATCACTTGCAAAGCCGCTGGCAGCAGTGGAGTGATGAAATGAGCGTCATTGCCGCCGACGTTTTACAGCAGCAGCTGACGGTTATCTCTCGCCACAGCGCGGAAGGCAAATGGCTGACCCGCGAGGCAGTGGGACAATTGCGACAAAAAATTCTCAACGCCCTCGAAGCGCTGCCTGTTCCTGTGGCCCGTCTGGACAGCTTCGACAATTGCCGCGAACTTTGGCAGCAGTGCCAGGCGTGGCTGAAAGACCGGGATGCCAGTCGCCTCAAGCATAATCAGGCATTTACTGAAACGATGCTGACGCAGTACGCCGCATTCTTCCAGGGCATTGAATCCTCACCGCTCAATGATGCGCAGGCGCGTGCGGTGGTGAATGGCGAGCATTCTCTTCTGGTGTTGGCAGGCGCGGGCAGCGGTAAAACGTCGGTGCTGGTGGCTCGTGCCGGATGGTTGCTGACGCGCGGCGAAGCGGCCGCCGATCAGATTTTACTGTTGGCATTTGGGCGCAAAGCGGCGCAGGAGATGGACGAGCGCATCCGTGAACGTCTCAATACCGAGGCCATCAGCGCGAAAACGTTCCATGCGCTGGCGCTGCACATTATCCAGCAGGGCAGCAAAAAAGTGCCGGTTATCAGCAAACTGGAAAATGATGCCTCTGCACGTCAGTCGCTGCTGACAAAATGCTGGCAGCAGCAGTGTCAGGAGAAAAAGGCGCAGGCCAAAGGCTGGCGGCAGTGGCTTGAGGAAGAAATGGCGTGGGATGTGCCGGAGGAAGACTACTGGCACGACCCTAAAATTGTGCGACGGATGGGCAGCCGCCTCGATCGCTGGGTCAGCCTGATGCGTTCCCACGGGGGGTCACAAGCTGAAATGATCGACAGCGCGCCGGAAGAGATCCGCGAGCTGTTTGGCAAGCGCGTCAAGCTGATGGCTCCGCTGCTGAAAGCGTGGAAAACGGCGCTTAAAGACGAAGGCGCAGTCGATTTTTCCGGACTGATTCATCAGGCCATTAATGTGCTGGAGAAAGGCCGTTTCGTCAGCCCCTGGAAGCACATTCTGGTGGATGAATTTCAGGACATTTCCCCACAGCGTGCGGCACTGCTGGCGGCGCTGCGTAAGCAGAATTCACAAACTACCCTGTTTGCGGTGGGCGATGACTGGCAGGCCATCTACCGCTTTAGCGGCGCACAACTCTCGTTGACCACTGCGTTTACGGATTATTTCGGTGAAGGCGATAACTGCGCCCTGGATACCACTTACCGTTTTAACAGCCGAATTGGTGAAATCGCTAACCGCTTCATTCAGCAAAACCCGCATCAGCTGAGCAAGCCGCTGAATAGCCTGACCACGGGTGACAAGAAAGCCGTCACGCTGCTGCCGGACGATCAGCTCGATGCATTGCTCGATAAACTCAGTGGTTTTGCGAAGCCGGAACAGCGCATATTGATCATGGCGCGGTATCACCATCTGAAACCTGCGGCGCTGGAAAAAGCCGCGACCCGCTGGCCGAAATTGCAGATTGATTTTATGACCATCCATGCCAGCAAAGGCCAGCAGGCGGATTACGCGATTGTGCTTGGTTTGCAGGAGGGGCAGGACGCGTTCCCGGCACCCGCGCGGGAGTCAATCATGGAGCAGGCGTTGTTGCCGCAGCCGGAGGATTTCCCGGATGCCGAAGAAAGGCGTTTGCTGTATGTCGCCATGACGCGTGCGCGCCAGCGGGTGTGGTTGATGTTCAATAAGCAGGAGCCGTCGGTGTTTGTCGATGTGCTGAAATATCTGGATGTGCCGGTGGCGCGGAAGCCCTGATTAATGAGACTGAGCGGGCCTGCCATTTCGATGTAGGCCCGCGTAAACGCAGTGCCGCCGGGCACATTTAAATCACTTCAACCGTTCTGCCAGGTAACGCTGATAGTCAGGGATTTGAATATCTACCGGCGCGTTGAAATTAGCCGACTGGATAATGAAATCCGCGGTGGCGACGTTGGTCGCTACCGGAATGTTCCACACGGTAGCCAGGCGTAAAAGGGCTTTGACATCCGGATCGTGCGGTACGGCGTTCAACGGGTCCCAAAAGAAGATCAGAACGTCAATTTTACCTTCGGCGATCATTGCGCCGACCTGCTGATCGCCGCCCATTGGGCCGCTCAACATGGCCGTGACGTCCAGACCGGTTGCGCGCTGAACCAGATTACCGGTGGTGCCGGTGCCGTAAAGTTCATGCTGCGCCAGCAGTGGCTGATGACGCTCAACCCAGGCTTTCAGCATCTGCTTACAGTGATCGTGCGCGACCAGGGCGATATGCTTTCGGCCCGGTAGGGTACGGGTTGTCTGTTCCATAATTATTTTCCACCATTCAACATGCCGACAGATTACTGGAAGTGACTGTTGCTGCAAGCGGCAACGGCGAATTTTCCTGCGCTACGTCATGATATCAGGAGGATGGCTGCGATTTTGCCCATTCGAGAAAACGGCTGCGGGTTTGCGGGTCGGCCAGCTGGAACCAGTATTTCAGCCGTTGTTCAGTCAATGTTTGCGACTGATAGGCCGGGTTATCCAGCTCGTTGGTTTTTGATAACAGCGTGCTGTCGTCGGACTGCGGCGTGCTGAACTGCGTGCTTGACGCCTGTTTATTGGCAAGGTTGTAAGCCTCCGTTGCCTTTTCATAATCGATGTTGTCGCCTGGCTGCGTGATTGCCAGGATATCGAGTTTGACCGGAATCGGCATTGCGTTGCCATCCAACAGGCTGACGTGCGGCGTAGAGGTAAAGGTCTGGGTATCTTCCAGCGTTTCGAGCTTAGGCAGGCTGAAGTTTATCTGTCCCACGAGTTGTGAATTAAAGTTGGCAATCAGCGGCGGCGAGACGTAAAGCTGACGATTCTGATCGGGCAATATAATCATTTTCTCAACGCGAAAGACGACCTGATGCAGGCCGTTATCCACTTCAAGGCTCTCTGCGCCGCGTAACAGCAGGCTGGACACTTTCTTGCCGTCCAGTACCAGCAAATCAATGTCACCTGAGAGCCGAAGCGTCGTGGCAAATACGCTGACAGGCATCAGAAGCAACAGACACACTATGGCCATCCTCGTTCTCATCGCTATCTCCTGAAAAATGCCTGCCTGTTGAGTGTATCAAATCTTTACGAAATCGCTTTTCATTAACATATAGACATAAACCAGGGTTCTGCCCTCATACTCTGGTATGACTGAATGGCTGGCCTATCAGGATTGTCGTACACTTTGCAAAATTGCCCGGAGGAAATAATGAAAGAGAACGAAATTGCAGGCATTTTGAACGAGACCCGAACCATCGCACTGGTGGGGGCGAGCGATAAGCCGGACCGCCCAAGCTACCGGGTGATGAAATATCTGCTGGACCAGGGTTATCACGTCATTCCTGTTTCACCGAAAGTGGCGGGTAAAACGTTACTCGGCCAGCAGGGCTATGGCACTTTAGCGGAAGTGCCTGAAAAAGTGGACATGGTGGACGTGTTCCGCAATTCAGAAGCAGCCTGGGGTGTGGCGCAGGAGGCGATTGCGATTGGCGCCAAAACGCTGTGGATGCAGCTGGGCGTTATCAACGAACAGGCCGCCGTGCTGGCACAGGATGCGGGATTGAAGGTGGTGATGGATAAATGTCCTGCGATTGAAATCCCCCGTCTGGGGCTCGCTAAATAAGAAAAACCCCGCTTCGGCGGGGTTTTTTATCAGTTGCGCAGGCGAGGTGCCTGAAGTTGTTGGCGAATGGTTTGCGCCAGTTCGTCCATCGATGGCTGTTCCGGGTGCTCGTCGTTGGCTTCGTTTTGCAACTGGGCTTCCGCGAGATACGTATGGACGGGTTCGCCGTCATCATCTTCCATCACCACGTGATACCACGGTGAAGCGCGCAGATCATCGTTCACTGCGACCTCATCATCCGAGGACTCATCCAGGGAGTATTCCGGATCGATATCGACGATCACGCCAAGATACCCTAACAGCGAATGGCGGACCTGCTGGCCGATACCAAATTTGCTGGCAATCATCATAGTCACCTCCCAGGAAACATTACTGACATTAAATATGAGGGCAATGTTTCGCTTTTCAACTTACATGACGCGACAGGCAAATCCTTTCAGATACAGCCCTTCCGGGTAGGTCGCGATCACCGGGTGATCGGCTGCCTGACGGAACTGCTCTATAAATTGTACATCACGCCCGGCATCAACTGCGGCATCGGCGATGATTTTTTGAAATAAATCGGTAGTCATCAGGCCGGAGCAGGAGTAAGTCATCAGCACGCCGCCCGGATTCAACAGCTGGATAGCCAACATATTGATATCTTTATAGCCACGGCAGGCACCCATCAGCTGGTTTTTATTTTCCACGAACTTCGGTGGATCCATCACGATCACGTCAAACTTCTCGCCTTCGTCGCGGTATTTGCGCAGCAGTTTGAACACATCGTCACGCACGAATTCTGCTTTGCTCAGGTCCAGCTTGTTGAGCTCCACGTTCTGCTTAGCGATATCCAGCGCTTCCTGTGAGGTATCGACGCTGATGACCTGACGGCAGCCGCCCATCAGAGCAGAAACGGCGAAACCACCGGTATAGGAGAAGCAGTTCAGCACGCGTTTGTCAGCCACGTAGCGACGCGTCGCCAGACGGCTGTCGCGCTGATCAAGGTAATAACCGGTTTTGTGGCCATTCTGGATATCAACCAGCAGCTTCATACCGTGCTCTTCGATTGGCAGCAGGGCAGGCGGCATTTCGCCGGTCACAGGACCCTGCGTTAATTCCATACCTTCTTTTTTACGCACCGCCACGTCGCTGCGGTCATAAATAGCGCAGTCCGGGAAACAGGTTTGCAGGGCGCTGATCAGCGCTGCACGCTGATATTCTGCCCCGGCGCTCAACAATTGCAGCACCAGGAAGTTGCCGAAGCGGTCGATAGTCACACCCGGCAGGCCGTCAGATTCACCGGCAATCAGGCGGTAGCTGTCGAGACCGTCTTTTTCTGCCAGCCAGTTACGCCAGGTTTGTGCGCGCTGTAAGCGGCGTTCAAAGAAGGCGATATCAATGGTTTCTGCCTGATCAAAGGTCCAGACGCGAGCGCGGATCTGCGATTCCGGAGAGTACGCTCCGCGTGCCAGCCACTTACCCTGATGGTCAACAATATCAATGGTTTCACCGAGAGAGGCTTTGCCTTCAACGCGCGCGACGGCACCGGAGAAGATCCATGGGTGGCGGCGAAGTAAGGATTTTTCGCGGCCTTTGGCTAACACTAAACGTACGCTCATAATTAATTGTTCTGTTGTTTCGAAGAAAATGGGCGCCATTTTCCCACGTCAGCAGGGAAATGCAACGGATAACGGGAAACGGGTAGCGCTTCCGACTTTCCGCCAGCGCTGAGCGTTTCGGCACAAAATCAAATCATCTGCGCACAATAACCATCAGGGCTGTCCTTTACAGTGAAGTCTCACCTCCACATTAAGGATGCACTATGCAAAGAGTTATTTGTAAGGCCGCAGGAATTTTGGCGATATTCAGTTTTACCGCGACGGCGGCGCCGGTTTTCACCCTCAGCAGCACCGATATTACTAATCATCATTCATTAACTCCCAAACAGGTGTTTAATGGATTTGGTTGCAGCGGTGAAAATATCTCGCCGCAGCTCTCCTGGGCACACGCCCCGGAAGGGACGAAAAGCTTTGCCATCACCGCATACGATCCCAACGCGCCGACCGGCAGCGGCTGGTGGCATTGGACGGTGGTGAATATCCCGGTGAATATTCATGTCATTGCCGCTGGTGCTGGCGATAAAGGCCAGAAGACATTACCGGCCTCAGCGGTTCAGGGGCGCAATGATTTCGGCTACTCTGGTTTTGGCGGCGCGTGCCCACCGGAAGGGGATAGACCACACCCGTATCAATTTACCGTCTGGGCATTGAAAACCGATAAACTGCCGATAGACAGTGACACCAGCGGGGCGATGGTCGGCTATATGCTTCATAGTAATGTGATTGCGAAAGCTGAATTAACGGCAAATTACGGCAGATAACAGGCAGGTGGATGCGGTGCAGGAGTTACAGTTTCAGCATAAAAATCTGACGGCTGCGGAGGTGTGTTCCAGTCAACTGCACCGTTTACACCGGGTTAAGCTTTTTTCCGCGGCGATATGCCATGTGACGCACGGCAGTAAAATTATCATCCAGGATGAAAATCGGCTGGAGGCCACGCCGGGAGAGCTGATCGTCATTCCGGCCAATACCTCGCTGGAGATTGTGAACCAGCCCTCCCAGGGGACGTTCCGCTCGGATTTACTGCTGCTTTCTGCCGAGTTGCTTGGCGTATTTAAACGTAAATTTGTCGAGGACTATCCGACCGCCAAAAACGTGTCGATGCTATCGCCCATGAGCAACGGGCTGACGTTTATGTGGGATAACCTGCTCACGGCAGTGCGCCATGACTTGCCCGCCGCTTTGCAGGAGCACCAGGCATTAGGGCTTTTGCTCGCGCTGCATCATGAGGGGCGAGCAGGCCCGTTATTGATTGAACGACGGTTCAACCTGAGTGAACAGGTACGTCAACTGATTATGCTGGCCCCAGCGAAAGGATGGACCGCAGAAGACATTGCCAGCCAGTTATCGCTCGGGACTTCAACGCTGCGACGCAGGCTGCAGCACGAATCCCAAAGCTACCGGCAGATAATCGAAGAGGTGCGGATGTCTTTCGCGCTGTCACAGCTGCAAACGACGCGCTTACCGATTGGCGAAATAGCCTTACGCAGCGGTTATCTTTCGAATTCTCGATTTACGGCCCGATTTCGCGAGCACTATGGCTGCTTGCCAAAGAATGTGCGTTGAACGTGATGCCTCAAGGGTCGCGGATAATTTGCTATTCTGATGATTCAGTTCAATAAGGGGGAACCGTTATGGCGCAGGTGTGCACAATCGCATGGGTTCACGGCATGGTGCAGGGCGTTGGCTTTCGTTACAGCACCCAGCGTGAGGCGTTGAAACTGGGGCTAACCGGTTACGCGCGGAATCTGGATGATGGCAGCGTCGAAGTGCTGGCGTGCGGTGAAGCGGGTAACGTCGAACAGCTGGTGGCGTGGCTGAAAGCAGGTGGACCGCGCAGCGCTCGGGTGGATAAAGTTCTGGCTGAACCGCACCAACCCGAGAAAACCTGGACCGACTTCGGCATTCGCTATTAAATGCACTTCACCGGCTTTGGCAGGCCCGCAATTTTAGTGGCCTGTTTGGCCGGACCTTTTGGGAACAGGCGATACAGATAGCGGCTGTTGCCTTTCTCTTCGCCGAACTTTTTCGCCATCGCTTTGACCAGCATACGGATAGCCGGTGAGGTATTGAACTCGAGATAAAAGTCCCGCACAAAGCGCACCACTTCCCAGTGCTCAGGGGAGAGGGTGATAGCCTCTTTCTGCGCAATCACTTCTGCCAGGCCTTCGCTCCACTGGCTGCTTTCTTTCAGATAACCGTCGTTATCGGTCTCTATTTCTTTGCCTTCAAAGTTCAACATATTCATTCATAGCCGTTATCAGAAACCGCCGCAGTGTAGCAAAAAACAAAGCCCCGCATAAGCGGGGCTTGAGGTCTGGCTGAGTCTGCGTTAGTTGCGGTTAGCGAACCCGAGAATGCTCAGCAGGCTGACAAAGATGTTGTACAGCGAGACATACAGGCTCACGGTCGCACGAATGTAGTTCGTTTCACCGCCGCGGATGATATTGCTGGTCTCAAACAGGATGGCACCAGAAGAGATAAGGATGAACACTGCGCTAATGGCCAGGTGCAGCGCAGGCAATTGCAGGAAGATGTTCGCCACCATACCCACAAGCACGACTACCACGCCCGCCATCAGCATACCGCCGAGGAAGGACATATCTTTGCGAGTGGTCAGTACGTAGGCCGAGCAGCTAAAGAACACCAGCGCGGTACCGCCCAGTGCCATGCCAATCACATCGCCCATCCCGGCTGCGAGATACGCGTTTAGCATCGGTCCAAGGATGTAGCCCAGGAAACCGGTGAATGCGAACGCCGCCAGAATACCGGTCGGTTTATCCGCCAGTTTGTAAGTCAGGAACATCAGGCCGTACATGCCGACCAGCGTCAGAATCAGCCCTGGTGATGGCAGCATCAGCACGGTGCTTGCGGTGGCGGTGATCGCCGAAAACGCCAGCGTCAGGCTCAGCAGGAAATAGGTATTGCGCAAAACTTTGTGCGTGCTCAGTAGCGATGTACGGTCACGCGACGAGGTAATAATGCGATCCATAGTCACTCTCTATATTAAGGCCAGGGTAATAACTGCCGAGAATATGTAAATAAACGCCAAAGCTCTAGTGCTTTTACCCATCTTTACCGACCCGCTTCCCCGGTTAAACAGAAGAATATATCGGCGTTAAATCGCCAGGCAGAATGTTTGTTTTATTTCCGCGACAAGCCAGATCGACATCTTATAGGTCACTGAAAAATATTGCGTTATTGCAAAGCCGCCGCTAACACTGAAAACGGTGTCATCACTAATGAAATCAATAAGGCAAAGGATATGAACCTACTAAAACACAATCACATCACGCTCGCATTACTCGCAGCCGGGCTTATCAGCTCGGCTTCAACGGCCTGGGCGGCCAACGTTCCCGCAAACACGCAGCTGGCGGAAAAGCAGGAGCTGGTCAGAAATAACGGCAATGAACCGGCCTCGCTGGACCCGCACAAGGTAGAAAGCGACGTTGAGTTCAATATAATCAGCGACATGTTTGACGGTCTGGTGGCGGTCAAACCTGACGGGGCCATCGAGCCTCGGCTGGCGGCGTCCTGGGAGAATAAAGACAACACCGTCTGGACATTCCATCTGCGGCCCGGCATCACGTGGTCTGATGGGACCGCCATTACCGCACAGGATATCGTCTGGAGCTGGCAGCGCCTGGTCACGCCAAAAACCGCGTCTCCATATGCCAGTTATCCGGGAAACATGCATATCGTGAATGCCGCCGATATTGCGCTGGGTAAAAAAACGCCCGACACACTGGGCGTGAAAGCGCTGGACGACAACACCTTGCAGGTCACGCTGAATCAGCCGACGGCCTCTTTCCTCGCGATGCTGGCGCACCCGTCGCTGGTCCCGGTCGATCAGGTGCTGATCAACCGCTTCGGCGATAAATGGACGCTGCCAGAACACTTCGTCAGCAGCGGGGCGTATAAACTTTCCCAGTGGGTGGTCAACGAGCGAATTGTCGCGGTGCGCAATCCGAAATATTGGGATGACAAGCATACGGTGATCAACAAAGTCACCTATCTGCCGATTCACTCGGAAGCGGCAGACGTTAATCGCTATAAGGCGGGTGAGATAGATATCGTTTATACCTTGCCTATCAACCAGTTCGCGCAGCTGAAAAAGACAATGGGCGATCAGGTGGACGTCTCGCCACAGCTCGCCACTTACTATTATCAATTCAACACCACCAAAGCGCCGTTCAATGATGCCCGTGTGCGTCGGGCGTTAAATATGGCGCTGGATAAAGACATCATCGCCGACAAAGTGTTGGGCCAGGGCCAGAAGGCCGCGTGGCTCACCAGTCAGCCAGAGATTGGCGGCGTAACGCTCCACGCGCCGGATTACGCCAGCTGGTCCCCGGAAAAGCGCATTGCCGAGGCGAAAAAACTGCTCACCGAAGCCGGGTTTGGAGCCAACCATCCGCTGTCGTTTAATTTGCTCTACAACACGTCCGAATCGCATCAGCGCATCGCCATCGCCGTCAGCTCGATGTGGAAGAAAAATCTAGGCGTCGAAGCGAAGCTGCAAAACCAGGAATGGAAAACCATGCTCGACACGATGCACACCGGGAATTTTGACGCGGTGCGCTACGCGTGGATTGCCGATTACGACGATGCGTCGACGTTCCTGAATAACTTCCGCACCGGCGACAGCGAGAACACCACCAAATACAGCAACCCGGCCTACGACGAAGCATTACATAATGCGGCGAAAGCCAAAGACACCGCCGAGCGCGGTAAATACTATCAGCAGGCCGAAGACATGTTAGGGCAGGATGTTCCGGCCATTCCGGTCTATCACTACGTGCGAACGCACCTTGTGAAGCCGTGGGTGGGTGGATTTACCCCAGACCGTCTCGGGTATTACTACACCAAAGACATGTACATCAAAAAACATTAGCCCCCTGAATGAGGATAAAAGCGCCCAATAACTAGTCAATATGTTGTTAATTCAGCCGAATAACAACGATTTGACTGTTTTTTGCGCGAACGAACAAAGTGGGGCTTTACATGAAGTTCGGGTATGTTTATAGTGCGTCCCACTTAGGAAGCGTGGCCGAGCGGTTGAAGGCACCGGTCTTGAAAACCGGCGACCCGAAAGGGTTCTAGAGTTCGAATCTCTACGCTTCCGCCAAATTTAAACCCCAGACAATGAAAGTTGTCTGGGGTTTTTCTTTTGTGCTTTTCCTGAACTCTTCCCCGGACGCTTCGAGTCACCGCGCGGCAAGCCAGCGCGACTTCCCTTCAATTTTTCTGCTGTGTTATTTCTTGCAGAACCTTATCCAGTACATCGACGAGTGCGAGCGCGGCTGCATGGCGCGAACCCTTGCGCATTAGCAGCACGCCGGTGCGCTCGGACAGCGGGGGTGAAATTGTCAGAGCGTGCAGATCGTAGCGGGAATGCGCCACGGTATTCGGCAGGATCGTCGCCAGAGGCGCGCGTAGGATGACTTCCATAATTGCCCCGAGGGTGTCTGTTTCCATCACGATATTTGGCGTCACGCCTTTCTCATGACACTCACGGTCAATTTCAATACGCGTGGCAAAACCGGTATCGAGCAAGACCAACGGTTGAGTGGCTAACATCTCCAGGTTGACGTGCTTCTGACGGGCGAGGGGATGTTCATTACTGATGACCATCGCCAGCGATTCCTGCATTAACGGCGTAGCCACCAGCTCTGCGGCGTGATCGGCAGAAAAACCGATGCCCGCGTCCAGCTCATCGGCGACCAGACGGTGTTCAATCTGTCCTTGAGGCGCCTCGCTTATTGTGAGCGTAATGCCTGGATAGCGCAGCCAGAAGCTGGAAAGCAGGGGCCCCGTGAGCCACGGCGTGTAGGTCGGCGTCACGCCCAATCGAAGATGACCCCGGCTCAAATCCTGAACATCGTGAACGGCACGCGCGCCTGTATCCAGCGCTTTCAGTGCCTGTCGGGCGTGCTGCTGGAAAACCAGGCCCGCATCGGTCAAACGTACATTTCGGCCTGAACGGTCAAAAAGCTGAACATCCAGCGTCTGCTCTAACAACTTGATTTGCTGAGACAGCGCGGGTTGTGAGACATACAGCGCCGCCGCTGCCCGGGTGAAGCTCCCGTGCTCGGCAACGGCCAGGAAATAATGGATGTAGCGCAGGATCATGAGATGACCTATAAGCTGAAATTATAGTATTCATAATAATTGAGACTTTTATCTTATCAATTCCGTCATCTACCCTTTTTGTATCGCTTACCGCGTGAATGCCGTTGAAACGGACGGCGCGCGGGGAATTACACAAACAAAGGAGTACCTGATGGATTTCGTAAAACGCACTATTCAGCTGGCAATGAACAACGTGGAAGAGGGCGGCAGACCGTTTGCCACGGTGGTTGTTCGCGGGGATGAAATCATTGCAGAAAGCCCGAATCAGGTTGCCCAGACCAATGACCCGACGGCGCATGCAGAAATTCTTGCGGTGCGTGAAGCGTGTCGCAAGCTGGGAACCGAAAATCTTAGCGACTGTGATATCTATATTCTGGCGAGCCCGTGCCCCATGTGCCTCGGCGCGTTGTATTACTGCAGCCCAAACCGCGTGATTTACATCACCACCCGCGAAGAGTACGTTCCGTATTACCGCGACGATCGCAAATATTTTGAGCTGGAAACCTTCTACGGCGAATTTGCCAAGCCGATTGAGCAGCGGCGTTTGCCGATGGTACATCAGGCCGATCCGGAAGCCATCAACGTGTATAAACGCTGGCAGCAGCTTAACGTGAAATAAATTAAAAACTGACAGGGCGATAGCAACGCGGATAATTATTGTGCAATCACCCCATTGATCCAATTAGGATTTATCGCCTTGTCGTTATCGTTCCTGAAAAATAGAGTAATAGCCGGACTCTGATAAAAGGAATAGTTAAAATGAAAAAGACAGCAATCGCTTTGTCCCTTCTGTTTGTCGCTACCGGTGCAATGGCCCAGGGCGAAATGCAGCATGCAACAGATGAGACCGTTCAGGCCGCCCACGCTGGCGCCGACACAGCTAAAGAAAAACTGCATCAGACCGAACATCGTACTCAGGAACAAATGAGCAAAGCGAAAAGCGACGGCTCAACCACTGATAAGATGAAGCAAGACAGCCAGAAGGCCTGGAATAATACCAAAGAAGGCAGCGAGAAGGCCTGGGATAAAACCAAGCAGGGCTCTGAAAAAGCCTGGAACGGCACCAAAGAAGGTAGCCAGAAAGCCTGGGATGCCACCAAAGAAGGCAGCTCTAAGGCATGGGATAAAACCAAAGCCGGTGCCCAGGACGTGAAGAAAAGCGTCTCTGAATAATACGGTTTAACCGTTATAAATAATAAAGCCCGCGATTATCGCGGGCTTTTGCTTTTTGGATTACTCAGTTTTATCGGACTCAGCTTTTTGAAATGCAGCACAGGCCAGGTAACAATCGGCAAATGGAATTTACAGTAAGCCGCAAAGCAGAATGTTAAGGTGCGTCAGAATGAGCCTAGTCCGGAGAGAAAGATGAAATCGACAATTGCCCTAACGTTACTGGTGCTGGCGGGTGCGATGACAGCGGGGGCCGCGCAAGCCGCGCCAACCAGTCAACAACAGATGCGTCAGCATTTTACCGACACGATGGTAAAACCGTGTGAAGGTAAAAAAGCCGGTGATACGGTGACGATTACCGACCGACGCGGTGGGAAACATACGGCTATTTGCACGCTGACCGCCTTGCCCGTTGCGGAATAACGCCCTGGCCGCAGGGTGGCGCGAAGACCACCCTGTTTTCAGTCACCGCTTCTGATAGCGCGGGGCAGGCACGCCGGTTCTGGAGGTGGCGAACAGCGCCAGACGTGCCTGTTCGTAAGTGTCCCACAGGGCGAGATCATGCACCGGTGGGAGCGTGACTTGTTCGGCGTTATCCAGCCCGGCAAGCGCCGCATCGACCAAATCCTCCGCACTCATCACCGAACCTTCCGCTAACGTAGCGGGCGCAACACCTGACAGATCCCAGATTTCCGTGGCCGTGGCTGCAGGCAATACCGCCTGAATGCGCAGGTTACTGTCGGCAAACTCTTCTTGTAATCCTCGCGTGAAGTTGACCACCCAGGCTTTGGTCGCGCTGTAAACGGCGCTGCTACCGAGGGCGTGGAAAGCGAGGACCGACGCGATGTTGATCAACGTGCCGCTGTTTTGCGCAGAAAAACGAGCCAGCGCCGCGTAGCTCAGACGCATCAACGCCGTGGTATTCAGCGTGTGGATGGTTTCATGCTCGTCGACATCAACCGACAGAAACCCGCCCATCCGGGCCGATCCGGCATTATTCACCAGTAGCGCAATGCGGTCATCGCTGCGCAGGCGTTGTTCCACTTCGCGGATCCCGTCGTTATGGCTGAGATCGGCTTTTAAGGTCGAGACGTCAATGGCGTACTGCTGTTGCAGACGCAGGGCGAGTGACTGGAGTCGATCTTCCCGACGGGCGATCAGCAGTAAATCGTAACCGCGAGCGGCAAGACGATCGGCATAAATGGCGCCGATCCCGGAAGAGGCGCCGGTAACGACGGCGACAGGGCGTTGTGCGTTCATGGAAGTTCCTCAGTGTCATAATTTGGTTGCAACATAAAACCAAATTGAGCATGGCTTAAATGGTTTTATTATGCAACCAATGGGCGAGGATTATTTTAGTTTTGAGGAAACTCGTGTTTGACCGGCAGCCAGGCATTACCCCATTCGGCTAATGAATCCAGCACGGGCTGGAGCGCCCGGCCTTTGTCCGACAGCACATATTCCTGCCAGGCACTACCGTCTGAGGCAGGCTGTAATTCGAGAATGCCTTCTTCCACCAATAACTTCAGGCGGCCGGTGAGCATGTTCTTGGCGATCCCCAAGCTGCGCTGAAACTCACCAAAGCGGCGCTTGCCGTGAAAGGCATCACGAACGATAAGCAACGACCACCAGTCGCCGATAATGTCCAGCGAGCGGGCGACGGGGCAACAGTTTTCTTCCAGGCGGGTACGTTTCACGTGAACTCCAGATAGGGTAGTTAGTTTTATTATAAAACCAATAAGCCACAAGAGAAGAGAAAATCGCCAGTTTGCGGCTCGCTTCCCGGTAAATTGTCACCAATCTGTCACACTTAAGCGAATACATACACGCATGAGGACAGCGGGATGAGAAAAAGCGTACTGGCCGTGGCGATTATCGGCTCAATGATGGCGGGCTTTGCGGCCCAGGCAGAAACCACGCCAGAGGGGTATCAGCTCCAGCAGGTGTTGATCATGAGCCGGCACAACCTGCGTGCGCCGCTCGCCAATAATGGCAGCGTTCTTGAACAATCCACGCCAAACAAATGGCCGGAGTGGGATGTCCCGGGCGGACAGCTCACCACGAAAGGCGGTGTGCTCGAAGTGTATATGGGCCATTACATGCGTGAATGGTTGGCCGAAAAAGGGATGGTGACCACGGGCGAATGCCCGCCGGCAGATGCGGTTTATGCCTATGCCAACAGTCTGCAACGCACCGTCGCCACCGCACAGTTCTTCATCACCGGCGCGTTTCCTGGCTGTGATGTGCCAGTCCATCATCAGGACAAAATGGGCACCATGGACCCGACGTTTAACCCGGTGATCACCGATTCTTCCGCTGCTTTCAGCCAGCAGGCGGTGAAGGCAATGAGCGACGAGCGTCAGAAAATGCATCTGGGCGAAAGCTATAAACTGCTGGAAACCCTCGTTGATTACCAAAACTCCCCGGCCTGCAAAGAGAAGAAAGTGTGCTCCCTGAGCGAGGCCAAAGACACCTTCAGCGCGCCGTATGAAAAAGAGCCGGGTGTCGATGGGCCGTTAAAAGTGGGCAACTCGCTGGTTGATGCCTTCACCCTCCAGTATTACGAAGGTTTCCCAGCCGATCAGGTCGCGTGGGGGCAAATCAAAACTGACAAACAGTGGCGCGTGCTGTCAGAACTGAAAAATGGCTACCAGGACAGCCTGTTTACTTCACCGGAAGTGGCCCGTAACGTGGCGGCACCGCTGGTGAAATACATCGATAAAACGCTGGTCACCGACGCCGGAAAAGGCCCGAAAGTGACGCTGCTGGTGGGACATGACTCGAATATCGCATCGCTGCTGAAGGCGCTCGATTTCAAACCGTATACGCTCCACGATCAGTACGAACGCACGCCAATCGGCGGCAAAATTGTGTTTGAACGCTGGCGCGATGCGGCCGGAAACCGCGAGCTGATGAAAATCGAATACCTGTATCAGAGCACAGAGCAGCTGCGTAATGCAGATGTGCTGACGCTGCAAGCGCCGCCGCAACGCGTCACGCTGGAGCTGAAAGGTTGTCCGGTCGATGCGGACGGATATTGCCCAGTAGATAAGTTTAATGAAGTGCTGAATAACGCGGCGAAGTAAAAAGGATTCTCCCCCGCCTGGCGGGGGAGTCTGTATCAGACATTTTTACGTTCGATGGTTTGTTCGCCCCAGAACAGCGAGTCTTTATCAGTTTTCTTAAAGGCCAGCGCCAGCACTTCATCGCTGCCTTCTTCCCAGACTTTTTCAGCCAGTTTTTCGTCGTACTTCACCAGTTCGAAAATGGCCTCGGCGATTTCCGGTGAGGTGTTTCGCAAGCTCGCCCATTCACCGACGTGATGCGCTTTTGATTCCTGTGTTGGCATAGTATTCCTCCTGACAGAAGTTTAGCTTTTCAGTTTTTGCGCCAGATTGGCAACGTGTTGACCCTGATAGCGGGCAATCGCCAGTTCTTCCTGGCTGGGCTGACGCGAACCATCACCTCCTGCAATGGTGGTCGCGCCATACGGCGTGCCGCCGCGTACCTGAGAGACATCGAATAATTCCTGCGCGCCGTAGCCGATCGGCACAATGACCATGCCGTGGTGGGCGAGGGTCGTCCATGTCGACGTAATGGTTTGTTCCTGACCGCCGCCAGTGCCGGTGGAACTAAATACGCTGGCGAGTTTGCCGAACAGTGCACCGGATGCCCACAGGCCGCCGGTTTGATCGAGGAAGGTGCGCATTTGCCCGGCCATATTGCCGAAGCGGGTTGGCGTCCCGAAGATGATGGCATCGTAATCCGCCAGTTCCTGCGGGGTGGCAACCGGGGCGGTATGCGTCTTGCCGCCCGACTTGGCGAACACCTCCGCCGACATCGTTTCAGGCACGCGTTTTACCGTCACATCAACGCCATCTACCTGGTTCGCACCATCCGCAATGGACTGCGCCATTGTTTCGATGTGTCCATACATGGAATAAAAAAGAACCAGAATTTTTGCGTTTCCACTCATAGCCTTATTCTCCGTAATGACACTGTATAAGGAAGATACTCTTGAAAGTGTTGGTCACATACCGGGTCTGGTCAACTCTCGGTCGGGATTTAAGCGGGAAAAGCGAGGCGGTGGCGTTTTTTTCAAATGAAACCCTGTTTCACATCTTTACTACAACTCCTGCTGTCTAAGCTATTCGTGCTGTAACAATCATCAACAGTTACTGGTCTTAATTATTCACAACTCAAATTTTTCTCATGTGAAACATTTTGAAAAATTATCTTAAATCAAATTTTACACTTTCCCGTACCTCTAAAATCACTTCCGCTTAACTGGCCATCACCAGGGAAAAAGGAATTTTTGTTTGTAAGGTGTCAATCCAGGTTTCAGCTCAGGACATTTGTACTGATATTCCCTCGACCTTTAAATAATGATCTGATGGTAATTTAATGAAATTTTTAGTGCCTGCTTGTCTGCTTTTCACTGCCATTGTTCCTTCCGCCTATGCGTTGACGGGGGCCGATCTGAATGCGGCCAATGCTTATTTTACGTTGCATCCAGAAATTCAAAAAATCGCCCCAGATGTTTACAACGAAGTTATGAGAAAGAATACGCTTCAAGAAGCCAATACTTATCTGTCGGGCAATAAGCCATGGAACCCCGCGACTAATGGTTATTTGACCTTAGATCAGATCCCGCTCAGCACAAACAATAGCGTGCCAATGGTCAATCTTGAATCGTCAATAACTCCTTCAGGTCCAGCCCCCGATCCTGATACCCATAGCTACACGGATAACCTGATCGCGCCGTTAAAAACGACGCTTGATCAGGATAACCAAGATATTGCACAGAACGCGGCAGGCATTACCCAGAACCATAACGATATTGCGGAAAACCACCACGATATCGCGAAAACGGAAGATGCCGTTGCGCAGAATCAGCAAGCCATAAAGCAGACCAGTGACACGGTTGCAGAAAACAGTAACGATATTGCGCAGAACGCGGCAGGCATTACCCGGAACCATAATGATATTGCGGAAAACCACCACGATATTGTGAAAACTGAAGATGCCGTTGCGCAGAACCAGCAAGCCATCAAACAGACCGGTGACACGGTTGCAGAAAACAGTCACGGTATTGCGCTCAATGCCGAAGGCATTACTCAGAACCATAACGATATCGCGGAAAACCACCACGATATTGTGAAAACTGAAGATGCTGTTGCGCAGAATCAGCAAGCCATAAAGCAGACCAGCAACACGGTTGCAGAAAACAGTAACGATATTGCGCAGAACGCGGCAGGCATTACCCGGAACCATAATGATATTGCGGAAAACCACCACGATATTGTGAAAACTGAAGATGCCGTTGCGCAGAATCAGCAAGCCATAAAGCAGACCAGTGACACGGTTGCAGAAAGCAGTAACGATATTGCGCAGAACGCTGCAGGCATTACCCAGAACCATAATGATGTTAAGCAGAACAACGAAGCTATTCGCCGCACCCGTGAAGTAGTCAATACGAACAGCGACGCGATCGCTCACGACGAAAAAGACATTGCGAAAAACCAGAACGGTATTGCACAAAACTACGCTGCGATTGATAAGACCCGCGAAGTGGTCACCGCAAATAGCGATGCGATTGTTCAGGACGAACACGATATCGAAAAGAACAAGGAAGGTCTTAAGCAGACTCATGACCAAATCCAGCGTACGCGCGAAGCGGTGGCAGACAACAGCAGCCACATCGCTGATAACAGTCATGAGATTGACCGCAACCATAAAGATATCGCGCAAAATCAGAATGCGATCGTAAAAAATAGCGATGCCATAAAGCAGGATGAAAAATTCATCGGCAATAACCAAACGGCAATTGCTGAAAACCGCCGCGATATCGATACCAATGGAAATAACATCCAAACCGTTCATTCGGACGTCCACGCCACGCAAACGCAGGTGTCGAGTAATACCTCGCAAATTAACAAGTTGAATAATAACTTCAGCAGCCTGAAGTCTGAAGTCGACAGCAATAAACACGATGCGGCGGCAGGGGCGTCCGGTGCGATGGCTCAGGCGAATATTCCTCAGGTCATTCAGGGGCAAACCTTCTCCGTCGGCGCGGGCGTGGGCGGCTACGAAGGTGAAAATGCCGTCGCAGTAGGGATGTCGGCGCGCGTATCGCAAAGCGTCATTGTTAAAGCCTCTGTGTCAGACGACACCCAACAAAATGTCGGCTATGGCGCAGGCGTTTCCATCGGCTGGTGATCCATTTCTAGCGGGGCTAATCAGCCCCACAAAAATAAAACTCCGTCCTGAACGGAAATAAAAAGAGTGAATGATGATGAGCATGAAGTCTGTCGTGTTAGGTCTCCTGCTGGCTGGAACCTCGCTGTTCTGCCAGGCGGCAACACAGATGGCGCACAGTTATGAAGGTTATGGGGTCAGTTTCCGCATAGATAATGGCTATTTCGCCTACCTGGATGACAAGCCATGTGCGCTGGATGAGAAAACGTCCAACGCCACCGTTTACAGCTCCGGTTTATACCAGGTGATTGTTTATACAACAGGAAAAGTGGCGCTGATGAAGCAAGGCGTTTACGTCGGCAATTTACACGGCTGACGTTGTGCCCACTCATTGGGGAAAACAATTGTTAATTCAGTCAGTTGAGCGTAACGGTAAGCAGCAATTGTCCTGTAGCAAAATGACACACTTTCCTGTGCGAATTTTTCATAAGCCATAAGAGTCGCTTATGCGACGCGGAGCGGCAAACTCATACTTTCCGCTGAGCGCATGTTGCAAGATATTACCGTTTACTGGAGGAATGAGAGGCTTCCACTAAGCTTAGTTCCACGCGGCGATAAACAGGCCTCTGGCCGGTCTCCGCGCAGTGGAATATTCCACATCACGTAATGCAATATGATGTCTGAACAATTGATTGGAGGTCCGTAATGGCAAACCATCGTGGCGGTTCGGGTAATTTCGCCGAAGACCGTGATAGAGCATCAGAAGCAGGTCGTAAAGGTGGCCAGCACAGCGGGGGTAACTTCAAAAACGACCCTCAGCGCGCCTCTGAAGCTGGCAAGAAAGGGGGTAAAAACAGCCACGGCAGCAATCGTAATAGCTAGTGGACTGACGCCGTACGATGTGGCGACCTGAGCCCCATCAAATCCCCGCCGCCGGGCTTTCCCGGCGGTTTTTTTATGCCTGCTGGTTGCAGCAGTCCGCGGTAATCTGCACACTGTTGGGCTGAATGTTATCCCGGCGGTACTATGTCCTTTCTTTCTCGCTATCAATTCTCGGTAAAGCCTCAGGAAGCGCTCCTGATTGTCATCACCATGTTCTGGGGTGGCACATTTCTGGCGGTTCAATACGCCGTCACCCTGAGCGACCCGTTCTTTTTTGTCGGACTGCGCTTCGCCACCGCGGCTATCGCTGTGGGTCTGCTATCGCTGCGCTCCCTGCGTGGGCTAACGCGGCTTGAATTGAAAGCGGGCGTGATGATTGGAATCGCCATCGCATTCGGCTACAGCCTGCAAACCTGGGGCTTACAGTCTATTTCCAGCAGTAAATCTGCCTTTATTACCGCGATGTACGTGCCGCTGGTGCCGCTCCTCCAATGGCTGTGTCTCGGCCGTATGCCGGGGCTGATGTCCTGCGTCGGGATTCTGCTGGCGTTCATCGGCCTGGTTTTACTCGCCGGGCCGGACGGAAACTTGCTGGCGCTCGGTGCCGGGGAAATCATCACGCTCGCGGGCGCGCTGGCGATTGCCGCAGAAATTATTCTGATCAGCGCCTGGGCCGGGAAGGTAGATGTGCGCCGGGTCACCGTTGTGCAACTGGCCACCGCGTCGCTGGTCGCATTTACCATGATGATCCCCGCCGGGGAATCCGTTCCGTCCTTTTCGCCGGGCCTGCTGGTGGTCGCTCTGGGCTTAGGGATTTTCAGCGCCATTATTCAGGTGGTGATGAACTGGGCGCAGCGCAGCGTTTCCCCGACGCGCGCGACGGTGATTTATACCGGTGAGCCGGTGTGGGCGGGCATCTTTGGTCGCATGGCGGGTGAACGCTTACCGGTGCTGGCGCTGCTTGGCGCGGCGTTTATCATCGCGGGCGTGCTGGTCAGCGAACTGAAATTCAAAAAGAAAAAGGCGTTAGCGCAGGTGGCGCAAGACGCAGAAAACAAATACACCGCGCAGGAATAAGGAGAGCGCTATGACTCAGGCAGCCGTAAAAAAAACCGGGAAACGCAGTCTGGCGGTAAACGCTAAAAAAGAGGCCATTCTGACGGCGGCGCTGAACACCTTTTCGCAGTTCGGCATTCACGGGACACGTCTCGAACAAGTCGCGGAACAGGCGGGGGTGTCGAAAACCAATCTGCTTTATTACTACCCGTCGAAAGAAGCGCTGTACGTGGCGGTGATGCGCAATATCCTCGATATCTGGCTGGCGCCGCTGCGAGCGTTTCGGGAAGAGTTCACGCCGCTGGTGGCGATTGGCGAGTATATCCGCCTCAAGCTTGAAGTTTCGCGGGACTACCCGGAAGCCTCGCGTCTGTTTTGCCTTGAGATGTTGCAGGGCGCACCGCTGCTGATGGCGGAATTAACCGGGGATTTGAAATCACTGGTCGATGAAAAATCGGCGATTATTTCTGCCTGGGTCAGCGAGGGCAAACTGGCCCCGATTGACCCTAATCATCTGATCTTTATGATTTGGGCCGCCACCCAGCACTACGCGGATTTTTCCACGCAGGTGGAGGCGGTCACCGGCAAAACGCTGCGTGATGAGGCGTTCTTCCAGCAAACTGTGGAGAACGTGCAGCGCATGATTATTGAAGGGATCCGCCTGCGTTAATGCGGCGGGAAGACGCAGCTCACATCGCCTTCTTCACAGCTGAGCGTGCTTTTCAGTAGCTCGGTGCGTTCGTAGGTTTTTTGCGTCATGCACTGGGCATGAACCATCGGCGCGACGGAAGCCCCGTCAGCGCCGGAGGTTAAAAACGCGCAGTCGGCATCACGAAAGGCAATCCACGCTTTTTGCGCCGCAATGAGTTGGGTTTTCTGGGTATCGGTGGCGAGTTTCATCGCCTCTTTATAGGTCTGATTGAGTAAATCATCCTGCTTTTTATATTCATTGCCAGCGCACTCGTTAAGCCCGGCCTGAGAGGTGGCGGATTCACAGTCATCCGCCAGAACGGAAGTGCTGATTAGTAGGGCGGCAGCGGCGATAAACATCAGTTTCATGGTGTGATCTCCAAAAAAGCCCGGTGGCGTTGTCGCTTACCGGGCCTACAGGGTGATGGGGTGCCAGGCCACTAATTAATCACAAGCTTAGCCGATTGTCATCAGGCTGGCGTTACCGCCTGCCGCCGCGGTGTTAACGCTCAGCGAGCGTTCAACGTACAGGCGTTCCAGCAGCAGATTGGTTTCCCCGCGGGCAAAGCCCTGCACCGAGATAATCGCCCCGTCGCGCGCCGCCACTTGCTGGCAGAGGTCACGCAGCTGGTCTGAATCACCGTGATAAATCACCGCGTCAAACTCCTCGCTCACAATCTGCTCGCGTTTGGCGAAGCGAATGCGATCGTTGACCGCTTTCGGCAACTGTTTTGCCAGTTCGCGATGCAGGCTTTCATCCGGCCACAGGATTTCACTGCCGACGGCGGTAACGGCGGCGAGTTGCACCAGCGCGTCTTCCTCGTTATCCGCAAGGCACAGCACGCGTTCACGCGGCATCAGCGTCCAGGTATTGCGCTCCCCGGTCGGGCCAGGCAATAAACGTTGGGTCCCGGCCTGGGCCAGTTCACCGTAACGATGGCAAAGCGTGCTCAATTCTGGACGACCGTTGGCCCATTCACGTAAGGCTACCAGCGGCTGTTCCAGCAGGGATTTCAGCTGAGCATCCACCGGACGCTCAGCATCCTGCCGGTTCAGAGTGGTTAACAGCGCGTCTTCCGGGCGGCTGGAGAGCAGGCGATAGAGGTACATCGGCCCACCGGCTTTCGGACCGGTACCGGACAAGCCTTCGCCGCCGAACGGCTGCACGCCGACGACCGCGCCCACCATATTACGGTTCACGTACAGGTTGCCGACGTTGGCGCTGCCGGTCACCTGGGCGATGGTTTCGTCGATGCGGGTATGCACGCCGAGGGTTAAACCGTAGCCGGAGGCATTAATCTGATCGACCAGCGCATTCAGGTTATTGCGGTTGTAACGCACCACGTGCAGCACCGGGCCGAACACTTCTTTTTGCAGCTCATCGAAGCTTTCCAGCTCAATCAGCGTTGGCGGCACGAAGGTGCCGGTGGCCCATTCGCGACGGTCTTCACTGTTATCACGCGCGGCCTGGAACACCGGGCGGCCTTTGCTGCGAAGAGTCTGAATGTGGCGCTCGATATTGCCTTTAGCTTCGGCATCAATCACCGGGCCAATATCCGTCGTCATGCGGCCTGGGTTGCCCATTCGGCATTCCGCCATCGCGCCTTTCAGCATCGTCAGGGTGTGGTCGGCAATATCGTCCTGCAAACACAGCACGCGCAGGGCAGAGCAGCGTTGCCCGGCGCTGTCGAACGCGGAGGCCAGCACGTCAATCACTACTTGCTCGGTTAACGCGGAGGAATCGACGATCATCGCGTTCATCCCGCCAGTTTCGGCGATAAGCGGCGTCGGACGACCCTGCGGATCGAGGCGGCTGGCGATATTACGCTGCAACAGCGTCGCCACTTCGGTGGAACCCGTAAACATCACCCCGCGTACGCGGTTGTCGGATGTGAGCTGTGCGCCGACGGTTTCACCGCGACCCGGCAGCAGCTGCACCACGCCCGGCGGTACACCGGCTTCCAGCAGAATATTGATGCCCTGCGCGGCAATCAGCGGCGTCTGCTCGGCAGGTTTCGCCAGCACGCTGTTTCCGGCGGCGAGCGCCGCGGCAATTTGTCCGGTGAATATGGCCAGCGGGAAGTTCCACGGGCTGATACAGACCACAGGGCCCAGCGGGCGATGGGTTTCGTTGGCGAAATCGTCCCGCACCTGTCCGGCGTAGTAATGCAGGAAATCCACCGCTTCACGCACTTCGGCGATGGCGTTGCTGAAGGTTTTACCCGCTTCGCGCACCAGGATGCCCATCAGCTGTTGCATCTGGCCTTCCATTAATACGGCGGCGCGTTCAAGAATGGCGGCGCGTTCGTGCGGCGGCGTGGCGAACCAGATAGGCGCGTTGTTCACCGCGTTAGTCAGGGCCTGTTCCACTTCGCGCTCGGACGCATCACGCACGTAGCCGACGATATCTTTCGGCTCCGCCGGGTTAATAACCGGCTGCATATCGCCGTCGTCAACCGCCTGTTCCAGCATCGGCAGGGCACGCCATTTTTGCAGCGCGCTGTTGAGCAGGGAAGAAGAGAGGGACGCCAGACGATGTTCGTTGGCCAGATCCAGCCCGGCGGAGTTATCGCGGCCTGCGCCGTACAGCTCGCGCGGCAGCGGGATCTTCGGATGCGGCAGACCGGCCTGGCCTTCCTGCTGGGCCAGTTTCTCGACGGCGGAAACCGGGTCAGCGACCAGTTCATCCAGCGGCAGGGTGGTATCGGCGATACGGTTCACGAAAGAGGTGTTCGCGCCGTTTTCCAGCAGACGACGCACCAGATACGCCAGCAGCGTTTCGTGCGTGCCCACCGGGGCATAAATGCGGCACGGACGGTTCAGTTTCCCGTCGGCCACTTTACCCACCACCTGTTCGTACAGCGGTTCGCCCATCCCGTGCAGGCACTGGAATTCGTACTGGCCCGGATAGTAGTTCTGACCCGCCAGTTGATAAATCGCCGCAAGGGTATGGGCGTTGTGGGTGGCGAACTGCGGATAAATCAGGTTCGGCACCGCCAGCAGTTTTTTGGCGCAGGCGAGGTAGGACACGTCGGTATACACCTTGCGGGTATACACCGGATACCCTTCGAGGCCGTCCATCTGCGCACGTTTAATTTCGCTGTCCCAGTACGCGCCTTTCACCAGACGGATCATCAGGCGACGACGGCTGCGGGTGGCGAGATCGGTCAGATAGTCAATCACCGCCGGGCAGCGTTTCTGATAAGCCTGAATGACAAAACCGATGCCGTTCCAGCCCGCCAGCTCCGGTTCAAAACAGAGTTTTTCCAGCAGATCGAGGGAGATCTCCAGGCGGTCGGCTTCTTCGGCGTCAATGTTTATGCCGATATCATACTGGCGGGCCAGCAGAGTCAGGGATTTCAGGCGCGGATACAGCTCGTCCATCACACGATCGAACTGCGCACGGCTGTAGCGGGGGTGCAGCGCCGACAGCTTAATCGAGATGCCCGGGCCTTCATAAATGCCGCGGCCGTTGGAGGCTTTACCAATTGAATGAATTGCCTGCTGGTAGGAGACCATGTACGCCTGCGCATCGGCGGCGGTCAGGGCCGCTTCGCCGAGCATATCGTAGGAGTAGCGGAAGCCTTTGTCTTCCAGCTTGCGGGCGTTGGCCAGCGCTTCAGAAATGGTTTCTCCGGTGACGAACTGCTCGCCCATCAGGCGCATTGCCATATCCACGCCTTTGCGGATCAGCGGCTCGCCGCTCTTACCGATAATGCGGTTCAGCGAGCGCGACAGGCTGGCTTCGTTGTGCGTCGATACCAGCTTACCGGTGAACAGCAGGCCCCAGGTGGCGGCGTTGACGAACAGCGACGGGCTACGGCCAATGTGAGAATGCCAGTTGCCGTTGCTAATTTTGTCGCGGATCAGCGCATCGCGGGTGGCTTTATCAGGAATACGCAGCAGTGCTTCCGCCAGACACATCAGCGCCACGCCTTCCTGAGAAGAGAGCGAGAATTCCTGCAACAGGCTCTGCACCATTCCGGCCCGGCCGCTGGCGGTTTTCTGGTTACGCAGTTTTTCGGCCAACTGGTAAGCGAGGGAATGCGCCTGTTCAGCGATGCTGTGCGGCAGACGGGCCTGCTCCAGCAGCATAGGTACCGCGTCGGTTTCTGCCCGACGCCAGGCGGCGGTAATGGCTGAACGAGTCACCGACTGCGGCAGGATCTGCTCGGCAAAATCGAGGAACGGCTGCGGAGACTCTTCGATCTGCACCACGCCTTCGTCGCTTTCATTCGCCGCGCCCGACAGCAGGGCAGGCAATTCCGGTAACGCTTCGTCGTTTTCCAGTTTTTCCAGATAATTAAAAATGGCCTGTTTGATCAGCCAGTGCGGGGTGCGGTCAATGCGTGTTGCCGCGCTTTTAATTCGCTCGCGCGTGGCGTCATCCAGTTTTACGCCCATGGTGGTGCTGGCCATAAAAAAACTCCCTCAATATTAAGTACTGCTCTAGTTGCACAGAAATATCCATCATGTTGCAACTTTGTGCAACCGTGTTAAGTGTGACTTCGCCAGCAATCAGGAAAAGCAATGACCTGTTAAATCTTTTTAACACTGAAAAAAGCATGGACTGGATGGGAAAGAGCCAGGTTTTATGCGGTGCTTAACACTTTTGCGCGGTGCAACCGTGAAAAGCGTGAGCGAGTGCAACCTATAGGAAATTGATCCTGTTGATGGGATGTTTTATCTGTAAATGCAGTGTTAAATCGTTTGTGAATAAATTCAGCATACGGCAGGATACGCTCCGCCCGTAACAAAGAACCCATTACTTCGTTCCGGTAATAGGGATAAAAAGAGTTATTCTGGAGAATTTCGATGGCTACTAGCACACCGATGGTGGTGACGTTTCTAATTTATATATTTGGCATGATCCTGATTGGGTTTATCGCCTGGCGTAACACCAAAAACTTTGATGATTATATTCTGGGCGGCCGTAGCCTGGGCCCATTCGTCACCGCATTATCTGCGGGCGCATCCGACATGAGCGGCTGGCTGTTGATGGGCCTACCGGGCGCCATTTTCATTTCCGGTATCTCTGAAAGCTGGATTGCCATTGGTCTGTGCCTTGGCGCATGGATTAACTGGAAACTGGTAGCTGGACGCCTGCGTGTTCACACCGAAGTGAACAATAACGCCCTGACGCTGCCGGACTATTTCACCGGGCGTTTTGAAGATACAAGCCGCTTGCTGCGAATTATCTCTGCGCTGGTCATTCTGCTGTTCTTCACCATCTACTGCGCGTCCGGCATTGTGGCGGGGGCGCGTCTGTTCGAAAGCACCTTCGGCATGAGCTATGAAACTGCGCTGTGGATGGGTGCGGCGGCGACTATTCTGTACACCTTCATCGGCGGCTTCTTGGCCGTGAGCTGGACCGACACCGTGCAGGCGAGCCTGATGATTTTCGCGCTGATCCTGACCCCGGTGATTGTGATTATCACCGTCGGAGGTTTCGGCGACTCGCTGGAAGTGATCAAGCAAAAGAGCATCGAAAACATCGATATGCTCAAAGGGCTGAATTTCGTGGCCATCATTTCCCTGCTGGGTTGGGGCCTGGGCTACTTTGGTCAGCCGCACATCCTGGCACGCTTCATGGCGGCGGACTCCCACCACAGCATCGTGCATGCGCGTCGCATCAGCATGACGTGGATGATCCTGTGCCTGCTGGGCGCGGTGGGCGTCGGCTTCTTTGGTATCGCCTTCTTCAATACCCACGCTGACCTGGCGGGTGCGGTAAACCAGAACGCCGAGCGCGTGTTCATCGAACTGGCGCAAATCCTGTTCAACCCGTGGGTGGCCGGTATTCTGCTGTCGGCGATTCTGGCGGCGGTAATGTCGACCCTGAGCTGCCAGCTGCTGGTGTGTTCCAGCGCGATTACCGAAGATTTGTACAAAGCGTTCCTGCGTAAAGGTGCGAGCCAGAAAGAGCTGGTGTGGGTTGGGCGCTTTATGGTTCTGGCCGTGGCGCTGGTGGCGATTGCGTTGGCCGCCAACCCTGAAAACCGTGTGCTCGGATTGGTGAGTTACGCCTGGGCCGGCTTCGGTGCGGCGTTTGGTCCGGTAGTGCTGTTCTCGGTGCTGTGGTCCCGCATGACCCGTAACGGCGCCCTGGCCGGAATGGTCATCGGTGCGGTCACGGTAATCGTCTGGAAACAGTTTGGCTGGCTGGGTCTGTATGAAATCATCCCTGGCTTCATCTTTGGCAGCCTCGGGATTGTGGTCTTCAGCCTGCTGGGCAAAGCCCCGTCTGCCTCAATGCAGAAACGCTTCGCCGAAGCGGACGCGCATTATCACTCTGCGCCGCCGTCAAAACTGCAGGTCGATTGATATAAGTCACCGGCTTATTATCCGGAAAGGTCAGCGTAAAGCTGGCCTTTTTTATTATTTGGTTAATTTCCAATTAAGTTAATTCACATTGAGGGTGACGAGTTCTTTTATTAATATCAGCGGGCATTGAAATCCATTTATCGACAATCCGTTCATTTTTTAGCTATTCAATCTAAATAAGGATGTTGTTGTATGGCAATACCGGCAAACTGACCGGTACGCGTGTCAATGGCGCCCTCAACATTGAAAAGGAGTTTGACCGCTCCTCCCCCGCATCTCTACAAGGCCGTCACTAACGGCACGACACTGAGATCGGCTGAAATCAAGTGGTACAACATTAACGATGCGGGACAGGAAGTTGAATACTTCAATATGCTGCTGGAAAATGTCCGCGTTGTTTCTGTTTCACCGGTTATGTACAACGTTAAAGATCCCGCCTATTTGAGGTCGAACCACCTGGAATCTATTGAGTTACGTTATGAGAAAATTACCAGGAAATATGTCGATGGTAATATTCAGCATTCCGATAGCTGGCGGGAAAGATAATTCCTACCTTAAACTCTTCGAGACGACATAAATGAAAACCCTGGATGAGGTTTTGCGCGAAAGGCGGGGAATGACGCCACTCCCTGTGACGTTGACTGCGGCACAAGCCGCCGCACCCGATGAGCATATCTTCGAACTGCAAAAGCTTGGCGATTTTGCCAATCGTTACTGCCTGTCACCGGGTAAACCGGGCAAGAAGCCCATGCTGGACGGTTACTTCCTTTTTGTGCTCCTCGCCAGTGAACCCTACAAAGTCTATTGCGGGGTAGAAGCGTTTGGTGCCACAGGAAGCAATAAGAGTTTCGTGGCACCATGAAAGAATGGACAAACGGCAGCGGACATTACTTGCCGCCAGCACGTTTACACCACACCAATCTGCTTCCCGCCTTACGTCGTTTGTTACCTGTGACGAAGTTCAGGGAACATATTAGCGTGATGGCGCTCTGAGTTGTTCACAAGCCCGCTTTAAGCGGGCTTTTTGCTTGCTAATCGCCTGAAAATGCGCTGATATCTTCCAGCAAAAAAAATAATGAAATGAGGATAGCAAACAATGAAAATCAAAATGGGTTATGCCGCCATCGCTTTGGCAATCGCCCTGAGCGGTTGCACGGCACCCTCGCAAAAATCCGTCACAGACACGCAAAGCTGCAAAGCGGATAACCAGATGCAGCAAACTACGCTTTATTTCGGCCTGAGTCGTCCGGCCGGAAAAGACATTACGTCCCAGGAGTGGCAGCAGTTTGTGGATAAAGACGTGACGCCACGTTTTAAAGACGGCCTGACGGTGTTTGATGCGCGTGGGCAGTGGCTCGGCAATGACGGTAAAGTGGCGCGTGAACAGAGCAAAGCGTTGATGCTTATCCACGGCAAAGATGCGCAGAGCGAAAGCAACATTGAAGCGCTGCGTAACGTGTATAAATCACGCTTCGCGCAGGAATCGGTGATGCGGGTTGATAACCCGGTCTGCGTCCAGTTCTGATAAAAAAACGGCGGGATGAATAACCCGCCGTTTGATTTTGTAGGCCCGTGCAAGCGCAGCGCCGCCGGGCGTTTACACGCTTACAGGAACAACCCGGCAAAACTCGCTGACAGCAAACTCACCAGCGTCGCGCCGTACACCAGACGCAGACCAAAGCGTGAAACCGCATTGCCTTGTTTCTCGTTCAGACCTTTAATCGCCCCCGCCACGATGCCGATAGAGGCAAAGTTCGCGAACGACACCAGGAACACCGACAGAATGCCAAGCCCGCGCGGCGTCATCTGTGCGGCAATTTTTTGCAGCTCAATCATCGCGACAAACTCATTCGCCACCAGTTTAGTCGCCATGATGCTGCCCGCGTTCAGCGCATCGCTCAGCGGAATACCAATTAGCCACGCCAGCGGATAGAAAACGTAACCGAGGATCTGCTGGAAGCTCAGACCAAACACCGTCGAGAACAGGGCGTTCACCGCGCTAATCAACGCAATAAAACCTATCAGCATCGCCAGAATAATCATCGCCACTTTAAAACCAGCGAGAATATATTCCCCGAGCATCTCAAAGAAACTCTGCGATTCGTGCAACTTTTCGAGCTTAATCTCCGCTTCGGCATCCGGTCGCGTCGGGTTAATCACCGACAGAATAATAAAGGTGCTGAACATATTCAGGATCAGCGCCGCGACTACATATTTCGCATCGAGCATGGTCATGTAGGCGCCAACAATCGACAGCGACACCGTCGACATCGCCGTGGCGGCCATGGTGAACAGGCGACGAGAGGAGAGGTCGGACAGCACGCCTTTGTAAGCAATGAAGTTTTCCGACTGTCCAAGGATGATTGAACTCACGGCGTTAAACGATTCCAGCTTGCCCATGCCATTCACTTTCGACAGCAGGGTGCCTATCACGCGAATGAAAATCGGCAGAATACGCCAGTGTTGCAGAATGCCGATCAGCGCGGAAATAAAGATAATCGGACACAGCACGCCTAAGAAGATAAACGCCAGGCCTTTATCGCTCATGCCACCGAAGACAAAATTGCTGCCCTCTGCGGAGAATTTCAGCAGCGATTCAAATACGCCCGAAACCGATTTAATCAGCACTAAACCGCTTTCGGCGTGCAGGAAAAAGAACGCCAGCGCAATTTCAATAATAATGAGCTGCGCAATATAACGAATACGGATGGTTTTGCGGTCAAAACTGACCAGCCAGGCAAGGGCAAGGATAACCACCAGCGCCAGCAAGAAGTGAAGAATATTGGTCATTTCATTTTTGTTTACAGGTCAACGGGAGGCATATTTAGCCACAGCGCAGCGGCAGCGTAAACGATTACCTGTTAATAAGCTTAGACAAATTGCTTCGCACGATAACGATGACGCTCGCAATCTTTTACAACCTGACATCATTATCCGAACATTTCACTTGTGTTTCTTTGTGGCGTAATGATAATCACTATCAATCATATTTACGAAACTTTGCATCGATTGACTGCGGTTCACACTGAAGGGTTTCAGGCATGTTTGTTCCATTTCTCATTATGTTACGCGAAGGGCTGGAAGCGGCGCTGATTGTCAGCCTGATTGCCAGCTATCTGAAACGCACGCAGCGAGGACGCTGGATTGGCGTCATGTGGATTGGCGTGTTTCTCGCCGCCGCGCTGTGCCTGGGGCTGGGCATTTTCATTAACGAAACCACCGGTGAATTTCCGCAGAAAGAGCAGGAAATGTTTGAAGGCATCGTGGCGGTTATCGCGGTGTTCATCCTGACCTGGATGGTGTTCTGGATGCGCAAAGTGTCGCGCAACGTGAAGAAACAGCTGGAAGAGGCGGTGGATAACGCGCTGCAAAAGGGCAATAACCACGGTTGGGCGCTGATCCTGATGGTCTTTTTCGCCGTGGCGCGTGAAGGGCTGGAATCGGTGTTCTTCCTGCTGGCCGCGTTCCAGCAAGATCTCGGCATTTGGCCGCCGCTTGGCGCCATGCTCGGTCTGGCGACCGCAGTGGTGCTTGGGTTCCTGATTTACTGGGGCGGCATTCGCCTTAATCTCGGCGCGTTCTTCAAGTGGACCAGCCTGTTTATATTGCTGGTGGCCGCAGGGCTTGCCGCCGGTGCGATCCGCGCCTTCCATGAAGCAGGGCTGTGGAATCACTTCCAGAACGTGGCGTTTAATTTCAGCAACACGCTTTCTACCCACACGCTGTTTGGCACCCTGCTGGAAGGTATTTTCGGCTATCAGGAAGCGCCAAGCGTCAGCGAAGTGGCGGTGTACTTTATCTATCTGATCCCGGCGCTGGTGCTGTTTTCCATGCCGCCACGGGCCTCAACGAGTCCTTCTCGTACGGCGTAATCAGCGACAGTAATGATTGACTATTAGTTACAACATACTTATTGAAAGGGATGGGTCATGACGATTAATTTCCGCCGTAGTGCGCTGCAGCTGGGCATCGCTGCGCTGTTCTCTTCTGCGTTCGCTGCGCAGGCCGCCGATATTCCGCAGGTAAAGGTCACGGTCACCGACAAACAGTGTGAGCCGATGAACATCACCGTAAACTCTGGCAAAACTCAGTTCATCATTCAGAACCACAGCCAGAAAGCGCTGGAGTGGGAAATCCTCAAAGGGGTGATGGTGATTGAAGAGCGTGAAAACATTGCGCCGGGCTTCACCCAGAAAATGACCGCCAACCTGCAGCCGGGCCGTTATCAAATGACCTGTGGCCTGCTGACCAACCCGAAAGGCACGCTGATTGTCAAAGGTGAAGCCACTGCGGATGCGGCGAAAGCCAACGCCGTGCTGAGCCTGGGCGATGCGATTGCTGACTATAAAACCTACGTGATGGCGCAAACCGCCGAGCTGGTGAAAGGGACTCAGGCCTTTACCGACGCGGTGAAAGCGGGCGATGTCGAGAAAGCCAAAGCGCTGTACGCCCCGACGCGTCAGTACTACGAGCGTATCGAACCGATTGCAGAACTGTTCTCTGACCTTGACGGCAGCATCGATGCCCGTGAAGACGACTACGAGAAGAAAGCGGAAGATCCTAAATTCACCGGTTTCCACCGTCTGGAAAAAGCGCTGTTTGCTGACAACTCCACCAAAGGCATGGAGCACTACGCGACTCAGCTGAATAGCGACGTGCAGGAACTGCAGAAACGCATCAGCGAACTGGCCTTCCCGCCGTCAAAAGTGGTGGGCGGTGCTGCCGGTCTGATTGAAGAAGTCGCGGCCAGCAAAATCAGCGGTGAAGAAGACCGTTACAGCCATACCGACCTGTGGGATTTCCAGGCGAACGTCGATGGCGCCCAGAAAATTGTCGATCTGCTGCGTCCTCAGTTGCAGAAAGAAAACAGCGCGCTGCTGGCCAAAGTGGATGCCAACTTCAAGAAAGTTGACACCATACTGGCGAAGTACAAAACCAAAGACGGCTACGAGACTTACGATAAGTTGACTGACGCTGACCGCAATGCGCTGAAAGGGCCGGTAACGACGCTGGCAGAAGATTTAGCGCAGCTGCGTGGGATCCTCGGACTGGACTAAAGCGTTATGGCACAGAGCAAATCGCACGACGTGACCGAGCCGTCACGTCGTCGCTTATTGAAAAATATCGGCGCGCTGGGAGGCGCGCTGGCGCTGACCGGGGGTTGCCCGGTCGCCCATGCGGCAAAACCGCAAAGTGCGCCGGGGACGTTGTCTCCGGATGCACGCATGGAAACCCAGCCGTTCCACGGATTGCATCAGGCGGGCGTCCTGACCCCTCAGCAGGCATCGATGATGCTGGTGGCGTTTGACGTGCTGGCGAGCGATAAAGCGGACCTGACGCGCCTGTTCAAACTGCTGACCGACCGGATAACCTTCCTCACTACCGGCGGGCCCGCGCCCGATACGCCGAACCCGCGGTTACCGCCAATGGATTCCGGGATACTCGGGGCCTATATCGCACCAGATAACCTGACTATCACCGTTTCCGTTGGCCAATCGCTGTTTGACGAGCGCTACGGGCTGGCGGCACACGCGCCGAAAAAACTGCAGCGCATGACGCGTTTCCCGAACGATTCGCTGGATGCGGCCCTGTGCCACGGCGACCTGCTGCTGCAAATCTGCGCCAACACCCAGGACACGGTTATTCACGCCCTGCGGGACATCATCAAGCATTCACCGGATTTGCTGAGCGTGCGCTGGAAGCGGGAAGGGTTTATCTCTGACCACGCCGCGCGCAGTAAAGGCAAAGAGACACCAGTGAACCTGCTGGGCTTTAAGGATGGTACCGCCAACCCGGATAGCCACGACGCGACGCTGATGGATAACATCGTGTGGGTCACTGACGGGCAGGGCGAACCCGCGTGGGCAACCGGCGGCTCCTATCAGGCGGTGCGGGTCATCGCCTTCCATGTTGAGTTCTGGGACCGTACGCCGCTGAAAGAGCAGCAGACCATTTTTGGGCGTGATAAGCATTCCGGCGCGCCGTTGGGGATGCAGCACGAGCACGATGTGCCGGATTACGCGAAAGACCCTGACGGCGATGTTATTGCGCTCGACAGCCATATTCGTCTGGCCAACCCGCGTACGCCGGAAACCGAATCCAACCTGATGATGCGTCGTGGTTACAGCTACTCACTCGGCGTGACCCACTCCGGCCAGCTGGAGATGGGCCTGCTGTTCGTTTGCTATCAGCACGACCTGGAGAAAGGGTTCCTGACCGTGCAGAAGCGGCTCAATGGCGAAGCGCTGGAAGAGTACATCAAGCCTATCGGCGGCGGGTATTTCTTCGTCCTGCCTGGCGTAAAAGAACGAACGGGCTACCTCGCACAATCGTTGCTGGAAGCCTGATGATTGTCCTGCCCGTGAGGGCAGGATGGTTACTCTGCTAACAATTTTATCCCTTCCTGTATTCTCGCTTTCCCAAATCATCATTTTTTTGTATTGGCAGGTCATTGATATATTTCTGTAATATTTTTGTCAGATGATGATGATGTTCGGGCAGAACGTTGTATGGTTGCTCTGAAGTAAAAAATATGTTGCATTTATGCTAATTCATGATGTACTTATTACAACAGCGGTAGTTCCCGGCAGTGAGTGAAAGTAGCCACTTAGGAGATCGCGAATGGTAGGGTCCTGTTCTGGACATAAAGGTAAAATTAACCGCACCAAACAGCGCGGAGGCCTCACCTCCGGCAGCGATTTCTTCACCACTGAATTTCCCTCTTCGACAACAACTCATGAATCACCCGATGTGATGCGCGTAGTCGCGTCATCACGTCCGATCAACCGGCAAGCAATGGCTTAAAAGGAAGCCAAACCTCAGACGTTAGTGCGCATAATCGTGCCGAAACGGGCACGTGTAATGTTGACCAACAACTCAAGGTGCTATCCATGGGAAGACAAAAAGCAGTGATCAAAGCTCGTCGCGAAGCAAAACGTGTGCTGAGACGGGATTCACGCAGTCATAAGCAACGTGAAGAAGAATCGGTCACCTCGCTTGTGCAGATGAGTGGCGTAGAAGCAATTGGCATGGCGAGAGACAGCCGTGATCATTCTCCAATTGAAGCTCGCAATGAAGCTCAGGCGCACTACCTGAATGCTATCGAGAGTAAACAGCTGATTTTCGCCACCGGCGAGGCAGGGTGTGGGAAGACCTGGATCAGCGCAGCCAAAGCGGCAGAGGCCCTGGTTCATAAGGATGTAGACAGGATAATCGTCACCCGTCCGGTTCTGCAGGCCGATGAAGATCTTGGCTTCTTACCCGGAGATATTTCCGAGAAGTTCGCCCCATATTTCCGCCCGGTCTATGACGTTTTGGTCAGAAGGCTGGGGGCGTCCTTCATGCAATACTGCCTGCGCCCGGAAATTGGCAAGGTAGAGATCGCGCCGTTCGCCTATATGCGCGGACGTACATTTGAAAACGCGGTTGTTATTCTGGACGAGGCCCAGAACGTGACCGCGGCGCAAATGAAGATGTTCCTGACGCGCCTCGGGGAAAACGTGACGGTTATCGTTAACGGCGACATCACCCAGTGTGACCTTCCGCGGGGTGTGGTGTCCGGTTTAAGCGATGCGCTGGCACGTTTTGAAGAGGACGATATGGTCGGTATCGTTCGCTTTAACAAAGACGACTGCGTGCGGTCCGCGCTCTGCCAACGAACATTACACGCCTACAACTGAGTCTGATTTGCCGAAGATAAAGCCCGCGAAATGCGGGCTTTGCTGTTTTAGGGTCTAAATTCATGCCCGGCGGCACTTCGTTTGCCGTGCCTATGGTTTTGTAGGCCCGGTAAGCGTAGCGCCACCGGGCAACAGACGAAAAAAAAGCCCGTACTTTCGTACGAGCTCTTCTTAAAATATGGCGGTGAGAGAGGGGTTCGAACCCTCGATACGTTGCCGTATACACACTTTCCAGGCGTGCTCCTTCAGCCACTCGGACACCTCACCATATTGTTTCGCTGCCTTTCCTCTCGGGGGCAACGGGGCGCTACTATAGGGAGTTGGATGAAAACGGTCAAGGATATTTTCTTGAATTTAATCCGACAGGTTAAGCATTGAGCGTCTTGTCGACCCGGTAAGCCGCGCCACCGGGCAACAGACGAAAAAAAAGCCCGTACTTTCGTACGAGCTCTTCTTAAAATATGGCGGTGAGAGAGGGGTTCGAACCCTCGATACGTTGCCGTATACACACTTTCCAGGCGTGCTCCTTCAGCCACTCGGACACCTCACCATATTGTCGTCCCAACGCTGCTGGGACGGGCGCTAATGTAGGGAAAAGCGTAACTTACGTCAATCAACTTTTTTAAAAAAACGTCCGATAAGACAAACTTCGTCCAACCTGCTTTCAGATTAACCGCGATCCGCTTTTTTTCTCATCATTCGCCTTTCCGCCGACAGCCCGCAAAAATTTGCTATGCTGACAAACCAATATAAAACAACACGAAATCGACGCGCCGCAGACCTGTATAAGAATGGCGCATTATATAAAGGAGAGCAGTATGGAGATTATTTTTTACCATCCCACCTTCGATACCCAATGGTGGATCGCCGCGCTGGAAAAACAGCTGCCGGGCGCACGCGTACGTGAGTGGAAGAGCGGAGACAATGAGCCCGCCGATTACGCGCTGGTGTGGCACCCGCCGGTAGAAATGCTGCAAGGCCGCGAGCTGAAAGCCGTCTTTGCGCTGGGCGCAGGCGTCGATTCCATCCTCAGTAAGTTGAGAGAACATCCGGAGATGCTCCCGCTTTCTATTCCACTGTTCCGCCTCGAAGATACCGGCATGGGCCTGCAGATGCAGGAATACGCCGTCAGCCAGGTGCTGCACTGGTTCCGTCGCTTTGATGATTATCAGGCGCTCAAGCAGGAGACGCGCTGGGAGCCGCTGCCAGAATTTACCCGGGACGAGTTTACCATTGGCATCATGGGCGCTGGCGTACTCGGCAGTAAAGTGGCGGAAAGCCTGCTGGCCTGGGGATTCCCGGTGCGTGTCTGGAGTCGCAGCCGTAAAGAGTGGCCGAATGTGCAGAGCTTCGCGGGTGAAAGTGAAATGGGCGAGTTCCTGCGCGAAACGCGCGTGCTGATTAACCTGCTGCCGAACACGGCGGAAACGGTCGGCATCATTAATCATGCGCTGCTCAACCAGTTGCAGGATCAGAGCTATCTGCTGAACCTCGCGCGCGGCGTGCACGTCAATGAAGACGAACTGCTGCGTGCGCTGGAAAACGGCAAGGTGAAGGGCGCGATGCTCGACGTCTTCAGTCGTGAACCCTTGCCGGTAGAAAGCCCGCTGTGGCGCCATCCTCGCGTGGCCATGACCCCGCACATCGCCGCAGTGACCCGACCGCAGGAAGCCATTGCCTACATCGGTAAAACCATCACCGGTCTGGAGCGCGGAGAGACGGTCACCGGGCAGGTCGACAGGGCCCGCGGATACTGAGTTGAACCCGGCTATGCCGGGTTTTTCGCTAATAAAGGCCGCCCATTCCTGCTATGCTTGGGCTTATACAGAAAGAGGAGAATGTGATGTATCCTGTTGACCTGCATATGCACACCGTCGCCAGCACCCACGCTTACAGCACCCTTCATGACTATATCGCCGAAGCGAAACGCAAAGGGATCAAACTGTTTGCCATTACCGATCACGGGCCAGACATGGCCGATGCCCCGCACTATTGGCATTTCGTGAACATGCGCATCTGGCCGCGAATGGTCGATGGCGTCGGTATCCTGCGTGGGATCGAATCCAACATTAAGAACACGCTGGGCGAAATCGACTGCACGGGCCCCATGCTGACGTCACTGGATTTCATCATTGCCGGTTTCCATGAGCCGGTTTTCCCACCGCAGGATAAAGCCACGCACACCGAAGCGATGATTGCCGCTATCGCCAGTGGCAATGTCCATATGATTAGCCATCCAGGCAACCCGAAGTTCCCGATTGATATCAAGGCCGTGGCAGAAGCGGCGGCGAAGCATCATGTCGCGCTGGAAATCAACAACTCCTCATTTGTTTCATCCCGTCCGGGCAGCGAGGATAACTGTCGGGCCGTTGCCGCAGCGGTGCGTGACGCCGGGGGCTGGGTGGCGTTAGGTTCTGATTCCCACACCGCGTTTACCCTGGGGTGTTTTACCGAATGCCGTAAGATTCTGGACGCCGTCGAGTTCCCGGAAGACCGTATTCTCAACGTCACCCCGCGCCGTTTCCTGGATTTCCTCGAAGCGCGCGGCGTGCCGCCGATAGCCGAATTTGCTGAACTGTAATTCTCTGAATGGAATAATTGAATGAACGAGTTTTCGATCCTCTGCCGCGTTCTGGGCTCATTGTACTATCGCCAGCCGCAGGACCCGCTGCTGGTCCCGCTGTTTACCCTCATTCGTGATGGCAAACTGGCGGCGAGCTGGCCGCTGGAGCAGGATGAGCTGCTGGAGCGCCTGCAAAAGAGCTGCGATATGCAGCAGATCTCCGCAGACTACAACGTCCTGTTTGTTGGCGACGAGTGCAGCGTTTCTCCGTACCGTAGCGCCTGGGTTGAAGGGGCTACCGAGGCCGAAGTGCGCAGCTTCCTGTCTTCACGCGGCATGCCGCTGAGTGACACGCCTGCCGACCATATCGGCACGCTGCTGCTGGCGGCGTCCTGGCTGGAAGACAACTCCGCAGACGATGAAAGTGAAGCAGTCGATACGCTGTTCACTGACTATCTGCTGCCGTGGGTCGGCACGTTCCTCGGGAAAGTCGAAGCGCACGCCACCACGCCATTCTGGCGCACGCAGTCGACCATGACTCGCGAAGCCATCTCCGCAATGTGGGATGAGATCGAAGAAAGCGGCGAACAGTAAAATGTGATTTACATCACAATGCAAATGTAACGGTACGCTGCACGTTGCAAATTTTGTGCTCGTGATCTCATCTGAAAACCGCGCATCTGTTATGATGCGCGGCATGAACATACTCCTCTCTCTCGCACTGACAACAGGCATTCTCTCCGGACTTTGGGGATGGGTTGCCGTGTCTCTCGGCCTGCTCAGTTGGGCGGGTTTTCTCGGCTGTACCGCTTACTTTGCCTGTCCGCAAGGTGGGCTGAAAGGCCTTGCCATTGCGACCGCCACCGTGTTGAGCGGGGTGGGGTGGGCGCTGGTGATTATCCACGGCAGCGCACTGGCACCGCATCTGGAAATCTTCGGCTACGTTATGACCGGTGTGGTTGCGTTTCTGATGTGCCTGCAAGCTAAACAGCTGCTGCTGTCGTTTGTGCCGGGCACGTTTATCGGGGCCTGCGCCACGTTTGCAGGGCAGGGCGACTGGAAGCTGGTGGTACCGTCGCTGCTGGTGGGATTGATATTTGGCTACGCGATGAAAAACAGCGGGCTGTGGCTGGCGGCACGCAGCGCCAAACGACAAGCACCGGATAACGCCGTGAAGCAATAACTGTCGAACAAGAAACAAAAAAGCGTAGCCTCGGGGCTACGCTTTTTTTTGTCTGCACCAGAATCAGGATTCCGGCGGTGAAGCCATGTCGCGATATTTCGCAAGAATCGGGTTGTTGCTTTCTGATGAACTTTGCAGATTCCAGAGTCCACGATCGATCCCGTCGTTAATCAGATAAATAACGCCTGTTTCAATCGCCGACATCAGACACAACATAACCGGTTCATTCGAGGTATACCCAATTTCGCCTTCCAGCAAACGCTGGTAATCAATAAAGCGGAACACCCCGGCCTGGACTTCATAGGACAATATGGTTTTGCTGGTAGTGACGGAGGAAAGTACTTCACCGGTACTGACGTTAATCACGCGAAGGTTAACGGCAATCTGGTCAAGCTGATATTGCGTATTGGCACCGATACCGAAATAACGCGCCCCGACACCGCCGGACTTCACGTTACTTTCATAACCGATAATCGACCCTTCTATAATAACGTTTGCAGAACTTAACGATTGCAATGGCGCACGGTTATTTACTCCCACGGTGCCATTTTCCTGCGCTGCACGAATGATTTTGCGCTCGTTGAGCAGGTTTTGTAATCCCTGACGCTCCAGTGGAATAAACCATTTGGAATCTTTCAACGCCGTCACCAGCATCGCCGTCGCACTTTGCGGCACCGCCGTCGAGAAGTTACTCGCCGGGTAAGGTTTAAATTGCCCGGTTTCATCCTGAATGTTGTAGACAGAAACGTACAGCTTGCCCTGCGGAGAAGGCAGGTGGGTCAGGTCACGATAGCTTTGCGCCCGTGGCATTAACGTCGGTTTTGCCGCCTCTTTCGGTGGGGCGGTCAGACAGCCACTGAGTAGGACGACCACCAGAAGTATAAATAAACGCTTCATGATTATTTTCCTGTACGGATCTGTGACTATTGGTCACTCGTCGATGTCTGTTGCACTCCGGAGACCTGGATAGTCGAGGTTTTCCCCGTACTTCTGTCGGTCACGTTAAGCGTGAGCAGGCCATTGCTGTTTTGTATATCGACAATAAAGTCATTAGTGACGAGGCGACCCGGTTTCCCGGTAGCCACGTTTCCTAACAGACCACTTAATAATTGTGACTGGATAGCTGACGTAAAGTTATCCAGCGCCGACGGCGCGTTATAACCAAAATCGTCACTCCCACCAGGTGCTTTATAGGAATTCTGCGCCTGGGCTTCATTTAGCAAAAAAGCGCCGTTATTCGGGTTTCCACCGAAGTTTGGGTTTACGAACTGGAAAACCATATTACCGGCCCAACTTGCTGGTGCAATAAAAGCGAGCAAAGCGACAGTACAGGCGATACGCATGATTGCCTCCACCCTATGTTTAAAATTCGTCGTGTGCTAAATCGTCCGTTTTTAATAATGCCTGGTCGATTTGGCGTTTATTGATACCTTCTTGAGTAATTTGTACAGCTGCGTCTACGGTCTTATCAAATTCCCGTCTTATCGGGAATAAAAAGGTCTGAAATAAAATATCCTGATTGACAGTTATTGTTATCCAACTCCCCCAGCGAGCGCTGGGTCTTTCATTAATGGATATATTCTCCCGGGTAGTACTGGCCCATTTGTCAGTAAAGGAACGATAAAAATCGTGCCCTACTGACGATACAGTGTGGTCGGCCACGATACCCGGTATCTCCACCTCTCCGGCATGCAGAGAGGGCGCAAGCAGCAGCAGGTTTGCAGCTGCAAGCCAGCACAGGGAACGTTTCATGGTGTTTGCCTGTTAACTTAACGCCTGAGATTATCATTGGCCCAGGAGACGGCCTGGGTCCGGTTTTTTACGGCTAACTTCTTGAAAAGATTATAGAGATGGGTTTTTACGGTGTTTTCGCTAATGAACAACGAGCGGGCAATTTCCACGTTGGACGCGCCGACCCGTAGTTTATTCAGAATTTCCCGTTCACGCTGCGTCAGCATTGCGCTTTCGGCATTGTTGTAACGGTAATTTCCTGAATGTGTTATCAAATAGCTGGCGAGCTTATGCGAAAAGTAACAATCGCCATGCATGATCATGCTTAATCCTTCGATTAAACGTGATTCAGTTTCATTGTTATAAAAGACACCGTTGATATGTGGCCAGTTTTCTATGTCCTTGAAAGGGTATTCCTCGGGTGTATTGAGTAATACCAATTTCATCCCGTTGTTTTTCCGGCCTAAATTTTCCTGCCAGTGAGTAATCAGCCTTTTGTCCGCTTCCATCATATCGAAGATCATGATGCTGTCAGGCAACGTTTCTTCGATAATACGATGAATGTTTTGTACTTTTCCTGAAATATCCAGTGTCGATTTTAAATATTGTAAAAGCGCGCTGGCTTGTAAGGACGGCTTTGTTACAAGTACAAGCGAACTGCCTAAACTATGGACTTCATTTAACATGATGAAACTCCAACGTTTTACAGCAGCTATCAGTTTTCCCCGCAAAAATATACGGGGTTCCAGAAGTACTGATTGAGGCTGCATTGCTGTGTATACGTAAGTTCGAAAACCCTAAGGCGGGTAAAAGTCAATAAAACAATATTAGGTACTTCAGTGTTCAATCTAGTCATTGCTAAATTTTAAGCAAGATCAAACACTGTAACAAAATGTAAAATGGAATATTAAAATGTAAAAATGGAGTTCTTTAATCATTTAGAAGTGATGATAAAGTTGTACACGGAAATAAAATAGTAGCAACTTGATAAATCATACAAATCATCTAACTCATTAATAAATGAAGGATATATTATAAGCCTTGTGTGGATTACCATCATTAAAATAATAACTAAGTTTGTAACGCTTTTATCTTAAGGAAATTTTAGACAAATGAGATCGCGATCCGGATCTTCACGCTTGGTTTTTTCTTGGCCCGCTAAACACCTTGATTTATATGATTATCCATGTTTTTGGATATGTTCTGATAATAGAAACATAAATAATCGTATTTAAAGACCGGGACATAGCGCAATTCTAATGCTTAGGAATGATCCGAAAAAATTAAAATCAACCTTGCGGGTGACACCAATTAATTTTGGTCAGCAACATACTGTTTATCGTAACGTCGCATTAACAACAACGTCGGCGTTATTTAACAGCAACAGAAATAGCCAGGATTCAAGCGGGTGGAACATGAACAAGAAAGTGTATTTTCTGTCGTTAACACTGCTGGCGATACCTGGATTAGTAGCTGCATCGGGTTATGATCTGGCAAGCCCAGAATATAATCTGGTCGCCAATGGGCTTAACTCTAATCTCGCTAATGAAACGGCAATTGTCGCTCAGCAAGGTTATGGGAATGGCGCGAATACTCAGCAGGATGGAAATCATCAAATAGCCGTTGTTTCTCAACGAGGTAATGGCAATCAGTCTGATGTTTCTCAATCCGGGGGGTACAATCTGGCCTACGTAGATCAGGCCGGAAGTAGTAATGATGCAGATATTAGCCAATCAGGCTATGGGAATACGGGCATTATTATCCAACGCGGTTCGGGTAATCAGGCCAGTATTTCACAGCAGCAGTCCGTAGGTACTAAAACAGTTATTGTGCAAAACTCGTCGCAAATGGCCGTTCGTGTATTAACACGTTAATGGTTATAAGACGAAACCTAATCAAGCCAATGGGGGTTTTATGAATATTAAAATGTCTATGATTGCAATGGTTCTTGTTTCAGGCTCTGCATTTGCGGGTGGTCCTAGCCATGGCGGCGGTCATGACGACGGCGGTCCAACCCTTCCACAAAATTCCAGCAACGAAACTGTGAATATTTACCAGGCGGGTGGTAATAACGGTGCCAGCGTAGACCAAAGCGGGTCTAAATACGCTGACATTAACATCAGCCAGCAGGGCTTTAACAACCTTGCCACGGCAACCCAGAGTAGCGCTTACAACAGCGACATTAACGTGAGCCAAACCGGCTTTAGCAACTCTTCCAGCAATCTGCAAACCGGTGATAACTCAACCATTAATGTCAGCCAGTCTAACCTGTTTGGTTGGGGCGGCGGCAACTCTTCAGTCGTGAATCAGACTGCTGACAGTTCTATGGTCAACGTGACTCAGAACGGCTCGGCTAACTGGGCGAACGTTTACCAGCATTAATCTGGTTTTCGCACACAATAAAAACAGGGCCTGTGCCCTGTTTTTTTATTGGAGGATCTCATGAATAGCTTACTTATTGCGGTCGCGCTCACCAATAGCATTGCCTTCAATGTGACCCATCAAGGGGAGATGTACACCATTACGCCTCAGGTCACAGTGACAGAGCCGTGCCAGTGTCGGGTGAGTATCCAGACGATGCGTGAGGGACAAGGCGGGACCAGCAACATTCAGCAGAGTAAAACGTTAAGTTTGCCCGCTAATCAACCCATTGATCTCTCACGGATGCAGTTAAATATCACTCAGAACGACACGGTAAAAGTCGTTGTCACGCTTACGGACGGGCAGGCTTTGCATCTTTCGGCGCAATGGCCCAACGGGGAAAGGACCTAGCAACGCCTTTTTTCACAGATTGATTGGCGTTAATTCACAGTGATGATTACTTTTACGTTAAGGGTTTGAAGTGTCGTGTTGTTGAAGTACGCACGGTGCGGGGCAGCGTGCGCATAACTCTCTCAGGGATGATCACATTCCACGGAGCTACGCGATGAAAACCTTAACTAAACGTTTGTGTGCCGTTGCTTGTCTGTCGTCGGCATTGTTCTCTGGCGTCGCGATGGCCGCGACCTCTGGAGCGCAGGGTGGCGTCATTCATTTTGTCGGATCGATTGTCGAAGATCCGTGCAACATTTCAACCGGTTCTCAGCATATTGCCATGCACTGCAATCGTGCAGGGCAGGTGCACACTTCTGCGATTTCATTCCAACAGGCTGCCACGGGACAGGTCGTGAATAACGAGGCGGCGACCGTTAGCATGCGCTACATTAATCCTCAGAAAACGCTGGGTATCGTCACCATCGCTTACCGTTAACCTCCTTATGGATAAACGCTTTCTCCTGCTTTTGACTAAACTTGAACCTAAGTGAACGTTCGGCAGGAGAAATTTATGAACGCGCGGATCCAAATCCTTCAGGCCGATATCACTACCCTCGATGTCGACGTTATCGTCAACGCCGCCAATCCTTCGTTACTGGGCGGTGGGGGTGTGGACGGGGCCATTCATCGGGCTGCAGGCCCGGCATTACTGGAAGCGTGTAAAAAAGTGCGCCAGCAGCAAGGGGAGTGTCCCGCCGGGCACGCGGTCATCACCGAGGCCGGGAATCTGAATGCGAAAGCCGTTATCCACGCCGTCGGGCCGGTATGGCACGGGGGCGAGCAGCATGAAGCCGCATTGCTGGAAGAGGCTTACCGTAATAGCCTACAGCTGGCGGAAGCCAACGGTTATCGCACGCTGGCATTTCCTGCTATCAGTACCGGAGTTTACGGGTATCCTAAAGCCGCGGCGGCAGCGATTGCCTTTACCACCGTCGATCGCTGGCTTGCCAGTCATGTGTTACCTGAACAGGTAACTTTCGTTTGTTTTGATGAGGACAGTGCACATTTATATGCACGATTACTTAGCCAGCAGGGAAACTAAAACTAGCCTGCATCAGGCGCTGGCTTCTTCAGAGAATGCCTCGTCAACCGTTTGTGGGATCCACACGCTCGAAGACAGTCTTGAAGCTTTTGCAGCGCGTTATCAGCTCGCAGCCCTGGCGGAGCGCACCCTTGATGTGCAGTACTATATCTGGGAAGACGACGTCTCCGGACGGTTACTTTTTCAGGCACTGATGGACGCCGCAGACCGCGGCGTGAAGGTGCGATTATTACTGGATGACAACAATACCAGCGGGCTGGACGAAACCCTCAAAGTGCTGGATGTGCATCCCAATATCGACGTGAGGCTGTTCAATCCTTTCTCATTTCGTACCCTGCGAATGCTGGGGTATCTGACCGACTTCGCTCGCCTCAATCGCCGAATGCACAACAAAAGTTTTAGCGCAGACTGCCTGGCGACCATCATCGGTGGGCGCAACGTGGGCGATGCCTATTTCGGTATTGGTGAAGAACCGTTGTTTACCGATCTCGACGTGCTGGCAACAGGGCATGTCGTCGCAGAGGTGGAACGAGATTTCGAACGCTACTGGCAGTGTGAGTCGGTGAAAACGCTAAAACAGGTACTGCTATCGGAAAGCGCGGTAAGCGAGCGGCAGACGTTGCCCCCCTTTACCGATGAGCAGCAGATAGCGGCTGACCGTTATCTGGAAAAACTGGCGACAACCAAAATAGCCCAACACATGGCGAAGGGGGATTTATCCTTTATCCACGCGGAAACCAGACTGCTCAGCGACGATCCGCGCAAAGGGGAGGGGAGAGCCGCCCCGCGCAGTTTGCTGCCGGAGCGTTTGCGCCGGGCGATGGGCACGCCGGAAACGAATATCGATATTATCTCTTCTTATTTTGTACCGGGCCGCGCGGGCGTAGCGCAAATACTCCAACTGGTGCGTAAAGGGGTGAAAGTCGCGATTCTCACCAACTCTCTGGCGGCGAACGATGTGGCGGTGGTCCATGCGGGCTATGCGCGCTGGCGTAAAAAACTTCTGCGTCACGGTGTTGAACTTTACGAACTGAAACCGACGCAACATCCACGTCCAGGCATTCGCGACCGTGGTTTGACCGGTAACTCAGGCTCCAGCCTGCACGCCAAAACCTTCAGTATCGATGGCAAAAAAGTGTTTATCGGCTCGTTTAATTTCGACCCGCGTTCGGCGCTGCTCAATACTGAAATGGGGCTGGTCATCGACAGCGAAAATCTTGCCCAGCGCATTCACCATCGTTTTCTGAAAAGTCAGCGCGACGCCGCCTGGAAGCTGAAGCTCACGCGTTGGGGGAAAATTCACTGGATAGACAGGGAAGACGGGCAGGAAACCGAGTTACGCAAAGAGCCTCAGGCCAAAATCTGGCAGCGTATTTTAGTGCTGATAGCGTACGTGTTGCCGGTGGAGTGGTTGTTGTAATCGGGCCGCGCAGAGGCGGCCCGTTTCTATTACTGTGCGGAAGGCTGAGTTTTGTTCGGCGGCGTCTGCGGTTTGCCTGAGAACAGGAAACGCAGCAGCGGAATGCGAAGATGAATTTCGTACAGGATAATGGCAATCCCGATAACGAACACCAGACCCGTGATAAAGCCTAACAGGTTAGAGTGGATGTACGGGGTGATCCACGCGCCGTACAGCAGGGTCAACGGGTGGTGAACCAGATAGATAAACAGCGAAGCGTTAACGAAATAGGTCACGCGGCTGGATTTGAAATTCAGCATCCGGTGACCAAATGCAAACACCACGTTCACCATCCACAGACCCAACACCATCGTAATCACATACTCGGTTTCATACATCCAGGCGTCGCCAGAGCCGTACTGCTGGTTCAGGCGATAGGCGATAAAGCCGAGCGCCGCGCCCGCCATGCACCACGGTGACGGGGTGGTGAACAAATCTTTCAGACGTGGATTCACAAACGCCTGGGCGCCAAGAATAAAGAACGGCAGATAGAACAGGGTCTGCATCACCACGAAGTTGAAAATACCGTCGCTGAGGATCGGGGGATACACGATGAACAGCGTCCGGCGAATAATGGCGTACACAATGCCCAGCGCAAGGAACAGCCCGGTCAACTGGCCCATGGTGACGTGACTAAAGAACCCGACAATCGAGGCCTGCTGGCGTTTTTTGATCCAATGGAACAGCGCCAGGCCCAGCGTGGTCAGCACCACCAGAACCAGCAGGAACCACAGGTGAGACACTAGTTCCCACGCCAGAGTGTTGAATTTTTGATAGCCGGTCAGCGTATGCCAGGTCGCCGATTTACCCTCAACGTGCTGAAGCATTAAAAATTGCGGCAGCGTCAGTAGGGGAATGGCGGTCAACATCGGGATGCCGACGCGCTCTACGCGCACCTTCCACCATTTCTTCATTGGATAGCGCAAAAACAGCATGTAGGAGAAATAGCCGGAAATGACGAAAAAGACCTGCATACGAAATGAGTGAACAAAATCGTTGAACAGCGTCAGCCACCATGAAGGCTCCGCACTGTTGACGTGCCAGATGTGGCTGGAATAAATCAGGGAAATATGAAAGGGGATACCCAACAGCATCAGCCAGGCGCGGATGGAGTCAAGGAAATATTCGCGTTGCGGGGGTGTAGTATTCATAAAGTCAATGAAATCTCAGACTAATCGCCTTAACGGGCAGTACGATAACGGTTAAATTCGAGCAACCCTACACGAAGTCCGGGAACCTGTCTTTAGGAGCAGCACGCAAAGTGCAACCCGGTGTGGAATGTTGTTTAATCCATAGGCCACTGAGCCGAACAAAATGGGGATTATGTTGTCGGATTGCTTGAGTTTCCATTAAAATGGATCGGATCGATTTAAGCACACAAAGGGGGAAGTGCTTACTACTTATGAAAAATAAACCACAGATGATGAAACTGCGTTGGATAGGCGCAGCCATAATGTTGTCCCTGTGTACTTCATCTGCATGGGCGTTCAGTATTGATGATGTAGCGAAGGAAGCGAAATCGCTCGCCGGCAAGGGCTACGAAGCGCCAAAAAGTAACCTGCCCTCCGTTTTCCGCGACATGAAATACGCGGATTATCAGCAAATTCAGTTTAACCACGACAAAGCTTACTGGAGCAAGGTCAAGACTCCGTTCAAGCTTGAGTTTTACCATCAGGGGATGTATTTCGACACGCCAGTCGCCATTAATGAAGTGACGGCCACGTCGGTGAAGAAAATCAAATACAGCCCGGATTACTTCAATTTTGGCAATGTCCAGCATGATAAAGACACCGTCAAGGATCTGGGTTTTGCCGGGTTTAAAGTGCTGTATCCGATCAACAGCAAAGATAAAAACGACGAAATCGTCAGCATGCTCGGAGCCAGCTATTTCCGCGTTCTCGGTCAGGGCCAAACTTATGGCTTGTCTGCCCGCGGTCTCGCCATTGATACTGCTTTGCCATCCGGCGAAGAGTTCCCGCGTTTTCGTGAGTTCTGGATTGAGCGTCCAAAAGCGACCGACAAACGTCTGACTATTTATGCACTGCTGGATTCCCCGCGTGCGACCGGCGCCTATCGCTTTGTCGTGATGCCTGGCCGCGATACCGTGGTTGATGTGCAGTCTAAAGTTTACCTGCGTGATAAAGTGGGGAAACTGGGCGTAGCACCTCTGACCAGCATGTTCCTGTTTGGGCCGAATCAGCCATCTCCGACCACCAACTTCCGTCCTGAACTGCATGACTCTAACGGTCTGTCGATTCTGGCCGGTAACGGAGAATGGATCTGGCGTCCGCTGAATAACCCGAAACACCTGGCAGTGAGCAGCTACGCGACCGAAAATCCGAAAGGCTTTGGTCTGTTGCAGCGCGGCCGTCAGTTCTCGCGTTATGAGGATCTGGACGATCGTTATGACCTGCGCCCAAGCGCGTGGATCACCCCGAAAGGCGACTGGGGTAAAGGGAAAGTCGAGCTGGTGGAAATTCCAACCAACGACGAAACCAACGATAACATCGTCGCTTACTGGACGCCGGATCAGCTGCCGGACCCAGGTAAAGAGATGAACTTCAAATACACCATCACTTTCAGCCGTGACGAAGACAAACTGCACGCACCGGACAGCGCGTATGTGATGCAAACGCGCCGTTCAACGGGTGACGTGAAGCAGTCGAATCTCATTCGTCAGCCGGATGGCACTATCGCGTTTGTCATCGACTACACCGGTGCGGACATGAAAAAGATGCCGCAGGATACGCCGGTGACCGCCCAGACCAGTATTGGTGACAACGGGGAAATCGTGGACAGCAACGTTCGCTATAACCCGATGACCAAAGGCTGGCGACTGACGATGCGTGTGAAAGTCAAAGATGTGAAGAAAACGACCGACATGCGTGCGGCCCTGGTCAATGGCGATCAGACGCTGAGTGAAACCTGGAGCTATCAGCTACCTGCCAATGAATAAGATAAACGAATACATCGATGCAATGCCCCTCTCAGATACTGAGAAGGCGGCATTGCCGACCACTGATTATCGTGCTCTGCATCAGGCGCTGGACACCGAACATACCCCGATTGCGCGTGAAGATGATTCACCGCTCGGTTCGGTAAAAGCGCGTCTGGAGCAGGCGTGGCCGGATTCGCTGGCTGAAGGGCAGTTAATCAAAGACGCGGAAGGGCGCACCCAGCTTGAGGCTATGCCAAAAGCGACGCGTTCTTCAATGTTCCCGGATCCATGGCGCACCAACCCGATTGGTCGCTTCTGGGACAGAATGCTGGGCCGCGAGGTTCAGCCGCGTTATTTGTCACGTCTGACGCAGGAAGAGCGTGAGCACGAGGCCAAGTGGCGTACCGTCGGGACTATCCGTCGCTACATTCTGCTGTTGCTGACGCTGGCGCAAACCGTCGTCGCAACCTGGTACATGAAAACCATTCTGCCGTATCAGGGTTGGGCGCTGGTTAACCCACTAGACATGCGCGACCAGGATCTGCTGGTTTCCTTTATGCAGCTTCTGCCGTACGTGCTGCAAACGGGGATCCTTATCCTGTTCGCTATTCTGTTCTGCTGGGTCTCTGCCGGTTTCTGGACCGCGTTGATGGGCTTCCTGCAGTTGCTGATGGGCCGCGATAAATACAGTATTTCAGCGTCAACCGTCGGTGACGAAGCGCTGAATCCTGAGCATCGCACCGCGCTTATCATGCCTATCTGTAACGAAGACGTAGACCGCGTATTCGCCGGCCTGCGTGCGACCTGGGAGTCGGTAAAAGCGACCGGCAACCACAAGCATTTCGACGTGTACGTGCTCAGCGACAGTTATGATCCTGATATCTGTATGCGTGAGCAGAAAGCATGGATGGAGCTGATTGCGGAAGTGCAGGGCGAAGGGCAGATTTTCTACCGTCGTCGCCGTCGTCGTGTGAAGCGTAAAAGCGGTAACATCGATGACTTCTGCCGTCGTTGGGGTAGCCAGTACAGCTACATGGTGGTGCTGGACGCTGACTCCGTAATGACCGGTGACTGCCTGTGTGGTCTGGTGCGTCTGATGGAAGCGAACCCGAATGCCGGGATCATCCAGTCTTCGCCAAAAGCCTCCGGCATGGACACGCTGTATGCGCGTTGCCAGCAGTTTGCGACCCGCGTTTACGGTCCGCTGTTTACCGCTGGTCTGCACTTCTGGCAGTTGGGTGAATCCCATTACTGGGGTCACAACGCCATTATCCGCGTGAAGCCGTTCATCGAGCACTGTGCGCTGGCACCGCTGCCGGGTGAAGGTTCATTCGCCGGTTCCATCCTCTCCCACGACTTCGTGGAAGCGGCGCTGATGCGTCGTGCAGGGTGGGGCGTGTGGATTGCCTATGACTTGCCAGGTTCGTATGAAGAGCTGCCGCCAAACCTGCTGGACGAACTGAAGCGTGACCGTCGCTGGTGTCACGGGAACCTGATGAACTTCCGTCTGTTCCTCGTGAAAGGCATGCACCCGGTACACCGTGCGGTGTTCCTGACCGGTGTTATGTCATACCTGTCTGCGCCGCTGTGGTTTAGCTTCCTCGCCTTGTCGACGGCGCTCCAGGTGGTTCATGCGCTCACCGAGCCGCAGTACTTCCTGCAGCCGCGTCAGCTGTTCCCGGTATGGCCGCAGTGGCGTCCGGAATTGGCTATCGCGCTGTTTGCGTCGACCATGGTGCTGCTGTTCCTGCCTAAGCTGCTGAGTATCATCCTCATCTGGTGTAAGGGGTCGAAAGAGTTTGGCGGTTTCTTCCGCGTGACCCTTTCCCTGCTGCTGGAAGTGTTGTTCTCAGTGCTGCTGGCCCCGGTACGTATGCTGTTCCACACCGTCTTCGTGGTCAGTGCGTTCCTTGGCTGGGAAGTGGTATGGAATTCACCACAGCGTGATGATGACTCAACCCCATGGGGTGAAGCCTTCATGCGCCACGGTTCTCAGCTGCTGCTGGGTCTGGTGTGGGCGGTCGGTATGGCGTGGCTGGACTTGCGTTTCCTGTTCTGGCTGGCACCGATTGTCTTCTCGCTGATCCTGTCGCCGTTCGTGTCGGTGATTTCAAGCCGTGCGACCATCGGTCTGCGTACCAAACGCTGGAAGCTGTTCCTGATCCCGGAAGAGTATTCCCCGCCGCAGGTTCTGCAAGACACCGACAAGTACGTGGTGCTGAACCGCACCCGTTCGCTGGACAATGGTTTTATGCACGCGGTGTTCAACCCGTCGTTTAACGCCCTGGCGACGGCGATGGCCACGGCGCGTCACCGCGACAGTCAAGTGCAGGAAATTGCCCGCGACCGTCACGTTGAGCAAGCGCTGAACGAAACGCCGGACAAACTGAATCGCGACCGCCGCCTGGTGCTGCTGAGCGATCCGGTGACTATGGCACGCATGCACTATCGTGTATGGTCTGCGCCGGAGAGATACTCTTCGTGGGTGAACCATTACGCGGAAATCACGCTCAATCCAATGGCGATTAAAGCGAAGTAACTTCCGCGGTAACGCGTTTGAAAATAAAATACCGGTCGATTGACCGGTATTTTTTTAATGAGGTTTTGATGAACAGAAACGCGGTGAGGATCCTGGCAGTGTGCCTGATGGCGCTCACGTTGAGCGGCTGCGGCAGCATTATCAGTCGGACCATACCGGGCCAGGGGCACGGAAATCAGTACTATCCTGGCGTGCAGTGGGACGTCAAAGATTCCGCATGGCGTTACATCACCATCCTCGATCTGCCGTTCTCACTGGTCTTTGATACGCTGTTGTTACCGATCGACGCGAACCATGGCCCTTACGAGTAACTAGCGCTCATCCCACTCGTCGGCTGCTGTCTGGCCCTCTTCGGTGTCCAGAGGCGGTTCGAGCTGAAATTCGCCCTCATCCCACTCGTGGAGCGTATTTTCTTCAATCCACTCCTGCGTCAGCTCAATCTCGTCGAAATCGCCGTCAAAGACGCTCTGTGCACCTTCTCCGCTCACCATCGGCAGGCATTCGCCGTCTTCACCTTCGGTGGCAAAGAATTCGGCCTGCCACATAATATCGCCATCCTGCAGGATGTATTTCTGTAAGTTGAGCTGCTGAACACTGAGTTCGTCCTCTCCCGGATTGGGTTTGCTGGCAACGAACTCTTCGCGAGCCGCATCAATAGCTTCGTCGAGCGTGGCGTACATAGTCATCTCATTCTCCCTGCGGTTTGACGTGGTTTTCAGGAAAAGAATAGACGAAGTTTTGGTTAAGCAAGAACGTCAGACAAAAAATCATCCGGATGGATTAATTCGTCACCGACTGGTCTTCACTTTCATTCTGTGCAGAGGCGAGGGCAGCCTGGCGCCTACGGCGCATACTCAGGCCGGTATAAATGGCGTTGAACATCACCACGCTTGCGGTGACCAGGAACACCGTGCGAAATCCATAGCTCGCTGAAACCGAAGCGCCAATCAGCGGCCCGGTGACGTTGCCGATATCGCGGAATGACTGGTTATAGCTGAAAATGCGCCCTGCAATTTGGTTGGTAGAGTTGTACACCAGCAGCGTCTGAACCGCTGGCAGCAGCGCGCCGTCGGCAGCGCCGAGTAAAAAGCGCAGCAGGCCAAGCTGCCAGGGGGTTTGCACAAATGACATCGGGATTAACAGCAGAACGGAGATAATCAGCGCCGCAATCAGGATTTTTTCCGGCCCGATTCTGTCGCCCAGTTTGCCCAGTCGAGGGGCGCTGATCAGCGCGGCAACGCCGGGTACCGAGGCAATCATCCCGCTGATGAACGCGATATTGCTGACGTTACCCGCCAGCTCGCGCACATACAGCGTCAGAATGGGGGCGATAGAACCGGTCGCCACCTGAATAATCATGGTGGTGATAAACAAGCTCAGCACCAGCTTCGGGCTTTTCAGCGACGAAAGGACCTCTCTGGCGTGCAGCATCTCTTTTTTCGGCACCGGCTCGAACTGCTCGCGGATCAGCAAAAGCGTCAGCAGGAAGCACAAAAACAGCACGCTGGCGGTGATAAAGAACACCGGGCGCAGGCCGTAGGTATCTGCCATCAGGCCGCCTGCCAAAGGGCCAAGCAGCGCGCCACTCACCGCCCCGGTGGAAAGCGTACCCAGCGCCCAGCCGCTTTTGTGGCGAGGGATTTGGGTGGCGATCAGCGCATTGGCGTTCGGCACAAAGCCGCCAAGCAGACCCAACAGCGCGCGCAGAACCAGGAATTGCCAGATATTCTGCGCAAAGCCCATCAGCACCATCACAATCGCCATGCCGAGGGCAGAGCGCAGCAGCATAATTTTTCGACCTTTACGGTCCGCCAGCCCACCCCAAAACGGCGAGGCGACAGCGGAAAACAGAAAGGTGATGCTGAATACCAGCCCGGACCACATGTTGAGCGCGCTGTGTCCGGTGACGCCGAGCTGTTCGACGTACAGCGGCAGGAATGGCATGACGAGACTGAAGGCCGAGCCAGTCAGAAAGCAGCCGATCCAGGCGATGGTGAGATTCCGTTTCCAGCTTATGGGGGCATCTGAGGAGAGCATAGGGTTCCGCGTAATGACGCTAGGGTCGTTCAAAATGAAGTGATAAGCAGGCTAATTATGCGCTCGCTAAATCATGACTGCAATCAACGACGACGAAACCAGAACAGAAAAAAGCAGGCCGGGTAACCGCAGGGCCACCCGGCAAAGGAAGGGTCAGTAGCGGGAAGGGGTGCCTTCCGGGCGCGTTTTGAAGCGGCGATGCAGCCACATATACTGCTCGGGCGCCATCAAAATGCATTGTTCGATAACCTTGTTCATCCATGCGGCGGTGGTTTCAGCATCGTCCAGCGGTGGGGCGCACTCTGGCTCAAGGATCACTAATTCATAGCCTTTGCCATCCGGCTTACGACGCGGCACGAAAGGCACAATGCAGGCCTTCGACATGCGCGTCAGGGTGTAAGTTCCGGACGTGGTTGCCGCCTTGTCGACACCAAACAGCGGCGCAAACACGCTGCCCTGAGGGCCGTAGTCATGATCGGGCGCGTACCAGATAACTTCGCCGTTTTTCAGGGCACGGATCATGCCCTTTAAATCTTTGCGATCGAGCATATCTTTGTTGGAGCGCATGCGTCCCCAGGTCTGCACCAGGTCGATAACCGGATTATCGTTCGGGCGATACACGCCAATCCCCGGAGACGCGTGCAGGCCAAACATGCGGGCGCCGATTTCCAGGGTCAGGAAGTGAATACCGATCAGCAGAATGCCTTTTTTCTCGGCTTCAAGTGCACGGATATGTTCCACGCCGATGGATTCGCTCCAGCGAGCCATTCGTTTGTCGGACCAGAACCACGCCATGCCGGTTTCCATCAAACCCATGCCCACGGACTCAAAGTTTTTGACGACCCAGTCATGACGCGTTTTTTCGTCCATATCGGGAAAGCACAGTTCGAGATTGCGATAGGCAATATAGGAGCGCCGTTTCATCAGACGCAGCGAAAGACGGCCCATGGACGTACCGAGACGGTAGAGGAACGGATAAGGAAGTTGAACCAGTAGCCACAACAGACCGACCCCCAGCCAGGTTAACCAGTAACGCGGGTGGAGGAGCGCGGCGGAAAATTTAGGTAAATGCGTCATGTCATTCCTGTTCTTTCGAGCAATTGCTCTATTATCGCACTTTTTTGGGCTTCGCCCAAATGACCCCAGATGGAACGTCTGTTATTGCAGCAAATGTAGTGAGTCTATCTGTTTGAAGTGAGAAAAATGTAGCGCAAAATGTGGGGATGTAAATTCGCAGCACATGCTATATGATGCGGGCCGCGAATTTTCTCATAAACGAATGCAGGAACCACACCATGCCAGTGTTGCATAACCGCATCTCGAATGAGCAATTGAAGGCGCAGATGATGGCTGAAACCGAGCCGCGCACGACAATCTCATTCTATAAGTATTTCACCATTACCGATCCAAAGGCGACCCGTGATGCGCTGTATCAGGCGTTTTTACGACTCAGCGTGTTTGGTCGTGTCTATCTCGCCCATGAAGGGATTAACGCGCAAATCAGCGTGCCAGAGAGCAAAGTCGACGCTTTCCGTGAGCTGCTGTACGGTTTTGATCCGGCGTTCAACAATCTGCGCCTGAATATCGCGCTGGATGATGACGGTAAATCCTTCTGGGTGCTGCGCATGAAAGTGCGTGACCGCATCGTGGCTGACGGCATCGATGACCCGACCTTTGACGCCAGCGATGTGGGCGAATACCTCAAAGCCGCTGAAGTGAATGCCATGCTCGACGACCCTGATGCGGTATTTATCGATATGCGTAACCACTATGAATACGAAGTGGGCCATTTCGAAAACGCGCTGGAAATCCCGGCAGACACCTTCCGTGACCAGTTGCCAAAAGCCGTTGAAATGATGGACGAGTACCGCGACAAGAAAATTGTCATGTACTGTACCGGCGGGATCCGCTGCGAAAAAGCCAGTGCGTTTATGAAGCACAAAGGCTTCAACAAGGTCTGGCACATTGAGGGCGGGATTATCGAATACGCCCGCCGCGCGCGTGAGCAGGGGCTGCCGGTGCGTTTTATCGGTAAGAACTTCGTGTTCGACGAACGCATGGGCGAGCGCATTTCAGACGATGTGATTGCGCATTGTCACCAGTGCGGTACGCCGTGCGACAGTCACACCAACTGTCTGAACGACGGTTGCCATCTGCTGTTTATTCAGTGTCCGGCGTGTGCGGAGAAATTCCGTGGTTGTTGCAGCGAGCTGTGCAAAGAAGAGAGCATTCTGCCAGAAGAAGAGCAGCGTCGGCTGCGGGCAGGGCGTGAAAACGGTAACAAGATCTTCAATAAATCGCGCGGTCAACTGAATACGCGTTTGGGTATTCCTGACCCGGAATAAGGGTCGATGAAAAAATCAGGCCCGGTAAGCGCTAGCGCTACCGGGCTTTTTTACGCCCTTAATGAGCGAAACGCGCCAGTCTGAACGGCGATAGATCGAACGCTGGCGTCTTGCCCTGCGCAAAATCAGCGGCAATTTCGCCTAACACTGAGGTGAACTTAAAGCCGTGTCCGCTCAGCCCGGAAATCACCAGCGTGTTGTCATGGCCGGGCAGGGTGTCGATGATGAAGTCTTCGTCCGGCGAATTGTCGTAGGTGCAGGCCGCGCCGTGCAGGCAGCAGCCAATGCCGGGCAGAACGTTACGCAGGAAGTTAAAGGCTTCGGAGCCGTCGGTTGCCACTGCGCCAAACGGTTTGCGCTGTTCTGGAGAATCAATCACTTGCCCCCCGTTGTGCTTGCCGATTTTCAGCTCATTGTCTTCTGCCGGGAAACCGTAATACTGATCGCCGTTTGGCAACTCGCCGGTAAACGCCGGGAAGTTGTTTTTGCGGCTATAGCGGCCATCGGCCTGATACCAGGCAAACACTTTACGCACCGGTTGAATCGGGAGTTCTGGCAGCAGTTTGGTCGCCCAGGTTCCGGCGCTCACCAACAGACGTTTCGCGGTGTAACTGCCATCGGCGGTTTCGACAGTGACGCCATCAGCGTGATGCGAAACGGCGGTGACAGGGCAATTGAACAGCTGAGCACAGCCAGCTTCCCGCGCCAGTTCGACCCAGGCTTTGATCGCCAGCTCGCTGTGCAGCACGCCGGAAGCAGGTTCAAACAGCCCGATGTAATCCTCCGGCACGCGGATTTCCGGCCAGCGGGCCATTAGTGCCTGGCTGTCCAGTCGTTCAACATCCAGACCGAATTGACGGGCGCTTTGCTCGACGTTGGCGAGGAACGGGGAATGCGCCGGGCCCAGGTTGATGACGCCGGTTTTCTCAAAAATCTCTTCGCCGCTGAGGGTGGCGAGTTCATCCCACAGGGTTTGTGCGCGGAGTACCAGCGGCACATATTTTTCACCCTCGCCGTAGGCATGGCGAATCAGACGCGTATCGCCGTGGTGGCTACCCTCGTTATGCGGCGGCAGATGGGCATCGGTCATCAGGACCGACAGCCCTGCACGGGAAGCGTAATAACCGGCGGCGGCACCGACAGAGCCACTGCCGATAATTATTAAGTCGTAGTTCATGCGTGTCTCATCTCTGTTCGTTATTAGCAGGGTAATTAATCTGATAATGCATGACAAGCCAGAAATAATTAAGGCACCCGATGGGTGCCTGTTACGTGAATTTTGGCATCAAGCGCTAATGCCTTCGATACTCGTTTTCCTGGAAATCGCCGGATTCAATTTTGGCGATGCCCGCTTCTAAAATAGAAATAAACTGGCGGGCTACATCGGTCGTTAACCATAGCGTTTGACCGATTTCTGCTTCGTTAAGACTCGATTGTGTGGGGTTCTGGTAGTGCAGGCGCAGCATCAGCGCGTCATAGCTGTCTACGGTGCTGATGTCCCATCCGACGAGGGGATGGGTCTGGATGACTTCATTATTCTTTTCCATCATAACCCCTTATTAACGTGTTTAAAGACAACGGTTCGAGGTTTAATGCGTGTTTTCTGAAGCATACTAATTATATCAACAACTATGAAAATATTCGAACTTTTAGGTAAAGGGCAACATCTTTTTCAGGTTCAATCGTTTTTTTGAACAATAAAACGGCAGTTAGTTCGTTATTTTTTAAAAGAATAGTGATGCAATAAGAAAAAGGTTAAAAAAAGCACAAAATGAAATTAAAAAAGCCGGGGCGACCCGGCAAAAATTACATAATGATGGAGCGTTTTTTAATCGAATTAGGCAGGGTTAAACCAGTCATCGGCGCTTTCCCAGGTTTCCTGGAGAATTTCGCTGATGCGGTCTTTGTCTCCTTTAGCGCCACCGAGAACGGAAAGATTATTGCCCGCGGCATAGCGCACGCTGACTTGTCCGTTCTGGTCGGGGAATTGATCGAGAATACGACGGGAAAGCTCGCTGGTGAGCGCATCAATAGCGCCTGCGGGCAGGACAGTGGTTTTGGCGATAGTCACTTCAATACGCATAATATGCCCCCTGTTGAATATACTGGATATTTATACAGTTAGTTTGCGTAACTTACAACAGGGGAACATCACTTTTTTAGCGCTTAACGCTCCAGTTCACCGTTTCACCGGCGAGGAACGGGATCAGCGTGTCGTCGGTCAGGGCGATGCTGTCGACAACCTGGCTCTCTTTACGCTCCAGTTCGATGAAGCTTTCATTCACTGGCAGGCCATAGAAACGCGGGCCGTTCAGCGAGCAGAAGCCCTCAAAATGCTGCAGGGCATTCATCTCTTCGAACACCGTGGCATAGCTGCCGAGCGCGGTTGGGGCATTGAAGCAGCCCGCACAGCCGCAGCTGGCTTCTTTGCGATGACGTGCATGCGGAGCAGAGTCGGTGCCGAGGAAGGCGCGCTCAAAGCCGCTGGCAACCAGTTCACGCAGCGCCTGCTGGTGAATGTTGCGTTTGAGGATAGGCAGGCAGTACAGGTGAGGGCGCACGCCGCCAACCAGCATATGGTTGCGGTTAAACATCAGATGCTGCGGGGTAATGGTGGCGGCCAGTAATTCGTTGCCGTCGCGCACATATTCAGCGGCATCTTTAGTGGTGATATGTTCAAACACCACTTTCAGGCCCGGTAGACGCTGACGCATCGGCTCCATCACCGTTTCGATAAAGCGTGCTTCACGGTCAAAAATGTCGATCTCGGCGTGAGTGACTTCACCGTGGACCAGCAGCGGCATGCCCAACTTTTGCATACGCTCCAGGACCGGCATGATCGCATCAATGCTGGTGACGCCGTGGCTGGAGTTGGTGGTCGCGTTAGCGGGATACAGTTTGGCAGCGGTAAACACGCCTTCGTTGAATCCGCGCTCCAACTCGTTTGGATCCAGCGTGTCGGTTAAATAGCAGGTCATCAGCGGGGTAAAATCATGGCCCGCAGGAACGGCATAAAGAATGCGTTGGCGGTAGCTGATGGCGGTATCAACGGTGGTCACCGGTGGCACCAGGTTTGGCATCACAATCGCCCGGCCATACACTTCACTGGTGTAAGGCACGACGGTTTTCAGCATATCGCCATCGCGCAGATGGATATGCCAGTCGTCGGGACGGCGGATTTTCAGTAGCTGGGATTGTGCTGTCATGGAAGGCTCCGGCTTGTTGAGAAGGGCTATTTTTGCCGGGCACTAAGATTAAACGTAAACGTTTTCCTTTGCACTCCTTTCCGTAAAAAAAACGGGCGCTATTTGCGCCCGCTTCGAGATCGGTCCCCGATTCGATTAGTCAGTCAGAGGAATGACAATCTCGCCCGGTTTCACTTCAATGCCTTTGGCGTATTTCTTCGCCAGCGCCTCGCCTTCGCTTGCGTCTTCACGCAGAACGTAGGCCGGTTGCTTGTTGAAGTAACTCCGCAGAGACTGGTTCAGATACGGCATCATGGTTTGCACCACCGACTGCATCTTCTCCGGCTCCACTTTTGCATCGACCACTTCCATTTCCTGCAGGAAGATAGCGCCTTTTTCTTTATTAAAGACCGGCAGCGCTTTCAGCTTCAGGTTAATCGTTGCTTTCTGATTACCAAACAGCGAGCTCATATCGAGGTTCGCGACGCCGGTAAGCGTGATTTTATTCGGTTCTTCGCGGCCAATGGCGCTGGAAAGGTTAGTCAGCACAATGTGTGCGTCAGCCACGCCCGGCAGGCCAATATCTTTCGAGAAATTGTTTCGCTTTTGCAGCGCCTGATTAATTTCTTGCTCACTCACGGTGTACTGCGTGAGCTGGTTGCAGCCTACCAGCAGGACGCTCACAGTCAGTGCGGCGACCATCAACAACTTTTTCATGGGTTTCCTTAACATGTTGCTTTTGACTCATCCTGACACAAAGCAGCATGCCCTGTCAGCCTAATGCGCACCAGCAGAATCCGCTGAATTGTTACCACACTTAACATCAGGCACCGGGTTCGACCATCAGCGCGGCCCAGCCCATCCACTGATTTTTAGGAGCTGCGGGCAACAATATTTTTTTATCAAAAGACTATTTTGATAGAGTTTATTTATCGAAAAGTGGAAGTGCCTCAGAAAAACGTATGTCGCTGTTTTCACAAGGTGGCGACAGGCAGGTATAGTGAAGGTAATGGCGGTTTGAAGGAGTGGGGGAAGATGTTTGGCTATCGCAGTAACGTGCCGAAAGTGCGCTTAACAACAGACCGTCTTGTGGTGCGTCTGGTCCATGACCGCGACGCCTGGCGGCTCGCCGATTATTACGCGGAAAATAAAACGTTCCTGAAACCCTGGGAACCGGTCCGCGACGACAGCCATTGCTATCCCTCTGGCTGGCAGGCGCGTTTGTCGATGATCAACGAATTTCACAAGCAGGGTTCCGCGTTTTACTTTGTGCTGCTCGACCCGGAAGAAAAAGAAATTGTCGGCGTGGCCAACTTCTCCAACGTGGTGCGCGGCTCGTTTCATGCCTGTTATCTGGGGTATTCCATCGGTGAAAAATGGCAGGGGCAGGGGCTGATGTACGAAGCGCTGACCTCCGCCATACGCTACATGCAGCGCACCCAGCATATCCACCGCATTATGGCCAACTATATGCCGCACAATCAGCGCAGCGGCGCGCTGCTGGCCAAGCTCGGATTTGAAAAAGAAGGATTCGCCAAAGACTATCTGCTGATTGACGGGCAGTGGCGGGACCATGTTCTGACGGCGCTCACCACCCGTGAGTGGACGGCGGGTCGATAAGGAGAAATCATGAAGTATCAGTTAACGGCGCTCGAAGCGCGTGTGATTGGCTGCCTGCTGGAAAAGCAGGTCACCACGCCGGAGCAGTATCCGTTGTCGGTCAACGCCGTCACCCTGGCCTGTAATCAGAAAAGTAACCGCGAGCCGGTGATGACACTCAGCGAAAACGAGGTGCAGGACTTACTCGATCAGCTGGTGAAACGCCATTATCTGCGCACCGTCAGCGGGTTTGGCAACCGGGTAACCAAATACGAACAGCGGTTCTGCAATTCCGAATTTGGCGATTTGAAGCTCAGTTCAGCGGAAGTGGCGCTGGTGACGACTTTGCTGTTGCGCGGGGCACAGACTCCGGGCGAGCTGCGCAGTCGCGGCCAGCGGATGCATGAATTTGCTGACATGACCGAAGTCGAAAACGCGCTGGAAAATTTGAGCAACCGCGAAGACGGGCCGTTTGTGGCGCGTTTACCGCGTGAACCGGGCAAGCGCGAACAGCGATTTATGCATCTGTTTAGCGGTGATGTTGAAAACGTTGCTGTCAGCGCAGAGGCCGACACGCCGGAAACCCACAGCCTGGCGGCGCGCGTCGACGCGCTGGAGAGCGAAGTTGAAGAACTCAAGCAGCGCCTCGATTCCTTACTGGCACATCTGGGAGATTAAGCGTGACCGCGAAACTTCGAATTGGCGTGGTGGGCCTCGGTGGCATCGCGCAAAAAGCGTGGCTGCCGGTGCTGAGCGCCGCAACAGACTGGACGCTACAGGCGGCCTGGTCGCCGGGGCGTGAAAAAGCGCAGCGCGTGTGCGAAACGTACCGCATTCCACTGGCGGATTCGCTGGCGCATCTGGCGTCCCAATGCGATGCGGTATTCGTGCACAGCTCAACCGCCACGCATTATGCAGTGGTCAGCGAACTGCTGAACGCTGGCGTTCACGTCTGCGTTGATAAACCGCTGGCGGACAAACTCAGCGATGCGGTGCGCCTGATTGAACTGGCCGAGAAGAAAAAGCTCACGCTGATGGTCGGCTTTAACCGTCGGTTTGCGCCGCTGTATCAGGAACTGAAAGCCAATCTGGCCGATGGCGCATCGTTGCGAATGGACAAGCACCGGACCAACAGCGTCGGGCCAAACGATCTGCGATTCACCCTGCTGGATGATTATCTGCACGTCGTAGATACCGCCTTATGGCTGACGGGCGGTAACCCGCAACTGAGCGGCGGTTTACTGCAAACCACTGAACAGGGCGAAATGCTGTATGCCGAGCACCATTTCAGCCTGCCGCAGATGCAAATTACCACCAGTATGCATCGCCGGGCGGGCAGCCAGCGTGAGTGGGTCCAGGCCGTGACCGACGGCGGTCTGATCGACATTACCGATATGCGCGACTGGCGGGAAGAGCGGGGCGCGGGCGTGATTGTGCGTCCGGCATCCGGCTGGCAAACCACCCTCGAACAGCGAGGTTTTGCGGGCTGCGCGCGTCACTTTATCGAATGCGTGCAAAATCAGACGGTTCCGCAAACCGCCGGTGAGCAGGCGATCGCCGCCCAGCGCATTGTCGAAAAGCTGTGGCAGGAGGCCATGACTGAGTAAGAGGCTGTAACAACTGCCTGTAGTAATTACCGCTAATCCAGGTAGACTATCGCCACTTTCCAACGCCTGTTTCGCTTACAGGCGTTTTTGATCCAGGGTTGTGGAAAAACACGTTAATGAACCTATTAAAATCGCTGGCGGCCGTCAGCTCAATGACCATGTTTTCTCGCGTGCTGGGCTTTGCACGCGATGCCATAGTGGCAAGGGTTTTTGGGGCGGGAGTCGCGACGGATGCCTTTTTTGTGGCGTTCAAACTGCCAAACCTGCTGCGCCGCATCTTTGCGGAAGGCGCGTTTTCTCAGGCGTTCGTACCCATTCTTGCGGAATACAAAAGTAAGCAGGGCGAAGATGCGACCCGCGTTTTCGTCTCGTATGTCTCCGGGTTATTAACCCTCGCGCTGGCGGTGGTGACCGTCATCGGGATGATCGCCGCACCGTGGGTTATCACCCTGACCGCGCCCGGTTTTGCCAATACGCCGGATAAGTTTGCCTTAACCAGCCAGCTGCTGCGCATTACCTTCCCGTATATTCTGCTTATCTCACTGGCGTCGCTGGTGGGGGCAATTCTGAATACCTGGAACCGCTTCTCGGTTCCGGCTTTTGCGCCAACGTTCCTGAATGTCAGCATGATCGGTTTTGCGCTGTTTGCCGCACCGTATTTTAATCCACCGGTGCTGGCGCTGGCGTGGGCAGTCACCGTCGGCGGCGTGCTGCAATTGTTCTATCAGCTGCCGCACCTGAAAAAAATCGGCATGCTGGTGTTGCCGCGCGTTAACCTGAAAGATGCCGGTTCAATGCGGGTAGTGAAGCAAATGGGCCCGGCGATCCTCGGGGTTTCCGTCAGCCAGATTTCACTGATCATCAACACCATTTTCGCCTCGTTCCTGGCCTCGGGTTCGGTATCGTGGATGTACTACGCTGACCGCCTGATGGAGTTCCCGTCCGGCGTGCTGGGCGTGGCGCTCGGCACGATCCTGCTGCCGTCGCTCTCCAAAAGTTTTGCCAGCGGCAACCACCAGGAATACAACCGCCTGATGGACTGGGGCCTGCGCCTTTGTTTCCTGCTGGCGGTTCCGAGCGCGGTAGCGCTGGGCATTCTGGCTAAACCGCTGACCGTGGCGCTGTTCCAGTACGGCAAATTCACCGCCTTTGATGCGTCGATGACCCAGCGCGCGCTGGTGGCGTACTCAGTAGGTCTGGTGGGGCTGATTGTGCTGAAAGTCCTGGCTCCGGGCTTCTATTCCCGTCAGAACATCAAAACGCCGGTCAAGATTGCGATTGTTACCCTCATCATGACGCAGCTGATGAACCTGGCGTTTATCGGCCCGTTGAAACACGCCGGTCTTTCGCTGTCGATTGGTCTGGCGGCGTGCCTGAATGCCAGCCTGCTTTACTGGCAGCTGCGTAAGCAAAAAATCTTCACCCCGGAACCGGGCTGGGGCCGTTTCCTCAGCCGCCTGATTGTCGCCGTTGTGGTGATGGCTGCGGCGCTGTTGGGGATGATGTATATCATGCCAGAGTGGTCTCAGGGCACTATGCCGTTCCGCATTATGCGTCTGATGGTTGTCGTCGTGGCGGGTGTCGTGGCGTACTTCGCCACGCTGCTGGTGCTGGGTTTCAGAGTGAAAGAGTTTGCGCGCCGTACGGCGTAAACGGGCAATCAGAGGCAAGAGTTAAAACAAACCGCAGGGCATTGGCCGGGATTCACGGCAATGCCACCTGCTGTTGTAGACGGGAAGATTAAACGGAGAACTTCTTGCCACCGCGTGGGGTAGACGAGGTTTGACCATCTTTACCGTACAGCGTCGGTTCCTGATGCGGTTTTAGCACCTGCAACGCCTGCTGGTTACGCTCAATCTGGCCTTCCAGTAGCCAGCCGTTGTGCTGATTGAGGTCGCGCAAATGCTGGGTCTTTTCAGTAATGGTCTGCCAGCGTTCTGCGACGTCATCATTGGCACAGCGCTGCGCTTCCTGCTCCAGGCGGCGCTGTTTTTCCAGATAATCCAGCGTGGCCAGCAACGAGCTTTTCTCTTCGGTAATACGCTGCAGGGCGCTACTGTTTACGCTGCCCGCGGAGAGCTGTTGCTGTTCGGCATCCATCACCTCTTTCAGCGAGTTCAGGATGACTGTCATATGATCCAGTATTTCTGACAGACGACTACTCATACCGTTATTTACTCTGCTGCAGCCAGCTCTGGGTATCCGAAATCAACGAATCGGCAATTTTGCCGGTATCCATTTTCAGCTCACCGTTACGGATAGCGGTTTTCATTGCCTCGACGCGCTCCATATTAATGTCGCTATTGCGCGGTTGCATCAGGCTCGATTGCGCTTCGCTCAGCGTCACGTTAGTGCTGTTCGCGGTCGACGATGTGTCCAGACGGGCTTTCTGCGCCTGGGCTTCGTTCGGCTCACGCGGCTGGACGGCGTTAACGGGCTTCAGGGGCGATGTACGATCAATGCTCATTGTCCTGTCCTCATCGAGGTTTCGTGGCGTTACTGCCTGCCATCATCACTTGTTGATTATTTATCGGCAGGCTCTGCAGAATCTTTATATGCATTATAGATTAATCAGAATATTCCCATCCGAATCCACCTGACCGCTCACCACCTGGCCTGACGGCATTCTGACACGCGCGTTTTGGGCGACGGCGGCATTGTTTAACGCCTGGCCTTCGCCATTAACGCTAAAGCCATCGCCACTGGCAATGACCTGGACTTTTTGCCCGGCTTTTACGCGCCAGGACTGGCGTAACATCGACAGCTGAATCGCCTGCCCGGGTGCCAGGTCACGCAGTGTCACCGCATCCTGCGCCTGGTTTATATCAAGCATGGTGCGCGGCGGCAACTGGTCGAGACGCCCACGTTTCAGCGTGACGCTGCCGGGTTGCAGGACCGCACCGCGTGGCACAGACTGCGCAGCCACCACGTAATTTCCCGTCGCTTCAACCATCACCTGAATGTATTTTTTTTCCGTTGCGCACTGCGCCACCACGGTCTGATTTCCCCACAGACGGACGTTGCCCATCACGGTAAATGCAGGCTGTTCACACTGCGGCAGCTGCGAGGCAGGGCTGCGCACGTTTACCACCACTGAATCACTGAAGCCAGCGAGACGGTGACTGAAAAAATCCGTCAGCTGCTGGGTGAGATCCTGTGCCATGACCGCCGGGCTCAGGAGCGCAAACGCCAGCGTAAGGGTGCTCTTCAGGTTTCGCATTGCTAACTCCGGTCTGTCAGGGAATAGCCGAATTTTACCTGTCAACGAAGAACATCAACGCAACAAATAGCGATGCATTTTGCTTTTATTCCGACGATGGCGGCTCAAAATTGGGATTAATCTGAACGCTGAATGAACTATTGCCATCAGCGGAGGAGACATGCTCGATAAACTCGACGCCGCGCTACGTTTTCAACAGGAAGCGTTGAACCTGCGCGCCCAGCGTCAGGAAATCCTGGCCTCAAACATTGCTAACGCCGATACCCCGGGGTATCAGGCGCGCGATGTCGATTTTGCGTCAGAACTGAAAAAAGTGATGGATCGCGGGCGCGCGGAAACCAGCAGCGTGTCACTGACGTTGACCTCCGAGCGCCATATTCCAGCCCAGGCGATGTCCGCCCCTTCTGTAGACCTGATGTATCGGGTACCTGACCAGCCATCAATGGACGGTAACACCGTCGATATGGACCGGGAGCGCACGCAATTCGCCGACAACAGCCTGCAATACCAGACCGGTCTGACCGTGCTGGGAGGGCAAATCCGCAGCATGATGACCGTGCTACAGGGGAACTAATTCATGGCTCTACTGAATATTTTTGACGTTGCCGGTTCGGCGCTGACGGCGCAGTCCAAACGCCTGAACGTTGCCGCCAGTAACCTCGCCAACGCCGATAGCGTCACCGGCCCGGACGGTCAGCCGTACCGCGCCAAGCAGGTGGTGTTCCAGGTTGATGCGCCAACAGGGGCAGCGACCGGCGGCGTAAAAGTGGCCGATGTGGTGGAAAGTCAGGACCCGTTCAAGCTGGTGTACCAGCCGGGCAATCCGCTGGCGGACGCGAAAGGCTACGTGAAGATGCCGAACGTCGATGTGGTGGAGGAAATGGTCAACACCATGTCTGCTTCCCGCAGCTACCAGGCCAACGTTGAAGTACTCAACACCGTCAAGAGCATGATGCTCAAAACGCTGACCCTCGGTCAGTAACGGAGAAAACGATGTCTATTGCCGTGAATGTAAATGACCCGACCAGCACCGGCGCGACCACCACCGCGACCAGTGGCAGTCTCACCACCAGTAACGCGTCGGACCTGCAAAGCAGCTTCCTGACGCTGCTGGTGGCTCAGCTGAAAAACCAGGACCCGACCAACCCAATGGACAACAGTCAGCTGACCTCTCAGCTGGCGCAGATCAGCACCGTCAGCGGGATTGAGAAACTCAACACCACGCTCGGGTCTATCTCCGGACAAATTGATAACAGCCAGTCTTTACAGGCCACCTCGCTGATTGGTCACGGGGTGATGATCCCAGGCTCCGTGGTACTGGCCGGTTCGGACACTGACGGCAATGCCAGCACTACGCCGTTTGGCGTTGAGCTGACCCAGGCTGCCGACAAAGCCACCGCGACCGTCACCGACGCCAGCGGCAAAGTGATCCGCACGATGGATCTCGGCAGCCTGACCGCAGGCGTTCACACCTTTACCTGGGATGGTACTGCCGCCGATGGCTCTACCGTCCCGGACGGCGCATATAACGTCTCGATTGCCGCCAGCACCAACGGCACACAGCTGGTGGCTCAGCCACTTAAGTTCGCGCTGGTGCAAGGGGTTACGAAGGGAAGCAGCGGTAATCTGCTGGATCTCGGAACGTATGGCACCACCACGCTCGACGAAGTTCGTCAGATTATTTAAGCCTTCAACCTTATCAGGAGTTAAGACATGGCCTTTTCTCAAGCGGTCAGCGGCCTGAACGCTGCGTCCACTAACCTCGACGTGATTGGCAACAACATCGCCAACTCCGCGACCTACGGCTTTAAAGCCGGTACCGCCTCGTTCGCCGATATGTTTGCCGGTTCTAAAGTCGGCCTTGGCGTGAAAGTTGCGGGCATCACCCAGGACTTTAACGACGGCACCACCACCAGTACCGGTCGTGCGCTCGACGTGGCTATCAGCCAGAGCGGCTTCTTCCGTATGACCGATGCCAACGGCTCCGTGTACTACAGCCGTAACGGCCAGTTCAAACTGGACGAAAACCGTAATCTGGTGAACATGCAGGGTCTGCAGTTGACCGGCTATCCGGCCACTGGCACGCCGCCGACCATCCAACAGGGCGCGAACCCGGTGGGTTTAAGCATTCCGAACACCCTGATGGCGGCGAAAGCGACCTCCACGGCGGCAATGCAAATCAACCTGAACTCCACCGATGCGGCCCCGACGACCACGCCGTTCGATTCTACCAACGCGGATACCTACAACAAGAAAGGCACTGTGACGGTGTTCGACAGTCTGGGTAACTCCCACGACATGAACATCTATTACGTCAAAAACAGCGCCAATAACTGGGATGTTTACACTCAAGATTCCAGCGTCGCCGGTGCAACTGCGGTGAAACAAGCGCAGATGCAGTTTGCCGATAACGGGACCTTGACCGGCGTAGCTGAGTACAACGCGGGCGGAGTATTGCAGCCATTGGTTCCGGGCGCGCAACCGGAGATTACCCTCAATCTGGCTTCCCTGAACGGTTCCGCTGCCAGCGACTTCCAGCTGAGCTTCCAGAACTCGATGCAGCAGAACACCGGGTCGAACGACATCGTTGCCACCAACCAGAACGGCTACAAGCCGGGCAACCTGGTGAGCTACCAGATTAACGACGACGGCACCGTGGTCGGGAACTACTCCAACGAGCAAACCCAGTTGCTGGGCCAAATCACGCTGGCGAACTTCGCCAACAACGAAGGTCTGCAATCCGAAGGCGATAACGTCTGGTCGGCAACGCAGTCTTCCGGCGTGGCGCTGCTCGGCACCGCAGGCACCGGTAACTTCGGCACCCTGACTAACGGCGCGCTGGAAGCATCCAACGTCGATCTGAGTAAAGAACTGGTGAACATGATTGTCGCGCAGCGTAACTATCAGTCGAACGCGCAGACCATCAAAACCCAGGATCAGATCCTCAACACCCTGGTTAACCTGCGCTAAGCGCCTGACGGGACGGCTTCATGGATCACGCAATATATACCGCGATGGGCGCGGCCAGCCAGACGATGGAAATGCAGGGTGTTACCGCGAGCAACCTCGCCAATACCTCCACGCCGGGCTTTCGCGCACAGCTGACTGCACTGCGCGCCGTGCCGGTCAATGGCGAAACGTTTCAGACCCGAACCCTGGTGACCGGCTCCACGCCGGGCGCCGACATGACGCCGGGTCAGCTCGACTACACCGCCCGTCCTTTGGACGTGGCGTTGCAGCAGGATGGCTGGCTGGCGGTGCAGGGCGCGGACGGTACGGAAGGCTACACCCGTAACGGTAACATTCAGGTGACGCCTGGCGGTCAGTTGACCATTCAGGGTAATCCGGTGATTGGCGACGGCGGCGGTCCGGTGATGGTGCCGGAAGGCTCGCAAGTCACCATCGCCACCGACGGCACGATTTCGGCGCTGAACCCGGGCGACCCGGCGAATACCATTTCGCCCGTCGGCAAACTGAAGCTGGTGAAGGCCGAGAATACCGAAGTGATTCGTGGTGACGACGGCATGTTCCGCTTAACGGCGGCTGCCCAGGCCACTCGCGGGCCGGTGTTGCAGTCTGACCCGACAATCACTCTGCAATCCGGCGTGCTGGAAGGCAGTAACGTCAAACCGGTGGCGGCGATGGCTGACATGATTGCCAGCTCCCGACGTTTTGAGATGCAGATGAAGGTCATTAGTAGCGTGGATGACAACGCCTCTAAAGCCAATCAACTGTTATCCCTGAGCTAACAACAGGACACTTATGATCAGTTCATTATGGATTGCCAAAACCGGCCTCGACGCCCAGCAAACCAACATGGACGTTATCGCCAACAACCTGGCGAACGTCAGCACCAACGGTTTCAAGCGTCAACGTGCGGTCTTTGAAGACCTGCTTTACCAGACCGTTCGTCAGCCGGGGGCGCAATCGTCCGAGCAGACCACGCTGCCTTCTGGCCTGCAAATCGGGACCGGTGTTCGTCCGGTCGCGACCGAGCGTATTCATACTCAGGGCAACCTGTCTCAGACCGACAACAGCAAAGACGTTGCCATCAAAGGTGAAGGCTTCTTCCAGGTGCTGCTGCCGGACGGCACGTCGGCGTACACCCGTGATGGTTCGTTCCAGGTTGATCAGAACGGTCAACTGGTAACCGCAGGCGGTTTCCCGGTGCAGCCCGCGATCACCATTCCGGCCAACACTCTGAGCATTACTATCGGGCGTGACGGCGTGGTGAGCGTGACCCAGCAAGGGCAAACCAACCCGGTGCAGGTTGGCCAGTTGAACCTGACCACCTTCATGAACGATGCGGGTCTGGAAAGCATGGGTGAAAACCTCTACACCGAAACCCAGGCGTCTGGCGCGCCGAACGACAGCACGCCGGGCCTGAATGGTGCGGGCCTGCTGTATCAGGGTTATGTCGAAACCTCCAACGTCAACGTGGCGGAAGAGTTGGTCAACATGATTCAGGTGCAGCGCGCGTATGAGATCAACAGCAAGGCGGTCTCAACCACCGACCAGATGCTGCAAAAACTCACCCAGCTGTAAGACGTCACCGGTGCAGATTTCCTGCACCGGATTTTTGATTCAGAAGATAAAAAGCAATGCAAAAAACCTCAGCGTTTCGTTATCCGCTTTTCGTGGTCCTGGCCCTGACACAGTCCGGATGCGCATTGATCCCCTCCAAGCCGCTGGTGGAAGGGGCGACAACCGCACAGCCTGTTCCTGGCCCGGTGCCGGTGGTCAATGGCTCGATTTTCCAGAGCGCCCAGCCGATTAACTACGGCTATCAGCCGCTGTTCGAAGACCGACGCCCGCGCAATATTGGCGACACGCTGACCATCCAGCTGCAAGAAAACGTCAGCGCATCCAAGAGTTCGTCGGCGAATGCCAGCCGCGATGGCAAAACCAATTTCGGCTTCGACACCGTGCCGCGCTATCTGCAGGGCCTGTTTGGCAATGCGCGCGCCGATGTGGAGGCATCTGGCGGCAACTCCTTTAACGGTAAAGGCGGTGCCAACGCCAGCAACACCTTCAGCGGAACGCTGACGGTCACCGTCGATCAGGTGCTGGCTAACGGCAACCTGCACGTGGTGGGCGAGAAACAAATCGCCATTAACCAGGGCACCGAATTCATTCGTTTCTCTGGCGTCGTGAACCCGCGCACCATCAGCGGCAGCAACACCGTGCCGTCGACCCAAGTGGCTGACGCCCGCATTGAGTACGTCGGTAACGGCTACATCAATGAAGCGCAGAACATGGGCTGGCTGCAGCGCTTCTTCCTTAACTTATCGCCGATGTAACGAGGTGCATTATGTTTAAAACTCTGGTTGGCATTGCTCTGGTCCTGCTGGCGGGTTTCGCCCAGGCCGATCGCATCCGCGACCTCACCAGCGTACAGGGCGTGCGGCAAAACTCATTGATTGGCTACGGCCTGGTGGTCGGTCTCGACGGTACGGGTGACCAGACCACGCAAACGCCATTCACCACGCAAACCCTGAACAACATGTTGTCGCAGCTTGGGATAACCGTCCCGGCGGGCACCAACATGCAGCTGAAAAACGTGGCGGCGGTAATGGTCACTGCGCAGCTTCCGGCGTTTGGCCGTCAGGGGCAGAACATTGACGTCGTCGTGTCGTCGATGGGTAACGCCAAAAGTCTGCGCGGCGGTACGCTACTGATGACGCCGTTAAAAGGCGTCGACAGCCAAATTTATGCCTTAGCGCAGGGTAACATTTTGGTCGGCGGGGCGGGTGCCTCGGCGGGCGGCAGCAGCGTGCAGGTGAACCAGCTTAACGGCGGGCGTATCACCAACGGCGCAACCATTGAGCGAGAATTGCCGAGCCAGTTCGGCGCGGGCAACACCGTTAATCTACAGCTGAATGAAGACGATTTCGGCATGGCGCAGCAGATCGCTGACACCATCAACCGTCGCGGCGGCTTCGGCAATGCGACGGCACTGGATGCGCGTACCGTACAGATTCAGGCTTCAAGCGGCGGCAGCAATCAGGTGCGGATGCTGGCAGATATTCAAAACCTCGACGTGAACGTCACGCCGCAGGATGCGAAAGTGATCATCAACTCCCGTACCGGTTCGGTGGTGATGAACCGCGAAGTGACCCTCGACAACTGTGCCGTGGCGCAGGGCAATCTGTCGGTGACGGTGAACCGTTCCGCGCAGGTCAGCCAGCCGGATACGCCATTTGCCGGTGGCTCAACGGTGGTGACGCCGCAGACGCAAATCGACCTGCGTCAGAGCGGGGGCGCGATGCAGAGCATTCGTTCCAGCGCCAACCTGAACAACGTCGTTCGCGCGCTGAACACGCTGGGAGCCTCGCCACTGGAACTGATGTCGATTCTCCAGTCGATGCAAACCGCAGGTTGCCTGCGTGCCAAGGTGGAAATTATCTAATGCTTGGCGACAGCAAACTGATGAGCAGCGCGGCCTGGGACGCGCAATCGCTGAACGAGCTGAAAATCAGTGCCGGGAAAGATCCGCAGGCGAACTTAAAGCCTGTGGCCCGGCAGGTCGAAGGCATGTTCGTGCAGATGATGCTGAAAAGTATGCGTGACGCGCTGCCCAAAGACGGCTTATTCAGCAGCGACCAGTCGCGTCTTTACACCAGTATGTACGATCAGCAAATTGCCCAGCAGATGACGGCGGGCAAAGGGTTAGGACTGGCAGATGAGATGGTTAAACAGATGACGGCGAATCAGGGCGGGCCGAAAGACATGCCTGCCCAGGTACCGCTCAAGTTTGACCTCGAAACCGTCACCAGCTATCAGAACTCGGCGCTGACGCAGATGGTACGCAAGGCCTTGCCGAAAGCACCTACTGCCTCAGACGTCGCCGATGTGCCCGGCGACAGTCACGACTTCTTGGCGCAGCTTTCCCTTCCGGCGAAACTGGCCAGTGAGCAGAGCGGTATTCCGCACCACCTGATCCTCGCCCAGGCGGCGCTCGAATCAGGCTGGGGCCAACGGCAGATCCGCCGTGAAAACGGTGAGCCGAGCTTTAACCTGTTCGGCGTGAAGGCGTCGTCTGACTGGAAAGGCAAAGTCACCGAAATCACCACCACGGAATACGAGAACGGCGAAATGAAAAAGGTGAAAGCCCGTTTCCGCGTCTACAGCTCGTATCTCGAAGCGTTGTCCGACTACGTTGGCCTGTTAACCCGCAACCCGCGCTATGCCGCCGTGACCACAGCCGCGACGCCGGAGCAGGGCGCACAGGCGCTACAGAAAGCCGGTTACGCCACCGACCCGAACTATGCCCGCAAGCTGACCGGGATGATCCAGCAGCTGAAATCGATGAGCGAGAAGGTGGGCAAGGCCTACGGCAACGATATCGAAAATCTGTTCTGAAACGCCTCAAGTTCAGCTGACCGGTGCCGATAATCTTGGTCAGGACTCGTGTCTAAAAGAATAAAGGAACCTCCATGTCCAGTTTAATGAATAGCGCAATGAGCGGGCTCGGTGCGGCTCAGGCGGCACTGAACACCGTCAGTAATAACATTGCCAGTTATAACGTGTCCGGCTATACCCGCCAGACGACGGTCCTCTCTGCGGCGAACAGTACGCTGGGCGCAGGCGGTTGGGTGGGTAATGGCGTCACGGTCTCCAGCGTACAGCGCGAGTACAACGCGTTTATCACCAATCAGCTAAATGCGGCGCAAAACCAGAGCAGCGGTCTGACCACGCGCTATCAGCAGATGTCGAAAATCGACGATTTGATGTCCGATACCACCAACTCCATTTCCGCCACCTTGCAGGATTTCTTCACCAGCCTGCAAACGCTGGTCAGCAACGCTGAAGATCCGGCGGCGCGTCAGGCGGTATTAGGCAAATCTGAAGGGCTGGTCAACCAGTTTAAGACTACCGATCAGTATCTGCGCGACCAGGACAAACAGGTCAACGGGGCGATTGCTTCCACCGTTTCGCAGATCAATAACTACTCGCAGCAGATTGCGACGCTGAACGATAAAATTTCCAAACTGACCGGCGTCGGTGCGGGGGCATCCCCGAATGACCTGCTCGATCAGCGCGATCAGCTTGTTAGCCAGCTGAACCAGCTGGTGGGCGTGGAAGTGAACGTGCAGGATGGCGGCACCTACAACGTCACCATGGCCAACGGTTACAACCTGGTGCAGGGCAGCAATGCCCGTCAGCTGGCCGCGGTGCCCAGCAGCGCCGACCCTTCGCGGACCACCGTCGCTTACGTGGATAACGTGGCGGGCAATATCGAAATCCCGGAAAAATTGCTGACCAGCGGTTCACTTGGCGGCCTGCTGACGTTCCGCTCCCAGGATCTGGACCAGACCCGTAACAGCCTGAACCAGATGGCGCTGGCATTTGCTGATGCGTTCAACACCCAGAACAAAGCCGGGATTGATGCCAACGGCGACACAGGCAAAGATTTCTTCACCTTCGGTTCTCCGTCGGTCCTGAGCAACACCAAGAATACCGGCAGTGCGAGCCTCAACGCGACCATGACCGACAGCACTCAGCTGCAGGCCTCCGACTATAAAGTGAGTTACGACGGCACAAACTGGCAGGTCACGCGCCTGTCAGATAACACCAAAATGTCCCCGACCGTTGAGAGCGACGGCAGCCTGAGTTTTGACGGTCTGAACGTCAGCATCAGCGGCTCTGCGAACAAAAATGACAGCTTTACCGTGAAGCCGGTGGCGAACGCGATTGTGAACATGGGCGTGGCGCTGACCGACTCCAGCCAGATTGCGATGGGTATCAACGACGCTGAAACCGGCGAGAGCGATAACCGTAACGGTCAGGCATTGCTGGATCTGCAAAACAGCAAACTGGTGGGCGGCAATAAAACCGTCAACGACGCTTACGCCTCTCTGGTCAGCGACGTGGGGAACAAAACCTCGACGCTGGAAACCAGCAGCACGACGCAGGGCAACGTTGTGACCCAGTTGACCAAGCAGCAGCAATCAATTTCCGGCGTAAACCTCGATGAAGAGTACGGCAACCTGCAACTGTATCAGCAGTACTATCTGGCCAACGCCCAGGTAATGCAGACCGCCAGCACGCTTTTCGACGCGCTGATCAATATTCGCTAAGGAGCGGTGACCGATGCGTATTAGTACCTTAATGATGTATCAGCAGACGATGGGCGGCATTACCAACTCCCAGTCTTCATGGCTGAAATATGGCGAACAAATGTCCACCGGCCTGCGCGTTAACCGTCCGTCCGATGACCCGATTGCCGCGTCACAGGCGGTGGTGCTGTCTCAGGCGCAGTCCCAGACCAGCCAGTTTGCGTCAGCCCGTAGCTTCGCGACCCAGCGCGTTTCGCAGGAAGAAAACACGCTGTCGTCGGTAACGTCGTCGATTCAAGCGGCGCAGGAAAAAATCGTATATGCCGGGAACGGCACGCTGAGCGACGATGACCGCGCCTCGCTGGCTACCGATTTGCAGGGCATCCGCGACCAGCTGATGAACCTCGCCAACAGCCAGGACGGTAACGGGCGCTACATGTTTGCCGGTTACAAGACGGATACCGCGCCATTCGATGCCGCCACCGGCACGTATTCGGGCGGCATCACCAACGTTGAACAGCAGGTTGATTCTTCCCGAACCATGGTTATTGGCCACACCGGCGACAAAATTTTTGACTCGGTGACCTCGAATGCGGTGAAAAACCCCGACGGGACTACGCCTGACTCGAACTTGTTCAAGATTCTGGATGACGCGATTGCAGCGTTGAAAACACCGGTAGCGGATAACGATGCGGAACAAGCGAAGGCGCAGGCTACTATCGACGTCGCCAACCGCGGCCTGCGTAACTCGCTGAACAACGTGCTGAGCGTGCGGGCGGAAGTCGGGACACAGCTCAACGAACTGGACAAACTGGACGCGCTGGGCGATGACCGCACGCTGAGCCAGACGCAGCAGATGAGCGACCTGGTGAACGTGGACTGGAACTCAACGATTTCCAACTACACCATGCAGCAGGCGGCCCTGACGGCGTCGTATAAAGCGTTCACCGATATGCAGGGCATGTCGCTGTTCCAGTTGAATAAATAAGATTTAACGGTTTAGAACATGTCTTGAAACTGGCCATGTTCTCTGTGCCCGCGCCACTCACCCCGGCGCGGGCTTTTTTTTAGCGTTGCGGGCAAGCGGTGACGTTCGCCGCACCCATTACCCGAATCAGTAGGGCAATCGCCCCGGATATCACCGCCAGCGTAACCACCGCAGGCCAGCCTGCCATCGCATACAGTTTGCTGCCGACAGCCGAACCTAACGCCATCCCAATAAACACCACCGTGAACAACAGGGCATTCAGACGACCACGGGCCTGCGGTTCAAGGCTGTACACCAGATTCTGGTGTGCGACCAGGCTCGACTGTAAGCCTAAATCAAAGCCAATCGCCGACACGGCAATCAGCGCTAGCTGGGCGTGCAGCGGCAAAAGCGGCAGGAAAAACATCAGCGCGAACGACACCGTGACCAGCATGGCACCTAACTGGGTGACTTTGGCTGCACCCAGTTTGTCAGCCAGTCCACCGGCCAGCGGGGCGGCCAGCGCTCCGGCGGCTCCGGCGATACCGTATCCTCCGGCGACGGCGCTGCCAAGCTGATAGTGTTCGGCCAGCATGACGGCGAGCGTCGACCAGAACGCGCTGAAGGCAACCGACAGAAAACCTTGTGCCAGTGCGGCCCGACGCAGTTCAGGGAAGCGGCGCCATAAATGCACCAGAGAACCCATCAGCGCCGGGTAGCTGAGTTCAGAATGCGCGCTGAATTTCGGCAGTACGCGCCACATCACCAGACCAATCAGTGCAATGCTGACCGCTGCGGCCTGATACATCATCCGCCAGCCATAGGCTTCCCCTACGACGCCGCTGACGGTACGCGACAGCAGAATGCCAAGCAGCAAACCGGTCATTACGGTGCCGACGGTTTTGCCCTGTTTCCCGGCAGGGGCGAGGATAGCCGCGGCCGGAACGATATCCTGCGCCATCGTCGCCGCCATCCCAATCAGCAAACTGACGACCAGCAGGGCGTGCATTTGGCTGGTCACGCTGCACAGCAGCAGTAGCGCGGCGAGCGAGGTGCTTTTAGTGAGGATCAACCGACGGCGATCGTGGCGGTCGCCCAGCGGCAACAGGAACAGAATGCCCAGCGCGTAGCCCGTCTGGGTTAGGGTTGGAACGAGGCCCATTTGCTCGATGCTCAAATGCATGTCGTGGCCAATCAGCGGTAACAGCGGCTGGGCGTAATAAATCGCGGCAACGCTAAAGCCTGCGCCGATAGCCATAATCAGGATTATCCATGACGCAAAAGCCGGTGAAGCGGCGGGAGTAGTGTTCATCTTAACGTCCTCAACAGGGTGTGGGCGTATTGTGATGTGAATCACACTGGCGCGGTAGCCGGCGCAGTGGTAAAACAGCTATACGTTGGGCGTATGAGTAATAAATGAATGAAAAGAACAGAGCGTATAGACAGGCTGGAACTGATGCGGACCTTTATTCGCATTATCGAAGCCGGGTCGCTGTCGGCCGCGGCAGTTCAGCTCGGCACCACGCAGGCCACCGTCAGCCGCCGCTTGCAGTCGCTCGAAGCGTTGCTGGGCGTAAAGCTCATTATGCGCTCGACCCATGCGATGAAACTTACCGACGATGGCGAGCGCTGTTATCAACACGCCCGCCAATTGGTGGACAGCTGGCTGGCGCTGGAAGACGATTTACAGATTGTGGACGACAATCCGGTGGGCGTGCTGCGCGTCAGAGCGCCGCATGCATTCGGGCAACAGCAATTGCTAACGCCACTGGTGGATTTTTTGCAGCGCTATCCCCAATTGGTGGTGGAGTGGATGCTCAATGACAAAAATATCGATTTCATCAGTGAGAATATCGACTGTGCGATCCGCGTGGGGGCGGAAGTTGACCCGGCGACAGTTTCCGTTCTGTTGGCGGAAGTCCCGCGTAGCCTGGTGATTTCACCTGAGCTGCTGGATACGGTGGAGAACGTGTCAGACCCGTTGACATTATCGGCGCTGCCGTGGGTGGCTATCAGCACGTTCTATCAGCATGAAGTGACGCTGCAACATCAGGTCAGCCGGGAAAGCATCACTATTCCGATAGTGCCCAGGCTGAGCACTGACAGCGTGTACGTGGCCCGCAATACCGCGCTGGCGGGGCTGGGCGCTGCGCTGATTTCGAGCTGGACGGTGGAAGAGGATATTGCTCAGGGCAGGCTGATTGAGCTACTGCCTGAATGGCGAGCGGCGGCGTTGCCGGTGCATTTGGTGTATCCCTGGGCGCGTTATTATCCGGCGAGATTACGTAAATTTCTCGATTTGATGCGGGAAGTCATGCCGAAAATTTCTGGGATGCAGCTGCCTGCGACAGAATAAAAAAAACCGCCCGGAGGCGGTTTTTTCATGCTTTGCAGCTTAGTCCACAGACTGCGGACGAGTCGGACCGGCGGTTGCCGTGTGTGTAGCACTGTGGCCACCGGCAGAACCTTTACCTTCGAAACCGAACTCTGGACGAACCCAGTCGCTCTGACGCGGTGCTTCTGGCACGTAGTCTGGGGCTGGAGCACGCGTCATTGGCGCGGTAGCGTTGGTGCGCTCAACCGGAGGCTTTGGAGCCACAACCGGTTTAACGACAGGCTCAACCGCTGGAGCAACAGGCGCGGTTTCCACCACAGCAGGTTGTTCAGTCACGATAGCCTGTTCCACTTCCTCAACCACGGCCGGAGTCGCTTCTTCAGCTGTGACTTCTGCAACAACAGCGTCGGCTGGTGCGATAACCTGAGGTTCTTCGCTCACCGGTGCGGCAATGACTTCCGGATGCGTGGTCTCAATGACGGGAACTTCCGGCTCAGCCTGTACTGGCTGCGGTTCTGTAACTACGACCGGCTCGATTGCGGCTGGTTCAACCACTGGCGCTGCAACCTGTTCTGCCACTGGAGCTTGCTCCACGACTTCTACCGGTGCAACTTCAATGACGGAAGGAACAACGTTCTGCTCGCGGGTTTCTTCAACCTGCTGCTCTTGTGGACGCGTTACCGGGTAGCTTACCCACACTTTACCAGACGCCATTTCCGGAGATGCGCAAGCAATTGCCAGCGGCATCGGGGACTGAGCAGGGTAACGCTCGTCACGGTAGCGACGACGACGTTGACCACTCACGCGCAGGTGGCGTGGTGAACGACGGGAGCGACGCGGCATGCCAGCGTTTTCACGGTTTTCTGCGCTTTCATCTTCAGCCGGAGCTTCGATGACGGCTGGCAAATCAACTTTAGCCAGTTCAGTACGCTTAGCCGGGGCAGCTGCTTCAGCCGGTTCGTTAACTGCGGTACGTTCTGCAGTTTCGGCCGCTGTTTCGATGCGCACTTTCTGCGACAGATTGCGCGGCTTACGACGCGGCATGGACTGGACGCGTTCTTCCTGCTCGATTTCCTGAGCGGGTTGTTCTTCTGGAGCCTGAACTTTAACTTCCTGCGGCGCTGCCTGGCGTTTGTCATCGTTACGACGACGGTTACGCTCACGGCGTGGCTGCTGCTGTTCGTCGCGAGATTTCGCTTTATCCGCGTCTTCTGCCACGTTCGGCTGACGAACTTCACGGGTTTCCGCGTTCTGCTGCGGCTTCTCACGACGGTTACGGCGGTTATCTTCGCGGCCTTCAGCGTTTTCACCACGGTTATCGCGCTCACCACGTTCGTTACGCTCACCGCGCTCGCCACGATTATCGCGGTTGTCACGGCGATCGTTGCGGTCACCACGGTCATTGCGGTCACGACGGTTAGACTGACGAGAACGGCGACGATCTTGCTGGCGCTCAGGTTTCTCTTCTTTCTTAACCGGCTCAGGCTCAGCCACAACTGGCGCTTCACTGCTGAACATGGATTTCAGCGCAGAAATAATGCGGGAAACCAGACCCGGTGCTGCCGCAGTGGCGGCTGCTGGAGCGGCATTCTTCGCTTGCGCTGCGACTGGAGCGGCTTCTTCAAGTGGTGCTGGCGGTGCATCAGGCATCACGAAGGTCGCCAGAGCAGGCTGCTCAGGACGCTTACGTTCAGCTGGCTCGTCTTCAGACGGCATCGCCATTTCTTCTTCGTGCAGTTTCGGCAGCAGGTAGCTCAGGATCTGAGTCTCTTCGCCTTTACGAACACGCAGTACGGAGTAATGCGGGGTTTCCATCTGGTCGTTCGGAACGACGATACAGCGCACGCCACCCTGACGGGTTTCGATGTTGCTGATAGCCGCACGCTTTTCGTTCAGCAGGTAAGAAGCCACCTGAACAGGAACAATCGCGTGAACTTCCTGGGTGTTTTCTTTCAGTGCTTCTTCTTCAATCAGACGAAGAATAGACAGCGCCAGCGATTCGTTATCACGGATGGTGCCGGTACCGCTACAGCGTGGGCACACGTGATGACTGGATTCACCCAGTGACGGGCTCAGGCGCTGACGGGACATTTCCAGCAGGCCGAAGCGAGAGATGTGGCTAATCTGGATACGCGCACGATCCTGACGCACCGCTTCACGCAGACGGTTTTCAACCGCACGCTGGTGGCGAACCGGGGTCATGTCGATGAAGTCGATAACGATCAGGCCGCCGAGGTCACGAAGACGCAGCTGGCGGGCAATTTCGTCGGCCGCTTCAAGGTTGGTGTTGAAGGCGGTTTCTTCGATGTCGCCGCCGCGGGTTGCACGCGCGGAGTTGATATCGATGGCGGTCAAGGCTTCGGTGCTATCGATAACGATAGAGCCGCCCGACGGCAGGCGCACTTCACGCTGGAATGCAGATTCAATCTGCGATTCAATTTGGTAGTGGCTGAACAGCGGGATTTCACCGGTGTAGAGCTTAATTTTGCTGCTGAAATCCGGACGGCCCAGCGCAGAGATATGCTGGCGAGCCAGCTCAAGCACTTTCGGGTTATCAATAAGGATTTCGCCGATGTCCTGACGCAGATAATCACGGAACGCACGTACGATGACGTTGCTTTCCTGGTGGATCAGGAACGGGGCAGGGCGGCTTTCAGAAGCTTTCTGAATCGCTTCCCAGTGCTTCAGGCGGAAACTCAGATCCCACTGCAGTGCTTCGGCAGATTTGCCAACGCCAGCGGTACGCACGATCAAGCCCATGCCGTCAGGCAGTTGCAGGCTGGAAAGCGCTTCTTTCAGCTCGGTACGATCGTCACCTTCGATGCGGCGAGAAATACCACCGGCACGCGGGTTGTTCGGCATCAGTACCAGATAGCTGCCTGCCAGACTGATAAAGGTTGTGAGGGCTGCACCTTTGTTGCCGCGCTCTTCTTTATCGATCTGAACAATGACTTCCTGGCCTTCGCGCAGAACATCTTTGATGTTCGGGCGGCCATGCGCATTGTAATTAGCAGGGAAATATTCGCGGGCGATTTCTTTAAGAGGAAGGAAACCATGACGCTCAGCACCGTAATCTACGAATGCGGCTTCAAGGCTTGGTTCTATACGGGTAATTTTGCCTTTGTAGATGTTCGCTTTTTTCTGTTCGTGTCCTGGGCTTTCGATATCCAGATCGTACAGACGCTGCCCATCAACGAGGGCGACACGCAACTCTTCTTGCTGAGTTGCGTTGATTAACATTCTTTTCATCGTAACTTACTCATTATTCTTACATTGACGACTAAGCTACGGGCAGAGTTTTCCTTGCCGGGGGTAAACCGATGGCCTCGTGTCTGTTCACGTCGCCAACCTCACGGTTGTCGCTCGCTTAAGAGGCGCAGAGTGTCGGTAGCCTGCGTTTCAAACGGAACCGCAGCGCAATTATTCAGGGGAACAGCCTGGGAATCATTCTCCAGGGACGGTTCCTTCTATACTCATTGTCTTTCAAGTCGCAGATGGTTGGCTTCACCTGCTTACCCCAGTCATCTACTGGAGTAGCGCCTGGAGACCCCAGGTTTTGCCGCCTTTCTGCGGCTTGAAATAGAGAGTATCAACCGGTAAGGACTGCAACCCGCAGCCCGCTAACTGTCTGAAAGATAAATACGTCTTACGCCATTGCTGCATAAAAGATCGTTCAGACAAAATTGGTCTTTCCGCTAACATGCTTGCTTGAACAAGATTCAACACGGAAAACTGCATCATTATTCCCTGCTAACCTTGTTATAGCAAGATGACTTTTACCATTTATCACCCGGTTACTCACAGTTTTTTCACTTTACTGGACTGATTGTTGTAATAACCAGCAATCCGCAAAGTGAGATTAAAAATGAGCTCCGTTGCGAAGTTAATATAAGCACAGAAAAAGGAGTGGCGCGAATGCCACTGCATCTTTAGAATCGCCCCCCATGAAAACTGAGACACCGACCGTAAAAATGGTTGCCATTGCCGACGACGAAGCAGGGCAACGAATTGATAACTTTTTGCGCACCCAACTTAAAGGTGTGCCGAAAAGCATGATTTACCGCATCCTGCGTAAAGGCGAAGTGCGGGTGAACAAAAAGCGCGTGAAGCCTGAATACAAACTGGAAGCGGGCGATCAAATTCGCATTCCGCCGGTGCGTGTCGCCGAGCGTGAAGAAGAAGCCGTTTCGCCGCACCTGAATAAAGTGGCGGCCCTGGCTGACGTTATCCTTTATGAAGACGATCATATCCTGGTGCTGAACAAGCCGTCGGGTACGGCGGTTCACGGCGGGAGCGGTTTGAGCTTTGGGGTTATCGAAGGCCTGCGCGCGCTGCGCCCGGAAGCCCGTTTCCTCGAACTGGTGCATCGCCTCGACCGTGATACCTCCGGTGTACTGTTGGTGGCGAAGAAGCGTTCCGCACTGCGCTCCCTGCATGAACAGCTGCGCGAAAAAGGGATGCAGAAAGATTATCTGGCTCTGGTTCGCGGTCAGTGGCAGTCGCACATGAAAGTGGTGCAGGCGCCATTGCTGAAAAACATTTTGCAGAGCGGCGAGCGTATTGTTCGCGTGAACAGCGAAGGCAAACCGTCGGAGACGCGTTTTAAAGTCGAAGAGCGTTTTACCCATTCGACGCTGGTACGCTGTAGCCCGGTGACCGGCCGTACGCACCAGATTCGTGTGCATACGTTACATGCGGGCCATCCGATTGCGTTTGACGACCGCTATGGCGATCGTGATTTCGACAAGCAGTTGGCGGGTACCGGACTGAATCGTCTGTTCCTGCATGCAGCAGCGCTGAAGTTTACCCATCCGGGTACTGGCGAGACGTTGCGCATCGAAGCGCCGATGGACAACCAGCTCAAGCGTTGTCTGCAAGTGCTGCGCAGCCAGAAGTAATCGAAGACAGAAGAAATAATACAAAACGCCCCGAAAGGGGCGTTTTGCTTTTTGGCGTAGGTCCGGTCGACGTAACGCCAGCGGACAAAAACGTTAGCGCAGCAGCGGATTGAACTGCTCGTTTCTGAGCATTTTGCACAGCGCGATAAGCGGCAGGCCAATCAGTGTATTCGGATCGCGTCCTTCGAGACGCTCGAATAGCGTGATGCCCAGCCCTTCGCTTTTAAAGCTGCCCGCACAGTTCAGCGGCTGTTCTTTGTGAACGTAGCGGTTGATCTCTGCATCGGTCAGATGGCGGAAGTGCACATCAAAAGGTTCGCATTCGGTCTGCAAATGGCCCTTAGCGCTGTTATAGACCGCAAGACCGGTATAGAAGGTGACGACGTGGCCGCTTGCTTCACGCAGCTGCAGACGCGCATTTTCTTCGGTATGCGGTTTTCCGGTGATTTTTCCGCCGAGCACGCAAACCTGATCGGAGCCGATAATCAGATGATCAGGGAAGCGCGTCGCCAGGGCCTGTGCTTTGGCTTGCGCCAGCCGAAGCACCAGCTGGCGCGGCGATTCGCCGGGTAAGGGCAGTTCATCGACCTCCGGTGCGGCGCATTCAAAAGGGACGTCGAGCTTTTGAAGCAGCTCGCGGCGATAGGGTGAAGTAGAGGCAAGAACAAGTTGCAGCATAATTTTTTAAATAGACTCTGGTGATTCGGATTGCGACATTTTAAACTACAGGCCGCAATGTGTGCGAATAATTGGCAAAAGGCGCCTGAGGGTGCCTTTTTCTTTGACTCTATGACGTTACAAAGTTAATATGCGCGCCCTATGCAAAAGGTAAAATTACCCCTGACTCTTGATCCGGTTCGTACCGCTCAAAAACGCCTCGATTACCAGGGTGTCTACACCCCGGACCAGGTGGAGCGTCTTGCCGAGTCTGTGGTCAGTGTGGACAGTGATGTGGAATGCGATATGACATTCGCCATCGACAACCAGCGTCTCGCCGTTATTAAAGGTGATGCAAAGGTTGAGGTGACTCTCGAATGCCAGCGCTGCGGGAAACCGTTCCCACATTCCGTTCACACAACGTATTGTTTCAGTCCGATCAAAAATGTTGAACAGGCTGAAGCACTCCCGGAAGCGTATGAACCGATTGAGGTTAACGAATTCGGTGAAATCGACCTGCGGGCTTTGGTTGAGGATGAAATCATTCTCTCCTTACCTGTAGTTCCGGTGCATGATTCTGAACACTGTGAAGTGTCCGACGCGGACATGGTATTTGGTGAATTGCCTGAAGATGCGCAAAAGCCAAATCCATTTGCCGTATTAGCCAGCTTAAAGCGTAAGTAATTGAGGAGTAAGGTCCATGGCCGTACAACAGAATAAACCAACCCGTTCCAAACGTGGCATGCGTCGTTCCCATGACGCGCTGACTGCAGTTACCAGCCTGTCTGTAGATAAGACTTCTGGTGAGAAACACCTGCGTCACCACATCACTGCCGACGGTTTCTACCGCGGTCGCAAGGTTATCACTAAGTAATCACGCGCAAGCGTGATTAAGCTTAGTGGGGATTTCCCCGCTTCTGCGGGGATTTACCAACCGAGCGGCGATGATACCTTGACACGTCTGACCTTAGCGTTGGATGTCATGGGGGGCGATTTTGGCCCTTCCGTGACGGTGCCTGCAGCATTGCAGGCACTGCACGCTAACCCACAACTCTCGCTTCTTCTGGTCGGTGACACCGACACCATTACGCCATTACTCGCCAAAGCTGACTTCGAACAACGTTCACGTCTGCAGATTATCCCTGCCCAGTCAGTTATTGCCAGTGATGCACGTCCGGCGCATGCGATTCGCAACAGCCGGGGCAGTTCCATGCGTATTGCGCTGGAACTCGTCAAAGAAGGACGCGCGCAGGCCTGCGTGAGCGCCGGAAATACCGGGGCTTTGATGGGGCTCGCAAAATTATTGCTCAAGCCGATAGAAGGGATTGAGCGTCCGGCGCTGGTGACGGTTCTGCCGCATCAGCAGAAGGGCAAAACGGTGGTGCTTGATTTAGGCGCCAACGTCGATTGTGACAGCACGATGCTGGTGCAGTTTGCGGTAATGGGTGCGGTGATGGCTGAAGAAGTCATCGGCATTACCTCTCCGCGCGTCGCACTGCTTAACATCGGTGAGGAAGAGTCCAAAGGCCACGAAAGCATCCGGGATGCGTCGGCGATGCTAAAAAAGGTCTCTTCCATCAACTATATTGGTTATCTCGAAGCCAACGAATTATTAACCGGCAAAACGGATGTGCTGGTTTGTGACGGTTTTACGGGCAACGTCACACTAAAAACCATGGAAGGCGTTGTCAGAATGTTTCTTTCTCTGCTGAAATCGCAGGGAGAAGGTAAAAAGCGGCCGTGGTGGCTGAAAATCTTGAAGCATTGGTTACAAAAAAACCTCTCGCGGCGATTCAGTCACCTCAACCCCGACCAGTATAATGGCGCCTGTCTGTTAGGATTGCGCGGCACGGTGATTAAGAGTCATGGTGCAGCCAATCAGCGCGCGTTTAGCGTGGCGATTGAACAGGCAGTGCAGGCGGTGCAGCGGGAGGTCCCACAGCGGATCGCCGCTCGCCTCGAATCTGTATTACCACCAAAAGACTGAGCGTACATGTATACGAAGATTATAGGTACCGGCAGCTATCTGCCTGAACAAGTGCGTACGAACGCCGACCTGGAAAAAATGGTAGATACGTCTGACGAGTGGATTGTCACACGCACAGGTATCCGTGAGCGTCGTATTGCCGCGCCAGATGAATCCGTCGCAACAATGGGCTTCGAAGCCGCCAAGCGCGCGCTGGAAATGGCTAACATTGATGCTGAGCAAATCGGCCTGATCGTGGTAGCAACCACCTCGTCGACCCACGCTTTCCCAAGCGCGGCGTGCCAGATCCAGTCGATGCTGGGCGTTAAAGGCTGTCCGGCGTTTGACGTGGCTGCGGCTTGTGCCGGTTTCACCTACGCACTGAGCGTGGCCGATATGTACGTTAAATCCGGTGCGGTGAAAAATGCACTGGTGATTGGTGCTGACGTTCTGGCCCGTACCTGCGATCCTACCGATCGCGGCACAATCATTATTTTTGGCGATGGTGCTGGTGCCGTCGTGTTAGGCGCATCCGAACAGCCGGGCATCATCTCCACGCATCTGCACGCGGATGGCAACTACGGTGAGCTGCTCACCCTGCCAAATGCCGATCGTGTTCATCCGGAAAACTCCATTCACCTGACAATGGCAGGGAATGAAGTGTTCAAAGTCGCGGTGAAGGAATTGGCTAACATCGTTGAAGAAACGCTGGCGGCTAATAATCTGGATCGTTCTGAGCTGGACTGGCTGGTACCACACCAGGCCAACCTGCGTATTATCAGCGCAACGGCGAAGAAGCTTGGCATGTCGATGGACAACGTCGTGGTGACCCTCGACCGTCATGGCAACACCTCTGCGGCCTCCGTACCGTGCGCGCTGGATGAAGCCGTGCGTGACGGTCGCATCAAGGCCGGTCAGTTGGTGCTGCTTGAAGCCTTCGGTGGCGGTTTCACCTGGGGTTCCGCGCTGGTTCGTTTCTAATTAAGGATTACAAGATGACGCAATTTGCATTTGTGTTCCCGGGTCAGGGCTCTCAGACCGTAGGCATGTTGGCTGAGCTGGCTGCAACCTATCCGGTTATCGAAGAAACATTCGCGGAAGCTTCTGCGGTACTGGGCTATGATCTGTGGGCATTGACCCAACAGGGCCCGGCAGAAGAACTGAACAAAACCTGGCAGACTCAGCCGGCGCTGTTGACCGCGTCTGTGGCACTGTATCGTGTCTGGCAGCAGCAGGGCGGTGAAGCGCCAGCGCTGATGGCCGGTCATAGCCTCGGAGAATATTCTGCACTGGTGTGTGCGGGTGTGATGAGCTTCGCCGATGCTGTGCGTCTGGTCGAACTGCGTGGCAAGTTCATGCAGGAAGCCGTGCCAGCGGGCACCGGTGGCATGTCTGCGATTATCGGCCTGGACGATGCTTCTATCGCGAAAGCGTGTGAAGAGTCTGCTGAAGGGCAGGTTGTCTCCCCTGTGAACTTTAACTCACCGGGTCAGGTGGTTATCGCGGGTCACAAAGAAGCCGTTGAGCGTGCCGGCGCCGCATGTAAAGCTGCGGGCGCAAAACGCGCACTGCCGCTGCCAGTCAGCGTCCCGTCTCACTGCGCGCTGATGAAGCCTGCTGCAGAGAAACTGGCTGCAGAGCTGGCGAACATCACCTTCAATGCACCGCAGATTCCCGTTATTAATAACGTGGATGTGAAGTGTGAAACTCACGCAGACGCGATTCGCGATGCGCTGGTGCGTCAGCTTTATAGCCCAGTACAGTGGACCAAAACCGTTGAGTTTATGGCATCCCAGGGCACAGAACACCTGTATGAAGTCGGCCCGGGTAAAGTCCTCACTGGCCTGACGAAACGTATTGTTGACACCCTGACTGCCTCGGCCATTAACGAGCCGGCGGCGATGTCAGCGGCGCTTGAGCAATAAGAAGAGGAAAAGCAAAACCATGAGTTTTGAAGGAAAAGTTGCACTGGTTACCGGTGCAAGCCGCGGCATTGGCCGTGCTATCGCTGAAACACTCGTTGCCCGTGGCGCGAAAGTTATCGGTACTGCCACCAGCGAAAGCGGTGCTCAGGCCATCAGCGATTATTTAGGTGCAAACGGTAAAGGTCTGATGTTGAATGTGACCGACCCAGCATCTATCGAATCTGTTCTGGGAAATATTCGCGCAGAATTTGGCGAAGTGGATATTCTGGTTAATAATGCCGGGATCACTCGCGATAACCTGTTAATGCGAATGAAAGATGATGAGTGGAGCGACATTCTCGAAACCAACCTGTCATCAGTTTTCCGTCTGTCAAAAGCGGTAATGCGCGCTATGATGAAAAAGCGTCATGGTCGTATTATCACTATCGGTTCTGTGGTCGGTACCATGGGAAATGCTGGTCAAGCCAACTACGCTGCGGCGAAAGCGGGTTTGATTGGTTTCAGTAAATCGCTGGCGCGTGAAGTTGCGTCTCGCGGTATTACTGTGAACGTTGTTGCTCCGGGCTTCATTGAAACGGACATGACGCGTGCGCTGTCAGACGATCAGCGTGCGGGTATTCTGGCGCAAGTTCCAGCGGGTCGCCTTGGCGATGCAAAAGAAATCGCGAGTGCGGTTGCATTTTTAGCTTCTGACGAAGCGGGTTACATCTCTGGTGAAACCCTCCACGTCAACGGCGGAATGTACATGGTCTGACCGTAGTTTGCACAAAATGCTCAGGATCCGCGCAGTCTGTGCGGTTCTGAGTAAGATAACGTGCAAAATGATTTGCGTTATGAGGGCAAAAACCCGCAAAATAGCGTAAAATCGTGGTACGACCTGCCGGGATTTAGTTGCAAATTTTTCAACATTTTATACACTACGAAAACCATCGCGAAAGCGAGTTTTGATAGGAAATTTAAGAGTATGAGCACTATCGAAGAACGCGTTAAGAAAATTATCGGCGAACAGCTGGGCGTTAAGCAGGAAGAAGTTATCAACGCAGCTTCCTTCGTTGAAGACTTGGGCGCTGATTCTCTTGACACCGTTGAGCTGGTAATGGCTCTGGAAGAAGAGTTTGATACTGAGATTCCGGACGAAGAAGCTGAGAAAATCACCACCGTTCAGGCTGCCATTGATTACATCAACGGTCACCAGGCGTAAGTGAACATCTCCAGGCGGTCATTCGACCGCCTGAGTTTTATCTTTTTGTCCCACATCTCTCTTTTTTATCCCTCCCTGGAGGACAAGCGTGTCTAAGCGTCGTGTAGTTGTGACCGGACTTGGCATGTTGTCTCCTGTCGGCAATACCGTAGAGTCCACCTGGAAAGCTCTTCTTGCCGGTCAGAGCGGCATCAGCCTAATCGACCATTTCGATACTACCGCCTATGCAACGAAATTTGCTGGCTTAGTAAAGGATTTTAACTGTGAAGACATTATCTCGCGCAAAGAACAGCGCAAGATGGATGCCTTTATTCAATATGGAATTGTCGCTGGCGTACAGGCCATGCAGGATTCTGGCCTTGAAGTGACGGAAGAGAACGCGACGCGTATCGGTGCTGCTATTGGCTCCGGCATCGGCGGACTCGGCTTAATCGAAGAAAACCACAGTTCATTGGTGAAAGGCGGCCCACGTAAGATCAGCCCCTTCTTCGTACCGTCCACAATTGTTAACATGGTGGCCGGTCATCTGACCATCATGTTCGGCCTCCGCGGTCCAAGCATTTCCATCGCCACGGCGTGCACCTCAGGTGTACACAACATCGGTCATGCGGCACGAATGATTGCCTATAACGATGCTGATGCCATGCTGGCGGGTGGTGCTGAAAAAGCGAGTACGCCTCTGGGTGTTGGCGGTTTCGGTGCGGCGCGCGCGCTGTCGACCCGCAATGACAACCCGCAGGCGGCAAGCCGTCCATGGGATAAAGACCGTGATGGTTTCGTGCTCGGTGACGGCGCGGGTATCATCATGCTCGAAGAGTATGAACACGCGAAGAAACGCGGCGCGAAGATTTACGCAGAAATCGTCGGTTTTGGTATGAGCAGCGATGCCTACCATATGACGTCGCCGCCGGAAAACGGTGCAGGTGCAGCACTCGCCATGGTTAACGCCATTCGCGATGCGGGCCTGGAACCTGGCCAGATCGGCTACGTCAACGCACACGGCACTTCTACTCCAGCGGGCGATCTCGCCGAAGCGCAGGCAGTGAAATCCGTGTTTGGCGATGCAGCCAGCCGTATCATGGTGAGCTCGACCAAATCCATGACCGGTCACCTGCTCGGTGCAGCGGGCGCAGTAGAATCGATCTACTCGATTCTGGCTCTGCGCGACCAGGCTGTTCCGCCAACCATCAACCTGGATTACCCGGAAGACGGTTGTGACCTGGACTTCGTCCCGCACGAAGCACGTCAGGTCAGCGGTATGGAGTACACCCTGTGTAACTCCTTCGGCTTTGGTGGCACCAACGGATCGCTTATCTTTAAAAAGGTTTGATTCTCCGTTTGCATTGATAAAGGCCTGCCTCGCAGGCCTTTTCTTTAAGGTTTCTCCTCTTGAGATCCCGCGTTCCCCCTGCCAGACTAACGGGCCACTGATAAGGAGCCTCTATGTTCTTGATTAATGGTGTGGAACAGGACTCACTCGCGGCCAACGATCGCAGCGTCCAGTTTGGTGATGGCTGCTTTACCACGGCCCGGATCCAGAACGGTATTCCCGCATTTTTTGACCAGCATCTACAGCGATTGCAGGACACCTGTCGCGCGCTGTTGATCCCTTTTTCCGACTGGGCAACGCTCGGCCAGGAAATGCTGACGCTGGCGCAATCGCACCGCGACGGCGTGCTGAAAGTCATCATTACCCGTGGGAGTGGTGGGCGAGGGTACAGCCCTGCGGCCTGTCAGGCTCCAACCCGCATTCTTTCCGTTTCCCCCGCACCTGCGCATTATCCTCGCTGGCAACAGCAGGGGATTACGCTCTCGCTCAGCTCGGTACGTCTCGGGCGTAACACCACACTGGCTGGATTGAAGCACCTTAACCGCCTTGAGCAGGTGTTGATTCGCGCGCATCTTGAACAGACGGACGCCGACGAGGCACTGGTTCTTGACAGTGACGGGTGGGTTACGGAATGCTGTGCGGCTAATTTGTTCTGGCGAGCAGGTGACACCGTGTTTACGCCGCGTCTCGACCATGCCGGTGTCAACGGCATCATGCGCCAGCATTGTCTTTCCCGGCTGGCACAAAGTCGTTTTCGCGTTGTCGAAATCACTGCTCGGGAAGACGCGGTGCGCAAGGCGGATGAAGTCCTTATCTGTAATGCACTGATGCCCGTCGTACCTGTGAATCAGTATGCTGACGCTCGCTATCTTTCTCGCGAGCTGTTCGAATTTTTGGCCCCACTTTGTGAGCAGTCGATTAAGTCATGAAGAAAATGTTTCGGTTTGTCCTCCTGCTGTTAGTTGCGTTCGCGATTGCTGCGGGCGTCGGGATGTGGAAAGTCCGCCAGTTGGCGAACAGTAAGATACTGATTAAAGATGAGACCATCTTTACGTTGAAGGCTGGAACCGGGCGCATGGCGCTGGGCGACACCCTTTATGCGGAAAAAGTCATTAACCGCCCGCGTGTGTTCCAGTGGTTGCTGCGGGTAGAGCCAGAACTGTCGCATTTTAAAGCCGGGACGTATCGTTTGACGCCGGGCATGAACGTACGCGAAATGCTGAAACTGCTGGCCAGCGGAAAAGAGGCGCAGTTCCCGGTCCGCTTTATTGAAGGGATGCGCGTCAGCGATTACCTCAAACAGCTGCGTGAAGCCCCGTACGTGAAGCACACGCTGAAAGATGACAGCTACGCCACGCTTGCCGAAGCGCTCAAGCTGGAGCACGCCGATTGGGTGGAAGGCTGGTTCTGGCCAGATACGTGGATGTACACCGCCAATACTACCGATCTGCAAATCCTCAAGCGTGCTCACCTGAAAATGGTGACAGCGGTAGAAAGCGCGTGGAAAGGACGAGCAGATAATCTGCCGTACCAGAATGAAAACCAGCTGGTAACGATGGCCTCTATCATTGAGAAAGAGACCGCCGTGGCCGGAGAGCGCGACAAAGTCGCTTCGGTATTTATCAACCGTCTGCGTATCGGCATGCGCCTGCAAACTGACCCGACGGTTATCTACGGCATGGGTGAGAGCTATAATGGCAAGCTCAGCCGCAAAGATCTTGAAATGCCAACGGCGTACAATACTTACGTCATTGCCGGAATGCCGCCAGGGCCAATCGCCACGCCAGGTGAGGCGTCATTGAATGCTGCGGCGCATCCGGCCAAAACGCCGTATCTCTATTTTGTTGCCGACGGCAAAGGCGGGCACACGTTTAACACCAATCTTGCGAGTCATAACCGCTCAGTACAGGATTACCTGAAAGCACTTAAGGAAAAAAATGCGCAGTAAGTATATCGTCATCGAAGGTCTGGAAGGCGCGGGGAAAACCACCGCGCGCAATCTGGTCGTAGAAACCCTCGAGCAGATGGGCGTCCGTGAGCTGGTGTTTACCCGCGAGCCGGGCGGCACCGTGCTGGCGGAAAAGCTGCGCAGTCTGGTGCTGGACATTAAATCCGTTGGCGATGAAGTGATCACCGATAAAGCCGAAGTGCTGATGTTTTACGCCGCGCGCGTGCAACTGGTGGATACGGTCATTAAACCGGCGCTGGCGGAAGGCAAATGGGTGATTGGCGATCGTCATGACCTCTCCACGCAGGCCTATCAGGGCGGCGGTCGCGGTATCGATCAGCATCTGCTGACCACACTGCGCGATGCGGTGCTCGGCGATTTCCGCCCGGACCTGACGCTGTATCTTGACGTCACCCCTGAAGTGGGTCTGAAACGTGCCCGTGCGCGCGGCGACCTCGATCGTATCGAGCAGGAATCCTTCAATTTCTTCCACCGCACCCGTGACCGCTATCTGGAACTGGCTGCCGCCGACCCGACCATCCGCACTATCGACGCCACGCAGCCGCTGGAAACCGTGATGCAAAACATTCGCAGCACTTTGGTAGCCTGGGTTGAGGAGCAGGGCGCATGAAATGGTATCCGTGGTTACGACCTCCGTTTGAGCAACTGGTCAGTAGCTACCAGTCCGGACGCGGCCACCACGCGCTATTAGTGCAAGCATTACCGGGCATGGGCGCGGATGCGCTGGTCTATGCGCTGGTGCGCTTCCAGATGTGCCACACGCCCGAAGGCCAGAAAAGCTGCGGTAAATGCCACAGCTGCCAGCTGATGCAAGCGGGTACGCACCCGGACTATTATCAGCTCGCCCCGGAAAAAGGCAAAAGTACCCTCGGCGTTGACGCGGTCCGTGAAATCACGGAAAAGCTCTACGAGCACGCCCGCCTGGGTGGGGCGAAAGTCGTGTGGGTCAGCGATGCTGCTTTGCTGACGGAAGCTGCCGCTAACGCATTGCTGAAAACCCTGGAGGAGCCGCCGGTTAATACCTGGTTCTTCCTGCAATGTGAAGAACCCGCGCGGTTACTGGCTACATTGCGCAGCCGCTGTCGCCATTTCCATCTGGCACCGCCTGCGGAAAGTTACGGCATTGCATGGCTTAATCGAGAGGTGACAACGTCACAAGAGAATTTGCTGACGGCATTACGTCTGACGGCAGGCGCACCCGCTGCGGCCCTGGAACTGCTCGGCGAATCGCGCTTTGCTCCTCGCCAGCAGCTTTGTGCGGCGCTGGATGCAGCATTACAGAGCGCAGACTGGCTGTCGTTGCTGCCTGCGCTCAATCATGACAGCGTGGCGGAACGGCTGTACTGGCTGTCATCCCTGCTGCTGGATGCGCAAAAAATGCAGCAGGGCATTTCACTGTTGACCAACGTGGATGCGTGGGCGCTGGTTCAGCGCGTGGCTAACGCGCTTTCTTCTTCACGGCTGCAGGCGATGATTCGCGATGCCTGTGTATGCCGGGAACAGCTTCTCAACGTCACCGGACTCAACCGTGAGCTGATGCTCAACGACCTTTTACTACGCTGGGAACACTGGCTGCAGCCGACAAGCGTGATGCCCATTCATCACCTGTAAGCCTTTCACCTGTAAAAATTCACCTGTAAAAGAACACCTCTAAGAGAGACATTATGTTTTTAGTCGACTCCCACTGCCACCTCGATGGCCTGGATTATCAAACGCTGCATAAGGATCTGGACGATGTGCTGGCGAAAGCCGCCGCGCGCGACGTAAAGTTCTGCCTGGCGGTAGCGACAACGCTGCCAGGATATCGCGGCATGCGTGAGCTGGTCGGTCAGCGCGATAACGTGGTTTTTTCCTGCGGCGTTCACCCGTTGAACCAGGACGAAACGTACGATGTTGAAGAGCTGCGTCGCCTGGCGGCAGAAGAGGGCGTAGTGGCGATGGGCGAGACTGGTCTCGACTATTATTACACGCCGGAAACTAAAGCCCGCCAGCAAGAGTCTTTCGCACACCACATCCGCATTGGGCGCGAGCTCAACAAGCCGGTGATTGTCCATACCCGCGATGCACGGGAAGACACGCTGACAATTCTGCGCGATGAAAAAGTGACGGATTGCGGTGGCGTACTACACTGTTTCACTGAGGACACGGAGACGGCAGGAAAACTGCTCGATCTGGGCTTCTACATCTCGTTTTCCGGGATCCTGACGTTCCGTAATGCGGAGCAGTTGCGTGAAGCGGCACGCTACGTACCGCTGGACCGGATCCTGGTTGAAACTGATTCGCCGTACCTGGCACCGGTCCCGCACCGGGGGAAAGAGAATCAGCCGGCGATGACGCGTGATGTGGCAGAGTATATGGCCGTACTGAAAGGGGTGTCGCTTGAGCAACTGGCGCAGCAGACCACCGAAAACTTCGCCTCGCTGTTCCATATTGACCCCTCACGCCTGCAATCTGCCTGATTCGTCAGCTTATTTTAAAGCTCGTAATTAATAATCAAAGCGAGTAAAGTTCACCGCCGAAAAAAGGGGGTGAACCCCTCTTTCTGTAACTGGTAGAAACAACTTTTGTAAAATAATGCAAGGTTTTCCTAGTTTGCTAGCCGAAACGTGATGGCTGTCAAACAAAAACAAATCGAATTATTTTACTCTGCGTAATAAATACAAAGGGCACTTAGATGTCCTGTTCACGGCGAGGTTCTCCCCGCTCGCCAATGCGTGAAAGCGTAAAAAAAGCATAAATACTCAGGAGCACTCTCAATTATGTTCAAGAATGCATTTGCTAACCTGCAGAAGGTCGGTAAATCGCTGATGCTGCCAGTATCCGTACTCCCAATCGCAGGTATCCTGCTGGGCGTCGGTTCTGCAAACTTCAGCTGGCTGCCAGCGGTCGTCTCTCATGTTATGGCAGAGGCAGGCGGTTCTGTTTTTGCAAACATGCCGCTTATCTTCGCAATCGGTGTTGCCCTCGGCTTCACCAATAACGATGGCGTTTCTGCTCTGGCATCCGTTGTTGCCTACGGCATCATGGTCAAGACCATGGCTGTGGTTGCACCGCTGGTACTGCACTTACCTGCTGACGAAATCGCGGCGAAACACCTGGCTGATACCGGTGTTCTCGGCGGTATCATCTCCGGTGCTATCGCTGCCTACATGTTCAACCGCTTCTATCGCATCAAGCTGCCAGAATACCTGGGCTTCTTTGCGGGCAAGCGTTTTGTGCCGATCATCTCCGGGATGGCAGCTATCATCCTCGGCGTCGTACTGTCCTTCGTATGGCCACCAATTGGTACTGCGATTCAGGACTTCTCCCAGTGGGCTGCTTACCAGAACCCGGTAGTCGCGTTCGGTATCTACGGCTTCATTGAACGCTGCCTGGTTCCATTTGGTCTGCACCACATCTGGAACGTTCCTTTCCAGATGCAGATTGGTGAATACACCAACGCTGCAGGTCAGGTGTTCCACGGTGACATCCCACGTTACATGGCAGGCGACCCAACTGCAGGCAAACTGTCTGGTGGCTTCCTGTTCAAAATGTACGGCCTGCCGGCTGCAGCGATTGCAATCTGGCACTCAGCAAAACCTGAGAACCGTGCAAAAGTGGGCGGCATCATGATCTCCGCTGCGCTGACTGCGTTCCTGACCGGTATCACCGAACCGATCGAGTTCTCCTTCATGTTCGTTGCGCCGATCCTGTACGTTATTCACGCTATTCTGGCGGGTCTGGCATTCCCAATCTGTATTCTGCTGGGTATGCGTGACGGGACGTCCTTCTCGCACGGTCTGATCGACTTTATCGTTCTGTCTGGTAACAGCAGCAAACTGTGGCTGTTCCCGGTTATCGGTCTGTGCTACGCGGCGGTGTACTACACCATCTTCCGCGTGCTCATCAAAGCACTGGACCTGAAAACCCCAGGTCGTGAAGATGCTACCGAAGATGCTAAAGCTGGTGTTGCCAGCGGCGAAATGGCTCCGGCCCTGATCGCAGCCTTCGGCGGTAAAGACAACATCACTAACCTCGACGCTTGTATCACTCGTCTGCGCGTCAGCGTTGCCGATGTGGCAAAAGTTGACCAGCCAGGCCTGAAGAAATTGGGTGCGGCAGGTGTGGTTGTTGCAGGTTCCGGCGTTCAGGCTATTTTCGGCACCAAGTCCGATAACCTGAAAACCGAAATGGATGAATACATCCGCAACAGCTAATCAGTGATTGGGGAGAGACTAAGGCAGCCGAAAGGCTGCCTTTTTTAATGCCTGTTCCACGGGGCGGGATGACAGCAAGGTAATGCGTAGACCTGCCGCCGGGCAATTGGGTTTAGAAATCGTAGCTGGCGGAAACTGAGAAGTTCAGTGGTGCGCCATACACGAGGTAAGACCCGACGTAATCGTAATACTCTTTGTCGAACAGGTTGTTGACGTTAGCCTGCAGGGCAAAGTTCTTCGTCACCTGATAGCGGCTGAAGAGATTCACGAGGCCATAGCTGCCCTGGTCGACGTAATCGCGACCGTCTGGACCGCCGCTGACGTTAGCCCAGGTTTTGTTCTGCCAGTTCATGCCCCCGCCCACGGAGAGTTCTGGCAGCATCGGCAACTGGTAACGGGTAAACAGCTTCAGCGTGGTACGCGGTTGATCGGAGCTGACCGCATTCCCGTCTTTATCTTCTGCCACATAGCGTGTAGCCCCGAAGGTCAGTTGCCAGTTATCGGTCAACGCGCCGTTGAGTTCAAACTCGACACCCTGACTGACCACACCATCCAGCGATTCGTAAATGGATTCCCCGCTCGGCAGGTACGTGTAGGTGTTATTCGCCACGTGGTCCTGTTCGATACGGAATACCGCCAACGACGTGGTCAGACGCGTGTTAAACCAGTCGGCTTTGACGCCCGCTTCATAGCTCTTGCCGGTGGTCGGGTCGAGATAACGGCCGTTGGCGTCGCGCTTATCCTGCGGCTGGAAGATATTGGTGTAGCTGGCATACGCGGACCAGTCTTCATTGATGTCATAGACCAGACCGGCGTACGGCGTCACGTCATCATTAGTGCTTTCCAGTCGCGTATCCGGCGCCCCTGCGGGGTTGTACTTAATGTTGTAGTTGGTGTAACGCGCGCCGAGTATCAGGTGTAGCGGGTCGGCCAGCGAGAAGCGGGCAGAGGTGTAGGCCGACGACTGGTTAATGTCATCTTTGCTGTAAAGCTTCCAGGCAGTCCACTGCGGATCGGCAATATTGCTGTTCCAGTTTTTAAAGCTGCCAATGTCGACCATTCCATAGAGCGCGTCGGGCATCGAGTTATCGTAATGATTGCGCTGATGGCTCAGACTGCCACCGATCATCATTTCATGCTGACGACCCAACAGTTCGAAATCGCCGCGCAGGAACGCATCCACCGCATCCTGTTTGCGCTCGCCGCGGTTCCAGCCGCCGTAACCGACCATTCCACCGGCGGTGTCCTTGTCTGGGTAGCCGGACATGTACATCAGTTTGGTGTCGAAGTTGGTTTCTGCGTGCATCCCGTTGACGTGCGCTTCCCAGCCATTGTCGAATCGCTGCGTGAAGTTGGCGAAGATTTTAGTGCTGTCTTTATCGGAATATGCCCAGTCAGGCGCGACGGTATCGCTGCGGTCGTAATGTGTTTTGCTGCCGTCAGCATACCAGGTCGGCAGACCGCCCCAGGTCGGATCGGCGGTATTGCTTTCCTGATACTCATAGCCGAGTGAAAGGGTGGTGCTGTCGGTAAGGTCCGCGTCCACCACGCCGTAGAGGAATTTTTTACGGTAGTGATAATTATCCATCCATGAGTCGTTGTCCTGATAACCGGCAATCACCCGACCGCGTATATTCCCGGATTCAACCAGCGGCGCCTGTAAGTCGAGAACATAGCGCTGCTTGTCCCAGCTGCCGTAACTGACGCTGGCGTTGCCCTGAAATTCACGGCTGTCGGCGTGTTTACGGACCATATTGACGTAGGCCGCCGGGTTCCCGGTGCCGCTCATCAGGCCCGTCGCACCGCGCACGACTTCAATGCGGTCGTAAATGGCGGTGTCGGTGGCGGTATCACCAAAGTTCCACACTTCGCTGATAGAGGTGGGTAAATCGTCATAGGCATAGTTGCTGACGAAGAAACCGCGGGAATAGAACACGGTACGATCGCTGTCCTGCACCTGCGCGGTCACGCCGGTAGTATTGGTCAGAACCTGGCCGATGGTTTGCAGGTTTTGGTCCTTCATGCGCTGCTGGCTAATCACGCTGACGGACTGTGGAATATCACGCGGAACCAGCAGCAGCTTGGTCCCGGTGGTGGTGGTTTTAACGCTATAATCCTGATCTTGTGCGTTATCCGTGGTGTTATCAGCCACACCTTCAACCACCACCGTTTCTTCATGGATCGCATCAGCGGCGTGAACGGTGTGAGGGATCAAGGCGCAGGCGATACACACCGCAAGAAGTGACGGCGAGGCGGGCAGTCTGTGCTGCTTATTCCTGGTGTCAAACGTGAAAGACATCGTAAGCCCTTATGTTGTCTGTTGTTATATGCGCAGTGGTATTGCATGGAAATGCAAATGCGAAATATACGCATTCAGATTATCGGTGTAAACAAATGTAAGTGGGCACCTGAAACTTTGTTTTAAAACGCAATGACACGGGGGATTAAACGGCAGTGCTCAAGCATCCAGCGGTAAATCCAGGAATGAGTAAGAAAAACGAGGGATCGGGTTGAAAGAGGGGAACTAAGTCGCTCATACTCTTACGTTGTTATCCGCATCGCACTTCCGGATGCAGGGGTGAATAAACGATACCGCACGGTAATCAATAAAAAGGAACACGCCATGGCAGAAGAAACGATTTTCAGCAAAATTATTCGTCGCGAAATTCCGGCGGACATTGTTTTTCAGGATGATCTGGTGACTGCCTTTCGTGATATCTCCCCCCAGGCGCCGACCCATATTTTGATTATTCCCAACGTTCTGATCCCTACGGTTAACGAGGTTTCCACTGAGCATGAGCTGGCGTTAGGCCGCATGTTCACGGTAGCAGCGAAAATTGCCGAAGCGGAAGGGATCGCTGAAGACGGCTATCGCCTGATGGTCAACTGTAATCGCCACGGCGGGCAGGAGGTCTATCATATCCATATGCACCTGCTGGGTGGCCGTCCATTGGGTCCAATGCTTGCGCATAAAGGATAATGAAATGAAAGGTGGCCGAATTGCTGCACTGCTGACGGCGATGCTGTTGGCGGGCTGTTGGTCGCACCCGGAGATCCCGGTGGGCGAACAACAAACGCTGGTCATGGAGGCTAATGTTCTGGCCGCCGGTATTAGCGCCGACAAACCTGAACTCACCACCTCCGAAATCCAGTCGACCGCGTCGTCACAGCTCTACAACGAGCGGACCACGCCTGTCACCGTTCACTATCGTTTTTACTGGTACGACGCCAGAGGACTGGAAATGCATCCGCTGGAGGCACCGCGTGCGGTGACTATTCCGGCCCAGTCTTCGGTCAAACTTTACGGCAGCGCAAACAGCCTGGGTGCGCATAAAGTCCGGCTTTATCTTTATCTTTGAGGGGTAAAAAGTAATGAATAAACTGAGTCGCTATGCATTTATCGCGGCCGTGGCTATCTTCCTGTCTGGTTGTGTGGCGCAACGTGAAAAGCCCGCTCCGGTTGAAGAAGCCAAACCCACGCCAGAACAACCACAGACGCCGCCGCCGACCACCGTGCCGGTAGTGCCGACGATCCCGGTGCAGCCAGGTCCGATTGATAACAGCACCACACAGCCAGAACAACCTGCGCCGCGCGTCCGTCATTACGACTGGAACAGCGCCGCACAGCCACTGGTCGGCAAAATGCTGCAGGCTGATGGCGTAACGGCGGGCAGCGTGCTGATGGTCGATAACGTCAACAACCGCACCAACGGCTCACTGAATACCACCGAAGCCACCACGGCGATCAGCAATGCGCTGAAAGGGAACAACAAATTTACCCTCGTTTCTGCGCAGCAACTGGCCGTGGCTAAACAGCAGCTGGGACTTTCCCCGCAAGACAGCCTGGGTTCACGCAACAAAGCGATGGGCCTGGCGCGTACCGTTGGGGCTGCCTACGTGCTCTATTCCAACGCGACCGGTAACGTCAACACGCCAACGCTCTCGATGCAGCTGATGATGGTCCAGTCGGGCGAGATCCTCTGGTCAGGTAAAGGTGCGGTTGCGCAACAGTAAGCTTTCGCGTGACGACTGTCTGTCACGCTATTTTCCCGGCTATCAACCCCTGGCTCACTCCGCTCCCGCGGGGCTGAGCGGGGGAAGCTGCATTATCGAACGTCAGGGGCATCGCATTGTTTTGCGCAAGCATCACGATCCGTCCGCGCCTGATTTTTACTTCCTGCGTCAGTACCGCGCGCTTCGCACTCTGCCTGCAACGCTTGCCCCGCGGCCACTCGGTTATTTCCCTGGCTGGATGGCGGTGGAATATCTCGAAGGTGCGACCGGGCACACACTCCCGAATGCCCATGCCACCGCGACACTGCTGTATCATCTGCATCAGCAAAAAAACTTCGGCTGGCGGGTTTCGCTGTGGCCATTGCTTGAGCGCTACTGGCAGTTCAGCAGCCCGCTACGGCACACGCCGCACTGGCTACGAATCCTAAAACGGCTGCATCAGCAGGGTGAACCGCAGCCTTTGCGATTGGCACCGTTGCATATGGATGTCCATGCGGGCAACATCATCGACACGCCAACGGGGCTGCGGTTAATCGACTGGGAATATGCTGCTGACGGGGACGTCGCGCTTGAGCTGGCGGCGGTGTGGACACAAACTCCGGCGCAGCGTTCGGCGCTTATCGCGGCTTACGCGCAAGCCGCGCATCTGGATGAAACATGTCTGGCACAGCAGGTTAACCGCTGGCAGCCGTGGGTCCAGATGCTGATGATCACCTGGTATGAATATCGCTGGCAGCAGACCGGCGACCAACAATTTATTGCGCTGGCCGATGAAGGCTGGCGCCAGTTTTTGCATAAAGGATAAGAGAGGAAAATGTGGGCCCAGTGATGTTAGACGTTGAAGGGTATGAGCTGGATGCTGAAGAACGGGAAATTCTGGCGCATCCGCTGGTGGGTGGGCTTATCCTGTTCACCCGTAACTACCACGATCCGGCGCAGCTGCGTGAGCTGGTTCACCAGATCCGTGGTGCGTCCAAAAATCACCTCGTCGTTGCGGTGGATCAGGAAGGCGGACGCGTGCAGCGTTTCCGCGACGGGTTCACGCAGTTACCGGCCGCGCAGTCATTCGCAGAATTGTTAGGGCTGGAGCAGGGCGGTGAGCTGGCGAAAGCCGCAGGCTGGCTGATGGCCTCAGAAATGATTGCGATGGACATCGACATCAGCTTCGCCCCGGTACTCGACGTCGGCCACATCAGCGCGGCGATTGGCGAACGTTCTTACCACGCCGACCCACATAAAGCGCTGGCGATGGCGCGCCAGTTCATTGACGGCATGCATGATGCGGGCATGAAAACCACCGGGAAACATTTCCCCGGCCACGGTGCGGTAACGGCTGATTCCCATAAAGAAACGCCGCAGGACCCGCGTGCAGAAGCAGACATTCGCGCCAAAGACATGGCCGTCTTCCAGACGCTGATCACCGAAAACCGTCTCGATGCCATCATGCCTGCGCATGTGATTTATAGCGAGGTCGACCCGCGTCCGGCCAGCGGTTCACCGCACTGGCTGAAAACCGTGCTACGCGGCGAACTCGGGTTTGATGGGGTGATTTTCTCCGACGATCTGTCGATGGAAGGTGCGGCGATCATGGGCAGCTACGCGGAACGCGGTCAGGCATCGCTGGACGCAGGTTGCGATATGATCCTGGTCTGCAATAATCGTAAAGGCGCGGTCAGCGTGCTGGATAACCTTTCGCCGATCAAAGCCGAGCGTGTTACAAAATTGTATCATAAAGGTTCATTTATCCGTCAGGAGCTGATGGATTCCGCTCGCTGGAAGACGGTCAGCGCGCAGCTGAATGAACTGCACGAGCGCTGGCAGGCCCATAAAGCCGCTCTTTAACCTCCCGAACGGGATTGGCAGTGTTGTGAGGACGTCATGATTATTTATTTGCACGGTTTCGACTCAAACAGTCCGGGAAATCACGAGAAGGTGCTGCAACTGCAGTTCATTGACCCGGATGTTCGCCTGATTAGCTATAGCACGCTTCACCCGAAGCATGACATGCAGCATCTGCTCAAAGAAGTGGACAAAATGTTGCAGCTCAACGCTGATGACCGCCCGCTGATTTGCGGCGTAGGACTTGGCGGTTACTGGGCCGAACGCATTGGTTTCCTGTGCGATATGCGCCAGGTTATCTTCAACCCGAACCTGTTCCCGTATGAGAACATGGACGGCAAGATTGACCGCCCGGAAGAGTACGCGGACATTGGCACGAAATGCGTCAGCAACTTCCGCGAGAAGAACCGCGATCGCTGCCTGGTGATCCTCTCTCGTCAGGATGAAGCGCTGAACAGCCAGCGAACCGCCGAAGAGTTGCATCATTACTATGAAATAATCTGGGACGAAGTGCAGACCCATAAATTCAAGAATATTTCTCCGCATCTGCAGCGTATCAAAGCGTTCAAAACCCTCGGCTAATCCCGCGCCAGGCCTGGCGACATCGCGTTCGGCAGGCTCACAAACTCTCCTGCATCAACTACACTTGCTCAACTTTTGGGCGGGGAAACTTGATTAATATCAATTTTGGTATGACCAATGCACCTTGCGTGATATTCTTCACAATATTGTCAGATTTAATGCATCTAACTTGTTGTTAATTAAAGGCTATTTTTATAACTTTTAATTAACAATTGGTTAATAATTTAGGGGGTCACGTTGACTACGCCATTGAAAAAGATTGTGATTGTGGGTGGTGGTGCCGGCGGGTTGGAGTTGGCTACTCAACTGGGTAGAAAGCTTGGCCGTGGCAAAAAAGCGAAAATTACGCTGGTGGACAGAAACCACAGCCATCTGTGGAAACCGCTGCTGCACGAAGTAGCAACTGGTTCACTGGATGAAGGTGTAGATGCATTGAGCTATCTGGCGCACGCGCGCAACCATCATTTCCAGTTCCAGCTCGGTTCCGTAGTGGATATTAACCGCGAAACCAAAACGCTGACGTTGGCAGAGCTGCGCGACGAAAAGGGCGAGCTGCTGGTGCCTGAGCGCAAGCTGCCGTACGACACGCTGGTGATGGCGCTGGGGAGTACCTCCAACGATTTCAACACCCCGGGTGTGAAGGAAAACTGCATTTTCCTCGACAACCCGCATCAGGCGCGTCGTTTCCACCAGGAAATGCTGAACCTGTTCCTGAAGCACTCCAGCAACCTGGGCGCGAACGGTAAAGTTAATATCGCCATTGTGGGCGGCGGGGCGACCGGCGTTGAGCTGTCTGCAGAACTGCACAACGCGGTGAAACAGTTGCACAGCTACGGCTATAAAGGCCTGACTAATGAATCACTGAACGTCACGCTGGTGGAAGCGGGTGAACGTATTCTGCCCGCGCTGCCACCGCGTATTTCCAGCGCCGCGCACAGCGAGCTGACCAAAATGGGCGTGCGTGTTCTGACGCAAACTATGGTCACCAGCGCTGATGCTGGCGGTCTGCATACCAAAGACGGCGAATACATTAATGCCGATCTGATGGTGTGGGCGGCAGGTATCAAAGCACCCGATTTCATGAAAGATATCGGCGGGCTTGAAACCAACCGTATCAATCAGCTGGTGGTGGAGCCAACGCTGCAAACGACTCGCGATCCAGACATCTATGCCATCGGTGACTGCGCCTCCTGTGCGCGTCCAGAGGGCGGCTTTGTGCCTCCGCGTGCTCAGGCTGCGCATCAGATGGCAAGCCTGGCGCTGCACAACATTCTGGCGCAGACCAAAGACAAGCCGCTGAAGTCGTACATCTATAAAGATCACGGCTCGCTGGTATCACTGTCGAACTACTCCACGGTCGGTAGCCTGATGGGCAACCTGATGCGCGGCTCGATGATGGTAGAAGGGCGTATCGCGCGTTTCGTTTACATCTCGTTGTACCGTATGCATCAGGTTGCGCTGCACGGCTATTTCAAAACCGGGCTGATGATGCTGGTCGGCAGCATTAACCGGGTGATTCGCCCGCGTATGAAGCTGCACTAAGCTGCAAATCGCCCGACGGCGCTGCACTTGCCTGGCCTACGAGTAAGTAGGCCCGAAAAGCATCAGCGCCATCGGGCAAATAGATTTACGGGTTCGGACTTCTCCGAATCCCACGCTTATCCCCCGCAAATCCTCTTTTTTTGATCCCAATTCTTATAGGCAGGTTTCCTTTCTGGTAGCAAAATTGTTACCAACAGCAACAAAGGAGGAGCTCCCGTGAATAAATCTATGTTGGCGGGTATAGGGATTGGCGTAGCAGCTGCGCTGGGCGTGGCGGCAGTCGCTAGTCTAAACGTATTCGATCGTGGCCCGCAGTATGCGCAGGTCATTTCAGCAACCCCGATTAAAGAGAGCGTGAAAACGCCGCGCAAGGAGTGCCGTAACGTAGCGGTCACGCATCGACGCCCGGTTCAGGATGAGAACCGCATCGCGGGCTCAGTGCTGGGTGCGGTTGCTGGTGGGGTGATTGGTCATCAGTTCGGTGGCGGTCGCGGGAAAGATGTCGCTACCGTGGCGGGTGCGTTGGGTGGCGGTTACGCCGGGAACCAAATCCAGGGCTCAATGCAGAATAACGATACCTACACCTCGACGCAGCAGCGCTGCAAAACGGTATATGACAAGTCTGACAAAATGTTGGGTTACGATGTGACCTACAAAATTGGCGATCAGCAGGGGAAAATCCGTATGGATAAAGATCCAGGCTCTCAGATCCCACTTGATAACAATGGTCAGCTGGTTCTGAATAACAAAGCGTAAAAAAGCGTTTCGTTCGTTTATTAGCCCTTCAATCGCTCAGGCTGAAGGGCTTTTTTTATGGCGCTTTATCAGCTGCTTTTCAGCATCTGCGGCCACAGGCGCATTGTGGTGTCGGTTATCTGCAACAGCGTCTCGAGGCTGGCGCCTTCGCGGGCGCTGATCGACATCCCTTGCAAAATACAGTTCAGGAACTGCGCCAGCTCGCCGATACACTTATCGGCCGGGATTTCTCCGCGAGCCTGACGTTGAGTCAAAAACTCACACAGCGTTTTTTCCTGCATCGCATGGCGCGACTTGATGGTGTGGGCGATCTCTTTTGACGATGCCGCGAGGGTCGCGGAAGTGTTTATCATAAAGCAGCCCGCAGGCGTGTCTTTGCTGGTAAAGCAGGTCGCCACCGCGCTGAAATAATCGCGCAGTGCAGCGTCTACGGATTTCTCTTCGCAGAACAGCTGGGCTTCGTGTTTGTCCGCAAAGCGTGAGATATACCTGTCCAGTACGGCCCGGAACAAGCCTTCTTTATTTACGAACTCAGCATACAGCGTGGGCGCTTTTGCCCCCGTCGCTTCGACGAGATCCGCGAGCGAAGTGGCTTCATAGCCGTGCTGCCAGAAGAGTGTCATGGCCTTATCAAGCGCCACTTCCCTGTCGAACACTTTTGGTCGGCCACGGCTTTTTTTTACGCAACTTACGACTTCAGTTGTCATGGTGCCGTTGTACCTCTGTGGTGGTGTTAAGCCTTCATTATAAAAACAAACACACTGCATAACCAGCGTCCAATCGCACAAAATAAAATAATCATATGGTTATGAAAAATAAGGTATTAATAATTAATATAATAATCGTTATAAAAACAATTTGACGTGTGATGAGGATCACATTATCATTTACCTATCGATCGTTAAGTTAATAATAACGACCTGCGAAAATTCATCTGCATAGGTAAAAAAATCATGAAAAGCATCACAACCTTGGCCGTAGCCGCTGTTCTGAGTTCTCTGTCATTCGCAAGCTTCGCTGCTGTAGAAGTGCAGTCCACCCCGGTAGATCAACAAAAAGTGGGTGTGATTTCTGCTGATGCGGGCACGAACCTGGGCTCTCTGGAAGACCAGCTGGCGCAGAAAGCCGACGCGATGGGTGCTAAATCATTCCGTATTACCTCAGTTACCGGTCCAAACACCCTCCACGGGACTGCGGTAATTTATAAATAAGGCCCTCCTTATTTAACCCTCGGCAATGCCACTGCCATAAAAAAACACCGCGACATCAGTCGCGGTGTTTTTTTTATTACAGATTCTGAACCGCTGGCTCGTCATGCCGGGTGACGTTCACTGGCATCCCGGATCGGACCTCCATCGCATGCTCCATCACCTGCGCATCGGTCTGCGGCGAATCCTTGAATGTCGTCATCGTGCTGTTCAGGCTAATTGGCAGCACTTTCGGATCGTCATCAATGTGCTTCGACAGCGGCTGGTGAACTTCCACCAGATGCACGCCGCCGGGCTCCACGGACGCTTTTATCGGCGTATTGATAATGTTCACTTTCGTGCCTGGCGTAACCTGTTTGAACAGGGTCTCGATATCGCCATCGCGCAGTCGAATGCAGCCAGAGCTTACGCGCATTCCAATGCCGAAGTCGGCGTTAGTGCCGTGCAGCAGATACACCCCGCCGTACGCTGAAAGCCGAATCGCATGGTGGCCCATCGGGTTTTCCGGCCCGGCAGGCACCACCGCAGGCAAACTTATTCCCATCGCTTTATAACGCGCGCGAATATTGGCCGTCGGCGTCCAGGTTGGATTGGCGCGTTTATCGGACACCGTGGTGACCATTTCTGGCGTGAGCGTCGTCCCGCCCAGCTGGCCAATGCCAATCGGGTAAATGGTGACGCTGTTTTTACCCGGCGGGTAGTAGTAGAGACGCAGTTCGGCGAGGTTAATCACCATGCCCTGACGCGGCGCGTCCGGGAGCAGGGTTTGCAGTGGGATTGTCAACACGCTGCCCGCACGCGGAACATACGGATCGACGCCGGGGTTAGCCTGAAGCAGTGCCAAAAATCCGACATTATATTTTTTGGCGATAGCCTCAAGTGAACCGCCGTTATCTTCGACAACGTGATAGCGGTTTTCACCCACCAGGCGGCTGCCGGACGGCGGTAGAGGCCAGGTGTTAGCGCGCGCGGGAAGGGCCGCGGCGAGCGTGGCAACGACTGACAACAGAGCCAGTGCGCGCAGGAAACGCGATTGAATCATCATCACAGCACATCCATAACGGTGATTGAGCAGGGAAAACCCTCATTATGGCGTCAATGCATGTCTGGATGTTTCAGCGGTTTGCAAAGAGTGTGTAAATTAATGCGCTGAGGAAAGCCCGGCAGCGTGCGCTGCCGGGGAAGGTTGCTGTTATGCGACGGCGTTTTCTTCGAGTTGCTGCATGAAGTTACGCACCCATTCCATACGGTTTTTCCGCTCGGTCAGTTCCTGGAAGAACTTCAAACGCGTCGGACCATCAAGCCGATAATGCTGCGGCTGTTTTTGCAACAGGCCAATCAGCCAGGCTGGGTTTACGTGATTTTTCTCGTTGAACTCAATCACGCCGCCTTTTTCGTTGCCTTCAAGCTTACGAATGCCGAGCTTCTGCGCCTGCTGACGCAAACGGGCAATATCCAGCAGGTTACGCGCGGCATCCGGCAACAGACCGAAGCGGTCGATAAGCTCGACTTTCAGCTCATCCAGCGCCTGCTCGCCTTTGGCGCTAGCGATACGTTTGTAGAACGACAGGCGCGTATTGACGTCAGGAATGAAATCTTCTGGCAGCAGCGATGGCATCCGCAATTCGACTTCCGTTTGCTGGTTGGTCAAATCTTCCAGCGACGGCTCGCGACCTTCTTTCAGTGCGTCCACCGCGTTTTCCAGCAGCTCCATGTACAGCGAGAAGCCGATGGTTTCCATCGATCCACTCTGATCTTCGCCGAGCAGTTCGCCCGCCCCGCGGATCTCCAGATCGTGCGTCGCCAGCGCAAAACCTGCGCCTAAATCTTCCAGCGAGGCGATAGCTTCTAGGCGCTTTTGCGCATCGGTGGTCATCGCTTTCGGGTGCGGGGTCAGCAGCCAGGCATAGGCCTGATGGTGCGAACGGCCCACGCGACCACGCAGCTGGTGCAGCTGCGCCAGACCAAAGTGGTCCGCACGTTCGATGATGATGGTGTTGGCGGTTGGAATGTCGATCCCGGTTTCGATGATGGTGGTACACACCAGCACGTTGAAACGCTGGTGGTGGAAATCGTTCATCACGCGTTCCAGTTCGCGTTCGCGCATCTGGCCGTGGCCGATGGCAATTCGCGCTTCCGGCACCAGTTCGGCCAGCTTATCTGCCGCTTTCTGAATATTTTCCACGTCATTGAAGAGGTAGTAAACCTGCCCGCCGCGCAGTACTTCACGCAGAATAGCTTCGCGAACCACCAGCTTGTCGTATTCACGCACGAAGGTTTTAACCGCCAGACGACGCGCTGGCGGCGTGGCAATAATCGACAGATCGCGCATGCCGCTCATCGCCATGTTCAGCGTACGCGGAATCGGCGTGGCGGTCAGGGTCAGAATGTCGACGTCGGCACGCATCGCTTTGATACGCTCTTTGTGACGCACGCCGAAGCGGTGCTCTTCATCGACGATCAACAAGCCGAGATCGCGCCACTTCACGTCGCTTTGCAGCAATTTGTGCGTCCCGATCAGAATATCGATTTTCCCTTCGCTGGCCTGTTCCAGAATTTGCGTCTGCTCTTTGGCACTGCGGAAGCGGGAGAGCATTTCGATGCGCACAGGCCAGTTGGCGAAGCGGTCACGGAAGTTGTCGAAATGCTGTTGCGCCAGCAGGGTGGTGGGCACCAGTACCGCCACCTGCTTATTGTTTTCTACCGCCAGGAACGCGGCGCGCATAGCGACTTCGGTTTTACCGAAGCCTACGTCACCGCAGACCAGACGGTCCATCGCCAACGGCTGGCACATGTCACTCAGCACGGCGTTAATCGCCTGGGCCTGATCCGGCGTGGTTTCAAACGGGAAGGTATCGCAGAAAAGCTGATACTGGTCGCGGTCGTGTTTAAAGGCAAAGCCCGATTTCGCTGCGCGCTGGGCATAGATATCCAGCAGTTCAGCGGCCACATCACGGACTTTTTCAGCGGCTTTCTGACGGGCGCGCGCCCAGACGTCGCCGCCCAGTTTATGCAGCGGGGCGTTGTCTTCCGCACCTCCGGCGTAACGGCTGATCAAATGCAGCGACGATACCGGCACGTACAGTTTGGCGTCGTTGGCGTAGGTAAGCATCAGATACTCACCGGTAATGCCCCCGGCTTCGAGCGTGGTCATGCCCGCGTAGCGGCCAACGCCATGCTCCAGATGCACCACCGGCTGACCAGGATGCAGCTCGGCCAGGTTACGAATCAGGGTGTCCGGGTTGATGGTCCGGCGCGAATCCTGACGACGGCGCGCCACGCGCTCGCCCAGCAAATCGCTCTCGCATATCAGCGCCCGGTGACGCAGCGTGTCGATATAGCCGTGTTCGGCGGAGCCAATCATCAGATAGCGGCCGTTGCCGTCGCACTCATCCAGACGCTGAATGCGTTTTGGCGAGATTTTAATTCGCGCCAGCAGTTCGCCCAGGGCCTCACGACGACCTTCACTTTCTACTGAGAAAATAACCGGGCCATCGAAGCCTTCGAGGAAGCGGCGCAGGCTGTCCAGCGGCGCTTTATGCTGCGCCTGGACCGCAAGATCCGGCAGCTTCTGATAGCCGAGATTTACGTTCGCGGCTTTATCGGCGAGCACGTCTGTTTTGAGCTGAACGCGCGGCCATTTTTTCAGCTCGCTGAACAGCTCATCGGTGCGCAACCACAGGTTTTCGGGTTCCAGCAGGGGACGCATCGGGTCAACGCCACGGTTTTCAAACCGCGCGCGGGTGTCGGCTTCAAAACGCTGAGCGCTGGCTTCCGGGTCGCCGGTATTTACCAGCAGCGTATTGGCCGGGAAATAGCTGAACAGCGGCGGCAGCGGCTCGCTGAAGAACAGCGGCTGCCAGTATTCGATGCCTGTCGGTAACGTGCCTTTGCTCACCTGTTGATAGATGTGCTCCGCGTCGCGTTTGACCTCAAACTTATCGCGCCACTGGCTGCGGAACAGTTCAATGGCGGTTTTGTCGGTCGGGAATTCGTGCGCGGGCAGAAGGTTGATAGCGTCGACTTCTTCCAGCGTGCGCTGGGTATCGGCATCAAACAGGCGCAGGCTGTCAATTTCGTCATCGAAGAAATCGAGACGATACGGTCGGTCACTGCCCATCGGGAATAAATCCAGCAGCGCGCCACGGGTGGCGTATTCGCCGTGCTCCATGACCTGATCAACATGACGGTAACCGGCGCTGTCGAGCTGAGCACGCAGCGCATCGCGTGAAAGGCGCTGGCCTTTTTGCATCACCAGCGCATGGCCGTGCAGATAGCTGTGCGGGCACACACGCTGCATCAGCGTATTTACCGGCACAATAAGCACGCCGCGCTGCATGGTGGGCAGCTGATACAGCGTCGAAAGGCGCGAGGAGATAATTTCCTGATGCGGCGAGAAACTGTCGTACGGCAGCGTTTCCCAGTCAGCAAGATTCATCACCAGTTCGTCGGTGAACTGGGCAATTTCATCCTGCAAACGCAAGGCGTTTTGCATGTCGGGGGCGATAAGCACCACCGGGCCACGGTGGCGTTCGATAATCTGAGCAACTTCTGTTGCGCAAGCGGCGCCGGTTAACTCACCGAGCAGACGCTGCTCGCCCGCCTTGGTCGGTAGGGCGTATCGTTGTTTTTCAGGCATAAATAATGTCGGGGTCCCGTAAAGGTTTACCCCCTGATTATGGGGGCAAACCGCCGCTCTTCAATGAAGATTATTATCCTCAATCGACCGACATTAGCAAATCAGGGCGCGATCATGACCGACTGGAAGCCATCGAAGGAGGGGAAAAGAAGATATCGCCCGTCAGGCGCTGGGATAGCTTGCGCGCCAGCATTCCGGTCGCTACGCACAGCAGCAGGCTAAAGAACGGATAAAACAACAGGATCGCGAGCTCAACCGACGGCGAGCGTGCCTGGGCGCTGAACCAGCCGATCAGCAGCAGGCTGAAAATCTCCACTAAAATTCGGTGCGTGGTGTAAATCGCGATGGTATTCGAACCCACCACGTTGAGCAGAGAACGCTCTGACGGCGGGACACGACGGCCTACGGCGTAGAACAGCTTCATGATGGCAAAAATCGACAACAGCGACAGGAACAGCGGCGTGCGCGCGAACCACAGCACAACAGAGAGCAGGGCGAATGCGCCGAGGGGCAGCCAGCGTTGACGCACGTTGAAGGCCATCATCCACGCCATTAATGCCGTGCCGTACCACGCGCCCAACGCATAATAGATGACGTTACGCAGCACGCTGTTCATGCCCCACCACGGCGTTGGCAGGAAGTTAATGGCAATGCTAAGCAGCCCCAGCCCGATAATCATCAACAATTTTCCGCGCGAGGTTAGCTTGCACAGCACGAAGTAGGCGATGAGCGCGTACAGGTACCACAGGCTGGTGCTGGCGGTGAGCATGCCATGCACAAATTCGCCCAGGCTGTCGGCATACGCCGCGTTAGCGCTGGAGCTGACGTCACGATCCGGCGCCAGCCAATGCGTGATATGACTCAGCGCCTGCCACTGTAAAACGCCCCACAGTACTAAAACCCACAGGATATTACCGACTCGCTTGCCAAGGCTGTCACGCCAGGAAACCCCGTCGATATAGCGTTGGATCAGAAATCCGGAGATAAAAAAGAACACCGGCATACGGAAAGGGGCCAGATAGAGATTGAAGTACACCCAGCACTTCGCCAGCGTGGCGGACCACGGATGCTGGAAGCCGCTGAGATGCGGATAGAAGGTGATCACCGAGTGGTAAAATACCACCAGGCAAATGCATAGCCCCTTGATTTGATTGAGCCATAGTGTTTTTTCTTTCATGACGATCCACGTTTTTCATTGCCATTAACAAGCGACTATCCTCAAGGGCTTTTGACGGGGAGTAATGGGTAACATTCTGTATTTGATTCATTTTCAGATAAAGATCAGGGTGCGGGTATCTGGTTTAGCGCATTTACGCTCAGGTCTTTCGCTTATATACTCGGGCTCTCGCTAACAGCAACCAGACGGATTACATGTACCAACCTGTCGCACTATTTATCGGCCTGCGTTATATGCGTGGGCGCGCAGCGGACCGCTTCGGTCGCTTTGTCTCCTGGCTGTCGACCATCGGCATTACGCTTGGCGTAATGGCGCTGGTGACCGTGTTATCGGTCATGAACGGTTTTGAGCGCGAGCTGCAAAACAACATCCTCGGGCTGATGCCGCAGGCGGTTCTGAGCGCAGATCAGGGTTCAGTGAACCCGCAGAAAATTCCTGAAAGCGAAGCCAGGTTGAAGGGCGTCACCCGCGTTGCGCCGCTGACCACCGGTGATGTGGTTATCCAGAGCCCGCGCAGTGTGGCAGTGGGCGTGATGCTCGGTATCGATCCGAACCAAAACGATCCGCTGACGCCGTTCCTCGTTAACGTCAAACAAACCGCGCTACAAACCGGGCAGTACAACGTCATTCTTGGCGAACAGCTGGCCGGGCAACTGGGCGTGAAACGTGGCGAACAAATTCGCATCATGGTGCCATCCGCCAGCCAGTTCACGCCGATGGGCCGCGTACCGAGCCAGCGTTTGTTTAACGTGATTGGCACCTTTGCCGCTAACAGCGAAGTCGACGGTTACCAGATGCTGGTCAATATTCAGGACGCTTCACGTCTGATGCGTTACCCGCTCGGCAACATTACCGGCTGGCGTTTGTGGCTCGATAAACCGCTGGAAGTCGATACGCTGAGCACCCAGAAACTGCCTGAGGGTACCAAATGGCAGGACTGGCGCGAGCGCAAAGGCGAGCTGTTCCAGGCCGTGCGTATGGAAAAAAACATGATGGGCCTGCTGCTGAGCCTGATTGTTGCCGTTGCCGCGTTTAACATTATTACGTCTCTGGGCCTGATGGTGATGGAGAAGCAGGGCGAAGTCGCCATTTTGCAAACGCAAGGGCTGACCCCGCGCCAGATTATGGCGGTGTTTATGGTTCAGGGGGCCAGTGCCGGCGTGATTGGCGCGCTGCTCGGCGCACTGCTTGGTCTGCTGCTTGCCAGCCAGCTCAATAATTTGATGCCGATTATCGGCGCGTTCGTTGACGGCGGCGCACTGCCGGTAGCCATCGAACCGCTGCAGGTGGTCGTCATTGCGCTGGTGGCGATGCTGCTGGCGCTGCTTTCTACGCTTTATCCTTCATGGCGCGCTGCCGCCACCCAACCCGCTGAGGCTTTACGTTATGAATAAGATCCTGTTGCAATGCGACGACCTGTGCAAACGCTATCAGGAAGGCACTGTGCAGACCGACGTGCTGCATAACGTCAGTTTCAGCATAGGGGAAGGCGAGATGATGGCGATTGTCGGCAGCTCCGGCTCTGGCAAAAGTACGCTGCTGCACCTGCTCGGCGGGCTGGATACGCCGACATCCGGCGACGTGATTTTCAGCGGTCAGCCGCTGTCGAAAATGACGGTGGCGGCGAAAGCTGAACTGCGTAACCGCGAGCTCGGCTTTATTTATCAGTTCCACCATTTGCTGCCGGATTTCACAGCCGAAGAAAACGTGGCGATGCCGCTGCTGATTGGCAAAAAGAAACCCGCTGAAATTCAGGAACGCGCTCGCGCAATGCTGGCCGCGGTGGGCCTCGACCATCGTCGCAGTCACCGCCCGTCTGAACTCTCCGGCGGCGAGCGTCAACGTGTGGCCATTGCCCGTGCGCTGGTCAACAACCCGCGTCTGGTCATGGCGGATGAACCGACCGGTAACCTCGATGCCCGTAACGCCGACAGCATTTTCCAGCTGCTTGGCGACCTCAACCAAAAGCAGGGCACCGCGTTCCTGGTGGTGACTCACGATCTGCAGCTGGCAAAACGCATGAGCCGCCAGCTGGAGATGCGCGACGGCCACCTGAACGATCAACTGACCCTGATGGGGGCGCAGTAAATGGCGTCTCCGTTATCCCTGCTTATAGGCTTACGTTTTAGCCGTGGCCGCCGTCGTGGCGGCATGGTGTCGCTGATTTCTGTGATTTCAACTGTCGGGATCGCGCTGGGCGTGGCGGTGCTGATTGTCGGTTTAAGTGCGATGAACGGCTTTGAGCGTGAGCTCAACAACCGCGTTCTGGCGGTGGTGCCGCACGGTGAAATCGAACCGGTGAACCAGCCGTGGAACAACTGGCACGACGCGCTGACCAAAGTTGAAAAAGTGAAAGGTATTGCGGCGGCGGCACCGTATATCAACTTCACCGGCCTGATTGAAAGCGGCAGCAACATGCGCGCTATTCAGATCAAAGGCGTCGATCCGCAGCAGGAAAACCAGCTCAGCGCGTTGCCGAAATACGTGCAGAACAATGCCTGGGCCAATTTCAAAGCGGGCGACCAGCAGATTATTTTGGGCAAAGGCGTGGCCGATGCACTGAAGGTCAAACAGGGCGACTGGGTATCCATCATGATCCCGAACTCTGACAAAGAGCATCAGCTCCTGCAGCCTAAGCGCGTGCGTCTGCACGTGAGCGGAATTTTGCAGCTAAGCGGTCAGCTCGACCACAGTTTCGCGATGATCCCGATGCCAGATGCGCAACAGTATCTGGACATGGGCAGCAGCGTGACCGGGATTGCCCTCAAGGTAAACGACGTCTTTAGCGCCAACAAACTGGTGCGTGACGCCGGCGAAGTGACTAACAGCTACGTCTACATCAAGAGCTGGATCGGCACCTACGGCTACATGTATCGCGATATCCAGATGATCCGCGCCATCATGTATCTGGCGATGATCCTGGTGATTGGTGTGGCCTGCTTCAATATCGTATCCACCCTGGTGATGGCGGTGAAAGACAAGAGTAGCGATATCGCGGTACTGCGTACGCTCGGTGCCAAAGATGGCCTAATCCGCGCTATTTTCGTCTGGTACGGCTTACTTGCCGGGCTGCTGGGCAGCCTGCTAGGCGTGGTGATCGGCGTGCTGTGTGCGCTGAATCTGACGGCCATCATCAACGGCATCGAAAAGCTTATTGGTCATCAGTTCCTGTCCGGTGACATCTATTTTATCGACTTCCTGCCCTCAGAACTTCACTGGCTGGACGTCTTTTATGTGCTGGTCACGGCACTGGTGCTGAGTTTGCTGGCGAGCTGGTATCCTGCCCGCCGCGCCAGCCGAATTGATCCTGCAAGAGTGTTAAGTGGCCAGTAATTTCGCGTCATGACCCGGCGACGTTGTCGCCTGGGTCAGTTAAGAGGAATTGCTATGTTCTACGGATTTGACATTGGCGGCAGTAAAATTGCCCTTGGGGTATTCGACGCACAGCGGCGTTTGCAGTGGGAAAAACGCACTCCGACGCCGCACGACAGCTATGAATCCTTTCTGCAGGCCGTGTGCGGCCTTGTTGCTGAAGCCGATCAACGCTTTGGCGTAAAAGGCAGTGTCGGCATCGGTATCCCAGGGATGCCCGAAACCGCCGATGGCACGCTGTACGCGGCCAATGTTCCTGCCGCCAGCGGTCAAACGCTGCGTCAGGACCTCTCTGCTCGTCTCGACCGCGATGTGCGTCTCGATAACGACGCCAACTGTTTTGCACTCTCCGAAGCCTGGGACGACGAATTCACGCAATATCCGTTGGTGATGGGGCTTATCCTCGGCACGGGCGTTGGTGGGGGTTTAGTTCTGAACGGGAAATCGATAACCGGTCACAGTTATATCACTGGCGAGTTCGGCCACATCCGGCTGCCGGTGGATGCGCTGGAGGTGGTGGGGCGTGATTTTCCATTGACCCGCTGCGGCTGCGGCCAGCTGGGCTGTATCGAAAACTATCTCTCGGGCCGCGGCTTTGCCTGGCTGTATGAGCACTATAATCAGCAGGTGTTAAGCTCACCGGAGATCGTCGCGCAGTGGGAGCAGGGCGAAACCAAAGCCCGTGAACACGTCGAGCGTTACCTCGATTTGCTTGCCGTGTGTCTGGGAAATATTATGACTATTGTCGATCCTGATTTACTGGTGATCGGCGGTGGATTGTCTAACTTTGCTGCGATAACAGACGGGCTGGCGGCACGCTTGCCGCGCCATCTGTTGCCGGTGGCTCGCGTGCCTCGCATTGAGCGCGCTCGCCACGGTGATGCCGGAGGAATGCGCGGTGCCGCGTTCCTGCATCTTACAGATTGATACAGGGGTTATTATGCAGTCGCGTCGCTTCCATCGACTCAGTCGTTTTCGCCTTACTAAACGCCGCCTGCACGATCGTTTGCGCCAGCGGGTTTTCTTCAGAGACAGAGCGGTGCCTGAAGGGATGGTTAAACCCAGAGTGGTGGTGCTGACCGGGGCGGGGATCTCTGCCGAATCCGGGATCCGCACGTTCCGCGCAACCGACGGTTTATGGGAAGAACACCGCGTCGAAGACGTGGCGACGCCGGAAGGTTTCGCCCGTGACCCGGCGCTGGTACAGGCGTTTTATAACGCCCGTCGCCAGCAACTCCAGCAGCCCGACATTCAGCCGAATGCAGCGCATCTGGCGCTGGCGAAGCTGGAAGAAGAGCTGGGTGATCGCTTCCTGTTGGTGACGCAGAATATCGACAATCTGCACGAGCGGGCAGGGAACAAGCGCATTATTCATATGCACGGCGAATTATTAAAGGTGCGCTGTGACTGGAGTGGACAAGTTTTTGAGTGGACGGGGGATGTGACCGTTGACGACAAATGCCACTGCTGCCAGTTCCCGCAGCCGCTGCGTCCGCACGTGGTGTGGTTCGGTGAAATGCCGCTCGGCATGGACGAGATTTACGAAGCGCTGGCGATGGCCGATGAGTTTATCGCTATCGGCACCTCCGGACATGTCTACCCGGCTGCCGGGTTCGTGCACGAAGCGAAACTGCAGGGCGCGCACACCGTTGAACTCAATCTCGAACCGAGCCAGGTCGGCAGTGAGTTCGAAGAAAAACACTACGGCCTGGCGAGTGACGTCGTTCCCGAGTATGTGGCGAAGCTGCTGAAAGGGTTGTAGGACGTCAGCTTTTTTGCCGCTGTAACTCAGGCAGTGCCACGCGCTACTGCCTGAACACCCTCGTTTCTCACCCATTCTTGTCACCTGCTTGCATGCAAATGCGCGATTCATACATCCGAATAAAAAATCCCCGTACCCCAAACGTCACCCACAAGGCTTGCTGGGCTTCGTATCACGATGTAAATAGCTTCGTATGAAAACGCCCATTCACAATATTTATTTATCAATGTCATCAATGTTTATTATTAATTAGTTACATGTAGGCATGTTTGGTAGCAAATATCGAAGTGCTGATGACATTAAGATTGCAAAATTGTTATCAGAGTAAAATTAAGTCCTTCTGTTCATCATTTTTGGTATGACAACAGAGTAATGTACGGCTGTGAATTTAACGAAATACTCTTTTAACGGCTGAAAAAAATCTAGTCATCGACATTTTATGCTGTAAATAATCGTTGTAGAGGGACTGTTTAGGAATGTTTATTTATTAGCTGGATAATGGTAGTACACTAAAAGAAAGACGAAAATAATCTCTGGTACATTGTGTTTTATTGTTTATTCTAACGGTGTACATATGGTTACATACAAAAAATGCCTTATGCGTTAAAGTGTTTTCGCGTTAAAAATAGCAGGCTGACGGTTAGGCTTTAAAATAAAACAAACTTTAAACATTAACTTATCAACTCTTTTTATTATGAAGATTAATAAAGATATTCTTCTGCATGTCTCCATGGCATTGGCAGCAGTTCTGGTATTGTCGTTACCCCCATTGATTAGCGGTGATCATTCGGTTTTAAAGTTTCAACCGTTGATTAACACGATGGTAGGAACACGCAAAGAGCAGAACGAAAAAATGATGACAATTTCTCATGCTTTGCAGGGGAATGCGATTTTCTTTCTGGGCGCGTCAGAGGTCATATGGTCTGGTGAAGAACCTCATGCGATATTTAATTACTTTAACCAGAATCTTCATATTCCGGTGGTGGCCTATGGCGGCGTGATGGTAGACAGCGTTATTCAATATTCGCTGTTATCTCGTTTTAAACAGGACCTCAACAGCAAGACTCAATTGGTGCTGCTGCTGTCACCGGACAGCTTTTTCAGGCCTAAAGTACCGCCGAAGATATTCGAAGATAATTTGCCTGCCGATGTGTTTGATCCTTTGCTTAACAACCGTGAGGTCGCTCCTGTCGTTACGCAATATCTGGAGATGACGCGCGGGGATAAAATCAGTCATTTGTCATTCAGCCAAATGCAAATTCGAGGCTGGAATATCAGCGACATCAAGAAAGAGATGTCCTGGCAAATGGGCTCATTTTGCGATCTGGCGCGAGATTTTTATAAGGAACAAATTCAGTTAAACAAAGCTCAGCCTGAATCATGGCCATCGTCTGCTGGCAAGTTTGAAGTCGTCGATTGGGAGAGCCAGCGACAACAAGCGCGGGAATATAATAAAGAGCGCAAGATAACTGCAGCGACCCACTGGATGACACCCGAGTACTTCAAAGCACGTCCGAAGCCTTTTGACTGGAGTTCACGACCTCCAGCCCAGGAACAGATCGTAGCATTTAAAAAGATGATTAAGATGCTGCATGATCACCATGTACAGGTGATTGCGATTGTTGATCCGATGAACCCATGGGCTATCAATCATCGGGAAAGATATAAGCAGGCCGACGAGATTGTTAAATCGACGCTGAAAGAATACCAGGTGCCTTATTACGACATGTATGAAATGCCTTATCAGAACGGCTGGAACAAGGATTATCTTCATCCAACCGACCTGGCTTGGGTTGATATGGACCACTTTGTCTACGAGCAATTCAAATGATTAAGAAAGCAATCTGCCTGTTTCTGCTCTATTTTTGCCTGGCGCTGACAATTGTCGCCTGGTCGACGTCAAATGACTCAGCGAAACTGAAAGTCCAGTTTGAGTATCAGCAATTTTGATGGTGTCACTATGTATTCGAACGCGTCATTTTTTGTTTATTTATTCTCCTCAGCACTGCTCTTTGCGGGGATAAATCGATTTTTAAAGTACCGCCTGACCTATCTGGTTTCATTTTCGGTGATTGCCCTTATTGGCTGGGCGCACGTTTTCCGTGGTCAGTTTTTTATCCCAATCGCTGTTTTTCTTTGTTTTTATGCCGTGACGTACCTTAAAGACAAAAAGTACCTGAAAACCTGGCAGGCGGTCAGTCTGACGTTATTGCCTTTAATTCTGGTCAAACTGCATCTGAACAATCATTGGGGCATGATTGGCTTATCATTTATGACCTTCCGCGCAATCGATGTGCTGCTGTATCGCAAAAAAGAAGATGCCAAAAGTTTCATCATCTATTTTTGTTATCTTTTTTTGCCCTTCGTGATCCTTGCTGGACCGATGTATCGCTGGAATACGTGGGCGAAAGATATCCGCAAACCCGCTTTCTCCATGACCACCGAACTTTTTCTGCAGTCGATGCAGCAAATTTTCTATGGCATTGTGCAAAAGTTTTTGTTTGCCATGCTCATTGACCACTACGTGATCAGCCACTGGCGCCATCAAGATTTTACGCTGACGGTCGGGATTGTGATGTCCGTGGCTTATAGCTTCTATCTCTATTTTGATTTCGCAGGATACAGCAACATGGCGATTGGGGCCGGGCGTCTTTTTGGTCTCAATATCCCGCAGAACTTTACTATCCCTTTGTTGGCCAAGAACCCGCAGGACTTCTGGCGTCGTTTCCACATCAGTCTTTCTGAATGGCTCCGGGACGTTATTTTCATGCCTGTGTATATGCATTTATTGAGATTTACGTTCTTCCGTAACAACAAAACCTGTGCGCAAAACATCGGTATATTCTGCACGCTGTTTTGCATGGGCGCCTGGAACGGGCTTGAGAGACACTATGTGATTAGCGGTATTCTCTTTGGCCTGATTTCGGTCTCTCACAACATGCTGTTATGGTCGGCAAAAAGGCAACCCTTGCTTGAGCAGTGGTTGAAATACCCGGTTGTATCGCTGTGCGGTCGGTTTTTAACGTTGGCAAGCGCAGCTATTTCTCTCTACATCTTCAGTGGAATGTCACCGTTATGAATCTTCAACATGATATCCAGGCTTTGCAGGATTACTTGCGTAAAACATTACTGGATCCCGTGCGGCCAGGACAACTTGCAGTCAGTGGTAGCGATGGCGAGTTAACGTGGTCTGAACTCAGCATGGCGGTGACCGACTGGATGAACCGCTATCATGCGTTCGTATCGCATCCTCATGTGCCTGTCGTGTTATACGGTCATCAGCAAACTGAATTTGCAGTGGCTATTTACAGTTGTCTTCTGCACGGCATCACCTACATTCCTGTTGATTGCATTTATCCGACCGAACGCCTGAAAGAAATCTGCACTCTTGCGCACGCACCTTATTACTATGACGTAGCACAGCAGTCATTTATGAATACCGGCGTGGCAGCCAAACCTCTGCAAGAAAGTCAGTTGGCGTACATGATGTTTACCTCGGGGAGTACCGGTAAGCCTAAAGGTGTGCAAATTGGCAGGGAGTCAGTGTGGAATTTCATTCAATGGGTTGGCGATTCTTTTTCTCTGCCAGAAGCTCCGGTTCTGATGAATCATGCGGTATTCAGTTTTGACTTATCGCTTATTCCGCTGCTGGCCAATTTAGCGAAAAGTGGCCATATCGTGCTGAATGCAAAAGAGGCTATTGCCGCTGAATCATGGCTGGATTCGCTGCGTCTGAAAAAAGTGTCTACGTGGATTTCCACTCCTTCGTTTGCGTATCAGAAACTTCTTTCACCCCAGTTCAATAGTGAGTTTTTGCCCGATCTTTCCGTCTTTGTCTTTATTGGGGAAGTGCTGAATAAGGCACTGGTGAAGCAGTTACGCCGACGCTTCCCGAATGCAAAAATCATGAATTCCTACGGACCAACGGAAGCTACCGTGGCAACCACGGTGGTAGAAATCACCGATGAGATGATGGCCAGTGAATTAGATCTGTTGCCCATCGGCACCATGATGCCGCATTCCTTTATGGACATTACTCCCGAGGGTGAGCTGATCATTTGGGGGAAAAATGTGATGCGTGGTTATCTTGGGCTGCCAGAAGAGAACTCAGCCAAATTGCTCACCCGTGAAGACACGCCATGGCGGGGATATAAAACCGGGGACCTGGGATTTGCGCAAGATTATCTTTACTGCATGGGCCGCAATGATAGCCAAATAAAGCTCAACGGGTATCGGATTGAAATCAGCGAAATTGAAGCCAGGTTACTGAACATGACCGGGATTAAGGACGCCGTCGTACTGCCGTTAATGAAACCTGGCGGCTCTGTATTACGCATTGCGGCGTTCTGCGTGTCTCATTTATCTGCAGAAGAAATTAAGCAAGGGCTGGCGAAGGTGGTTCCGTCTTATATGGTTCCGAGTCAGATCCTGCTCAAAGAGGCATTGCCATTGAATCCTAATGGCAAAATCGATCGTAAATTGTTAGACGCGCAAGCACGCGTCAGTTGATGATACTGAGGAACGATGATGGAAGAACAAGTACTGGCCCTGTTTGAGCGCGTGCTGTCCCGCAAGGTTGGCTTTAATGATGAACTTATTGAGTCAGACATTCTCGACTCGATTATGGCCGTCGATGTAGTACTCGAAGTTCAGGATGAGTTCGGCTGCATGATTTCCCCGACGGATGTCGCCATCGTATTAAAAACGCCGGCGAGTCTGGCGGCCTATATTGAAGAAAACCGTTAGGCATTTCGATTAAAAAAGCCAGAGGCATAATGCGCTCTGGCTTTTGGTATGGGGCAGGGTGCGATCACCGACCCGCTTTCAGCTTCTGGTAATAATCTTCGTAGATACGGCTGGCATCACCGACGTCGTTCTGCCATTCGCCTTTCTTAATGGTTTCCGCATCCGGATACAGCGATTTGTCGTTGGCGACTTTTGGATCCAACAGTTTACGCGCCGCCAGGTTTGGCGTCGGGTAGCCAATAGTTTCTGCCACCTGTTTGGCGACATCCGGGCGCAGCAGGAAGTTAATCAGCTTCAGCGCGCCGTCGACGTTTTTGGCATTCGCAGGAATCGCCAGGCTGTCCATCCAGAAAATACCGCCTTCTTTCGGCCAAACCACTTCCAGCGGCGTTCCGGCCTGACGGGCCACGAATGCGGAACCGTTCCACACCATCCCCAGATTCACTTCGCCTTCCATATACGGGTTCGCCGGGTTATCGGAGTTAAACGCCGCGACGTTAGGCATCAGTTTTTGCAGCTCTTTGTATGCCGCCTCAATCTCTTTTGGATCGGTGGTGTTACCGGAATAGCCCAGTTTACGCAGCGCAATCTGGAAAACTTCACGCGCATCGTCGGTCAGCAGCAGGCTACCTTTATATTCTGGTTTCCACAGGTCGGCCCAGCTGGTGACGGTTTTCGGGTCGATAGCGTCGCTATTTACGCCAATCGCCGTGGCACCCCAGATGTACGGGATCGAATAGTCGTTGTTCGGATCAAACGGCTTGTTCAGCATTTCCGGGTCAAGATTGCTGAAGTTAGTCAGCTTGCTTTTGTCGATCTTCTGGATCATGCCTTCTTTACGCATTTTGTCGACAAAGTAGGTCGAAGGCACCACCAGATCGTACGCGCCGTCTTTATAGGTTTTCAGCTTGGCGTACATGGTTTCATTCGATTCATAGGTCGAATAGATAACCTTGATCCCGGTTTCTTTGGTGAATTGCTCCAGCAGGCCCGGCGGTACGTATTCGGTCCAGTTATAGAAATAGAGCGTTTTGCTGTCATCGGCGTGCGCCGCACCCATTCCGAGCACCAGCGCCGCGGCGGCAAGCATTTTTTTCATTTTGATGTCCCCTGAGATTTCGTTTTATCACGAGCAACAATCTGGCTGGCAACCACCATAACCAGAGAAAGTATTAACAGAATGGTCGCCAGCGCATTCACTTCGGGTGAAACGCCGACTTTAACCATCGAGTAAATCTTGAGCGGCAAAATTTCATAGCCCGGACCGGTGACGAACGAGGAAACCACCACATCGTCCATCGACAGGGTAAAGCTTAGCAGCCATCCGGCAGCGACCGCAGGCATTGCCAGCGGCAGAATGATTTTGCGCAGAATGGTCATTTCGCTGGCGCCCAGATCTTTCGCGGCTTCAAGCATCCGCACGTCAAAGCCTTTCAGGCGCGAGTAAACGGTGACCACCACAAACGGTAGGCAGAAAGTGATGTGCGAGAACAACAGCGACCAGAAGCCGAGCTGAATGCCAATCAGCATAAACAGTACCAGCAGGGAGATCGCCATGACGATATCCGGCGACATCATCACCACGAACAACATGCCACTGACGAACGGTTTACCGCGAAAACGATAGCGAAACAGCGCCACCGCGGTGAGTGAGCCAATCAGCGTGGCAAATGTCGCGGAAAATACCGCCATCGTCAGTGAGTGCTGAGCCGCCTGCAACAGACTGTCGTTGTTCATCAGCAGGCTGTACCACTGGGTGGTAAAACCCCGCCAGTTAATGCCAAACCGCGAGCTGTTAAAGGAGTTCACGATCAAAATAATGATCGGAATATAGAGATAGGCGTAAATGGCGGTCATAAAGCCGCCACGAAGCAGACGACCGATCATTCGAGTTCCACCGTTTTATTCAGCAACCGCGCAGCGCGCCAGTAAACCAGCAGCATCAGGCCCATCACCAGCGTCAACGTAATGCTGGTGGCCGCGCCAAAAGGCCAGTCGCGAATATTCAGGAACTGGCTTTTAATGACGTTGCCGATAAGCAGGTTCTTCGCGCCGCCCATCAGGTCGGAGACATAGAACAGCCCCATTGCGGGCAGCATCACCAACAGACAGCCGGCAATAATGCCCGGCATGGTCAACGGCATGATGATGCGAATAAAGGTCTGGAACTTATTGGCACCTAAATCGCGGGCCGCTTCCAGCAGCGGTTTGTCGAGTTTCTCAATGCTGGAATAGAGCGGCATGACCATAAACGGCAGCAAAATGTAGACCAGGCCGATGATCACCGCGCTGGGCGTGTACATGATGCGAATCGGCGTATCGATCAGCCCGGTCCACAGCAGTAACGCATTCAGATAGCCTTTGGTGCTGAGGAAAATTTTCAGGCCGTAGATGCGGATCAGCGAGTTGGTCCAAAACGGCACAATCAGCAGAAACAGCAGCAGAGGGCGGACTTTCTCCGGCAGGCGCGCCAGGAACCAGGCGAACGGATAGCCGAGGATCAGACACGCCAGCGTGGCCAGCAGCGCCATGTTCAGCGAGTGCAGTAAAACGTCGAAATAGAGTGGGTCGAGTAGACGCGCGTAGTTACCCAGCGAAAAGACCATTTTGACGAAATTGGCGTCATCGCGGGTCAGGAAGCTGGTACCGATGATCATCAGGTTGGGCAGAAAGACAAATACCACCAGCCAACCGACGATGGTGGCGATCACCACCTTCTGGAATTTACTGGTGTTCTTCATCAGCCAGCACCACCTCCCAGCTTTCGACCCAATTGATGGCCATTTTTTGATCCAGAGAATGGTCGAAGTCCGGGTCATCTTCATTGAAGAATTCGCTGACCAACACCATTTTCCCGTTTTCCAGCTCAACCACGGATTCAAGGGTCATGCCCTTGTAGTTGCGCTCGCGCACGTAGCCAATCAGGCCTTCGATGTCGTTATCGTGATTAATTTCATCGACGCGCAAATCTTCCGGACGCAGCAGCACATTGAGCTTCTGGCCTTTTTCTACCGCGAAATTGACGTAGATATTACACTCGCGGCCTTCAACGTTGGCGCGCACGCGTTGTTCATCCAGACGCTCAATCACCGTGGCGTTGAACCTATTGATTTCGCCAATGAATCCGGCGACGAACAGGTTCTTCGGCTCTTCATAAATTTCACGCGGCGTGCCGTCTTGCTCGATTTTGCCATCCCGCATCACTACGATACGGTCAGACATGGTCAGGGCTTCTTCCTGATCGTGGGTGACGAACACAAAGGTAATACCGAGCTTGCGCTGTAGGGCTTTGAGTTCGTTCTGCATCTGCTTACGCAGTTTGTAATCGAGCGCAGAAAGGGATTCGTCCAGCAATAATAGACGCGGTTTATTCACCACCGCGCGGGCGATAGCCACACGCTGCTGCTGTCCGCCGGAAAGCTGATGTGGTTTGCGCTGGGCAAACTCGTCCAGCTGCACCATGCGCAGGGCATCGGTAACGCGAGGCGTAATTTCGTTGGCAGGCGTTTTTTGCATCCGCAGGCCGAAGGCCACGTTCTCGAACACGGTCATGTGCGGGAACAGCGCGTAGCTTTGAAATACAGTATTAACGTGGCGGTTTTCCGCCGGGACATCGGTGATGTCGATATCTTCAAGATGTATGCGGCCGTGGTCGACATTTTCGAGCCCGGCAATCAGACGTAACACCGTGGTTTTACCGCAGCCGGAGGGGCCTAGCAGCGTAAGGAATTCACCATTATTAATGGTGAGATTGAGATCTGAAATGACTGTTTTACCATCAAAGCCTTTGCGAATCCCCGCCAGATGCACCAGCGGTGAAAGCGAACGCGATTGTGTATTCAATTTTTTACTCTGTCCCATGTAAACGTAGCGAATAATTCCCGCTACGGGGTGTGTGGTTAACCACCTTAAAGGTCTGACACATAATTAAGGGCTGGCATTCTACGGCAATCCCCTGAAATCGCCAATCATTCTGCCTCCTTGTTGATTACCTATATACAATTCACATAGGCAATTGAAAAAAAATCTCAATTGCCGGGCCAAAAGTGACCTGACGCAATATTTCGGGATCGGTGCTTACTGATAATGTTGATTCAAAAAATGAGGGCGACGACATGGATAAATTACTTGAGCGGTTTTTGCAGTACGTTTCTCTGGATACGCAGTCGAAGCCTGGCGTGCGGCAGGTGCCGAGCACCGAAGGGCAATGGAAATTGTTACGCCTGCTCAAAACGCAGCTCGAAGAATTGGGGCTGGTTGACGTCACGCTGAGTGAGAAGGGCACGGTGATGGCCACGCTGCCTGCTAACGTTGAGGGTGATATTCCTGTCATTGGTTTTATTTCTCACGTCGATACCTCTCCCGATTTTAGCGGTAAAAACGTCAATGCGCAGATTGTCGAAAACTATCGCGGGGGAGATATCGCGCTCGGTATCGGCGATGAAGTGCTGTCCCCGGTGATGTTCCCGGTGTTGCATCAGCTGCTCGGCCAGACGTTAATCACTACCGATGGCAAAACACTGCTCGGCGCGGATGACAAAGCCGGCGTGGCGGAAATCATGACCGCGCTGGCGGTGATGAAGGCCAACAACGTGCCACACGGCGAAATCCGCGTGGCCTTCACGCCGGATGAAGAAGTGGGCAAGGGCGCCAAACACTTTGACGTTGAGGCGTTCGGTGCGCAATGGGCGTATACCGTTGACGGCGGCGGCGTGGGTGAACTGGAGTACGAGAACTTCAACGCCGCGTCGGTGACCATCAAAATCGTGGGCAATAACGTCCATCCGGGCAGTGCCAAAGGGGTGATGGTGAACGCGCTGTCATTGGCTTCGCGCATTCACGCTGAAGTGCCCGCTGAAGAAAGCCCTGAGCAGACGGAAGGCTATGAAGGTTTCTTCCATCTGACCAGTATCAAAGGCACCGTCGACAGCGCGCAGATGCACTACATCATTCGCGATTTTGACCGCAAAGAGTTCGAAGCGCGGAAGCGCAAAATGATGGAAATCGCGAAAAAGGTGGGCAAAGGGCTGCACCCGGATTGCTACATCGAACTCATCATCGAAGACAGTTATTACAACATGCGTGAAAAGGTGATGGAGCATCCGCACATCATCGAGGTGGCGCAGCAGGCGATGCGTGATTGCGATATCGAACCGCTGATGAAACCGATTCGCGGTGGCACCGATGGCTCGCAGCTTTCGTTCATGGGATTACCGTGTCCGAACATTTTTACCGGCGGCTATAACTACCACGGCAAGCACGAATTCGCGACGCTGGAAGGGATGGAGAAAGCGGTCAGAGTGATTGTGCGGATTGCGGAGTTGACCGCCAAACGGTAGTCGGGTTTGCCAGATTATTGCCCGGCGGCGCTACGCTTGCACGGGCCTACAACGTCACAATCATGTAGGCCCGTGCAAGCGCAGCGCCGCCGGGCGACCGGCTATCAGTCTTCGAAGAACCAGTAGCCGCTGTTCACCAGCGCAGAGAGCATCGCCAGGAATGACGGGTCTTCCAGCGCATCGCCAAAGTGTTCCGCGTTCAGTTCAATATGACTCGCCAGCGCTTCCAGTGCCGGGCGATGTGGCGATTCAATTTTCTCACCGTTCACATACACTTCACCGTCAATGCGCAGTACGCGCAGGCCACCCAGACGAACCAGTTTGTCGCCCTGTTGCAGCGCATCGTAGATTTCATCGGCCTGATACGGCGGCTCCGGCGGAGAAACGTCGAGTTCGTGGCGCGTCTGGCTGATGAACTCGCCAAACCACTGGGTAAAGTGTTCCGGTTGGCTAATCATTTCGAGCATCATCGCGCGCAGCTTTTCGAGTTCCTGCGGCACGATATCCGCCGGATGTTCACGCGCAGGCACGTCCGGATCGGTATAACGGTGTGTCCCCAATTCACGCTGCAAGACGTAATCCGCGAAACCGCTGATCAGCTCTTTGCCGCTTGGCGCGCGGAAACCGACCGAATAGTTCAGCGAGTTTTCCAGCGAATAGCCTTCGTGCGGGAAACCTGGCGGAATATAGAGGATGTCGCCAGGCTCCATTTCTTCATCGATAATCGCGTCGAACGGATCAACCTGAAGCAGGTCTGGGTGCGGGCAGTGCTGCTTCATTGGCACTTTGTCACCCACGCGCCAGCGACGGCGCCCGGTTCCCTGAATGATAAAGACATCGTACTGATCCAGATGCGGGCCAACGCCGCCGCCGGGCACGGAGAACGAAATCATCAGGTCGTCAATGCGCCAGTCGGGCAGGGCGCGGAATGGGCGCATCAGCGCAGCGGTCGGTTCGTGCCAGTGGTTTACCGCCTGTACCAGCAGCGACCAGTTGTTTTCACTCAGGTGATCGTAGCTTTGGAACGGACCGTGGCTGACCTGCCATTTGCCTTCATGGTGGCTGACGAGGCGGCTGTCCACTTCGTCTTCCATGGCGAGGCCCGCCAGTTCGTCAGGGGAAATAGGGTCGACAAAGTCGGTAAAGCCGCGCTTCAACACGACCGGGCGTTTTTGCCAGTAGCGTTCGATAAAGTCGGGCCAGTTGAGCGATAACTGATAATCCATAATGTTTTATTCCACAGGCAGGCTTCTGTTGGGAGTTTTGACTCTACTTCGTTCGAGTTGCATGAAGTATAACGGATGCCACTGCCCGACGATGCAGGCGGCGGCAAAAAAAGACTCAAGCCTCTTTGCTTTCCGGATGCTGGCGGCCGAAAATCACGTCCATTTTTGCACCGCCGAGCGGGCTGTCGCCGGGCAGAATTTTGCCTTCATATTGATCGACAATTTCACGCGCCACGGAAAGCCCTACGCCCTGGCCTGGACGCAGCGTATCTGCGCGCTGACCGCGGTCAAACACCAGGTCGCGCTTGCTCTGCGGAATACCCGGGCCGTCATCTTCCACGAAGATATGCAGATGATCGTCCGTCTGGCGGGCCGACACCTCCACGAACTCCAGACAGTATTTGCAGGCGTTATCCAGCACGTTGCCCAGCACTTCCATAAAGTCGTTTTGTTCGCCGACGAAGCTGATTTCAGGCGAAATATCGAGGGTGATATTCACGCCTTTTCGCTGATACACCTTGTTCAATGCCGAGGTCAGATTATCCAGCAGCGGCGCCACCGGGTGCAGTTCGCGGCTGAGTAACATGCTGCCCGTGCGCATACTGGCCCGATGCAGGTAATAGCCAATCTGCTGCGAGATGCGGCTGATTTGTTCCAGCATCACCGGTTCGGCGTCTTCCACGCTGAGCTTGTTGCCGCGCAGGGAACGCAGCGTACTTTGCAGCACCGCCAGCGGCGTTTTCAGACTGTGCGTGAGATCCGTCAGCGTAGTGCGGTATTTGTCGTAGCGGTCGCGCTCGCTTTTCAGCAGGCGGTTGAGGTTTTGCACCAGGCTTGTGAGCTCGCGGGTGGTTGCCGGGTTCAGCGTCTCGCGGTGGTGCTCTTCCAGTTCACGCACCTCTTTCGCCAGCGATTCTATCGGCCGCAAACTCCACCATGCGGCGACCCACAACAGCGGAATGACCAACAGCAAATTCGCTGCCAGCACATAGATAAACCAGCTCCAGACCATATACGAGCGCTTCAGCTCGATGGGAATGGTGTCGACGACCACGATGGTCATCTGCGGTAAATGCGAGGTCGCGGGGTAGATATTCACAGCGACAGAGTGAGTCATCTCGGAATCGTCATCCTGCTGGCGAATCTCATTGAGCTGCTGCATCACCGCATGATCGTTACGCAGCAGCATGCTTGATGAGCTCACGTCGGCTTCAATTTCGTGGAAACCGTTGGTCTTCAGCCATTCCGGACGAATACGATCCACCAGCCACGGTACGTCGCGCTGCATCCACAATAGCTTGCCGTGTTTGTCGTAAATGAGCGCCATGGTTGGGCTTTGCAGGTTGAGATTTTCGGGGATCTCAACGCTGACTTTATTATTTTCATAACGCGCCAGGGTGTAGAACAGGTTGCTTTCACCGCGTAGCAAACGGAAGGTGGTTTTATCGAAGCTGACGCTATAGCCGACCAGCGCGACCATGCCGTACGCCAGCGACAACACCAGAACCACCCCTGCGGTTGCGAGCAAAAAGCGGACGCGCAGGGAGAGGGGTAAAATATGCCTGAGCACTTTTTTCATCCGCGCAGTTCGAACAGGTAACCCTGACCTCGTACGGTGGTGATCACGTCCTGCGGGTACTGAGCCTGGATTTTCTTACGCAGGCGGCCCATCAGCACGTCAATGGTGTGGCTCTCGCGCAGTTCGGCGTCGGGGTAGAGTTGCAGCATCAGGGAATCTTTGCTGACCACTTTGCCGTTATTGCGGATAAGCGTTTCCATAATGGTGTATTCAAAGGCCGTCAGCTTAATGACTTCATCATTCACCGACAGCTCACGGCGCGACAAATCAACCTGGAACGGCGGAAGGGAAATCACCTGCGATGCCAGGCCGCTGTTCCGGCGCAGCAATGCCTGCATCCGCGCCACCACTTCTTCGATGTGGAACGGTTTGGTCACGTAGTCGTCCGCCCCGGCGCTCAGCACTTCAACTTTATCCTGCCAGCCCTCACGGGCGGTCAACACCAGCACCGGGAGTGAGATTTCATGGCTGCGCCAGCGGCGGATCATCGACAGCCCGTCTTCATCCGGCAAGCCTAAATCGACAATCGCAATATCCGGCACATGTTCACCGAGATAATAATCCGCTTCCTTTGCGTCTTCCGCAGCATCAACCTGGTGGCCCAGCTCCTGCAGCTGAACTTTGAGATGGTGACGCAACAGGGCGTTATCCTCCACGACGAGTACGCGCATGTCTCTACTCCCTTTCATTTACGATTTGAATAGTTTAACGCGATTACGCAAAACCAGTGCATTCAAGTGAAACTTAATCTGACGCTTTAGCCGATAATATAAACTGACTTCGCCGTGCGGACTTAAGCATTTCTGAGATAACGGGAGTCTGTTTATTTAACGTTGAGGGCTGGGGATCTTGCGGAAATTACCTGAGGATTATTAACACCATGAATCATGAGTCCCTGATGGGACTTGTCCGAACGTTTCGCCGAGGTAATATCTTGCCTGCAGTGAATCCCCCTATGCGGTGGGGCGTTCAGTAGAACTTCGGTCTTAAGGTCACGCGGGCACTGTGCAGACTGACACAGGCTCACCAGGAGGCACCTGGCACTGCATCATGCTTTCTCCTCGCCAGAGGAAAACCTCTCTCCCCGGGCGGGAAGAGAGGAGGGGCAACTTACTTCAGTTCATCAACCATCGTAATGGCACGACCGATGTAGTTGGCCGGGGTCATGGCTTTCAGGCGCGTTTTCTCGTGTTCTGGCAGCGCCAGACCATCGATAAACTCTTTCATGCCTTCGGCGTCAACGCGTTTCCCGCGGGTCAGCTCTTTCAGCTTCTCGTACGGTTTTTCAATGCCGTAACGACGCATCACGGTCTGGATTGGCTCTGCCAACACTTCCCAGTTGCTATCCAGCTCTGCCAGCAGGCGATCGCGGTTCACTTCCAGTTTGCTCACACCTTTCAGCGTGGACTGATACGCAATCAGCGCATAGCCGAGACCGACGCCAAGATTACGCAGCACCGTGGAATCGGTGAGGTCACGCTGCCAGCGGGAAACCGGCAGTTTGCTCGCCAGATGTTGCAGCACGGCGTTGGACAGACCGAGGTTGCCTTCGGAGTTTTCGAAGTCAATCGGGTTCACTTTGTGCGGCATGGTGGAAGAACCGATTTCACCGGCAATGGTTTTCTGCTTGAAGTGGTTCAGCGCCACGTAGCCCCACACATCGCGATCGAAGTCGATCAGGATCGTGTTGAAGCGTGCCACGCAGTCGAACAGTTCAGCGATGTAATCGTGCGGTTCAATCTGGGTGGTGTACGGGTTCCACTGAATGCCGAGCGACGTCACGAACTCTTCGCTAAATTCATGCCAGTCGACTTCCGGGTACGCCGCGATGTGGGCGTTATAGTTGCCGACCGCACCGTTGATTTTACCGAGGATTTCCACCTGGTTCAGCTGACGATACTGACGCTCCAGACGGTACGCCACGTTAGCCATCTCTTTACCCATGGTGGACGGGGTCGCAGGCTGGCCGTGGGTACGGGAAAGCAGGGGGATATCGCGATACTGCACCGCGAGGTCTTTCACCGCATCGATAAGCTTACGCCAGTACGGCAGCACCACTTCGTCGCGCGCGGTTTTCAGCATCAGCGCGTGGGACAGGTTGTTGATGTCCTCAGAGGTGCAGGCGAAGTGAATGAACTCAGACACCGCGTGCAGGGCAGGAACGTCAGCTACTTTCTCTTTCAGGAAATACTCAACCGCCTTCACATCGTGGTTGGTGGTGCGCTCGATGGTTTTAATGCGCGCGGCGTCATCTTCGTTAAAATCAGCGATGATCTTATCGAGGAAACCGTTTGCGTCAGCAGCAAAAGCTGGAACTTCCTTGACAGCTGTGTGCGCGGCTAATTTTTGCAGCCAGCGAACTTCAACCTGCACACGGAATTTCAGCAAACCGAATTCGCTGAAAATGCCGCGCAGCGCGCTGACTTTATCGCCGTAGCGTCCATCGACAGGGGAAACGGCGGTCAGTGAGGATAATTCCATAGATCACAACTCCGGAGTTATATGAGCAAGAATTTGTTTTGCCTGAGTGGTCAGGCGATTACGGGAAAACATGAGTTGCAGACGACCGCCGCCAACCTGGTGCCACAGCACCGCGGCGCGGATACCTGCCAACAGGCCAGCGCGAACTTTAGCCTGCACCTGTGGGCTTTGCAGCACGGCAGGGGAACCGGTGACCTGAATACGCGGTCCCAATGGGCTTATCACGTCGACATAAATAGCCGCCATCGCGCTCATCAAGGTTTCAGACTGCAAATCGAAATGGTCTAACTGGCGCTGTAACCCGGCAATGCGTTCGCCGAGCGTGTCCATCGCGCCTTTGGCGGCAAAGAGCTTACGTTCCAGCACCATCAGGCTTAAGGTGTAACGCGTCAATTCGGCGTTGAGGCCCTGACGGCTGCTGGCGTTGAGCACACCAAGCAGCGTTTCAAGGCCGAGGCGAAGATTGGCTTCACTGCCACCGAACACGCCCAGCGTGGAATCCGGGTTGAGATCGATAACGCTGTTCAGCGCCACGTGCAGGGCATCGTTGTCGCAGTGACCCTGATGCGCAAGCTGCTGAACCAGACGGGCCGACTGGCAAATCCCGGCCAGCGCGATAGTGATGTCGTAATAGTTCTTCGCCACTAAAACTCCTTTCTGTGTGCTGTCTGAGTCTTAAACCGGCAGCGGCAAACGCTGCTCGATAATGCCGCCACCGAGGCACACTTCACCGCTGTAGAACACGGCGGACTGGCCTGGGGTTACAGCAGAAACGGGCTCGTCAAAGCGAACCTCAATGCGATCTTCATCCAGTGCGGTTACGGTGCACGGAATGTCTGTCTGGCGATAGCGGGTTTTCACCGTGCAGCGCAGGGTGCCGTTTAATGGCTCGCGATCGACCCAATGCAGTTGCTGGGCAATCAGGCCGACGGACATCAGGCGCGGGTGGTCATGACCCTGCGCCACCACCAGAATGTTATTTTCAACGTCTTTATCGACGGTGTACCACGGCTCTTCGCTGCCGTCTTTGGTGCCACCGATACCCAGGCCTTTACGCTGGCCGAGGGTGTGATACATCAGCCCCTGGTGCTCGCCAATCACGTCGCCATCAACGGTCACGATTTTACCCGGCTGTGCAGGCAGGTAGCGGCCAAGGAATTCGCGGAATTTGCGCTCGCCGATAAAACAGATACCGGTTGAGTCTTTTTTCTTCGCGGTGATGAGATCGAGTTCTTCCGCAATGCGGCGAACTTCAGGCTTTTCCAGCTCGCCAACCGGGAACAGGCTTTGGGCAATTTGTTCGTGGCTCAGCGTATACAGGAAATAGCTCTGGTCTTTATTACCGTCGAGACCGCGCAGCAGCTGGCTTTTGCCATTCACATCGGCGCGGCGCACATAGTGACCGGTGGCGATGAAATCGGCACCTAAATCTTCGGCGGCGAACTCAAGGAAGGCTTTAAATTTGATTTCTTTGTTGCACAGAATATCCGGGTTCGGGGTACGACCGGCTTTGTACTCTTCGAGGAACAGCTCAAACACGTTGTCCCAGTATTCTGCGGCAAAATTGACGGTGTGCAGCTCAATGCCGAGCTTGTCGCACACGGCCTGGGCATCGGCCAGGTCAGCTGCGGCTGTACAATATTCCTCGCCATCGTCCTCTTCCCAGTTCTTCATGAACAGGCCTTCAACCTTATAACCTTGCTGTTGCAGCAGGTAGGCAGAAACGGAGGAATCGACACCGCCGGACATGCCGACGATCACTTTTTTTGGGCTTTCTGACATTGGAATACTCACGACATTGAACTTCAAGGCGGCATATTCTATCACGCAGCCCCAGGGTTGACACCCTTTGTGAAGGGCCAGTTAAATTCGCCGATAATTTCCAACGGCAGACGTTGGCCGCTCTGCCAGCAGCGGATGCTTTCAGCGACTAGCGGAGAGCGTAAATGACAGGCGGTGAGGATCTCTTCGGCGCTCAGCCACAGGCAACGATCGATATCGTCATCATGGGGTTGCGTCTCACAAACATCATCCAGCTCGATGGCAAAAAGAAAGCGCAGGAACGGGGTGTTGTCCGGAGCAATCCACTGATGCATGCGTACCAGATGCTGCGGCGTGGCGCTAATGCCGGTCTCTTCCCACAACTCGCGCTCAGCGGCCTGAACCAGCGTTTCGTCGGCTTCCAAATGCCCGGCAGGCTGATTCCAGGTGGCTTTTCCATTGACTGTTTCTTCCACAATCAAAAACTTACCTTTGGCGTGAACCAGACAGGCGACGGTGACGTGCGGTTTAAACATGGAGACTCCTGATTTCGGCGCGTGATTATATTTATTTGATATGGATCACATTTTTATGCCACCACTATACTTCATTCGGGTGTTCGACCGAACACGCGATCCGAGGTATGCATCATGCAATTGACAACTCGCACCATGCCCGTTCGTAAACGCGTTGCGCTGGTGGCGCACGATCCCTGCAAAGCCTCGTTGCTCAGTTGGGCGACGGCCAATCAACATACGCTCAGTGAACATGTGATTTATGCCACCGGTACCACCGGGCGGTTGCTGCAAACGCAGAGCTGTTTATCCGTGCTCACGCTGATGAGCGGTTCCATCGGTGGCGACCAACAGCTTGGCTACCTGATTGCCACCGGGCAAATTGATATTCTGATTTTCTTCTGGGACCCGCTCAGCGCGGTGCCGCATCATTCAGACGTGAAAGCCCTGATGCGCCTGGCCACCGTCTGGAACATTCCCATTGCCAGCAACCCCAGCAGCGCGGACTTTTTGCTGCACTCCAGCCGCTTTGCCGAAGAACTGGAGATTGTGGTTCCAGATGGCGACGCATTTCTTAACAGCCGGGTGTCACACGTCACTCAGGATGGGGCTGACCTGACGGCGTTACTCTGAGGTCACATCCCGCCATTCGCCATTGGCGAGATTGTCCAGGGTGTAATTGCCCATCGCGTAACGAATCAAACGCAGGGTAGGGTAGCCGACATGCGCCGTCATGCGGCGAACCTGCCGGTTACGTCCTTCATACAGCGTGACTTTCAGCCAGCGCGTGGGAATGGCTTTTCGCTCGCGGATGGGCGGATTACGCGGCCACAGCCATTCAGGTTCATCCACAAGCTCAATTCCTGCGGCCAGTGTCGGCCCGTCATTCAGTGTTACGCCGGTGCGCAGCGCATTCAGCGCGGCCTCATCCGGCTCACCTTCCACCTGCACAAAGTAGATTTTCCCGGTGCGTTTGCCCGGCTGGGTGAGCTGCGCCTGCAACGCGCCGTCGTTGGTCAGGACCAGCAGGCCCTCGCTGTCGCGGTCGAGTCGCCCGGCGGCATACACGCCCTGGACGTCGATAAAATCTTTCAGCGTGCTGCGTCCGGCTTCGTCAGTAAACTGCGGCAAAACATCGTAGGGTTTATTGAACAAAAGGACGCGTTTTGGCTGGCTTTCTTGGCGTTGTCTGGAAGCTTGTTGTGAGCTGAATCGCTTAAGGCGGTGATTTCTAAAAGAAGTTTTATTCATGGTATTTTCAGGCCGGGTCAATTGCCGCATTATAGCCTAATTACGAAGACCTTTCATGGAACCCAACATTCAGGTAGTATCAACCAGCTCATTACAAATCATTAACAAAAATATTGCTCACACTATTCGCGTTGCGGGGCAGCAACGCTACCCAGGACACGAAAGTCACGAGCAGTCACCAGAAGCGCTCGAAGGAGAGGTTAATGGAAAGCAAAGTAGTTGTTCCGGCGGAAGGCCAAAAGATCACCCTGCAAAACGGCAAACTGAACGTCCCCCACAATCCGATTATTCCTTTCATCGAAGGTGATGGTATCGGTGTGGACGTGACTCCGCCGATGATCAAAGTGGTGAATGCCGCTGTAGAGAAAGCCTATAAAGGCGAGCGTAAAATTTCCTGGATGGAAATTTACACCGGGGAAAAATCCACCAAATTGTATGGACAGGACGTCTGGCTGCCAGCTGAAACGCTGGATCTGATTCGCGATTATCGCGTGGCCATCAAAGGCCCGCTGACCACCCCGGTCGGTGGCGGTATTCGTTCTCTGAACGTAGCCCTGCGCCAGGAGCTGGACCTTTACGTCTGCCTGCGCCCGGTACGTTACTACCAGGGCACCCCAAGCCCGGTTAAACACCCAGAACTGACTGACATGGTCATCTTCCGCGAAAACTCAGAAGACATCTACGCTGGCATCGAGTGGAAAGCCGACTCTGCCGACGCGGAAAAAGTGATCAAGTTCCTGCGTGAAGAGATGGGCGTGAAGAAAATTCGCTTCCCTGAACACTGCGGTATCGGCATCAAGCCATGTTCAGAAGAAGGCACCAAACGCCTGGTTCGCGCGGCGATTGAGTACGCTATCACCAACGACCGTGACTCTGTGACCATCGTTCACAAAGGCAACATCATGAAGTTCACCGAAGGCGCTTTCAAAGACTGGGGTTACCAGCTGGCGAAAGAAGAATTCGGCGGTGAGCTGATCGACGGCGGCCCGTGGCAGAAAATCAAGAACCCGAATACCGGCAAAGAGATCATCGTTAAAGATGTGATCGCCGATGCGTTCCTGCAGCAGATCCTGCTGCGTCCAGCGGAATACGACGTTATCGCCTGTATGAACCTCAACGGCGACTACATCTCTGATGCCCTGGCGGCACAGGTTGGCGGCATCGGTATCGCACCAGGCGCAAACATCGGTGACGAGTGCGCGCTGTTCGAAGCCACCCACGGGACAGCACCGAAGTACGCAGGCCAGGATAAAGTGAACCCAGGTTCCGTCATCCTGTCCGCAGAAATGATGCTCCGTCACATGGAATGGTTCGAAGCCGCAGACCTGATTGTTAAAGGCATGGAAGGCGCAATCGCTGCCAAGACCGTGACCTATGACTTCGAACGTCTGATGGAAGGCGCTAAGCTGCTGAAATGTTCAGAGTTTGGTGACGCGATCATCGACAATATGTAATTCGCTTTAGCGGTTACACAAGAACGGGAGCCTGATGGCTCCCGTTTTTTATTTAATGGGCTCTATTTGAACAGAGCCCATCATTAACTATAAAGAGATTTGGCCGTTATCAATATGCCATTCGCTGAACGGCTTCGGTCGCCCATAGTGATAACCCTGCGCAAGAAGACAACCCATGGCGTGTAATTTATCACCCGTTTCCTGATCCTCAATCCCCTCAGCAACCAAGGGAACGCCAAAGCTTTTTGAGAGACTCAACACGGAATTAATTACCGACTCACTCCGGCTATCCTCCATTACCCCACTGACAAACTGACGGTCTATTTTGAGTTGATCAAATGGGAGCGTATGCAGATAAGACAGACTGGAATAACCTGAACCGAAGTCATCCAGAGAGACAGTGACACCGATTTCACGTAAGGCCTTCAGATGTCGACACGTATTGGTGCCACTGCCAACCAAAACACCCTCGGTAATTTCGATACAAAGATTATAACCCTGGAGCCCATGCTGTCGGAGTGACTCAATCACGACTTCCGCGAACTCATTCGCCTGGAGCTGGATCGGGGAAATATTGATATGCAGTTTGAAATCTTCACAGCTGCCGCGAGCCATCAGTGCAGCCAATTCGCGGCAAGCATTGTTGATGATCCATTCCCCTAGTGGAATGATGAGGTCTGTCTCTTCCGCTATTTTAATAAACTGATCTGGCGGCACATTCCCCAGCACCGGGCTTTCCCAGCGCACAAGACATTCACCTTCCCGACATTCCGTATTTCCATCCAATCCAACAATGGGCTGCATCACAAGATAGAACTCTTCACGCTCAAGTGCGTGGCCCAGTTGTTCATGGAGCTGAATATGGCGCAGCCCAGAAGTATGCATGTCTGGAGTGAAGAGGGTGACTTTGCCATTACCCTCGCGGCGGGCATGATGCAGCGCAATGCCTGCATAACGTATAACTTCATCAAGGTTTTCAGGTGTTAACGCTTCCTCCGCCAGACCGGCGTTCCCTTCGATACGCAATTCATGTTGGCCGATATGCGGCATTTCCTGAATGTTGAAGAGCGTCTGTGCTTTTTGCTGCCATACGCTGAGTTGATCCATCGATTTAACGGGAGGGAGAATAACGACAAGTTTATCCATGCGTTCACGGCAAATAATAATATCGTGCGGGAAAATCTCTGTGATACGTGAAATCAGATAGTTGATGAGTGAGCTGCCGTAATCCTGGCCCAGCAGGTTAGTGAGCGAAGAGTGGTTACTAAGATGGACCAACATCAAAACGCTACGGTTATTCAGGTATTCAGGATGATGGCGCAACCCGAATAACGTCAGTAAGCCGGTTTCGGCATCCTTCTCCAGCATGGGGTGCGGGAGCTTTTCGGCCTGTGTAACTTTTTCACGTCGCGGTAAGCGGGTCGGTCGGTTCTTCATGACGTATAGCTTTTCGTCGGCTATCTGACAATCTTTGGCAAAATCACCAGTAAATTCCTGGATGCCATATGAGCACGAGATAGGAATAGTCATTCCGTCATATTGAAAATGTTTGAGCTTTTTCTGTGCCTTCTGCATCAGCGCACTGGCTGACGAATAGTTACACCATGGCATCAGCAGCAAGAACTCATCTCCCCCCATACGAATAATCGTATCAGAAGCGCGCAACGTCTTGATTAGTGTTTCAGAGAAATACGCCAGACAAAGGTCACCGACATGATGCCCGTAGGTGTCATTGATGTCCTTGAACAAATCCAGATCCACCGCCACGATTATCCACGATTCATGTGCAGACATAGAGTTGATGATGACCTCACCGCCCTCCCTGGAGAAGGCACGGGTCAAGGAGTCGTAGCTGAGTCTCTTCAACATGTTCATGATATTGCGATATGCATTCATCGACGTAGCGAAAAATAACAACAGGATAAGATTCGTAAAGACGAACATCGAGGATCTGTGATGTACGACATTATATAAACCGACCTTAGCGTTGACGGTAAAGCCTTCCGTCAAAGGGATTTTCACACTCGGGAAAAGGGAATAATTTATTTCTGTGGGTGTTAGCGCCAGGTCTGGGCCACCGCGCTTGCTCCGCAGAGTCAGTTGATAAGATAAGGCAGTGATGCCGGTTTGGGTGAAGTGTTTATTAAACAACTCAGACAGATCGTTGGAGGTATAATCGGTGGAAATAATGCCTTCAACGCTGCTTTTATTAAAATTGAGATTATTTGAAATTACCGGCACGCTGAACGTAATAACCGGCAGTCCGGTGAGTGAATCTGTATAAACATCGCTGTAAAGACGTTCTGATACCAGGAATGCTTTTTCAGCTTTAACTTTTCTGGAGACTTCATCTAAATAAGAACTGATTGCCAGGTGAGGTGATGTGAATTTATAGTCGCTTTTCTTTACCGGTTCAAAACTGTAAGCATAGTTAAGATTCGCACTGAAAAAATAAGTCCAGTAAGAGGTTTTGTTATCATCACTAAGGCTTTTCCAGAATGAATTGAGAATTGCCGATATTTTACGATCGCTAACGCTCACGTCACCAGAGGAAAACATGATATGTTTCTGATACAGTGATGGATCGATTTCATTTTGTCTGAAGTTAACATTGGAACCCAATTTTCCAGCAATATCATTACTGGAAAGAGCCACCAGATCCCCAAGTGCCGACGCGATATTTTTATTTTTCTCAATGTTATTATCAATTACGACAGCGATATCATTAGTGGCGAAGCGGGCACTCCGTACCATGTCAAGATAAGAGAGTAATAGCAGAGTGGCATTAACTATCAAAATAATAGTTAGCAAAGAGAAGATGAGAGCTCTTTTCTCGATTTTGAACGCGTTTATAGTTTTCATAAATGGAGGGTGCAAAACCAGTTGTATATCACAAACGATAATGTTACCACAGCAGGCATGTCGGCCCTGACAAAACCCATTTATTTTTGGATAATGGGGGTGAGTTTCGTCCATAAATAAATTATCACAAAAATTATATGCGCCTGAATATCTCAATGAAGGTTATTAGTGCATAACTATCGAATGCATTGTTTATAAATAAACAACCCATTAACACGGGATTTGAAAATTTAGCATTTAAAGCTAAATTTAAGTTGTGACTTTGTTGCATCTTTGCGGCGAAATTTACCCCAGGGAGCGTGTTATGGATTTTTTGAAGAGAACCAAGGCTGAAGCGCGAAACTATGGCGTCGCGCTATGGGCCGGCTTTTTAGGCGGGAACTTATCGAGTTTCGTGAAGTGGGGGACTGAAAACCCTATGCCTCCGCGTACTGCAGATCGAGCAATCCCACCGGCAGAAATGCTTCAGGACGTCGGGTTGAAGGTCAATGAAATGGTCTACCACTACTCTGGACACATTGTGAACTGGGGCGTGGCAGGCATCCACCATATGTTCTCAATTGGCTTTGCTATGTTTTATTGCCTCGTTGCAGAGGTCTTCCCGGCAATCAAACTCTGGCAGGGGGCTGCATTTGCCATACTCGTAACAATTGGGTTCCATGGTGTGATGCTGCCGGTATTCCATTGGGCTCCGCCACTATGGCAATTACCTTTCGATGAGCTTTTCTCAGAAACGCTTGGCCATATTCTTTGGATGTGGGCCATTGAGATTGTGCGACGTGATATTCGTAATCGCATTACGAAAAAACCGGACCCCGAGTTTCAGTGATTAATCAGGGATTGGTCAATTAAAACGGACCATCACGTCGCGTTTGCCAGTATCGATTTTCTGATTATTTACTGGTAAATCAACGTCATATTAGTGGGGTCTTAGCGTACTACAAGACCCCAGGATATCGTTGTGTTTTCATAGGTTGCTTCGCTTAGGCCCAGCCTTGTGCATACGTTAAATTAGCGAAGATCCCTGTACTCTCATTCACGATTCAACCAAGGTATCGTCATGGCCAGACCATTTAGTGAGGAGAAGCGCAGGGCTATTCTGGAATCATCCGCACGGATTATTTCGGAGCAGGGACTCAGCGCGACCACGGCGTTTATTGCGAAAGAAGCGGGAATATCAACCGGTTCATTATTTACTTACTTCTCGGATAAAAATTCTCTGCTAAACCAGCTATACCTCGATATTAAAGCGGAAGTCGCCGCTGCGCTTATGCATAAGTTCCCCTTCAATGCTTCATTAAATGACAGGTCCTATCATGTCTGGACGTGCTATATCACCTGGGCTGTCAGGCATCCTGAAAAGCACAGTGCAGTGCAACAACTTCATTTATCGAAAATTCTTAACGCGCAGACCCGAGTCATAGCGGAAACGCTCTTTGAAAGCGTGTATTACCTATTACGTGAGCTCAGTAAAGCGGAGATATACGGAGGGGAGGGGTTCATCTCTGCCTTCATGGCATCTTTGTTGGACATTACTGTCACTTCCATACTGGAATACCCCGATAAAACCGTAGAGTACACAGAGAGTGGGTTTGGTCTTTTTTGGCGCGCGCTCGACGTTTGATTTTTTTTAAATAATAAATGACTGACTAGTTAGTCATTTACTGTGTAATCTATCAGGTTCTACTATAGTAAATAATACCCGCACACAGACTTTAAATTTTGAGATGTAAAATGACCACAAATAAAATAGCACTGACTGCAATAGCTTTCGGGATGGCCACTAACGCATTGGCTGCTGACAATAGTGCGGAATTAGCCAAGAAACTTAATAACCCTATATCTAATCTGATCAGTGTGCCATTTCAGTATGACTATGATAAGGACGTTGGCTCGAGTAAAGGTTCAAGAAACCTTCTCAATATACAGCCCGTTATGCCCATCGATTTTTCGGATGATGCGATAATCATTAGTCGAACGATTATCCCGGTGGTCAGTGAAAGGAATGTGACGCCTGGCAGTGGAATACAAACCGCTGTGGGGGATATTACTCAAAGCTTTTGGTACTCACCGAAGAAAAAAACATCGAATGGTTACATTTGGGGTCTGGGGCCGGTGCTGACCATTCCTACTGGTTCTTCGTTATCCAGCAAAAGCTGGGGGGCGGGGCCAACCGCAATCGTGCTCAAGCAACAAGGGCCATGGACCTACGGCGCGCTGGTTAACCATATCTGGGATTACGCAGGAAAAAGTAATCGTACACATACCAGCCAGACTTTACTTCAACCGTTTGCAAGCTATACGTGGCCAACGGCGACTTCCCTCGTCATGAATACAGAATCGACTTATGACTGGCGCGAAAGTGAGTGGAGTGTGCCGGTTAACCTGATGGTGAATCAGGTGGTTAAGGTCGGTGGGCAAATAATGCAGTTCGGTACCGGGGTGAGATATTGGGCGGTCAGTGATGATGATCACGGCCCAGCAGGATGGGGTTTACGACTGAATGTGACATTCCTGTTCCCGCAAAAATAATCGTTTTTGTGGTCAAATAAAAAAGGGAGCCATCGGCTCCCTTTTATTATTTCAGTTCAGCTTATGGCGTAACGATGTTAAACCAGAATTCGAACTTGTCCATATAACTCATCAACTCAGTCAGCTTGTTGGCATCGCCGGTGATTTTCAAGTCACCTTTGTCTTTAGCCTGCTGCAGCGTCTCTTCTTTCAGCACAATACGGTCCAGCGTATCGCGGGAAAGCGTGATGGTGGCATCGGCTTTATCGGCCTGAGCGTTTGGCGTGTGGTTAAGCACACCGTTTTCCAGCTCAAGCTTGTATTTCCCGCCCTGATCACCGAAGTCGACGTTAAGTGTCACATGCGCATTCGCCGCTTTTTCACCGTTAATATGAACTGCCATATAATCGAAGAACATTTCCGGCGTCATTGCACGGACGGTATCCGGGCTTGCGGTATTTGGTGTTGCCGCTTTGACAACCCCGTTACGCAGCTCTTTGGCACCTGACAGGTAGAAGTTACGCCATGGGCCAGATTCTGCCTGATAACCCATCTGCTCAAGCGCATCGGCTTCCAGATTAAGCGCCGCTTTGTTTGACGGATCGGCAAACACAACTTTACTCACAACCTGTGCGACCCAACGGTAGTTACCCTGGTCGTAATCCGCTTTGGCTTTTTGCAGGATGTTATCCGCGCCGCCCATGTACTCGACGTATTTCTTCGCCGCTTCTGCCGGTGGCAGTTCATCCAGGGTTGCCGGGTTGCCATCGAACCAGCCGAGATAGAACACGTAGGTGGCTTTCACGTCGTGGCTGACTGAACCGTAGTAACCACGGCTGGCCCAGGTCTTCTCGAGAGTTTCTGGCAGCTTAAAGTTAGCGGCGATTTCGTCACGGGTCAGACCTTCGTTCGCCATTCGCAGCGTCTGGTCATTGATATAACGATACATGTCGCGCTGACCTTTCATCAGGTTGACGACGTTATCTTTACCCCAGGTCGGCCAATGGTGCTGAGCGATAATGATTTCGGCATCATTGCCCCAGCGATCAATAGCGGCATTGATGTATTTAGACCATGCCAGCGGATCGCGGATTTTCGCACCACGCAGAGAATAGGTGTTGTGCAGGGTGTGAGTCACATCCTCTGCCGCTTCGATCATCTTCTTCTCTTTGACGTACCACAGCATTTCTGAAGGTGCTTCAGAACCTGGGGCCATCATAAAGTCGTAAGTCAGACCATCGATAACTTCTTCCTGACCGGTATGGGTGATGTAATCCGTCGGTGCCAGCAGTGTCACTGTACCTGCGGAAGTCGTCGTCCCGAGACCCGCGCCAACCTGACCTTTGGCATCAGCCGGCAGCAGGTTACCGTACATGTAGCTTGCACGACGGCTCATGGCATTACCCGCCATGATATTTTCATCTACAGCCGCACCCATGAAGCCTTGTGGCGCATAGATTTTAACTTTGCCGGATTTGACATCAGCCTGGTCAACGACACCGCGAACGCCGCCGTAGTGGTCAACGTGGCTGTGGGTGAAAATAACTGCAACGACAGGTTTTTTACCGCGATTCTGATAATACAGGTCCATACCGACTTTAGCCGTTTCTGCAGAAACCAGCGGGTCGATAACGGTAATCCCGGTTTTACCTTCAATGATCGTCATGTTTGACAGGTCAAGGTTACGAATCTGATAAACACCGTCGGTGACTTCAAACAGGCCGCCGATGTTGATCAGTTGGGACTGGCGCCACAGGCTCGGGTTAACCGTGTCTGGTGCTTTGTCGCCTTCTTTAATAAAGGCATAATGCTGAGGATCCCAGACAGTATTGCCTTTCTCTCCTTTAATGACCTGTTGCGGCAGAGCAGCAATGAAGCCCTTATGCGCATTGGTAAAGTCGGTGTTATCGGAGAAAGGCAGTTTGCTGTAAAGCGCTTCGTTTGCCTGTTTGGTTGCCGCAGTGGCATCATTGGTCGGGGCCTGGGTTGCCGCAGTCACCGACAGTGTAGTCAGTAACCCCGCGACAGCCAGACTCCTGGCAATCATATTCAATCTCATTCGTTCAACCTCCTGGTATGATTTAGCGTGTTCAGTTCTACTGAATATCGCGTGATTTTTCGTCAGCACCGAAATCACAGCATAATGAATTGCTTTAACTGTAGTTCTAAAACGGAAAACGCAACGTACAGCACTGAAATTATTGGAAAAATGTTGGGCTGCCGTCGCCGGATTTGTTGGGATTTGTTGAAGATATTTTATGCGCCTTATATTATTTGAATAGTCCCAAATGGTACTGCTTATTTGTTGCGCAATGATAAAGAGGGATATAAATTTGGAAAAGACGTTTACGCTTTCAGATGCTATACTTCGCAATAAGTCTAAAGAGTGTTCAGGTGTAACATGCAAGCCAATTTTGAGAATATCCACCATTATTATAAGTCGCTGGAATTAGGGCGCTATATTGATGATATTAGTATTGGTGGTGATGTTTTTACACTGGCACCTACTGACTGTGTCAAACTCCATTCCGGCTTTATTTATATTGTTCTTAATGGCTCAGTGGCTATTTCGCACAAAGATAATGAACTGACTGTGGGCAACACCATTGAATATATGCCTATCGGATTGATGGAAGAGTACTGTCCGCTTTTACGTTTTGAATATAAGTGCATGACGCCCGTGACTGCCGTGAAAATATCGTGTGAAAAATTCATGGCACTCTTTTATCAGAGCCCGGAACACATGAGTGTGTTGTCAAAGATACTGGTTTTCATGACCATATTTTCCCTCGAATTGCTGGCGGAAAGAAAACAGCTAACCAGTTATCAAACCATCAAACCGATGCTGCATCGCTATCTCTACCGGGCACGGACGTTTGAGAACGAAAAGGAAGGGCTGGCGAATTTCATTATGCGGCGCACCAAGCTCTCCCGAACGCATGTGTTCCGTGTACTCGCCGATCTCAAAGAAGGTGGATACATCACGATGGAAAAAGGAAAGTTGATTTCCATAGATAAAACGCTGCCGGAAGAGTATTAATCCGGCGCACTGCGCATCCTCAAACCAGACCAGGCCCTCGCTCCCCATAAAGTTCACCCCACTCAGGATTTACTCAGAGCATTCTTGCGATTACCGCACGGAATGTCAGGACCTAAATAATCGTTTGTGTCCTAATTATACGTCCGATAAACATTAATTTCTGAACATGAATCAAGAGAAGTATTGCTCCCTCTATCGTGCTTGCATGACGAGATGTTCTTGGTCATTTAACCCTTTAGTGACAGCTGCATGAAAAACACGATTTCCCACAGTAAATATCCCGTATCGCTAGCCTGCGCTTTAGCCGGGCTGGCCATCATATCGTTTTGCATTGCAGGAGCGATGCTGGCCATGTTTGTCAGCACCGGCATGGATGACACCATCCGCTATACCGGCGAGAGGCTCATTCAGTCCAGCGGGGATAATGTCGTGCAAACGCTGGAAGACTATATGGATCTTCCGACCGTCACTAACCAGCTTTTTGCGCGTACCTTCGAGAACAGCGATCTCGATGCATTAAACGCCACACAGGTTACTGAAACATTAAAAAAGCTAATCAAAACCAATCTGTTTGGTCATGTCTCGGTCGACAGGATGTCCTTCACCACGCCTGACGGGAATTATGTCGCGTTCAATCGCCTTGATGTTAATGGCAAAAAAATCATTAGCATGGAGAAGACGACCGGAGACGCGCATAACATACTGAACGTCTATGAAGGGTCGACGGAATACTCTCGGATTGTGAATACGGTTTATGATTTTAATAAACTCGTGCAACCGTGGCTGGAGCAAGTCACACAAGGCGGAACGTCGAGTTGGTCAAAAGTCTATGAACGCGCTTACAACCACAGTGACAGAATGCTGTCGTACAGAACGCCAGTGTATAACCGTGCCGGAAAACTCTTGGGGGTCGTTTCCTCTGATATTCTTCCCGATAGCATGAGCCGCTACGTCTGTGAAGTTTTGCCTTTCAAAGACAACACCATACTGATAACGGGTCGACATAATAATATTGTCTCGTCGTCAGAAATGCCCATTTCCCCTGCGCTTATGCAGCAGGAGGTGGCAGCTTCTGCGAAGGAACATCACCAGGCCAAAGGGAAGAAGCTTTCAACCGATGAACTGCGCAAACTGTTAACGCCAGAGATCCTTGAGCGAAGCACCCAGCCAAATAGCCCGGCCGAGATAACCACGGATACCGGCGACAAGTATTTCGTCCATTCGATAAAATATGGCAGTTCAGATCGCCTGATACAGGGCCATGTGCTGCTGATCACCTCGAAAGATTCGCTCTCGGGCAACATCAAGAAAACGATTATCACGTTTGCGATCAAGATATTGATCCTTTTCGCCATTATGTATCTGATTGCGGCTCTGATCCTGCGTAATTTCTTCAGCCCACTGAACAATATCATCAGTAAAACCAAAGACCTGCTCAATATGCAGTGGAAGCCGGAAGAGAATAAACGCCTCTTCCCGGAAGTGGCGACACTGGACACCAGTTTCTTCAGATTATCCCATGAGCTGGCGGCCCGCACCGAAAAGCACCGCAAGCTGGTTGAAGAGGACAGGCTGACGGGCCTGCCAACTCGCGCCGGGATGCTCAGTAAGCCTGAAGCTTATGAAGGTAAAAACCTGTTTGCTCGTATCCACCTCAGCAATGCCGCAAATATTTCCCGAGTGATGGGGCTTGAGTATTCCGGCCGCTTCCTGCGCAGCTTCGTCAGCCGGATGCAGAATGCACTTCCAGGTGGAACCCTGTTGTGCCGTGATGACTACGGCAGTTTCCTGGCGATATTCCCTGAAGTTTACGAAGAAAAGGATTTAACCTTCTTCGAAGATATTCTGCATTCCCTTTTCCTGGATATTAAATCTGATGGCGATGCGGATACGGAGCGTTACTGCTTTATCGGCAATTCAGGATTGTTCTTTGGTCGTATGACTCAGGAACGTATGCCGGAAGTGATTTTGAATTCCGGGATAGCGGTGCAGCACGCGGAAAAGATTGGTAACGGTGAGTCGCTGGTCTTTATGCAGGAAATGCAGGAACAAGGGCTAGAGAATATTCGTCTGCATGAAAAATTACAGCATGCTATCGCCAACAACGAATTCCATATGGTCATGCAGCCGATCATCAACCTGAATCACCAGGATAGCTGCAATGAAGGTGAGTGTCTGATTCGCTGGCAAACGCCGGACGAAGGGTTTATCTCGCCCATCAAGTTCATTAGTCTGGCCGAAGAGTCGGGGCTGATCATTCCGATTGGGCGTTGGGTTATTGCCGAATCCTGTAAGCAGCTGGCGAAGTTTATTGCGCGCGGGGGGCCGAAAGATTTCAAACTGCACGTCAATATTTCAGCCATGCAGCTGCAGCAACCTGATTTTACCTCGCATTTGTTCACCTGTATTCAGGAAAACGAGCTGATGAACGGCAACATCTGCGTGGAAATCACCGAAAGTACGCTGATGAAACACACCGACCAGATTGTCGACACGCTGAAGTATCTGCGCCGTTTGGGCGTGAGCGTGGCGATTGATGATTTTGGCTCTGGCTATTCGAGCCTCTCTTATCTGCACTCATTCCCGTTCGACTGTCTGAAAATCGATAGAACGTTTGTCTCTGATATTTTAACCAATGAGAAGAATGCGGCGGTGGTTTCGTCGGTGCTGACGCTTGCCAAAAGCTTTAACGTACCGCTGGTGGCTGAAGGTGTTGAAACGCTGGAGATGGTTGAGAAGCTTCAGGAAATGGGATGTGAACTGGTGCAGGGATACTACTTCTCCAGGCCACTTCCCTTTGATGACTTTTCGGCAACGGTGAATCGCGGCTGACGGCGCGTTACTCGTCGACCAGCCACATGTCCGCTTCTTCGAACATTTCCTGAACGGCGCGGCTTATCTGTTCCTTTTCATGCTTGCTGGCGTCAGTGTTGATCGCCGGCAGCGTCATCATTGGCTTAACGCGAATGTCTGCTTCCGGGAAAATCTGGTGAACGCGACGGGTGAGTTCGCTGAGGATCTTTTCTTGTGCGCCAGGCAAGCCTGCGAAATTGCGTTTGTCATAAATCAGTTCGACGAACATTACTGCTTCCTTTGTACCGTTTAGATGCACAGTTTTATACTGTATGGATACTCAGTGTCAAGGCCGCCGTGGCAGCAATAGACGCAAGTATGCTCTGGTAAAGCCTGTCAGGGAGTGCTGTAGCATTAATGACTTAGAGGAAACTCGCCCGGACTGGCAGAATCGCGACTACGTTTAAAACGATAAAAAGTGGCCATCATGAAAAAAAGTGCACTCATCGCAGTCAGTTTTCTGCTTTTCGCCAGCCAGTCTAGTTTTGCCGGAAGCAAAACGCTGGTGGAATACGGCGTGGTTCAGCAGAGTCGTGTCATCAGCGAGGCTAACGGGCAGTATCACCCTTTACGGACACTCGCAGCCGGGGCGTTGGGCGGCGTGGTAGGCCACCAGTTCGGCAACGGTAAGGGCAAGACCGCAATGACCGCCGCTGGCGCACTCGCCGGGGCGGGGGCATCACGCTACCATCAAAGTACGCAGCAGGCGCCACAGCAGGTCGATTTGCTGATTAAAACCGAGTCAGGCGCCACTATCGACGTGGTCCAGTCGTACACCGGCGGAGTCGTCTTTAATCCGGGCGACAAAGTACGCATCCTGACCAGAGGCTCAGACACCACGGTCGATAAATCACTGTAAGGGCGCTACGCCGCAGATAACAAAAACGGGAACCTTTGGGTTCCCGTTTCTATACCTGATGCCTGACTGCGCTCAGGGTAATGCACTAAGCGCGTGCCTCAGCAGAAAGGTGTCTAATTACCTGGCAGCGAGCTGCGACGCAGAAAAGAGCGTGCCGCAATAGGGGCAGAGCAAAGGACTATTTTTCTTGATTCTTGATGGACTGTGCATTGATTTCTTTGCACATTTCGGACATGAACATTCTGCGGGTTGGGAAGGGCGAAGTTGACGATTTTTACGTTCAGCCATGTGTATTCCTTATATGTTGGCGCAAAACAATACCTCAATAGCCCGCGAAAAGCCCTCATTCATTTTTTTATTTTTAACAATGCAGACTTTTCCCGGCTCTGAAAAATCTTTTGAGATAAGCCTTGCTAAATAAATTTAATCGTGCGTTAATGTTCTATCGGTTTGAACATACACGTTATCTGAAACAGTTCTCTTAAGTCGTCCTCATCATTTTCTCTCCTTGATGTACCTTCTTCAGTTTTCTTAGAAACAACAGGTTTTCAAACCAAACACTGCCTGCGGGCCAAATAATAATTAAAGGTAAAAAAACATGTCTAATCAGACTGGTATTGTTAAATGGTTTAATGCTGAAAAAGGTTTCGGCTTTATTACACCAAAAGACGGAAGCAAAGATGTCTTCGTACATTTCTCTGCTATCCAAAGCAACGATTTCCGTACTCTGTATGAAAATCAAGAAGTTGATTTCTCCGTTGAAGCAGGTCCTAAGGGTCCTTCCGCTGTCAACGTAGTTCCACGTTGAGGGCTTGATTATTACTGACTCAATTCACTTCCGCTGCCCTTGCTGCCACGGTTCACAATATCGGACTTCATCCTTCGATGTGACTGAAAAAAACCCGTTCGGTGCAAAATGTATTTTTTGCAAATCAGCAATGGTCACCGCCGATAATATTTACACCTGGCAACGTCCTGCTTCTGTTTCCGCTATTGCCGAGTTCAGAAAGTAAAACGCACGACGTTATCAGATAAATAGTCTTTAAATTAGGACAGGTGACAGACAGACATCCATCCGGAGAACGAATGAAAAAAGTGCTCGTGTTTTTTAACGCAGAACCTCTTACCGTCGTCTCCGTAATGCCTGATGAAACGTCAATACGTCGTGAATATCCGAACGGAGAGGAGGCAAATTTGATAATAATGTCTGCCAGTTTTCCCTCTTTGACCGGCGATCACAATGTAATCCACGTCGCCACAGACAGAGAACTTGCTGCAGAAGATATCCTCAAAGCAGCTGAAAAGTACCTGTAAAACTGATTGTCCAGATAACCGCCCAATGGGCGGTTTTTTTATGCCTGTCATTCAGGGACTTCGTCAGCTAAAAAGCTTACCTTTCAGCAGTCCCATGCCTTCAGACAACAGGTCCTGTTGCTGATTAACCTGTCCATCGGGTGAAAGCGTATCGACGACTTTTGGCAAATGCTCGGCAATCAGGTTTGACGCACTTTGCGTGTCGATGCCCAGTTTAGCCGCGAGATCCGCAATGGCAGGCGAACCTAGCACAGACGTAATCTGGTCACCCGATACCGGATGGTTGGTGTCGGTGCTTATCCAGGATTCAATCGCCGAACCCAATCCTCCCTGCTGAAATTTTGCCAACAGGCCGGTGACGCCGCCTTGCTCGTTAATCCACGTTAGTATCGCCTGATAGATGCCAGCCTGTCCGTCCTTACCACCGAGCATGCCTGCCACCTGGTCGAATAAACTCATAATGTCATTCCTCACTGTTCACTGCGTGAATTCATCGGCCTAAACCGAGGTGCGTATAGCGGGATGAGTCAAAAGAATGCGAGGCGAGCCTCACAATGCTTAAGTATAAAACACCCACCTGGGTTCTGTTTTTCTTTACCTGGAGGGCGGGCGAGAAGGGCTGTCAGGGGCATTCGCTGCTAAAAAGAGCAGCCGTACAGTTATGAACGAAAAACAGATATCCGCCGGGTTAATTTAATGTTAAAACTGCGCCGGAAAATCCCATCAGAGAAGTCTGTAATGCAGCTGGAACAATTTAAAACAAAGAACGGAAAGCGCTTTATTCTGGCGGTTGCCGCCATCTTTGTCATCGCGCTGGCGCTTGTGGGACATGCCACATTTGGCGGAGTGGTCGAGGAGTACGATTTACCGTATCACGTCTGGTCAAATTCGATGTTCATCATGCAGGGCGCGATGGTGCTGGTGTACAGCATCGTTTTCACGCTGCTGTGCTCCATTCCGCTGGGATTCATTCTGTTAGAGCCTGACCGCGACCAATAAGTGATGATGCCTGAACGCCGCGCTATCGCGGGCGTATCAGGAGGCGACAACCACGTTCTGGCGGGCTTTTTTATCCAGATACATCGCAGCGTCTGCCGCCTGAATGGCGCTTTCTGCGTCCAGCTCATACGGGTTAACGTCGATGGTGCCAATGCTGGCTCCAGGATAATTAATCGTGTGGCCACTCAGCAGATAGTGGCCGCGGATTTGACGGCGCAGCAGGTCAATAAACGGCGCTTTCTGCCCGCTGGACGTGATTTCACAGGCGACGAGAAACTCATCCCCGCCCAGACGCCCAACGATATCTTCATCGCTCATCACCGAGGCCAGCCGCTGGCCGACCTGAATCAAAAATTCATCACCGGCCTGATGGCCATGAACGTCATTAATTTCTTTGAAATCGTCCAGATCGATAAACGCCACCAGGACATGTGACTGGTTCACCCGCGCGCGCTCAAACAAAATGTCGAGATGTTCATACACGGCGCGTCGATTGGCGAGGCCTGTCAGCGCATCGGTGTAGGAATACGTAATCAACGCTTCGTTGGCCTGACGCAGCTGCGTCACCAGTGACTCTTTTTCAATATACCGGGCAATCAGGCTGGCGAAGAGGTGCAGCACGTGTTCGCTGTTAATGCTGTAACTGTGCTGGTCGCGGCTAGAAGCGCAGAGCGTGCCATACAGCGAACCATCGGTCAGATGCACGGGCGTGGTGAAAAAGGTGCTGATCCCCAGGGCCTGCGCGGCATGGCAGTCGGGCCAGCGGGTTTCCACGTCATTGCTGAAATAGTGCTGTTCGTCCACCGCACGTTTGCACAGCGTTTCATCCCACGGAACAGCAAAGCCTTCCGGGATCTGCATCTCGCTGCTGTTGCGGGCGTAAACGATATGCTGCAAACGGGTCGCCGTATCGATCTTGGTCAGATAGGTCGACTCCATGTGCGTCACCATCTCCAGCATTTCCAGCAGCTGGCGCACGAGGCTCTCGAGTGATTGTTCGGTGGCGAGGGTTTGTGAGACGCGGGCAAGAATAATATCTGACATGACCTGAAAGCTCCCGTGCAAGTAACGGCAAAAACTGCACGCTATGCTGAAAATATCGACTATCTAAAAATAGTAAACCATGAATACATCAAGTTTTATACATCGAAAAGGCGAGAATGCGAGACTTCTTGGGCAAAAAAAAGCCCCGTCGGGGGAGACGGGGCAAAAAACGTATTGATTATGGAATGATGTGTTCTCGGGTCATAACGAGAACGCTCCTAATTTAATTTGCAAAAGTGCAGTTAAAATGAAGAAATAGTGAAGATTAAGGCAAATCAGCCACCCATAAAGGATGCTATATCAATGAAATATGCCGGATTACTGCTGCCGATTCTACTGGCAGGCTGCACCACCGCTGAACAAAACGATGCACCACCTCCGCCAAATATCGGCATGGCGAATCCTGCTGCGGTGTACTGCCAGCAAAAAGGCGGCACGTCGGTGCCCGTGCAAAGCCCGCAGGGCGTGCGTTCAGACTGTAAACTGCCTGGCGGAGAAGTGATTGACGAATGGACCCTGTATCGCCGGGATCATAAGCAGTCGTGACAACACGCTGCTCTCCAGGATACAATTAAGTTAAGATTAATCTTAATTTCAGAGTATGTGAGAGCAGCATGTTTCAGCTTAAACCGGGCACCCTGGCGATGATCATCGCGGCCCGTACGCCCGCAGGCCGGGCGAATATCGGCAAATCTGTATCGCTGTTTGCCCTGTGTCAGCCGGGCGAACGCGTCCTGAACCCTGTCAACGGCGTAGTCACTGAACTGCCGCGTGAGGCCCAGCGAGCGCTGTGGCTGGTGACGGGGGATGTCCAGTCGGCGGATGGTCAGTCGGGTTTTTCATTTGTTCGCCCTGAACATCTGATGCCACTAACGCCTGATACGATACCTGCTGATGAGCTGGAAAAAGTCACGGAGTAAGACGGTTAACAGGATTACGCCTTTTCATCCTGTTCCTTAATCCAGGCCAGCAACGCCGGGATTTGCTCATGTGAAAACACCGTAATGCCATGCTGGCGTAACAGTGCGGCGGCAACGCCGTTGCCAGCGATTTTTTTGCCGCTGAAGCTCCCGTCATAAATTTCGGTACTCCCGCAGGTAGGGCTTCCGTCCGTTAACAGCGCTGCAGAACAGCCCGCGCGTTGAGCCGCTTCGAGTGCCAGCCAGGCCGCAAGCTGGTAATGGGCGGTGACATCGGCCCCGGAGCTTTCGATAATGCGAGCCTGGCCTGCCATCACCTGTTCACCCTGGCCCGCGACAATTTCGGCCGACGGGCGCGGGGTCGGTAATCCGGCTGCGAGTTCCGGGCAGTGTATAACCAGCCTGTTTTCTGCCCTCAACGTATGCAACAACTCACCCAACTGGGTTTTGGCGCTGGCGTTATAGCGCACCGGATGTCCCATCAGACAGGCACTCACCAGAATTTTCGTTTTCATTGCAGCTCCGTATTTTCCCGCTAAAAGAGTAATACGAACCGCGAACAGATGAAACGATTGCCAACTGCACATTCTGGGGATTGTTCTGCGTGCAAAACCCCGGTAGGCTGGTGTTCCTTATGTAGTCCGAAAACTGCACAGCATAAGGAACCCTTCATGGAACTCGATTCGAATAAAAAAACCCTACGAATTGCACTAGTCGGCGATTTTAATCCCGAGGTGATCGCGCATCAGGCGATCCCGCTGGCGATTGATGATGCCGCCGCCGTTCAGGAACTCACCGCCGATTATGATTGGGTGGCTACCGCCGACATTAAAAGCGCGGACTCCCTGGCGGGCTACGACGCAATCTGGCTGGTGCCGGCAAGTCCGTACAACAATGCCGAAGGGGCGTTGATCGCCATCCGTTACGCGCGTGAAAACAGCATTCCTTTCCTCGGCACTTGCGGCGGATTCCAACATGCTATCCTCGAGTATGCTCGCAACGTACTGGGCTGGAGTGATGCGGCACACGCCGAAACGGATACCGAAGGCCGCATGGTGATCGCGCCGCTGAGCTGCTCGCTGGTCGAAAAATCAGACACCATCGAACTGCGCGCCAACACTCTGATCGCCAAAGCCTATGGCCGCCTCAGCATTGAAGAGGGATATCACTGCAACTACGGCATTTCGCCGGCGTTCGCGGCGGAACTCGACGAAGGCGCGCTGCGCGTCACCGGCTGGGATGAAGAGGGTGAAATCCGCGCGGTGGAACTTGTTACGCACCCGTTCTTTGTCGGCACGCTGTTCCAGCATGAGCGCAACGCGCTGGCAGGGCGCCCGGCACCGCTAGTCCATGCGTTTCTTCGCGCGGCTGCAAATTAAACCTCGCCCGGCGGCACGTCGTTGCACGAAACTCCAACGCAAGCGTCGTGCCACCGGGCAATTGACATCTACCCGTGAATTTCCCGGTCACGTCCCGCTAAACCACCAAACACCGCCATCACCATCGAAAGAACGGCCACTGTAATCAGCGGAATATGCCAGTCGCCGCTGACGTCATGGATTCGGCCCATCGCCGGCGGCCCACAAGCCGCCAGCAGATACCCGACCGATTGTGCCATCCCGGACAACGCCGCCGCCTGATGGGCAGACCCGGCACGCAGGCCAATAAACGTCAGCCCGAGGATCATCGTCGCGCCACAGCCGAAGCCGAAAATTAGCGTCCACAGCATCGCCTGCTGCGGGAACAGCCAAAAGCCGACGGCGCTCACAGAGCACATCAGCGCCACGCCGATGGCAATCCCGCGCTGGTCTTTGAGTTTAAACAGCATCAGCGGGATCAGCAGCCCCGGCACGGCGGTCGCCAGCTGCAATAAGCCGTGCAGAGAACCGGCCTGCGCTTCGCTGTAGCCGTGGCTGATAAGAATGGCGGGCAGCCAGCCGACGATCACGTAATACACCAGCGAGTTAAGCCCGAGGAACAGCGTCACCTGCCATGCCAGTGCGGAACGCCAGATGCCTTTGCTGTGCAGGCTGCGCGCCCCGGTCATCGTGCCCGGCGTGTGATTTCGCAGCTGCGGTAACCAGACTATTAGCGCCAGCAGCGGGAACGCCATCAGCGCCAGCAGCGCACCGTGCCATCCCGCGCCGTTCATGGCAATCGGTACCACCACCGCGGAACCTACCGCCGCGGCAATCCCCATCGTCAGAGAGTATGCGCCGGTCATTTTCGCCACGTGGCCGGAAAAATCGCGCTTGATAAGACCCGGCAGCAACACGTTCCCCAGCGCAATGCCGCAGCCAATGATGGCGGTTCCGACGAACAGCAGGCCGGAAGAGGGTAATGAACGCACGGCTACCCCGGCGCAAATGAGCAACAGGGCGGCGATCAAGCTGCGCTCCATGCCAAAACGGCGCGCAACGCCGGCGGCCAGGGGAGATATCAGACCAAATGCCAGCAGCGGCAGGGTGGTCAGCATCCCGGTCTGGGCGGTGGACAGCCCATAGTCGGCACGAATGCTGTCAAGCAGCGGGGCGGCACCGGTAAACGTCACGCGCAAACAGGTGGCGATCAACAGGATGCCCACAATCAAAAGCAGGTTCTGGCGAGGGGTCGTCATGGACACAGTACTCATGGTGTTTTCAGTCATATTTTGGTGCGATTACGATAGCGGTTTTTCGCCATGATGAAATCAAGCTAAAATGACAAATAATCGCTAATATCGGACAAATGCAATGATGACAGGACTGGGGCTTGAGGGATATGAACCCGACAGCCAGCACGACGCTGCGGCGGCCTTTCGCGTTCAGGTTGTGGAAGACGAGCAGTACATTCCGGAGCATCAGCATCGCAAAGGCCAGCTGATCCTGGCTCTGCATGGGGCAATCACCTGTGAAGTGGAAAATGCGCTGTGGATGGTGCCGCCGCAGTATGCGGTGTGGATCCCCGGCCAGGTGCCACACAGCAACCGCGCGACGCCGGGAGCCCGGCTCTGTTTTCTGTTTATCGAACCCGGCGCGGCGGCGTTACCGGCGCATTGCTGTACGTTGAAAATCTCGCCGCTGGTACGGGAGCTTATTCTCAATCTGGCGGTTCGCCATGACTCTCCGCAACGAGACCCGGCGACGCTCCGGCTGATCCAGGTGCTGTTTGACGAGCTGCCGCAGCAGCCGCAGGAACAGCTCCAGCTGCCGGTTTCTGCCCATCCGAAAATTCGCATGATGGTGGAAAAGATGGAGGCGGAACCGGCGGGGTGGCAAACCCTGGGGCAGTGGGCGAGCTATTTCGCGATGAGTGAACGCAATCTGGCCCGGCTGGTGGTGAAAGAGACCGGGCTGAGTTTTCGGCGCTGGCGGCATCAGCTGCAGCTTATCCTGGCGCTACAGCTGTTGATCCGTGGCCAAAACGTGCAGCAGGCGGCCCATGCGTTGGGCTACGACTCCACCACTGCGTTCATTACCATGTTCCGCAAAGGATTAGGCCAGACGCCGGGGCGGTATCTCAGCGGGCTGGCTACCCCTTCCCAATAAGTATCGAGACCAGTCCGGCGGCGATAAGCGGCCCGACCGGCACGCCGCGGAACAGCGCTACGCCGAGCACGGTCCCCACTAACAGGCCCGCGACCAGCTGCGGTTGCGTTCCCATCAGCTGCACGCCTCGTCCACCGAGCCACGAGACAAACACCCCGACCGCAATCGCCACCAGCGATTTCCAGTTCACGAACGAGTGCAGCAGCGTTGACGCAGGCAGCGTTCCGCTGGCGATAGGTGCCATCACGCCGATGGTCAGCACAATAATACCGATCGTCAGGCCCTGTTTTTCAATCCAGGGGAAAAAGGTATTCAGCGGCGTAACGCGCACGATGATTAGCACCAGAATAGAAACGGCGACGGTGGTGTTGTGACTGACTAAACCGAGCGCCGCCAGCCCCAGAAGAATTAACAGGGTAGGGTCAAACATTTGGGAGTCCTTGCCAAAAAAAGTAAGCCTGCTCACTGTACGCTAAATAGCGTGCATAAACAGGCTCCTATATAACAATCACCTATTTTTGGGCGTCTGCCCGAAGGTCAGCGTGTTAAGACGCTGACCAGTTGACTCCCTTCCCGGATGAATACCGGGATTGTCTCGAGCGGCGCGTCCACAGTGATGCGTTCGCCCCCACGATAACGTTCGCCGTTGAGCGCCACCCAATTAGCGCCCGCCGGGAGCCAGACGTCGCGCTGACGTTGCCCGGCGTGAATCACCGGGGCCACCAGCAAATCCTCGCCGAACAGGTACTGATCCTCGATTTCCCAGCTCTGCTTTTCCTGCGGATAGTGCCAGAACAGTGGACGCATCAGCGGGTCGCCGTGCTGATGGGCGTTGTCATAGAGCGCATCAATATACGGACGCAGTTTTTCACGCACCGACAGCCAGTGCTGCATGATGTCGAAATTGGCTTCGCCGTAGCTCCACAGCTCGTTGGGTGAACCGCTGTTGCATTGCGGAATGCCGTCGCGATAGCGTTCCGGCGGCTGAATCTGCGGCTCGCGATAACCGTGCATGCGCAGCACCGGGCAGAAGACCGCCCACTGGAACCAGCGGATCAGCAGCTCGTGGAAAGCGGGATCGTTCACGTTACCGCCCTGGAAACCGCCGATGTCGGTCGTCCACCACGGAATGCCCGCCAGCCCCATGTTCAGCCCGGCGGCAATCTGGTTACGGAAGGCATGGAATGAGGAGTGTACATCGCCCGACCAGGCCAGCACGCCATAGCGCTGGCTTCCGGCCCAGGAACAGCGCACCAGGTTGACAATATCCTGCTCGCCGTTGGCTTTCAGACCGTCGTAAAAACCCTGGGCAAAATCGCGCGGATAGCGGTTGCCGACTTCCAACACCGGGCCTGCGTGATAGCGATAGTTGTCAAAATCGTAGGCGCGGTATTCCGGCTCGGCTTCGTCCAGCCAGAAGAGTTTGATGCCCACATCGTAATAATTTTCCTTCACCGTTTCCCAGACGAACTCCCGCGCCTGCGGATCTGTGGCATCGAAGAAGGTGGTGTTGCCCATAAAATCGAGATTGACCTGCACGCCGCGCTCGCTGCTGACCAGCCAGCCTTTGGCCTTCATTTTCGGATACAGCGGGCTACGCGCTTCCACCGTCGGCCAGACCGACACCATCAACTCAATGCCCAACGCGCTGAGTTCGTCGACCATCGCTTTCGGGTCCGGCCAGTCAATCGGGTCAAAACACCATGTGCCCTGATTCGGCCAGTGGAAGAAATCAATCACCATCACGGACAGCGGCAAGTTGCGACGCCGATACTCGCGCGCCACGTCGAGAACTTCCTGCTGGGTGCGATAGCGCAATTTACACTGCCACAGGCCGCTGATGAACGCAGGCGCAGGCGGGGGCGTACCCGTGGCTTTCGCATACTGTCGTGTGATATCGACGATGCTGTCGGCGGCGGTTATCCAGTAGTCCATTTCGCCGGTGACGCGGGCCCGCCATTCAGTCTGATTTTTGGCAAAACTCACCTCACCAATCGCCGGATTATTCCACAGCAGGCCGTAGCCGAGGCTCGACTGCATAAACGGCACGCTGGCCTGAGAGTTGCGCTGCGCGAGTTCCAGCGTACAGCCTTTGAGATCCAGCCATGGCTGCTGATACTGACCCATACCGTACAGCCGCTCTTCAGGTCGCGACTCGAAGCGCACGGTCAGCTGATATTTTCCGCCCGCCAGCGGCTTAAATTCACGACCGTCGAGCTTCAGGGCGCTGACGTATTTATCCTGGCCTTTTTCGCTGGAGCCAATCCCAACGGTCGAGCGCTGGCGCCACATCTCTTCGAGCAGCAGTTCGCCGCGCTGGTTATAGAATGCCAGCTGGCCTTTCAGATTAAGCGTGGCGGTAATGTTGCCGTTACGCAGCGTCAGGCTTTCGGCGCCAGAGGTGATTTCTGCGGCACACGGTTCGGCGGGAAGCAGCGCCTGAAGGTCGTCAGTGAAATTGGGTGCGCAGGTGGCTCTGACGCGCAGGCTGTTGCGCCCCCAGGTTTCGATGCGCAGGATCTGGCGTTCAAAGCGCCACTCGATGCTATTGGAATGTGAAATGAGTTCACTCATGGATAAACGGTCCTTTTACGCAATAGGGTGTCGGGCGAGATTGATGGATTTCATGGTGCTGTCGTCGAGCTTGTACCAGCGCAGCGTGGCAAACGCGGCGAGCGAAAGCAGGCCCGGCACGACGGTGAAGAGGGCGATAATGCAGTACATGGCGGTAGAGGATTGCGCCGCGGCGTTAGGGACGTATCCGCTAAAGCCCAGCGTCCAGCCAACAATGGCCCCGCTGATGGCCATGCCCAGTTTAAGCACCGCCAGGAAGGTGGAGAAAATCACGCCGTCCATACGCTTGCCCTGTTTCCATTCGGCGTAGTCAGCCACGTCGGCCATCATCACCCACATCAGAGTGGTGGTGGCCTGGTAGAGCGTGGAGATAACGAAGGTTAGCGGCACAAGGATGAAGACGGATTTTGGCGCGAAGAACAGGGCGATACTCAGCACGCCTGCCAGCACGGCACAGTAGCCGAACATTTGCACTTTGCTGTAGCTGCGCGTCAGGCGTTTGGCCAGCGCGCTGCCGGCGGCTTTGCCCAGAATGTGTGCCCCGAGCATCCACATGAAATAGCTGGCGCTGCCGAGATAATAGGTGACGAAATACATCATGGCACCAAGACGAACAACCCCAAAGCCAATATTGGTTAATACCAGAACCGCGACCACACGCCACTGATCGTTGCGCACTAAATCCCGCAGTTCAGAGAGATAATTATTATGGGTCGCCGGGGCATTAATTCGTTCCCGGGTATTGGCGAAACAGAACCAGAACATAATCACCGCTACGGTGGCCATAATACCCATCGCCCAGCGATAGCCGAGGAGTTTATCCGCGCCGCCTAAGAATTCGGCTAATGGCATCATAAAGAAAGTGGATAATGCGCCGCCAAGGGTGGCGAGAAAGAAACGATAAGATTGCAGGGAAATACGCGCGTCGTTATCCGGGGTGATCACCGCACCCATCGAGCAGTAAGGAATATTAATGGCGGTGTACATTAACATCATCAGGGTATAGCTCACGGTCGCGAAGATCATCTTTCCGTGCAGGTCTAACGATTCCGGTACGGCGTAGGTCAGCAGGCAGCTGGCCCCGAACGGCAGTGCCAGCCACAGCATCCACGGCCGGAATTTACCCCAGCGCGTTTTGGTGCGGTCAGCGATATACCCCATCGCCGGGTCGATAATGGCATCCGCAGTACGGGCCAGTAAAAACATCGTGCCGACAAATGCCGCCGGAAGCCCAACCACATCGGTGTAATAAAAGGTCAGAAAGATAATGACGTTATCCAGTCCAATATGACTGGCCATATCGCCCAACCCATAACTGATTTTTTCTTTACGGCTAATTGTCTCGGTCATGGTATTCACCTTGCCAGTGTAAGGTTTATTTCGGAGGTGTTCTGGCATTGATGGTTAACCATGGGATGAAACTTAACAATTACGAGATTTGGCAATGTACTTATGGAAAATCTTTTTCGTGATACCGGTAACAATAATCAATATTGCTATTGCCGGTTCGGTTTTTCCGTCATGACGATACTATTTTTGCGGGTGAATCGTTTCAGTATTTAACGTCACGTTCGGCGCGGTATCTGTCTGTCATGCGGTTGTCATGAAGGTGGCGTAAGACGGATAAGGTGAGCACAGGAGGGTGATGATGTACGATCAACAATTTGTCGAAACGCTGATTATCTTTCTCTCATTTTTAACGGTGGGCGGGATTCTTGTGGCGTCCGTGTTGTACCTGGAAAGACGCCACTGACAGGGTATTCATTCAGCGCGGCGGAAATCGACCAGCTCCGGCTGAGCAATGCGCAGATAGTCCTGAGTATCCATCACGATAGATTTTTCCAGCAGGCCGGCGTTAAATGCGATTTCATCGAAACGCTCGAACAGCAAGGGGTCGGCCACCAGTTTCAGGGCCGGATGAAAGCTGAACGGCGGGATCGCGCCAAACACGCAGGCGGTCAGTTCGTCTACTTCCGCCGGGCTCGCCAGCGAGGCTTTTAGCCCGCCCAGATGCGTCGCCAGGCGCGATAAATCGGCCTGTTGATCGGCGGCTAAGATAGCCAGCACATGCTGTTTCACACCGTTGCCTTTCACTTTGCAGACCAGCGCCTTTGCGCCTTGTCCTAACGCCGTACCTCGAATCTCCGACACCGCCTCGCATTTACCCATCGCTTCATGTTCCATCACCCGAAAACGGGCCTGATGCTGCTCCAGCACCGCCAGCAAATGCGGGTGGACGTCGCGGGAAGTGATTTCAGACATAATGACTCCATAAAAAATACCGGGCTGTCAGGATAGTCTTTCAGATGAAGTGGGGCAAGGCGGGGGAGCCAGAGGTTAAGACGATGCGGTAATGTCCCATTCGCGTGTCAGGGATAAATATCCGTACTTCCACATTGCCCGGCTCATCTGGCCGGGCGAGGAATTAACAGCTTACTTGGCTTTCTTATTAATTCCAGATTCTGCGAGTGTGGACAGTTTATTATCGGCACTCTTCTCTTCTTCAATCAGTCCCTCCATCGCCACGCATTTGATGCGTTTTAAACGCAGGTCCGGGACGCTGTCCACAACCCCATCGATACGCACGACATGCCCTCGATGTTAAGCCGGCTCGTTTTCTGCTTCGCTGAAAAACGTAAAATTTGCGTCATACTTATTCAGGGTTGGAGGTGTCTCTTCGCCAGGAGACAGATGACATGAGCAATCACAGCAAGGGTAACAACAAACGATAAATAGACTTATGCCGTAGCACTTAACGGTGATTTTATGGATACCTACGACGTGTTGACCTTACATCCGGCTCGTACTTACAGTGAAGGGACTGCATTAAAGATGGTCTATTAGGTTAATCCAGGCAATGAGTAACAGGCGTTACCCTGGATGATATATTAATATCAGCCCGCAGTAATCAGGGGATATCAGTACTGAAGGATAATCAACGAGTTTAATGTCGACATATTCCGAGAGGAGGGTAAATACGATGAAGATAACACCCAAACAAATAAAGAAATTACACCTTGGCGCAGCGATTGCGTGGGTTGTATTAGCGATTCCTTCTGTCATATGGTGGAAAAACAGCGTGTTGTGGGTAATCATCATCAGTATATACGCTAACATTGTCGGACATTTATCGGGTTATACCGCCGCGCGCGCTGATGAAGCCGCGGAAGAAAATGAAAGATGATGCTCACCACCGCAGAATCGTGCAAGGGTGGACGTATCGCATCGGCATTATGTGCCGCTTAAACCCTCAAAAACCACACAGCCGTGAGCCAGGAAGCCGTCACCATAATGGCTGTTGGAGCAACTGGGGCAACCCGCCAGGGCATCGCGATGTGCTTATTTTTGGAGACGGTCGATTCGGACAACCGGCGGTGACATTTTCTTGTCGAGGCTGCCGTTGATGTTGATCATCTGGTCGGGTTGAACGTCGCGCCCATCAAAAACAGCTTTCGGGATGATGACGTCGATGTTGTCTGTTTTATCGCGGAAAACGTAGCGATCGTCACCGTTATGCTTGATGAGGTTGCCCCGTAAGGAAAGCGTGGCGCCATCATGCATGGTTTTGGCAAATTTAACGGTCATCACGCGCGCATCATCTGTTCCGCGGTAGCCATCTTCAATCTTATGCGGAGGAGGTGGCGCGACGTTTTCTTTCAGGCCGCCCGCTTCTTGGGCATAAACGCTTTGCGCGCTCAGCAAACAGAACAGGATCATTAACGGGGCTTTTTTCATCGTGTCTCCTTAGTTTTTAAGAAGGTATGCTTTTAAGCCTGGTCGCTACCATTACGTTTTGCAAATTATGGGCACGCAACAGAAAAATAACCGTAAACCTGATAGACAACCTTATCCTGAGCCTTTAGCCTCAATTAAAATTATTATGTCTATCAGGTTACTTCATAATGAAAAATGATATCAGGACCCTCGACCTTAACCTTCTTAAGGCCCTTGATGCGTTACTGGATGAAGGCAGCGTGACTCGGGCGGCACAGCGCCTCTCTCTGACGCAGCCTGCCGTCAGTGGCATGCTTACCCGCTTGCGTGATTATTTTGGCGATCCACTTTTTGTTCGCACCAGTCACGGTATGGTCCCCACACTGCGGGCCAATGAACTGTCTCTGCCGGTCAAACAAATCCTCACTGATATCGCCATTCTGCTGAAACCGACGCAATTTGACCCCATGACGGCGGAACTGACTTATACCATTGTCGCAACGGACTACGCACTGAAGGCCGTTGTCGTTCCGTTGATGGCTGCGCTGAAACTGCGTGCACCGAATATCAAAATCGCCGTGCGACCTGTGGACAATGAGCGAATGTATCAGCAGTTGTCTCGAGGTGAAGTTGATTTGGCTTTGATAACACCGCAAACAACCCCTGACGACCTGCACGGAAGAGCACTCTATGAAGAAGATTATGTTTGCGTCGCACGAAGCCATCATCCTCTGGCCGCAGCTTCAGAAATGACGCTCGAACAATTCTGCGAACAGGAACATATTCTGGTGTCTACAGAAGGTCACTTCACCGCGGTAACCGATGAAGCACTGGCTAAGCTCAGTCTGACACGACGAGTGGGGATGTCGGTGAATAGTTTTCTGGTGATACCTGATATATTGCGATTGACCGATATGATTGCCGTTGTGCCTCATCGCATGATCCTGAATAACCACGATCTGGTTGTTCTCCCTTTGCCCCTGAAAGTACCTGGCTTTACCAAGAGCATGGCCTGGCATGAACGCACCCATCGTGACCCCGGTCATCAGTGGATTCGCGCTTTATGCGTAGAGGTCAGCCAACATCCTGAGTCCTGATATAAGTTATCTTATTAATATTATAAGTAATGACAATTCGTCTTATAACTCCATTGCGCCAATAATCACTGTCATCACGTTGCTGCCGTAACGGCACACACAGTGCAATCAATTATCGTAACTGGAGAAATTTATGAACGCGATTAACTGGCCACACGCTTTTGTTCCGGGTTTTACCGATAACTTTGTCTCTAATGAAATGATCATCTCTGGTCTGAGCGTCAAGGAAGTCTGGCCGTTCTTGAGTCAGCCTTTGCTCTGGCCGGACTACTATAAAAACTCCGCCGATGTGCGCTTTTACGACAATAAAGGACCGGAACTGGAAGAGGGGGTGCGCTTCTATTTCAGCACCTTTGGTTTCCCTGTTGAAGCTCAGGTTGTGGAGTTTGTTCCGCCGGCAGAAGGCCAACCTGCTCGCCTGGCATGGCACGGATGGTCCGGAGAGGAAAATACTGCTGAACGCCTCGATGTGCATCATGCCTGGTTACTGGAAGATCTTCCCGACAATCGCGTTCGAATCCTGACTCAGGAAACTCAGAATGGGAACCCTGCGAAAGCGCTGGCAAATACGCGCCCCAACCCAATGCTGAATGGTCATCAGGAATGGCTGGATGGCCTGATTGACGCTGCGGCGAATTAATTAACGACCTCACAGGGTGAGATCATTGAGGCTGCACTGACTCGTCGCCTCAATGACTTTTATCTCAATTGTTCTTAGCTGAATGCCAGATAAATTCTTTCATGGCTTATTCAACTGTGGGGATAATGAAGCTAAAACAACTGCCGAAAGGAGCGTTGTTTTGGGCTTGAAGCACACCGCGATGTCGCTCGATGATTGAATGGCTGATGGTCAGCCCCATCCCCATACCTTGCGCTTTAGTGGTGTAAAACGATTCAAAAACGCGTTGCCCTACGTCCGGGGCTAACCCCGTCCCGTTATCGGTCACCCGCAGTTCGATAGTTCCCGTGCTGGGGGTCCGCGTCGATATTTTCAGGGTCCGTGGTCTATCTGTGATGTCCTCCATCGCTTCAATGGCGTTAATCACCAGGTTAATCAACACCTGCTGGATTTGCACACTGTCCCCGAAAATCATGCTGTGTTCTGCTGTCAGGTCGTTATCCACCGCGACCCGACGCTGGTCAATTTCACTGCGCGACAGCGACAGAATATGACGCACCAGCACATGCAGGTCGAGACGACAAAAAACGGGTTCGTGTTTGCGCGTCAGGGTCTGGAGACTGCGAATGATTTCGCCTGCCCGCTGGCCTTCGGCCACAATTTCTTCCAGCCCGACGCGAATATTGTCATACCTGACCGGGGTGTGTTTGAGCCAGCGCAGGCTGGCCCCGGCATTAGAGACAATCGACATCAAAGGCTGGTTGATTTCATGGGCAATGGAAGAGGTGAGCTGGCCGACGGTGGTGGCGCGGGACACGCGGGCCAGTTCAGCTTGCGCCACCCGAACCGCATCCTCGGCGTGTCTTTGGGTCGTGATATCAGTAATGGTGCCGTAGTATTCGTAAATCTCCGTGCCGACGCCCACCGGACTGCCGATGCCCAAAATGTAACGCGTCTCGCCTTTGGCGTTAATGATACGAAACTCCGCGTGCAGCGTGAGTCCCTCACGCACGCCATCCGTCACCACGTGGCTGATCCGGTCATAATCATCCGGGTGAACAAACGTAAAAAACTCCGCCATGGATATCATTTTCAGGCTCTCCGGCAGGCCGAGGATCCTGGCGTATTCATCTGACATAAACATCAAATCTTGTTCAAGCTCCCACCGCCAGCTTCCGGTATGGCTGATTTGCTCGCCTAACATCAGCGAGGTTTGGCTGGCGATAAGCTCTTTTTCCACTTTTCGGCGTTGAATGTTTTCCTCAAGCAGTTCTGCGTACAGTCGCGCCGTTTCGAGTGAGACGGCGGCGTGGGCCGCCAGCAGATTAACCACTTTAGAATGCTCTGCGGTAAACACTTCCGGCATCAACCGGTTTTCGAGATAGAGCACGCCCACAAGTCGCGCTTGCTTATACATCGGCACGCATAGCACGGCCGCCCCGGAAGCCACCAGATAGGGGTCGTGAGAAAACGGGCTGAATTCTTCAGGTTTCCCGGTGCGGATCTCTTGTCCGGTTCGGATCACGGCCGCCAGCACCGACAGCGGCAGGTCAGTCGCGGTGGGGCGGTCTTTGGTGATTTGCACCGTTATCCCGCCGCTCGCGGTCTGCGCCCTGGCCTCGATTTCAGGGATCGTATTTTCCAGAATCCGAATCAACACGCCACGCTGCGCTCCGGCACGTTCCAGTAACATGGTGAGCAATATTTCTATCAGTCGTTCAAGATTGATCTCTTCGGAGAGCGCCCGCGACGCCTTTATCACGCTCTGTAAGTCGCGGATCTCTTCGTCTTGAGCAAAGGCGATGGTGTCATAAGGGGTAGATTGCGAAGGGGACACCAGATGAGGATGCGCTTGCTTGAGTTGATGCACTTTGGCCTGGGCACCCATTCGCCCCCAGGCGGCAATAGCCCCGCGAACATGCGCATCTGCCGCCGTGAAATAACCGCACCTTAACGCAAAGTTGGCGGCCAGTTCATGGGCCAGTGCGTTACAGCTGTTAAACCCGGCCTCCCGCGACAGCCGCACCGCTTTTTCATACTGTTCCAGCGCAATGCTGTTCATGCCATCCAGACGCACAATTTCTGCGTACACCAGTGCTTCTTTATCAGCAAACGTGTCAGGGTTGATACGCGCCCAGAGCGCTATTTTGTGGTAATGCGCGTCCAGCTCGCGTCGCTGGCTGGCACTGAACGTTTCTGGCGTCAGTTGAACGGTTAACGTCAGGGCGCTGTAGAAATGTAAATCCACCAGATGAATGTGACCCGGGGCCGACCACGCCAGCGCATGCGCATGGTCAAGCGCGTCTTGTGCCTGCGGAAAGTCTCCGACGGTAAAATAGGTCATACCGCGGTACAGCCAGAACCAAAATATCAGGGTCGAGAGTTGCTGCGGGGCGTGTTCCGGCGCACCCGGTAACAGTGCGTCGGGCAGTGCCGTCCGGCTATCCCAGGCCCCGGACGGAACTTGGCGCAAGTGTTCAACGTAATGGCGCTGCACCAATAAAATGCGCTCCACATCTTTGAAATCCGTTTTTCGCACAAAGGCCAGCCCGCGCTCGATGCTGGTCAGGATATTATCCAGGTGATCGCCCCGGCTTAAAAAATTAATAATCTGGTGACAGGCAGCAAACGAGGCCATCGTCAGATCGCCATGCGTCACACCGGAGGTAAAACAGGCTTTCGCGCAGTCGATAGTGTAGGACAACGGCTGTGTCCAGACGCTGACCTGGTCGAGTGGCAGCAAGGTTTTTGCTTCAAATGCGCTGTATCCCCGGCGGGCGACCAGGTCCCGCGCAAGGTCTGCATAGTTGAACCCTAAATGATATTCGGCGTAACGCTCGGCGATAAGCACACCGAACCAACCCATTGCCAACGTGGATGCGCCAGTCACGCCGTGCTTCAGGGTTAACTGCAGCATCTGACAAAGCAGCATAAAGTGCAGGCGTGGGCAGTTGAAGCTGGCGAAGACGCTGGCGCTGGCGAGCAGATTCATCACCGCTTCCGTCTGCGCATCGTGCATTTCAGGCAACTGAGTAAACAGTGCGGCGGGGTTATTCCCGATGCGGTTGTTGAGCTGTTCCCAGGCGGCATCGCAGTCTGCGTTGTCAGGATGACGGGCGAGCGCAATGCCCGACACGCTGAGCCAGAATAGCGTGGTTTCCAGTGCCAGACGGTTGTCAGACTGGCGCATATACACTTCCGCCAGCAGGGTGGCCGCGGTGATTTTCTGCGTCAGTTCGCCCGGCATGCCTAACAGCCGGTCACACAACTGCCTGGCGGTGATCAGGTTTCCCAGTAAAAACTCACACTCGGCCTCTTCACGTTCCAGGCGAAGGTCGGGAAGCGCCTCTCGCGACGGATCGTGGCCAGTCAGGGCACGCGCGGTCTGTAAATAACGTAAGGCAGAGAGGAAATCGCCCGTCCGTTTTGCGCGCTGAACCGCCAGCATACTCAGCTCCCTGAACATTTCACGCTGTGTAGGCGGCTGGATAGATTCAATGGCGGCGGAAACATGATGAATGGCGCGGAATAACATTTCATTCCCGGCCGCCTGGCGGGATGTTTCCGCCAACAGGCGGGCCGTGGTGATGTGCACATGGCTTCGCTGAACGGCATCGAGCAGGGCGAAAGCGGCTTCCTGCACGCGGTCATGGGTAAACGTCCAGCTGTTTTGGGTCAGTGATACAAGCTGCGCGGTCACGGCGGGGTGTAGTTGGTAGTGGATAGTGGCATCGGACAGGCACAGCACGCGTCCGATGAGGCTCAATTCCCCCCGACTGCCCAGGCAGGCAAGGCTGCCGAGTAAAGTGCGCGTTGTTTCTGGCATTTTACCGAGCTGTTCCAGTACCAGACTCACGACATTTTCGGTGTAATGGCGTTGTTGAATGGCCGACAGATCATAATGCCACTTGCCCTGATATTTGTTATGCGTCACCAGGCCATCGTCGACAATGCGTTTAAAAAACGCCTTCATAAACAGCGGATTGCCACCTGTTTTTTGATGGATAAGTTTTCCCAGGTCAGCGGTATCGGTGGCGCGTTGTTGGAAAGTTTCGGCCAGCCAGCGGGACACATCTTTCACGGAAAGCGGCGAGGTAATGATATCGATGCTGCGCTGCGCCGCCTGACGAAACCGGGTTATCGCCGCCGTTAACGCCGCGTTTTCGGTCGATTCGGGTTCTCGCACGGCAATCACCAGCAGCAACGGCAGTGTGTGGCTGTTTTTCAGCAGTGATTCCAGCACATGGAGACTGGCTTCATCAATCCACTGAACATCATCCAGCAGTAACACCAGCGGACAGCCCGGCGTGGCAAAGGTGTGGACCAGGGCGGAGATCATGTCATTGAAACGTACGCGCGCATCCGTTGACATCACGTCCGTCGCCGGGAAAGTTTCCTGCTCCAGCAACAGCGCTAATTCAGGCACCAGGTTGACCGCCAGCCGTTCATATCCCTTCAACGCCAAAGAGAGCCGGGTTTTCCAGTCGGTAACCTGTTCCGCCGGTAAGCCGAGCAGGGAGAGGGTCAGCGAGCGAAACGCAGAGGTCAGCACGTCATACGGCAATGTAGAGGAAAACTGGTCGACTTTCCCCACCGCTAACAGCACGCGACTGGGCGGTAACGCTTTTAACATCGACGCCATCAGGGATGATTTCCCGATCCCCGAAGGCCCACGGATAACCGCCAACGTATGGGTGCCAGAGCGATTCACATCATCAAACGCGGCGATCAATTCACGCGCCTGAGGCTGGGCGGTATAGAGCGCTTCCGGCAGATGCACATCGGGCGACCGGTCCTGTATACCGGGCGTAAAGCAGGGGATGTGTTGTCCGTCGGCAAACGTTGCCTGGCAGCGGCGTAAATCGGCGATCAGGCCATCCACCGTCTGATAACGGTTGTCCGGTGATTTCTCCAGTAAATGCAGAATAAGGGTGGAGAGCATGAGGGGAATGGCGTCATTTACCCGATGCGGAGGGCGTGGCTCCGAGGCAATGTGGTGATGCACCCACTGGGCCGGATCGCCTTCACTGAGATCAAAGGGCAGCACGCCAGTCAGCAATTCATAAAACACGATCCCCAGACTGTAGAGATCGCTGCGGCTGCTGACCGGACGCTGGCTGCGATGGGTGTGCTCGGGCGACATATACGCCAGCGTGCCACCGGAAAACGCCAGCCGGGCGGGGCCGGACGCCTCTGATGAACCCGTTGCCAGGCCAAACCCGGCCAGGCGACAGGACGCATCGGGCTGGATAAAAATGTTACCCGGCTTAATGTCGCCGTGGATAAGGTTGTGCTGGTGCATCTGACGCAATGGCTGACAGACCCGGATTGCTAGCTCGATGAAACGGGCCGTATTGTCCATCGGTTGGCCCATCATCTGAGCCAGAGACTGAAACGCAAACGGCGTATACACCAGCGCATAACGCCCACGGTACTGCGTGCAGGCCGCAGGTTTTATGGCCCAGCTATCGGACAAATAGGGCCGCAGCGAAAACTCGTTTTTGAGTAATTGCGTGGCGTTCGCTTCGGTTTCATCGTTCACTGCGGTGGCAAGAATAAAGGCCCCGTCTGACCACGGGGAGCGCCCGCTCATCCACACAATACTGCCTTCGCGCACCAACGGCGTGAACATCACGTCTTCTTTAAACGCAAAAACCTGCCCGTCGTGGGCGTCGAAAAGCGGCGTCTCGGAAACGGCGGGGCGGCCCGGCGGAGTATGCTTTTGAATCATTCAGGGGTCTCGCAGTAGCGCCTGTCTCAGGGTTCAGATGCGTTATTTTTTTCGGGCCTGACAGCGTGTTGTAAATGCTTCAGCAGGACATCAATGTCGATGGGCTTACGCAAAAAAGCAACGGCGCCAAGATGGATGGCAAACCGTTGCATGTTTTCATCTCCGTGTCCGGAGATGAAAATCACCGGGGGAGGCAGCGGGAAGGTCTTTATTTTTTCATAAAGCTCAAACCCGCTCATTCCCTTCAGTTTAATGTCAATAATGATAAGTGAAGATTCGATTAGCGCGTTTTTTTCCGCTAAATACGCCTCAGCGGATTCATAAACGCGCGTCGAATAGCCATCTGATTGCAGCAGATTGCTCAACCCGCTACGTACGGCGGGCTCATCATCGACAATGGCAATACGCTGCGGCAGCTGCATGCGGTCATTCCTCTGGCACATTATCTCGAACGCGGGGGTGTGTCTGGGCTCACTGACGCATTGCCCGACGGGGGTGTTCCGCTGATTTTGGGCACACATTCGTGACGAAACCAGGCAAGCGTCAAGGGTTCGCGGCTCATCAACCGACGGGTAATCGGGATCAGTTGCTCCCCGACCAACATGCCAAACAAGCCCAGCAGAGCAATAACAGGCGGTGCAGGGGAGTGAATGCCCAACGTGGCGTAAATGCCCCCAGCCACCAGGCCTAACGCCAAAGACAGGATCCATATTTTCATGATGGATTATCCTCAACACAGGCGGCAGAGAGCCCTGCGGTTTGGCCTGGCGTCTGGCAAGCGTGATGGGCGGCGCTCGGCGGAGGGGCCAGCATTTGCGTGACCAATTGTTCGCCGACAAGCATGCCTAATAGCCCAACCAACGCCACCGCAGGGGGGGCTGGAGAGCGTACTTTTAGCAGAGCATAGAGAAGGCCAATTAACACCCCCGCCAGCAGAGACAAGAGTTCTGCGCTCATGTGTTTCTCCTGAAAGAAAAGCTGACCCGTTTCACACCGGTCAGCTTCTGATGATTAACGTGCAGCAACCGGCGGCAGGGTTTCGTGTTCGCTTTTCTGGCGAGAAGGGGCTTTATGCACCATGGTGTAGGCGTAATCCACACCCATTCCGTACGCACCGGAATGTTCACGGACGATATCCATCACCGCGTTGTAGGTTTCTTTGCGCGCCCAGTCACGTTGCCACTCCAGCATCACCTGTTGCCAGGTCACCGGGATAACGCCCGCCTGGATCATGCGCTGCATTGCGAAATCATGCGCTTCTTTGGACGTGCCGCCGGAGGCATCCGCCACCATGTAAATTTCGTAACCGCCTTCCAGCATGGCGCACAGGGCAAAGCTGTTATTGCACACTTCAGTCCATAAACCGGAAACCACCACTTTTTTCTGACCGTTAGCTGCCAGCGCGTCACGCACTTTCTGGTCATCCCATGAGTTCATAGAGCTACGCTCAAGGATATCTTTACCTGGGAACACATCCAGCAATTCTGGATAGGTATGACCCGAGAAACTTTCGGTTTCAACGGTGGTGATAATCGTCGGGATATCAAACACCTTCGCGGCTTTGGCCAGCGCAACGGTATTGTTTTTCAGCACCTGGCGGTCAATCGACTGAACGCCAAAAGCCATCTGCGGCTGTTGGTCGATAAAAATCATCTGGCAGTTGTGAGGCGTTAAGACTTCAAGCTTAGAGGTTGTCATAAAAATACCCATTGGAATGAGGAGAAAGGAAGCAGAGCCACCGCGCCTTTGACGCGGCAACAATCGGGACAGCGAGGGGAATAGTAGGAGGCATGTCGGGGGAAAACTATTATCTGATCGTATAGTTAACCCTGAGTATAACTATACCTTGGTATAACTATCCCTTTGTATAACTAGTCTTTTTTTAACCCTGTTCACATACTCGAATCCATTCACGCCACCCAGTGGGTTGCGTACTCTTTGCTCGGCCAGCGCCGGGCATCTCGAATGGGAGGATGTATGGTTTCGTTGGGTAAAGCAGATGTAATCCTGGTAAATGGGCAGTTTCACACGGTGGACAGGGAAAACCCGCTCGCCGAAGCGGTGGCGATCCGTGATGGGAAATTCCTTGAGGTCGGCACCGTGGCACAGGTGATGCAGCATCACGCCGAAGGGACGAAAGTCGTGGATCTCAAAGGCCACACGGCCATTCCAGGTTTGAATGATTCACACCTGCACCTGATTCGTGGCGGCCTGAATTACAACCTTGAGCTACGTTGGGAAGGCGTGCCATCCCTCGCGGATGCGCTGCGGATGCTAAAAGAGCAAGCGCTGCGTACGCCGTCCCCGCAATGGGTCCGCGTGGTTGGCGGCTGGTCAGAGTTCCAGTTCGCCGAACGCCGGATGCCGACGCTGGATGAAATCAACGAAGCTGCACCCGATACGCCCGTCTTTATCCTTCATCTCTACGATCGCGCCCTGCTGAACCGCGCCGCACTGAGAGTCGTGGGCTATACCAAAGAGACACCGAACCCGCCGGGGGGAGAAATTCAACGCGACAGCAACGGCAACCCAACCGGAATGCTGATTGCACGTCCGAATGCGATGATCCTCTATTCCACGCTGGCGAAAGGGCCAAAATTACCGCTGGAACAGCAAATCAACTCCACGCGCCAGTTTATGCGCGAGCTGAACCGTTTGGGCCTGACCAGCGCGATTGATGCGGGCGGCGGTTTCCAGAACTACCCGGAAGATTACGAAGTGATTGCCGAGCTGCATCAGAAAAAACAGATGACGCTGCGCATTGCCTATAACTTGTTTACTCAGCGTCCGGGGCATGAACTCGAGGATTTCGAAAAGTGGACCGACATGCTGACGCCGGGGCAAGGGAGTGATTATTTCCGCCATAACGGCGCGGGTGAAATGCTGGTTTTCTCTGCCGCGGATTTTGAAGATTTCCTCGAACCGCGCCCAGATCTGGCGCCGGGCATGGAAGACGAACTGGAGCGCGTGGTGCGTCATCTGGTTGAGCATCGCTGGCCGTTCCGTTTGCATGCGACTTACGATGAGTCCATCAGCCGAATGCTGGATGTATTTGAAAAAGTGAACCGCGATATTCCCTTCAACGGCCTGTACTGGTTCTTCGACCATGCCGAAACGGTCACGCAGAAAAATATCGATCGAATCAAAGAGCTGGGCGGCGGGATCGCGGTGCAGCACCGCATGGCCTTCCAGGGCGAATATTTTGCCGAACGTTACGGGATTGAAGCCACACGCCACACGCCCCCTGTGACACGAATGCTGGAAACCGGCGTGCCGGTCGGTCTGGGGACCGATGCCACCCGCGTCGCCAGTTACAATCCATGGACCGCGCTGTACTGGCTGGTATCCGGGCGTACCGTGGGCGGAATGCAGATGTATGACGTTAATGCCCGGTTGGATCGCGACACCGCGCTGATGCTTTGGACACAAGGCAGCGCGTGGTTTTCCAGCGAACAGGGTAAAAAAGGGCAAATTAAAGTCGGGCAGCTGGCGGACATGGCGGTGCTAAGCAAAGACTATTTCCGCGTGCCGGAAGAGGAAATTAAAGGCATCGAATCGGTGCTCACCGTAGTGGATGGCAACATCGTCTATGCCGCGGGCGCGTTTGGGCCACTCGCGCCGCCAGCCATTCCTGTGCTGCCAGACTGGTCACCGGTCGTCACCGTACCGGGTCATTATCGTGCGGCGCCACCGGTTGCCAACCCGCGTGTAGGCATGACCGCGCAGGGCCACCACTGTAGCGGTCCTTGTGGCGTGCATACTCACCATCACGATGTTGCTCGCGGGGCAAACGTTCCGGTTGCCGATGATACGGCATTCTGGGGCGCGCTCGGCTGCAGCTGCTTTGCGTTCTGATGCCATGAAAAATTCATCTGCACTGTTCATTTCGCCCCAGATAAACCTGGGGCTGTTCTTCCTGCGCGTGGCCGGTAGCCTGCTGTTGCTGTACGTCCACGGGCTACCGAAGGTATTCCACTTCAGCGAAGAACTGACGCACATTGAGGACCCTTTCGGTATGGGTCCGTACATGAGTTTGATTCCGGCTATTTTCGCGGAGGTTATTTGCCCGTTGTTCATTATTGCAGGGGTTGGGACGCGGCTGGCCTGTTTGCCGATCATCGGGGTGTTACTGGTGGCCATGTTGTTTGTGCATCCTGGCTGGTCGATTGCCGAGGGGCAATTTGGCTGGTTGCTGCTGATCATCTTCATCACGCTGGCGCTAACCGGGCCGGGAAAATGGGCGCTTAGGGTGCGTCAAACCCAGGAGTGGCGACATGGCATCAGTAAATGAAGCTCACCATCTTAGTGCCGATGCGCATCAGCAATCGCTGAACGCCAGCAGTGCGGCCAGCGGATCGGTCTGGCAGCCGCTGCACCAGCGCACGTTTGGCATGTTATGGATAGCGACGGTGGTGTCGAATATCGGGTCGTGGATGAACGATGTGGCGATGAACTGGACCATGCTGACGTTAAGCGCCGACCCGCTTTCGGTCGCCATGATCCAGGCAGCCAGTAGCCTGCCGATGTTTCTGTTTGCGCTGCCGTCCGGGGTGATGGCAGACATCGTGGACCGTCGCAAATACCTGATTTTTTCGCAGGTATGGACCTTTGCCGCGGCAGTGGCGCTGACGGGGCTGTCTTTCACCGGCCACGTGACGCCCGGAGTGTTACTCGCCGCCGCGTTTTTACTGAGTATGGGCGCGGCCATGAGCTCACCGCCGTTTCAGGCCATCGTGCCGGACCTGGTGAGCAAACCCGACCTCAGTTCGGCGATTGCGCTTAATTCGCTGGGCATTAACGTCAGCCGCGCGATTGGCCCTGCGCTGGGCGGGCTTATCCTCTCGTTTGCCGGGCCGTGGGTGGTGTTTGCGCTGAACGCACTGTCGGTGCTGGGTGTGGCCTGGGTGTTGTATCGCTGGAAAACGGAACCGGCGGTGCAGCGCCTGCCACCGGAGAATTTTTTCTCCGCCGTGCATGCCGGGGTGCGTTATGTGCAAGCCGCGCCGGTCCTGCGTAATGTGCTGGCCCGCACCGTTGCCTTTTTCCTCTTCGCCAGCGCGGGCTGGGCATTGCTGCCGCTGGTGGCCCGCCGTGAACTGGGTCTGGGGCCGGGCGGGTACGGAGTGATGCTGGCCTGTATCGGCGTCGGGGCGATTGTCGGGGCCATCACGTTACCGCGCCTACGCCGCTATTTTAACCCTGACCGATTAATGGTTGTGGCAAGCCTGATGTTCGCCGTCACGCTGCTTGCCCTGGCGTTTATTCGTCACTTCTGGCTGCTCAATCTGTTTGTGTTCATGACCGGTTATGCATGGATTTCGGTGCTTTCCACGCTCAACCTGGGGGCACAACGCAGCGCAGCCAAATGGGTAAAAGCCCGCGCGCTGGCGGTGTATCTGACGGTGTTCTTCGGCTCGATGACCGCGGGCAGCGCACTGTGGGGGCAACTGGCTACGCATTACGGCATCACTGTTTCGCTGTGTGTCGCCACCCTTGGCATGGTGCTCGCCAGCACCGCAGTGTTCCGCTGGCGACTGGACAAGGATCCTTTGCTCGATCTCGATGCCAGCGTCGAAAACACAACGTCACTCCAGGTTGATATCCATCACAACCGTGGCCCGGTGATGGTGAGCTATGAGTATCTGATTATTCCCGACGAGGCCCACGCGTTCCTGGTCTGCATGCAAGATATGCGGCGCATGAGGCGGCGGGGCGGGGCAATGAGCTGGTCGGTTTATGAGGACATCATGAAACCGGGGCTTTTTGTCGAAACGTTTCTGGTCAGTTCGTGGGTGGAGCATTTGCGTCAGGAAGAGCGTTACACCATGAATGACCGAAAAATAGAGCAGCGGATTCAGCATTATCATCAGGGTGAAACTCACCCGATTGTCCGGTATCTGGTGGCGCCGGTGTAACCGTCTCCGCCAATCATGTCTTTCACAACATAAAAAGCAGAGGTCTACGATGAGCACAATCACCACTCAAGATGGCACGCAGATTTATTACAAAGACTGGGGTTCAGGAAAGCCGGTGCTGTTTAGCCACGGCTGGCCGCTGGATGCGGACATGTGGGATAGCCAGGCGAATTTCCTGGCTGAGCGCGGATATCGCGCCATTGCGTTTGACCGCCGTGGATTTGGTCGCTCAGACCAGCCGTGGACGGGCTATGACTATGACACTTTTGCCTCTGATATTAACGACCTGATCACCCAACTGGACCTGACCGACATCAGGCTCGTTGGCTTCTCGATGGGCGGCGGGGATGTTGCGCGTTATATCGGGCGTTACGGTACGTCACGCGTCGCCGCTCTGGTCCTGCTGGGGGCGGTGACGCCTATCTTTGGTAAAAGCGCCACCAACCCAGACGGGGTTGACCTGTCTGTGTTTGCGGGCATTCGAGAGGGGTTACTTAAAGACAGGGCGCAGTTTATCAGCGATTTTGCCACCCCGTTTTACGGCACAAACGCTGGGCAAACGGTGTCCGACGGGGTACTGACCCAAACCCTGAACATTGCACTGCTGGCGTCCCTGAAAGGTACGGTGGATTGCGTCACCGCGTTCTCGGAAACTGACTTCCGCGAAGATTTGGCGAAGATTGATGTGCCAACGCTGGTTATCCATGGCAGTCACGACCAGATAGTCCCGTTTGAAACCACGGGGAAAGCGGCGGCTGAACTGATTCGTGGCGCGAAGTTGAAAGTCTATGACAATGCGCCACACGGCTTTGCCGCGACCCATCAGAGCCAGTTGAACGACGATTTGCTCGCGTTTTTACAGTCAAACTAAGTGCATAAACGGCAGGGGTGAATAGCCTCTGCCGCTATTGATGCGTGCTTAAGAGGCTTTCGCTTTATTCACATTCAGCCGTTCGGCATGACGCACCAAATCAGCGAGAGAACGCACCTGCATTTTATCCATCACCCGACGGCGATGTACCTTTACCGTAATTTCACTCACGCCCAACTGCGCTGCAATTTGTTTATTCAGCAGCCCTTTAATGGTCAGTGCCAGCACTTCCTGTTCGCGAGGGGTCAGCGTCAGATAGCGCTGTTTGATATGTTGATATTCCAGCATTTCACCCGCATTGTTTGACGCCAGCGTTAAGGCATCCTCCACGGCTTTGAGCAAATCATCGGAATTGACCGGCTTGGTTAAGAATTCATACGCCCCGGCTTTCATCGCCAGAACTGACATCGGAATCGTGCCGTAACCGGTGAGGAAGATAACGGGCATTTCTCTGCCGCAGGCTTTCAACGCATCCGCGACGTGTAAGCCGTCTTTGTCTGGCATTTTCATATCCAGAATGATGCAACTCGGTACGTCAGAAAAGGAATAGGTCAAAAAGGTGTCGGCAGAGTCGAATTCGATAGCAGGGTAACCCGCCGATGCGAGCAAGCGGACAATCGATTGCCTGACCGACTGGTCATCATCCACAACATAAACGATAGTTTTCATATATTCCTCAACCGCCACGGCGTAAATGCCTAAACCCAACGCAAGACTACATTATAACCAAGTAACAACCATCGCGAACATATTGGCAACTTGTTGATAAAGTTATAATAACATGGCGTCTGTTTTACCAATAGCACAAAAGAATGACAGCAAGAGGATGAGGGCAAGGGGGGAAGATATGAGATGGGAAGAGGGGCGATCGATGCGATCGCCCAATTCTGCTCGCGGGCGACGTTATTTCGCCAGCAGTTCTTTGCGCACGATTTCAGCCCCAGCGCTTAACGCATCCAGCTTGCCTTTGGCGACACCGCGCGGCAGGGGGATCATTCCGCAATTGGTGCAAGGATAGAGCTTGTCGGCGTCGACATACTGCAGCGCTTTTCGCAGCGTCGCGGCGACTTCTTCCGGTGTTTCGATGGTGTTGGTTGCCACGTCAATAGCCCCAACCATCACCTTTTTACCGCGAATCAGCTCCATGAGCTCCATCGGGACGTGAGAGTTTTGACATTCCAGCGAAATGATATCGATATTGGATTTTTGCAGCTTTGGAAAAATCTCTTCATATTGACGCCATTCGGTACCCAGCGTTTTTTTCCAGTCTGTATTGGCTTTAATGCCATAGCCGTAGCAGATATGTACCGCCGTTTCACATTTAAGCCCTTCGATGGCCCGCTCTAACGTGGCAATTCCCCAGTCATTCACTTCATCAAAGAACACATTAAATGCCGGCTCATCAAACTGGATAATATCGACGCCCACGGCCTCTAATTCTTTGGCTTCCTCATTGAGAATTTTGGCAAATTCCCAGGCCAGTTTTTCGCGGCTTTTGTAGTGGTTATCATAAAGCGTGTCGATCATCGTCATCGGCCCTGGCAGGGCCCATTTAATCGGCTGCGTGGTTTGCTGGCGTAATAGTCTGGCATCTTCAACGAAGACGGATTTTTGGCGACTCACCGGGCCAACAACGGTCGGCACGCTGGCGTCGTAGCGATTACGAATTTTAACGATCTCACGGTTTTCGAAATCAACGCCGTTGAGGTGCTCAATAAACGTCGTGACAAAATGCTGACGGGTTTGCTCGCCATCACTGACAATATCAATCCCCGCTTGCTGCTGATCCTCCAGACACAAACGCAAGGCGTCCTGCTTGCCGTCGATTAATTCCTGGCCCTGCAATTTCCACGGGGACCACAGTGTCTCAGGCTGCGCCAGCCAGGAAGGTTTAGGTAAACTGCCGGCGGTTGAAGTCGGTAATAATTTTTTCATAACAGGTGACCTTATACTTTTCGTCAATCAAAGAACGGAATGAGCGGACCATTGTTCAAGAACAGTTTGATAGGGTTTGATGAAGTGCTGTTCAGTAAATTTCCCTTGCTCAATAGCCAACTGGCTGCGTTCTTCGCGATCGTAAACAATGCGTGTCAGAGAATAATCCTGATAGTTCAGGCTGGGTTGATACTGTAGACCTGCCGCGGAATTAGCATTGTATATTTCCGGGCGGTAAATTTTCTGGAACGTCTCCATCGTGCTGATAGTGCCAATCAGTTCGAGGTCGGTGTAATCACTGAGTAGGTCGCCAGTGAAATAAAACGCCAGCGGGGCAACGCTGTTTTCAGGCATAAAGTAACGCGCCCGCAGCCCCATTTTTGCAAAATAGGTATCGGTCAAGGACGGCTCGTCCTGCTGATATTCCGCGCCTAAAACGGGATGCTGATTACCCGTGCGGTAATAGGTGTTTTTACTGGATACGCTCAGGCAAATAACCGGCGCTTTCGCAAAGTTTTCTTTGTACGTGTCTGAATTCACAAAGCACTTAAAGATGTTCCCGTGTAATTCACCAAAGTCATCAGGCAGGCTAAGTTCCGCTTTATTCTTATTGTGTGCGGGCAGCAAAACGCTGAAATCATAATCACGCACGTAAGATGAGAAATTATTGCCCAGAATCCCTTCCACGCGTTCATTGGTTTTTTTATCAATGATGTGGGTTTTTAATATTTCAATCACCGGGAAGGCATCGGCCTTGCCTTCAAGATGAATATTCAATTGTGCCGTAATGATTTCAAGTTCGACAGAATAACGATCGCCCGTTGGGTTATCCCAATGCGCAAGAGAATTGAACCGGTTATCAATCATCACCAATGTGTTGCGCAAGTTGTCCTCGCGCTTCTCGCCCCTTGCCAGATTAGCAAAGTTGGTGGTAATACGCGTATTTTCTGAAGGGTTATAATTCTCGTCGAAACGAATGCGCTTAAGGGTGAAAGTAAATTCTTTATTCATCGTCATCTGGCATCCTGGCGGCTGAAATAAAACCGGGTTTTAATTCAGTCGTCTTCAAAATTAATTAAATAACAGGATTCAATTTATGCCTGAGTCAGTGATTGAGGAAAAGTGATTTAATTTCACTCAACATGAACGATATTCATGATCGCGTGATTAACATGGGGAATGAAGCGTGCGAGGTCAGCAAAAGACGTCAGCCAGAGGGGAATTTTCTGGCTGACGGGAGATTAGCTGGTGGTGGTGCCCTGTTTGTGGAACAGCTCCCTGAAGACCGGATAGATGTCTTCCTGGTCGCGGATATGCTGCATGGCAAAGTTCTCAAACATCGATTGCAGATGTTCGTACTCGCGCCACAGCGTTTGATGCGCCCGACGGGTGATTTCGATATAGCTGTAGTAACGCACCACCGGCAGGATTTTCTTCGCCAGAATTTCATGACACAGCGGGGAGTCGTCGGCCCAGTTATCGCCATCGGACGCCTGCGCAGCGTAGATATTCCACTGTGCCGGGTCATAGCGATCTTTGACCACTTCGTCCATCAGCTTCAGGGCGCTGGAGACAATTGTGCCGCCGGTTTCCTGGGAGTAGAAGAACTCGTGCTCGTCCACTTCTTTCGCCTGCGTATGGTGGCGGATATACACCACATCGACGTTTTTATAGGTCCGGCTGAGGAACAGATACAGCAGGATGTAAAAACGCTTCGCCATGTCTTTGGTGGACTGGTCCATCGAACCTGACACGTCCATCAGGCAGAACATCACCGCCTGGCTTGAAGGCTCAGGGCGTTTTTCGTAATTTTTGTAGCGCAGGTCAAAGGTGTCGATGAACGGCACGCGTTCGATTTTGGCCCGCAGTTCGGCAATCTCCTTGCGGAGACGCTCTTCCTCCAGCAGTTGCACCGGCTCGCTTTTGGCGACGGTGTCGAGGTCCGCTTCCAGCTCACGCAGTTCACGACGCTTCCCGGCGGTCATCGCCGTACGTCGCGCCAGCGAGTTCTGCAAGGAACGCACCACGCTGATGTTGGCCGGTACGCCGTTGGCGGTGTAACCGGCCCGATGGGTTTTGTACTCTGTCAGCTGGCGATGCTGATTTTTCTTCAGATTCGGCAGCGCCAAATCTTCAAACAGCAGATCCAGATATTCATCTTTCGAAATCTGGAACACGAACTCGTCCTGGCCTTCACCGTCCTGGCTCGCCTGGCCTTGACCGCTTCCACCGCCACTGCCGCCACCCTGAGGGCGCTCAATGCGGTCGTTCTGTACAAAGTGATCGTTGCCGGGGTGTACACGGTGGCGCAGGCCGCCGCGTCCCTGATGGAACATCGGTTCGCTGATATCATCCGTCGGAATGGAAACCGACTCGCCGCTGTCGATATCGGTCACCGAGCGTTTGTTGATCGCCTCGGAGATCGACTGTTTTATCTGCGCCTTATAGCGGCGCAAAAAGCGCTGGCGATTCACCGCGCTTTTATTCTTACCGTTCAGGCGCCGGTCTATGAACCAGGTCATATGCCCCTCCCGTACTGCATTTGCCAACCTTCTGCTACGTCGGCCCGGCAGCGATGCGCCGCCGGGCGACGTTCGACATTATGACGATTTGCGCACGCGCAGATACCATTCGCACAGCAGGCGTACCTGTTTCCGGGTGTAGCCTTTCTCCATCATGCGATCGACAAAATCGTCGTGTTTTTTCTGCTCGTCGGTTGAGGTTTTGGCGTTAAACGAAATCACCGGCAACAGCTCTTCGGTATTGGAGAACATTTTCTTCTCGATAACCGTGCGCAGTTTTTCGTAGCTGGTCCAGTTCGGATTACGTCCGCTGTAGTTCGCCCGGGCGCGCAGCACGAAATTGACGATTTCGTTACGGAAGTCTTTCGGGTTGCTGATCCCGGCAGGCTTTTCAATTTTTTCCAGTTCCGCGTTCAGGGATTCACGGTCAAACAGCTGACCGGTATCCGGGTCCCGGTATTCCTGATCCTGGATCCAGAAGTCTGCGTACGTGACGTAGCGGTCGAAAATGTTCTGCCCGTACTCAGAGTAGGATTCCAGGTAGGCGGTCTGGATCTCTTTGCCGATGAACTCGGCGTATTTCGGGATCAGATAGCCTTTGAGGAACTCCAGATAACGTTCTGACTGTTCCTGCGGGAACTGCTCGCGCTCAATCTGCTGCTCCAGCACGTAGAACAGATGCACCGGGTTAGCCGCCACTTCGACGTGATCGAAGTTGAACACACGGGAAAGGATTTTGAACGCAAAGCGCGTCGACAGCCCGTTCATGCCTTCGTCCACGCCCGAGTAATCGCGATACTCCTGATAGGATTTCGCTTTCGGGTCGGTGTCTTTCAGGCTTTCACCGTCATACACGCGCATTTTTGAGTAGATGCTCGAGTTTTCCGGCTCTTTCAGACGCGACAGAATCGAGAAGCGGGACAGCGTTTCGAGCGTGCCTGGCGCGCATGGCGCATGGGTCAGCTCACTGTGATTAAGCAGTTTTTCGTAGATTTTGATCTCTTCGGAAATCCGCAGGCAATAAGGCACTTTGACGATGTACACACGGTCAAGGAACGCCTCATTGTTTTTGTTATTACGGAAGGTCACCCACTCAGATTCGTTCGAGTGCGCCAAAATGATGCCGTTAAACGGCAGGGCAGAGATGCCTTCGGTCCCGTTGTAGTTCCCTTCCTGCGTCGCGGTCAGTAGTGGATGCAGCACCTTAATTGGGGCTTTAAACATCTCGACGAATTCCATCAGACCCTGGTTCGCGCGGCACAGCGCACCGGAGTAGCCATAAGCATCCGGATCGTTTTGCGCGTGGTTTTCCAGTTTGCGGATATCGACTTTACCGACCAGGGCAGAGATATCCTGGTTGTTCTCATCACCCGGTTCGGTTTTGGCGATAGCAATCTGCGCCAGAATCGACGGCCATACTTTCACTACACGGAACTTGGTGATGTCGCCGCCAAACTCGTTCAGACGTTTTGCCGCCCACGGCGACATAATTGTGCCGAGATAGCGGTTCGGGATGCCGTACTCTTTTTCAAGAATCTGCGCATCTTCCTGCGGGTTAAACAGACACAGCGGGTGATCGTTCACTGGGCTGCGTTCACCGTTCGCGCTCAGCACATAAATGGGAACGCGCTGCATCAGCGCTTTCAGTCGTTCAGCCAGCGACGATTTACCCCCGCCCACCGGGCCCAGTAAATAGAGGATCTGTTTCTTCTCTTCCAGACCCTGAGCGGCATGTTTCAGGTAGGCGACGATCTGTTCGATAGCGTCTTCCATACCGTAGAACTCTTCAAACGCCGGGTAGCGTGCGACCACCCGATTCGAAAATAGACGGGACAGCCGTGGCTCATGGGCAGTATCGACCATGATTGGCTCACCGATAGCCATCAATAGCCGTTCTGCCGCATTGGCATAGGCACTGCGATCTTGCTTACAGGTTGCAAGAAATTCCTGCAGTGTGAACTCTTCGTCCTTGGCAGCTTCATAACGCTGGCGATAGTGATCGAATATATTCATGGCATGCCGTCCTTTCGTTTTTTAGCACAGGATAAGAGCCGTTCGTATGAATAATAGAGGCTCCCGGAAGGGATAAGCTGAACGACGCTCGCTCAATCTCCAGCAACCCTTGTGCCAGGTTGTCGGGTCTGAAAACATAACGTGCCCCGCGATTACACCTTCTGAATTTAAGCGTAGATGGCATTTGGAAAACTTGCATGTTGGCAAAAGTCAATTTCAATGACATATCAATAACTCATCAAAAAATACCGCGACTTAAAGCCGAAGAAAATTCAGGGCTTCATGGTGCCGTCATCCGCCTGTAAGCGGAGTGTCATCAAAAGGTGGCAATTTGAGCGGTTAAATATCGTAAGCAGAAGTAAAAAGTTTGAGGTCAACGTAACGGGCGGTTAAACTTCAGCCGCTTGTAATTTGAAAGGGATATGCAACGTGAAATTAATCAAACTTCTGACAACGGGTGTGCTCCTCGCAACAGCATCAACCGTTGTGCATGCTGAGGACAGCAAACTGACGCTGGGCGCAGGCGTGGGGGTAGTAGGGCATCCGTACAAACAGTACAGCAGTGATGTTTACCCTTTCCCGGCCATTGATTTCGAAAGTGATAACTTCTGGTTCCACGGCATCGGCGCAGGGTATTACCTGTGGAACGATACCGCCGATAAGCTCTCCATCACCGCCTACTGGTCGCCGCTGTACTTTAAGCCAGGCGACAGCGACAACAATCAGCTGCGTAAGCTCGATCGTCGCCAGTCGACGATGATGGCCGGCCTGTCATACCTGCACTTTACGCAGTACGGGTTCCTGCGCACGACGCTTGCAGGTGACACGCTGGACAAGAGCAACGGCATCGCCTGGGATATGGCGTGGCTGTACCGTTATAACGCGGGCAGCCTGACCATCACGCCGGGGATCGGTTTGCAGTGGAACAGTGAAAATCAGAACGATTATTACTATGGTGTTTCCAAAAACGAGTCGAAGAAAAGTGGCCTGCGCAGCTACGATCCTAACGACGGCTGGAACCCGTATGTCGAGCTTTCTGTGAACTATAAGCTGAATGCTGACTGGAGCGTCTACGGAGTCGGGCGTTACACCCGCTTGTCGGATGAAGTCACTGACAGCCCGATGGTCGACAAAAACTGGACCGGACTGCTGTCCACCGGTGTGACCTACAGCTTCTGATAATGCACCGTTGAGGTGCCCAGAGTGCAATAAAACAGGGCGGAGACGCCCTGTTTTGCATTGCGTTGGTGCAGAGAGTGGTGGTGCAGGATGTGATTAGCGTTTAGCGACGCGAATCGACTGCGACAGACGCGTTGGTTTTTCTTCTGACGCTTTCTGCGGCGTGGTCACGCAGGCAGTTTCCACACAAACAAAGGTTTTGTATCCGTCGTCTGGCATATCGCCCATGCTAACGGACAGCGCAGGACCTGGGTTCCAGCCAACAACGTTACTCTGATGACCGTGGATGACGTCAATATTACGGCCCAGTGCACCGTCGTGGATCACGCTGCAGCCTTCCGCATTCAGGTACACGCGGTCGGTACGGTCCGGGAAGGTCTGCACGCCATCGGTCAGCACGCCTTCTTCGGCATTTTTCACTTTATCGATGTAGCGATCGCCAAAGCCACTCACTTTCACTGCGCTGATGTCGCCGACGTTGAAATAGGTGTGCAGGGCAGAGGTGGTTTCAAATTCACCGTGCGCTTCCAGCTCGATTTCACAGGTTTTACCCACTTTGAAACGCGCATACAGCGTGAAGTCGTGCGGCCACAGTTTCTTGGTTTCTTCGCTGCTTTGCAGTTCGAAAGTCAGCACCACACCGTTGTCGTCTTCGTTATGGGCTTTCAGGTTCCACGGCAGATTACGCGCAAAACCGTGCGCAGGCAGACCCTGCTGTTCCGCCGGGCCAAACCATGGCCAGCAGATTGGCACGCCGCCACGCAGTGCGACGCCGTTTTTGAATGGGGTGTTATTACTGAGCCACAGCACGTCAGCTTCTCCGGCAGGTTTCCAGGAGAGCAGGTGCGCGCCCTGAAGTGCAAAAGAGGCTTTAGCCTGTGGGTGATCGACGACAATCAATTCCAGATCGTCAAGCTGACGACGAGAGAGAACAGGGGAGAGTTGTTCAACTACCGGGAGAGCAAAAATTTTGTTAATCATGGTGCAATCCTAATGGTTAGCCGTAAACGTAAAGCAATAAAAAAGGCGACCGAGGTCGCCTTTTAAGATCAGTTTTGAATCAGTGTCTCATCTCAACTTATTTGGAGATGTGAGCGATCAGGTCCAGAACTTTGTTTGAGTAGCCAGTTTCGTTGTCGTACCAGGAAACCAGTTTCACGAAGTTGTCGTTCAGTGCGATACCTGCTTTAGCATCGAACACGGAAGTGCAAATTTCGCCGTTGAAGTCGGTAGAAACAACGTCGTCTTCTGTGTAACCCAGAACGCCTTTCATTGGGCCTTCAGAAGCCGCTTTGATTGCTTTCTTGATTTCTTCGTAAGACGCTGCTTTTTCCAGACGAACGGTCAGGTCAACAACGGATACGTTCGGAGTAGGAACGCGGAACGCCATACCAGTGATTTTACCGTTCAGCTCTGGCAGTACAACGCCTACAGCTTTAGCAGCACCGGTAGAAGAAGGGATGATGTTCTGTGCTGCGCCGCGGCCGCCGCGCCAGTCTTTGTGAGACGGGCCATCAACGGTTTTCTGAGTTGCGGTGGTCGCGTGAACAGTGGTCATCAGACCTTCGATGATGCCGAAGTTGTCGTTGATAACTTTTGCCAGCGGAGCCAGGCAGTTGGTGGTGCAAGATGCGTTAGAAACGATATCCTGGCCAGCGTATTTTTCGAAGTTAGCACCTTTAACGAACATAGGCGTGCTGTCTTTAGAAGGACCAGTCAGAACAACCTTTTTAGCGCCAGCGGTGATGTGCTTACGCGCAGTTTCGTCGGTCAGGAACAGACCGGTTGCTTCAGCAACGACGTCAACGTTAACTTCGTTCCATTTCAGGTTAGCCGGGTCACGTTCTGCGGTAACACGGATAGTTTTACCGTTAACAACCAGGTGGCCGTCTTTGACTTCTACAGTACCGTTAAAACGACCGTGAGTTGAGTCGTATTTCAGCATGTAAGCCATGTATTCAGCGTCTAACAGGTCGTTGATTGCAACGATTTCGATGTCAGAACGTTCCTGAGCAGCACGGAAAACAATACGGCCGATACGGCCAAAACCGTTGATACCTACTTTGATAGTCATATATTCCACCAGCTATTTATTAGTGAATAAAAGGTTGCCTGTAAAATTACAAAAAGCTTACGCAGCGTCAAGCGGAATCGTGTCAATCATTGCGACAAATCAATCCTATGCACAACCTTTGCGCGACTGAATGCCTCACTCATCCATTGGGCTCATTTCCATATGCGGCCTGCGGCGGGAATTTTAAAGGCCATAAGAGATAAAAATGTGATGTGCATCACAATTACCTGGCTACCCTTTCGCAACGAATAAGTTTAGAACAAAAGTTCGCACTTCATTGTTAATGTTTTGTTAGAATCGTGGCAGAAGTGGACCCTTATACAGCGAGATGTGAGCATATGGCTAACAAACCTTCCCCGGAAGAGCTGAAAAGCGCTCTTAGCGAAATGCAGTTTTACGTGACGCAGAATCACGGAACCGAACCGCCATTCACCGGCCGCCTCCTGCACAACAAGCGTGACGGCCTTTACCACTGCCTGGTGTGCGATGCGCCGCTGTTTAACGCGGAAAGCAAATACGACTCTGGCTGCGGCTGGCCGAGCTTCTACGAGCCGGTAAGCGACACGGCTATTCGTTACCTGAATGATTACTCTCATGGTATGCAGCGCACAGAAATTCGATGCGGAAACTGTGACGCGCATCTCGGGCACGTGTTCCCGGATGGGCCACAACCGAGCGGAGAGCGCTTTTGTGTCAATTCGGCCTCTTTGAGCTTCACCGATAATGAAAATGGCGACCTAACTAAGGGCTGAAGAAACGATTCAGCAAATTATTCCTGAGGAGCGGACCCGATCGTGGAAATTGAGCAAATTATCGACGGCATGACTGAGGAAGTTTATCAGCGTCTGGCGACGGCTGTAGAGCTGGGAAAATGGCCGGATGGCGTGGCCTTAACGTCAGAGCAAAAAGAGAACAGTCTGCAACTGGTGATGTTGTGGCAGGCGCGTTACAACAACGACGCGCAGCACATGACTATCGACACCCAGGGGCAGATGGTCATGAAAAGTAAACAGCAGCTGAAAGAAGATTTTGGCATCGCACCGAAGCCAATTGCGACGCTGAAGATGTTGTAAGTGGTTTAGCCCGGCGGCGCTGGCGCTTGCCGGGCCTACCGGGCCGATGGTGTCAGCCCGGATTACCATACGTTAGTGTTTAATCCCCAACGACGTCGCGAGCTGCTTCGCTAACCGGTTATGGTCGTCCGCGCCATACTCCCAGAACATTGCGCCGCCCAGACCTTTCTCCTTGATGTACTGCGCCTTCAGGTCAACCGACTGCGGATTTTCATACGACAACGCAAACAGCGGCTTGCCGTCGGCAGATTGCACCGACAGCCAGGGGGCCTTCGCCTGATCGTCCCAGTGCTGAGTAAAGCGTTTCTGCGGATCGTTAATCAGCTTGTCGACAATCTCGTTGTACTTCACGTAGGTATCTTTCTTCAGGTCATAGCCCAGCGATTTGAACAGCGCAATTTCCTGTGCACCGAAGTAGGGCTGCGTCACCGGATTTTTAGCCGCGTCTGGTTTTGCCCAGTCGATGCCCGGCTCAACGCTGCGTTTCGGGACGCGCCCATAGAAACCAATACCCAGATTCATCTGCTCAGGCTTCAGCCCGGCGGCAAGATAGTTGTTCACCACGAAATCGACACTGTATTTGTCGGCAGCTGCAACCGTTGGCCAGTGGTTTGAGTCGTACAGGTTCGAGTTGAAGTACTGCGTGCCGTAGGCCATATCGTAGGTCATCAGGTTGATGTAATTCAGATACGGTGCGACGGCCTTCACGTCGACCCAGCTTTTCGGACTTTCCGCATTCGCGCCCAGCGCGACGGTGACTAACTTCTCTTTCGGCAACGCTTGCCGCATCTCTTTGAGCAACGCGGTAAAGTTGTCTTTATCTTCCGGCTGTTTGTCGACCAGACCCCAGGCGCCGTTGACCGGGTATTCCCAGTCGAGATCGATGCCATCGAGCCCGTAGGTTTTAACGATCTCACTGGCGGAGCGGATAAACACCGCGCGGCTCTCTTGGCTGTTGGCCGCCCCGGAAAATCCCCGGGCGCCCCAACCGCCGACCGACAGCAATACTTTCAGCTGCGGGTTTTGCTTACGCAATTCAGGGATTTTGTTGAGGTCAGCAATGACTTTTGGCGAGAGCCAGATCTGGTGCAGTTTGCCGGTGTCTTTCAACGCGTCGTTAGTTTCACCCGCTTCTTTGTTGTAAATCAGGCCAAACGAGTAGTTGAGGTGGGTAATCTGGCGCACATCCAGCTTGTCGATATCTCCGCCGGGGCCAGCTGTCACATCGCCGCCACCGTTGAAATAACCCACGGACATCAGATCTGTGGCAAATACGTAGGGTGTGCAGAGCAGGGGTAAGGCTGCCAGAACAGGCATAAGCTTCATACATTTTCCTCTTTGACTTATAAATAAACACGCACGCCACACAATGGCGTGGCGAAAAAACAGCCAAAAAAGAGTAGCATTGCCGCTTCGCTAAAAATGCGAGAAAGCTTCAAATTATCGACATTATCACGGTCATGCCGATCGCTAAGTTGAATCAGCGTCAGGGGGCAGCCCTGCTTGTGGTTTTTCACGGAATGAATTCTCGCTAATGCCCTGCGAAATAGTCCAGATACGGAAAATTAATTCATCACTGTTTATATTACTATCGCGACTTTGTCATTCTGTCTAAATGGGGCGCTTCAATTAAGATATGGATATATTCAAACGTGTTATTAAAAAAATTATTGGCTGGTTAAAAGGTGATTTTCCCCTGTGGTTTACATATTGGGTGACAGGTGTCGTACCTAATATTTTTTTATGCTATTCATATATATGATGATTGATAAGCTCGATCGCGGTACGATTGAGTCTTACACAGTAAATATAATATATGCTGTCACTATCATTGTAATTATTTACATCCCTTTGTCTCTGGTTGCTATTGCAGCAAGTGCAATCCGTTATAAAGGCTTATGGGTATGGAAGATATTAGCTGGAGTGGGTATTCTGAAGGGTTGCGTGTCTTACCTTCAATTTGTGTTGATCGCCTGCACAGGGCTTACTGGTTTATGAAAATGTTCAGTCACTAACAAATTATTCAAGATTGAAGGGTTACGTCTATTTCATTTATCTATGTACAATACGTTTTAGAAAACGAAACACATAATAAATGCTCAGGAAAACAACGCGCATTAACGAGGTTTTTTCTGTGTTCATTACTGCCCGGTCAGCAACGTGCCGACCGGGGAGGGTAGAATTTCAGATCAGGCCTGCGTTTCCTGCCAGTCGGCGAAGGTGTAGAGCGTCGCGCCTTCGGCGGCCATCTCCATAAATGCCTGAGCGCTGTCCTGCGGGTTGATATTCACCCCGCGACAGCCGTCGGTAATCACATTCACTTCATAGCCAAGTTTCAACGCATCCAGCACCGTATACTTCACGCAGTAATCCGTCGCCAGGCCCATCACGATCAACTCGGATACTTTCTGGGCCTTCAGCCAGTCGTCCAGCCCGGTTTTCTGCCGATGACCGTTGTCGTAAAAGGCGCTGTAGCTGTCGATATTGACCGCTTCGCCTTTCGGAAACACCACGTCGATAAACTGATCGGCCAGCAGAGGATGCAACTCAGCACCTTCGGTATTCTGCACGCAGTGATCGGGCCAGAAGGTTTGTGGCAGACCGTCGAGCTGGCCCTGCGTAAAGGGCTCAACGTGATGCTGACGGGCAAAGCTCCCATGATTTGCCGGATGCCAGTCTTTACTGGCGACAATCGCGTCACCACGTACCAGACACCAGTGGATCAGGGCATTCGCCACGTCCACCGTGCTGTCGCCTTCCGGCACCGCGAGAGCGCCCCCGGCACAAAAGTCGTTCTGCAAATCCACCAGTAACAGCGCGCGTGCGTTCATCTTGGCTCTCCTTACTCGTCCGGCGTCAGTTCACCACGCAGGTTTTGCTGCATCGCGGTACGCACCGCATCGACGTTCAGCCCCTGCGTTAACAGATAGTGTAGCTTGGTCAGCGTGGCTTCCACGGTCATATCGAAGCCGCTAACCACACCCGCCTGGGCGAGGGCGTTGCCGGTGGCATAGCCGCCCATGTTCACCTTGCCGGACATGCACTGGGTGAGATTGACCACCACAATGCCGCGCAGGCTGGCTTCGGCCAACTCTTTGAGGAAATCACCGTTTTGCGGGGCATTGCCGACGCCATAAGAGCGCAGGATCAGCGCTTTCACCGGCTGGCGCAGGAAGTTACGCACCACGTCGGCAGAAATCCCAGGGTAAATCGTCACCACGCCAATCGGCTGCGGGGTAATGCGATGCACGATTAACTCCCCGGTGCCGTACGGCGCAGGTGGCGTGCCGAGGCGACGAATGTGGATCCCGGCTTCCAGCAGCGGTTGCAGGTTGGGTGAGGCGAAAGCGTCAAAGCCATCGGCATGCGCCTTGGTCGTCCGGTTGCCGCGATACAGGCGATTATTGAAGAAAAGCGTCACTTCGTTAATCGGGTAGTTCGCCGCCACGTATAACGCATTCAGCAGATTGATTTGTCCGTCGGAACGCAGTTCAGCTAATGGTATTTGTGACCCTGTCACAATGACCGGCTTGCCGAGGTTTTCCAGCATGAACGACAGCGCCGAAGCGGTAAACGCCATGGTGTCGGTGCCGTGCAGAATGACGAAGCCATCGTATTCATGGTAATGCGCCTGAATATCTTCGGCGATATGCTGCCAGTCTTCCGGCGTCATATCGGAAGAATCCATCAGCGGGGCGTATTCGTGGATGGTGAAGTCCGGCATTTCCGGACGATGGAATTCAGGCATCAACGCCAGTTGGCGCTGGAGGTGGCCGGACACGGGAATGTAGCCCTGTTCAGAGCGTTGCATCCCAATGGTGCCGCCGGTGTAGGCAACGTAAATTGATTTCTTTTGCATGATGAGTTACTGAATCTGAAAGAAAAATCCCCTCCAGTGGAGGGGATATGAATTAACGTATATTAGCGCAGGTCAGGCAGAACGCGTAGCGGTTCTGCGGGTCGTTGAAGGCGGCAAGTTTATCGCCTTCCGCCTTCACCACGTTGGCGGCACTGACCAGCGGCGCAGGCAGGTAAGCCTGCAGGGCTTCTGGCACCGCGGCGCGAACGGAGCCGCTCAGGCTGTCGACGACAGAATTGAACAGCGTCGGTTCTTCCTGGTAGTAATCAATGTGCCACTGTTTGAGTTTCGCCAGCTGCGCCGCTTTCGCGACCGCATCATCGAAATCACCGAGGCTGTCTACCAGACCGTTCGCTTTCGCATCCTGACCGGTCCAGACGTGGCCCTGGGCGATTTTATCGACCTGTTCCGGCGTGCTGTGACGCGACTGAGCAACCAGCGTAATAAAGCGCTTATAGCCGTTCTCGATGCTGAGCTGCATCATGTCCTGCACTTCCTGTGGCAGCGCTTTGGTCATCGAGATATCCGCCAGCGGCGAGGTTGACACGCCGTCGGTGTGCACGCCGATGGAATCCAGGCTGTCTTGAACGGTGTTGATGACGCCGAAGATGCCGATGGAGCCTGTGAGGGTGCTGGCGTTCGCAACGATGTAATCTGCCGGGGTGGAAATCCAGTAACCGCCTGAGGCCGCCATGCCGCCCATAGAAACCACGACCGGTTTTCCGGCTGCACGTGCAGCGGCCAGTTCAGAGCGAATCACTTCTGAGGCGCTGACGCTGCCGCCAGGGCTGTTGACGCGCAGCACAATGGCTTTCACTTTCGGATCAAGGCGTGCATCACGAATTTGTGAAGCGGTGGTATCGCCGCCTACGTTACCCGGCGTTTCTTCCCCATCAATGATCGCGCCGTTGGCGAAGATAACCGCCACGCTGGCACCCTTATCGGCAGGGGTTTTCAGAGAGTAATCGTAGTAGCTGACGGCCCGATAATTGTTGTCCGCTTTGCTCCAGCCGAACTGTTTGGAAAGCACTTTTTCTACTTCGGCGTTGGACGCCAGAACGTCAACCAGCTTGTTATCCAGCGCGTATTGGGCTGTATCGCCGTCAACTTTACGCAGGCCATCAAGCATGCCTTTCGCACCTGGGAAAATTTGCTCCGGCGTGGCCTGACGGTTGGCGGCCACGGTGGTCAAATAGTTCTGCCACAGCTCGCCAATCCAGCGGCTATCCGCATCGCGTGCAGCCGGGGACATATCATCACGGATAAACGGTTCAACGGCGGATTTATAGGTGCCGACGCGGAACACGTGGGTGGTGACTTTCAGCTTATCCAGCAGCGATTTGTAATACAGCCCGTTAGTGGCGAAGCCGTGTAAATCGACGGTGCCCTGCGGGGAGAGATAAACCTTGTTGGCGAAGCTTGCGAGGTAGTACTGACCCTGGGTGTAGCTGTCGCCCACGGCGTAAACCGGCTTGCCGCTGTCACGGAACTCACGCAGCGCTTTGCCGATGTACTGCATCGAAGGCTGGTCAGCCCCGGCGAAGTTTTTCAGATCCAGCACGATCCCGGTAATGTTTCGGTCGTCCTTTGCCTGGCGAATCGTATTCACAATGTCGAACAGGGAGTTTTCCTGCAAGCGGTCAGAGCTCGCGCCCAGCAGTTGGCGGCCAATGGCACCAAATTTACTGCTGGTTGACGGCTTATCGACCACCACGCCGGTTAAATTCATCAACAGCGCGCCGCGGCCTGCGGTTTCAGTGGTACTGCTGCTGAACTGCATCCAGATGCCCACACACACCAGCACCAGCAGAATAAAGAACAGGTTCAGCACCAGTTCACGGACGAAGTTCAACAGACGCCACGTCCATTTAAAGAATCCGGCAATAAATCGCCAAAGGGTTCGCATGTTTACTCCCTGTCTGAATGAAAAGATGTCCGCCCGCGAAGGCGCGACGTGAGGCTATCCTAATGACACCGCCGCCGGTTGTCAGCAGGAATCGCCTCCGGCGCTGTAACAAATTCTGCTGTCATGTTAATTTTATGAAAAACCCCGTGACAGGAGATTTATCAATGGATGCACTCGAATTACTCGTTAACCGCCGCAGCGCTTCCCGTCTGGCTGAACCCGCCCCGGCAGGAGAACAGCTGGAAAATATCCTGCGTGCGGGCCTGCGCGCGCCCGATCACGGCACGTTGCAGCCGTGGCAGTTCTTTGTGATTGAAGGTGAAGGTCGGGAGCGTTTTAGCCAACTGCTGGAAAAGGGCGCGGTTAATGCCGGGCAGGACGACAAAGCCATCGACAAAGCGCGTAACGCGCCGTTCCGTGCACCGCTGATTATTGCAGTGGTAGCGAAATGTACGCCGGATCATAAAGTGCCGGTGTGGGAGCAGGAAATGTCCGCAGGCTGTGCGGTGATGGCGATGCAGATGGCCGCCGTCGCGCAAGGATTCAACGGCATCTGGCGCAGCGGTGCGCTGACCGAAAGCCCGGTGGTTCGTGACGGTTTGCAGTGTCGTGAACAGGATAAAATTGTCGGCTTCCTGTACCTCGGTACGCCACAGTTGAAGGCGTCAACCACGGTTTCTATCCCGGATACCGCGCCGTTTGTCGTGAAATTCTGAGTCCAAAAACCGGCCCGGCAGGCATCACGCCGCCGGGCACTGTCGAGATTATTTCTGCGTTTTAGCAAATTCGTCTTTGGCTTTCTGCAATTGCTGCTGGAACGCCGGGTTGGTGTGCAGCGTAGCCACCACCGCCGAGCCGACAATCCGCGCCGCATCCACATCGCTCTGCCAGTGATAACCACAAATCACACGGCTTTCGCCCAGGTCATACCCACGTTTCAGGATATCGTTCTGACGCGCCGGATTCACTTCCGCCAGCACCAGTGCCGTTGCCCAGCCGATGGACGTATGGCCTGACGGATAAGAACCGTTTTTCGCCAGCTCATCTTGCTCTTTGGTATTGCAGGTCGGTACGCCGTAGAACGCAAACGGACGCACGCGCATATATTTCTGCTTCGCCGAACGGGTAGCGAGGTCGCCCGCATCTTCAATCATATTGGTCAGCAGTTTGTGCAGTTCGGGGCTGTCTTTCTCGGTGATCGGCGAACCGAATGCGCCGGAGAAGGCATTCGCCACACCGCCGCTGCTCAGGTTGGCATCTTCTGCCGCCTGCTTACCGCGCTCGGTCGAACGCAGCAAACGACCCTGTTCATACATCGCCTGATCGTTCAGGAACGCGATGCTGCCCACTTCCGGAGGCGGGGGCAGCAGGGCAAGGCTATCAATCGCCTGGGCATTTTTCAGGTAATAGAGGTCAGGTTTGGTGGTGGCATCATTCCCGGAGGGGGCCAGGGCAAAAGCATTGACGGAGAACAGACTGGCAACGCAAAACGCAAGAATACTCTTTTTCATTGTGGTTCCTTTTTTATGTGGATCGTCCAAAGGTCGGGCTGTCACATTTCTGTCATAAATCGATGATGAAAAAGTTGCGTTACCTCGCAAAACGGCAGATACATAAGTTTCGTGAATGAATTAAATTTCGTGTCAAATGGCCACGCCACACCGTGATTGTGCGCATAGTGAGCAACAGTGCGCGAAATAAGACTGTCTCACTTACCACCATCAACTTTGAGCGCTAACATATACACGTCATCCTTCGGGCTGCCTCTTTGTTGGCTACGCTTTCAGACCCCTGTCACATAGTTATCTATGCTCCCGGGCTCTTCAAACTTGCCGCCTCGATGCAACCCGAATGATTTTGTGTATAGCCGGGATCGGTTGCAATGACAGGAGATGTCCATGAGCGAGCAAGCCATTCGTTTGACGCAATACAGCCACGGAGCCGGTTGCGGTTGTAAAATTTCCCCCAAAGTGCTGGAAACCATCCTGCATAGCGAGCAGGCGAAGTTTGTCGACCCGAACCTACTTGTCGGGAACGAAACGCGCGACGACGCCGCCGTTTACGATTTGGGTAACGGGACGTCGGTAATCAGCACCACCGATTTCTTCATGCCCATCGTCGATAACCCGTTTGATTTCGGGCGTATCGCCGCGACCAACGCCATCAGCGACATCTTCGCGATGGGGGGAAAACCGATCATGGCCATCGCCATTCTCGGTTGGCCGGTTAACACGCTGGCGCCAGAAATTGCCCGCGAAGTCATTGAAGGCGGGCGTTTTGCCTGCCAACAGGCCGGCATTGCGCTGGCCGGTGGTCACTCCATTGACGCCCCTGAGCCGATTTTTGGCCTCGCGGTGACCGGTATCGTGCCAACAGAACGCGTGAAGAAAAACAGCACCGCCCAGGCGGGCTGCAAACTGTATCTCACCAAACCATTGGGCATTGGCGTGTTGACCACCGCCGAGAAAAAATCACTGCTTAAGCCTGAACATCAAGGCCTGGCGACGGAAATCATGTGCCAGATGAATATCGCGGGCGCGGCCTTCGCTAATATCGACGGCATCAAAGCGATGACCGACGTGACCGGTTTTGGTCTGCTTGGGCACCTGAGCGAAATGTGCCAGGGCGCAGGCGTGCAGGCGCAGATCCGTTTTGCCGACGTGCCGAAATTGCCGGGCGTGGAAGCGTACATTGCTCAGGGCGCAGTGCCAGGCGGTACGTCGCGTAACTTTGCCAGCTACGGCCACCTGATGGGTGACATGCCGGAGGCGTGGCGCGACCTGCTGTGTGACCCGCAAACCTCTGGCGGCCTGCTGCTGGCGGTCCTGCCGGAAGCGGAAACGGAAACCAAAGCCACCGCAGCGGAATATGGCCTCACGCTGACCGCGATTGGCGAACTGGTGACCGCGCGCGGCGGACGACCGATGATCGAGATAAGCTAACCGCATGCGCTTGTTTATTGCGGAAAAACCGAGTCTGGCCCGTGCCATCGCCGACGTGCTGCCCAAGCCGCATCGCCGGGGCGATGGCTTTATCGAATGTGGTAACGGCCAGGTGGTCACCTGGTGTATCGGCCACCTGCTGGAACAGGCGCAGCCGGATGTCTACGACAGCCGTTATGCGCGCTGGAACCTGATGGACTTGCCGATTGTGCCGGAAAAATGGCGGCTGCAACCGCGGCCGTCGGTGACCAAACAGCTGAACGCCATCAAGCGCCTGCTGCACGACGCTACCGAAGTTATCCACGCGGGTGACCCGGACAGAGAAGGGCAACTGCTGGTAGATGAAGTACTGGATTATCTTGAAATGCCAGCGGAAAAGCGTCGGCAGGTGCAGCGCTGTCTGATAAACGATCTTAATCCCTCGGCGGTCGAACGCGCGATTTCCCGTCTGCGCTCCAACAACGATTTCATTCCGCTGTGCGTGTCCGCGCTGGCCCGCGCGCGCGCCGACTGGCTGTACGGCATCAACATGACCCGCGCCTACACGCTGCTGGGCCGCAACGCGGGCTATCAGGGCGTGCTCTCCGTTGGCCGGGTGCAAACGCCGGTGCTCGGGCTGGTGGTGCGTCGTGATGAAGAAATTGAAAACTTCGTCTCGAAAGATTTTTACGACGTGAAGGCGCATATCGTCACGCCTGCCGACGAGCGTTTCACCGCCACGTGGCAGCCGAGCGAAGCCTGCGAGCCGTATCAGGATGAAGAGGGGCGATTGCTGCACCGCCCGCTGGCCGATCACGTCCTGGCGCGCATCGCCGGGCAACCGGCCATCGTCACGGCGTATAATGATAAACGGGATTCAGAACCGGCCCCGCTGCCGTTTTCACTTTCGTCTCTGCAGATTGAAGCCGCCAAACGCTTTGGTTTCAGCGCGCAGAACGTGCTGGATATCTGCCAGAAACTGTACGAAACCCACAAGCTCATTACCTATCCGCGTTCCGACAGCCGCTATCTGCCGGAAGAGCATTTTGCCGGACGCCAGGCGGTGCTGAACGCCATCAGCGTGCACGCCTCGGGTCTGCTCCCGCAGCCGGTTGTTGACCCTGAAATTCGCAACCGCTGCTGGGATGACAAAAAGGTCGATGCCCACCATGCCATCATTCCTACGGCGCGCAGTTCGTCGGTAAGAATGACCGACAACGAAGCCAAAGTGTATGAGTTGGTGGCCCGTCAATATTTGATGCAGTTCTGCCCGGATGCGGTGTTCCGCAAATGTCAGATTGATTTGGATATCGCCAACGGCAAATTCATCGCCAAAGCGCGTTTCCTCGCGGAAGCAGGCTGGCGCACGCTGCTTGGCAATAAAGAGCGTGACGAAGATAACGACGGCACGCCGCTGCCGGTGGTGGCGAAGGGCGACGAACTGCTGTGCGAAAAAGGCGAAGTGGTTGAACGTCAAACCCAGCCGCCGCGCCATTTCACCGATGCCACCATCCTTTCCGCGATGACCGGGATTGCGCGTTTTGTGCAGGACAAAGATCTGAAGAAGATCCTGCGTGCGACGGATGGTTTAGGCACTGAGGCGACGCGCGCCGGGATCATCGAGCTGCTGTTTAAGCGAGGGTTCCTGACCAAAAAAGGGCGCTACATCCATTCGTCCGAGGCCGGAAGGGCGCTGATCCACTCGCTGCCGGAAATGGCCGGACGACCGGATATGACCGCGCACTGGGAATCGGTGCTGACGCAAATCAGCGAAAAGCAGTGTCGCTATCAGGATTTCATGCAGCCACTGGTCGGTACGCTGTTTGACTTGATTCAGCAGGCGCGCAGTACGCCGGTGAAACAGTTCCGTGGGCTGGTAGCGCCGGGCGGCGAACAGAAAAAGAAAACGTTCAGTAAGGCGCGGAAGAAGAAAACCGAAGCGTCATAACATTGCCCGACGGCACTGCGTTTGTCAGGCCTACAAAACCTGTAGGCCCGTGCAAGCGTCAACGCCGCCGGGCAATCAAACCTTAAATCACGCCCTGCGCCAGCATCGCATCCGCCACCTTCACGAATCCGGCGACGTTCGCCCCGCGCACGTAATGCGTTTGCTTGCCTTCTCCGCCGTACTCGACGCACGCCTGATGAATATCCAGCATGATGTGGTGTAAACGGGCATCGACTTTCTCTGCCTTCCAGCCCATTCGTGCGGCGTTCTGCGCCATCTCCAGCCCGGACGTTGCCACGCCGCCTGCGTTTGCCGCTTTGCCAGGTGCAAATAAAACGCCCGCCTCGAGGAATAAATCGGTAGCAGCGATCGTGGTCGGCATATTGGCGCCTTCGGCCACCGCTTTCACGCCGTTGGCAATCAACAGGCGCGCCGCATCAGCATCGAGTTCGTTTTGCGTGGCGCACGGCAGGGCGATATCCACCGGCACGGACCACGGCTGCTGACCTTCAAGGTATTGCAGGCCAAACTCGCGGGCGTAATCCGCCACGCGGCCATCGCGGCTGCTTTTAATTTCTTCCAGACGCGCCAGTTTTTCCGCCGTAAAACCGGCTTCATCCACCACCGTGCCGCTGGAGTCCGACGCGGTCACCACGCGGGCGCCCAGTTCCATCGCTTTTTCAATCGCGTACTGGGCCACGTTGCCAGAACCGGACACCGCCACGCGCATGCCTTCGAAGCCCAGACCGTGGCGTTTAAGCATCGCGTTTGTGAAATAGATTAACCCGTAGCCTGTCGCTTCCGGGCGGATCAGACTGCCACCAAACGACAGCCCTTTGCCGGTAAACACGCAGGCGGTGTTGTTGGAGAGCTTTTTCATCATCCCCGCCATAAAGCCCACTTCACGCGCGCCGACGCCAATATCACCTGCCGGAACGTCGGTGTCCGCGCCTAAATGACGATACAGTTCGGTCATCAGCGCCTGGCAGAAACGCATGATTTCGCCTTCACTTTTGCCTTTCGGATCGAAATCGCTCCCGCCTTTCCCCCCGCCCATCGGCAGGGTGGTGAGCGCGTTTTTGAAGGTTTGTTCAAAGCCGAGGAATTTGAGGATCGACAGGTTTACCGACGGATGAAAGCGCATTCCGCCTTTGAACGGGCCAATCGCCGAGTTGAACTGCACGCGCCAGGCGCGGTTGACCTGTACCTGATTACGGTCGTCGACCCAGGTGACGCGGAACTGGATCACGCGCTCGGGTTCAACCAGACGTTCCAGCAGCGACATCTGACGATAGCGCGGATTGGCGTCCAGGAACGGCCACAGGGTGGACATCACTTCGCGCACGGCCTGCGCAAATTCACCCTGATGCGGGTCGCGTTGCTGAACGCGGTCCAGGAATGTTTCCAGAGAGAGAGTCGGTTCCATGAAGATAAGTTCCTCTTATGTCTATAACGGTATGATGTTTGTGTGTTTATTATTTGCGGGTCACTTTCTTTCGACTATCTCCGCTGACGCAGCGGCAGGCAAGGAAAAATCGCCTCGGAAGGGGAAAACTTATAATGGGCGGGTTGTCATAACAAAAAACGATGAAAGCGAAAATTTAAGAAAAAGGCGAAAGGGTCGATATAGTTATCTGAGAACCCAGAAAAAAGGAATGACAATGAAACGATATCTGATGGCGGGGCTGCTGTTGCTTCTTGGCAGCGGCGTGCAGGCTGCAGAGCGCTTCGGGCCGGATGTGGAAGTGAACGTGCCGCCGGAGGTTTTTAGCAGCGGCGGTCAGCGTGGGCAGCCTTGTGCTCAGTGCTGCATCTATCAAAACCAGAACTACAGCGAAGGCGCGGTGGTGAAAGCCGAAGGCGTGCTGTTACAGTGCCAGCGCGATGAAAAAACGCTCAGCACGAATCCGTTGGTCTGGCGTCGCGTAAGGCAATAAACGCGTCCAACAGCGGGATATCGGCAGGGGCCAGTTCCCATTTGAAGGCGTCTTGCGGTGTCACCCAAACCAGCTGGCTGTGCTCGTGCGCGGTCAGCTCGCCGTGATATTCCGGCACGTGCCAGGCATGCAAATGGATAATGCGTCCGGACACTTCCCGCTGATGGCTCGCTATATACGCTGCGGGCAGGGCATCAATGCCCAACTCTTCATGCAGCTCGCGGATAAGCGCCTCGGGCTGCGACTCTCCGGCTTCCACCTTCCCGCCGGGAAATTCCCACAGCCCCGGCTGGTCGGCATGCGCCGGACGCTGGGCCAGTAAAATCAATCCCGCGCGTTCAATAATGGCCGCCACCACATCAATAGTTTTCAGCATAGAGGTCAAGGTTCCTGTTCAGAGCGTGTCATACTATCTCTGCCGTTGATAAATCTGAAGATCTGCAGGAGTGTCCGGGTGAAAAAACGTCAACCGTGGGTACCGCCGCTGAGCAAAATCCCGCCTTCGCTTGCCCCCATCGTCAAAATGCAAAAGAAACACTACGGTGAGATTCTGAACCCGACCCGCTGGTGGGGACGGATGCCGCGTCTTTTCTGGCTGGTGGCGCTGTTTGTCGGCTGGCTGGAGCGCAAAAAAGCCCGCCTCTCACCGGAGCTGCGGGCGTTGCTGATGACCCGCGTTTCTCAGCAGTGTCATTGTGCGTTTTGCATTGATGCCAATAGTCTCCGACTGGCGCAGCGTACCGATACGCTGGAAAAAGTGCAGGCAGTGGCGCACTGGCCGTGCTCGACGCTGTTCAGCGAAGCCGAACGCGCGGCGCTGGACTATGCCGACGCCATGACCGCCACGCCGCCCCTCGTCAGCGAGGCGCAAAAAGTGGCGCTCAGGCGTTTTTATGACGACGAGACTATCTGCGAAATGACCGCGCTAGTGGCGTTTCAGAACCTTTCGGCTCGATTTAACGCCGCACTGGATATCCCTTCGCAAGGGTTGTGCGACGTGCAGGGGAAACCGCATGCTTGACCGTCATCTTCACCCTCGTCTCAAACCGTGGCTCAACCGGGCGGCGGAGAAACTCGACAGGCCAGGTATTACGCCGGACGGCATTACGCTGGTGGGTTTTGCGATTGGCGTGCTGGCCCTGCCGTTTCTGGCGCTGGGCTGGTATGTTCCGGCGCTGGTGGCGATTGTCCTCAACCGTCTGCTCGACGGACTGGACGGCGCACTGGCGCGGCGACGGGGCTTGACAGACGCCGGTGGCTTTCTGGATATCGCCCTGGATTTCCTTTTTTACGCCCTGGTGCCGTTCGGCTTTATCCTGGCGAATCCGCTGGAGAATGCGCTGGCGGGGGGCTGGCTGCTGTTTGCGTTTATCGGCACCGGCAGCAGTTTTTTAGCCTTTGCGGCGCTGGCAGCGAAGCACCAAATCGACAATCCCGGCTATGCGCATAAATCATTTTATTATCTCGGCGGGTTTACCGAAGGCAGCGAAACCATTGCGCTGTTCGTCTTGAGCTGCCTGTTTCCGGGGGGCTTTGCGTGGATGGCGTGGATCTTCGGCGGTCTGTGCTGGTTGACGACCTTTACGCGGGTGTGGAGTGGTTATGTCACGCTGGCCTCACTGGAAGTCCGGCAGCAGGGCGCTGCCGGACCGGGTGACGATTAGAGCGAAGCGTCCGGGCCGCGATCGCCGCGGCTGACCGGGTTCTTCGCGTTCTGGCTCCATTCGTACCAGCCGCCGTCGTACACCGACACGTTCTGCCAGCCCATGGCGCGGGCGTACATAAACGCTTCAGAGGCACGCCAGCCGGTACCGCAGTAGAACGACACCTGTTGCGAGGGCAGAATGTGCCATTGCGCCCACATCGCCGCGATATCATCGGCGCTGCGCATGGTGCCGTCCGGGTTGTGGAAATCTTCCATATGGGTCGAATCGCTGCCCGCATGGCCCCAGCGCGCCCCGGAGATCTCACCTTTTGGTTTGATGTAGTTGTAGCCGCTGGTGGTGCCGATAAATTCCGGCCACGAACGAATGCTGACCAGCGAGGCATCTTTGCGATGCACCAAACCCCGGGCCTGTTCGGTATCCAGCATCAGCTGCGGCTGGCCCGGAAGCGCGGCCCCGAAATCAGGTGCAGGCGTGTTTTTATCCGGCGTGCCGCGCTCAACCGGCAGGCCCGCATCGGACCAGGTTTTCCAGCCGCCGTCTAACAGCCGCACGTCTTTCACCCCGGCATACAGCAGAATTTGCGCCACACGCGCGGCGGCGTACACGTCGCGCCCGTACAGAATCACGGTGGTGTCGTGGCGGATACCCTGTTTCGCCAGCAGCGCTTTCAGCTTATCGTCAGAGACTTTGTTCCACAGCGGCTCACTTTCGACGTCGTTGGTGTCGATATAGCCCGCGCCCGGAATATGGCTCAGCAGGTAAAGTTTCGGCGCGCCCCAGGCCGCCTCGATAACCTTCCAGTCGCCTGTCGGCGCGGCGGTCACGGCTTTCCCCTCTTGCATGTCATGCAGCCACTGCGGATACACCAGTTGCTCAAAGTGCGGTAGCTTTTGCAGGCGTTCCGGTTGGCTGAGCGCATCACCGAGCAGGCTGACGTGGGTCAGGCCCGCTTTTTTCAGGCGTTCCGCCACGGCGGCGTTATCGTTATCGGCCCCGTACAGCGCCACCGGCGTGGAAGACTGCAACTGGTGCTGTTTGATCCATTCGGTCAGTTGCGCGTCGTTCATGGCCGAAAGCCAGCTGGCGGAGAGATTCAGCGCCGCCGGTTCATGGCCTTCACTGCCATTCAGCGCTTGCGGCCAGCCGTTGTAGAACGCGCTCAGACGGGTGTCGATGGCGACGCCTTTCTGCTGCTGAAGCTGGGTGAAGGTGAGTGGCGAAAGCATATCAGCTGCGAAAGAAACCGAAGAAGACAGCCCGATCAGCAGGGCCAGCGCGGTCAGTTGAGAAACACGTTTCATCGAATTGCCCGTCAGAAGAAAAAAGAAGCGTCATTCTGGACCCTCGTTTTGGGAAAATCCTTGCGCTGGCGCAGATTAGCCCCAGCTTTCAAGTCGCAGACAGCGGCCATCGGCCGGGATATCGGCCACGTCATGCGTCACCAGAATCACCGGGATGTGGCGCTGTTTCACTTCGGTAAACACCCATGCGCGGAAACTGTCGCGCAGCGCGGCATCGAGGCCGCTAAACGGTTCGTCCAGCAACAGCGCGTCAGGCTGCGCCAGCAGAGAACGCAGCAGCGCCACCCGCGCGCGTTGCCCGCCGGAAAGCGTCGCCGGATCGCGGGCATAAAACCCGCCTAAGCCCGCGCTGTCGAGCGCAGCTTCAGCCTGGGCGCGTCGCTGCGATCGCGGCACCGAGGCGGGCAGCGCTAACTGTAGATTTTGCCCCACGCTGAAATGGTCAAATAGCAGCGCGTCCTGAAACAGAATGCCGATGCGTCGCGCTTCGGTGGGCAAGATGTCACATCGCCGATCGTTCAGCCACAGTTCGCCCCGGGCATGAAATGCGCCGTCCAGCGCGCCCGCCATCCAGGAGAGCAACGTCGATTTTCCGCTCCCGGAGGCGCCCATCAGCGTCAGGATTTCGCCATTTTGTACCTGAAAATCCACGCCGTTGAGCAGCATTGTGCCGCGGTGTGTCACCGTCAGACCATCCACTTTCAGCATTAACGGAGTCCTTGTCGATAATGGCCCAGCCACCGTAACAGCAGGGAGATGAACAGGAAAAAGCAGCCAGGTAGCAGCAGTTGCCAAAGGGCCTGAGTGGCGAGCATCGGCGTACTGCCGCCGCTGCTGAGCGCCACGGCGTCGGTGGTGAGGGTGGTAATGCGCCCGGCCCCGAGCCACAGCGTCGGCAAATATTGCGCGATGCTGACGGAAAAACCGACCGCCAGTGCGGCGAGGATCGGGCGCAGCAGCAGCGGGCTTTTCACCTGCCAGAAGCAGCGCCAGCGAGTCCAACCGAGCGTGCGGGCGATCGTCAGCAGGCGCGGGTCGAGCCGTCGCCAGGCGGGCAGCAGAATAAACAGCATCCACGGCACCACCCACAGCAAATGCCCCCACAGCACCGTCAGCCATTCACCGTCCTGCCAGCTTAGCAGCGCCAGCTGATATTGCCCGGCGACGAGGGGCAGCGCGGGCAGTACCAGCGGCAGCCAAATGCAGGCCCAGATCAATGAATAACAGCGCTGCGGACCATACTCCAGCCACAGCAAACAGAAGATCAGGCTGATCAAAGATGCGCCCAGTGCCAGCCACAGACTGTTGTTGATGCTGTCGATATTCGCCAGTTGGCTGTCGGAAAGTAGCCCCAGCGTTACCGCGCACAGCACGCCGCTGAGCGGCAGCAGCCAGGCCAGCACGTTGCCCGGTAATGCCAGCGGCTGCGGATGGCGAACGCCCTGAAAGTCAGGCACCCGGGCGCGGAAGGCGCGCCACAGCAGATGGGCGACGAGCACCAACGCCGCCAACATCAGGATCAGAAGCAGGCACGTCAGCGAACCTTGCGCCTGCTGTAAGGCATCCCCCTGAGACAGCCACTGCCAGGCCAGTACTGCCAGCGTCGGCGGGTTGCCGGGGCCGAGGATCAGCGCCACGTCGACGGCAGAGAGTGTCCAGGCGGCGGTCGCCAGCAGGACAATACGCAGCTGCGGCAGCAAACGCGGCAGCACAATCCACGCCACGCATTGCCAGCGGCCGTAACCCTGGCTGCGCAGCGTCAGGCCCTGTTCGGCTAATCCTTTTTCTGCGGTCAGGGCGTACATCGCCCACAGCAAAAACACGCTCTCTTTCACCGCCAGCGTCAGACCCAGCCCGATACCGTAGCGGTCAATCGGCGGCGTAATCTGCGGGAACTGGCGGAACAACCAGCCGCCTTCGGCAAATAGCAGTAACGCCGCGCTGGCGAACGCCACATGAGGCAGGGCGAGCAGCAGCGGCAGGCGGGCCGCCAGACGTTGCCATTGCTGAGAGGGCCATAACGCCGCCACCACCGATAGCGCGAGGGCGAAGGCGCCGACGACGGCGATAAGCGTGGAGACCATCGTCGCCAGCGCCGCCTGCGGAAGCTGCGGGTCGCCCAACAGCGCCTGCCAGTTGGCGAGCGTCAGCGCGGGCATCAGCAACTGAACGGCAGCGGGCAGCAGGGGCAAATAAATCAGCCCCATCGCGGCCCACAGCAGCGCCGTCAGTGCGTGCCGTAGCGGCGCAGCCATTCCTGCTCCAGCGCGTTAACCCAGGTGGCGTGCGGTTCAGCCAGCACCGGCGGCATTTTTTCGGACTGCGCGGCAGGCCACGGCGTCGGGAGTTTGTTCATGTCCAGCACCGTGGGGTCGCCCCAAACAGCCGGGTCGGCTTTGCGCTGCTGAGCCGCGGGTGACAGCAGAAAGTTCGCCACCACCTTTGCGCCAGCCACGGCGCGGGCGTTGGCCGGGATCGTCACAAAATGCACGTTGCCGAGCATTCCCTCGCTAAACCCAAAGCTGAAACTGTCAGCAGGCAGTTCGCCGCTGGCGACTTTTTGGCTGGCGTGCATCGGGTTGAAAGTCAGCGACAGGCGCAGCGTGCTGTGGGTCAGCATCGCGTCCATCCGGGCGGGAGATGCCGGGAAGTCGCTGCCGTTGCGCCACAAATGCGGATGTAGTTTGTCGAGATACGCCCACAGTGGCGCGGTGACGGCGGCGAACGTGGCGTCGTTGGGTGGCTGCTTTAACGCGTCAGGCTGGGTGGTCAGATTCAACAGCAGTTGTTCCAGAAACGCGGTGGCGGTGAAATCCGGCGGACGCGGATAGGTCACGGTGCCAGGGTGCGCCGTGGCGAAATCCAGTAATGCTTGTGGCGAAGTTGGCGGCTGAGACGTCTGGCTGCGGCGGGCGATAAACGTAAGCTGAGCGCTGCCCCACGGTGATTCCGCTCCGTCCGTCGGGATGGAAAAATCTTCCAGGACCGGCTTCTGCAGATCGACATACTGCCAGTTCGGCAGGGATTGCGCCCAACCGGTTTGCAGTAAATTTGCCTCTTTCAGGGTGCGGAAGTTTTCGCCGTTGACCCACAGTAAATCCACCGAGCCACCGTGCGTACGCCCGGCGCGCGCTTCGGTCTGAATGCGTTTTACCGCATCCGCTGCATCAGCCAGATGCACCATTTTAAGTGTTACGCCGTAATCGCGCTGCACCTCGCCGCTGGCCCAGTCGAGATAGCGATTCACCGCCTGATCGCCGCCCCAGGCGTTGAACCACACGGTTTGCCCGCGAGCCTCGTGTTCGGTTTGCTGCCAGTTTTGGGCCGACAGCGCCCACGGGCTGACCGCGAGCAGGGCTATCCATAACAAATGGCGGGAGAGAAGACGCATTATCGGAACCTCTTTTGGCGTTCAGCGTAGAATTTTTTAGCCATCATCAACAGGATAGCCAGGGCGAACAGGGTCAGCAGCCCGGTGACCAGCCAGTAGGTACCGCCCGTCAGCCAACTGCCGACGCAGGAGTAGACGACAGTGGCAGGCAATTGACCGAGCCCGGTTGCCAGCATAAACGACCGAAAGCGCAGCGACGTCAGCCCGGCGGCGTAGCTAATTGGGTCGAAGGGCACGAAAGGCAACAGGCGGCAAATGAGGATCGTGTGTTTGCCGTAGCGCGTGAAAAAGGTGTCCATGCCGTCGAGCACCGTTTTGCCGGTCAGCTTTTCCACCGCGCCGCGCCCGAGGATTCTGGCGATATAAAAGCAAAATGCCGCGCCCGCCATCGCGCTGGTCCACGACAGTACGCCGCCCCAGAAGGCGCCAAACAGCGAGGCGTTGGCGAAGGTAATCAAAAAGGCGGGGAGCGGGGCGACAATGGCTTGCAGGATCATCAAAAAGAAGGAAACGGCGGCAGCCTGCGGGCCCCAGGATTGAATGAAACGTGCCAGGTCGGCGCTGTCGAGGTGAGCAAAAGCCGCGAAGCTGTTATCCACAAAGGCTTTCACGCCAGGGAACAGCAGGTACGCGCCCAGCATCACACAGACCGCCAGCAACAGCGCCGCGCGGGAACGCCAGACGCGCGTCACTGCGGGCCTCGTTCAGCCGTTTCGGCAGGCGTAAACAGCGCGATATCAATGCCCCGATGCCGCGCCCAGGCTTTCGCCAACTGCACGAGGGCGAACAGCGCCAACCCGGCAAGACTGAGCTTGAGCATCAACAGCCACGTGATGCCCTGCGTCGCGAGGGAACTGGCCATCAGGGTAAAAATCAGCAGCCCCGGCAGGGTGGTTATCGCGGAAATCAGGATGAAAGGCCAGAAGGCGATCGACGTCAGACCGTAGGCATAGTTTTGAATGTTATACGGAAACAGCGGAATGAGCCGGGTCAGCAGCAGAAAATCAAGCCCGCTGTGGGCGATCCCGCGTTCAATCGCCTGGAAGGTGGCGGTGTGCCCGACGGCCCGCACCAGCGCCCGTCGGCCCAGCCCTCGGGCCAGTAAAAAAGAGACCGCGCAGGCCAGCGTCGAGGCCAGGACCGACAGCAGCGTGCCGTAAAGTGGGCCAAACAGCAGGCCACCGGCAATCACCAACAGGCTGCCGGGGATCAGGCAAACCGCAGCGATCACGAACAGCACAACATACACCGCGGCGCCCAGCGGCCCGCGGTGTTGAATAAGCTGTTGTAACTGTTGGAGCTGAATAAGCATCGCGGCGAGGCCGCTATGATGAACAACGAAAAGCACAATGCCGGAGAGAAGTAATAGCAGGAACAGCTTACATTCTGTCCTTTTCAGGGCTTCTTTGGCATCCGTGTTCTCCGTGGGGTGTGAGGGGCATTAAGGACGCGCATTTTACCCTGCGCCCGGCGGGCCACGTCTTTGATATCACGCAAGTAAAGAGGCTACAGCGCGCATTTGTCTGGACAAAAACGCCTGACGTCGGCGACAACGTCAGGCGAAGGGGCGTTATTTCTTAAATGTCGCCCACACTGGCGCGTGGTCGGATGGTTTTTCCATGCTGCGGATTTCGTAGTCGATTCCGGTTTCGATGCAGTGCGGCGCCAGGCCCTGGCTCGCCAGCAGCAGGTCGATACGCAGGCCGCGGTTGTCATCAAATCCTTTTGAACGGTAGTCAAACCACGAGAACTGGTCCTGCGTTTCCGGGTTCGCATGACGGAAGGTGTCCACCAGGCCCCAGCCAACCAGGCGATCCATCCACTCGCGCTCTTCCGGCAGGAATGAACACTTCCCGGTGCGCAGCCAGCGTTTGCGGTTGTCCTCCCCGATGCCGATGTCCAGATCCGTAGGGCTGATGTTCACGTCGCCCATGATCAGAACCGGGTTCTCAGGCTTCAGCTCGCTGGTGAGGTAATTTTGCAAGTCCTGGTAGAACTTCTGTTTGGCCGGGAATTTGGTCGGATGGTCGCGGCTTTCACCCTGCGGGAAGTAGCCGTTAATCACCGTGACGTTGCCAAACGGGGAAGGGATTTCCGCCATGATGATGCGGCGCTGGGCCTCTTCATCGTCGCCCGGGAAACCGCGACGCACGGAGATCGGCGTCTCTTTGGTCAGCAGTGCTACGCCGTAATGGCCTTTCTGCCCGTGATAAAACACGTTGTAGCCGAGCTTCGCGACATCTTCGAGCGGGAACATGTCGTCGTGAACTTTGGTTTCCTGCAGGCCGATAACGTCTGGCTGGTGCTTATCGACGATGGCTTGTAGCTGGTGTGGGCGGGCGCGCAGGCCGTTGATATTAAAAGAAAGAAATTTCATAGTCGCTGCCACTGTGCAAGGTGAATGATGCACGGATGTTAGCAGAATTTCCGCTGTGTGACTCGTCTGTTGTCCGATTGGGGTTGTGCCCACTCGATGCGCTGGCACAACCCCTCCTTTATCCAATCAGTGTTCTGCTGACTGACGCTCCCAGCGCGGGGCTTTCATATCTGCCGCGAACATCCACACCAGCTCGCACAATAATGCGCGTAACGTTCTTTCCGCATCAGGCAGCAATGCTTGCTGGGACAACAACTGCGTCAGCGTCTGGCAGTACTCACAAAGCGCCTCGTGATCGGGGTCGCAATAGGGTTGTGGCTCCGGCAGTTTATCAACAGTCAGTCGCTCAACCAGATGTGGCGGAATGGCATCGTTCAGCGTCGGGGCAAGCAATGCCAGGCAGCTGCTGAGTCGGCCTAACAACGCCAACTTATAAACGTTATCGTCGCTATCGCATTCAATCAGGGTTGCCGCAAAGCGGTCGCAACAGTCAGCCAGATCGAGAAAATCGGTGGAGGAGCTAAAAGGAATAGTCAGTAAATCGCACGCTGGGGGAAGAAGGGTGGTCATAGGTAGAACTCCATACACCAAGTGAAATATTCAATGGCGTAATTCCGCCATTGTGTCTCCACCAAGTTTTTCTGGAGGCTAATCCAGGCACCGGATGTTGCAGGTGCCGGGCGAGGTTACTGTGATGGGGGTGAGATGGACAAGTGTTTTTCCGGAGGTTGTTTGCGCTGGCAAAGGGGCTGGTTTGAGCGAGCAGCGGACACGGACATGCTAACAGTACTCTGAGGCAAACAATGGAGAGTAGGTCATAATTTCATTATCAAACTCCTGTTTGGCATGAATCGGGTCTAATTTCTCATAGAGTTCATCACAATAATAACGAACAGCCCGTACCAAAGGGCTATGTGTATATCCATCTTTACTCAATCCCAAATTTTCCCATCACCGAAAACATCTGAAATGAGTGCTTTAGGAAAGGTTAGACTAAAAAATATAGTTAAATTATATATTTCTCCACAATCTCCATTCCCTGTGCTTTGTTTATCTGATCTTCCTCAAACTCATGTAGTTTGAAGAAATCATAAGTATATTTTCCTTTGTTGCTATCATTAATGACTGTATATTTAATAAATGTCAGATCATCCTCCTCAAGCACAATTCTTTTGAGGTTTTTAGAGTAGTTATCTAATACTGGATGTATGAGCTTATAATTCTCTTTGTGAAAAGGTCTGTTGTTTTTGAATGGTGCATTCAAAAAATCAATGTTATTACCTTTGATTCTCATATTGCATCTTTTGCATGCAATCCCTAAATTTTTCATTGAGAACATATATTTTTTATATAGGGATTGAGGCAATACATGCTCAATGTCAATCACCATGTTAAATTCACCTCTTAAAGGTCTTCTACAATAGCAACATCTGTTTTTTACACCGCGATAATGAGATTTTATTTTCGATTTAACTGGCTTAAGGCAAGCATTATACCAAATGTCCCCTCCATCTCGGATGGCTTGTTTGATTGCATTGACATGGCTACTATCGAATTTAAGCTTATTCATCGATGTCACCTTTTTTTGTTACTATTTTTTTTATTATATTAGGTATGGCGTCAATGATCTTGATTTGATTTTTATCCGAGGATAACTGTCTTAGCCTATCGATCTGTTTTTTTATTTCAACATAACTAATCTCCCCGCTTATATATTCATTTATGATTTTATTTACTTTAAAACTGAAGAATCTATTCTCTGATGTAAGTAATTGAAAAACTTCCAATAAAATCTCTTCTACGTTAGTTGTACTCGCCTCACGGAAGCGATGTATTTCTGCATTTTTAACTTCATAGATTGAAGGTGCTAAATCAGATTCAAATGCGCCTGAAACAACAATGGGCGAATGCGTTGCTAAAATTATTTTCGGTTCGAACTGATAAAACATATTGTACAAATGATTGACATATTCTCTTTGCCATCTTGGATGTAAACTATTCTCAGGCTCATCGATAAGTATGAAAGCATTATGACTAATATATGTTGATATATGCGCCATAGTAGTTAGGAGTGCCAATTCACCTGAACTGGCATCATTCAAACTCAACCAATCCGTATCTTTTGAAATGGCAATGTTTATATCATAAACTACTTTGTGTTTTTTTAAGTGATATTTATGCTCAAGTAATGTTAAAATAGATTCAGAATTTAAATCATAAATGAAGTCTACCAAATCTATTTCATGAATTACCTTCACATAGTCATTTTTATAGCTTCCGCGCCCATCATGTTTTTTAATTAAGTTTGTGATGAAGTTGTAAATTTTATCAGCTTCGCCATCTTCAACTGATTTAATGTAATCCATCGAATAGATTAGCTGTTTAAAATCAATTTGTCGTTTAATCTTGAAGGAAAGGATCATTTTTTCGGAATACCCTATATAACTAAGAGTGTTCCTTAATAAATTTATTATTTGATGGTTTTCACGGTTTTTCGAGTAAGCAATAAATGCTTGTAAAATGGCGTCTTCTGCAAATCTGATTTTATTAGATGATAATCTAAAGTAATTTCTAATCCTTAAGGTTGGGAATTTATTCTGAAGAGTATTAGCAATGGCTATTATACTTTCTTTAGGGTGCTGGTAAGCTATCTCTGAAGATAGCTTACCGAGCAAAAGACTTTTTCCTACACCATTTTCACCTATAAGGAAATGAATTTTATTGGGTTTCAATAAAGACAAAGACACTATAAACTCCTTGCAAATAATATGTTTTCAAGTCCTCTTGATTGGCTTTCAAGGCTCCAATCTGCCATAACTAACGAGAGAAGTTATATTTTTCGATGACTTAAAGCATACAGGGTAATGTCACAAACCTTTAACGTACATGCTGACACAAAAAACCACATTCGTAGGGGGATCTTAGGTTTATTTTTATATCATTTTCTCAACATGCATGGTAGCTAGATTTTATATTTTAAATTAACTCATTGATATTGTAAGGTTTTAACCAATCAATTGCTTTTGAAATATCAGTTTTTTGTGAACGCTTCATAAGCAAAAGCTAAGAGTCATATTGGACACAATTAATTAAAATCTTTAGGGGAAGTGACATCTGTTAATGATGCTCTTAATGCAAATTGCGTCCATCAGTTGAACTCACAGCACAAACCGGTCTTTCAACAAAGATAAGTAAACAGCCAGCCGAGCCTAAACTTTGATGACAAGGCGTCAGGCCAGTTCCGTCCAGAGCAATGGACCCAGAGAATACCCCAAACATTCATGCCAATATAATCGGCCCTCATCTTGTTTTCAGCTCAGCGGTTTAAGCCTCGCCAACACCGTCGGGAAAAACTCCGCCACGGTGGGGTGCACGGGCAGCGCCTGGAGCATCTGGCGGTAGCTGGCCCCGGTGGCCATATAGTTGGAAATCACCGAGATGATTTCATCCCCGCCGATACCGAGGATCGCCGCGCCGAGGAAGCGCTCGCTTTGCGCATCAACAATCAGGCGCATCATGCCGTAGGTTTCGCTCTCTTCTTTGGCCCGGCTGACGTCGGCCATGTTGAAATCGGCCACCAGGATTTGCGCCCCTTGTTTCACCTGTTCCCGAGCCTGCGCCAGCGTAATGCCCACCCGGCCCAGCGGTGGGTCGGTAAACATGGCGTAACTCAGTACGCGCCGGTCGGCGTCGTGCCATTGGCCGTCCGGTTGCTGGCCGTCAATTTCCGACAGCACAATCTGGAAATCGTGATAGCTGGTGTGGGTGAACGCGCCACGCCCGTTGATATCGCCCAGCGCTTTTATGCCTGCGACGTTGGTATTGAAATGCGCATCGGTGCGAATAAACCCGCGCGCGTCGGTTTCTATCCCGACGGTCTCGAGATTCAGTCGTTCTGTATTAGGCTGGCGGCCCGTGGCGATTAACAGATGGCTGGCGCTAAATTCATGGCCGTCCGCGAGCTGAACGCTCAGCCCGTCTGCGGCGGGTGCCAGGCTTTGTATGCTGCTGTTGAGATAAAACGTAATCCCTTCATCGCGCAGGAAATCGGTAATGTGCTCGCTGACGTCGGCGTCTTCACGCTCGGCAATGCGATCTGCACGGTGAATAATCGACACCTCCGCGCCAAGGCGGCGAAAGATTTGCCCCAGCTCCAGCCCGATATAGCTGGCCCCGAGAATAACCAGATGCTTCGGGCATTCAGTCAGCGCCAGCAGACTGGCGTTATCGAGATACGGCACGCTTTCCAGGCCGGGAAGCGACGGGATAAACGCCCGGGTGCCGGGATTGAGATATACCTGCGCGGCAGACAGCGTTTCGCCGTTGACCTCAAGCAGAAAACGCTCGGCGTCGCGCCCGATAAAACGCGCCCAGCCGTGGATCGTTTCCACGTTGTCGGTGCCTTCCAGCCACTGGATCAGCCCGCTGCGCGAGGTCTCCACTCGGGCGCGCATCCGCGCCATCGCCGCGGAAAAATCAACGCTCACCGGCCCGGTGTTCACCCCAAATTCCGCAGCCCGACGCGCCATGTGCGCCACCCGCGCGGATTTACGCAGGGTTTTGGTCGGGGTGCAGCCGAAGTTGACGCAGGTACCGCCAAACATATTGCCTTCAATCATGGCGACGTGCTGACCGCGCGCCGCCAGTTCAACCGCCAAAGACGGGGCCGCCTGGCCCGCGCCAATCAGTACCGCATCAAAACGCCGCATAGGGTTCCTCGCCGGGTGCCAGTGAATTAAACCTTTTGAGCGTAGTGCAGCGGGAGAAGGGCGACAAACAAGGTTCGACAGGGGCAAACGGAATGGCGGCCTGGCGTTTTAATGACCGATTTATCCTCCAGCGATGCGCCATTTTGGCGCACGACGCCCCGTTTTGGGGCGGAAATTTACGACAAATGTCGCAGCCCTCACAAATCACGAATTAAGATTTACTAATGCATAATGTTGCCCTTATTAGTGCTTCTAATGGCGCTGAAATCGGTTTCTATTCACTTTATATGCATTAATGGTGAATAGCGATACGTTGTAAGTCATTGATATTCAGTTACCCACTTCCGTTTATGCACTTTTGTCGCTGGCTGGCACGATGCCTGCAATATACATTTACAGCACAAGCGCTCACATTTATTAACATCACAATAACGTTGTGTTTACCGGAAGAAGAGGTTGCTATGTCTCAGTCAGTTACGCGTTCAAATTTTGACGATTGGATGATGCCGGTTTACGCCCCGGCGCCTTTTATTCCGGTACGTGGAGAAGGGTCTCGCCTGTGGGATCAGCAGGGCAAAGAGTACATTGATTTTGCAGGCGGGATCGCAGTGAACGCCCTGGGCCATGCGCATCCGGCGATGGTTCGCGCCCTGACCGAACAAGCCGGAAAGTTCTGGCATACCGGCAACGGCTACAGCAACGAGCCAGTGTTGAAGCTCGCAAAACAGCTGATTGACGCCACCTTTGCCGACAAAGTGTTTTTCTGTAACTCCGGGGCGGAAGCCAACGAAGCGGCGCTGAAGCTGGCGCGTAAATACGCCCACGACAAATTTGGCCCGCAGAAAAGCGGTATCGTGGCCTTCAAAAACGCCTTCCACGGCCGCACGCTGTTTACCGTCAGCGCGGGCGGACAGCCTTCCTATTCGCAGGATTTCGCGCCGCTGCCGCCGCAAATTCAGCACGCCATTTATAACGATATCGACTCGGCGAGAGCGCTGATCAACGACGATACCTGCGCGGTGATTGTCGAGCCGATTCAGGGCGAAGGCGGCGTGGTGCCTGCCACGCCAGCGTTCCTGAAAGAATTGCGCGAACTGTGCGACCGCCACAATGCGCTGCTGATCTTTGACGAAGTGCAAACCGGCGTGGGCCGCACCGGCGAACTGTACGCCTATATGCATTACGGCGTGACGCCGGATGCGCTGTCGACGGCGAAAGCGCTCGGCGGCGGTTTCCCGATTGGCGCGCTGCTGACCCGCGAGGAATTTTCCCGCGTGATGACTGTCGGCACCCACGGCACTACCTACGGCGGCAACCCGCTGGCCTGCGCGGTAGCCGGGGAAGTGCTTTCTATTATTAATACCCATGACGTGCTGAACGGCGTGAAGCAGCGCAACCAGTGGTTTACCGAACGTCTGACCGCTATCAACGCCCAGTTCAGTTTGTTCGATGAGGTGCGCGGCATGGGCTTGCTGATCGGCTGCGTGCTGAAAGCGGAATACGCCGGAAAAGCCAAACAGATTAGCCAACTTGCCGCCGAAAATGGGCTGATGGTGCTGATCGCCGGGGCCAACGTGGTGCGCTTTGCACCCGCGTTGATTATCAGCGAAGCAGAGGTGAAGGCCGGTCTCGACCGCTTCGCCAAAACCTGCGAACGCTTTGTCTCCGAGGTGTCATCATGATGGTGATCCGTCCGGTCGGACATGAGGATTTGCCCGGCCTGCTGGCGCTTGCAGGGAAAACCGGCGGCGGTTTAACGTCGCTTCCTGCCGATGAAACCACGCTGTCGGCGCGCATTGAACGCTCGATTAACACCTGGAATGGCAGCCTGGAAAAAGGCGAGCAGGGCTACGTTTTCGTGCTGGAGGATACGTCCACCGGCCAAGTGGCGGGGATTTGCGCCATTGAGGTCGCGGTCGGTCTGCATGATTCCTGGTACAACTATCGCGTCGGCACCCAGGTGCACGCGTCGAAAGAGCTGAACGTTTACAACGCGTTGCCAACGCTGTTTCTGAGTAACGATCACACCGGCAGCAGCGAACTCTGCACGCTGTTCCTTGACCCGGAATGGCGCAAAGAGGGCAACGGCTACCTGCTGTCGAAATCCCGATTCCTGTTTATGGCCGCCTTCCGTGACCGCTTTAATGACAAAGTGGTGGCGGAGATGCGCGGCGTGATCGACGAGCACGGCTACTCCCCGTTCTGGGAAAGCCTCGGCCAGCGTTTCTTCTCAATGCCGTTTGCCCGCGCGGATTACCTGTGCGGCACCGGGCAAAAAGCCTTTATCGCCGAACTGATGCCGAAACACCCGATTTACACGGATTTCCTCTCAGAGGAAGCGCGGGCGGTGATTGGTGAAGTCCACCCGCAAACCGCACCCGCGCGGGCGGTGCTGGAAAAAGAAGGGTTCCGTTACCGTAACTACGTCGACATTTTCGACGGCGGCCCGACGCTGGAGTGTGATATCGACCGGGTGCGGGCGATTCGCAAAAGTCGTCTGGTGGAAGTGGGTGAAGGCCAGCCAGGGCCGGGTGAATTGCCGACTTGTCTGGTCGCCAACGAGCAGTATCAGCACTACCGCGCGATGCTGGTACAGGCTGACCCGCACACCGACAAACTGTTGCTGAGCGCGAAACAGCTCGATGCCCTGAAATGCCATGCGGGCGACCGCGTGCGGTTGGTTCGTCTTTGCCCTGAGGAGAAAAAAGCATGAGTTTATGGATCAATGGCGATTGGGTCGCCGGGCGCGCAGAGGCACGCAGCAAAACCAATCCGGTCACCCACGAAGCGGTGTGGCAGGGCAACGACGCCGATGCACAACAGGTGAGCGAGGCGGTAAAAGCCGCCCGCGCGGCGTTCCCGGCCTGGGCAAAACAACCGTTCAGCGCGCGGCAGCAGATTGCTGAGAAATTTGCCGCGCTGCTGGAAAGCAATAAAGAGGCGCTGACTGAGGTTATCGCCCGCGAAACCGGCAAACCGCGCTGGGAAGCGGCGACGGAAATCGGCGCGATGATCAACAAAATTGCCATTTCGGTGAAGGGCTATCACAGCCGCACCGGCGAACAGGAAACGCCGATGCCTGACGGCGCGGCCACGCTGCGCCACCGTCCACACGGCGTGCTGGCAGTATTCGGCCCGTATAACTTCCCTGGCCATTTGCCGAACGGGCACATCGTTCCAGCGTTGCTGGCGGGCAATACCGTGGTTTTCAAGCCAAGCGAGTTAACGCCGATGAGCGGCGAAGCGGTGGTGAAACTGTGGCAGCAGGCGGGCTTACCGGCGGGCGTGCTGAACCTGATTCAGGGCGGGCGTGCGGTCGGTGAAGCGTTAAGCGGGCAGGCCGATCTCGACGGGCTGCTATTTACCGGCAGCTCGAATACCGGTTTTACGCTGCATCGCCAGCTGGCGGGCCAGCCGCAGAAAATTCTGGCGCTGGAAATGGGCGGCAATAATCCGCTGATTGTCGATGAACCGCAGGACATTGATGCCGCGGTTCACGTGGCGGTGCAATCGGCGTTTATCACCGCCGGACAGCGCTGCACCTGCGCCCGTCGTCTGCTGGTGAAACGCGGTGAAGCCGGGGACGCGTTCCTGAAACGTCTGGTGGAGGTCACTCGTCGGATCGTGCCTGACAGCTGGGACGCTGAGCCGCAACCGTTTATCGGCGGCCTGATTTCCGAACAGGCTGCGCAGAATGTGCGTACCGCCTGGCTGCAACACGTTGCCAACGGCGGTGTGTCGCTGCTGGAGCCGCGTTTGCTGCAACCTGGCACGTCGTTGGTGGCGCCGGGCATTGTTGACATGACCGAGGTGAAAAACGTGGCGGATGAAGAAGTGTTTGGCCCGCTGCTGTGCGTCTGGCGTTACGACACCTTTGACGACGCGATTGCCCTGGCGAATAACACCCGTTACGGCCTCTCGTGCGGGCTGGTGTCTGCCGAGCGTGAGAAGTTTGATCGGCTGCTGCTGGAAGCGCGCGCGGGGATCGTCAACTGGAATAAACCGCTGACCGGCGCGGCGAGTACGGCCCCGTTCGGCGGCGTGGGGGCTTCCGGCAACCATCGTCCAGGTGCATGGTACGCCGCGGATTACTGCGCGTGGCCGATGGCCAGCCTGGAATCGCCGGGGTTAAGTCTGCCGGGCACGCTCAATCCGGGCCTCGATTTTTCCGCTGAGGTGAAATCATGAAAGCCTGGGAAGTGAACTTTGACGGGCTGCCGGGGCTGACGCACCACTACGCCGGGCTGTCGTTCGGTAATGAGGCCTCGACGAAGCACCGTTTCCGCGTGTCGAACCCGCAACTGGCGGCGAAACAGGGCCTGCTGAAGATGAAGGCCCTGGCGGATCTCGGTTATAAACAGGCCGTGCTGCCGCCGCAGGAGCGCCCGAACGTGCCGCTGCTGCGCCAGCTTGGCTTTACCGGCAGCGATGAGCAGGTCATCGAAAAAGCGGCGGCCCAGTCACCGCAGCTGTTATCCGCCGTGAGTTCGGCTTCGTCGATGTGGGTGGCGAATGCCGCGACGGTGTGCCCGTCAGCCGATGCGCTGGATGGCAAAGTGCATCTGACAGTGGCGAATCTGAATAACAAATTCCACCGCGCCAGCGAAGCCCCGACCACCGAAGCGGTATTGCGGGCGATTTTCACTAATGAGCAGGTGTTTGCCGTTCACGGCGCATTGCCGCAGGTGGCGATGTTTGGCGACGAAGGGGCGGCGAACCATAACCGTCTCGGCGGCGATTACCCTCAGCCGGGCCTGCAAATGTTCGTGTACGGGCGTGAAGAGGGCGGCCCGCAGCAGCCGCAGCGCTATCCGGCCCGTCAGACGCTGGAGGCCAGCCAGGCCGTGGCCCGACTCAATCAGGTCAATCCGCAGCAGGTTATTTTTGCGCAGCAGAACCCGGAAGTGATCGACCAGGGTGTGTTCCATAACGATGTGATTGCGGTCAGTAACCGTCAGGTGCTGTTCTGCCATCAACAGGCATTTCTGAATCAGCCGCAATTATTGGCCCAGCTGCGTGAGCGCGTGCCGGGCTTCACGCCGGTGGAAGTGCCGACATCTCGCGTGTCGGTGAACGATGCAGTCTCGACGTATCTGTTTAACAGCCAGCTGCTCAGCAAGCCCGATGGCAGCATGATGCTGGTCCTGCCGCAGGAGTCGCGAGAGCATCAGGGCGTGTGGTCGTATCTGAATGATGTGCTGGCGCAGGACAACCCGATTAACGAACTGAAGGTGTTTGACCTGCGTGAAAGCATGGCCAACGGCGGCGGCCCGGCATGTTTACGCCTGCGCGTGGTGCTGAACGAGGCCGAGCTTCAGGCCGTGAATCCGTCGGTACTGATGAATGATGCGTTGTTCGATACGCTGAATACCTGGGTCGACAGATATTATCGCGACCGTCTGACCCAGGCGGATTTGGCTGACCCGCAGCTGCTGCGCGAAGGGCGCGAGGCGCTGGATCAGCTGACGCAAATTCTGGATCTCGGTTCGGTGTATCCGTTCCAGCAGTAAAGGAGGCAGGATGAAGGACTTTCTGGCGCTGACGCTTTCGGGTGATAACCCGGCGCAGACGCGGGGCGAAACGGCGCAGTTTCACTGGCAATGGCACGAGCGCGGCATTCTGGAGCTGACGCCGTTCGCGAGCTGTTCCCGGGCGCTGGTGCTGTCGGCGGGCATTCACGGCAATGAAACCGCGCCGGTAGAAATGGTTGATACGCTGCTGAACGGGTTGTTCACCGGGGAGATAGTGCTGAGCTGGCGGGTGCTGCTGGTGTTGGGGAATCCCCCGGCGCTGGTGGACAATAAGCGTTATCTGCACAGTGATATGAACCGGATGTTCGGCGGGCGCTGGCATGAGTTTGTCCCGTCGCTGGAAACGGCCCGCGCGGCGCGGCTCGAGCACGCGCTGTCCCAGTTCTGGCAACCGCTGGATTCCCTGCGCTGGCATCTCGATATGCACACCGCTATTCGCGGCTCGCATCATGTGCGCTTTGGCGTGCTGCCGATGCGCAAAGAGCCATGGGACGATACCTTCCTGCATTGGCTTGGTGCAGCAGGGCTGGAGGCGCTGGTGTTCCATCAAAGCCCCGGCGGCACGTTTACCCATTACAGCACCGAGCGCTTTAGCGCGTTCGCCTGCACGCTGGAGCTTGGCAAGGCGCTGCCGTTTGGCCACAACGATTTAAGCCAGTTTACGGCCACGCAAACTGCGCTGGCGCAGCTGCTTGGCGGGGAGATAGCGTCCGCGCCGCTGCCGCTGAAATATCGTGTTGCACAGCAAATCACCCGCCACGACGATAGTTTCCAGTTGCATATGTCCGCTGAGACGCTGAATTTCACGGCTTTCCCCGCAGGCACGCTGCTGGCGGAAGAGGGCGGTACGCGCTGGTTGGCGAAGCATGACCCTGAGTATGTGCTGTTTCCCAATCCGAACGTCGCGCCTGGGCTTCGGGCCGGATTGATGCTGGTACGCGAAGACTGAATCCATTAACGGCGGCAGGGAATGTCCTTCATCGCCGCCTTTTTATTTGTTAGGCGAAACGTGTTTACAGCGGAAATTGCGGAGTATTCTTATAAACCGCTTTTTAATTAATCAGGATTGCGTTAGACTTCTTCATAATCTCTTCCAGAACAGCCAGTTATCTATTTCCTCTTGCAACTCTCCACACTTTTTCCTTATTTCCTCCACAATTGACGAAAAATTGCTTTTTATACTTTCACTGTTTTACGCTTGCTCTGACTAATTGACGTTAAACCCCGTAAAGTTAATCTCGTCAACACGGCAATGCGCCGTAGAAAATAACTGAAAGTAAGGAACATATTATGAAAAAGATGACAACTGCTCTGATTATCGCTTCTACCCTGGCTCTGGGCGCTGCTAACCTGGCTCACGCCGCAGACACGACGACCACTACCACTGAAAGCGCGCCGATGATGCACCATAAAGGCAAGCCGGGCATGCATCACGACATGATGTTTAAAGGCCTGAACCTGACCGACGCGCAGAAACAGCAGATCCGCGACATCATGAAAGAGCAGCGCGGCAAAATGCAGCGTCCGTCCCTCGACGAACGTCGTGCCATGCATAATCTGATTGCCAGCGATTCCTTCGATAAAGCGAAAGCCGAAGAGATGGTGACCAAAATGGAAGCCCAGCATAAAGACATGGCGGTTTCCCGTATGGAAACGCAGAACAAGATCTACAACATCTTGACCCCGGAACAGAAAAAGCAATTTAATGCCAATTTTGAGAAGCGTCTGACAGAACGTCACGCGCCAGAAGGTAAGATGCAGTCATCTGCTGAGTAATTCCAGCCGAGCTGACTTAAAGACCGCCGGTCTTGCCCACACGCCCATAACAGGCGGTGGGCAGGACCGGCGGTTTTTCTTTATTGTTCCTTTGCCCGTTGCCACATTCCCGCTATTCTCCTCGCACATCCGTTGACTCTTTCTTCACGCATATCAAATCGTTACGGGTCTTTTATCGCAATAAGTGCATAAAGCCACTAAGGCTCTTCGTGCCTTCTGCCGATACTCCGTGTGTCGTGAAAAAAAGATAATAAACATGGCTGCCGTCGTAGCAGCCTGAGTCGTTCTTCAGGAGTGATGATGGAATACTTTGATATCCGCAAAATGCCGGTCAGTCTGTGGAAAAATGGCGCGGGCGAAACCCGTGAACTTTGCTGTTTTCCGCCTGCCACCCGTGATTTCAACTGGCGTGCCAGTATCGCGTCGATTGCGGGCAGCGGTGAGTTTTCTGCATTCCCCGGCGTGGACAGGGTGATAACGCTGCTCGAAGGCGGCGAAGTGACGCTCGACGGCGGGAACGCGTTCCATCACACCTTAAAGCGATTCCAGCCGTTCCGTTTCTCCGGAGAGCAAACGGTGCGGGCGCAGCTTTCTGAAGGGCAAATGTCGATGGATCTCAATATCATGACCCGACGCGAACGCTGTCAGGCCAAAGTGCGCGTCGCTGACCGGACGTTCACCACCTTTGGCGCGCGCGGTGGCATGGTGCTGGTGCTGAGCGGGGCGTGGCAATTGGGGGACAAACTGCTGACTGCCGATCAAGGCGCGTGCTGGCAGGACGAACATCACACTATTCGCCTGCTGAAAGACGAAGGAAAAATCCTTTATAGCGCCATCAGCTGGAACCCGGCGTGGCCGCTAACGGCGGTCAGCCAGGTCGATGATCTCAGCCTGGCCGGTTAACAGCGGCTTGCAGAGAATTTTATACCCGTCATGATCGAACCCGGCGGGTAAACGGCGCAGCGCGTCAGCGGCAGAAAGACTGGTGACTGAACCGAGCCACAGCCAGTTGTGGATGATGTGATACTCGGTCATATCCGCCGCATCCTCTTTCATCGCAATCGGCCCGCGCCAGGGCCAGCAATTCAGCTGCAATTTTGCCAGCGCCGCCAGCAAACGCTGGTGGTGCGCTTCTACGCTCTCTTTCCCACAGCACGCTCCGGCGCAGCGTTTCAGCGCAGAACGAAAACATCCGCGCCCGCGGGTGACGGCTTCAAGCCCCAGTAATCCGTAACACAGCTGATGTTCATCGGCGATGGTTTGCAGCGCCTGGAGCGCCGCCCGGCGGTTGGTGAATAAGCCGTACAGCCCCGGCTGATGGGCGAAATCAATCTCTTTGGCGTACACCACCTGCGGCTGAGTACCGTTTAACAGCAGCGAGCACAACTGACGATTGCGGCGCAGGCGTTTGTTAAACAGCGGTTGCTGCTCTTTGATGAGTTTCGCTTCGAGTAATAATGCGCCGACTTCGCCCGCCGTACGCACCCAGCTGATTCGCCGCGACTGACGCAGCATGGCGGCTTCGTCGGGCGTACGCAGATGCGAGAGAATACGGCTTCTCAGGTTGATGCTTTTCCCGATATACAGCGGCAGCGTATCGCTATCGCCATGAAAGGTGTATACGCCGGGCAGGGAAGGCAGCGCTTCCAGCGACGGACGCAGATGTTCGGGATATTCGTAGATTGCCGCCGCTTCAAATTCAAGACGCGGGGCGGATTGACGCCTGGCCACATTGACTCCTGATACTGTTTATCCGAACAGTATAGCAGCGTTGCGCTGGATGAAAAAGGTGAAAAAATCAGCAAAAAGTCGCCGGGTAAACAAACGTTACCCGGCGAGGGTGGCGTATTAACGCTTCCAGAAATCGTCGAAAACGGTGATCGGTGGCCGACGTTTATGTTCGGTTTTCAGGTACCAGCCTTCGATGATGCGGGCGGTGCCTGCGTCGACCGGTTTGCCTTCCAGATAATCGTCAATATTTTCATAAGTAACGCCAAGCGCGGCTTCGTCCGGCAGAGAAGGGCGGTCATCTTCCAGGTCGGCAGTCGGGGCTTTCTGATACAGATGCTCCGGGCAGCCGAGAGTGGCTAACAGCTGTTTGCCCTGGCGTTTGTTGAGGCGGAAAATTGGGTTGATGTCGGTGCCGCCGTCGCCGTATTTGGTGAAGAACCCGGTCACCGCTTCGGCCGCGTGATCGGTGCCAACCACCACGCCTTTGGTCATTCCGGCAATGCTGTACTGCGCTTTCATGCGTTCACGGGCTTTTTCATTGCCGCGCACGAAATCGCTGAGTTCAATACCCGCTTCACGCAGCGCCTGTTCACTCGCCAGCACCGCACCTTTGATGTTAACCGTCAGCACGCGATCCGGCTGAATGAATGCGATGGCATCCTGACAATCCTGTTCATCGGCCTGAACGCCAAACGGCAGGCGCACGGCGATAAATTCCAGGCTGTCGTCACCGTTTTCTTTGCGCAGTTCACTGATGGCCATCTGGCACAGTTTACCGGTGAGCGTAGAGTCCTGCCCGCCGCTGATGCCCAGCACCAGTGACTTAATAAACGGATAGGTGGTGAGATACGACTTCAGAAAATCCACGCTGCGGCGAATTTCTGCTTCGCTGTTGACCTGCGGCTTAACGCCGAGCGCCTCAATAATCTCTTGTTGCAGAGCCATTTACCCCTCCCAAAAAAGGTTGTCTTCTATCTGCTAAAGCTACCTCTTTGCCGAGAAAACGACAAGGATCACATTTTTGACTGCCTTAAAATGCCGCGATTCAGCAGGATATCGCTTTATTACTAGAATTATCTGAAAGTTAACTCAGTTTGCCTCTTGGGTTGATAAATAGCATTATTTATTCCAGGCTTATAACACACTGATAACTCTTCATACTTCACGTTGTTGGTGCGTTGGCTGCACCTGTGCGCCCCAGTCATAGAGTTTTCTATGCTCCTGGGGACTTACAGGTTTGCCGCCTGCCAACAACGCGAATTATTTTGAGTAAAAAAAAAGAGGACGATGTATGAACAAGAATGTAGCGGGAATCTTAGGTGCAGCAGCAGTACTGACCATGTTGGCGGGTTGTACCGCGTACGACCGTACGCAGGACCAGTTCACCCAGCCAGTGGTGAAAGACGTTAAAAAAGGCATGAGCCGCGATCAGGTTCTGCAAGTTGCCGGTAAGCCTTCATCAGAAATCACCATGGTTCATGCCCGTGGTACTTGCCAGACCTACATCCTGGGTCAACGTGATGGTAAAGCACAAACCTATTTCGTTGCGCTGGATGACACCGGTCATGTGATCAATTCTGGCTATCAGACCTGTGCAGAGTACGACACTGACCCACAGACTGCGAAGTAATCAACTCACACATTTAGCTGAGTCCTGAGCAAGCCCGGCCATCTGGCCGGGCTTTTTATTGCCTGCTGCCGCTTATTTAATTGCGCGAATTATTTGGCCAAAATGTGAGGGTAGTCATAACCGAAGGTCAATGAGAGACAATTTAGGTCCACCAGGAATTATCTTGCGTCTTTCCGATGCCGTATACTCACCTCACAAACACAAAGTAACAATTCGTTACCGTCATAAGCCCGCCCCGTTGAGTACTGGATGAATCACCCGGCGGCGGTCAGTAAATACCTATTGAGGAAGCGAGTATGGAAAAGAAACATATCTACTTATTCTGTTCTGCGGGCATGTCCACCTCTTTGTTGGTGTCGAAAATGCGCGCACAGGCTGAGAAGTACGAAGTACCGGTCGTTATTGAAGCTTTCCCTGAAACCCTCGCGGGTGAAAAAGGTGTCAACGCCGACGTCGTATTACTGGGCCCGCAAATCGCTTATATGCTGCCGGAAATCCAGCGCCAGTTGCCAAATAAACCGGTTGAAGTTATCGATTCTATTTTGTATGGCAAAGTAGATGGTTTAGGTGTACTTAAAGCCGCTGTCGCCGCCATTAAGAAAGCTGCAGCGCAATAATTTTTTAAATTTGATTTAATTTTCCCGTCAAAGAGTAATTTCACACACAAACGCCGTAATATTTTATTGCGGCCTTTAAGGGTATTTTCTATGAGTAAAGTTATTAGCTCTCTTGAAAAGGTACTCCTTCCTTTTGCTGTCAAAATAGGAAAGCAGCCGCACGTTAATGCGATTAAAAATGGCTTTATTAAATTAATGCCACTGACCCTCGCAGGGGCCATGTTCGTTTTAATCAATAACGTGTTTTTAAGTTTTGGCGAAGGCTCGTTTTTCTATTCTATGGGCATTCGGTTAGACGCTTCCACCATTGAGACCCTGAATGGTTTTAAAGCCATCGGCGGCAACGTGTACAACGGTACGTTGGGCATTATGTCGCTGATGGCGCCTTTTTTCATAGGCATGGCGTTAGCTGAAGAACGAAAAGTGGATCCGTTCGCTGCGGGTCTGTTATCCGTGGCGGCCTTTATGACCGTGACCCCGTACAGCGTGGGCGAAGCCTATGCCGTCGGCGCGAACTGGTTGGGTGGGGCAAACATCATCTCCGGGATAGTTATCGGCCTGGTGGTGGCGGAAATGTTCACCTTTATCGTGCGTCGCAACTGGGTCATTAAACTGCCAGACAGCGTTCCGGACTCCGTGTCGCGCTCGTTCTCTGCGGTTATTCCTGGTTTCATTATTTTGTCCATCTTTGGGGTGATCGCCTGGGCTCTGACCCACTGGCAGACCAACTTCCACCAGATAATCATGGATTCCATCTCTACGCCGCTGGCGTCGATGGGTGCCGTGGTCGGTTGGGCCTATGTCATCTTTACCTCGCTGCTGTGGTTCTTCGGTGTGCACGGTTCTCTGGCGCTCACCGCGCTTGATAACGGCATCATGACCCCATGGGCGCTGGAAAATATCGCGATTTACCAACAGTACGGTTCCGTTGATGCGGCGCTGGCAGCAGGCAAGACCTTCCATATGTGGGCCAAGCCGATGCTGGATTCCTACATCTTCCTCGGCGGTACCGGTGCGACGTTGGGTCTGATTATCGCCATCTTCATCGCGTCTCGTCGTGCAGACCATCGTCAGGTTGCGAAGCTGGCGCTGCCATCCGGTATCTTCCAGATTAACGAACCGATTCTGTTTGGTCTGCCAATCATCATGAACCCGGTGATGTTCATCCCGTTCATTCTGATTCAACCCCTGCTGGCCGCCATCACCATGTCAGCGTACGGATTAGGGATTATCCCGCCTATCACCAACCTGGCGCCGTGGACGATGCCAACCGGTTTGGGCGCGTTCTTTAACACCAACGGCAGCATCGCCGCACTGTTGCTCGCACTCTTCAACCTTGGGATCTCGGTGCTGGTTTATCTGCCATTCGTGGTGATTTCCAACAAAGCACAGACCGTCATTGATGAAGAAGAGAGCGAAGAAGATATCGCTAACGCACTGAAATTCTGATGTAACGCGGTACGGGGGCAGCCCCGTACCGCCAGACGTAAAGAGGGAATAGCTATGTTCGATCTGGATAAAATTGTGGCAGATGAGGTTGAAGTTAACGACCTCGAAGAAGTGGTGATGGGGCTTATCATTAACTCCGGACAGGCGCGCAGCCTGGCGTACACCGCGTTGAAACAGGCCAAGCAGGGCGATTTCACGACGGCAAAAGCCACCATGGAACAATCCCGCGTCGCGCTGAGTGAAGCGCACCGCGTGCAAACGCAGCTCATCGAAAGCGATGAAGGCGAAGGCAAAATGAAGGTCAGCCTGGTGCTGGTACATGCTCAGGATCATCTTATGACCTCAATGCTGGCCCGCGAGCTGGTTGCCGAATTGATTGAGCTTCACGAGAAGGTACAATAACGGGCAGATACCACGATGAGGCAACCAAAGATGACGACCCTGGAAATCAGTACCGCGTTTGAACAACAGCTGTTTAACGGTAAGAATTTTCATGTCTTCATCTACAATAAAACGGAAAGTATCAGTGGCTTACACCAGCACGACTACTACGAGTTCACCCTCGTGTTAACCGGGCGCTATTACCAGGAAATTAATGGCAAACGGGTGATGCTGGAGCGCGGAGATTTTGTCTTCATCCCGATGGGGTCTTACCACCAGAGCTTTTACGAGTTCGGCGCGACCCGCATCCTGAACGTTGGCATCAGCAAACGTTTCTTTGAAGAGCACTATCAGCCGCTGTTACCCAGTTTTTTGGTGGCCTCACAGGTCTACTCAGTTAAAAGTACCTTTCTCAGCTATATAGAGTCGGTTATTGCCTCACTCAATTTCCGCGAAAGTGAATTTGATGAGTTTATTGAAGTGGTCTCGTTCTATGTGATTAACCGCTTGCGCCATTTCCGAGAGGAGCAGGCCCAGGATGTGATTCCTCAATGGTTAAAAACAACCGTAGAAGAGATGCACGATAAACATAAATTTGGTGAAGGTGCGCTGGAAAATATGATCGCGCTATCCGGTAAGTCTCAGGAATATCTGACCCGGGCAACACAGCGCTTTTACAGTAAAACGCCGATGCAGATTATTAATGATATCCGCATCAACTTCGCCATGAAGCAATTGGAAATTACCAATTATTCGGTGACCGATATTGCGTATGAATCAGGTTACAGCAGTCCGAGTCTGTTCATTAAGACCTTCAAAAAGCTGACCTCATTTACACCCAGCAATTATCGAAAACAGCTCACCGTCATTAATTAACGCCGTGCGGTACGCCGCATGCACCGAATTCGTTTAGCTATCCGCGCGTCACGTGGAGAGTCAGCCACACGCCGTTTGCGGATCACGAGGGAGAAAGTTATGAGCCAGAAATTAAAAATCGTTACTATCGGCGGCGGTAGCAGCTACACCCCGGAATTACTGGAAGGCTTTATCAAGCGCTACGCTGAATTACCGGTGACCGAGCTGTGGCTGGTGGACGTGGAAGAAGGGCAGGAAAAACTCGATATCATCCACGCCCTGTGCGAGCGCATGGTGCAGAAAGCCGGCGTGCCGATGACAGTACACAAAACCCTGAACCGTCGTGAAGCGCTGAAAGACGCGAACTTTGTGACCACGCAACTGCGCGTTGGCCAGCTGAAAGCGCGTGAAAAAGACGAACGTATTCCACTGAGCCACGGTTATCTCGGCCAGGAAACCAACGGTGCAGGCGGCCTGTTCAAAGGTCTGCGCACTATTCCGGTGGTGTTTGACATCATCAAAGACGTGCAGGAAATCTGTCCGGACGCGTGGGTGATTAACTTCACTAACCCGGCCGGAATGGTGACCGAAGCCGTTTATCGTCACACCGACTTCAAACGCTTTATCGGCGTGTGCAACATTCCCATCGGCATGAAAATGTTCATCACCGATGTGCTGAACCTTACCGATAAAGACGACCTGTCAATTGACCTGTTCGGCCTGAACCACATGGTGTTCATTCGCGACGTTATCGTGAACGGCGAATCCCGCTTTGCCGAACTGCTGGACGGTGTCGCCTCCGGTAAACTGACCGCCAATACCGTGAAAAACATCTTCGATATGCCGTTCAGCGAAGGCCTGATTCGTGCCCTGAACCTGCTGCCGTGCTCTTATCTGCTGTATTACTTCAAGCAGAAAGAGATGCTGGCGATCGAAATGGGCGAATACTACAAAGGTGGCGCGCGTGCGCAGGTGGTGCAGAAGGTCGAGAAACAGCTGTTTGAGCTGTACAAAGACCCTGACCTCAACATCAAGCCGAAAGAGCTGGAGCAGCGCGGCGGGGCGTACTACTCCGACGCCGCCTGCGAAGTGATTAATGCTATCTACAATGACAAGCAGGCGGAGCATTACGTTAACGTGCCGCACTACGGTCACGTGGATAACATTCCGGCAGACTGGGCGGTCGAAATGACCTGTATTCTCGGCCGCGACGGTGCGAAGCCGCACCCGCGTCTGACCCATTTCGATGACAAAGTGCTCGGGCTGATTCACACCATTAAAGGCTTCGAAGTGGCGGCTAGCCACGCGGCGCTGAGCGGAGAATTCAACGATGTGCTGCTGGCGCTGAACCTCAGCCCGCTGATTCATTCCGACAAAGATGCAGAAGTTCTGGCCCGCGAGCTGATCCTCGCGCATGAAAAGTGGCTGCCGAACTTTGCCGAAACGGTGAAAACCCTCAAGCAGTAAAAGGAGTTGCAGATGGAACGTGTGCTCATCGTCAATGCCGATGACTTTGGCCTCAGCAAAGGCCAAAACTATGGCATCGTCGACGCCTGTAAAAACGGGCTGGTAACGTCCACGACTGCGCTGGTGAACGGCGCGGCCATTGATCACGCGGCGCAGATGAGCCGCTGTGTACCGGAACTGGCGGTGGGGATGCACTTTGTTCTCACCCTCGGAATGCCGCTGTCTGCGATGCCGGGCCTGACGCGTGAAGGCAAGCTGGGTAAGTGGATCTGGCAAATGGCGGAAGAAGACACGCTGCCGCTGGAAGAGATTGCGCGCGAACTGGACTGCCAGTATCACCGCTTTGTCGACCTGTTTGGCTGCGAGCCGACGCATATCGATAGCCATCACCACGTGCACATGATCCCGCAGATTTTCCCGATTGTGGCGGCGTTTGCCAAAGCAAAAGGCGTGGCGATGCGTATCGACCGTAACCTGCAAAAGCTGCACGATCTTGACGATAAGGGCGTGCGCAGCAGTGCCGGATTTGCGGTTGAGTTTTATGGCGATGCCATCACCGAAGAGCTGTTTCTTCAAACGCTGGAAACCTCCGCGCGGGCAGGGGAAAGCTCCGTGGAAGTGATGTGCCATCCGGCATTTGTCGACAATACGATTATGGGCAGCGCGTATTGCTACCCTCGTTTGACTGAACTTGATGTCCTGACGTCGCCGTCACTGAAATATGCCGTCGCCGAGCGAGGCTATCGGCTCGGGACGTTTCGCGATATTTAACCCGTCATACTTTGCGCTGCAGGTGTGTTGGCTGCACCTGCTCACCCCAGTCACTTACTCGTGTAAGCTCCTGGGGATTCTCAGGCTTGCCGCCTGCCTGCAACTCAAATTATTTAGGGTTGGTTGAAATGTTGGTGCCCGGATTCTCCCTGGGCATCGTGTTAGGGGTTAGGCCGGGCGCAGTCGCACCCGGCATTTTTTTGCCTCAAAACCCCGTTAATTACGCCGGAATGGACGGGATTTTACTTGCCCGAGACCACACGCGATGCGCGGCAAGCTGTGTCAGGAAGGATTTCATTAATTTATCCGTGACACTGTCACCTTCAAATATGCCTTCCTCACCTTTGTCGCTCACCTGTAACAGCGTTTTAAACTGACGCGCGTCCCCGGCCAGCAGAATAGGCTTCAGGTGTTTATAGGCCTCGAGCAGGTAGTACCGGGCATCACCCTGTTTTTCCAGGCTGGCAATATCCCCGCCAGGCACAATCACCGCATCGACCGTCAGCGAAGGCGAACCGTCGAACGTCGCCGCTACCGGCAACACCGAACCATCATCGGCGATGACGTCACCCATCCGAGAGTAGAGCAACTTAGCGTGTGCGCCCTGCGCTTTAAGCGCTTTGAGCAGCGTCAGCACCTCTTTGGCCACCGGTTTATCGTTCAACAGCACGGCAACCACGCGACCCTTCACGCCGCCGCTCGGAATGGCGTAAAGACTTAACGTCGGGTCTTTGCTTATCCCGTTGATAGCGGCCGGCGGGGCGATATTACGCTGTTCTTCGGTGAGCGTAATCCCAAGGTTATCAGCCACGGCGCCCGCCAGCTGATGATCGATGTGCACCAGCTGATCCACCACCCGCTCACGGATATACGCCCGGGCAACTTTGCTCAGCTCAAAGCTAAAGGCGCTGACGATATGCTGTTGCTCGACAGCCGTCTGGCTGTTCCAGAACAAACGTGGATGGGCATAATATTCGCCGAATGAAGGGCTGCGCTCGCGAATTTTATCGCCGTCGACCCGGGCATGATGCGACTCAAATCCCCCGCGATGCGGGCCAGGCGGGGTTTCTCGCGGCCAGTTATCGTTGATGGAATTGGGCTCGTAGTTCGCCGGGTTGGTGTCGATATCCATCCGGTGCATGCCGTCACGCTGGAAATTGTGATACGGGCAAGCCGGGCGGTTAATTGGGATCTCATGGAAATTTGGCCCGCCAAGACGGCTGATTTGGGTATCGGTGTAGGAGAAAAGTCGCCCCTGCAACAGCGGGTCATTACTGAAATCAATGCCCGGCACGATATGGCCCGGATGGAACGCGACCTGTTCGTTTTCGGCAAAGAAGTTGTCGGGGTTACGGTTCAACACCATTTTCCCAACCAGCTGCACCGGAACCAGCGCCTCGGGGATCAGTTTGGTCGGGTCGAGCAGGTCAAAGTCGAATGTAAACTCGTCTTCTTCGGGGATCAGCTGCAGGCCCAGTTCGTATTCTGGATAATCTCCGGCTTCAATCGCTTCCCACAGTTCACGACGGTGAAAGTCGGGGTCACGGCCCGTCAGTTTTTGCGACTCATCCCAGACCATCGAGGCTTTGCCTGCCACCGGTTTCCAGTGGAAGCGCACAAACGTCGATTTGCCTTCGGCGTTGACCAGCCGGAAGGTGTGAATGCCGAAGCCTTCCATTGTGCGATAGCTACGTGGCAGGCCGCGGTCGGACATTGCCCACATCACGTTGTGCAGCGTTTCAGGTTGCAGGGAAACGTAATCCCAGAAGGTGTCATGGGCGCTGCCGCCCTGTGGAATAGCCCAGTGCGGCTCCGGTTTTACCGCGTGAACGAAATCTGGAAATTTCATCGCATCCTGAATGAAAAATACCGGCGTGTTGTTGCCGACCAGGTCGAAAATCCCTTCATCGGTATAGAATTTTGTCGCGAATCCGCGAATATCCCGCACCGTATCCGCCGAGCCTGCGCCGCCCTGGACGGTGGAGAAACGCACGAATACCGGGGTGATTTTGTCAGCGTCGCTCAGAAAGCTGGCTTTGGTAATATCACTCAGATTTTTATAGGCCTGAAAATAGCCATGCGCCGCGGAACCTCTGGCGTGCACGATGCGTTCAGGAATGCGTTCGTGATCAAAATGGGTGATTTTTTCACGCAGGATGAAATCTTCCAGCAGCGTCGGGCCACGCGCTCCGGCACGCAGGGAGTTCTGATCGTCAGCAATTCGCAGACCCTGATTGGTGGTCAGCGGCACATCGTCGCCACCCTTGCGAAAGGTCTCAAGCGCATGGAGTTTTTCATTGCTGATATCCGGCGCCTTCAGGCTGCCCGGCGCAGTAGGCTCTTCGCCAGGTGCGGTAGGATGCGGGCTGGAACGGTGTGAATTGTCATCAGGGGCAAGGGAGTCCAGACCAGGCTGGGATTCGCTAGCATCGTGAACCGGGGATTGATGCGGCGGCTTATTATTATTTCTCTTCGACATTGCACTCGTCTCCTGTTTTCGTTTTTAGAAAAGGGTCGTTGTTGCGTCAAACATTGCGTCAAACCCGTTAACTATAGAACACAGGCGGGCATCACTGGCCATCACGGGTATAATTCCGATTCATCTCACTGGGGCAGGCGTGATTTCGCACGCAGGGCGCGACGGTGGCGACCACAATCGGCTATGATAGGTTTTTACTGACTTTGATTTTCGTTCTGGTGCTTTTCCGCTTATGAAACCGCTGCGTCAACACAACAATCGCCCCGTTATCAGCTATGTGCCCCGCGTCGAACCGGCACCGCCCGATCACGCCTCGAAAGTCGACGGCTATCGCGATGTCTGGAAACTGCGGGGGAAGTATGTCGCGTTCGTGCTGATGGGGAATCAATTCCAGCGTTCACAGGCGTTTACCGGACCGGAGTCAGCCCAGCGTTGGGCGGCGCAGATGCGTCAGGAAGGAGAAATCGAAGAGTAGGAATGCTCCCTTCTGCGTGAGAAGGGAGCCGGTCAGGCGTGCGGGATTAGCTCCACAGCGCCAGGATTGGCCAGCCCACCAGCAGCAACAACGAGATGTAAATCACCCCGAAGATCGCCCCCAGACGCCAGTAATCCTTCGATTTCACGTAGCCGCAGCCGTAGATAATGACCCCCGGGCCGGTAGCGTACGGCGTCAGGCAGCCCATGATGCCGATGGACAATACCAGCAGAATACACAGATGCTCCATCGGCACGCCCGGGATACCTTTGCCTACCGCAAGGATAACCGGCAGCATGGTAGCGGTATGCGCGGACAGGCTGGCAAACAGATAGTGGGCGAAGTAGAACACCAGCACCAGCACGATCACCGTGGCGTTGGCTGAGAAACCTTCCAGGTGCGTACTCATGGTGTTGGCGAACCAGTCGATAAAGCCGGAGCGGGTCAGGCCACTGGCCATCACCACCAGCGTCGCCAGGTTAACTAAGGTATTCCACGCGCTATTGTATTTGGTAATGTCTTTCCAGGGGACTACGTGCAGCGCCAGCATCAGCGACACCGCCAGCAGGCCGACCGCCGTGGCGTCGATTATCTCCCCGCCAAACACCCACAGGCCAAGGCTTAACAGCACCAGGCCAATCAGGGTTTTCTCTTTCCCCGTCAGTTTCCCCATCTCTTTGAGCGCATCGCTGGCCCAGCCAGACACTTCTTCGCTGTGGGTAATTTCAGGTTTGTACAGCACGTACGACAGCCACGGGGCCACGATCAGCAGGATAATCCCCACCGGCAGGAAGCTCAGGAACCACTGTAACCAGCTAATCTGAATGCCCGCGATTTTATTAACGAACTCCAGACCGAGCACGTTTGGTGCAGCACCCGTGACAAACATCGAGGAGCTCAGGCTGGTACTGATCACCATCATCCACATCAGATAACCACCGATGCGTTTCGATGACGGGTCGTTAGGGTACGATTTGAACAGCGCTGGCAGGTTTTTGATTACCGGGAACACGGTTCCGCCCGTACGCGCAGTGTTGGACGGCGTGAACGGTGCCAGCAGGATATCAATAATCACAATGGCGTAGCCCAGCGTCAGCGTGCGCTTGCCCATGAACTTGACCATAAAAAGCGCGATGCGTCGGCCAAGCCCGGTGACTTCGTAGCCCAGCGCAAAAATAAACGCGCCGAACACCAGCCAGACAGTGGTACTGGAAAATCCTGCCAGCCCCCATTTCAGCGCCTGTTTGCCTGCGTTAAACGTGGGGTCAGCCAACTCCTTTGCGTCGAACAGCAGATAGTCGCTGCCGATGACGCAAATCGTTACCGCAATAAAGCTGATGGCGGTGGCGGGGATGGGCTCAAGGATCATCCCGACAATCATCGCCACGAACACCGCAAAGTAGTGCCAGGCCTGCGGCGGCATACCGTCCGGCACCGGGATCATCAGCATTACCGCCATCACCAGCAGCGGGGCGATCAACTTCCATATATTATCTTTTGAAACAGACATAACTGATTCTCCAGTAATCAATTTTTATACGTTTAAGAGGTAAGGTGCAGTGCTAATTTCATGTAAAAAAAGGGTCACGATCAGCAGGTCAGCGCTGCCGCCCGGGCTAAGGTTGCGGGCAATGCAACGCTTGTCGAATTCATACAGATGAAACAGATCGGCCGAGCGGCGAATGCCTCCCTGGTCGAGCAACGTTTTGGCCTGCCGTTGCAGCCAGTTCAGGCCTTGCACGCCGCCGCGAGACGCCACGTTGGTATCGCCGTTGTGGGCCATCAGCAATAGCAGGGTGTCGAGCAGCGCCAGTTCAGGGTCGATGCCCTTGTCCCGTAGCGCCTGGTAATGGGGTAAAGCCAGGTTCAGCACCTGCGGATAACCTGACTCGGCCTCGCCCCGCGCCCCGGTCAGGCCCAGCTGCTGATACATCTTCTGTCCCGCGGTTTGTTTTAGGTTGTTACGTTGTAGCTCCCGGGCAGTCAGCCCCTGACAAAACGCATTCACGGTGGAGCAGAGTGCTTGCGGAGTCACAGGCTGCTCGCGCTCGCGCAGACGGCCTACGGCGGCGCAGAGCAATCCCAGCGAAAAAATGCTGCCTTTATGGGTGTTCACGCCGGCGGTGGCGCGGAACATATCGGCCTCGCAACCGAGGCCGATCGGGCGCAAACCGGGTAAAACCTGCTGCGCTGATAACCAGGCACTGTTCGCGCCGTAGCGGATAAAACGCGGCAACCAGGGACGGATAGCGTCGGCGCTGCGGTAAAAGTCGGCCAGCGCCATGTCCCGGTGTGCGCCACTGTTAAAGCGGTCGACCAGGCCCGGCTTCGGAGACAGGTTCACCTCGGCGACCATCGCACGCCAGGCCAGCCAACTGACCTGTTCAACCACTATAGGGTCAGAACTGAAGGTGATCGGCTGCATGCAGCAACGCCTCCATACGGGACAGCAAATCCCCCAGCGGATGCGCCCGTTCTCTGGCGCAAATCCGGGCATCGTTCTCACACAGCAGACAGCGGCGGGTCGGAAGGGCGAGTGCCGTGCGGGAAAGTATTTCCCCCTGTGGATTTAGAACGTCGATATCCCACAATCGTCCCAGTGGGTGCTTCTGCTCCAGAGCGATGGCGGTCTGTTTCAATGCCAGTGCCGGGGCATCGACCGCCAGCAAACCTTCCGGCCCGGTCGCCAGACCGAAGCAGGCCTGGTATCTGATTTCCCACCCTGACGCCGCAAGGTATTCCCGCAGCGCCCGCAGGCCATGATTAAAAATCCGCCGGGTCAGCTCGCTGTCTTTTACCGGGCCTGGGGCGAGGGTGGTCAACGAAATCAGCGGCAGCCTGTACTGCGCCAGCCACGCCTGCTGCCGCGCCTGTCGGGCATCGCGGCTGGTAAGCAGTTCAGGCAGGGTAATGACGCGGTGACTGGCACAGGTCAGATACAGCGGCATCGTTTTACTCCTTCACCTGGTGAACCACGTCAATCACCGAGCCGTCGCGATAGCGCACCACGGCAATCACGCGATCGGTAAATTCGATGGCACGGGGTTGGCCGGTCAGCGTTTCGGCACGCTGGCGTAACCATTCGACTGTCACCACGTTTAGCCCGGCCTCTTTCAGCCGATCGGCCAGTTCCGGACGCGCCGGGTTGACGGCGATCCCATGGTCGGTGACCAAAATATCGACACTGGAACCCGGCGTGACGCAGGTGGTGACCTGATCGACCAGGGTCGGAATACGGCCGCGCACCAGCGGGGCTACGATGATCGACAACGCGGCGGCCACCGCCGTATCGCAGTGACCGCCGGACGCACCACGCAGCACGCCGTCGGAGCCGGTCAATACGTTGACGTTAAAACGGGTGTCGATTTCCAGCGCGCTGAGCACCACCACATCGAGCCTGTCGACGGATGCCCCTTTGGAGCCCCAGTTTGCGTACTCGTTGGCGCTGATCTCAATATGATTCGGGTTACGGGCCAGCGATGCGGCCGCCGCGCGGTCAAAACTCTGCACGTCAAGCAGCTTATGGATCAGGCCTTTTTCATGCAGGTCGACCATGGTGGAGGTAATACCCCCCAGCGCAAACGCGGCATGAATATCGCGATGGCGCATTTTGTCTTCCAGGAAACGGGTCACCGCCAGCGACGCGCCGCCGGTGCCGGTTTGCAGGGAGAATCCCTCTTTGAAGTAACCGGAATTGACCACTACATCGGCGGCGCTGCGGGCTATCAGCAGTTCACGCGGATTGGAGGTCATGCGGGTGGCATCTGCGCCGATTTTGTCGGCATCGCCGACCTGTTCAATCTGCACAATCAGGTCAACCTGATCCTGCGTCAGGCTGGCCGGGCTGTGCGGATAGGGCAGCAGCGCCTCGGTGAGTAACACCACCTGACGGGCGTTTTCGGCATCGACTTTGGCATAACCCAGCGAGCCACAGCAGGCGTTGCCGGTATACCCGTTGGCATTGCCGAAGGGATCGCACGCCGGCACCCCGAGAAAAGCTACATCGACGTTCAGCTCGCCGCTTTTCACCAGATGCACGCGCCCGCCGTGGGAGTGGATTTGCACCGGTTCTGCCAGCAGGCCACGGGAGATTTCTTCCGCCAGTGGGCCGCGCAGGCCGGAGGTGTAAATCCGGCTGACCACATTATTACGGATGTGCTCCACCAGCGGCGTATGGCAGTCGCTGAGCGAACTGGAGGCCAGGGTCAGGTTTTTGAATCCCATTCGGGCGATAACGTCCATCACACGATTGAGCGTCAGGTCGCCGTTGCGAAACGCGTGGTGGAACGAAATGGTCATCCCGTCGTGCAGCCCGGCGCGGCGGATCGCCTCCTCCAGGCTGGCGCAAAGCTTTTTGTCGCGCGGCTTTTGCGTTTGCAGGTTTAGCTTGGAGACCGCGTTAAACGCCGGGCTGTGGTTTTCTGTGCGACGACACCAAGCGGCAACGCGTTCCTGTCGTAAATTCTGAGTCATGATGAGTCCTTATTCTTCACGGATGCCGGAAAGGGCGGCGCGGGAGAGCACCAGACGGGCGCGTTCAATCACCGGGCTGTCGACCATTTTGCCGTTCAACGACACCACGCCACGGCCTTCATGCGCCGAGGCTTCAGCGGCCTCGACCACCTGTTGCGCGTGTTCCACTTCTTTTTGCGTTGGTGCGTAAAGATTGTGCAGCAGGTCAATCTGGCGGGGGTTGATCAGCGACTTGCCGTCAAAACCGAGCTGTTTGATATGCGCCGATTCATGCAGAAAACCGGCGTCGTTGTTGGCATCGGAGTAGACAGTATCGAAGGCCTGGATCCCGGCGGAACGTGCAGCCTGTAAAAGGGCGCAGCGGGCAAACAGCAGTTCGACGCCGTCAGGAGAGCGTTCGGTGCGCAGGTTGCGGACGTAGTCTTCCGCGCCCAGCGCGATGCCGATTAAACGCGGCGAGGCGTGGGCAATCGCCACCGCCTGGGTGATGCCCTGCGCAGACTCAATAGCCGCCAGCAGGCCAGTGCTGCCGGGCTCGCGGCCACACTCGGCTTCAATGCGGGCGATTTCAGTTTCGATGTCGATAACGTCCTGGGCGGTGTCCGTTTTAGGCAGGCGCACAATGTCCACCCCGCCGCGCACCACCGCGTCGAGGTCCTGAAGGCCATACTCAGAATCCAGGGCGTTTACCCGGACGATGGTTTCCCGGTCCTGATACAGCGGGTGTTGCAGGGCGTGATACACCAGACGCCGGGCCGAATCTTTCTCGCGCAGGATGACCGAATCCTCGAGGTCAAACATCAGTGAATCGGCGGAATAGATAAAGGCGTTGCTGACCATCGCGGCGTTTGCGCCAGGGACGAACAACATACTGCGGCGGGTACGGGATTTACGCTGTTCGGCGAGGGGCGAAATCATGGGCGATCCCCCCACGGCAGGGCCACCACGTCACTGGCGCGTACCAGCAGCGTTTCAAGGCGGGCGCGTAGCACACAGTCGAGTGCGCCTTTATCATCGACAATGAGCTGAACGCCATGGATCTCATGGCGGGAGAGGACGTCCAGAATGGTGGCGCGAATGGCGTCGCCAAACTGCTTCTCGACGCTGCTGTTGAGTTGTAGGTCAATGTCGTGAGTATCAATCGGTGCGATTCTCACCATTACATCGCCCGACTCCAGAGTGCCGGCGACGGCTGCATGGATAATTTTCATTTTTCACCTGTTACTAATGCGGATGTCTGTTGTCTGCTCGCGGTGAGCATCTGCTGCAAATAAGCCCGGGTCGCTTCAGGGACCAGAAGCGCAATCGTTGCCAGATCCTTTTTCACCAGTAGCCGACGCACCCAGGAGGCGGAAATCGCCATGCCCTGGCACTGCAGGCGTTCAATTTCCACCCATTGGATCGGCGGGGCTGAACTCGACGGGTCAGCGAGGATCAGGCGCATATCGTGGTTGTAGCCTGCTGTCACGGTGCAAAAGGGCTCGGTGCCGACGAAGCGATGCGTGATGCCTAACGCCGGGGCCAGATACTGGCGGAATATTTGCAGGTCGATTTCGGTGTAGCAGTGGTTAATTACGCTCTGCTCTTTGATGAAGTAGCAGGGGAAGGTGGCGCGGGAAATCAGGTATTCCGAGCCGCGGTGTACCGTGATTTTGGGGATATCCGCAGTCCCGGCGCGCACCAGCGCCAGCCGGTCCTCGTACGGGAAGCGCGAGGTATCCTCTTTGACCAAAAAAACGTGCAGCCAGTCGCACTGGGCGGCGGCTTGCTGAATCAGATAGCGGTGGCCGCGGGTGAACGGGTTAGCATTCATCACGATGCAGCCAATTTTGTTGCCATCCTGGCGCAGGGTGGTGAGAAAACTGGCGTAGCGTTGCAGGCGGGTGGCGCTGTTTTCCATCAGCACCATCACGCCAGGCACGCTCGCCAGGGTGTAAAAACCACACTGCTTAAACAGGGCTTCGTTCTGACTTTTGGTATAGATAAATAAATGCGTGCACTGCCTTTCATAGGCGAGATTGATTAATTCAGTGGCAAGAGTGAGAGCCAGACCTTCTCCGCGTGCGGATTCACTGATAGCGACACACTTAATAATATTCCCGGCAATGCCGCCGCAGGCGATAAGACGATCGTCGCGGCTCACCGTAATAAAGACGTCTACCGTGGTATCAATACTCAAGTCGTTTTGGTGCAAAAATTGCGTAATGGCGGCTATTTTTTTATTTTCAGCACGCTTAACCTGGGCAAATACGGTTTGGGGAAACATTCTTCAGAACTTCCTGTTATTCATGCTGCCGGAAAGGCAACGCAACTGATGATAATCCTTTGCAAATTAATAACATTTTGGCGAGCGGTGCCGGTTACTCCTGAGCCACGTGGCGAGTGTACGGGCTATTGATTTGTGCTTTTTTGACTTGTTTCACAAAGGGTTGCCTGATTTAAATAGACTTAATGGTTTTTATTTTCTTAATTAAAACTATTGCTCCTAATTGCGTGGCGTTTATTTGCTTAATTTATTTTATTTGTGCAATCCCTAACGAATTTGGTGGTGGTCACTGGACGCAGGGAAAACAAATCCATTACCTTCACGGAGTGATTATGAAAAAGGAAAGTTTCAACCTATGGCAGTGCCCCAGTCGTTGACTAAAAAGTGGGAAAATAATAAGGGTAGAGGGTTTGGCTATTTTCGCCGTCTTGCTTTCCCGCTGAGAATTTTCCTGCTGCTGTTATTCATATCCACTTTATTGGTCACGGCGCTGGGCCAGTATCTCTCCGCCAGCTTTGAAGACTATCTCACCCGTCACGTGCGTGATATGGCGATGAATCAGGCCAAAATTATCGCCGCCAACGACAGCGTGGTGGAGGGGGTTAAAAGCCGCGACAGCAAAAGGCTGGCGACCATCGCCCACAAACTGGCCGACGGGTCTGACTTTGACTACGTGGTGATTGGCGACCGCCATTCGATTCGTCTTTATCACCCTAATCCAATGAAAATTGGCTACCCGATGCAGTGGACCCAGCCTGGTGCGCTGGAGAAAGGAGAAAGCTACTTCATTACCGGTAAAGGCTCAATTGGCATGGCAATGCGTGCCAAAACGCCGATTTTCGACGAGCATGGCCAGGTTATCGGGGTGGTATCACTGGGGTATCTGGTCAGCAAGATCGACAGCTGGCGGCTTGATTTTCTTCTGCCTCTGGCGGGTGTGTTTGTGCTTATTTTGGTGATTTTATTGATATTGTCGTGGCTGTTTGCCGCGCACATCCGCCGTCAGATGTTGGGCATGGAGCCGCGCCAGATTGCACGAGTGGTGCGGCAGCAGGAGGCGCTGTTCGGTTCGGTATTCGAGGGGCTGATTGCGGTCGATCCCGAAGGGCACATCACCGCCATCAACCGCAACGCCCGTAAGATGCTCGGCCTGGCTTCGCCGGGACGGCAGTGGCTGGGACAACCGATTTGCCAGGTGGTGCAGCCATGTCCCTTTTTCACCGAGAAAATTGCCGAGAAGCGCCAGGATGTGATCTGCACCTTTAATGGACTGAGCGTCATCGCCAACCGGGGCGCGATCCGCTTCGGCAACGAGATGCTCGGGGCGATCATCAGCTTTCGCAGCAAGGACGAGATAAGCACCCTGAATGCCCAACTGACGCAGATTAAACAGTATGTCGAGAGCCTCAGAACACTGCGCCACGAACATCTGAACTGGATGTCGACCCTCAGCGGCCTGCTGCAAATGAAAGAGTATGACCGGGTGATGGAGATGGTTAAAGGCGAGTCACAGGCCCAGCAGGAGCTGATCGACAGCCTGCGGGCAGCATTCGATGACCGTCAGGTCGCCGGGCTGCTGTTTGGCAAAGTGCAACGCGCCCGCGAGTTGGGCTTGAGCCTAAAAATAGTGGACGGTAGCCAACTGAGGCAGCTGCCCGCCGGGCTGGATAGCACCGAATTTGCGGCCATTGTGGGCAATCTGTTGGATAACGCCTTTGAGGCCAGTCTGCACAATCCGCAGGGTGATAAAATCGTCGAGCTGTACCTCAGCGATGAAGGGGCCGAGGTGATTATTGAAGTCGGCGACTACGGCTGCGGCGTACCGGTTGGACTGCGCGACGCTATTTTTGACCATGGCGTGAGCACTAAGCGTGATGAAGCCAGTGAGCATGGCATTGGTCTGTATCTGATTTCGAGCTACGTCGGGCGCTGCGGAGGGGTGATAACCCTCGAAGACAACGCCCCGTGTGGCGCTTTATTTTCCATTTTTATTCCGAAAGTGAAATTGACCGATGGTACAACCTCTAACGATTTTGATAGTTGAAGATGAAACCCCGCTGGCTGAAATGCATGCGGAGTTTATCCGCCATTTTCGTGGCTGCGGGCAGGTCTGGCTGGCGGGAAATTTAGCCCAGGCCCGCACGATGATTGCACGTTTTAGGCCATCGCTTATCTTGCTCGACAACTATTTGCCGGACGGGAAAGGCATCACTCTGTTGCATGAGTTAACCCTGGCGCACGATCCCTGCGGGATCGTGTTTACCACTGCGGCGAGCGATATGGACACCGTGTCCGAGGCCGTGCGGGGGGGGGTGTTTGATTATCTGGTTAAACCGGTTTCTTACGAGCGTCTGGAGCAAACGCTGGAGCGTTATCAGCAGCGGATGCTGATGCTGGCGACGTGCGACAGCGCCAGCCAGCGTCAAATCGATCAGATGTTCAATGCCTACTCGCGTGGGGAACCCAAAGCTGAGTTGCCAGCCGGGATCGATGCGTTGACGCTGGGTAAAGTGTTGAGCCTTTTTGCCGATAGCGAAGTACGGCACACGGCGGAAACCGTCGCGCAGACACTGAAATTGAGCCGGACGACCGCGAGGCGCTATCTGGAGTTCGCCGCCGGGCAGCAGCAGATTTTGGCGGAGATTATTTACGGGAAAGTCGGGCGACCACAGCGAATGTATCGCGGCCTGTGAGCCAAAAAAAACGGTGAGCCTGATTCGGGCTCACCGTTGTGATTTATTGCGCAGTGGGCACAGCTTAACGGTGCGCCAGTTCCACTTCGTCTTCACTTTCCATCACCGTTTTATCGGTCTGGCGCAGCCACTGGCTGGTCAGTGTCCCGGCGGTCATGGAACCGTTCACGTTCAGTGCCGTACGGCCCATGTCGATCAGCGGCTCGATGGAAATCAGCAGCGCGACCAGGGTAACCGGCAGGCCCATCGCAGGCAGAACAATCAGAGCTGCAAATGTTGCACCACCACCCACACCGGCTACACCGGCGGAGCTGACGGTGACGATGCCGACCAGCGTTGCAATCCACATCGGATCCAGCGGGTTAATGCCCACGGTTGGCGCAACCATCACCGCCAACATCGCCGGGTACAGACCCGCACAGCCGTTTTGACCAATCGTGGCACCGAAAGAGGCTGAGAAGCTGGCGATAGATTCCGGCACGCCCAGGCGACGAGTCTGCGCTTCGATATTCAGCGGAATAGACGCGGCGCTGGAACGGCTGGTGAAGGCGAAGGTCAGCACTGGCCATACTTTGCGGAAGTACTTCAGCGGATTCACGCCGTTAGCACCCAGCAGCAGGCCGTGCACCACAAACATAATCGCCAGACCGAGGTAAGACGCCACCACAAAACCGCCGAGCTTGATAATGTCCTGCAAGTTGGAACCGGCCACCACTTTGGTCATCAGCGCCAGCACGCCGTACGGCGTCAGCTGCATCACCAGACGCACCAGCTTCATCACCCAGCTTTGCAGCGTGTCGATGGCAGTCAGGACGCGTTTGCCTTTTGGCTCGTCGTCTTTCAGTAATTTCAGCGCGGCCACACCGAGGAAGGCGGCGAAAATCACGATGCTGATAATGGACGTTGGGCTGGCACCCGTCAGGTCAGCAAACGGGTTTTTCGGCACGAAGGAGAGCAGCAGCTGAGGCACGCTCAGGTCAGCCACTTTGCCAACGTAGGTGCTTTGAATCGCGTTCAGACGCGCAGTTTCAGCGGTGCCTTGAATCAGACCTTCAGCGCTCAGGCCAAACAGGTTGGTCACCAGCACGCCGACCAGCGCAGAAATCAGCGTGGTAAACAGCAGGGTGCCGATGGTCAGGAAGCTGATTTTACCCAGCTGAGACGCATTGTGCAGGCGCGCCACGGCGCTAAGAATGGATGCGAACACCAGCGGCATGACGATCATTTGCAGCAGTTGAACATAACCGTTGCCCACGACGTTGAACCACTGAATAGACTCTTTCAGCACTGCGCTATCTGCGCCGTAAATCATCTGTAGGGCGAGGCCGAAGACCACGCCCACCGCGAGACCGACCAGCACTTTCTTGGCCAGACTCCAGTTTTTATTTCGTGTTTGCCCCAGAGCAAACAGCAATCCCACGAACACCACAACGTTCGCGATTAATGGAAAATTCATCCCCGTTCTCCTGATCTCATTATTTTGTCTAAAAATAGACAGGCTCTAATGGCGCAAGATTATCAGAAGTGTGAATTGACGCTTATATTCAAATGGAATTGATTATTCCAAAAGCGCGTTTACAGACGAATTAATGTCCACTCTGGTGATTAATGAAGCGATCCAGCTGTGGCTGGCGGTTCTTAATTTTGAAGTGTCTTTTTGTCTTGCGGGAAACCAGAAATTTCTCCCACAGATTCCGAGGCTCAAAGGGGACACCCAGGCGGATATTGGCGGTCACGCTATCCTCAATTTTGCGTTTAGCATTACAGCGCTTGCCGCACAAATCGATAATACGCACGCCTTTTTTGCTCAGGATAAAATTCCCACCGTGAGCATCGCCTGAAATGATTTTCATCTTATGCATTTGCTGCATCGAGGTTTTAACGTCGCACAGGATGTCCTGGGGGATCTCAGGCAGTTGGCTCAGTTCGGGGCCAGGAATGTATTCAAACAGCATGATCGACACTCGTGAAAATTTGAGAATTCGACGTTCCGCGAGCAGATAAAAATCGTTTGGGAAGGTATGTCCCTGCGTACGCGCCAGATCGATTTTTTCGATCAAATTCTCGTTAACATTTGGACGAAGCAGCGACTTGGCAAATTTCTCGAGTTTCTTGTGTTGAGGGGAACAGATTTTTAATACGTACTGGCCGTACTGCGTATTCAACAATGAAACGTGAGTATGCCGCTGGCTTTTGAACACCTTCTCTACACTCAGTTTTTGGATATTGCAGCTTAAAATATCGTCAAGAATTTCCAGGTAACGGGAGTCGTTACTTTTGTAGCAGACATGAAAGTCACGGTATTTCAGTTTTGTAATCATAAGGCAAGCGGCAGAACAGGTTATCAGTGGGTTATCGCTATCAGGACAAAGGACAGTATATTTTCGCGCTGGAACGAACAAGGACGCAGATGTCCAAAAATAAATCCCTGTTCTGCCTCACAACAAACTGACGTTACGCTGCCCGCTTAATGCCCACTCTGATGATTGATAAACCTGTCGAAGCGAAATTGCAGTTCGCTGATGAGGCTGGATGACCAGCGCACGGCGCTGTTGTCCGGCATTGATTGCGGCATCCATACGGCGTAAACGAACAACGCCATGCACAGCACGCGTTCGAGCTGGTTCCCTTTACGCGGCGCAAGAATCGGTAGGCGGAAACGCCAGCGGCACGGCCACAGCAACGGCACGCCCGCAGGGGTCAACATGTCGGCCAGAATATGGCTCAGATAGCCGAGCACCATCCCCTGCAATACATCGGCAGGCATAAACCAGGTTTCGGGCACTTTGAGATAGAACAGCGTCAGGCTACCGAATACGGCCAGCAGGCTATGGGTGAAGCCGCGGTGGCCGAATATTCGCGCAATGGGTTTGGCTATCCAGCTTAATCGCTGCCCCAGTAACGATTTGGGGTGATCGATGTCCGGCAGCAGACAGGTCAATACCGCAGCGGGAACAATGTGCCACCAGTCACCCTGTGCCAGAACCGGGGTCAGTTCGGCATTTTTGGCAAACACCGCGCAGGCTATTGAAAAGAGCAGGTGGCCTTCCGCCGTCATGATAAAACCCGTCAAACTGTCAATTCATACAGTATAGGGTTTTTATACAGTGGGCGGAAGAGGTGACGGTGTAACTGTTTGTCAAAATCCCGCGTTTAGCGGGCGAGCCAGCCGCCGTCTACGGCCAGAGTGTAACCGTTGACGTAATCTGATGCCGCCGAGGCCAGAAACACCACCGGTCCCTGCAGGTCTTCCGGGCTTCCCCAGCGTCCGGCGGGGATACGCTCGACAATCGCTTTGTTGCGATCTTCATCTTCGCGCAGAGCCTGAGTGTTGTTGGTCGCCATGTATCCCGGCGCGATGGCGTTCACATTGATCTGATGTGCGGCCCATTCATTTGCCAGCAGGCGAGTGATGCCCAACACGCCGCTTTTTGACGCAGTGTAAGAGGGCACGCGGATCCCACCCTGGAAGGACAACATCGACGCGATATTAATGATTTTGCCACCGTCGCCCTGACGGATAAACTGGCGGGCTGCAGCCTGAGCGAGGAAAAATACCGATTTCAGATTCAGGTTCATCACATCGTCCCAGTCTTTTTCGCTGAAGTTCAGCGCATCTTCCCGGCGAATGGTTCCGGCATTGTTAACCAGAATATCGATGCGGCCCATTTCGGAGACCGCGCGAGTGACAATCTCTTCAACCTTATCCTGCCGGCTGAGATCGGCCTGCACGAAGCTGAATCGGCGGCCCAGCGCCTGAACGCGCTCTGCCGTTTGCTGTGGATTTTTGCGACTCACGCCGACGATGTCACACCCGGCTTCGGCAAGCCCTAGGGCCATGCCCTGGCCTAACCCGGTATCGCAGCCGGTGACGATCGCCACTTTCCCTGAAAGATTGAACGCATTGAGAATCATAAGCACACCTCTGGCCTGTTTTTATCGTTGTGATGCAGGTAATGCGAGAAGCATAGAGGCGAGGGCGTGAAAACTCAAACTAAAATAAAACGATGTTTTAATTAATTTGACGGCGGTGGCGTTTTTATGAGAATTGCCCGGCAACGGCGCTGCCGGGCACAATGAATTAACCGAACAGATGCTCGAGGGTCAACTGCTCCAGGGAGGAGAGTTTGACGTTGGCGAGCACGTAGCGCGGGTCAGCCTGATTTTCATGTTCAGGCACCACGATTGAGCGCATACGCGCGGCTTTGCTGGCGATCATTCCGTTAACGGAGTCTTCCAGCGCCACGCAGGTCAGCGGGTCAACGCCAAGTTTCGCGGCGCAATCCAGATACACCTGCGGATGCGGTTTGCTGTATTGCAGCTTTTCAGCGGAGGCGAGGGCGTCGAACTGCTCACGCAGGTCGAACATTGCCAGCACTTTTTCCAGCATATGCAGCGGGGAAGCAGACGCCAGGCCCACCTTCAGCCCCTGAGATTTGCACAGCGCAATGGCTTCGCGCGCGCCTGCCAGCAGTGGGCGTTCCTCTTCAACCAGGGAAATCGCACGGCTGATGATGCGTGCGGTGACTTCTTCACGGCTCGGCCCGTTCCACGGCTGTTGGGCGAACCAGAGTTCGACCACCATGTCGATACGCAGACCCAGCGTGTCAGGCAATTCGTTACGGCGCGAAATATCGACACCCAGACCGGCAATAACGTCCAGTTCGGCACGATCCCACAGCGGTTCGGAATCAATCAGTAAACCATCCATATCAAAGATAGCGGCAAGAATTTGACGCTGGGCTGTCATAAGGCAACTCCTGTAGAGGTAAAAAGGCCTGAGATTCGACCTAATCGTACACCATATCGCTTTTAAAGCGCAGGCGAAAAGGCACAACTAAAGGTAGACTTACAGCGAAACAGAAAGCGCGTCTGAACAAGGGGAACCCATGACGTATCAACAAGCTGGACGCATCGCCATACTGAAACGTATTTTGGGCTGGGTCATTTTTATCCCGGCCGTGATTTCCACGTTAATATCGGTGTTCAAATTCATGTTTGAGCACAGTGAGAAGCAGCCAGGCATTGACGCCGTTCTGCTCGATTTTGCTCATGTCATGATTGAGATGATCCGTTTTAATACGCCATTCCTGAATTTCTTCTGGTACAACTCGCCGCAGCCGGATTTCCACCACAGCCTGAATATCGGCTTCTGGGTCATCTTCGCGCTGGTGTTTGTTGGCCTGGCACTGCAGTCGTCCGGCGCGCGTATGAGCCGTCAGGCGAAGTTTGTCCGTGAAGGCGTGCAGGATCAGCTGATCCTCGAGAAAGCGAAAGGGCCGGAAGGCTTAAGCAGAGAACAAATTGAGGCCAAAATTGTGGTTCCGCACCACACCCTCTTTTTACAGATTTTCGAGCTGTACGTTCTGCCGGTGATTGTGATTGTGGCGGGATACTTCTTCTTTAAACTGTTAGGTTTCTTGTAATAAAAAAAACCGGTCATCGAGACCGGTTTAGTTTTTTATGCCTGCGGAAATGGCCGCGGCTTTCCTTCGTTGTCCACCGCCACGTAGATAAACAGCGCTTCGGTTGCTTTATAACGCTGACCGATAGGCTCAGAAGAGACCTTCTTCACCCACACTTCAATGTTTACCGTAATCGACGTTGTGCCGCGTTTGGTGCAGCGTGCGTAGCAGCACACCACGTCACCGACCGCGACCGGACGCAGGAACGTCATGCCATCAACACGCACCGTGACCACGCGACCCTGGGCAATTTCTTTGGCCATTATCGCGCCGCCGAGATCCATCTGCGACATAATCCATCCGCCAAAGATATCGCCATTGGCGTTGGTGTCCGCGGGCATCGCCAGCGTACGCAGAACTAAATCGCCTACTGGCGCTTCACTGCTTGCGGTCATTTACTTGTCGTCCTGCGGCATGTGGCGGTAGATATACACGCCGCTCAGGAGCGTGAAAATCAGGGTAAGGGCGGTTAAGCCGAACACTTTAAAGTTTACCCAGATATTCTGCGGCATCCAGAAGGCGATATAAATGTTTGCCAGACCGCAGACGATGAAGAACAGCGCCCAGGCAATATTTAGACGCGACCAAACGAACTGCGGCAGGGTCAGCTCTTTACCCAGCATGCGCTGGATCAGCGGCTTTTTCATGATCCACTGGCTGAACAGCAGCGCACCGGCAAACAGACCGTAAATCACCGTGACCTTCCATTTGATAAATTCATCGTTATGGAAGAACAGCGTCAGACCGCCGAATACGGCGACCAGCACGAAAGTGATCAGCGCCATTTTTTCAACTTTGCGATAGCGCACCCAGCAGTAAATCAATACCACCGCGGTGGCGATGATCAGCGCCGTGGTTGCGGTGTAGATGTCATAAAGTTTGTAGAAAACAAAGAACACCACCAGCGGTAAAAAATCCAGAAACTGCTTCATACATCGGTTCCGTATTTCAGTAACGGCCCGGGTATTCCGGGCCTGGGAGAGATCAGTTACGAATAAGCATATACAGGCGGAATAAATAGATCAGCAATAAAGCGGAAATAAGGTTGCTGATGCAGTTCACCACCACCGCGCCTACGTTTGGCGTCAGCACGGCAAAGTGAGGTGCGAAGATAAGCAGAAGCGTTTTCGCCAGCAACCAGCCGATGACCGCCGGGGCCACCAGACGCATATTCGCCCACGCCAGACGCATACTGCTGCGCAGCGAGGTGAAAATGCCCAGCTTGTCCTGGACCAGCATAATCGGTGCAAAAGAGAACACGATAGCCAACAGCACGCCTGGAACCACAATCAGCATCACGCCCATCTGCACCAGGAACGTGGTGAGAAAGATGAGCAGCAGCAATTTCGGCAGCACCGGAGCACTGGCACCGATGGCACGCAGAGCGCTGACGCGCTGACCCGCAGAGATCATCTGGATAAGCAGCAATACGCCGCCCGCGAGAATGGCATTACCAATCAGGCCAGAGAACGTCGACGCCGCTGACGCGCGCAGCAGGATCTGCTGTTGTTCCGGCGTCATGTTTTGCACCAGGTCAAACAGCCCCACGCTACCCGCAAGGTTATCGCCGCTACTTAACAGGGCGAGTTGTTCGTCGCTCGGTGAAAACGCATGGCCAAGCACCACCGTGATAAACGCACACAACAACGCAATCAGCAGAACCGTAACGAACTGATTGCGAAAAAAATTACCCGTGTCACGGTAAACCGACTTAGCCGTGATAGACATGCACTCTCCTTGAGTCTGGCTGGTAGTTATAAGCCGGCAATTGTAACTCACCCGACGTCAAAGTGGCAGCATCAACACCTGTATGGAAAGGCATATCTTTGTAAAGGAGTAGTAAGCAAAAACGGGGCCTGGAAGCATTTCGACCACAATTTCACCGATAACCTCATCTTTACTCTGACCGGAAAGTGAGGCAAAGCATCTGCCCCGTCTTTTTTGTAACAGAGAAAAGTCAAAAATTGATTCAGAAGGGTTTTATTTGTAAGTGATCCGCCGCCAAAAATTAATCCAGATCAATGAATGTTAAATCTCAGGAATGAATGTGATCTGAGTTAGATCGTTTTTACTTATTTGTGGGTATATTCAGCGCGCTTATAAAAACCATAGGGAAGGAGTGGATATGAAAAAATTAGCAGTGGCCGCGCTGGTGTTAAGCAGTCTCTCTGGCGGCGCGTGGGCGCATGAAGCGGGCGAGTTCTTTATACGTGCAGGTTCAGCGACGATTCGTCCTACGGAAGGTTCGGATAACGTGCTGGGCCTCGGCAGTTTCACCGTCGATAACAATACCCAGCTCGGTTTAACCTTCACCTACATGGCGACGGATAACATCGGTATCGAGCTGCTGGCCGCTTCGCCGTTCCGCAGTAAAGTCGGTACCGGCCCGACAGGAACCATAGCAACGGTGAATCTGTTACCGCCTACGCTGATGGCGCAGTGGTATTTCTTCGATGCCAGCAGCAAAGTACGTCCGTACATCGGGGCAGGTATCAACTACACCACCTTCTTTAACACCGATTTCAACGATACCGGTAAAGATGCCGGTCTTTCAGACTTGAGTGCCACGGACTCCTGGGGCGCGGCAGGACAGGTGGGGGTGGATTACCTGATTAACCGCGACTGGCTGATTAACGCCTCGGTCTGGTATATGGACGTGGATACCGACGTGAAATTTAAGGCCGGGGGTGAGAATCAAACCATCCACACGCGCCTGGATCCGTGGGTATTTATGTTCTCGGCAGGTTATCGCTTCTGAGTGTAATAAGAGTGGCTGCCTGGCAGTCACTCTTTGCTGTAACCGTTTTCTACACATCTGAAATTTATAAATAAATTGCTTACAGTTGCCCCTGCCGCTTCGCTCGCATCTGCGCACATTCTGCCTACAATAGCGCGCTCAATTATTAGACGCAGATGTAAACGATGAAATTTAAATCCCTTTTTCTTATTTCGGCACTCGTTATTGCCGGTTGCAGTGCCAGCGGTGATACCGCCCGCGAACAGCGTGCCACTATTCAAAAAATGCGCACCGACACCTTAACCCAGCTGTATAACCTGCATCCGGAAGCGCGCAGCGACATTCAGCACTCTAACGGTTACGCGGTCTTCTCCAGCAACAGCAGCAAAATTTTCGTGGTGGGCTTCGGCGGCGGTTATGGCGTGGTGAAAGACCTGCATACCGGCAAAGACACCTATATGAAAGTCGCCCAGGGCGGCGCGGGCGTTGGCGTGGGTATCAAACAGCTGAGCACCGTGATTGTCTTCCACAACAGCAAATCCCTGAACAAATTTATCACCGATGGCTACGTTGTCGGCGCAGATGCGAACGCGGCCGCGAAGTATGACGACAAAGGTGCAGGAGCCGGGGCATCAGCCAGTGGTGTAGCAACCGACGCAGAGTCTTTGCCGTCTATGGTCAGCGTGTACGAAATCACCGAGAAAGGACTGGCGGCGCAGGCGATGATCAACGGCTACAAATACTGGCCGGATGACGAGCTGAACAAAAAGTAAAAAAAAGCCCGCGCAAGGCGGGCAAGTCATACTGGAAGCAATGTGAGCAATGTCGTACCGAATACCTGAGTGATTTACTCAACTACTCAGTATTGAGAAAGATAATGCTTCTCATTAAGAACTTCAACCCCTTCTTTTTTGGGGATGTTATTCGATGAGAAAGACGGTCCGGTTCTGGCTGTTATCCTGCGGCAGGCCTGAGCGCCGTCCGGGGAATAAACCAGACGGCGTAAAGATTATGCGCTGCGGGTTGCGGCCTTCATGTTTTGCACGAAGGTTTTCAGTTCTGCCAGCATCGTGGCCGGATTATCGAGGTTTTTCTCAATAATTTTCACAATCGCCGAGCCGGAAATTGCGCCCGCCGCACCGGCTCCGACGGAGGCCGTCACCTGGTCCGGGGACGAAATACCAAAGCCCTGCAACGGAGGCGCGGCGTGGTATTCGGTCAGTTTTTCAATCAGGTGATGCAACGGCAGCGCGGCGCGGTTTTCCGCTCCGGTCACGCCTGCACGGGACAGCAGATAAGTATATCCGCGACCGTAGGAGGCAATCTGGCGTAGCAAATCGTCATCGGCGTTTGGCGGGCAGATGAAGATCGGTGCCACGTTATGGCGCATCGCCGCCTGACGAAACTCCGCAGACTCTTCCACTGGCACATCCGCTACCAGCACGGAATCCACGCCCACGCGCGCGCATTCAGCGTAAAACGCATCAATGCCGCGGTTAAAGACCAAGTTGGCGTACATCAGCAGGCCAATGGGAATGGTCGGGTGTTTCTGGCGTATTGCGGCCAGCATTTCGAAGCACTGGGTCGGCGTCACACCGGACGCAAACGCGCGCAGCGTGGCATCCTGAATCGTCGGGCCATCGGCCAGCGGGTCGGAGAAGGGAATGCCCAGCTCCAGCGCGTCGGCACCGGCTTCAATCAGGGTGTCGATGATTTTCAGCGACTGTTCCGGGTTCGGATCGCCCAGCGTTACGAAGGGAACAAACGCGCCTTCCTTGCGTTTTTTCAGCTCAGCAAACAGGTTGTCATAGCGTTCCATCAGATTTCCCCTCGCGCTTTCAGAATGTCATGTACGGTGAAAATGTCTTTATCGCCGCGACCGGAGAGGTTAACCACCAGCAGCTGCTCTTTTTCAGGGTTCTCGCGCATCATTTTCAGTGCGTGAGCCAGGGCGTGGGAAGACTCCAGCGCCGGGATAATACCTTCGTGGCGGCTCAGCGCTTTAAATGCGTCCAGCGCTTCGTTATCGGTAATCGACACATATTCCGCGCGACCGATGCTGTTCAGGAACGCGTGCTGTGGCCCAACGGACGGGAAATCCAGCCCGGCAGAAATAGAATAAGACTCTTCAATCTGGCCTTCTTCGGTCTGCATCATCGGCGATTTCATGCCGAAGTAGATGCCTACACGACCGTGTTTTAACGGCGCGCCATGCTCACCGGTCTCAATCCCGTGTCCGCCCGGCTCAACGCCAATCAGGCCGACGGCGGTGTCGTCGATAAAATCAGCAAACATGCCGATGGCGTTAGAACCGCCGCCGACGCAGGCAATGACCGCGTCCGGCAGACGGCCTTCACGTTCATGAATCTGCACTTTGGTTTCTTCACCGATCATGCGCTGGAACTCACGCACGATAGTCGGGAACGGGTGCGGACCCGCGGCGGTGCCGAGCATGTAGTGCGCAGTTTCATAGCTGCCAGACCAGTCACGCAGCGCCTCGTTACAGGCATCTTTCAGCGTGGCTGAACCGCTGTGTACCGGGATCACTTCTGCGCCCATCAGACGCATACGGAAAACGTTTGGCGACTGGCGTTCAATGTCTTTGGCGCCCATGTAAATGCGGCATTTCAGGCCGAGCAGGGCACATGCCAGAGCGGAGGCCACGCCGTGTTGACCGGCACCGGTTTCCGCGATGATTTCGGTTTTGCCCATCCGTTTCGCCAACAGCGCCTGACCCAATACCTGGTTCGTTTTGTGCGCGCCGCCGTGCAGCAGGTCTTCACGCTTGAGATACAGCGTGGTTTTGGTGCCTTCGGTCAGGTTCTGACATTTGGTCAGCGCCGTCGGACGACCAGCATAGTTTTTCAGCAGGTCGGTGAACTGTGCCTGAAATTCCGGATCCTTCTGCGCGCTGACAAACGCTTCTTCCAGCTGACGCAGGGCAGGCATCAGGATCTGCGGCACGTACATGCCGCCAAATTCACCAAAGTACGGGTTCAGTAATGTATTCATGTCCATTTCCTTAATATGCGCGCAGCGTCTGAAAGACCGAGGCCAGTTTGCTGGCATCTTTAATGCCCGGTTCAGACTCTACGCCAGAATTGAAATCGAGCCCCGCGCAGCCGCTTTTCGCCGCTTCCACACAGTTATCGGGGCTAAGGCCGCCCGCCAGCAGGACGTTACTTACGTCCTGACCGTTAAGCAGCGACCAATCGAAACGTTGTCCAGTGCCACCCTGGCCGTTATCCAGCACGTATTTGTCGACGTGATTCAGGTTGCGGGCGGGCAGGGAATCTTTGACGCTCAGCGCTTTCCAGATTTGGACGTGGGCAGGCAGCGCGGTGCGAAGTTCGTCGATATAGGCCTGATCTTCATTACCGTGCAACTGCACCGCCGCCAGTGACAGGCTTTCGACTTTGGCTGCCACGTCGCGAGTAGCAGCATCTCGGAACACGCCAACGTAGCTCAGTGGCGCGCTGTTGATGACGTCACGCGCCTGGGTTTCATCCACGAAACGGGGTGAGGAAGGCACAAAAATCAGTCCGCCGAAGACGGCACCGGCTTCATACGCAGCCTGTGCATCCTGGGCGCGGGTTAAGCCGCAGACTTTGTTTTCACCCAGCAGCACGCGGCGCACGGCGGCATTCAAATCGTCGTGCGACATCATCGCCGAACCAATCAGGAAACCGTTGGCAAAGTGGCTCAGTTCGCGCACCTGGCCGTAGGTATTGATGCCGGATTCGCTAATCACCGTCACACCAGCGCCTAAACGCGGGGCCAGTTGGCGGGTGCGATTGAGATCGATAGAGAGGTCGCGCAGGTCGCGGTTATTGATGCCGACGACTTTGGCGTTAAGCGCGATGGCGCGCTCCAGCTCTTCTTCGTTACTGACTTCGGTCAGTACGCCCATGCTCAGGCTGTGCGCCACCGCGGAAAGCTGGCGGTACTCTTCATCGTCGAGCACGGACAGCATCAGCAGGCAGGCGTCGGCCTGATAATGACGGGCGAGGTAAATCTGGTACGGGTCGACGATGAAGTCTTTGCACAGGATCGGCTGCGGTGCGATTTGGCTGACAATCGGCAGAAAATCGAAGCTACCCTGGAAATACTTTTCATCGGTCAGGACGGAAATCGCCGACGCATAGTGTTTGTAAATCCCCGCGATACGTGCCGGGTCGAAGTCTTCGCGGATCACCCCTTTAGACGGGGACGCTTTTTTGCACTCCAGAATAAAGGCGGTGCGTGCGCCCTGCAGCGCGTCGTAGAAATGACGCATGCTCGGCTGGATCTCATTCTGAAAACTGGCTAATGGTTGCTGCACTTTACGGGCGTCGACCCAGATGCGTTTATCAGCAACGATTTTAGCTAAAACGGTCTGCATTTCTTATCCTCTAGCCGCTAATGCGGTCACGCGATCGTAGGCTGCACCACTGTGCAGGACGTCCAGCACCTGTTGCACGTTGGCTTTCAAATCTTCATGGCCGTGAAGGCGCATCAGCATGGCGACGTTGGCGGAGACAGCGGCCTCGTGGGCGGCTTCACCTTTACCTTGTAGCAAGCGTGAAAGAATGTCACGGTTTTCTTCCGGCGTGCCGCCTGCCAGCTGTTCCTGATGATATGGCGTCAGGCCAAAGTCATCGGCGGTCAGCTGATAGCTCTGAATTTCGCTGTCTTTCAGTTCGGCAACCACGGTCGGGGCATGCAATGAAACCTCATCCATCCCGCCGCTATGAACCACCGCTGCGCGCTGATAACCCAGCACGCGCAGGGTTTCGGCAATCGGCAGCACCAGTTCCGGGCTATATACGCCAATCAGCGCAATCGGTGGGTGCGCCGGGTTGATCAGCGGCCCGAGCACATTAAACAGGGTGCGGGTTTTTAACTGCTGACGTACCGGCATCGCGTGGCGGAAACCGGTGTGGTATTTCGGTGCGAACAGGAAACAGACGCCCAGCTCATCCAGCGCTTCGCGAGATTTTTCGGCGTTCATCTCCAGGTTGATACCGAAGGCGGCCAGTAAATCGGACGAACCGGATTTGCTCGATACGCTGCGGTTGCCGTGCTTCGCCACTTTCAGGCCACACGCTGCGGCCACAAAGGCGCTGGCGGTGGAAATGTTGATGCTGTTGCTGCCGTCGCCGCCGGTGCCGACGATATCGGCAAACGGATAATCCGGACGCGGGAACGGGGCGGCATTTTCCAGCAGGGCGGTAGCAGCCCCGGCGATTTCCTGCGGCTGCTCACCGCGAACTTTCATGCTCACCAGCGCGGCGGCCAGCTGTTCTGGTTTCACTTCTCCGCGTACGACCGCAGAAAACAGCTGGTGGCTTTCCGGCTGGGTCAGGGTTTGCGCCTGATACAGTTTTTCCAGAATCGGCTGCAGGGTGTTCGCCGGTTCGAGTTTCTGCAACGCCCATTCCAGGGTCTGCTCCAGCAGGCGTGCGCCGTGGCTGGTCAGAATCGATTCGGGGTGGAACTGGAAACCCACCACGCGGTCGGCGTCGTGACGCACTGCCATCACCATGCCGTTATAGCTGGCATTGATGGTCAGCCCGGCGGGTATATTGCTCCCGACCAGGGAGTGATAGCGCGCCACCGGCAGCGGATTCGTCAGCCCGGCGAACATCCCCTGGCCGTCATGTTCAATGCTGGAGGCTTTACCGTGAAGGATTTCGCCCGCCTGGCCGACGTAACCGCCGTAGGCTTCGACAATCGCCTGATGCCCCAGACAGATGCCGATAATCGGCAGCTTGCCGCGCAGTCGGGTCAGCAGTTCCGGCATACAGCCGGCTTCCGACGGTGCGCCCGGGCCGGGGGACAGCATCAGAACAGGGTTATCCATGGTCGCCAGGCGTTCAATCAGGGTCTGAGCCGGAACGTGGTTACGGTAAATCACCACGTTATGGCCGCTCGCCCGCAGCTGGTCTGCGAGGTTGTAGGTAAAGGAGTCGATATTGTCGAGCAGCAGAATGTCAGCCATTAGAAAATCTCCTTCGCGTGGTGGGCCTGGGCAATGGCGCGCAATACCGCGCGAGCTTTATTACGGGTTTCATCGGCTTCGGACTGCGGGACGGAATCAAGCACCACGCCAGCGCCCGCCTGGACGGTAGCAATGCCGTTTTCAACATAGGCAGAGCGGATAACAATGCAAGTATCAAGGTCACCATGGGCGGTAAAGTAACCCACCGCGCCGCCGTAGCTACCGCGGCGTTCGCCTTCAGCGGCCGCGATAAGCTGCATGGCGCGAACTTTCGGTGCGCCGCTCAGTGTGCCCATGTTCATGCAGGCGCGGTAGGCGTGCAGCACGTCCAGATCCTGACGCAGCTCGCCCACCACACGGGACACCAGGTGCATGACGAAGGAGTAGCGATCCACTTTAGTGAGATCCGCCACGTAGCGGCTGCCCGGCGTACAGATGCGCGCCAGGTCGTTACGCGCTAAATCCACCAGCATCAGATGTTCGGACAGCTCTTTGTGGTCGGTACGCATTTCCAGTTCGATGCGGCTGTCGAGGTCACGATCGAGTGAACCGTCGGCGCGGCGACCGCGTGGGCGGGTCCCGGCAATCGGGTAGATTTCAATCTGACGGTTGCTGGCATCGTATTTCAGCGAGCTTTCCGGCGAGGCGCCGAACAGGCTGAAATCGTTATCCTGCATGAAGAACATATACGGGCTTGGGTTACTCTTCTTCAGCACGTCATACGCGGCCAGCGGCGATGGGCAAGGCAGTGAGAAGCGACGAGACGGTACGACCTGGAAAATCTCCCCGGCACGAATGGCGCGCTGCATTTTACGTACCACGGCGCCGTACTCGTCATCGCTCTGGTTAACGTCGGTTTTCATCTGCTCAATTTTGGTCACCGGCAGCGGAAGCGGGGGCTCGTTAAGCTGCTGGCGAAGCTGGGCCACGCGTTGAATCAGACGCTGCTTCTCGCTGTCGAGCGGGGTGAACAGGCTCGCCTGAATGCGGGTGGTTTTGGTCTGATGGTCGATAACCAGCAGCGTTTCCGCTAAATAGAAGCAGTAATCAGGGCAGGCGGTGTCGCTATTGAGCTGCGGCAAATCTTCGAAACCCGCGACCAGGTCGTAGGCAAACAGGCCACCGAAGAACATCGCTTCGCGTTCATCAACCGGGACGGTAACCAGCGTTTGCAGCAGGCGGAAGGCATCGAACACCGACAGAGAACAGAGGCGCGCGTCTTCATCGAGCAGGTTGCTCACCGCCGGGAAATGCAGGATGCGGCCATTCGGCTGACGCTGATTGTCGATGCCGGAAGGCAGGGCGCTGTCGAGTAAATCCAGTAGTGCAGCACCGTTGTCAGAAAGCGCCTGAATGGTGACAGTGTCACCTAACGCAGTAATGCGCAGCGCGCTGTCGACGAGCAGCAAGCTTTTTAAATCGTCTTTGCTGTCGATATCCGCCGATTCGAGCAGCAGGGTCGCCGGACGGGCGCCGCACAGTTGGTGGAACAGCGCCGTCGGGTTTTCCCGGTAAATAGCGTCACTGGTCAGAAGTTCGAGCGCGGGTTTTTGTGTTTGCATTATCGTTCTCACCATCTCGGATATGTTTTTATTCAAAAAAAAGCCCGCACATTGGCGGGCCTGGTATCTGTTCGTCTTATGCAGACGCGTAGCTACAGCCCGATATCAGGTTGTACGCCACCCGCCATGCAGAGTGAAAGAAAAATGTGTCATCGCAGATACCTCGTTGTGTGAACTTGCGTACTAGTTAACTAGTCCGGAGGGGCAAAGTCAACCCCTGATTTCAGAAATTCATTCAGTAAGGCTATGATGGGCGCCGTCAAACCCAAACCTGATAGTGATAACTGAACACCGGAGTGATTTTGAGCGACCATCCCTACGCCGTAATTTACGACCTGCACAGCCACACCACCGCCTCTGATGGCCGTTTGACGCCTGAGGAACTGGTGCATCGTGCGCTGGAAATGCGCGTGGGCACGTTGGCGATTACCGATCACGACACCGTGGCGGCCATTCCCGCCGCCCGGGCTGAGATCGCCCGCGCCGAACTGCCGCTCGAATTGATTACCGGGGTGGAAATTTCCACCGTCTGGGAAAATCACGATATCCACATCGTCGGCCTCAACATTGATATTGAACACCCGGAGATGACCGCCTTTCTGGCGGCGCAAACCGAGCGTCGCCAGCAGCGCGCTAAACTTATCGCTGAACGTTTGGAAAAAGCGCAGATTCCGGGCGCGTGGGAAGGGGCGTTAGCCCTGGCGGATGGCGGGGCGGTGACGCGAGGCCACTTCGCTCGTTTTCTGGTGGAATCCGGCAGAGCGAGCAACTTTAACGACGTCTTTAAAAAATATCTGGCCCGCGGTAAAACCGGATACGTTCCGCCGCAGTGGTGTACAATAGATCAAGCTATTGATGTGATTCATCATTCTGGCGGCAAGGCGGTAATCGCTCATCCAGGACGTTATAATCTTTCAGCTAAGTGGCTGAAAAGACTGCTGGCTCATTTCAGTGAATGTGGCGGCGACGCCATGGAAGTCGCCCAGTGTCAGCAGGCTCCCCACGAGCGTGCGCAGCTTGCCACCTATGCGCGTCAGTACGGTTTACTGGCGTCGCAGGGCTCTGATTTTCATCAGCCCTGTCCGTGGATAGAACTCGGACGCAAGCTGTGGCTCCCCGCCGGGGTAGAAGGCGTGTGGCAAAGTTGGGAAACACAGCCCCAAAAGATCAACGAGAGGGAAGTATGAGTCAGTTTTTTTATGTCCATCCGGACAACCCGCAGCAACGTCTGATTAATCAGGCCGTTGAAATTGTGCGTAAGGGCGGCGTTATCGTTTATCCCACTGATTCCGGGTATGCGTTGGGCTGCAAAATTGAAGACAAGGGCGCGATGGAGCGGATCTGCCGGATTCGTCATTTGCCCGACGGTCACAACTTCACCCTGGTGTGCCGCGATCTGTCTGAGATCTCGACGTACGCCTACGTGGATAACGTGGCGTTTCGCCTGATTAAGAACAACACGCCGGGCAACTACACCTTCATCCTGAAAGGGACGAAAGAGGTGCCGCGCCGCCTGTTGCAGGAAAAGCGTAAGACCATTGGGATGCGTGTGCCGTCGAACCCGATTGCACAGATGCTGCTGGAAGCGCTAGGCGAACCTATGCTTTCCACGTCACTGATGCTGCCGGGCAATGATTTTACCGAATCCGATCCGGAAGAGATCAAAGATCATCTGGAGAAGCAGGTCGACTTGATTATTCACGGCGGTTATCTCGGCCAGCAGCCGACCACGGTTATCGATCTGACGGACGATTCGCCGGTGGTTCTGCGTGAAGGCGTGGGCGACATAAAACCGTTCAGTTAAGCTTGAAGAAGCGGCATTCACTGCCGCTTTTTCTTGAACCCTTACGGATGCAGTTTTAGCCCTTTAATGACTTTATCCACCGCCTTTTTTGGCCCGCGAATCGCCAGACCCACCAGATTCAGCCGCGCGGCATCTTCAGCAAGAAACACTTCCCGGTTCGCTTGGTCATGGCCCGTTGAAAACATCGCTTCCACGTAGGGTGTCAGGGTCAGTTCGCGTTCAATACCTTTCAGATGCACCTTTTGTAACGCTTCCAGGTCGGCTTCAAAAATCAGCATCGGTTCGCCCGCGAGCTGACCGTACTGGCGGCCAAGACCGTCCACGTAAGGCTGGCCGAGGATTTCAGGGGCCGCAGCGGTAATGCCGGTGGCCAGAAATGCCACGACGTTCAGGCGCTGCCAGACGGCTAAATCATTGCGGACGATAAGCGCATTTTTGGTGTCAAAAATCACAGGTTTTCTTCCTTCATTCTTGTTGTGAATAAACAGAATGGAAGTTTGGCGGGGGCTAAGATAGAACGTTTGTGCACTGGCGCTGGTAAGCGGCGGGCGAAAGGCGATAGGCACGCTGGAACCAGCGGCCCATATGGCTTTGGTCGGCAAAACCGACCAGCGACGCGACCTGCGCCAGGTCTTCGCCTTTGGCGAGCAGCATCCGTGCCGTGCGTAAACGCAGGCGAACCAGCCACGCATGGGGGCTTAAGCCGAAAGTGTTTTTAAATTGACGGCTCAGCCGGAAGCGGTCAATTCCGGCCCAGGCGGCCAGCTCATCAAGGCCAATATCGCTGCCCATCCTGTCATGAAGATAATCCCGCACCTGGTACATCTGACGCTGGGCATCATTCTGTGCCGACGCCGGGCGTTGACGGATATGCGTTGAAAGGTGTTCCAGCAGGTGGTCCAGGCTTTGATCGCGTGCCAGACGGCCTTCCTGGTGGTGCAGGGCAAAGAAGCTCTGCTGAATAGCCTGCGTCAGCGCGATATCGTCGGTCAGCGTGTTGCGAAAAGCCGAACCGAGGGCGGAAATATCCCCCAGTCCACGGGCGTCCATCATCCCGGAAAACCAACGCTGCGGAATGTAGAGCATCGCATAGGTAAACCCTCCGGCATCCGGCGCGTGTCCGTCATGCACGGCGCCAGGTTCAATCAACATCGCTCGGCCCGGCGTGCTGGTGTGCAGCGCCCGGTGACAATGAAAGCGCTGCAGCCCTTGCTGCGTCACGCCGAGCAGCACTTCGTCGTGGTCATGCGGGTCGTAGGCATGGCCTTTAAAGTGCGCGCTGACGCTTTCAATGCCGGTATCGGCATCCCGCTGAAGGGTCAGGCAGCTGTCAGGGTGGATCCGCTCGTCGGTGTCTTTCATTAACCTTCTCCGGGAAAACGAGAGGTAATCATTATTGACATGAATGGGTGCCAGGTAAAGTGCAGCGAGGAAAGCCGGGCGTCGGGTGTAACGAGATGAATCATTTAGCCTAAAATTCATGTAAGATATGCGGTCACGCAGCGCCGTGCGGGTTGAGAACGATTCACCCGGGGCGAAAAATGAGTTCTGTTGATGCGTTCAGTTTTATCTAACGTGTTGATTTTGCATATATACCAGACGCCTGGGAAGGCGACACCTAAAGGATGCTCGATGAGCGAGAAATTACAGAAAGTGCTGGCCCGTGCCGGCCACGGCTCCCGCCGTGAAATCGAAACCATGATTCAGGCCGGTCGTGTCAGCGTTGATGGCAAAGTTGCCACGCTGGGCGATCGCGTTGAAGTTATTCCCGGTCTTAAAATTCGTATCGACGGACATCTGATTTCCGTTAAAGAATCCGTGGAACAGATTTGCCGTGTGCTGGCGTACTACAAGCCAGAAGGCGAGCTGTGTACCCGTAGCGACCCGGAAGGGCGTCCGACGGTGTTTGACCGTCTGCCAAAACTGCGCGGCGCGCGCTGGATTGCCGTAGGGCGTCTGGACGTCAACACCTGCGGCCTGATGCTGTTCACCACCGACGGTGAACTGGCGAATCGCCTGATGCACCCGAGCCGCGAAGTTGAGCGTGAATACGCCGTGCGTGTGTTCGGTGAAGTTGACGAGAATAAATTGCGTCAGCTTTCACGTGGCGTGCAGCTTGAAGACGGCCCGGCAGCATTCAAAACCATCAAGTTTACCGGTGGCGAAGGGATCAACCAGTGGTACAACGTGACCCTGACTGAAGGGCGTAACCGCGAAGTACGTCGCCTGTGGGAAGCAGTAGGCGTGCAGGTTAGCCGTCTTATCCGCGTGCGTTACGGTGATATTCCGTTGCCAAAAGGCCTGCCGCGCGGGGGTTACACCGAGCTGGATCTGGCCCAGACCAACTACCTGCGTGAGCTGGTAGAGCTGAAGCCGGAAACCGAATCCAAAGTGGCGGTCGAAAAAGATCGTCGCCGCGTGAAGGCCAACCAGATCCGCCGCGCTGTGAAACGTCACACGCAGGTGGGCGGTAAGCCAGCGAAGACCAGCGGGAATGGTCGTCGCTCCAGCAGCCGAAACAACGGTAGCGGTTCATAAGAAAAAAGGCCCCGAGGGGCCTTTTTTAATAGTCGATACCGAGTTGCGCTTTAATGCCTGCATCGAAGGCATGCTTCACCGGGCGCAGCTCGCTCACTGTATCCGCCATCTCCAGAATATCCCGATGACAGCCGCGACCCGTGACGATAACCGTCTGGTGATGTGGACGGTTGCGCAGCGCGGTCAGCACCTCTTCCAGCGGCAGATAATCATAAGCCACCATATACGTAAGCTCATCGAGGATAACCATATCCAGGCTGGCATCGGCCATCATGCGCTTCGCATGCGCCCAGACCATTAAACAGGCGGCGGTATCACCCGCTTTATCCTGCGTGTTCCAGGTAAAACCGGTCGCCATCACCTGAAACTCCACACCGTGAGGCTCGAGCAAGTTACGCTCGCCGTTCGGCCATTCGCCCTTGATGAACTGAATCACGCCGACTTTCTTGCCATGACCCACCGCGCGCGTAGCCGTGCCAAATGCCGCCGTGGTTTTGCCTTTACCGTTACCGGTAAGCACCAGCAGGATGCCGCGCTCTTCCTGGGCGTCGGCGACGCGAGCGTCGACTTTCTCTTTCAGGCGCTGTTGTCGTTCGCGATGACGGTCGTCACTCATTGTGAAATCCCTGGTTTGCGGCCCGGCTGGGCATCGAAAGTCATCCCGGTTTTTCGACGGCTATCGTCACCCATCAGCCACAGATACAGCGGCATAATGTCGGCAGGGGTTTTAAGCTTCTGCGGATCTTCCGTTGGGAAGGCGCTGGCCCGCATCCCGGTGCGGGTGCCGCCCGGGTTAATGCAGTTGACACGCAGCTGGCCCTGATACTCTTCGGCCAGCACCTGCATCATGCCTTCGGTGGCGAATTTGGAAACCGCATACGCGCCCCAGTTGGCCCGGCCCTGTTGCCCGACGCTGGACGAGGTGAAGACCAGCGAACCGGAATCAGATTTGAGTAATAAAGGAAGAAGCGCCTGGGTGAGGAAAAAGGTGCCGTTGACGTTTACCTGCATCACATCCTGCCAGACTTCCGGCTTTTGCTGGTCCATCGGTACGACGTCACCTAACAGACCTGCGTTATGCAGGACGCCATCGAGGCGCGGCGTGTGAATGCTGATTTTCTGCGCCAACTGCTGGCAGGCTTCTGGCGTACAGGTGAGTAAATCCAGCGTAAACCACTGTGGCGCAATGCCGCCTTGCTGCTGAATCTGCTGGGCAACGGCCCGCAGCTTTTCTTCATTACGGCCCAAGAGAACCACACTCGCACCGTAGCGGGCGTAGGTCAGAGCGGCTTCGCGACCGATACCGTCGCTGGCGCCGGTAACCAGAATGATGCGATTTTGTAGCAATTCGAGTTGCGGTTGATAATGCACGGGCTCTCTCCTGTGGCGCTTCGTCGCACCACGTTACTGTTCTGCTTCTGTTTGTTCGCTTTTCGGCTTTATGCCCTAAACGGCGGGGTATTTCAATCAGCCAGACGGAAAGCCTGTTCAGAATTAACATTTTGCAATCATTTCATTGGTCACGAACAAAACGGGAAGCATGCTCGCATCGTACAATTCAGGCGGGAGACGCACCGTATGGGCTGTTGTACACTGTGCGCGATATCCGAGTGATTCTTTTCAAGGTGGAAGCGTGGAACTACTTTCTCAATATGGGTTGTTTTTGGCGAAAATCGCCACGATTGTGGTCGCGATTGCGGTAGTTGCTACGCTAATCGTGAATCTTACCCAACGTAAAAGGCAGCGCGGAGAGCTGCGGATCACCAATCTCAGTGAACAATATAAAGAGATGCAGGAAGACATGAGCGTGGCGTTGCTTGACGCCCCGCAGCAAAAACTCTGGCACAAAGCGCAGAAGAAAAAGCACAAGCTTGAAGCCAAAACGGCGAAGGCTAACGCGAAGAAGGGCGTGAAAGAAACCAGCGATAAGCCCAAAGTTTGGGTGCTGGATTTCAAAGGCAGCATGGACGCCCATGAAGTGACCGCGTTGCGCGAAGAAGTGACGGCAGTGCTGGCGGTGATCAAACCGCAGGACCAGGTGGTTGTGCGTCTGGAGAGCCCTGGCGGCGTGGTGCACGGCTATGGACTTGCCGCGTCACAGCTTCAGCGTCTTCGCGATAAGCAGGTCCCACTGACCATTGCGGTCGATAAAGTGGCGGCCAGCGGCGGCTACATGATGGCCTGCGTCGGCAACAAAATTGTCTCCGCACCGTTCGCCATTATCGGCTCCATCGGTGTGGTTGCGCAGATCCCGAACTTTAACCGTTTCCTGAAAAATAAAGATATCGACATCGAATTGCATACAGCGGGCCAATATAAACGCACGCTGACGCTGCTCGGTGAAAATACCGAAGAAGGGCGACAGAAGTTCCGCGAAGATCTCAACGAAACCCATCTGCTGTTTAAAGATTTTGTGCATCAGATGCGTCCGCAGCTGGACATTGACCAGGTGGCGACCGGCGAACACTGGTACGGTCAACAGGCTCAGGATAAAGGGCTGGTGGATGAAATTGGCACCAGTGACGACCTGCTGCTCGGATTAATGGACGGGCATGAAGTGCTAAACGTGCGTTATCTGCAACGCAAGAAACTGATGGACCGTTTTACCGGCAGTGCGGCGGAAAGCGCAGATCATTTGTTGATGCGCTGGTGGCAGCGCGGGCAGAAACCGATGATGTAAATGAAATGCGAGGCCTGAGCCTCGCATTTTTTTAATCAACCAGGTGGTATTTTTCTGACAGCTGGTGGGCCAGATATTTGAACATATTGAACACCGCGGTGCTCTTTGGCGTCGGCAGGCCTTGTTCATCAAGATAGTACTCACCGCTGAACACCAGCACGCCGTTGCGCTGCGTTACGCCGGTGGCTTCGATACCTTTCATCGTATCGTCATGTTCACGGATCAGGCGGTTAGCTTCTACCAGCAGGGACTGGCTATCGATAGGTTGGGATGTTTCTTGCATCACGGACTCCTCTAAAACACTGCCAACAGTTTACGCCCGGCGCGCCATGCGGGCAAATTTTCCCTGTTAAACACAAGGACATCGCGAGGTCTCGTCGGCTGGCGGGATTTGCTTTTGCATGCTAATAAAGTTGCGTAACGGATTTTATCAGGTACAGTGTGACGCTTTCGCATTCTGGCAACAGAATTGCTTGACATTCGACCGAAAATTCTTCGTGCTATACCACCTGGCAGGAAAAGGCCAGCAAACTCAATCCTCTGACTCAGGCTTCTGGGGCCGGACCAGAGAAGGGGTTGATATCCATTGACGCCGCCACAAGATTTAGGCACGTCGCCAGTGGAAGGTGAATTCAAGTGCGATATATGCACCACCTCCTTTTGGAAAGTGCGTATTCCTGGAAGAATCAAATTAGGTAAAGGTGAATATGGGTAAAGCTCTCGTTATCGTTGAGTCCCCGGCAAAAGCCAAAACGATCAATAAGTACCTGGGTAATGACTACGTGGTGAAATCCAGCGTGGGTCATATCCGTGATCTGCCGACCAGTGGCTCAGCAAGCAAAAAGAGCGCCGACTCTACCGCCGCCAAACCGGCCAAAAAGCCGAAAAAGGATGAACGCGGTGCGCTTGTAAACCGCATGGGCGTTGATCCGTGGCACGACTGGGCTGCCCAGTATGAAGTGCTGCCAGGTAAAGAAAAGGTTGTCGCTGAACTCAAACAGTTAGCTGAAAAAGCTGACCATATCTATCTCGCAACTGACCTTGACCGCGAAGGGGAGGCCATTGCATGGCACCTGCGGGAAGTGATCGGGGGTGATGACTCACGCTATAGCCGCGTGGTGTTTAACGAGATAACCAAGAATGCGATTCGTCAGGCGTTTGACACGCCGGGTGAACTGAATATCGATCGTGTAAACGCTCAGCAGGCGCGTCGTTTCGTCGACCGCGTGGTGGGTTACATGGTCTCTCCGCTGCTGTGGAAAAAGATTGCCCGTGGCCTGTCAGCAGGACGTGTACAGTCTGTTGCGGTACGTCTGGTCGTCGAGCGTGAACGCGAAATTAAAGCGTTCGTCCCGGAAGAGTACTGGGAAATTGACGCCAACACCGCGACGCCATCAGGCGACGCGCTGCCGCTGGAAGTCAGCCATCATCACGATAAGCCGTTCCGTCCGGTAACCCGTGACGAAACCATGGCCGCCGTTAGCCAGCTTGAAAAAGCGCGCTACAGCGTACTCGATCGTGAAGATAAGCCGACCAGCAGCAAGCCGGGCGCGCCGTTCATCACCTCCACGCTTCAGCAGGCGGCAAGTACCCGTCTCGGCTACGGCGTGAAGAAAACCATGATGATGGCTCAGCGTCTGTATGAAGCAGGTCACATCACTTATATGCGTACCGACTCCACTAACCTGAGTCAGGACGCGGTAAGCATGGTTCGCGACTACATTGGCGAAAACTTCGGTAAGAAATATCTGCCGGAAAACGCCAATCAGTACGCCAGCAAAGAGAATTCACAGGAAGCGCACGAAGCCATTCGTCCTTCTGATGTCGCGGTTGTGGCCGAGTCTCTGAAAGACATGGAAGCTGACGCGCAGAAACTGTATCAACTGATCTGGCGCCAGTTTGTGGCGTGCCAGATGACGCCAGCACAGTACGATTCCACCACGCTGACCGTAGGCGCCGGTGATTTCAAACTGAAAGCACGGGGTCGTACGCTGCGCTTCGACGGCTGGACGAAAGTCATGCCTGCGCTGCGTAAAGGCGACGAAGACCGTACGCTGCCGCCAGTGAAAAAAGGCGAAGAGCTGACTCTGGTTGAGCTGCTTCCTGCTCAGCACTTTACCAAGCCGCCAGCGCGATTCAGCGAAGCGTCTTTGGTTAAAGAACTGGAAAAACGTGGCATCGGCCGTCCGTCTACCTATGCGTCGATCATTTCGACCATTCAGGATCGTGGCTATGTTCGCGTTGAAAGCCGTCGTTTCTACGCCGAGAAAATGGGCGAGATCGTCACCGATCGTCTGGAAGATAACTTCCGCGAGCTGATGAACTACGACTTCACCGCGCAGATGGAAAGCAGCCTCGACCAGGTCGCAAACCATCAAGCCGAGTGGAAGCAGGTTCTGAACGACTTCTTCGGCGACTTTACTCGTCAGCTCGAAACGGCGGAGAAAGATCCGGAAGAAGGCGGTATGCAGCCTAACCCGATGATCATGACCAGCATCGACTGCCCAACCTGTGGCCGTAAGATGGGTATCCGTACCGCGAGCACCGGCGTGTTCCTGGGCTGTTCCGGCTATGCGTTACCGCCGAAAGAGCGTTGCAAAACCACCATTAACCTGGTGCCGGAAAACGAAGTCCTGAACGTGCTGGAAGGCGACGACGCGGAAACCAACGCGCTGCGTGCTAAACGCCGTTGTGTCAAATGCGGCACGGCGATGGACAGCTACCTTATCGATCCGAAACGTAAGCTGCACGTCTGTGGTAACAACCCGACCTGCGACGGTTACGAAATCGAAGAAGGCGAGTTCCGCATCAAGGGCTATGACGGCCCAATCGTTGAGTGTGAAAAATGTGGTTCTGAAATGCACCTGAAAATGGGACGTTTTGGTAAGTACATGGCCTGTACCAACGACGATTGCAAGAATACCCGTAAGATCCTGCGTAACGGTGAAGTTGCGCCGCCGAAGGAAGATCCGACTCCGCTGCCAGAACTGCAGTGTGAGAAATCAGATGCGTACTTCGTGCTGCGTGATGGCGCTGCGGGCGTGTTCCTGGCGGCGAATACCTTCCCTAAATCGCGTGAAACACGTGCGCCGTTAGTGGAAGAACTGTACCGCTTCCGTGACCGTCTGCCGGAAAAACTGCGCTATCTGGCAGATGCTCCGCAGGAAGACGGCCAGGGTAACAAGACCATGGTGCGTTTCAGCCGCAAAACGAAGCAGCAGTATGTGTCTTCTGAAAAAGACGGCAAAGCGACCGGTTGGTCCGCCTTCTTTATCGACGGCAAGTGGCAGGAAGTCGCGAAGAAGTAACGCGTTTCTGAATCACTGAATACACCGTTAAGGGCCGCTCTGCGGCCCTTTCTTTTGGTAAAAATAGCCACGTTATTATTTTTTCTTCACATCTATACACATCCGGTATAAATGATATAGTGGTTATAGTTAACCACTTTTTTATTATTAAATCGTATTAGGCAACCGCGCCATACGCATATCGGATACCGGTCATGAAACTACAGCAACTCCGTTATATCGTTGAGGTTGTGAACCATAACCTCAATGTTTCCTCGACCGCTGAAGGGTTGTATACCTCTCAGCCTGGCATCAGTAAACAGGTCCGCATGCTCGAGGATGAGCTGGGTATCCAGATATTTGCCCGAAGTGGAAAACACCTGACGCAGGTGACGCCGGCGGGGCAGGAAATTATCCGTATCGCGCGCGAAGTCTTGTCTAAAGTCGATGCGATAAAGTCGGTTGCCGGGGAACACACCTGGCCCGATAAAGGCTCGCTTTACGTGGCAACCACCCACACGCAGGCGCGTTATGCGCTGCCGGGCGTTATCAAAGGCTTTATTGAGCGTTACCCGCGCGTGTCGTTGCACATGCACCAGGGGTCGCCGACGCAAATCGCCGAGGCGGTCTCTAAAGGCAATGCTGATTTCGCCATCGCCACCGAAGCGCTGCATCTGTATGACGACCTGGTGATGCTGCCTTGCTACCACTGGAACCGTTCTATTGTGGTGACGCCGGATCATCCGCTGGCAGGGAAAGGGTCGGTGACCATCGAAGAACTGGCGCAGTACCCGCTGGTCACCTACACCTTTGGTTTCACCGGGCGCTCAGAGCTGGACACCGCGTTCAATCGCGCAGGGCTGACGCCGCGTATCGTATTCACTGCAACTGATGCTGACGTTATCAAAACCTATGTGCGCCTGGGTCTGGGCGTGGGCGTGATTGCGAGCATGGCCGTTGACCCGGTTTCCGATCCTGATCTTATCAAGCTCGAAGCTGGCGATATCTTCAGCCACAGCACCACCAAGATTGGTTTCCGCCGCAGCACCTTCCTGCGCAGCTACATGTATGATTTTATTCAGCGCTTTGCACCGCACCTGACCCGCGACGTGGTCGATACCGCAGTGGCGCTGCGCTCGAATGAAGATATCGAAGAGATGTTTAAAGATATTAAATTACCTGAGAAATAATTCCGCAGGGTATTAATGATATCCCTGGCGACGGGGATATCGTGAAATGGATCACTTAACGTAAATTAAAATCTCCCTCATTTGCATTTATCCCTTTTCTGGTTTCCATTCCCCATTCCTCTATACCCATTAATGTGCTGTTAAAACTCGACAAAAGTAGAAACTATTTTGCTGCTACGCAAATTTTTATCGTCAATTATTTATTTGCCGTCAAAGATTGAAGATCCAATGGACAACCATTCGTAAAATCGCTGGATTTTTAGCGCTTTTTTAATTAGGATTTATCTCAATGATGATTACTGGTACCGATTGTTCGGTGCAACAATGATAAGTGACGCCGATTGTATGAGGTTAGCAATGCCATCAGGACGTGAAGAACCGCAGAGGGATGCTGAGCTGAAGCGAAAAGCCTGGCGGGCGGTATTCCTGGGCTCTGCGCTGTTTTGGGTGGTTGTTGCACTGCTCATCTGGAAATATTGGGGTTAAAAATGGTTGTTTCTGGTCAGACTCTGCCCGTGAAGGCCACATGTCAGTCAAATGACAAACCGCAAGACCGCAAAAAGGGGCCGGTAACCGTTCCTGCCTCCTGGAAACTGACGGCCCAGCAGAAGGGTTTTATTGATTCCTTCGCTGATGTCGACGATAAAAAAAGCTAATCATTCAAATTAATATTTCGGTGAGTTTGCAGTACGTTCGTTTTTGTACTCGTTAATAAATACACCACAGCAATAAGACCACTGCCTGAATAGGCGGTCAGAATGAATAACTATGGGTGTTAATATAATGGATACGAACCGTAACCTGAAATACTGGTCATGGATTGGAGTGTTTACTTTTTCAGTCCTTTTCTGGTGCCAGCTGGTCTGGATGCTCATCAAATAATCCTCTGATAAACCCGGCGCTTACGCCGGGTTTTCTTTTTTCTGCCTGTCATGTTTCCCTGCCATTTATCAATTTGGGTTGTTATCAAAGCGTTACGTTTTGGTTGTGTTATCTTTATAGACAGACCCTGAGGAGTATCAGGGTTTCGCAATCCCTGTCATTTTCTCCATTTCAACACTCTAAACCCGCGTCATTACTGAGTCTGTGATTTCTATTAACCGTATTTCCTAACATCATTCCTAACATGATTTCTCTTATTGTCCTCCAACTACTGGCACTACTTTCGTCTTCCTGTCATATCTCGCAGTTTGTGATATCAGCTTGTGACCAGAAATTGTTTGCTTCTCCTGCAGAGTGCCTTCGAGATCTGAAATCCCCTTAGCCTTGAGGTCGTGGAATGTGAAATCGAATGAGATATGCGTGAATTTTTCAGCCGCAACTTCACGTGCGGCGTTCCAATGATTATTAAACGCGGCTCTCTGATACCTGGATCCATTTCGCTGGCGGAGCACATAGAGGCTACTCATTCCCGGTTTAGTAGGAAGACCACCCGCCATAGCGATGGCCGTCGAAAGACGATCCGACCATGCTTTTATCTGCTTCTTGCCTGTCTTACCCTGGCGAATAAAAATCCCGTCATCCAATAGCTGTGATTTTTGCAGGCCGAGAACGTCGGCCTGTCGGGCGCAGCATAGATATGCAATCTCCATTGCTACCTGAACCAGGAGAGGGGATACACTGTACAGCGCTGCGTATTCTTCATCAGTAATGTATCGCTCTCGCGCATCCTCTGAAAATCTTCTCACGCCAGAGGTGGGGTTTCCTTTCACCATTCCGCGTTCATAGCCCCATGTGTAAACTCTGCTCAGAAAGCTTTTTTCTCTGTTTGCCTGAACAGGTGCAGCCGTACCCCTAACATCTAAATACTTACGTATATGTTCCGGTTTAATCAGGTCGGGGTGCATTTTCCCGAAGACTGGGATCAGCTTTCGAGAATATTTTTTATAGTCCCCCTGAGTTTCACTGCTCAGGCGGGAAAAGTCAGCGCTGGCAAAAAAATCCGCAATCAAGCCTGCCACACTTTTTCTGTCCGCTGTGTCTAAAAGCTCACTCTCGTAGCGAGCCCAGACAAGCGAGATCGGGGAGTCTAGGGCGCAAAGGGATATAGACCCACCGGTTGCTGGGTGAAACTCAAATTTACTTTTACCCCGATACACTCGAGGTGGGAGGATGTTATCTGTTGGGTTTTTTCGTTTTCCTGCCATTTAGCACCGCGTCAAAGTTTGGGGTGTCATTTTCTGGCTCCCGGTTTTCTGCCAGCCGTAAGGCTAGCGGATTATTGACGTGGAACCAGGTCGTTCTTGGAGAGCCATTGCGGTCTGGGCGAAACCATATTCCAGCATGTGCTAACCATTCACACTGTTTACCTTTACGCGTATACCCCGTGAGCTCGCGCATGGCGTCAGTGGTTAGAATTTCACTATTCAAAACCATCATCCTTTCAGATGGCCGGACAACTATACTTAGTAGCCCGGCAAGATATTGATGACCAGTAATCAGCAATCCCAAAGCCGTCAGAGCACTGTATTAACGACTTCCGCGTATTCCTGCCTATTCATCACATTTGCGTATTTTGGATGTAGCAACCCCTGCCAGCTAAGACATGTCTTCAATTAGATGCTATTTAGTTAATTAAGGGCTGTCCGTTACCATTAAGAAGGACTTCAACTGTTTCGGAACAAATTAATGCGCGCTCTATAAGGCTTGAGATGTATAGCCCGCGCGTCACATTAGCGGAGGCACGATATGTACGACCGTTATGTTTCACTAAGGTGCCCGGTAAAATTTCTCCACGTGGTTTTAAATCTGTTCCGTAATGCTGACCTTTCATAACAATGCTCCGGTTATTTGCTGGTGGCTGATTAAAAAGGGCGGTACCAGAGGCATCAGATAAGGCTTTTTAAACCTGGTACCGCCAAGACTACACACAGCAATGGCACAACATGGGAGCGCACTCCGCCATCTAACAAACCATTCCCCAACAGTGAAAGAGGGGCGGAATGCGCTTTCGTGTTGTGCGAAACACCTTGGCCGGTGCTGGTGGGATATGCACTGTTCATGCACAGGGCTTCGTCGCGCATTGCGTTCCACATGCGTGCCGCTTGAAGCCATTTCGCATCCTCATTACAGCCCCAATAAGCGATAAACGCTCGGTCATTCAGCACTGCACCACGTTCGTCCCACTCCGCGTTCATATCCAACGCTTTAGCGTGAGCCATTCTGAGGGCCTGTGCTGCAATAGTTGGGCTATGCAGGTGCCAGCCAGCAGAAATCAGGGGAGTACTAAGCGCCATCAGCGCTTCGTTTAACTCTGCGTCCATTCCAATCGCTTCGGCGTGGGCCGCTTCAATCAGTAGGCACCGAGCTGCATGGTCATTGGCGGCAAAGAAATCAATCTGTGCTTTGTGTTCTGCAGTCAGTGTGCCGGAGAGAATCGCGTCTATATCCGCAGCATGCTGCTCGACAGTGGTTGTGGCCATGTAATTTGACGGCTCAACGTAATCGTCCAGCTGCGCCGCGCAGCGTTCCAGGTCTGCAATCAGCTGAGCCTTGCGGGTGTAGCCGGTTGTCGGGAAGTCGAAAACACCCATAAACCCGGCTTGTTTAACGCACTCATTCCAGTTGTTGATGATTGCTGCAATGGTTCGTTTTGCCGTGTTCGCCGCCTCACAGCGAGCCGTTTGCGCCAGGTCTATTGCGTTTTGCTTAGTAGTCATTTCGGTATTCCTCATCGTGGCCTTATCGCGGCTAACGGAACGCTTTTTACTGAGTAATCACCGCTGGGTGATTGCTTGATGTGCTTAGATTAGTTTTCTCAAGATTGTCGGTCAATGATTTTTATTGAGAAAACTCAATTTAAATGGCGTGCAGGAACGCAACATATTGAATATGAAGTAATTAAAAATTATTTAGAGTTGTTATGGCTGGTTGTTACGCTTCCTGGCAGCTAAAAGCTCAGTGAAAAGACGATTAAAATTCTCAACTCTAGCCTTCAATTCGCCTATCTGATTCCTTTGTTCCGATTCAGGAAGGGCTCGATAGAGGCGCAAAACTTCCTTTTCATCCTCAGTGAGCTGTTGTTCAGCGTCTAAAACTCGAGGTTCACCAGGCGAGTTATCCTCGTCACCAAAGAGAACCCACGTAGGCGAACACTGAAGCGCCGCAGCGAGCTTATGCAGGTTAGCACCGCGGGGGGCAGTGTTGTCACTCTCCCACAGTGAAATAGTAGAGTCGGACACGCCTGCAGCTTTGCTTAGCCCGTTCTGGCTTAAGCCGATCTGCTTGCGTCGCTCTTTGATTCTTTGGCCTAGCGTCATCTCTTTCATATTTAGAAATCTTAATATTTCTTGACCTGAGTTTCCTTGCGGCACTACCATTGAGAAAACTCAGGAAAGGAGAGGTCAATGTTCAAGTCTGCAGTTATCATTTTTTTTGGGACAAGAGTACGTGTGGCTCAAGCCGCAGGGGTCGACCCATCAGCGGTTAGCCAGTGGAAAGAATTAGTCCCGGAGAGGTGCGCGCAACGTTTATCTGAGGCATCGGGTGGCGCACTGCATTACGACAAGGAAGTTTACGACCAGTACCGCCGGGACCGCCGTAGTGGCAAGAAGATTAAAACAGCATTGGTGGGAGCGTCTGACTAATGGATATCAAACTTCTTGCCGTTGAGCTGGAGTCCTGGGCAGAAGGGCGCTGGAAAGCGGTTGTTCCGATGATAACAAAACATCACTACGGTGACTTGCTCGAGGTGCTGGAAGGCATTTCTGACGCAGATGACTACACCCGCCGACTGCACAACAACACGCAGCGCATCCAGCGTGCATTCCGCAAGGAAACTGCGAACTACTTGAAGCAAGCGCGTGAACTTGCACCAGCAGTCATGGCCGCTATCGAAGCCGAGATGCAGCAGCTGCACGACGTACACAGCCAGATTGCCAATGCCAACCGTGAGTGTACCGAGGCAACCAATGCTGTGCTGATGAGAAAGTCTAAAGCCGTTATTCATCGTGAGGGCATCGAAGCAATATCCGCTCTGGCTGAGTTGATTGGCATAAACATTGACCTTTCGCATGCTCAACAGCGCGCGGGATAGTTCGGGAGAAAGCTATGCACAACACTCACGAATTAGTAACCCGCATGAAAAATGCGATGCAATTCCGTCTCCTGGCAGAACCTGAGGATCTACGAACAGAGCCTTTCCCTGGAAGCCTGTATCGCGACGAACGCGGATGCTTGGTGAAGGTTATTCGGTGTTCACGACTTCACGTTGTTTATCACCGTGAGGGATACAGGGACGCCTTAGAGATGGCGCGGCGAGAGTTTAGTTTGACGTTTACTGAGGTGAGTTCGTGAGCACATTAATTCAGCTGCTTGATCGCCCCATAGCGTATCAGCCCGCTTTTGCTCAGATAAGGGTGGGAAAGGTTAAGGCCGGGCCAGCAGCGGCAGTTCTGCTCTCTCAGTTTGTCTACTGGCATAACCGCATGGATGGCGACTGGATGTACAAGACGCGAGAAAACATCCGTAAAGAGACAGGGTTAAGCAGAGATGAGCAGGAAACTTCGAGGAAAAGGCTGGTCGCATTAGGCGTGTTGGAAGAGCAACTTCGAGGTGTCCCCGCGACCGTACATTACCGGATCAATTCTGAACGTCTTGAAGAGCTTTTATTGTTCTCAGCCAGCGCCGAATCACAGTTGGCAGCAACCCCGCCAACTAGAAGGAGGGAACCCCGCCAACTAGATGGCGGTAACTCCACCAACAAGATGGCAGGAACCCAGCCAACAAGTTGGGGCGAATCCTGCCAACAGGCTGGTGGGGATCCCGCCAACTTTCATACAGGAGATTACACAGAGACTACACAAGAGATCACACAGAACTCTTCGTCCGAGAATTCTAACGAATCCTCTGACACCAAAAAATTATCTGGGAATGACGCTCTTGCTCGCAAAGGCAAATGGGGAACCCCGGAAGACCAGCAGTGTGCTGAGTGGATCTTTGGTCGCATCAAGCGACTTTACGAACAGGCCGCTGAGACTGATGGCGAAGTTACCAGGCCTAAAGACCCAAACTGGACTGTTTGGGCGAACGAAATTCGTCTGATGCGAACTATCGACGCACGAACCCATCGGCAGATTTGCGACATGTTCAAACGTGTTCAGGGCGATCCGTTCTGGTGCCGAAACATTCTCAGCCCTGGGAAACTCCGTGAAAAATGGGATGAGTTAATTCTACGACTCGGGCCTGGTAACGGCAGCCAGTCATCACAGCGCGACGTAAACACCATTTCAGAGCCAGATAACACAATCCCTGAAGGCTTCAGGGGATGAAGATTCAAACAGGAGAAATTATGGAAACTGTACTTCAGGCCCTTGGGGCAATGAAAAAGGCGACGTCGATCGAAATCGCGGCGCGCACCGGAATCAGCCGGAATGAAGTGGTAAATCAGCTTTGGGATTACAAACGAGACGGGCTGGTTGCTCAGTACGGCATGAGCTGGTCGCCGGCAGATCCGGAGGTGTCCACAGAGCAGGACACTGTAAAAATCAGCGAGGCCATGATTATCGATGCCTTGCGTCAGCGCGGTGCGCAATCGACTGAAGAGCTGGCCACGGTTCTATCAACCACAAACCGGAAGGTTGCCGCCACGCTCGCTATGCCGATCAGCAAAGGGCGAATCACGCGCGTCAGCGATAACGGCACGTTCCGCTACTCCATCGCGGATGCCACCTCAGAAACCAACGAGCCAGCCGTAGCCAAAGATAACAAACCTGTCAGTGTCGCAGCCGTGCTGGATTCCATCACGCCATTCGCCGCGGCATGCCCTGATGATCTCATTGTCCCGACAGTGCGTGGAGTGAACCGCGAGCTGCGTCGCGCAAAAGCCAAGGTGGTCAAGCTTGAGCGGCTGCGTGACGCGGTCCGTGAAATTAGTAAACACAAGCGTCTCATCCAGGAGGTGATGCTGTGACGGCTGGCGTACTGCTTTGGATGGTCTGCGTGGTGCTAGTACTACTGGTGGTGTGTGGCATTTCCGCGATGTTAACTGACGGCTGCTGGGGGCATGACGATGACGACTGGTACTGAAATGCCGCGTTGCCCGACCTGCAACCTGATAACAGAGTTTGGGTTCAAAAACAGGGCATTCATCACCTCTGGGGTGCTTAAGTGCCCCTACAACCACCACCGAGCCGAGCAAAGTTTTCACTCCGGCTCTTCGAAGTTGACGATGAAACGCCTGCTGCGCGAGCAATGGGATATGAAAATCAACAAGGTTCAGGCAGGGGAGGAGACACAGTGAAAACATTGACAGCAGGCCAGGCGGTGATGGCGTTCTTCGAGACGCATGAAACCGCCACGGTAAGTCAGATCAGCGAGATGTATCCGGACGTAAGTTACTCAGGCATCGCATGGGCTCTTAAATCCCTGACAGACAAAGGCCAGGTTGAAGTAATCAAGATGCGAACAGGCCGTACACCGGCGATTTACCGGGCGGGAAGGGAGCTGGCGATGGAAGACTTGCCGATTACTGAGCAATGCCGCCGCAACTGGCATGGCTATCACATCCACAAGGTATTTGGCAGCGGTGGCAAGGTGAGGGCATGAGCATCAATATCTACACCGGTTGCCGGTAGGATAAAGGCGAGTAGTAGCAGGTGCTGTGGGAAATGTAAGGATATATTACCTTTGCAATCATGCTCTTGCGCAGAAGGCGCTGATTGCTGGGTAACAGCAGTTTAGTACGAAATTAAATTGTTACTGTATCGTGTCACGAGGTTTGCAAAAACCCCTCCAGTAATTTACTGTGTATATATACAGTGTTTCTGAGGGGGAGGTTATGGGTGGCAAAGACAGTAATTACACAATTGTCTATCGGGGCGATACGCTTGCCCGGATGCAGGAAGGGGAATGGGTTATCTTCCAGCGGGCTAAGGCCTATGGCGGTGGCTTTTGGCTCGGTCGGACATACAACGATTGCTTCTGGCTAGAGTTCGACAAGCCAACATGCTTATCCGATGCCATCACATACATCGTCTCCTACAGCTCAATGCTCAACAGGAAACAAGAGTTTGATGACGAATTTCGGCTGGTGTAATCCTCAGGTTAGCTTTGTTGATTGCAGGCTTATGGGTTAATGAACCTATTAGTCTTCGTCTGTCGCTCGGTTTGATGGCGTTTAATCTGTACCGCAAATCAGACAACGACAAAAAATGCATCTTAAATGGAATTTCGCGCGTTCGGATCGACCGGGAAGATGGCGCCATACGCGGGTTATGAATTTTCATTTGGAACATCTTATGTTTATCAAAGAGAAAATGGTCGCTATATACGTCCCGGAAAGACTGATTCCCGGCATCTGTAGTTTTAAAGGGGATATTCTATTGAGTATCAACCGGTTGACTGTCGAGGGAGGTTTCAGTCTGAAAAAGGGCGAGTTTGTAACCTCTGTGGATCAATATGAAAGGATGCGAACCATGGTGGGTTTAAAAGACGAGAAACACAGTTATAATAAGTCCCAGGAGCTGAACCCTCCTTCTGAGTAATCGCTGCGCCAACAGAGTCAATTATGATGGCGTACACACATGCTTTAAGACCTTCGCACCGTTCACCCCTGAGCGGTGTATATGCTTATGCTGGTGGCCCGGCATGAGTAAAACCAAATGCAAAACCAAAGCGGAAAAGCTCCATCTTGCTCGTGTAGCTGAGCTCGGCTGCATTGTTTGCCGGAATCTTCACTACGGCGATACACCCGCTGAAATCCACCATTGTAGCGCTGGTACCGGTGTTTCCGGTCGTGCCAGTCACCACAGTGTGATCCCACTTTGTCATGCCCATCACCGTACTGGTGGTCATGGCGTTGCGGTACATGCAGGGCGCAGAACCTGGGAAGACAAATTCGGTACCGAAGATGAACTTCTGACGCAGACTCTCATTGAACTGGGGGTCTTCTATGCGTAACCGCTACCAGATAACCCCGATCGGGAAACCCCGCATGACGGTCCGCGATAAGTGGAAGCAGCGCCCGCCGGTGATGCGCTACCGCGCGTTCTGCGACGAAGTGCGCCTGCACGATATCCAGATCGCTCCTGCCAACGTGCACATCATTTTCATCATCCCTATGCCGAAAAGCTGGAGCCAGAAGAAGCGCAACCAGATGGACGGCCAGCCACACCAGCAGAAACCCGATATCGACAATCTGACTAAATCGCTACTGGATGCCCTGTTTGACGATGACTCCCACATCTGGGATGTCCGGACATCAAAGGTATGGGGTGAAGCCGGGCAAATTATCATCGAGGACGCAAAATGAATCTTGAATCGTTACCGCAATACTTTTCACCCAAATCGATGATGCCAGGCGCAGTACCATGCGGCATTACCGCTGATACTTTGACCATTACTGATATTATGGCTGCACTCGGTTTAGCAAATGCGAAAGCAGGTGTGGGGATTGAACTCTACCTTGCCAAAGCTGGCGTTCTGAACCCCGCTGACATTATTGCCTATATCGAGCAGATAGCTCTTTCACGTTCAGGTCGTCACGCAACGCTGAAAAGAATGGATAATCAACAGAAGCATAATTTTCTTCGTATCCTTGCAGGTTATGTATTCCGTGATTACTCCCTGAGTGCGGCCAGCCAGCTTCAGTGCAGCAGCTGCATCGGAAGCGGTTTTATCGATGCTGAGGTTTTCACAATGAAGTCCTGTCGCATTCGTGATACCTGGATGCCACAAGAGCAGGGAAGGGAGATCGTCAGGGTGATTTGCAAGCCATGTAATGGCAAAGGCCATCTCAAAAATGCGTGTCGCTGTCGTGGCCGTGGAGAAGTGGTCGATAAGAAGAAAACCGAGCTGCAAGGTCTGCCAGTGTATAAAGCATGCCCGCGCTGCAAGGGCAGAGGCTACCCGAGGTTAAAGGATACTGAGATATTCAAAGCGCTGGGTGTGACGGAAACGACTTGGCGTCGCAACTTCAAATTGTTTTATGAAAGGCTGGTTGAACACTGCCACATGGAAGAGTCCTACGCCGAGAATGTGTTGAAGAGCATCACTCGGTAATGTGTTTCCAGCTCAAGGCAGGCGCTTCTCTATTCTGGAGAAGGCCGCTTTGTGCCAGAAGCGGACGTTGCGGTAATCGAATTGTGTTAGTTAGTGAGTAACTGAAAAATATAATGGTTTGATGCAACTTGTTGAGACCGAATAAATTGTGCTGAGCTGGGCTTTCTGAAAATCAGGGGATTTTGACCATTCATAAATTTTATTGGCCGTTGTAATATCTGATTATTGATGCACATCCTTTGAGGGAATGTTCAATCCGTGTCTAAAGAAACGCATTTTTACTTGCCTCGCATTCTTACCGCAAATCCTGTCAGCGGTAAAAAGTATACTGAAGATGAGCTACTGCAGGCATCACCGTATCTCATCATACTTGCGGAGCCCGGCGCCGGTAAAACCGAGCTAATGCATAGCCTTGCACAAAGGCTTTCGACTCAGTCGATTGAGGCTAATTCGTTTCAATATCGAGCTGACAATGAATGTGGCCGTCCACTGGTGATCGACGGATTTGATGAACTGGCCAAGATAGATAAAGCCGGAATTCATCAACTTTTGGCGCTGGCTTTGAAAGCAAAACCAACACACCTTATTGTATCTAGTCGATCAAGTGAATGGAGTCATTCATCGACATCTCAGTTCCGTAAAATCTTCAACGTCGATCCGCTCGTGGTGTATCTTTGTGAATTCAGTCAAGATGAGCTGCGGACACTTTTCAGCTATCTGCATCCAAATGAGGACTTCGATAGCTTTGTGAGAGAAGCTAAACGTTTCGGAGTCGATGTCCTGCTGTCAAACCCTCAGTTTCTTCATCTGCTAGCAGCAGCCTATTCGGAGAGTAATGGACGTTTTTCGAGCCGGGAGGCGTTATTTGCTCAGTCCGTCAGGTATCAGGCTCGTGAAGAGAATCGCGATATTGCTATTCATGATGCTCCCTTGTCGGTTGAGCAAAAGATAAATATCAGTGCTGAGATCTTCACAAAACTACTGTTGTCGGGCTCGGAAGGGGTTGCGACAAGCGAACCAGCTGAAACCCGAGTTTATCCCTTCATCTATTCGCTGGCTGCATCTATCCCATCACCGAAAGGAATATTAGCCAGTAGGCTTTTCAGGCCTGGTTATCAGACAGATCAGCATCGTCCGGTGCATAAAATTATTGCTGAATATTCAGCAGCTGTTTATCTCACAAAACGAATCGGAAACTCTGCCGATCCATTGACGCTTCGCAAGTGCCTGAGCTTGATTGCGCCTGGTCACTACGTGAGGGACGAACTCAGAGGGTTACTGGGTTGGATGGCGGCATGTGGCGACAGCACTATGCAGCAGAACATCATTCAACTCGATCCCTACGCCGTGCTAGCCAATGGTGATCCCTCACAGCTTACAGTTAGCTCAAGACTTTTTCTGATCGCGCAACTTCAGAAACTTGAAAGAGAGGATCCCTTTTTCCGTCGCAATGACGCCTGGCGTCGCTTTAGCGTTACTGGATTTTTCACACCGGAAGTCATTGAAACCATCAGACCGCTATTAACTCCTCAAGGTGAAGGCCATCTTAGCGGTCTGCTTTTGGAGCTTCTCCAAGGTGTTGAGGACGCTCATGCATTATCGTCCACGCTATCTTCATTGGTATGCGATCATCTACTCGACCTACACACACGGTTTCTGGCCTCTGGATGTCTGCTTGGACTTAAACATTACGATTTCAGGCTGGAACTAGCGCGATTACTTGGGGAAGCCACATCTGATTCTTTGCGGGTCGCATCCGAAATTTACAGTGTTAGGGGGCCTGATTCGTTTGCGATCACTGAATTGTCCACTTTCCTACGTACCTGTTGCGGGCTGTATTTAAATCCGACAAATGAAAATGGCAACATCTCAACCGACCATTACTTTGTCAGTGTATTCATCTCCAAACTTCCCATCACCTGCGTTGAACCTTTGCTGAATATACTTTCTGATGGGCTGACGTGTGAATGTAAAAAAAAGAGCTTTGAATGTTATTGCCGCAACGGCATCAGCAAAATCATTGGTAAATTGCTGGACAACTACGTCGTTAATGCTGCGCTTCCGTTGGATCCGGTCAGCATATGGAGATGGGTTGAATACCTAAATTTTCATGAAACAATTTCGGCAGACAGAAGTGCAACAGTTAAGGTCCTTCAGCAGGATGCTACTTTGCGTCGGGGGGTTTACCGACACGTATTGTCCAATAACTTTGATGCTCATGCCCTTAGAGAAGCTCTGGATAACCACTTCCGATATCCCTACCACGCTCATGCTGGTCTTTGTTTCAAAGACGGCGATCAGGAATATCTGCTAAACATGGCTTTTGAGGAAGAAAATGTTGCGCTATGGCGTTTACTTTTCCCTCATCATTTCCGAAACCGTCAGATAACTGAGAGGAAAATCAACCCACTGAGGCAGATATGTCGCCGCCATGCTTTAAGTAATCCTCGTTTTATGCAGGCATGGGTTAGCGCGGAACGAGGTATGAAGTCACTGGGCCGACCGGATCAGAAACTCGCGCGTATGTCTCGCAGAATGAAACTGCGTCGGGAAGCAAAGCGGGCAATGAATCTTCAATGGATTGATTCACATCGCGATGAGATTTCGCAGGGTATGCAATGGGGAGTTTTGGACTCCTTTGCAAGGACAATGTTGTCACAACCAGATAATCTCGCCTCAAATTTTGGTGACAGAAACTTAGTTGAACAATCTTTAATTAATTGCTTACAACATATATCGCCACATATACCCGACCTTCGTGAGCTTACCCGTCTCAAAACTGAAGGGGAAACATATGGCATGAGGTATATCTTTTATGCAGCGTGTATGCTTCTTTTTGAAGATCATGGCACACTTGCATCTCTTGATAAATCGGTGCTTAGCATTCTTAGGACTGAGACCAATCATGGTAATAGCGAAGGGGCTCGGTTAACACATAACGCGATGATGGAGAATGTGGACCAATTATTGTTTCCCGCAGGGAAGGGGACAGAAATTTTTCTCCGAGACTATCTTGAGCCTCAGCTTGAATATCCTCATCCCCCGCTGGAACTAATCATGCAGCCTTCAGTGTTTGATTCAATCCGCGGGCAGTTAGCTATCGAATGGCTGGGCCAATATGGGACACTCCCCCTCAACACCGCCAGAACTCTTTTTAAGCTTGCTTGCAGGGAAGCCTCTCCAACTGAACTGTGCCATGTGATTACCAAGCGTTGTGAGGAGCTCCAGTCCTCGCATACAGACAACATTGGTGACGACAAGCAAGAGGAATTACGTCTCTTCTGGTTAATTCGCGCCTTATATTTTTTGCCGGAGTTCCCCGCAGATTACTGGCAAAGAATTATCGCCGACAAACGCAATCTGCTCAGGTTTAACTCGCTTTCAAGAGGGATAAATCGTGAAGACACACAGCACTGGCCTTCACTAAGTGCGGAAAAGCTAGGTTCGATTCTTGAAAGTTTCATCGGGCAATGGCCTGTTATGCGGAGTTCCCTCCTGTCACAGAACCAACGCAACGAAGACGAAGATGCGTGGGATATTATGTATGTGATCGTTGAAAGGATGGGCACTACCGAGCCTTCCAAGGGAATTCCGGTTATTAAGCGGCTTCTGGAAATGCCTTTATTGCAACCTCTTCATTCAGAGCTTAAAAGCGCGCTGGTAACACTTCAACGAGAAAGGTTGTTCAGGGACTACTCGCCGCCATGCGCCCACGATGTCACAGAAGTACTTAATCACGATGGAGTAGTAACTGTTGAAGGACTGAGGGAAAGCGTTTTGTATCAACTGGAGGTGTATCAACAGCATATCAACAAGGGAGAGTTCAACACTATCAGGCAGTTTAATCCCAACGGGAATCGGCTTGACGAGGAATCGTCGAGAGATATCATTGCAGAATGGCTCCGCATTGTGCTTCGACCCCAGGGTATTACTGTTGTTAAAGAGCATGAGGTAAACAATGAAAAACGCGCGGACATCTCTGCCTCAAAAGCACACCGCGATAGACGTCTGCTGCTGATGATTGAAGTGAAAGGCCAGTGGCATAAGGCGATCTATACGGCACCCTATGAGCAACTGTATGAACTTTATTCTTTAACACCCGATGCGGGCATGCAGGGTATCTATATTGCGTTGTGGTTTGGGCAACATGAGAAGGTCGCAAATACATATAAACATGAATTGAAAAGTGCAGAGGAACTTAGGCTGGCCATTATTAAAAAACTCCCCGCTGAGCTGCATAATCAGATAGATGTGTTCGTACTGGATCTCTCAAAGTGAGCTTTTTGATCCGATAAGGATGAACTTCCGCTTTTCGCTCGCAGCGGACCGGAATCAACCAAACATCTCCTTTGTGCCGAAAATGAAGGTTGTTTACATGATGCTTTGTTGATTTTTGATGAGCATTTCACCGAAAGTAATACCTTCAAGTTAAAGGAGTGTCAGATGGATTTAGAAACAGCCCGTTTAAAGCTCGAACCCTATAATGACTCTCATTTCGAAGGCTTGAGGGTAATGGATAGCGACCCCAGTGTGATGCGTTATATCACCAAGGGTATTGTCAAAACGTCTGAAGAAACTTGGGAAGGTATCAGGCGTGTCCAGGCTCGTTGGGATAAATACCAATTTTCGTGGTGGGCTATCAAAGAGAAGTCTTCTGGCGTCATCGTTGGCGCAGCTTGCCTCCAACATCTGGCAAACGTGGATGGTGCACCATTAGAGATTGGCTGGCGTCTTGTCCCGGAACATAATGGCAAAGGTTATGCGACGGAGGCAGCTAAAGCGATTATTTATTTCGCGGCGGAACGGGTAGGTACTACTTATTTAGTTGCAGTTGCCGATCCCGAAAACACCCCCTCGCATCGAGTGATGCAACGGTTAGGCATGACTTACAAAGCAGTAGAGCAGCATTACGATGTGCCATGTGTGGTGTATGAGCTTAACATCCGCAGGGCTGATTAAGCCTTGGTTATACCGGTGTAAACTAGGCGATCTTGACAGACAGTTTTAACCCTATGCTGTTGTTGCAAAGATGGCGGATATTGGCTAGTCTCATCCCAACGATGGGAATCTATGCTCATAACGTTACGAAAATTTAAACCTCGCCTCGGCGGGGTTTTGTGTTTTCAGGGTGTCTGCTACGCAAGCCCAAAGTAGCAATCCTACTTATAACAGCCAGAATCGCTCCCCCGGATTATACTTCTCTTAACATCATGAGAGGTGGCTATGAGAGAAGGTTACTACTGGATTCAGTACAACGGTGGAAGGCAGATTGCCTACTACGTCCCTGAAGAGGGCTACGATTTCATTTCAGGGGAAGCAATCATTGGGGTCTGGTATGTCACCCGAGGCCATGACCTTTGCAATACCGGTGAAGTTGAGGTTCTCAGTGGACCTATTGAAGAACCGAAGCCATAACCATAATCCTATTGCATGAACCGATATCAGAACCTTGCGTAAGCAGGGTTTTTTATTTCCTAAAATTCATACCAGCGCAATAGCCGCGCTGTCAGTCGCCAATCCCCAGTTTCATCTTGCTGCCGTTCCGAACCAGAGTTATCTGTATGTCATCACATAACGAAACGGACATTAACCATGTTAAAACAGCAGGATATGACAGAAGCGGCAAAGGCCGTTTTTGAAGAACTGAGTACTGAACCGGCGACAGTTGGCGAGATTGCACAGAATACACACCTCACGCGCGAACGCTGCCAGTTAATACTGACGCAGTTGGTGATGGCAGGGTTATCTGATTATCGATTTGGATGTTACATACGCTTCCGCGCTTAACGGGCGGAGATAATTGCTGTGAAGAATGGGCGGCTGGTGGGTGTTGAAGCACTCCACCAGCCATTCGCTCATGCATTGTGGTCACAAGCGAACCAAGGCCCACCGCTTTAGCGCTAAAGCAGGGTGAGTCTAACTTAGTCTCGCTTACTGATCTATGAAAAACACTGTAAAAATAAACAGTATTGAGCTAATCAATGCTGACTGCCTGCAATACCTTGCCACTCTCCCTGATGACTCCATTGACCTGATCGTGACGGACCCGCCTTACTTCAAGGTGAAACCGAACGGTTGGGACAACCAGTGGAATGGGGACGAGGATTATTTACGCTGGCTGGATGGATGCCTTGCTGAGTTCTGGCGAGTACTGAAATCCACCGGCAGCATCTACCTGTTTAGCGGTCACCGGCTGGCATCTGACATCGAGCTCATGATGCGTGAACGGTTCAACATTCTGAACCATATCATCTGGGCTAAACCTTCCGGTCGATGGAACGGGTGCAATAAAGAAAGCCTGCGCGCCTATTTCCCAGCGACTGAGCGCATCCTGTTTGCAGAGCACTATCAAGGCCCGTACAAGCCAAAGAGCGACGGATATGCGGAGAAGTGCCGCGACCTGAAACAGCACACACTGGGCCCGCTAATTGACTATTTCCGCAATGCGCGTGATGCCCTGGGTGTCACGGCCAGAGACATAGTCGCAGCCACCGGCAAAAAGAATATGGTCTCTCACTGGTTTAGCGGTAACCAATGGCAACTGCCGAACGAGAGTGACTACCTCAAGCTGCAAAAGCTTTTTGACCGCATCGCCAGCGAAAAGCACGCGCAGCAGCTGCTTGATAAACCACACCACCAGCTGGTGGAGAAATACCACGTTCTGAACCTGACGTATGGTGAATTGATACAGGAATACAAATCCCTGCGCCGCTATTTTGCGGTGAATGTTGAAGTGCCTTATACCGATGTCTGGACGCATAAGCCTGTTCAGTTTTATCCAGGCAAACACCCATGCGAAAAGCCTGCTGACATGCTGGAGCAAATCATAAGCGCCAGCAGCAGACTGGGTGATGTGGTTGCGGATTTCTTTATGGGGTCAGGCTCGACGCTGAAAGCGGCATTGCGGTTAGGTCGTAAAGCGATTGGCGTTGAGCTGGAAACAGAACGGTTTCGACAGACAGTTGATGAAGTAAAAGAATTAACTCAGCCTTAACGGCTCATTCAATGAGCCGAATAAATGAGTTATTCGGCTCACAAATCAAGCCTCGGCATTCGCCGGGGCTTTTTCATATCTGAGTCACTCTCACCAAATGAAGTCCTCAGATTCGTTCGTCATCTCAATAAAAGGTAATTGTATGAAAAACGTACTTAAAGCAGCCATCGGTATTGCACTTGTTTCTCTGTCAGCTTCTAGCTTTGCCCAATCCTATGAAGGATATCCCGATATTCCCGGCACGACTGTTGGGTATGCAACTCAGGTTATGGATTATCAACCAGGCCCAGGAGTCGGCGAAGATTATCAACATACTGAAGACACATTGGGGCAACCTAACTACTATACCGAGGGTAATAGTTTTGCTCTCGGCCAGGGTGGCAGTTTGGTGCTTGCGTTCACCCCATTTGAAATTAAGCCATCAGGCACATCGGAGTCAGACTTCTATGTTTATGAAGTCAATACTTATGAACCTTGGGATGCGTATGTGTCCAATGACATGATCAACTGGGTAAAAGCTACACCATCCTTCTCAGACACTACGGATGAGTCTGGTGGCTCAAAAGGGCGCGGCTCAGTCGTTGGATACGACATTGATGCTATTTCGCCGACTACAAATTATAAATATGTGAAGATTGTAGATACCAGTAATTCAACATTTACGAATACTGCTGGGTCTGATATCGATGCCGTCTTAACCACAAGTGGTCAATATACCGGCGGTGGTACAATTGTTGATACAGACTCTCGTAATGGCATGGTATTTAACCTTGAAAAGGATAAAGCGACTGGAGCAGTTGATGTTAAGACAATTAGCAAAGATGGCAGTGTCGAACATATCATGTTCTCAGAAGATGACAGCCTGGATCCAATCGCTTTGTCAGTACAAGGCAACTTTGATTGCGATGATGCTAAAGACATCAACGTGCTTGCTACCCGTAAATCTGACGATGTTCCAGTGAACATTATTAAAGATCAGCAGGGTAATGATATTGCGACGATTGATAACTCAATTACGAACTAATAAATAAGAAATCTATAGCCCACATTGGTGGGCTTTTTTATTTGTTATCTCGAATGGTCACAATTAAATCATGGTTCACCATGAAAAAAGGTATTGATATGAATAATATTCTAAAAGCAGCCATAGGTCTTGCTATGGCAACACTTTCCGCCTCAACCTTCGCACAGGTTTACGCTGGTTACCCAGATATTCCTGCAACAGGTGTTGGCTCGGCAACATCTGTTGTTAGTTACTCGCAAGGACCTGGAGTAACTCCACCTCATAATACGGCTGAATATGCGTTAGGAGAGCCGAATAACCAATCGTTATCATTAGGGCGCAGTGGCGATATTGTCCTGACAACTTCACCAATGTCTGTATCCGGTGACAAAACTTCTGCTTCTGATTTTTATGTGTACGAGTCTGTTGCCTATAGTGCATTTGATGTATACGTATCTGACGATAATATTAATTGGACAAAGATGGAAGTCGCGTATTCTGCTAATAATTCCACTGGTACTGTCCATGGTTTCGATATTGATTCCTTAGGTGCGGGGACCTATAAATTTATTAAGATCGTGGATACTAGCAACGAGTCTGGGAGTACATCTGCAGGTGCAGATATTGATGGTATAGTTATCGCAAGTGATAAATACACTGGTGCTGGTGAAATTGTTGATACGGACACACGGAATGGTACTGTTTTCAACTTGGAAAAAGATCAGGACACAGGTGCCGTCGATGTAAAAAAGATCAGCAAGGATGGCAGTGTAGTGCACATTCCTTTTTCAGTAGATGATAGCCTGGAGCCAATTACCTTATCGTTGCAGGGTAACTTTGACTGTGATGATGCAAAAGACATCAACGTCCTGGCAACCCGTAAAGCTGATGATGTTCCCCTGAATATCATTAAAGATCAGCAGGGCAATGACATTGCGACGATCGACAACTCTGTTACCAACTAACCAGAAATAAAGCCTCAAGCCCTGCGCTATTGCGCTGGGCTTTTTCATGTCAGCGCACCGCAATGCGCGAACAACCACATCGAACCCAGATCCTTTGAAATGAGCCTTTGAAGAAGTCAGTTTAGTGCTGGCGAGCCTTCGATGGGCTGATTTCTATTGCGGCAAAGGCTCATCTCAAAGTAAGGCAATACGCTATGACAGAAGTAACCGTAGTCCCTGAGTTAAAAGTAATAATCATTGGTGGCAATGTTTGTGCAGCCTCAAACATGAAACCCAAATTTTTGTGCTGTGATACGAGCGCCGATTCCGATTGCATGGTTTGCTAACATTTTTATCGTCTCAATGCCGCCAGTTTTTACAGCGTCCGAAAGTTGAGAGCCAGTTGGCCCTTTTACACTATCAGGCATCAATTTCAGCGATTCCAATCCTTTTGGAGTAAGTGTCACATTGACAAAAACATGGTCTCTTTCTGCCCCATAGCAAAGGAACTCAGCGTTATTTAGCCACTTAATCGTGGCTTCAATAATTTCTTCTTCAATGCTATATCGCATTGTCCCATCTATAGGGTCTTCTGAAGGGATTGTGTCTTTTTGCAGATAGTCTTCCGTCTTTAAATGTATGGGGAGAGGGAAGGAGTCGTATAAGTCAGCAAAAACTCTGCCTGCAATCTCATCAAACCTATCAATATTGGATTTACTCATGGTTAAGCTCTCCCGTGAAGAGGCCAAAGAAAAGGCTGAAATGATAAGTGAACTGACAAAAGTTGTTGGTATGCAATTGTCAGGAGAAATGGACTTTGTAAGGTCCAGGGCATATTGGGAATTTCGACTTCCTGATCTGCCACGAGAGTATCTAGCCGAAGCATTGTCTTATGCCCTTGCCATTGAATCTCGCCACCGGGTAATTCGCTCAAGCTAAAGTGAAGGCTCCATGTTGAAGCCTTTGATATTCACTAAATAGCTGCGCGGAATAGTAGATCACTTAAAGGGAACTCAGCCCGGATTGTGCGATCTGATCAATCGCCAAATATCCCACATCACCAACCGGACTGAGCGATGCCGATCATAGCACCCATACCCCGTATCGAACGACGCCTGATGCAGAAAACCATCCATAAAACGCGTGACAAGAACCATGCCCGCAGACTGACCGCCATGCTGATGTTACACCGGGGAGACCGTGTCAGCGATGTCGCCAGAACACTCTGCTGTGCCCGTTCATCTGTCGGTCGCTGGATTAACTGGTTTACGCTGTCGGGTGTTGAAGGTCTGAAGTCCTTGCCCGCAGGGCGCTCTCGCCGCTGGCCTTATGAGCATATCTGCGCACTGTTACGTGAACTGGTAAAACGCACTCCCGGTGATTTTGGCTATCAGCGTTCACGCTGGAGTACCGAACTGTTGGCAATAAAAATCAATGAGATAACCGGATGTCAGTTGCATGCCGGAACCGTTCGTCGCTGGCTGCCCTCTGCCGGGCTTGTGTGGCGCAGGGCGGCCCCGACCCTGCACATCCGTGACCCACATAAAGAGGAGAAGATGGCGGCAATCCATAAGGCACTGGAAAAATGCAGCGCAGAGCATCCGGTCTTTTATGAAGATGAAGTGGATATCCACCTCAATCCCAAAATCGGGGCAGACTGGCAACTTCGTGGGCAACAAAAGCGCGTGGTAACACCGGGACAGAATGAAAAATACTACCTGGCCGGGGCGCTGCACAGCGGTACCGGAAAAGTCAGCTACGTTGGGGGCAACAGCAAGAGTTCGGTGCTGTTCATCGCCCTGCTGAAACACCTGAAAGCCACATACCTACGGGCAAAAACCGTCACGCTTATCGTGGATAACTACATCATTCACAAAAGCCAGGAAACGCAGCGCTGGCTGAAAGAGAACCCGAAGTTCAGCGTAATTTACCAGCCGGTTTACTCGCCGTGGGTGAACCACGTAGAGCGACTGTGGCAGGCGCTTCACGACACAATAACGCGCAATCATCAGTGTCGTTCAATGTGGCAACTACTGAGAAAAGTTCGTCATTTTATGGAAACCGCCAGCCCGTTCCCCGGAAGAAAGCATGGTCTGGCAAAAGTGTAGCGGTATTAGACGCAGCTATTTAGTTGTTGAGTTCGTGACGAGCTGCTTCTGCCAGAAAATGACTACGGTCACGATAGGTGTCGTTACCTTTAACGGCATTATCGATGCGTTTAATCAGTGTGTCTGGCAGTGAAATGTTGATGCGCTGCGGTTTACCCTCGAACTCTGACAAATCAACATCGATCATGACCCAGCTGTCGAAGTCTTTATATTCAGGGTCAGCGGCATAAACCATATAGCCCGCATCTTTGATGCTATCTGGCGAGGCCTTGCCTTCCTGGACCAAATCCTCAACCACCATCATGATGGCCTCTTTCACCATTGGCGCGATCTGGTCCTGAGTATCAGCGGCGGAGAAGCAGCCGTAATCGTAAGCTGAAAACGCAGGAACAATCATACCGTAGGCGGTGTTTTCATCTTTCGGCGTCTCGACGCCCACTGAAAAGAACATAGCAACCTCCAAAGGTGGCGGGGATTAGATCCCCGCCGTTTTCTTGATGGATTTGATGGTGCCGATCGGAAGGTTGCCTTTGGGGTGTGGGACCGGAAAAGTCTTCCCGGTTATCGGCGACCACCATATCTGGTGACTGCCTTTCCCTTGCCTCTTCAGCTCGCATCCGGCGGCTATCAATTCCTTTATCAGGTCAGTCGATTTCATTTTTCCTCCTGGCCTGAAACTAATTATACACACGAATACACACGCGACAAGGTTCTGTGTGTATTCGTGTGTGCAATAATAAATATTGGACTGAAATTATGGAAGTCACAATTAATGGGATTCCGTATGTCCCTGCACGTGGTCCATCCGGCAGGATCGGCATCGCCATTTCAACCCACAACCGCGCGAAGGTCTTGAAAAGCACGCTTGAGCAGCATTTGAAATATCTGCCCACCGGTGCGCTGGTGGTGGTTATCGATGATGGTTCAAAACAAGCGGCAACCGTTCTGGATGGCGTGCAGCTGATACGTCATGAGCAGTCGCTGGGCATTGTGGCAACGAAGAACGCCAGCCTGAAGGCGTTGATGGATGCCGGTTGTGAACATCTCTTTCTATGGGACGATGACGCGTGGCCAGTGACCAATGACTGGCACAAGCCGTACATTGAATCTCCTGAACCCCATCTGGCCTATCAGTTTCTCGACCTGGCCGGGCCAAAAAAGCTCAAAGATTTAACCGTACTGTACCGGGATGAGCGGCATGTTGCTTACACCGGTCAGCGCGGCGTCATGCTGTATTACCACCGCAGTGTGATTGAGAAGGTGGGCGGCTTTGACCCGATTTACGGTCGGGGCATGTATGAACACGGCGATTTAGCATTACGTATTCACAATGCCGGGCTGACGACGTGGGCCTTTGCCGACGTCACCGGCTCTGAGAGCCTGATTTACTCCCTTGATGAACACGAAGCGATTGAGCGCTCCGTACCTCAGCCCGATCGTATTCAGCTGGTAAAGCGCAACGCGGGGATTTACAACGGCCGACGTGAATCGGGTTACACCGGATTTGCTGATTACCGGCCACGAAAGAATCTGGTGCTGACCACGCTGCTGACCAGCCGTCCGGACCCGCAGCGGGGTATCAGAATGAAAGCTGATGCTTCGTTGCTGACGTCCTGGGCGGGTTCGGTTCGCGGTGCGGATGCAGTTGTACTGGCTGACGAGCTGAAACAAGCCCCGACCGGCGCTCAGCTGGTGGGCGTGCCGGACGTTGCGATGAATGTCTATTTTCGGCGCTGGCTCCATATCTGGCACTTCCTGCGCGACCATCCCGAATATACCCACGTCTGGTGTACTGACGGCACAGACGTTGAAATGCTCCACCAGCCGTGGCAGGTGATGGAGTCGGGCAGAGTGTATGTCGGTTCAGAGCCGACGCTTTACGCCGATGAGTGGGCACGCAAGTCGCACCCGGAAAAACAGTATCAGGAGTTCATCGCGGCACATGGCCACGAGGTCATGCTGAACGCTGGCCTGCTGGGCGGCAGCCGTGAGGATGTAATGGCTTTTGCCCACGGCATCGTCCGGCTGTATTACCGCATCGAGAGCTACCGCTTCTGGGCGATGGAGCACAACGCCGCAGCCGTCGGTGACATGCTCGCCTTCGGCATCGTGGCAAAGTCATTCGGTGACCGCGTGGTCACCGGGCCGCAGGTACACACGGTGTTTAAGTCCAACGGCATTGGTAAGGAGCTGGCATGGTGGCTTCACAAGTAAAGTTCGTTGTGGTGGGCCACCATGCCAGGCGCGAACAGGCAGAAGCGCTGGCATGGCGACTTAACGCCCATCTACTGCTGGATGATGACAGTCACGGAGCGAACTGGAATCACCGCAGGGCGATGGCCTGGGCAGCTGAGCAGAATGAACGTGTGGTTGTGCTCGAGGATGACGCGCTGCCGGTGGACGGGTTCGAACAACTGGTCGTTCCCTGGCTTGAGCGCTTCCCTGATTCGCTGGTGAGCTTTTATCTCGGTACCGGGCGCCCGCCGCAGTACCAGCCTAAGGTCGCAGAAAAACTTATCGCGGCTGACAAAATCCATGGCGATTACATCACGCTACCGCGCCTGATTCATGGCGTGTGTTACAGCGTGCCGCCAGCTCACCTTCCTAAAGTACTGAAGCAGTGGGAGAGCTACAAGGCGGCTGACTATGCGGTCGGTGACGCCTGGGGCGGCATGGTGGTCTATCCCTGCTGGTCGCTGGTTGACCATCAGGACGGCCTGTCGGTCGAGCGACCCTGGAACAACGCTCTGCTGCGAGAGAGGCGGCAGGCCTGGCGCCTGCACAGGGGCGCAATGGCGATCCCCACATGAATTTTCAAAGGTACTCCCGGCGGGGGGGAACATCCACGGGGGCGCTAACTCGCGGGAAAAGAGAGTTTTTTGGTTTTTGTTTCACCATCACCACCACCTCAACTTATTAATATTTCACATTAAAAAAATCGGCAGTGTCGAATCTGCATGTTTTTTGTTCATCACTGGAGCAGGCAATGGACAATGAATTGAAGGGGCTGAAACTGAATGTCAGTCAGCTTGCAGCGTTGTCGGGTGTGCATCGCCAGACCGTGGCCGCTCGCCTGAAAAATGTCAGTACCTCCGGGGGGCATGAAAGCAACCTGAAGCTCTATGGCATCACGGATATCCTGGCGGAGTTGATGAAAATGCCCGCGCCTATCGCCGAGGGTGAAATGGAGCCTCAGGATCGTAAGGCGTGGTATCAGTCGGAACGTGAACGACTCAAATTTGAGCAGGAAGTGGGCGAGCTTATTCCTGCCTCAGAAGTCGCTCGCGAATTTGCCAGTATGGCGAAGGCGATGGTTCAGGTGCTGGAAACCTTGCCCGATATCCTGGAGCGCGATTGTGGTCTGACACCGGATACGGTCTCGCGTGTACAGGCCATCATCGACGACCTGCGTGATGAAATTGCCCGGCGAGTTACCAGCGATGAGAAGGCAGAGGAGGAAATTCCGGAGGAGGGATGATGGCGGTAGTATCGACAGCCAACACGCTGAAAAAGGATACAGGACAGCTATTGCAGGCTCCGCGCAGGATGCCGGTGGCAGAGGCCGTAGAAAAATTTATGCGGGTGCCGACCTCCGGGGGAAACTCGGTGCCATGGGACCCACTTGTCGCACCGTACGTTATTGAGCCCATGAACTGCCTTGCCTCACGCAAATATGATGCAGTGGTGTTTGTCGGCCCGGCCCGAACGGGGAAAACCAACGGCCTTATCGATGGCTGGATTGTCTATAACGTTGTCTGCGACCCGTCAGATATGTTGCTGGTCCAGATGACAAAAGATAAGGCCCAGGAGCATTCAAAGAAACGTCTCGCCCGAACCTTCCGCTGTAGTCCTGAAGTCAAAAAATGCCTGAGTCCGCGCAATAACGATAACAACGTACATGACAAATATTTCCTGTCTGGTGCCTTCCTGAAAATCGGCTGGCCCTCAGTGAATGTCATGTCATCGTCAGATTTTAAATGCGTCGCCCTGACGGATTATGACCGATTCCCGGAAGACATTGACGGTGAGGGCGATGGCTATTCGCTCGCATCCAAACGAACAACAACGTTCATGTCGTCGGGCATGACGCTGGTGGAGACCTCGCCTGGGCGCGATATAACTGATGTGAAGTGGCGGCGCAGAACACCGCATGAAGCGCCACCGGCGACGGGCGCAATGTCGTTGTATAACCGCGGCGATCGTCGTCGCTGGTACTGGCCATGCCCACATTGTGGTGAGCATTTTCAACCAAACGGTGACGCTGTGGCGGGATACCGGGGCATCGAGGATCCGGTGCAGGCGAGCGAGTCCGCATATATCGAGTGCCCGCACTGTGCCGGGAAAATCACGGCAGACCAAAAACGTGCGCTTAACAGCCGCGGTATCTGGCTGCGCGACGGCGAGACCATCAGCAAAGAGGGTGTTCGCGGTGGAGACCCCCGGCGCTCCCGCATTGCATCATTCTGGATGGAAGGCCCCGCAGCGGCTTACCAGACGCTGACGCAGCTGGTCTACAAACTGCTGACGGCGGAGCAGGACTATGAAACCACCGGCAGTGAGGAAACCCTGAAAGCGGTGATCAACACCGACTGGGGGCAGCCGTATCTGCCGCGTTCGGCAATGGACCAGCGCCGGGGTGATGAGCTGATGGCGCGCGCCGAGGTGATGAAGAAACGTTTTGTTCCTCCTGAGGTGCGGTTTCTGGTGGCGGCGGTGGATGTCCAGGGCGGCAAAAAGCGTCGTTTTGTGGTGCAGATCGTCGGCTATGGCCAGCACGGTGAGCGCTGGGTGATTGACCGCTACAACATCAAAACCTCCGTCCGTTGTGATGTACACGGAGAAGCGATGCCCGTCGATCCGGGTGGCTACATCGAGGACTGGGATCTACTGGTGACCGATGTGCTCAACAAAGAGTACCGGCTGATGAGCGACCCGACCCGCACCATGCCCGTAATGTGCATGGCCGTGGACAGCGGTGGTGAAGATGGTGTCACGGACAACGCCTACAAATTCTGGCGTCAGTGCAAGCGGGATGGCCTTCGTAAAAGAGTCTATCTGTTCAAAGGCGACAGCACGTCGCGCGGGAAAATCATCACCCGCTCTTATCCGGATAACACCAACCGCTCGGACCGTAAGGCCAGCGCGCGCGGCGATGTGCCGCTGTATTTCCTCCAGACCGACCAGCTCAAAGACCGGGTCCATAATGCACTTCGGCGCGATACGCCAGGGCCGAACTTTATCCATTTCCCTGACTGGCTCGGAGAGTGGTTTTACGACGAGCTCACTTACGAGGAACGCGATCCTAATGGCAAGTGGCGCAAGCCGGGAAAGGGGGCGAACGAAGCCCTGGACCTGATGTGTTACTGCCATGCGCTGGTGCTACTGCGCGGCTATGAACGCATCAAGGACTGGAGCAATCCACCTGCCTGGGCGAAACCTCAGCTGTTGAACAAAGCGGTCAATACCAGCGCCGGGCAAAGTGATACGCCAGCGAACAGTGCTGGCGAAGAACAACCTCCGGCAAGAACACCACGTTCGACGCCACCACCTATCAAGAAGAAAGCCAGAACATTCGGAAGCTGACATGCGTATCACTGAAATAAAACTCATGCGGGACAGGGCGGAGAAAGCCTACATCGACGCGCTCGGGGCCAAAAGCCTGAGCATGAATGGGCGCAACCTGACCCGGCAAGATGTAAGCGAACTGAAAAAGGCGTTCGATTACTGGGACCGCCGGTACCGTAATGCCCGGTCGAAAGGCAAGGGTAAACCCTTCTCACTGGTCAATTTCACGGGGCGTTAATGGGACTCTATACAAAATTTCTGGGTGTGATTGCACCACAGCGTGCGCTCCGGAGGATGGCTGCTCAGGACCAGATTAAGGCTTATGAAGCGGCCCGGCCTTCACGAACGCATGCAGCCAAAAAGGAAAGGAACAGCGCCAACACCGCCGTTTTTGCTGCTGGCGTGTCGTTGCGAGAACAGGCGCGGTGGCTCGATGATAACCACGACCTGGCATCCGGCATGCTCGATAAGCTGGAAGAGCGGGTAGTCGGTGCGCGCGGGATCCAGATTGAACCGCATCCCCTGAACACGCAGGGTGAAGTGCACGAAGACTTCGCCGCCCAGCTTTCTGCGGCCTGGGATAAGTGGGCACTGTCACCAGAGGTTACCGGGATGTTCAGCCTGGCGGAAGCGCAGCGCCTGATGCTGCGTAGTGCGCTGCGCGACGGCGAAGTGTTCACGCAACTGGTACGCGGCCCGGTCAAAGGCATTGAGTACACCACGCCGGTGCAGTTCGCCTTTGAAATGCTGGAAGCCGACTTTGTACCGATGAATCTTTCAGGTACAGGCAACGGGCTGACGACCGTTCAGGGCATCAATATCAATGCGTGGAGCCGTCCGATGTCTTACCACGTTTATCTGGCGCATCCGCAGAGCGGTCTGGGGACCACGCGAACCAAAGTTATTGGTAAAGAAAGCATGCTCCATCTGGCGATGCGTAAGCGTCTGCACCAGCTGCGTGGCGTCACTATCTTCGCCAATGTCATCCAGCGCCTGGGCGATTTGAAGGATTACGAAGATTCAGAGCGCGTGGCCGCGCGTATTGCGGCGATGCTGGGCTTCTGGATCAAGCGTGGTGACAGCTCGGTATTCGAAGAGGGCGGCGACTGGGAAAGTCCGGAGAACAAATACCGCAACTTCGATATGTCGGCGGGCATGATTTATGACGATCTGGCCCCCGGCGAAGAGCTGGAGATGCTGGAGTCTAACCGGCCCAACTCCAACATGGCGGAGTTCCGCAACGGGCAGTTACGCGCCGCCGCCGCTGGCACCCGCACCGGCTATTCCTCAATCTCGCGTGACTACAACGGAACGTATTCCTCACAGCGTCAGGAGCTGGTGGAAAGTTTCGAAGGCTATGCCGTGTTGCAGGACTGGTTTGTCTCCCGGAGCGTCCGGCCTATGTACCGCGAATGGCTGCGCATGTATCTGATCAGCGGCATCAAGATCCCCTCAGATCTGGACCTTTCCACGCTCTACAACGCGACCTACATGGCACCGGTCATGCCGTGGATTGATCCGGTGAAAGAGGGCGAAGCCTGGAAAACACAGATTCGTGGCGGGGCGGCAACGGAAGCGGAATGGGTAAGGGCGCGCGGCGGCAGCCCACGAAATACCAAACTGCAGCGCCAGCGCGAAGTGAAATTCAACCAACAGCACGGGCTGGTATTTGATACCGATCCGGCAAACGACAAAGGAACGACAACCAATGAGCAAACAGCAGGTGCTGGTGGGACTCACGGCCAGCGGTCAGGTAAAGGCGATGGATAATCGCTGGTATGAGATTCAGGCGGCTGCCAACGGTTCAGCCGGTGAAATCCATCTTTACGATCAGATAGGTGGCTGGGGAATTTCAGCCAGTCGATTTTTACGGGAGGTCAGCGAAGCTGGCCTTTTTAATGCCTCGCAGGTGGAGATTCGTATTCATTCACCCGGCGGCAGCGTGCTGGACGGATTCGCTATCTACAACACGCTCAAGCGTCTGACCGGGACCGTCAATATTCACATTGATGGCCTGGCGGCATCCATGGCCTCGGTGATTGCCATGCTCCCGGGGGCCACGGTTCATATTCCCTCCAACGCTTTCATGATGGTCCACAACCCGTATGGCGGGCTGGTGGGTGATGCCAGTGATCTGCGTGATTACGCCGATCTGCTCGATAAAAACTCTGCGGTGATGATTGATGCCTACACGCAGAAAACCGGGTTGTCCCGCGAGGACGTCGAATCCCTGATGAGTAATGAAACCTGGATGACCGGCGCGGAAGCGGTGGATAAAGGTTTTGCTGATGTGCTGCTGCCTGAAATGCAGATGGCGGCATGTATTAACGAAAATGTAACGAAGGAGTTTTCTAAAATGCCAAAGGCAGCCCAGCAGTTTTTTTCCCCTCACGCCAACGCAAACCAGCCGCAAGTACCGCAGCCAGTGGCGACCCATCAGGCACCTGAGCAGCCTGCTCAACCCGCTGTTGATGTGACGGCGCTGGCCGTACAGATGGAGCAGATCCGCCTGAAGAATGAAACCGAACGCCGCGCAGCAGTGTCTGGCGTATTTACCGCATTCGCGAACCATCCCGGCGTGACTGAATTGCAGGCATCCTGTCTGACCGATCAGTTCTGCGATGCTGCTACTGCGCAGCAAAAACTGCTGGCGAAGCTGGCGGACGGAACCACGCCGGGTGCGAATGGTTTTGTTCATGTTCACGCGGGTAACGGCAACATCATCGGTGATTCCGTGCGAAACGTGGTGATGGTGCGTGCCGGTTTCGGTGAACGCCAGACCGATAACCAGTTTAATGGCATGAGTCTGATGGAGCTGGCGCGCGCCTCTCTGACCGGTCGCAGTATCGGCGTGTCGGGGATGGATCGCATGGGCATTGTGGGCATGGCCTTCACCCACAGCAGCAGCGACTTTGCCCACATTCTGATGGATGCGGCCAGCAAGTCAGCCCTGCTCGGCTGGGATGAAGCGGAAGAAACCTTCGATAAGTGGACTCGTTCGGGCGAACTGCCAGATTTTAAACCGGGCAACCGTGTCGGTCTGGAAGCATTTCCGAGTCTGCGCCAGGTGCGACCAGGGGCTGAGTACAAATACGCCACGCTGAACGATTCTGGCGCGGTTATTCGCCTGGCCACTTACGGCGAGCTGTTCAGCATTGACCGCCAGGCCATAATCAATGATGACATGTCCTTCATTACCCGCATCCCTTCCTCGATGGGGCGCGCGGCAAAAGCGACAGTAGGTGACCTGGTCTACGCGACCCTGACGGAGAACGCCGACTTTAACGGTGAGCCGTTGTTCAGCGACGATCGCAACAACTACATTTCCGGCGAAATGAATATTAATAACCTGGCATCTGCCCGCTCGATGATGAAGCGCCAGAAATCCGGCGACCGTACGCTGAACATTTCCCCGGCGTACCTGCTGGTGCCAACCCTTCAGGAAGCCTATGCCGATCAGATTATTCATTCGACCTCGGTGCCGGGTGAAGCTTACAACTCTGGCATTAAAAACCCGGTCCTTAACATGGCGGAAATCATTGCCGAACCTCGCCTTGATGAGGCCGATGAACATTCCTGGTACCTGGCAGCACGTAAAGGCGCGGACACCATCGAAGTGGCGTATCTGGACGGCAATGCAGCGCCAACCGTTGAAAGCACCTCCGGCTTTACCGTCGATGGCGTCACCATGAAGGTGCGCATCGATGCCGGTGTGGCACCAATGGATTATCGCGGCATGCTCAAAGCAACCGGCGCAGCATCCTGATCCCTTTCCCCTGAGAACCCAGGCACCTCATTGCAGGTGCCTTTTGTATTAAGAGAGAACGTAATGGCTAAAAATTATATTGAAGACGGTCAGACGATGGACTGGACCAACAGTACCGGCGCGGATGTGGCATCCGGAGACCCCGTGTCTGTTGGGGCTATGCTGGGTGTCGCGCATGCGGATATCGCTGACGGTGAAGACGGCGTGCTGCATATGACCGGCGTGATTGCGCTGGCGAAGGATGAAGCCGAATCCTGGTCTGCCGGTGAAAAGCTGTATTTCGATGCGGAAAGCGGCAACGTGAGCGTCACAGAAAGTGATGTGGTGGCCGGTACCGCCTGGGCGGATGCCGAAACGGGTGACAGCGACGCGCCGGTGCGCCTGGGCTACTGATGAGTGACTTCAACGCGCTGATGGCAGCGGCGGATGATGTTCTGATCACCACCTTTAATGTCGACGGCTGCGTTGAGTTGTGGCCGGGTGAAGCCCGTTCGCAGACGATAAAAGGGGTGTTTGATAACCCCTTTTTACTGACAGGCATGCCTGACGGTGGGCAGATGCAGGGCAGTGACCCGTCTTTCACCGCTCACGACCGGGATATCGTCGGCCTCCAGAAAAAGGACCCGGTGCTCATCATCAAGACGATGTGGTACGTGAAATCGCTGCAGCCGGATGGATCCGGTGTCACCCAGGTATTTTTATCGAAATACCAGAAATCAGGACTCGATACCCCAGGAGCACGGTTATGAGTGGGTTTTATATCGATACCGGCGCGCTGAAAACTGTAAAAGCTGCGCTGGGTGCCAGTGAATCCCAGATGGTTGCCGCCTTCCACAAGGCGCTGAAGCAAACCGTCAGCAAACTCTATAAACAATCCGTCGCACTGATGCTGAATGAAACAGGGGCCAAAAACCGGAATGTGGTGCAGCGCCGAATTCGGCAGAGCACAAAGCGAGTTTCCGGTAATCAGCCCGGTACCGGGAAGGTGTGGTTCGGTCTGAATGATATGCCCGTCAGCACGCTGAAAGGGAGCATTAAGCAACCACGAAAGCTTCGGCGCCAGCGTGATGAGAAAGGCCGGTTTATTACGGCAAAAGGCTCTCGTGGCGCCACCTTCACACCAAAGTCGCCTCGCCTCAGTGCCACCAATTTCATGAACTCCTTTGGGGCCACGGTGCGGGGTAAACGATCCATCTGGATACGACAGGCGAACGGTCATGTAGCAGAAGCCCGGATGGCAGTTTACAACCCTATGATTGCCAGCATTGAGAGCGGATATTTCGATAATGCCAGCGAGATGCTAATGGAATATTTCACCAAAGACCTGCGCGGCAGGGTGGCGGGTAACGTATGAACGGCGTTGAATGGCTGGATGATTATCAGGATGCCGTCGTGGCGGAACTGGCGAAAATTCCCTGGGCAGTGACGACCGGTGTTTATCCTGATATTGGCAGTGACTTCCCGACGCCCGCAGTCTTTTTTGACGTGGCCCGCTGGGAGCGAGCAGAGCGTGAAATTGGCGGCAATGTCACGCTGGCGCTGACCTGTCATTTCTATATCCTGCGCCATTTTGTGGCCGCCGAGGGAGAGGATGAAGCACTCCGGGGCAGCACGGAGACACGCGTTCGTAACGCCGCGCTCAAAATGTCTGACTGGATAGAAGGGCGGCAGTTTGGCACCGGCACAGCACCTGCGGTAATGGAATCGGCCGAGCCCATGACCTGGGAAAATTCAGAAGGCGGGGCTGACCATGCCATCTGGAGTGTTTCCTTTACCCAACTGCTGGCCGTCGGGCGTGACCCGTTTGAAGAGCCGGATATGCCGGTGTTCAAAGAGTTCTGGCTGGGTGTGTTCCCGGATGTGGGCGCTGGCCATAAGGATGACTACACCCTGCTGGCAAAATCGGAGGAGAGCTGATGGCGGTTTATCGCGGCTGCTCGCTGTTCCTGAACAGCGTCCGGCTCTCTGACAGCGTGGCCTACACCCCGCCGGAAATCAGCGTTGACGTGGCCCGGTATAAAGCCGGTGCGATGCCAGTGCCAGTCGGGGTGCCGCGCGGTATTAAACCCATGACCGCGCACTACAAAATCGCGGGTATGGACCCGACCGCGTTTCTGTTTCTGGGACTCACTGCGGGCGCGCGGGCGCGTCTGACCGTGCGGCGGGTCTACCGGGTGGGTGAAAGCGTGGTGTTCCTTCATGACGAGCTCGAGGGTTTTATTGATTCCATCCGCACAGACGAGCACGGCAGCGACAGCAAGCTGAACGTCGGGCAGGAAATGTCGATGACGGTGAATTACTACCGCGTATCGGTGGATGGCGCTCAGTCGTTGCTTGAAATCAACGCCGCGCTGGGAACGACCAAAATCATGGGCGTGGATCCGCAGCGTATTTCAGGTGCTATTTCGGGAATACTGACATGATTATTGACCCGCTCGCGATCCTCGAGTCGCAATACAGCCAGCAATTCGAAACCCTCAGCACGCCGCTGCCGCCACTGCTGATGTGGGGCGATTTTATCTTCCAGCTCTCCACGCTGGCCTACAATAAACTGACCATCAGCGACGCCTGGACCTGGGCTGCCCAGGGCCGAATCGGTCGACAGGACCGGCTGCAGTACACCGGCAAGAAGACCCCGACGATGCGCTTTGACTGCGAACTGTATGCAGACTTTGTGGACATGACCGGGCTTTCTGATGTGCTGGCGTCGACCGGCAGCTGGCAGGCCGGACAAAGCGATCCGGTCGAATGGCTGCGCCGCCAGGCCAACAGCAAAACACCCATGATGCTGGTCACTGGCTCCGGTCTGGTGATGGGGTTCTGGGTCATGACGCAGCTGGAGCAGGCCGTCGATGAGTTTCGCGGCGCCGGGGAATTTCGCCACCAGAACGTCACCCTATCACTGCAGTACTTTGGTAAGAGCCTGAGCGGGGTGGACGATGATGCCCCGGCTGAGGTGCCCGCCCCGACGGCGGCGACGTCAGACCAGGCTGTCAGCGAAATGAATGCCTTTTTAAGTGAGCACGGTAATGGCTGATTATACCCTTGCGAACGTTTACCAGCGTCTGATGAAAATCCTGCGTTACGGCAATATTCACAGCGTGCAGGCGGACCCGCCGCGCTGCCGGGTGACGTTTGGCACCGACCCGGTATCCGGCAGTGAACACGTCAGCGACTGGCTGAACTGGTCCGCGCGTTCTGACTCAGAAGTGAATGACTGGAGCATGCCCGCGGTCGGGGCGGCGGTGATGGTCCTGAGCCCTGGCGGGGAGACGGACGGTGGCCTGGTCTTTCCAGCGGGGTTTTCCAACGACCGGCCGCCACCGGCGACGGTATCCGGTCAGCACGTCACGCAATACAGCGACGGCGCCACGGTGATGTACGACACCCAGGCGCACGCCATGGCTGTCACGCTGCCGGACGGCGGGAAAGTGACGGTGACGGCTACGGGTGGACTCAGGCTCGTGGGCGACACTGAAATTGACGGCAATCTGGATGTCACCGGTGATGTCAAAGACAAGACCGGCTCAATGCAGGCGATGCGGGATACTCACAATCTCCACGAACATAACGAGAACGGGGATGGGGGCGGCACGACCAGCCCACCTAACCAAACAATGCAGTCCGAAGAGCCCGACCAGTGAGTCGGGTTTTTTTATGGGGGAACCATGCAGGGAATGAACCAGGAAACCGGAAAACCGCTCTCAGCGACTGACCACATACGTCAGTCGGTGCAGGACATTCTGAGCACACCGCTGGGCTCCCGCGTCATGTTGCCGGGTTACGGCAGTAATCTACTCCGGCTGGTGGACCATCCGGCGGATCATGTCACGGCGGTTCGCGTGGTAATGGCGACAGCCGTGGCGATTGCCCGCTGGGAGCCCCGCGTCACGATTAACACCATCGAGGTGCTGAAAGCCGGTGAAGGGCAAATCATTGTCACGATCCGGGCGACGGACACCGAGAATCAGCGCGCGGTTTTGCTGGAGAACATCAAACTATGAACACCATTGACCTCAGCCAGCTCCCGCCGCCGCAGGCGGTGGAAATGCCGACCTTTAAAGTCATGAAGGCGCAGCGGCTGGCAGAGTTGCAGGCACTGAGTCCGGTATTCAATGCGCTGGTCGAAAGCGACCCGGCGATGAAACTGCTGGAAATCCTGGTTTACCGCGAAATGGTCAACGTCGCGCGTTTTAACTCGGGTGTCTGGGCCGTGCTGCTGGCGTATGCCAAAGGCAGCGACCTGGATCAGCTGGGCGTGAATTATGACGTGTCCCGCCTGGTCATTACGCCGGGAGACGACAGCACTATTCCGCCAACTGCGGCGGTGATGGAAAGCGATGACGCATTCCGGCTGCGTATTCGCCTGTCATGGTATGCGCGCAACACCGCAGGATCGGTTCAGGCTTACGAGTTTTTCACTCTGTCGGCCGACGGGAGCGTGGCGGATGCGCGGGCGTACGGTCCCGCTGAATCTGCTGATATCGAACCCGGTCATGTTCATGTCTACCCGTTGAGCAATGAGGGAGACGGTACACCGTCGGATGCACTCCTGCAGACCGTGAGTGATGCGCTGAATGACGAGTACGTGCGCCCCCTGACGGATTACGTCAGCGTGCTGGCACCGACGGTCATTAACTATGACGTGACCGCCACGCTCATCATTGCCGACGGCCCGGATGCCGACACCGTCGAGACGGCGGCCGAAAACGCCATGCAGCGCTATGCCGACAGCGTTCACAAGATTGGTACCGGCGTTTCGCTGGCTGGCGTTTACCGCGCGCTGAAGCAACCCGGTGTGGATGACGTGACGCTGGATTCGCCGCTCGCCACTATTCCTGTCGGGATGGGTGAAGTGTCCTTCTGTGCCGGCATTAACCTGACCATCGTAAGGGGGAGCGATGTACCGGACACTCCTGCCGCCTAACGCGACACAAAGTGAACAGGCGCTCGAGCAGGTGATGGGGCACATGAGCGACCAGCCCATCGATATCCGCATTGTCAAAAATCCAGAGCTGTGTCCCGCCGAGCTGCTGCCCTGGCTTGCCTGGGAATATGGGATCACCTACTGGGATGCGAACTGGACGGAAGCGCAAGAGCGCAGCGTTATCAAAAACGCCCCGAAGGTGAACAAAACACGCGGTACCGTCGGTGCGGTAAAACATGCGCTGCAGGCGGTGGGCCGCTCCATCGATGTGGTGGAGTGGTTCAGGGATTCTCCCGTCGGAGAACCGTATACCTTCCGCGTGATGGTCAACGGCTACGCTGTGACCGCCGACGAGTTAAAGCTCATCACCCAGCAGGTTGCGGATGCGAAGAACGCCCGCAGCTGGATGAGCGATATCCAGATTGGCGAACAGTCGGTCGCCGGGACTATTTATTGCGGCGGCGCCAGCGTCGTGCAGCACACCATCAGAATCACAGGAAAACGCGATGAGTGATTACTATTTATTGATAACCGATGCCGGGAAGGCGCTGGAAGTCGCCGCGCACGCCAGCGGTGCGCCGGTCAGCCTGACCGATTTTGCGGTCGGGGACGGTGGGGGCTCGCCGGTGACACCCGATGCCACGCAAACCGCGCTTACCAACGAAACCTTTCGCGATGTCCTCAGCTCGTTAAGCGTCAGCGTGACCGACGCGTCAGTGCTCGAAGCCGAGTGCATTATCCCGGCCAGCAGCGGCGGCTATACCCTCCGTGAAATCGGCATCTTTGCCAGTGACGGCACGCTGTACGCGGTCGGGAACTTTGCGGAGCAGGAGAAACCTGCCCCGGACAGCGGCTACGCGGCATCGCTGAAAATTCTGGCTGACCTGGTGGTCTCCGATACCCGCGATATTACACTGACCGTTCAGGACGGGAGCTATCTCACCGTGACGCAGGCCGACACGATTTATCTGCGTCAGGATAAGCGCTTGGGTGAAATCGCAGGGCAGGGAGCAGATGCCCAGACAGAGGCGCGGGAAAATATAGGCTGCGGGACGGTGGCTGCGGCTGATTTGACCGCGAGTCGCTCAGACACCACTGCGGGGCGAGTTTTGCAGGTTGGGGACTATGGACAAGGCTCAACGACAGGCACAACCCAGTTGTCCTCCATTTTTGATATTACCTGCACGGAAATTCGCTCTGCCATTGGAGCCGGAGGGGGCGCTAATGCTACTAAGGGCATGCCGGAAAACTCAGAGAACACCCGCTTCAGTGTAAATATCTATAGCGTATACGCCAGTCAGTTCTGGGTAGAACTGATTAGCACTAAGCAGACATATACCGGGATGGTTTATACCGATACAAAAGACCCGGTAAGCTGGACTCAACATTATACAGATCACTATAAACCGGCAGCCAGTGATTGCGATGCAGTTTCAGCATCGCAAGGTGGCACGTTTCAAAAGGTCGTTAATTTTAACGGCGGTTTGAATGTACTCCAGAACAATACGGGTATTTATGGCGGAAACGATGCGGCCGGATTTACAAGCGATAACCTGCTGCTTAAATCCTGGTATGGCATTGGATTTTATTGCACTGAAAATAATGCCGGTCCGGAGATCGGAATTACCGGTTATATAAACACCCGTACTGGCCGTCTGGAGATGAAAGAGCAAATTATTCCTGGTAACTATGGGAATTTTGATGCTCGTTATCAAAAAGTCAATACTGCATCGAAGGCCGGGAATGGATGGTTTAAAGATACTAACACAGGTCTGATTATTCAATTTGGTCATGGGAATTACACCAAGAATTCGCGAATAACGTTCCCAGTCGCTTTTCCAAATGCATGTGTTGGGCCTGTTGGAAACGACTCTGGCACGGGCCTTGTCGGGGTCTCGCTGGGTGCATTTGATAAAACCGGATTTACAATGTACGCCGAAGAAGGTTCTGTCTCACTTAGCTGGATAGCGATAGGTTATTAATATGACAATTTACTTTAGCGCATCTGCAATGGGTTTTTTTGATGACTCCCTGAAAGCCGACTATAAAAAGTCAGGTTCATGGCCACCGGATGCTGCTCAGATTACCCAGGTCAAATATGAAGCACTCCTCAACGGTCAGTCAAACGGCAATATTATTACTGTAAATGAAAGTGGTGCGCCAATACTGACTGCGCCCCCACCGCCAACCCCGGAAGAAAGTATTGCGCAGGCTGAAACCACCAAATCGTCATTAATGGCAACGGCCAGCGCCGCAATTGCCCCGCTTCAGGACGCGGTTGACCTGGGGATTGCGACAGATAAAGAGGTAGAGCAGCTAAACGCCTGGAAAACATATCGCGTGGAGGTCAATCGGGTGGATACATCGACAGCCCCTGATATTGAATGGCCTTCACCACCATCCTTAATTATTTAACTCCGGAGTTTCCATGTTCAGACATAACAAATCGCGTTTGCGAGGATTTTCCCTGCGCGCGTTTCAGACCCGCATGAATGCGGTCTGGTTTAACGGTGGCGTGAATGACGTACAGGCTGAGTGCCTGACGGGCTTCACCGCTGCTTATCTCATTTACAACAACGTTCTGGGCCGCCATGTGCCGGTGAGCTGGCTGGCCTATGTGCTGGCCACCACCTACCACGAAACGGCAGCCACCATGCAGCCGGTCGAGGAATACGGCAAAGGGGCGGGGCGTCCGTACGGCGAACCGGACCCGGAGACCGGACAGGTTTACGACGGGCGCGGCTACGTCCAGCTGACCTGGAAAGACAATTATCAGAAGGCGCAGGCGCAGGTGGTGGACTTCCTGACGCTCCAGCACGACGTGCCGCTGGTGATGCAGCCTGATTTAGCGATGACACCGTGGGTGGCGGCGCAGGTGGCGATTAACGGCATGGCGGAAGGCTGGTTCACCGGTAAGGCGCTGGCCGATTACCTGACCGACACGACGACCGACTACGTCAATGCCCGTCGCATTATCAACGGCACCGACAAAGCGCAGACCATCGCGGCGTATGCGACTGAGGTGCAGGTGGCACTCGAGCTGGCGCACGGGAACGGGATTGTCCGTTGTCAGGTAAAAGAGGGCGCCAGCGGGGATGACGTGCGCGAGCTCCAGCTGATGCTCGGCCTGAAACCTGACGGATGCGCGGGACCGGATACGGTCAACGGCATCATGGCGTTCCAGGCGGCGCACTTGCTGGCGGTCGACGGGGTCTGCGGGAAAGGTACCTGGGCGGCACTCGACCGGGAGGTCTACGGCGTATGAAAGCTCTGATGTTAGTGGCGATTCTGGTTCTCTCGGGATGCTCGGGTACCTGGGTCCATATCGAAGAGTCCGGGAGCCAGCAGGCCTGCGCGCCTGTGGTGAGTGTGGAAAGCCTCGGTAACAGCGTCACGGTCTCCGATCACTCTCAATGTAAGGCGAACCAATGAAAAAAGCAGTTCAGGTGATGATCACCCTGATGTTGTGCACGGTGATGGCGGGGTGCTCGAACATCATCACCTACGTCCGGCACGATGAAACCAAAGGCAACATTCAGTGCAGCGGGGACCAGGCCTTAAAGCGCGACAGCCAGTGTCACGCCACCGCCACCACCAAATAACCCACCCATTCAGTTTACAGACCCGCTCCGGCGGGTTTTTTTATGTGGAGAGCATTATGGATTTACACGGTACCCGGACCAGTGAAACGGACAACGCCGCGAAACAAATCACCACCGTCAATATGTCGGTGATCGGCATCGTCGGTACAGCGCCGCTGGCCCAGCGCGGTGAAGTGGCGACCCTGACCACCGGCAGTTCGCTGCTGAACAACCAGATTGTGTTCAGTGCGACGCGCAGTGGCAAAGACGGCAATCAGCTGAATGTACAGGCGACCACCGGTGAAGCGGATTCGTCCGGCGGGGCTGCCACGCTGGCCTTTTTCGAAGATGACCTGCTGACCATCATTCTTGGCACTGACGGCGACGGCGTAATCAGTGCCACGGCAGCGGATGTGGTGGCTGCCGTCAGCGAGCTGGACCCGGGCCTGGCGGAGCTCAGCATTACCGCCGCGCTGCCGGAGGGGATTACAGGCGAAGGCATCATGCTGCCATTTGGTGCCACGGCGCTGGCCGGTGGCGAGAGTGAACCTTTCCCGTTGTTCACGCCGTCCCTCATTTCTGGCAGCCGCAGTCAGGCTAAAAAGCTGGGCTATGCAGGCACGCTCTACGCGGATATGTACGACATCCTCAATCAGATTGGCGCCCTGGTGATGGTGGTGCGTGTCCCGGAAATCCCGTCAGAAGACCTGCAGCGGGCAGCGATTATCCAGGGTATCGAGGCGCTGAAACTGGGGCAGTCCAGCCTCAACTACAACCCACGTATTCTGATTGCGCCGGAGTGGAGCACCGACGACGGGGTCGGTAAAGCGCTCGAGAGCATGGCGAACCAGTGCCGGGCCGTGGCCTACCTCGATTCACCCTCGATGGCGACACCGGAAGAGGTCGCCCGCCGTGGCCAGCAGTATGGCGCCCGCGTGGAAATCCTGCGACCACGCATCATGGTCACCAGCGACGTCACCGGCAAAAGTACCAGCCGCCCGTACTCCGCTGCCGCAGCCGGTCACCGGGTCCGTATCGACAGCGATTACGGTTACTGGTGGTCGAAGTCCAACCACGAGGTTTACGGCTTTACCGGCCTCGAGCAGGTGGACAGCTTCCTTGTGGGCGATGAGACCAGTGTGGTGAACCAGCTCAACCAGGCGAACGTCAGCACCGTCGTGATGCTCGATGCCTACAAGCACTGGGGCAACCGTCTGTGTACCGACGACCCGCAATACCGATTCGAATCGGTGCGCCGCACGATGGACGCCATCGAGGATTCAATTCAGCTGATGGTGACCAAAAACTATCTTGATCGCCCGATCGACAAGGCATTCGCCACCTCGATTGTCGGCTCGGTGAACAGCTACCTGCGCCAGCAGACAAAGCTGGGCGTGCTTAACGGGGGCCGCTGCTGGCTGGATCCGGACCTCAATACCGCTGAATCACTGGCAGCCGGCAAGGTGTACTTCAACGTGGCCATCGGGCCAAAATCACCGGCAGAAGAAATCACCGCGACCTACGCCATCGACAATACCTACACCGTGCAGGCATTCAGCCTCGCCGCCTGATAAGGAACCATCATGAATACCGGATTTATCTACTCAAAATCAGGGCTGTGGTTGGGCAACAATACCCGCGTGGCGGGCGTTCTGTCGCTGACGCCGCCAGCCATCACCGCGACCATTGGCAATTACAAAACCACCTGGATGGATATGGCCACGCCGGTGGATAACGGCATGGAACCGATGCAGACGGAATTTAAGATTGGTGCCGACATCGATGTTCTTTCGCTGTTTGGCTTCATTCCCGGCAGCTCAACCCGCGTACAGGTTCGCCGTACGTATCGTGACACCGACGGCGTGCTGCACACCTTCGTGGATGAAATGGAAGGCATCATCGGCACCATTACCTCAGACGAGGCCGGTACTGACAGTAAAGAGAGCGTGGGGATGTCGGTCACTATGAACCTCAGTTATTACAAACTGACGGTCGACGGGAAGGAAATCTACGAGATTGACCCGGCGAACATGATCCGCAGCGTTAACGGCGTGAACGTTCTGGCAGACGAAAAAGACGCGTTGTTGATGTAATATGAGTAATAATGCCCGCTCCTAGCTCCTAGCTCCTAGCTCCTAGCTCCTAGCAGGCATTTTGCCCTGTTAGAATGTCTACTTCATGCTAAAAGTAGACATTACTACGGCCATGATATGTTAATAAATAGGCGATAAACTCGGCGGAGCTTATGGTAACTGTCGCCATCTTCATGTTTTAATTTTAAAGTCGTTGATTTTTTATAAAGTTGTGGTAATAATCTAATAATATATAATGAACAAGGACGTGATTGTGGCCGACTATATAAATAGCAATATATTATGTGAGTCATATGTTCATGTTGAACCTGAATGGTTGAAACAGATAAGTGCGGTAAATCGCAAGCAAAAATTATCGCTAATTCGAAGCGAAATAGAAGATTTTGCTGACAAAAGAATAAAATTCTTTTTATCTGATGATGTAATAATTGAAATCAACTTTGTTGAAGGTTCAATTAAAGCGAAGATAACTGCCTATGGTCCAATTATTTTATTGATCGGTACAACAATATTGAATTATTCAAGTTTTAGAGAAAGTGTTAAACAATTGTCTTCCGACATGTATCGGGCATCATCAATGTTATCCTCAGAAATGCTATACCAGACTAACTCTAGAAACAAGAGTGAGATTCTTCGTGTTGAAGCCAGAAAAGGAGTGGTTGGTTCTATAGAGAGAATTAATAATAAAATAGACTCTATTGATTCCCAGTTAGATGGCAAAGAACTCTCTCCTACCCGCATAAATGGTGAGTTACTTGATCTGAATGACATGGTCCTAACATTACTATCTAATCTGAAAAACGTAGAAGATAAAAAATTAGTTGCTTCAGCATTAATTGATGGTGTTTCCAAGTTATCAATACGCAAGGCTCGCTTCAAGCTCAAAAATAAGCTCGATGAATCAATGTATGCAAGCCTCCTTAACGAAAGAAAAAGTATCATCAAGAATCTATCTCAATATAAATGATAAGATTACGATGCAACCATCGTCATTAAATTGTGTTCTCTTTTCTTATTGTGGAGTGACTATGGTTAGGTTAAAGTATTTCAACTCCGCTCACGTTTTTAAATCCTCTTATTATTCAATTGACTTGAGCTTTAGTTGCATAAACAGCGTTGTTCTTTATACATTCATCTTTGTTATAAATCACAGTCTTCACTTAAATAAAACTACTACTGAGCACAAGAATCTGTGCTCTTCGCTCATAGAAGCCTGATGAATTGTTGCGGATTAAGTGTCAGAGTTGGATATCACTTATCTCAAGACATGTTCGTTGACGGAGAATACTTTTGAATCTGAGCAAAGATGGATATCCACAAGGTCCGTTGGTACGAGCAGTATGGGATTGTTGTGATGAACTTTATGAGAAACTAGGACGAGCCCCCTCCCGACAGGAATTTAATCACGAAATTGGCAAACGCGAACCAGAGCGCATGGGTATTAGTACACATTCTCGCCAATGGGGAGAGTGGATGCGCCATCATAATTTTTTAACATATGTTGCTAGTATGCCAGGTCTCATCCCTGAAGAAATGCACTATCCGCAATATCTACGTGTATGGTATGCCGTGACACAACTCGGTTACGCCTCTGCTGCAAATATTGTTAAGTGGATCCGTAACAGCAACGCCCCTCTGAAAGAAACCGAGATTCGCATTCAACTGGGTGCATTAACTGTTAATAGCAAGTCCCGATATCGATATTTAGGTAGCCGTAAAAGCGCTCGTACTGATCTGGGTAACCCATACGACGTGTTGTATCGTAAAGGAAATCTACGAAATACACGTTATGAACTATATGTCCAAGAACTACACGGTATCTGGGATATTGGCGACGATGGCAGAACGCCAGTTCAGATAGTTGTCCCAAGGCCATGTGATCGGTTAGTGCTTGAAGCAAGAGATGAATTATTCACGGAATTCCCTGAGGATGAAGGTGACATCCGTCTAAAGGCTTTGCGTGAGGTTATTGTTCGGGAAGGACAACCCGTATTTAGACGAAAACTCATTGAAGCTTATGAAGGTAGATGTGCGGTAACAGGTTGTTCGATCCAAGTTTTACTTGAGGCTGCTCATATAACACCTTATGCCGGTGCCTGGCATACCCGCGCACAGCATGGTTTGTTACTGAAATCAGATATTCATACTTTATTTGACCGTGGTTTGCTCTGGATTGATACCGAATTGAAAATAAGGATATCAGAACCGTTAGCTGGGACAGAATATGCAGAGTTAGATGGACGAAACCTAAGGTTACCAAAAGATAAAAAAGACTGGCCGTTAATCACTCATCTGATAAATCATCAGCAATATTGGAGTGATAAACATAATGACGATGAACGCGCTTAATCCAGTAACGTCCGCTCCTCACTCATTGCAGATATAGCGTCTATGTTTGTACACTGATGTGTGAACCTCCGCTAGTCCAAGTCTTAGACTTATCCATTCACAACCAACAAAACCTCATAACAGCACCTTCGGGTGCTTTTTTCATTTAAGGAACCGCGAAATGACTTATCCGTCTAACACCACCCTAATCACCTTATCCCGTCCACTGAAACTGAACGGCGAAGACATTGAAACCATCCAGATGCGCGAGCCGACGGTGTTCGACAAGCTGCTTTTCGAGAAAAACAAAGGCGCAGCCCTTGAGAAAGAAGTGGCGATGATTGCGGGTCTTTGCAGCCTTAATCCTGGTGACCTGCACCAGCTACCGGCGTACGACTACGACCAGCTGACGGAGGCATTTAATGATTTTTTGCTGCCACCGGCGGAGCGCTTGAACCTGAGTTCCTGAACAACCAGCCGGGGATCACATACTGGTGCCGCATTACGTTCAGCGAGCAGCTCACACTGCCGCTGAGTATCTGGCGGCGCTATCTGAAAAAGGCCATTAAGCAGAGCGCGGCGTAATGTCAAAATCCCAGAAGTTTAACGCCTCGATTAATTTTGGGGCGTCGCTCGACCCGTCAATGTCCCGGACCCTCAAAGGGCTGACGCGCGGCATCGACGATATCAGCGAGGAATCAGCGAAGGCGGCAAAATCACAGACGGCCTGGATGCGTCAGGTGAAAGCCGGGTCTGCGGGAACTACCGCACAGATAAAGAACATGGAACGGGCGACGGATACGCTCGTGAAAAAGCAGGCTTCACTGGAGAAACAGATCCGTGAAGGCGTGCGCGCAGGGAAAGACGTGTCAGACCTGGCGAGCGAATACAAGCGTGTTGCAGCCGGGATAGGGCGGGCAGAACACGCGCTCACCCGATTGAATGCCCAGCAAGAGCGCGAGAATAAGCAGGCTGAGAAACAGAAACGCCGCGATGAACGCTGGGGCCGAATGAAGGCCATGTCAGGCAAGGCGCTGTCGTTTGGTGCCAGCACGCTAATCAGCGCGCCGGTCGCTATTGCTGGCGCTGGTGTGGCGGGTATTACCGGGCTGATGGGCGGTGCACTGGCGCTTAACAAAAAGACTGCGGAGGAGTATCGCCTGTCGAAGCAGTACGGCATGTCATACCAGAGCTACAAAAACGGCAGTATTCTCGCGGAGCAGGCCGGGCTGAACGGTGAAAACTACGGGGACCTGTCAGAAGAGCTGAGTAACAAGCTGGGTGAGCAGGGCAATGATAAATCGCTAAATCCGTTGCTGGCCCAGATCGGTATGAACAAAACGCAGATGACGGGCAGCAAACAGCAGCAGTTTGACCAGGTGATGCAGGCTATCTCCGTCGGCATCAAAAATAAGAGTCTGACAGCCCAGCAAGGGGAATCACTTGCCGACCAGCTGATGGGTGGTGAAGCCAACAAGCTCGTGACCTACATCGCCAGCACCGGAAAATCCTTCAAGGAAGTGATGGATAACGCTGCTCAGCTCAACAATGTGTCTGAGGATGAAGCACGCGCTGCAGCTGAGTCCAGTCAGGTTATCAGCAATCTCTGGACGTCCGGAGAAACCGCTTTGCAGGGTATGGCCGGGGAGTTAGGCAGGGCATTCGAACCGCAGCTGAAAGCATGGGAGCAACAGGCTACGCAATGGATTAGCAACAATAAGCAGCTGATCGCGAATGAAATCACTGAGTGGGTGAAAGGTGGTGGTCCGGAGCGAATTGTCCACGGACTGGAAACCTTCGGGCGCGCTGTTTCACAGGTTGTGAAATGGATAGACGCAATTCTGCCAGAAAACGATGAACGATCCCCGGCGCAGATGGCTACAGCACAGGACGCCAGGCAACGCGCCATCGAAACTGAAGAACAGAAGCAGGGTGTGAGTTCTCTGGGTTATCAGGAATCCATCAATGTCGCCAACGCCGGTGAGCAATCGTGGAAGGACGCCCATAGCCAGGCCAGAGTCCCGGATGGCGTTAACTTTGATGACAGGACATTCGGTGTGCCAGTTCCGTCGCTGAAAGCTCCGGCACCGCAGCAGACGAACCACGTCAATATCACGGTGAACACGCTACCAGGGCAGGATCCGACGGAGTTTGGACAAGGGGTCTACGACGCTTTCAACAAAGCGACGCCTGGCGTACCGGACTCGGGCGGGGCTGACACATTCGATATTCCAGCATTCTGAGGAGCACGCTGTGCAATACACAACGAAAGACGGCGAGCGGCTGGATATTATTTGCGCCCGCCATTACGCGGCGGTCAGCAACACCTTTGAAGCCGTGCTCTTTTCACCAGAGAACTATGACCTGACAACGAATGAAGTTTTTAATGCCGGTTCAACCTTCGACCTCCCTGTCGTAAAGCCCGCAGAGAAGAAAACAGAAACATCACTCTGGGATTAACCAATGTCTTACATCGATACCGGCAGCAAACCATGGCTGCCAAACTTTGCTATTTCCGTTGAGGGTGAAGATATCACCGACGCAGTGCGCGAGAACCTGATTGACCTTACGCTGAAAGAATACGGCGGTGATTCCAAAAAGAGTGATCAGATCTCATTTGCGGTGGTTTCCCCTGATATGAAATTGCCGGGGAAGGGCGTGAAAATTTCTGTGTCCATGGGATTTGGTGACGAGCTGGTGGATAAGGGAACCTTCGTGGTTGATTCACGTTCGTCCGGCGGTTCATCTTTACAACCGCGAGTAATCGAAATCACAGCCCGAGCGTTCTCTAAAACGAATGAGCGTGGCCACAGTTCGTTGCAGTCGCAGAAAACTCGCTCCTTTGCTTCAGGAACTACGATGGGCGATTTAGTCAGTACCATCGCTGCCGAACATGGCTTAACGGCCCGGGTTGATTCAACGCTGGTGGAACAGCCGCTGTCTCATATCGACCAGCTTGGTGAAAGCGATATGAATTTACTGACCCGGATAGCGGCGCAGTATGGCGCGGTGAGCAAAGTGACACACGATTACTGGGTAATAATACCCAGAGGGGCGCAAACTACGGTGAGTGGCAAACCTCTGCCGGTGAAAACCATTACGCCTGATATGTGCAGTAACTGGCGTTATCACGACACCAGTGATCATCCGGATAGCAGCCAGTCAGGTGGTGGAACCATCATCGTGAGTTACAGAGATGCGGATGATGGTAATCGGGTTAAAACGCTGACGGTCGGCAGCGGTGAGCCAGTCACCCATTACCCGAACGCACAAAAAGATATCCACGGAGCCAGGATCATTGCGGGTGGGTGTTCTGCGCACAGTAAAAAAAAGCAGGCGGGCATGTCACTGCTCCTGCCAGCTGGGCCTGAGCTAATGGCGATGACGGCCGAAGGGAAAATCGCTACCAGTGGATTCGGTAGCGTGGAGGACAGGGAGTGGAAAATTGCTCAGCTACAGTGCCAACTCACTGAACAAGGGTTCTCTTTTAACCTGGTTCTCGAGTAACAATCTGTGGCAGTTGGCTGATATCTCCGCTGCTCGTGATCTTTTGCTTTCCGAGTGACATACCGCGGAGCCTATAGTGTTGTTTGTTCTCTTTTTATACAGCATGGCATCGAAATCTTTCCTAAGATTAACTAATGTGAACCGCGCTACATCAGGCGTGAAACATTTTGTCATGTTAGGAAAATAAAATCTAACTATATGATTTTTATGATTTGTCTGAGGGATTCGCAATCCCTGTCATTAAGGAGGAGCTATGTCGTCAACCCTACGAGAAGCCAGTAAGGACACGCTACAGGCCCAAGCCAAAACGTATCACTATTACAGCCTGCCGCTAGCCGCCAAAACCCTGGGCGATATTTCTCGCCTGCCAAAATCACTCAAAGTCCTGCTTGAAAACCTGCTGCGCTGGCAGGACGGTGATTCCGTAACCGAAGAGGACATTCATGCGTTGGCGGGGTGGCTGAAAAATGCCCATGCCGATCGTGAGATTGCCTATCGTCCCGCCCGTGTGCTGATGCAGGACTTCACCGGCGTACCCGCCGTGGTCGATCTCGCGGCAATGCGTGAGGCCGTGAAACGCCTCGGCGGTGACACTGCAAAGGTGAACCCGCTTTCACCCGTTGACCTGGTGATTGACCACTCGGTTACCGTCGATCACTTCGGTGATGACGACGCGTTTGGCGAAAACGTGCGCCTGGAAATGGAACGCAACCACGAACGCTATGTATTCCTGCGCTGGGGCCAACAGGCATTCAGCCGCTTCAGCGTCGTGCCGCCGGGCACCGGTATTTGCCACCAGGTTAACCTGGAATATCTCGGCAAAGCGGTGTGGAGTGAGTTGCAGGACGGAGAGTGGATTGCTTATCCGGACACGCTGGTCGGTACCGATTCCCACACGACGATGATCAACGGCCTCGGCGTTTTAGGCTGGGGCGTCGGTGGGATTGAAGCCGAAGCCGCGATGCTCGGCCAGCCGGTATCGATGCTAATTCCGGATGTTGTCGGATTCAAACTGACCGGTAAATTGGCTGAAGGCATCACCGCCACTGACCTCGTGTTGACCGTCACCCAGATGCTGCGTAAGCACGGCGTGGTGGGTAAATTTGTTGAATTCTACGGGGACGGGCTGGACTCGTTACCGCTGGCGGATCGCGCCACCATCGCCAATATGGCACCGGAATACGGCGCGACCTGCGGATTCTTCCCGATTGATGGCGTTACGCTGGAGTATATGCGCCTCAGCGGGCGCAGCGATGATCAAATCGAACTGGTGGAAGCCTACGCCAAAGCGCAGGGCATGTGGCGTAATACCGGGGATGAACCGGTGTTTACCAGTACGCTTGAGCTGGATATGAAAGAAGTCGAAGCGAGTCTCGCCGGGCCGAAACGTCCGCAGGATCGCGTGGCGCTCGGCGACGTGCCGAAGGCCTTTGCACAAAGTTCTGAGCTGGAACTGAACACCGCGCAGAAAGACCGTAATCCGGTCGACTATACGTTGAACGGGCATCAGTATCAGCTGCCGGACGGTGCGGTGGTGATCGCCGCCATCACCTCCTGTACCAATACCTCCAACCCAAGCGTGTTAATGGCCGCCGGACTGCTGGCGAAAAAAGCCGTCAAAATTGGCCTTCAGCGTCAGCCCTGGGTGAAAGCGTCGCTCGCGCCGGGCTCTAAAGTAGTGTCGGATTACCTGGCCCACGCCAAACTTACGCCGTACCTCGATGAGCTGGGCTTTAACCTGGTAGGTTACGGCTGCACCACCTGTATCGGTAACTCTGGTCCGTTGCCGGATCCCATTGAAACGGCCATCAAAAAAGGTGATTTGACCGTGGGGGCGGTGCTTTCCGGTAACCGTAACTTTGAAGGACGTATTCATCCGCTGGTGAAAACCAACTGGCTGGCCTCGCCGCCGCTGGTGGTGGCGTATGCGCTGGCGGGCAACATGAATATCAACCTGACGACCGACCCGCTGGGGCACGATCGTAAGGGTGATCCGGTGTATCTGAAAGATATCTGGCCGAGCGGGAAAGAGATTGCCCGCGCGGTGGAAGAAGTCACGACCGAAATGTTCCGCAAAGAGTACGCCGAAGTGTTCGAAGGCACGCCGGAATGGAAAGCGATTCAGGTCGATAAATCAGATACCTATGGCTGGCAGCAAGATTCCACTTACATCCGTCTGTCGCCGTTCTTTGATGAAATGGGGATAGAACCGGACCCGGTGCAGGATATTCACGGCGCGCGTATTCTGGCGATGCTCGGTGATTCCGTGACCACTGACCACATTTCCCCGGCAGGGAGTATTAAACCGGACAGTCCGGCAGGGCGTTATCTGCAAAATCATGGCGTCGAACGTCGCGATTTTAACTCCTATGGCTCGCGTCGCGGCAACCACGAAGTGATGATGCGCGGCACCTTCGCCAACATCCGTATTCGTAACGAAATGGTGCCCGGTATTGAAGGTGGTATGACCCGCCATCTGCCAGGTACGGAAGTCGTTTCGATTTACGATGCCGCGATGCGCTATCAGAAGCAGGGCACGCCTCTGGCGGTCATTGCCGGGAAAGAGTACGGCTCGGGCTCCAGCCGCGACTGGGCTGCGAAAGGCCCGCGTCTGCTGGGCATTCGGGTGGTTATCTCAGAATCGTTCGAGCGTATTCACCGTTCTAATCTGATCGGGATGGGGATTTTGCCGCTTGAGTTCCCGGCAGGTGTGACCCGCAAAACGCTGGGGCTGACCGGCGAAGAGCAGATTGATATCACTGACCTGCAACAGCTGAAACCGGGGGCCACTGTGCCGGTGACGCTGACCCGCGTGGACGGTAAAAAAGAGGTGATTGACTGTCGCTGTCGCATCGACACGGCGACGGAGCTGACCTATTACCAGAACGACGGGATCCTGCATTACGTGATCCGTAATATGTTGCGTTAACCCCAAAAATGCCCGGCGGCGCAAGCTTGCCGGGCCTACGATTCCCACTTGTAGGCCCGGTAAGCGCAGCGTCACCGGGCGTGATACCTCAGAACATCACCGGTAAACCCAGTCCGCGTTTAACCGCAAGCAGCGTTTTTTGCGTATGCTCATGGGCTTTCTCACTGCCTTGCTTCAATAATCCCAGCAGCGTTTCTTTGTCGGCAATCAGCTGCTGACGACGCTCGCGAATCGGGGCCAGCAGGGTCTGCAGGCAGTCTTCCAGCGCGTTCTTGCACTGTCTGTCACCGAGTCCACCTCGTTGATAGTGCGCTTTCATTTCCGCCACTTTTTCGCCATCGGGATGGAAAGCATCGAGGTAGGTGAACACGACGTTGCCTTCAATTTTACCCGGGTCACTAATGCGCAGATGCGAGGGATCGGTATACATCGCGCTCACGGCACGCTGTATCTCCTGTTCGCTGGCGGAAAGCGTCAGCGTATTGCCGAGCGATTTCGACATTTTGGCTGAACCGTCAATGCCCGGCAGACGGCCGGTGGCGCTGAGCAATGCCTGACAGTGTCGCAGAACCGGGGCGTCCATCAGGCTGTTCATCTTGTGCACAATCTCATTTGTCTGCTCAATCATTGGAAGCTGATCGTCACCGACAGGCACAAGGTCTGCGCCGAAGGCGGTGATATCCGCCGCCTGGCTGATGGGATAGACCAAAAACCCGGTAGGCAGTGAGCGGGCAAAACCTTTCTGCTGAATTTCATGTTTGACCGTGGGATTGCGTTCCACGCGTGAGACGGTGACGATGTTCATATACAGCATCGTCAGTTCGGCCAGCGCGGGAAGGGCGGATTGCAGGCAAACCGTGGTCCGAAGCGGATCGATACCGACCGCCAGGTAATCGGCCATCACTTCGAAAATATTGTTGGCGATTTTTTCGGGCCGCGAGCCGTTATCGGTTAACCCCTGCAAATCGGCAATCAGGATAAATTGCGGATGTCGCTGCTGGAGCGCAACGCGCTGGCGCAGTGAACCCACATAGTGGCCGAGATGTAACGGCCCGGTTGGACGATCGCCGGTTAAAATACAGTGAGATGTTGCGGTTGAATGTGTCATCAGAAGCTCCTGTTGTGACCACCGGAGACGGTTCTGTTGACAGAGTGGACGCCTTCCGGCGGCCTGAACTAAAAAAGGGAAAGGGTTATCAGGCGGCCTAAATTAAGGCTGCCACCAACGAGAAGTGAGGGACGTACGAGTGATATTCATGTTTCGACCTTACACCACTTCAGGCGCAGGCACAATCAACGGGTTTTTGCTGGAGAAGCGGTGCCCGTAGGCACCGCAGCAGAATCAATTGCCGAGCAGATGGCCCATCTTGGCGGCTTTGGTATCGAGATAGTGTTCGTTCTTCGGGTTACGACCAACAATCAGCGGCACGCGTTCAACGATGTTGATCCCGGCTTCGGTCAGAATTTCGACCTTTTTCGGGTTGTTGGTCAGCAGACGCACTTCGTCCACGCCCAGCAGCTTGAACATATCCGCACACAGGGTGAAATCACGTTCGTCGGCGGCAAAGCCCAACTGGTGATTCGCTTCCACGGTGTCATAGCCCTGATCCTGCAACGCATAGGCGCGAATCTTATTCAGCAGGCCAATGTTACGACCTTCCTGACGATGATAAAGCAGAATACCGCGACCTTCTTCAGCGATGTGTGCCAACGCCGCTTCCAGCTGGAAACCGCAGTCGCAGCGCAGGCTGAACAGGGCATCGCCGGTCAGACATTCGGAATGTACGCGCGACAGCACCGGTGTTTTCCCCGAAATATCGCCGAACACCAGGGCGACGTGATCTTGCCCGGTTGCCAGTTCTTCAAAGCCCACCATCAGGAAATCGCCCCAGGGGGTTGGCAGTTTGGCTTCTGCCACACGTTTAAGCTGCATGTGATTCTCCAGATTATATCGGCATGCATGTGCCTTCTGTTTGCGCCTATTTTGCCACAATGCCTGGGCTTCACCTAATGACTGACGGTTGTCTGCTGTTTAAGCGCACAATTCGACCTCTTTCACCGTTATCGCATTTTTCAGTTATGATTGTGATGTTTAAGGAAAAAGGAGACATGATGCTTTCTATCGCCAGACGAACCGCGGCAGGCGCCGCCGTGCTACTCGTCATGCCGGTTGCGGTATGGATTTCCGGCTGGACGTGGCAGCCCGGACACAACGCCTGGTGGCTGAAGGTGCTCTATTGGGTGACGGAAACCGTGACCCAGCCGTGGGGTATCATCACCCATGTCATACTTTGCGCCTGGTTTTTATGGTGCCTGCGTTTTCGCCTGCGCGCCGCTTTAACGCTCTTTGCGCTCCTGGCTGCGGCAATTCTTGTCGGGCAGGGGGCCAAATCCTGGGTGAAGGAGCGCGTTCAGGAGCCACGACCGTTTGTTATCTGGCTGGAAAAAACGCAGCAGGTGCCGGTCGAGGAGTTCTACACTTTAAAACGTAAGGACCGGGCGCACTTAGTGAAAGAACAGTTGGCCGACAGGAATGATTTACCACAGTTTTTGCGTCATCACTGGCAAAAAGAGACCGGATTTGCCTTCCCGTCAGGCCACACGATGTTTGCTGCCAGTTGGGCGCTGCTGGGCGTAGGGCTATTGTGGCCGCGTCGTCGTACGATAACCATCGCGGTTCTGCTGGTATGGGCGACGGCAGTCATGGGTAGCCGGTTGCTGCTGGGGATGCACTGGCCGCGTGATTTAGTGGTTGCCACGCTGATGTCCTGGCTGCTGGTGACGCTTGCCACCTGGCTTGCACAAAAACTCTGTGGCCCGTTGACGCCACCGGGGGAAGAAGCAAGGGAAATCCGAAACCGTCAGTCAGAAGAGTAGTGCAAGTTGATTTCGGTGGTTTCCGCCCACAAATCCATAGCTGGCAGCACGCTTGGCAGTTTCGCCGTTGCGGCGAAGATGGTACTTTATAAGGCTGGAAGCAAAAGATCGAACATGATTTATTCACATAAACCACATAACGGGAAGTAATGTGAAATATTTACTCATTTTCTTATTGGTGTTGGCGATTTTCGTTGTCTCCGTCACCCTTGGCGCACAAAACGATCAGCAGGTCACCTTTAACTATCTGCTGGCGCAAGGGGAGTTTCGGATCTCCACGCTGTTAGCGGTGCTTTTTGCCGCTGGATTTGCCATCGGCTGGCTGATATGCGGCATGTTCTGGCTGCGTACTCGCGTCTCATTATTGCGCGCTGAGCGCAAAATCAAACGCCTCGAGCAACAAATTGCCCCGGTCACTCCCGCTTCGTCTGCGCCGGTCGTTCCGGCTGTGAAGGAATAACTTTCTATGCTGGAGTTGTTGTTTCTGCTTTTGCCCGTCGCCGCCGCGTATGGCTGGTACATGGGCCGCAGGAGTGCACAACAGTCCAAACAGGACGATGCTAGCCGCCTCTCCCGTGATTACGTCGCGGGCGTAAACTTCCTGCTCAGCAATCAGCAGGACAAAGCGGTGGACCTGTTCCTCGACATGCTTAAAGAGGATACCGGCACCGTCGAGGCGCACCTGACGCTCGGCAACCTGTTCCGTTCGCGTGGTGAAGTCGACCGCGCTATCCGCATTCACCAAACCTTGATGGAAAGCGCCTCGCTGACCTACGACCAGCGCTTGCTGGCGGTGCAACAGCTGGGCCGTGACTACATGGCTGCGGGCCTCTATGACCGCGCAGAAGACATGTTCAGCCAGCTGGTGGATGAAACTGAATTCCGCATCAGCGCGCTTCAGCAGCTGCTGCAAATTTATCAGGCGACCAGCGACTGGCAAAAAGCCATCGACGTTGCGGAGCGTCTGGTCAAACTCGGTAAAGAAAAACACCGGCCTGAAATAGCCCACTTCTGGTGCGAACTGGCCCTGCAGCAAATGGGCAACAGCGACATGGATAAAGCCATGTCGTTGCTTAAAAAGGGTGCCGCCGCCGATCGCAACAGCGCTCGCGTGTCTATCATGATGGGCCGGGTGTTCATGGCCAACGGTGATTATGGCAAAGCGGTGGAATCACTGCAGCGGGTTATCGATCAGGACCGCGAACTGGTCAGCGAAACCCTGGAAATGCTGCAAACCTGCTATCAGCAGCTCGGCAAAGACGAAGAGTGGGAACACTTCCTGCGTCGCGCGGTGGAAGAGAACACCGGTGCCGCCGCCGAGCTGATGTTGGCGCAAATCATGGAACAGCGCGAAGGCGCTGATACCGCACAAACCTACGTCACCCGCCAGCTTCAGCGCCATCCGACCATGCGAGTGTTCCATAAGTTAATGGATTATCACCTCAATGAAGCGGAAGAAGGGCGCGCGAAAGACAGCCTGATGGTGCTGCGTGACATGGTTGGCGAACAGGTGCGCAGTAAACCGCGCTATCGTTGCCAGAAATGTGGCTTCACGGCCTACACCCTCTACTGGCACTGTCCTTCCTGCCGGGCCTGGTCCTCGGTCAAACCTATTCGCGGCCTCGACGGCCAGTAATTTTTTAAAAACCGATACATTAGTTACAACATACTTATCGATTTTTCGCACACCTTTTGTGGCATCGAGCCAGCCATCGTCGGGCAGGTGAAAACGGCGAAATGCAGTCTGTCAATTTCGCGCTGTCGCAGGTAGAATGCACGCCGTTTACCGTTTTTACGCCGGTTGCGGCCCACAACAAGAAGGTCTGGTCATGACGTCTGAATCCCGTATTGTTACTTCCTCTCCCGTAGTCGTTGCCCTTGATTATGATAATCGCGACAAAGCGCTGGCTTTCGTCGATCGTATCGACCCGCGCGACTGCCGTCTGAAAGTAGGCAAAGAGATGTTCACGTTGTTTGGGCCACAGCTGGTGCGCGACCTGCAACAGCGCGGGTTTGATATCTTCCTCGACCTGAAATTCCACGATATTCCCAACACCACGGCGCATGCGGTAGCCGCTGCCGCTGATTTAGGTGTCTGGATGGTGAACGTTCACGCCTCCGGTGGCGCACGGATGATGACCGCCGCACGCGAAGCGCTGCTGCCGTTTGGCAAAGATGCGCCGCTGCTGATTGCCGTCACCGTTCTGACCAGCATGGAAGCCAGCGATTTACAGGATTTGGGCATTTCGCTTTCTCCGGCGGACCACGCGGCGAAGCTGGCGGCGCTCACCCAGCGCTGCGGCCTGGACGGCGTGGTATGTTCAGCGCAAGAAGCTGTGCGCTTCAAGCAGGAATTGGGCCAGGCGTTTAAACTAATTACACCGGGCATTCGTCCCGCGGGCAGCGATGCGGGCGATCAGCGTCGAATCATGACCCCAGAGCAGGCGCAGACGGCGGGCGTTGACTACATGGTGATTGGGCGCCCGGTGACGCAGTCTGCCGACCCGGCGCAAACGCTGCGTCAGATTAACGCGTCGCTCACGAAGGAGGTCTGATGAACGATTCCAACAGCCGTCTGGTGTATTCCACCGACAGTGGCAGAATTGACGAACCGAAAGCCGTTGCCGAGCGCCCGAAAGGCGACGGTATCGTGCGTATTCAGCGTCAGACCAGCGGGCGCAAAGGCAAAGGCGTTTGTCTGATAACCGGCATTGATGCGGATGATGCTGAGCTGGTGAAAATTGCCGCCGAACTGAAAAAGAAATGTGGCTGCGGCGGAGCGTTGAAAGACGGCGTGATTGAGATTCAGGGCGATAAGCGTGACCTAATTAAATCCCTGCTTGAAGCCAAAGGCATGAAGGTGAAACTGGCAGGCGGTTAACGCCACCTGTTTTACAACGGTCGCCAGAAATAAAAAGGGCTACGCAATTGCGTAGCCCTTTTTAATACGTAAAGGTTTGTGCGTTAGTCAGACCTGAATATCGTTTTCTTTATTATTTCCCGAAAGGGAATTATTTACCGACCTGATGACCAATAATACCACCGACTGCCGCGCCACCCAGCGTACCGAGCGTACTGCCATCAGTCAGAACCGCACCACCTATAGCACCGGCACCGGCACCCAGAGCGGTGTTACGGTCACGTTTGGACCAGTTTGAACATGCGCTCAGGGACATGATCAGCGTTGCAGCCAGCACGGCTGCGGTCATTTTTTTGCTCATTGAAGTCATAAAGTTCTCTCCTGAATAAACGCTCCACGAAAGTGCCTGCATACAGTTTAGTCCCGAATGGGAAGCCGTGCGGCATTCATGGAATTGTGTTGCGCAGGTGTTACTAAAATCACGCAAGTGATAGTCACTTCCTGTTATATCGCTAACATTAATTTTACGTCGTCGGGGGAGAACAGGGAGGTAAAAAATCTTAATTGGTGCGTCAGAACAATCCTATATGTGACAGGGTGTTGAAGAATGAAACAGAATGGAAATAGCGGGTCGCGGAATATTTAGGCAGGGTATTATGCGAAAAGAAGAAACCCCCGCGGACGGGGGCTTTTCTCACGGGCGTTTAACGATGTCTACCGTTAAACCGGCGTGTTCGAGCAGATGCTGATGGTCGGCGGTAAGGCCATCATCGGTGATGACTCGATTAAACTTCTGCGTTGGGCCAAGCGGGTAAGGGTGAACCGCGCCAAACTTCGAACTGTCGCTCAGCACAATGGTTTCACACTCTTTATCCAGCACAGCGCTTACCACATCCGCCCGCATCATATCGCGGCCGGTGAAGCCGGTTTCACGCTGCCAGCCGTCCACTCCGATAAAAGCTTTGTTGAAATGAACCTGCTGAATGTACTGGCGGGTGAGTGGCCCAACCATACTCTCGCTTTTCTTCTGATAAATGCCCCCGAGCAAAATCACTTCGCCCGGCGTTTCTTTCAGAAGATGCGCTATATAGCTGCTGACAGTGATTATGGTAATCCCCGGCTGCTCAGAGAGCGCGCGGGCGAGCAGGGCGTTGCTGCTGCCGTTCTCGATAAACACCGTTTCCCCCGGGCTGACCAGACGGGCAGCATAGGCGGCAAGTTCCCGCTTGAGCGAGAAATTGTTCATCATTCGCGTTTCGACGTCTTCGCTGTCGAGCGGCACGGCGAAGCCATGTGTACGGCGCAGATAACTTTGTTTTTCCAGAAGGTTCAGATCCTGACGGATAGTCACTTCTGAAACCCCGGTCATCAGGGCGAGATCGGCAACGCTCATGCGGCCTTTGTCGATCACCATTTGCAAAATAGATTGTTGTCGGGCGTTCATATCAAGGTCACTGCTGTTTTAAATTTCCCAAGGGGATTTAGGCTGAGCGGATTTCTGTTCCAGCTCGCCGGACGCCTGAGCCAAAAGCTCTGCTTTCAGGATTTCGAGATTGTTAATTGCAGAGTGGTAATCACCCGCCACCAGAATATCCAGCACGGTATCAACACGTTGAGCTAACTGGCGCGCATCGAGGTTTGACATAGGCAATCCTGAGAGAAAAGTAAGAAAAATCAATGATGCAAAAAAAGGGGACAAAAGAGAAGCGGAAAATGTCACGGGCTAAAAACACATAACGAAAAATGATAAATTACGACTTCTGGATATCCGCGAGAAATGGCCTGAATTAGTCTGATATTGCGCGCAACGCGCTTTATTCTATGAGGATCAGATTATGACCGTGATTAATCAGCCTACCTGCAAATTGTTTACCGATACTGAACGATTCACCCAGCTCTCTGCATACTACGAGGAGGAGCGCCGCACCGTATGGATGATGCTTCGTGCTCAGCCACGGCCGTGCTTTAACCATGCGCTGATAGAAGAGATCATGAATCTGTCATGGCTGGTCAAACAGCAGGGGTTTGTTGTCGATTTCTGGGTCACCGGCTCGCTGGTGTCGGGGATCTACAATACCGGCGGCGACCTGGGCTTTTTCGTGGAGTGTATTCGTAACGGACGACGTGAAGCGCTGCGGGCCTACGCGCGGGCCTGTGTGGACTGTGTTCATGCTGCGTCTCGTGCATTTGATACTGGCGCCATCAGCATTGCCATGGTTGAAGGCAGCGCGCTGGGCGGAGGCTTTGAGGCAGTGCTGGCGCACCACTTCATTCTTGCGCAGCGTGATGCCCGAATGGGGTTCCCGGAGATTGCGTTTAATCTCTTCCCCGGCATGGGCGGATACTCATTGGTTAGCCGTCGGTCGGGCATGAAGCTTGCCGAACAGCTCATTTATCGTGGGGAAGCGCATACTGCGGAGTGGCATGAGCAGCGCGGTCTGGTGGACGTGTTGTTTGAGCCAGGCAACAGCTACGTGTCGACACGCACGTTCATCGACACGCTGATACCTAAACTCAATGGTGTTCGCGCCATGCTGCGGGCGCGCCAGCGAGTATTGGTGCTGCCGCGAAGCGAGTTGATGGATATCACCGAGGATTGGGTGGACGCCGCATTCTGTCTCGAGGACAAAGACATTGCCTATATGGAGCGTCTGGTCATGTTGCAGACCCGGCATACACAGGTCTCGCTGCGCAAAGCCAGCTAGCGCAGATTGCGGGTCTGACGTCGCTTAAGCCAGCGCTCAAATACGGCAGCGGGCATTGGCTTAGCAAATAAGAAACCTTGCCGTTCGTTGACGCCATTCTTGGTCAGAAAGGCGTCTTCTTTCGCGCTTTCCACGCCTTCCGCTATCACCTGTAAATTCAGCGCCTGGGCCACCGCCACGATGGCGCGCACCAGTGATTGCGAAACAGGCTGCTTATGCACATCGCGGACGAACACCTGATCCAGTTTGATGGCATCAATAGGGAAACGGGCCAGCTGTGAAAGCGATGAGTAGCCGGTACCGAAGTCATCCAGATGCACCTGCGCACCGAGCGCGCTGAACTGCTGGATAACTGACTGCGCCAATTCTTCGTTCTCAATCAGACAACTTTCCGTCAATTCGACGTCGATAGGGCAGTATTCGAAATTGAGGTCACGCAGCGCCTGTTTTAAATCGCTAAAAATGGTCTGGTCGGAAAGCTGACGTGCCGACACGTTCACCGCCACGCGCAGGTTTATGCCTTTGTCTCGCCACAGCGCCACCTGGCGCACCACGTCAAGCATCACCCAGCGCCCGAGCGGCACAATCAGCCCGGATTCTTCGGCGTAGGAAATAAATTCAGTAGGACCAATCAGCCCACGTTCTGGCGATTCCCAACGGACTAAGGCTTCCAGGCTGCGAACGTCGCCGCGCCAGGTGATTTTCGGCTGATAGTGAATGACCAGCTGGTTGGTATCCAGCGCCTTACGCAGGTTGGTATCGAGCCACAGATACTCAAACACCCGCTGGTTCATCTCCGGGGAGAAGACGCAGAATTTACCACGACCGCCTTCTTTGGCGGTGTACATCGCGGTGTCGGCGTTACGGATCAGGCTTTCTTTGTCGTTCCCGTGTTGAGGGGCGAGGGAAATGCCGAGCGAACAGCCGGAATAGACTTCAATCAGCCCAATGCGGAACGGATCGCGCAGTCGAGTGAGAATGCGCGACGCCATCGCCTCCAGGCTGCCCTGTGAGGTTTGGGTCGCAAGAACGATAAACTCATCGCCGCCGAGACGCGCCAGGGTCTGGCCTTCTTCCAGGCAGCTTAAAATCGATAATGCCACCGACTGCAGCAGCTGATCGCCGAACATATGCCCGTAGGCATCGTTCACCTTTTTGAAGTTATCGAGGTCGAGATACACAATGCCGACCTGATTATCTTCACGGGTGTTAATCGCTTCGGTGATCATGTCGTTAATGGCGTTGCGGTTAGGCAAACCGGTAATGGTATCGGTATTGGCGAGAACCCGCAGGCGCTCCTGAGCGCGGCGTTCTTCGGTAATATCGGTCCCAGAGCAAATCAAATATATTTCGTTTTTACCGCTGCCGCTGTGCACGAATTTATTGCGAAATAAAAACAGGCGCTGACCTTTGCGGGTTTTAACCCAGCGCTCGACTTCGTAGGAACTGCCGTTTTTAAAGAACCCACTAATATTGCGGCGTGAGGCGGCGGCTTCCGCCGGGCTCATAAAGAGCTTAAAAACGTTCTGCCCAATGACCTCATGTTCTTTCATGCCGGTATATTCTTCGCTCAAACGATTAAAGCGCTGAATATTGCCGTGGCGATCGAGAATAACGATAACGGAGTTGGCTTCGGAAACGACCTGCTCGGCGAAGGAAAGCCCCTGCACGAGGTCGCGGGCAACCGAACCGGTATCATCCCAGGCGGATGCGCTACCAGCCCATTGCGACTTATTGATTTTACGGCCGACAAGATGCACTGGCACCGGGTTGCCATAAAGATTCAGGCTCAGCGTCAGACTGGAGGTGATCACCGTCATCTCGCGAATGCTGTCTGCCTGATCCGCACTTAGCGCCACCACCTGACTCGTATCGGTCTCCTCGGTGGCCGCCAGGTGCAGCGCGTTGCTGTCACTGGACAATCGCCAGTAGGGACTGCTGGTCCCCAGATACCGAAAGAGCAGGTTTTGCTCCAGTTCCTCTGCCATGTCTTCTCCCAAACCACATAAGCGCAACCATTGATAAAAGTCGGCACAGCCAGATTATTGTTTTAAGTGGAAATGCTCCACTTTATTGTGATCGCTTTTGCTGGAATGTGGGGGGAATTGTGGAAAAAAAGTGTGGGAGGAATCGCATTGCAGAAGAAGAAAAGGGCGGCTAACCCATGATTAGCCGCCTTTAATTATTACGCCTGGAAAGGACGCGCGATAACGCTCCGGGTTTCCATTCTGACTTCGGCGATCGTGACGTCGATAACCTCAGTCACTTTATAAACGGTTTCGCCTTTGATTTGCACGGTGCCATTTTCCTGGCTGCAGACCATTTCATCACGCACGGCGTGCAGGAACGGTGCCGGAATAAATGCTACCGCGCCGTTATCCACCAGACGAACGCGCATCCCGCCGCGGCTGATATCAATGATTTCAGCGGCAAAACGGGTATCGGTGCCGGCTTTGTCATTCAGGAAACGCGCATACAGCCAGTCGGCTACGTCACGCTCGGCCATACGGTTCAGGCGGCGACGTTCTGCCATCTGGATAGTAGCGTCTTCCTGTGGACGAGACGCGGTTTCACCTTTGATAATCGCTTTCAGCAGACGATGGTTGACCATGTCGCCGTATTTACGAATTGGTGAAGTCCAGGTGGCGTAAGCTTCAAAGCCCAGACCGAAATGCGGGCCTGGCTCGGTGCTGATTTCCGCGAAGGACTGGAAGCGACGAATGCGGCTATCGAGGAAGCCGGTTGGCATCGCGTCGAGTTCGCGGCGCAGCTTGCAGAAACCGTCCAGCGTCAGCACTTCCTGCGGATCGACGTGCACGTCGTGGGTCTTCATCAGCTCGGAAAGCTGTTCTGTTTTCGCAGGATCAAAACCGGTGTGAACGTTGTAGATACCGAAACCGAGCTTATCGCGCAGCACGCGAGCGGCGCAGATGTTGGCGGCAATCATAGACTCTTCAACGATGCGGTTGGCGATGCGACGCGGTTCAGCGACGATATCCAACACTTCACCTTTTTCACCGAGCACGAAGCGGTAGTCCGGGCGGTCTTTGAACACCAGCGCGTAGTTATGACGCCACTCGCCGCGCAGGGCGCAAATACGCTCCAGCAGTTTGATTTGTCCGGCGATCGCGTCGTTCTGCGGCTGCCAGCTACCGTTGCCTTCCAGCCAGTCAGAAACGTCGTCATAGGCCAGCTTGGCTTTGGATTCGATGGTCGCGGTAAAGAATTCGATATCGTCTTCGATGGTGCCATCGGCGGAGATGATCATGCGGCAGGCGAGAACCGGACGCACTTCATTCGCACGCAGAGAGCACAGGTCGTCAGACAGTTCACGCGGCAGCATCGGGATATTGAAGCCCGGCAGGTAGTTGGTGAACGCGCGAATTTTCGCGGCGTTATCCAGCTTGCTACCTTCGGCAATCCACGCGGTCGGATCGGCGATGGCTACGGTCAGATGCAGTTTTCCGTCAGCGACTTCTTCTGCATACAGCGCATCGTCCATATCCTGGGTGCTGGCGCTATCGATAGTCACGAAGTCCAGCGCAGTCAGGTCGCGACGCTCCAGACCTTCGTCCAGCATTTCGGTCGCGGTGCCTTCCGGGGCCACTTTCTCAAGATTATGGCGCGCCAGCGTCACCCACCATGGAACGAAATGATCGTCGCCGTAGGTAATGAAGTGGGTGAGTTCCGCGTAGAAGCTGCGGTCGCCTTTCAAAGGATGACGGCGCATTTCTGCTACAGCCCAGTCACCCTCTTTAAAATCGTGTTCCAGGCTGCGCACAGGGCGGCACTGGATGGCATCTCTCAGCAGCGGATGATCGGGTACGATCGACAGGCGATCGTCCTTCTTCTGCACGCGGCCAACAAAACGCGTCAGGAACGGCTCGACCAGTTCTTCTGGTTCGGCGCTTTCTTTTCCTTTGTCGCCACTATGGATGGTGGCAATGATGCGGTCACCATGCATCACTTTTTTCATCTGTGGTGGAGAGATGAAATAGCTTTTCTGGGCATCGACTTCGAGAAAACCAAAGCCTTTTTCGGTGCCTTTTACCACCCCTTCAGCGCGAGGGGTCTGGGAATGAAGTTGCTGTTTTAGCTGTGCAAGCAGCGGGTTATCCTGAAGCATAATTATGTTTTTTCGTGGCCAAAAGAGCGGCTGACAGTTTTACGCGAATATGCCTGTCGCAGCAAGCGAACTTTGAGCCTTTTACGCAACCTGAGACACCTCGCCAAGGCCGATTTTCAGGCGGTTCAGCCATCCGCATAACCCGCTCCAGGCCAGCAAACTAAAGGCCTGTTCATCGGAAAGTCCTTGCTCGGTGAGGGGGGTAAACTGCGCAGCGCTGAAGCGGTCAGGTGCGCGAGTGAGCAACTGCGTAGCCTGGATGATGGCCTGATAAAGCGGCGTCGTTTGGCCCCAAATCTGCAGTGCCCGTTCGTCCTGTAAAGCGGCTTCTTTCAGCGCGTCCTGAACCGTGATTTGCTGGAAGCAGCTGGCGCTGCCGTTAATACGGGCGCTAACAAGAGCCGCTAACGGTGCGGCGTCATCATCGACCGGAAGTGCGCGCAATAATTCGCTCAGCCGTTCGAGCAGGGTTTCATCCCACACCAGCAGCGGCGCCAGCGTTTCTAATACCGTTTGCGACGCACAATGGGCGAGGGCGTCCATCTGTTCGACGCTGGCATAGCGGATTTCAACGCCGTCGAGACCCGGCTGCCACTCTCCTGTTTCGGTCGTAAACAGCGCGGCGGGCGCGTCATCCTGCATCGGCATGCCGGGGATCCAGCGCACCGGTAAGCCTTTTAACGCCTGACCGGCGGCAACCACGCGCGCCTGATAGCCAATGAAGCCCACGATTTGCGTGATCAACACGATATCCGGCGTGGTCAGCCCGACCGCATCCAACTGCTGACGAGCGCGTCCGCAGATAACCGACGGCGAGGCAGCCAACTGACGGGCGTACTGAGTGATTTGCGCCAGACGGTGATTACTTTCGCGGGACGAATCCGGCCCCGGCAGCGGCGCAAGTCGCGCGGCATAGTGATTGCACAGGCGCTGCACGCCAAAGACCTGAGCGACGGTTAACGCGGTGCTCAGGCGTTCGTAGGCGCTAAACGTATTCAGGCGCGTGGGGGAAACGGTGTCAGGAAAGAGGTGTTCAGAAATACGCAGCGACACGTCCAGCCAGGGCTGACAGGGTGAGGTAACCGAATCGGGTAGGGCTAAATCCAGTAAAAAACGGTTTGCAACGTGGGCGGCTTCCGGAACCAGTGGCAGCACATCGGCGACCTGGTTTCTCGCTTGCGTTTCATGATACCAATGGCTTTTGCCGTGAGAGCGGCTTTGCTCCATGGGAGTTCCTTCAGGGCGTCATATCGTTGTGAGATAGCTATCCTGACGTAAGGCGGGGGCAGGTAAAAATATTGAAGCGTGATAACAAATAACAGACTGGAATAACGGCGGGGTTTCCGCCCTGCGTAAACAGGGCGGAAGGAGAACTTATTTCAGTTCCAGTTCGTTCATTGCGGCGATGCTGAAGCCACCGTCAACGTGAACGACTTCACCGGAGATACCGGCAGACAGGTTGGAGCACAGGAATGCTGCGCTGTTACCCACGTCTTCGATGGTCACGGTGCGACGGATTGGGGTAACCGCTTCACAGTGAGCCAGCATCTTACGGAAATCTTTGATACCGGACGCGGCCAGAGTACGGATTGGGCCAGCGGAGATACCGTTAACACGCACGCCTTCTGGACCCATCGCGTTCGCCATGTAGCGCACGTTAGCTTCCAGGGATGCTTTAGCCAGACCCATCACGTTGTAGTTAGGGATAGCACGTTCCGCGCCCAGGTAGGACAGCGTCAGCAGAGCAGAGTCTGGGTTCAGCATTTCACGGCAGGCTTTAGCCATCGCCACGAAGCTGTAAGAGCTGATGTCGTGTGCGATTTTGAAGCCTTCACGGGTTACGGCGTTAACGTAGTCACCGTCCAGCTGGTCGCCCGGTGCGAAACCGATGGAGTGTACGAAGCCGTCAAATTTCGGCCATACTTTTGCCAGGTCGGTGAACAGGGCATCAATGCTTTCGTCCTGAGCAACGTCGCATTCCAGAACAATGCTGGAACCCAGGTTTGCGGCAAACTCTTCCACACGGCCTTTCAGTTTCTCGTTCTGATAGGTGAAAGCCAGTTCAGCACCTTCGCGATGCATAGCCTGTGCGATACCGTAGGCGATGGACAGTTTGCTGGCAACGCCAGTTACCAGAATGCGCTTACCGGAAAGAAAACCCATAGCTTTTAATCCTTATGTCATTTTTGTAGCGGCTGCATCAATTATAGGCAGGCCGTCGTTAAACGTCGCGATTCTAGCATAGAGTGGAAGGAGAGTTAATCCGACCACTTAAGATAGTCCTCAGCGATCTTTGCGCCACGCATCCGCCTTCAGCGCCTCACCGAAATGCCCGGCAATCAGGCGCTTGGTGAGATCATGCAGCGGGGAGGCGAGCACGTCGGCGGTGCTGCCGCGCTCGACGACTTCGCCCTGATGCATCACCAGCACCTGATCGCTGATGTGTTTCATCATGCCGAGATGCTGGGTCACGTAGATATACGAAATCCCCTGTTTCTCCTGCAATTCGAGCATCAGGTTGATGAGCTGAGAACGCATCGACATATCCAACGACGCCAGCGCTTCATCACACACAATCACTTTCGGACGCAGGATCAGCGCGCGGGCCAGGCCCAGACGCTGCTTTTGGCCCGGGGCGAGCATGTGAGGATAATAGCTAACGTGATCGGGCAGCAGGCCCACCAGACGCAGGGTGTCGATGATCTGTTTGCGACGCGCTTCCGCGTCTAAATCAGTATTCAGACGCAGCGGGAAGTCGAGGATTTGCGAAATGCGCTGACGCGGGTTAAGCGACGTCGACGGATCCTGAAAAATCATGCGGATGCGCTGACTGCGAAACGAGTAATCGCCGTATTCCAGCGGGTGATCGTCAATCAGCAGTTCGCCGGTGGTCGGTTCCACCATGCCCGCCAGCATTTTTGCCAGCGTCGATTTACCGGAACCGTTTTCACCGATAACCGCCAGGGTCTGCCTTTCACGCAGGGTAAAGCTCAGCGGTTTCACCGCTTCGACCGTCTGACGGTGGAACAACCCGGTACGGTAGCGAAAGGTCTTACTCAGATTGCGGACTTCGAGCAGGGTCTCGACCATTTCACTCTTTCTCCATGTTCAGTGGGAAATGACAGGCGAAAAGATGGTTTTTCGGGCCAGTCAGCCGTGGTCTTTCAATGCATTTGCGCTGAGCGTAAGGGCAGCGCGGCCCCAGACGACAGCCAATCGGCAGCGATTCCAGCAGCGGAATGGCACCGGGCATGGTGTTCAGACGGCTTTTATGCGGCATCGAGCGGCCAAAATCTGGCATCGCGCGGATCAGCGCCTGCGTGTACGGATGATGCGGAATGCTAACCAGATCTTCACTCAGCGCAGTTTCAACCGTTTGTCCGCAGTACATCACGTTAATTTTGTCCGCCCACTGACTCAGCATTTGCAGGTCGTGGCTGATGAGCAAAATGGTGGTGTTGTTGTTCTGGTTGAGTCGACTGAGCAGGCGGAAAATCTGCGCCTGCGTGGTCGGCTCCATGGCGTTGGTCGGCTCATCGGCAATCAGCAAACGCGGCTGATTCGCCAGCGCAATGGCAATCATCACCTTCTGGCATTCGCCGTCCGTCAGTTCATATGGGAAGCTGCGCATCGCATCTTTGTGGTCTTTAATACCGACGCGGTGCAGCAGTTCAATTGCACGACGTTTACGCCAGCCGACGCGCTGCCACCAGCGGCCTTTGTAGGTCCAGCTCGGGATGTTTTGCATCAGTTGCCGGCCGATACGTTCGGACGGATCCAGACAGGACTGCGGCTCCTGGAAAATCATCGACACGTTATGGCCGACGAGCTTACGCCGTTCACGGTTGGACAGGCGGAGCAGGTCGATATCATCAAAGCGCATACGGTCGGCGGTGACGCGCCAGTTATCTTTGGTCACGCCGCAAATCGCCTTGGCGATAAGGCTTTTACCCGAGCCTGATTCCCCGACCAGGCCGCGAATTTCGCCTTCCGCGAGGGTCATGCTGACGCGGTCGACGGCTTTCACCCAGCCTTCACTGGTGCGAAATTCGATGGTCAGATTGCGAATATCAAGTAATGGCATTATTGCACCCCCGCGTTAATGGCGCGGCGAATACCGTCGCCCAGCAGGTTCACCAGCAGCACGCTGACCATAATTGCCGCTCCTGGCAGCATCACGGTCCACGGCGCGACGTATATCAATTCCAGCGCATCGCCCAGCATCGCGCCCCATTCCGGGGACGGGAGCTGCGCGCCCAAATCGAGAAAGCCCAGTGCGGCGATATCAAGGATCGCCATCGACAGCGCGCGGGTGATTTCAGTCACCAGGCCCGCGGCGATGTTAGGCATCACCGCATACCACAGAATATTGCGCGTGGTGGCGCCGTCGAGACGGGCGGCTACCACGTAATCTTTTTCCAGCTCGTCATGCACCATGCTGTATACCGAGCGCACCATGCGCGGCAGCAGCGCCAGCCAGACGGCGAACATCGCATGCAACAAATGCGGCCCAGAGAACGCGACGACAATAATCGCCAGCAGCAGCGACGGAATCGAGAGCAGGGTGTCGAGAATATGGTTCAGCACCGCAGAACGCAGGCCGCGGGTCGAACCGGCAAACGCGCCGAGCACCAGCCCGAAAATAGTGGCGCCGAGGGTGACGACAAAGGCGCCGCCCACGGTCGGTGCCGCGCCGCTGAGCAGTCGGCTCAGCACATCGCGTCCGAGATCGTCGGTGCCAAGGAAGAACGACACTTCGCCGTAGCGGGACCACGACGGCGGCAGCAGTTGATAGCCTAAAAACTGCTGATCGATACCGTAAGGTGCAAACCAGGTGCCGAAAACACACAACAGCGCCAGACCCGCGCAGCCGTACAGGCCAATCATCGCGGTCGTATCGCCGTAGAATTTACGCCAGACGGTGCGCATCACACCGGGTGGGCGTTTTTCCAGATAGACGCTATCGTAAGGCATACCATTCCTTATGTTTCAACGGGTTAGCCATGGCGCCCAAAATATCAGAAATCACGTTCACAATAATGACCAGTGCACCAATCACCATCACGCCTGCGGAAATCGCCGCATAGTCCTGTTGGCGAATGGCGTTAATCATCCAGCGGCCAAGACCCGGCCAGCTGAATACCATCTCAGTGATCATCGCCAGCGTCAGCATGGTGGAAAACTGCAGGCCGAGACGCGGAATAACCGGCGGCAGGGCGTTGTGCAGCACGTGGCGACGCAAAATCGTAAAGCGAGAAACGCCGCGCGTTGCCGCCGCCTTCACGTAGTTGGTGTCGTAGACGTCAATGGTGCTCAGACGCATCAGACGGACCACTTCGGTGGTCGGCGCGACAGCCAGCGTCAGCACCGGCAGCACCATGTGGCGCAGGGCGCTCATGATCATCTCATCGCGCCACGGAGAGTCTGACAGCCACGCATCGATCAGCGCAAAACCGGTGACGTTTTTCACCTCGTACAGCAAGTCGAAACGCCCGGAAACCGGCAACCAGCCCAGCGTTAAGGAGAAGAACAGTGTCAGCAGCAGCGCCAGCCAGAACACCGGAATAGAGAAGCCGAGCAGGGCGAAGGCGCTGATGGTGTTGTCCTGCCATTTGTTGCGCATAATGCCCGCCAGCATCCCGACCGGAATACCAACCAGCAGCGCAAAACCGAAGGCCAAAATGCACAGTTCCATGGTCGCCGGAAACACTTCTTTCAGCTGGTCAGAAATCAGCTGTCCGTTGATGCTGGATACCCCGAAGTCCCAGTGCAGCAGGCCTTCAAACCAGAACAGCCAGGCGTTCCACAGCGACGCCCCCTGCAACGGCGCATGAGGCGTGAAGTAGCTCAGACTAAAACTGACGAAGGTCAGGAGGAACAGCGTCACCATCAGTAAAAGCAGGCGGCGAAGGGTAAAAATGATCATGGTTTTTTCACCTCTTCCTGTTTTTCACGCGACACGCCTGCAAAGGAGGCGTTGCCGAACGGGCTCAGCACCAGCCCTTTGATGTCGTAGCGATAGGCTTGTAACCGCAGCGATGACGCCAGTGGCAGTACTGGCAACTCTTTGGCCAGAATCTGCTGCGCTTCGTCGTATGCATCGATGCGCGAAGCCAGCTGTTGTGAGGCCAGTGCCTTTTGCAGCACGGTGTCAAACTCACGGTTACACCAGTGCGCAAAGTTAGTCTGGGAGCCAATTGCCGCGCAGCTTAAGAGCGGGCGGAAGAAGCTGTCCGGGTCATTACTGTCCGTCGCCCAGCCGGTGAGGGTCAGGTCGTGATTCATGTCCATCAGGCGCGCTTCCTGGAAGCGACCTTCCACCGGAACGATGATCACTTTCACCCCGACCTGAGCCATATCGGCCTGAATCAGCTCGGCGGTTTTTAGCGGACTTGGGTTCCACGCCTGCGAGGTAGTCGGCACCCACAGGCGCAGCGTCATGTTTTCCAGCCCCAGCGCTTTCAGCTGCTCGCGCGCTTTCGCCGGATTGTATTCGGTAATTTTAGCTTCATTATCGTAGGCCCACGATGCGCGCGGCAGAATTGACGCGGCGGTTTCGGCGGTGCCGTAATAAATCGACTGCATCAGACGCTGGTTATTGATAGCCAGCGCCAGCGCGTGACGTACCGCCGGGTTGTTCATCGGTGGCTTATCAGTATTAAACGCCAGATAGGCGATGTTCATGCCAGGGCGCAGCGTCAGACGTAAACGCGGATCGTCGCGCAGAATAGTGAGCTGGCTGGCAGCCGGCCAGGCGAGCACGTCGCACTCCCCGGTCAGCAGTTTGGACAGACGCCCGGTGCCACCGGAGCCTAAATCTACCACCACTTGCGGCATCAATGGCTCGCCGCGCCAGAACCCTGGATGGCGTTGCAGGCGGATGTATTGTCCGGCGCGATATTCATCCAGCTGATAAGGCCCAGTGCCGATGGGCTGGCGGTCCATCAACTCCTGCTTGCCGATTTTGGTCAGATTCGCCGCGTATTCGGCGGACATCACCGAGGCGTAGTGGGTGGCTAAATGCCACAGGAATGAGGCGTCCGGGCGTTTCAGCCGAAATTCAACGGTGTGGCCGTCGAGTTTGCGCACGCTTTCGACGCTATCGGCAAACTGCAGGCTGTCGAAATAGGGGAAATTCGGTCCGTTGACGTTATGCCACGGATGATTGCGGTTAAAAATACGCTCGAAGGTAAAGACTACGTCATCGGCATTCAGCGCGCGCTTGGGCTGGAACCAAGACGTTTTCTGGAACTGTACGCCATTACGTAAATGGAAGCGGTACGTGGCGCCGTTATCCAGCACTTCCCAGCTCTCGGCGAGCTCTGGCACCAGACGATAGGTATACGGGTCGACGTCTAACAGACGATCGTAAATTTGTGCCGCAAGGGTGTCGACAATCAGGCCGCTGCCCGCTTTCTGCGGGTTAAAGGTGTTTACCTGGCCGCTGACGCAGTAGACGAAACCGCTGTCGCGGATGTCGCCATGCGGTGCCAATGCGGGTGGCGTGGCAGCCATCGCGCTGCCGCACAGTAGCCCCATCACTGCCAGTAAAGATGATAATTTCAGGCGCATAATTTCTTCATAATTCAGACCGATCTGCAAAGTGTATCGCACTTACCGCAGCCAGGTACAAAACTCTGCGACTAACCGCTGCAAAAGTCATCAGGTTAGTGGGGTTAAGGGGGCTCTGAGGGATTTGGCTCAATCATGTCCTTCTTATGCCGTGGTAACATTAAACTCTTTCGATCGAGGGTAGAAATAATAATGAAAATGATGGTTGTGGTAGCGGTCTTAGCTCTCTCGACGGCTACGCATGCAGAGATGATAAAGCCCATAGATAAGGGACAATCAATGCATTTTGAATGCCAGACAGGTGTGTCGATTCATGTGGTTGATGATAATAACGTCGTTATCAATGGTGATTTTGAAGCCAAAGTCTCTGAACTGAGCGAGGAAAGGTTGCAGGCTCAGGGATATCACGGCAATAAGAAATTGACCACCTTGATCGACTTAACATTTATGGGTAGAGGTTATTATTCGCTCCTGGTGACAGAGCTGGATCAGACTGGCTCTAATGGGCCGTGGGACGATAAGTTCTTGGGTGCTAATGCAGTCATCTGCCAAAGAACAAAATAGAGAGGTGGGAGAGGATGGGCATCCTGAAATATTCAGATTGTATCATCCACTTCGAAGGACGTGTTTGAACGAGAAACAGTGAGTACGGTAAAAAGATGGTGTCGTGCCCTCTCCAATGAGATGGCGACAGAAACCCTTGCGTTTACGATTAATCAATATGAATGAGAGTTACGCGCACAAAACACGGTTGAAATTAACTGAACCACTGACGCAGCCTCACCAAAAAATCAGGAATTAATTCAACGCAATGTGTTTACTTTGATGCATGATACATCCATGGATTTTATTGTTTTGGTGAATTTGTAATGAAGAAAATGATAATGGTTGCATGCTTGCTGGCCGCTTCCTATGCGCATGCAGACTCAATTGATGATTCCATTCTTAGTGGGATAAAAGCTCATCAGGCAGCTAAATGCATGGCATATCTCGAGGTCGCCGGGGAGGATAAACAGGATGCATACGGAAAACTGTCCACAGTGTTCAATGATAACATCGGTAAATATGTCGATAATGCTTTGAGTAAAGATTTCAACGCAAAAGCAATTTCCAGCACTATTCCTATGACATGGTCCATTTTGGTTGAGAGAAACAGACTCGATAAACAGCTTCTTATGGGCCGACTTCTCCAGTGGACCACGATGGTTGAGACCCAGCGAGTAGGTAATATTTATGCTCCCAATGAGCGGACGATTCCTGAGAGTGCAGGTGTTGCAGCCTACAATCAAGAAAATTGCATATTATTGGCTCAGTAATCGTTCATAGGATTTGTATGTCACCGGCGAAAAGACAGCTCCTGAAATTATGAGTCTAAAAAAAAACTCCATGGCTTATATGTCCATATGATAGATATCGAACTTAAAGCAGGGGAAAAGATTAAATGACAATTGTGTTTGTGCCTGCGTTGACAGCCCTCATGTATGCCCAAGAAAAGGAGCTTGGGAGGTCTCTTTGCAAGAGGAAGTTGAGGATATTCGTGACAATGCAACGACTGTCCGATTATCTCAAAAGATTACTGATGATTTGCTACGGGAGCGGGGCTATCCCGATCTTGACCCGAAAAATGTCTGGGTAGAGTGGTTGGCTTTTAAAGAGGCGTGCTGAAAATAAAAACGTTAACGGAACTCAGAAAAGAATTGCTTGAAATTGGTGAAATAATCGGTTGTGGCAAGAGGCCAAAGTTTCATTTCATCATCCCCGACTACCCCGATGGTCTCGCTACGCCATTCCTTGAAATTCATGACAATGAATATCACTTTATTGTCAGTGAAAGAGGCTGTGAAATTGAAAGGAAAATAACCACTAGCGACGACGAGATTTTATATTGGTTTACTGAATCGGGCGTACACGCAATGGCTTCACACTATGCTGCCAGTAAACGGTTGCCCAATAATGATTTTAGAGTGGTATATTTCAGGAAGCAGTACCAACTTATGTTGAGCATCAAACCTGAATGGGCTACCCGAAAACGAATTGAACTGGCTGAAATTATTCAAAAGCATCCTTTTGATTCCTGAGACAATAGATACTAAATTATCTTTTACACTCAACCTTTGAATCTCTGTAGGAGTTTTTGATTCCAAATCAATTGGATAGAAACCGACACAATCATTTTTAGAAGTAGGGTACATCCCCGCCTCGTATAGCTTATTCAGTGAGCAACCCTATACTGAACAGACAGCATCTTGCTGTATACCTACCGGAGTAATTCATGAAAAATTATTCAACGAACGCGAGCAAAGACGCACCGAAAAAACCGGATAATACGCCGAAAGACAACGAGAAAAGCCCGCAGAAAAGTAAAAAATAGCTGTTCTCGCTGACACTATACTCATCGCTCAACGGAGGAATTATGTCGGGACGTCCAGTATTGGTTGACCCCGTACCCGTAGATGAACCGCTCCCTGGGGACACCGTTCCCGATATTCCGGACCCTCTTGACCCGTTAGACCCTGGAATGCCGGATGATGTGGACCCGCCGCTCAAGTAGTCTCGCTACGCAATAACCGCCTGTTTCACCGGGCGGTTTTTTATTGCTCTCTCGGCCCGGATTTATATAGACACCCTCAAACAATCGGCATTAGCTCGTAAAGCACCAGCGCGTTGCTCTCCAGCGAATCGGTGGTCTGCCAGCCGTCGTGGAGATGTTCATCGCAAACCCCCAGCGTCGGGCGGGCTTTGTGTCTGGCCCAGCGCCACACTTCTTCGTCGGGACCGCTGGCGACAGTAAATGCGTCCAGCAGCGGGTAGAGCGCGCCGTTATGCTGGTCGTAAAGATGCGATTTGATGCGCCATTTTCCGCTGAGCCCTTGCAGCTGAATGCGGTACTGCTGGCGAAAACGTTGAATAAAAGCTTCTTCGCTGGAAAGCCACGGGTTGAAAACTACCGTGTTGCGCAGTAGCAGCTGGTAACGTCCTTCATGGCGCAACAGCAGCAAGTTTTTGTCATTAACCAGCACCTCACCGCGAAGTCTTTGCCACAGCCACAGCACCCAATAAATAGGGCGCGGCAGGCCGTGATTGTATTGCAGCGCCAGGCTTGAGGTGTCGAGCGTGTCGTTGGTGCGCGCTTCGCCCTGCAAACCTGAATTGAGCCAGAACCCCGCCAGCCAGACCTGTTCCGACAGCCCCAGCAGATTGTGCATCAGCAGCGCGCCGCGGAAAAACCAGCCGTTAGTGGCGCGAGTATTGCCGGTCAGCGTATTCCAGGAGAGCAGCCACAGCGGCAAGGTTCGCTGCTGCTGGCGAAGCGCAGTCTGTATCTGTCGAATCTTTAGAACCGGGTAGTTTTCCGTGGAGGCAAGCCGGGCGGGATCGAGCTGCGCTAAATCCAGCAGTTCATTAGCATCTGCCGGGCAGGCCAGAAAATCGGCCTGTTTTAGAATTGAGGAGTTAAAAAGTGCCTCGTCATGCTCGGGCAAACTGTTCACTGCAAAGCGGTGCCACAGGCCAAATTTGGTACGTGGCAGAAATTCATTGATTGCTGAACGTTGGGTCTGCCAGACATTTTGCCGGGTATCCTCGCTGGCCTGCGATGACCAGTGCCAGACGAACTGCCAGCCCGCGGTCACCTCTGCGGGAAAATGGTTGACCGACTGTTGCAGGAAATGACGCAGCAAATCGGCCCGCGTTGTCAGCCCGGTGTGCAGAAGCACGGTCCATTTTTTCTCCGCCAGCCAGATGAAAATCTGATGCAGGTTATACCAGCACGCGTAGCCCGCCATCAGCGGGTCGTCCCAGCCGGTGGCAAACAGGCGGCTGCTCAGGAATGGTTCAGTGATGTCGATTCCGTAAATCGGGATCTGCGCGTCGAGCGTCTCCAGTTCCCGGCGCACATCTTCGCGAAGCAAATCGTCAAGTTCGCGTAGGGTAATCATCACTCGCGTGTGACGCAGCGGGGCGACGCGCGAATCAAAATCACGTAAATCCACCACGCGTTCCTGCTGCTGATGCAGCGTCATCGGCGACGGCTCCCAGCCTCGCGTCTCTGGCTCATTCAGCAGGCTGAACAATCGATCGACCGCTACCGGGAAAAGGCTGTCGCTGGTGGTCATTCGTGGCCGAGCGCCAGCGGACGTATTTTGTCGCAGGCGGCGGAACTCACGCGGCGTCATATTGTGATGGCGGCGAAACAGGTCACTCATCATGCGGGTGCTGGCGAACCCTTGTTCCAGGGCAATCTGGTGCAGCGGGCGGTTGGTCAGGCGCAGTGCATCCGCCGCCTTTTCCAGTCGCAGGGTAGTGATGTACTGCATAAAACTGACCCCGACCTCCTTGCGAAACAGCCGGGATAGCCAGGCTTCGGACACAAACTCCGCCGCAGCAATTTCCGCCAGGGTGATGCGCCGGGTATAGCTGGCGTCAATGCGTTCCACGACCTGCGTGATGCGCTTACTCCAGCCCGGATTATCCAGCCGCTGGCTGATGCGCGCCGGTTGCTGAAAGCGGGTAGTCAGTAACAGCAGGATTTCGCCGAGCCAGCGGTTGGCCTCCAGCCGGTAGCGACTCTGATGATTAATCAGCGTGACGACCAACAGTTGGCGTAATAAATGTCGCAGCTCGTCGCACTGCGGCCAGCTGCCGCTAGTTTCATCGGGAATGTGGTAGTCATGGGTAAAAATGTCGCTGTACAGCCTGGTGAGCCAGTGCCCGGAAAGCGTGACCTGTAATGTAGCGTTAGGGGCGTCGCTCGAAAGCTGCCAGCGCTGATTACGGTTGATCACGGTCAGACTCTCGGTCTCGAGCGCTTGCCGCCGCTCCTGGGTTTGCAGCTCCGCGCTGCCTTCCAGCATCCACAGTAGCGTCAGACCATTGCTCTCTTCCTGGCTGAGCTGTCGCACATCCAGAACGGTAACTGCAAACTCACTGCCGCTTTGATCCATGACTCACCTCACATCAAGACAAAAGAGAACCTGTTGTTTTTTGTCATAACTGAATTGTATGAAAAACAGTCATTAAGAATGCGTTACTTCACAACAAATAAACGCACTTTGCCGGGATTGTGGCGGCATAAACTCGACATTATCACTGTGAAGCAATAAAGGGATAACAAAAATGACACATCCAATTGTTGAAGCGCTGCAGGGCACCGAAGAGCAGTTCATCGAACTGCGCCGTCACTTTCATCAGCATCCGGAAATCGGCTTCGAAGAACATCAAACCAGCGAGCAGGTCGCGCGCCTGCTGACCCAATGGGGATACGAGGTACATCGTGGCCTGGCCGGCACCGGCGTGGTCGGTACCCTGAAAGTGGGCAACGGCAGCAAACGGCTCGGCATCCGCGCCGACATGGATGCGCTGCCGATGCAGGAGAGCAGTGGCAAAGAGTGGGCCAGTAAAACCGACGGTAAATTCCACGGCTGTGGCCACGATGGTCACACCACCACGCTGCTGTACGCGGCAGAATATCTGGCACGTACGCGTAATTTCAGCGGCACGCTACACGTCATTTTCCAGCCAGCGGAAGAGCTGTTATACGGCGGACGCGTCATGGTCGAGGACGGCTTATTCGATAAGTTTCCCTGTGACCATATTTTCGGTCTGCACAACATGCCGTCGCAAAAAATCGGCAAAATTGGCCTGCACGATGGCGCAATGATGGCCTCATCCGACACATTGCACATTGAAGTGACCGGCAAAGGCGGTCATGGCGCGGTGCCGGAACATACCGTAGATGCCACGCTCGTGGCGTGTCATATCACCGTGGCGCTGCAGTCGATTGTCTCGCGCAACATCACGCCGTTCGAGCCCGCGGTTGTTACCGTCGGCAGCATTCAGGCCGGACACGCGCCAAACATCATCAACGAAAAAGTGCTGATGAAACTCACCGTGCGCACCCTCAGCGAAAAAGTACGCCAGACCGTATTGCAGCGCATTCATGACATCGCCATCGCTCAGGCGGAAAGCTTCAACGCCACGGCCACTCTGACGCACGTCAACGGCAGCCCGGTGCTGAAAAACGACCCGGCGGCAAACGAAATGGTGCGCAACGTCGCGGGCGATCTGTTTGGCAAGGATGAAGTGGTCACCATCGGTTCGTTTATGGGCAGTGAAGATTTTGCGTTCATGCTCGAGAAGAACCCGAACGGCTGCTATTTCACCATCGGCGCGGGCGACGAGCCGGATCGCTGCATGGTGCATAACCCGGGATATGACTTCAACGATAAGATCCTCATCACCGGCGCGGCATTGTGGAGCGGGCTGACCGAACACTATCTGCGTTGATGACCGAACACGAAGGAGGGCCGCACGATGAGTACCGTTCCCCTGACAGAAACCCGTCCGTTTGCCGGTAACGACCGGCTGCTGATGGGCATTGTTCTGAGCGTTTTGACCTTCTGGCTGTTTGCCCAGTCGGTTATCAACGTAGTTCCGGCGATGAAAAGCAGTCTCGATATTTCACTGGAAACGCTGACCCTGGCGGTCAGCCTAAGTGCTTTATTCAGCGGCTGCTTTGTGGTCGCCAGCGGCGGGCTGGCGGATAAATTTGGCCGCGTACGCCTGACGCTTATCGGCCTGGTGCTCAGCATCATCGGCAGCGCGCTGCTGGTGTTGTCGCACGGCCCGGTATTGTTTCTGGCGGGCAGAGTGGTTCAGGGATTATCGGCGGCGTGCATCATGCCTGCGACCCTGGCGCTGATCAAAACCTGGTATGAAGGCAAAGCCCGTCAGCGGGCGATCAGCTTCTGGGTGATTGGTTCCTGGGGCGGCAGCGGGCTGTGTTCGTTTGTAGGGGGCGCGATCGCTACCGGCCTGGGCTGGCGCTGGATTTTCGTGTTCTCGATGGTGGCCGCGCTGGTGTCTTTTTTACTGATTCGTGGGACACCGGAAAGCCGCAGTGAAAGTGCGCAAAACCGTAAACTCGATCTCGGTGGTCTGTTCAGCTTTGTTACCGCACTGGTGATGCTGAACCTGTTTATCACCAAAGGTCACAGCTGGGGATGGACTAGCGGCCTGTCGCTTTCTCTGCTGAGTGGGGCGGTGCTGGCGACGCTGTGGTTCATTCGTTCGGGCTTGCGCAAAGGCGATGAGGCGCTGATTGATTTCGCGCTGTTTAAAAATCGCGCCTACAGCGGGGCGGTGCTGTCGAACTTCATGCTTAATGGCTGCATCGGTACGCTGATGATCACCAGCATCTGGTTGCAGCAAGGGCATCACATGTCGGCGTTCCAGACCGGGATGATGACCATGGGTTATCTGGTCACGGTGCTGGTGATGATCCGTGTCGGTGAAAAGCTCCTCCAGCGTTACGGGGCGCGCCTGCCGATGATGTTCGGCCCGGTGATTGCCTGCGTCGGCGTGGCGCTGATTTCGTGCACCTTCCTTGAAAAGTCGGTTTACATCGGCATCGTGTTCTTCAGCAACGTTCTGTTGGGATTAGGCCTCGGCTGCTACGCCACGCCGTCGACTGACACCGCCGTTGTGAACGCGCCGGAAGAGAAAGTGGGCGTGGCCTCCGGCATCTACAAAATGGGCAGTTCGCTGGGTGGCGCGATGGGCATTGCGGTGACGGCATCAATTTACGCCATGCTGCTGCCGTTAGGCATGGCTCACGCCGCGCAGTATGCGCTGTTGTTCAACAGCGCACTGTGCCTGGGTTCAATGCTGGCGAGCGCGGTATTACTGAGTAAGCCCGCGAAAGCATAGCGCCGCCGGGCAAAGATATGCTCAGAGCTGATGCTTCTTCAACAACGCCCGTAACTGATGGTAGGTAAGTCCCAGTAGTTCAGCCGCTTTTTTCTGATTGAATCGGGCCTGTTGTAGCGCTTGCTGCAGCAGGCCTTTTTCTTGCTGCTGCTGAAATTCCCGTAAATCCAGCGGCAGGGAAAGGGCGCTGGTTTCAGCTACGTCTTCTACCGTGACCGGGCGCTGGAACGGGTCGAGAATGATGTTATCCAGCGGCGCTTCAAAACTGGCGTGGCGATAGACCGACCGTTCGACCACGTTTTTCAGTTCACGAATATTTCCCGGCCAGCGGTAGCCGAGCAAGGTTTCACGCGCGTGATCGGTAAAGCCCGGAAACAGCGGCTGGTTGAGCTCCCGACACATCTGAATGGCAAAATGTTCTGCCATCAGCATGATGTCCGTTTGCCGTTCACGCAGCGGTGGAAGCTGCACCACGTCAAATGCCAGACGGTCGAGAAGGTCGGCGCGGAAGGTACCGTCGCTGACCATCTGCGGCAAATCGGCATTGGTGGCGCACACCAGACGCACGTTGACCTGCAACGGCTGGCTGCCGCCCACGCGTTCCAGTTCGCCGTATTCAATCACCCGCAGTAATTTCTCCTGCACCAGCATCGGCGCAGTCGCCAGTTCGTCCAGGAACAGCGTACCGCCGTCGGCGCGTTCAAATCGCCCCGGATGGCGCTTCTGCGCACCGGTAAAAGCCCCCGCTTCATGGCCGAACAGCTCAGAGTCGAGCAGGTTTTCATTCAGCGCCGCGCAGTTCAGCGAGATAAACGGGCCTTGCCAGCGCGAGGAAAGGAAGTGCAGGCGGTTGGCAATAAGCTCTTTCCCGGTGCCGCGCTCGCCGATAACCAGCACCGGCTTATCCAGCGGCGCCAGCCGTGAAACCTGTTCCAGCACCTCGAGAAAGCTGTTCGCTTCGCCGAGCAGGTTGTCCTTGTATTCTGCCATGATGAAATTCGCCACTAGTTGGTGTAATTCGCCATCTCACTGTAGCCGTCAGAGAGACACAATTCAACCAGTGCGTGTAAAATCAATAACATAAAAAGTTGGCACGGCATTTGTATTATCTCATCAGCAGGGCCATGCCCGATAATAGAACTGAACGTATGAGGATTTGAATTATGGGTATTTTTTCTCGTTTTGCCGACATCGTGAACGCCAACATCAACTCACTGCTGGAGAAGGCTGAAGATCCGCAAAAACTGGTCCGCCTGATGATTCAGGAAATGGAAGACACGCTGGTAGAAGTGCGTTCCACTTCGGCCCGAGCGCTGGCTGAAAAGAAACAGCTGACGCGCCGCGTAGAGCAGGCTAACGCGCAGCAAGCCGAATGGCAGGAAAAAGCCGAGCTGGCGCTGCGTAAAGAGAAAGAAGATCTGGCGCGTGCGGCGCTGATCGAAAAACAGAAACTGACCGACATTATCAGCACCCTGGAAGGTGAAATCACGCTGGTCGATGAAACGCTGACCCGCATGAAAAAAGAGATCGGTGAGCTGGAAAATAAACTCAGCGAAACCCGCGCTCGTCAGCAGGCGCTGACCTTGCGTCATCAGGCGGCGAGTTCTTCCCGTGATGTGCGCCGTCAGCTGGACAGCGGTAAAATCGACGAAGCGATGGCGCGTTTTGAGTCTTTCGAACGTCGTATCGATCACATGGAAGCCGAAGCGGAAAGCCAAGGTTTTGGCAAACAGAAAACGCTGGATCAGCAGTTTGCAGAACTGAAGGCCGATGACCACATCAGCGCGCAAATCGCTGAGCTGCGCGCCAAAATGAAACAGGATAACGAATAATCATTTTCAGGCGGTGCTGAATGCACCGCCGCTCATCATCTGTAAGGAGACCCCATGAGCGCGCTTTTTCTGGCCATACCGTTGACGTTGTTTGTGCTGTTTGTCCTGCCGGTCTGGCTGTGGCTGCATTACAGCAACCGCTCCGGCGCTGATTTGTCGCAAAGCGAGCAGCAGCGTTTATCGCAGCTGACGGATGAGGCAAAACGGATGCGGGAACGCATTCAGGCGCTGGAACATATTCTCGACGCGGAACATCCGAACTGGAGAGAACAATAATGGCGGGATTAGATTTCAGTAAAAAGCTGTGGCGTATTCCTCAGCAGGGCATGGTGAAGGGCGTGTGTGCCGGGATTGCACACTGGCTCGACGTTCCGGTGAAACTGGTGCGTCTGATAACCGTGCTGGCCATGATTTTTGGCCTGTTCTTCTTCGTGGTTGTGGCTTACATCATCATGACGTTTGCCCTCGACCCGATCCCTGACAATGAAATGTACGGCGAGAAAATGCCGTCCAGCGGCGAACTGCTGAACGCGGTGGATGCCGAGCTGGCGGCGGGTGAAAAGCGTCTGCGTGAAATGGAACGCTACGTCACCTCCGACACGTTTTCGCTACGCAGCCGTTTTCGCCAGCTGTAATTGAGAGAGGCATTTGATGAATTCAACATGGCAACGTACCGGGCAGAAAGTGAAACCCGGACTGAAAATCGCGGGCAAGCTGGTTTTGCTGACCGCACTGCGTTACGGCCCGGCGGGCGTTGCCGGTTGGGCTATCAAATCCGTCGCTCGCCGCCCGATTAAAATGCTGCTGGCGGTGGCGCTTGAACCGGTGCTGGCTCGCCTTGCCAGCCGCATGTCACGCAAGTATTTCTCCTGACAGACGGGGAGGGCGCTCCCCCTTTCTTTTCTTACCTTCTTTTTTTCACCTTTCTTTGCATCATTTACCTCATTTTTTTGCGGCAGTTCACAATTAATGCATTCGAGCGGCTACAGATCCTCTTTTTGCGTTTTTTCCCATGCCCGTCGCGTTGACATCGCATTTTACGGAGAGTAGATTTCAATCCGTGGGACCGCTACCATGGAAAATAAACGTGAACTCAAAAATAAAATCTCTGATTGATAGTGTGTATGGCAATTCATTTTTAACGCACCAGGAAACGCGGCTTTTTTCAGATATTGAAAAAGCAAAATCACGTATTATCGAACGCCGTAAAATGAACTGGGATCAGCAGGATGTGGTATTAATTACCTACGCTGATCAATTTCGTTCAGAGGGAAAGAAAAGCCTGCCGATATTTACCCATTTTTTTAATCGATGGCTTAAAGAGCATTTTTCCCACGTTCATCTTTTACCTTTTTATCCGTGGTCGTCCGACGATGGATTCTCGGTGGTTGATTATCATCAGGTGGAACCGGCGTCGGGAGACTGGCAGGACGTTGCCGACCTCAAGCGATCGTCAAAGCTGATGTTTGATTTTGTCTGCAACCATATGTCCGCAAAAAGTGAATGGTTTGCCCGCTATCTGCGCCAGGAACCTGGCTTCGAAAACTTCTTTATCGCCATTGACCCCGATACTGACCTGTCCGCCGTGACCCGTCCCCGCGCCTTGCCATTGTTGTCGCCGTTTACCTTAAGCGATGCGTCAGTGCGTCATTTGTGGACCACGTTCAGCGACGATCAAATCGACCTTAATTTTGCCGAGCCAGAAGTGCTGATTGCGATGGTCAACGTTCTGCTGCATTACCTGGAGCAGGGCGCGGATTACGTGCGTCTGGATGCCGTCGGTTTCATGTGGAAAGTACCGGGCACCTCCTGCATTCATCTGCCGCAAACGCACGCGTTAATTAAGCTTTTTCGCGCCATCGCGGAAGAGGTCGCCCCGGGCACGGTGATCATCACTGAAACTAACGTTCCCCATAAAGACAACATTGCCTATTTTGGCAATGGTCATGACGAAGCGCAGATGGTGTATCAGTTCTCTCTGCCGCCGCTGGTGCTGCATGCCATGCACAGCGCCAATGTTGAAACGCTTTGCGGTTGGGCGCAGAGTCTGGCGCTGCCATCGACGGACACCACCTGGTTTAACTTCCTTGCCTCTCATGACGGAGTTGGGCTCAACCCGCTGCGCGGCATTCTGCCAGAGGAAGATATTCTGCAACTGGTTGAAAAATTGCAGCAGCAGGGCGCGTTGGTCAACTGGAAGAATAACCCGGACGGCAGCCGTAGCCCGTACGAAATCAACGTCACCTACATAGATGCACTCAGCCCGAAAGCCAGTAGTGATGACGAGCGCATTGCCCGTTTTGTGCTGGCCCATGCAGTGTTGCTCAGTTTCCCAGGCGTGCCAGCCATCTACATTCAAAGCATTCTGGGTTCTCGTAATGATTATGCCGGCGTTGAAAAAGCAGGCTATAACCGGGCTATCAACCGCCAGAAATACGACCTGGATGAAATCGAAACGGCAATGTCTCAGGCGGGCAGTCTGCGTCAACGGGTCTATCATCGACTGTCGCAGCTGATTGCATTGCGTCGTGAACACCCCGCTTTTCATCCGAATGCCAAAGCCGAATTTACCGCGATCAATCGCAGCGTATTGCAAATTACGCGTACGGCGGAAAATAACCAACGTATTACGTGTTTATTTAATTTCAGTGACCAACCCCAGAGTGTTTTTCAAAAATATGGCACAGCGCGGGAATTAATAAGCGGTTGTAATATAACTGAGGGTGAATTTAATCTCGCGCCCTGGCAGGTTATGTGGATAGATTCTAAATAAAAGGAAGAACAAATGAAAATGGCAAAAACTGTGCTGGTAACAGCACTGGTTTCCTGCGCCCTAATTTCAGGGTGTCGGGATGATAATAAAACCGTCACGATCGAATTTATGCATTCGTCGGTGGAGCAAGAGCGCCAGGCGGTGATCACGAAATTAATTGAGCGCTTTGAAAAAGAGAATCCGGGCATAGTCGTTAAACCGGTCCCGGTTGAAGAGGATGCGTTTAATACCAAAGTTATTACCCTGGCGCGAACCGGGGCGTTGCCTGCGGTGATGGAAGTCAGCCATGACTACGCCAAAGTGCTGGATAAAGAGCAATTACTCGACCGTAACGCCATTGCTAAATCCATCGCCGATTCCGGTGAGGATAATTTCTACGACGGCGTATTACGCATCGTGCGCACCGAAGACGGAACAGCCTGGACAGGGGCGCCAATTAGCGCATGGCTTTCTGGCGTCTGGTATCACAAAGACATGCTAGCGGCTGCGGGGATCGCGGAACCGCACAACTGGCAGGAGTTGTTAGCCGCCAGCAAGGCGATGAGCAACCCTTCGATGAAAAAGTACGGCATCGCGCTGCCGACCGCAGAAAGCGTGATGACCGAGCAGGCGTTCTCACAGTTTGCACTGTCGAACAACGCCAACGTGTTTAACAGTCAGGGCGGTATCTCACTCGATACCCCGGAAATGCGCAGCACACTGGCGTTCTATCGCGATTTAGCCACCACCACCATGCCGGGATCCAACGACGTGATGGAGATTAAAGATGCCTTTATGAACGGCTCCGCGCCGATGGCGATGTACTCCACCTACATTCTCCCGGCGGTGTACAAAGAAGGTAAACCTGAAAATCTGGGCTTTATGGTGCCGACACAAGCCACGTCTGCGGCGTACGGCATGGTTACCTCGTTGACCATTACGTCCGGTCAGGAGAAAGCGCAGACAGAGGCGGCTGAGAAGTTTGTCACCTGGATGGAGAAACCACAGAACTCCGCCGACTGGGTGATGATGTCGCCGGGGGCGGCGCTGCCAATGACCAAAGGCGTGGTTGAAACCGCCACCTGGAAAGATAACGCGGTGATTAAAGCCTTCGGCCAGTTGCCGTATGAGCTGATCGCCCAATACCCGAACGTGAAGGTATTCGGTGCTGTCGGCGATAAAAACTTTACCCGTATGGGCGATGTCACCGGTTCCGGAACCATCAGCGCCATGGTCAACGCCGCGACGGTAGGTAAAAAACCGATTGAACCGCTGTTGGCTGAGGGGCAAAAACGCCTCGATGCTCTCGTACAACAGCCATGAAACAGGCAGGAAACGGGATGATGAAGAAGTTGATGTCGGGCCGCTCCGACTTACCGTTTGCCATGATGCTACTCGGCCCCAGCCTGTTGCTGCTGGCCGGGCTGGTGGCCTGGCCGATGGTCTCCAATATCGAAATCAGTTTTCTGCGCCTGCCGTTGAACCCACGCATCGCGTCGACCTTCGTCGGGCTGGATAACTACACGCGCATTCTTAGCGATCCGGGTTTCTGGCATTCGTTGTGGATGACCTTCTGGTACACCGCGCTAGTGGTGCTGGGCAGTACGGGATTGGGGCTGGCGGTGGCGGTGTTTTTCAACCGCGAATTTCGTCTGCGCAAAACGGCGCGCTCGCTGGTGCTGTTGTCCTACGTAACGCCGTCAATCTCGCTGGTTTTCGCGTGGAAATACATGTTCAACAACGGCTACGGGATCGTGAACTATCTCGGCGTCGATGTGCTGGGGCTGTATAAACAGGCGCCACTGTGGTTCGACAATCCGAACAGCAGTTTTGTGTTGGTGGTGCTGTTCGCCATCTGGCGCTATTTCCCTTATGCCTTTATCTCGTTTCTGGCCATTTTGCAGACCATCGATAAATCGCTGTACGAAGCGGCGGAAATGGACGGCGCGAACGGGTGGCAGCGTTTTCGCATCGTCACGCTGCCGGCGATCATGCCGGTGCTGGCGACCGTGGTGACACTGCGCACCATCTGGATGTTCTACATGTTCGCCGATGTCTATCTGCTGACCACCAAGGTCAATATTCTTGGCGTCTATCTGTATAAAACGGCGTTTGCCTTTAACGATTTGGGCAAGGCAGCGGCAATTTCCGTGGTGCTGTTTGTGATCATTTTCGCAGTGATTCTGCTGACCAGAAAACGGGTGAATTTCAATGGCAACAAATAAACAACGTCGCAGGAGCTCCGCGCTGTTTTACGTCGGGCTGGCGCTGTTCCTCGGCTTCACGCTGTTTCCGTTCTTTGTGATGCTGATGACCTCGTTCAAGAGCGCGAAAGAGGCTATCTCGCTGCATCCAACGTTACTACCGCAGCAATGGACCTTCGAGCACTACGTCGACATTTTTAATCCGCTGATTTTCCCGTTCGTCAGTTATTTCCGTAACAGCCTGGTGGTGTCGATTGTCTCATCGGCTATCTCACTGTTCCTCGGCACGCTCGGTGCGTGGGCGCTGTCAAAGCTACGCTTTCGTGGCCGGGAAACCATCAACGCCAGTTTTTACACCGTCTACATGTTCTCCGGCATTTTGCTTGTGGTGCCGTTGTTCAAAATCATCACCGCGCTGGGCATTTATGACACCGAGCTGGCGCTGATTCTCACCATGGTGACGCAGACGCTGCCGACCGCCATTTTCATGCTGAAAAGCTACTTCGACACCATCCCGGATGAAATTGAGGAGGCGGCGATGATGGACGGGCTGAATCGGCTGCAAATCATCTTCCGTATCACGGTGCCGCTGGCGATGTCGGGCCTGATATCGGTGTTTGTGTACTGCTTTATGGTGGCGTGGAACGACTATCTGTTTGCCTCGATTTTCCTCTCCAGCGCAGAGAACTTCACGCTGCCTGTGGGGCTGAACACGCTGTTCAGTACGCCGGATTATATCTGGGGACGAATGATGGCCGCATCGCTGGTGACCGCGCTGCCCGTCATCATCATGTACGCGCTTTCCGAGCGCTTTATTAAGAGTGGTTTGACCGCCGGCGGCGTTAAAGGCTGAGGCTGTCAGTTAGACAAGGAATCAGTGATGAAAAAATTAGTGGCAACAGCCCCGCGCATCGCAGCGCTGGTGGAGTATCAGGATGCGCCGGTAGCGGCAAATGAAGTGAAAATCCGTGTGCGTTACGGCGCGCCAAAATACGGCACTGAAGTGGTTGATTTTCGTGCGGCGAGCCCTTTTATTGATGAGCAGTTTGACTCCGAATGGCAGCTCTTTACCGCCCGTGACGCTAACGCGCCGCGCGGCATTGAGTTCGGCAAATTCCAGCTCGGCAACATGGTGGTCGGGGACATCATTCAGTGTGGCGCGGACGTGACAGACTATCGGGAAGGTGACAGCGTCTGCTGCTACGGCCCGTTGGCAGAAACCGTCATCGTTAACGCAGTCGATAACTACAAATTGCGCAAAATGTCCGCCGGTGCATCGTGGAAAAACGCCGTCTGCTATGACCCGGCGCAGTTCGCGATGAGCGGCGTGCGCGATGCCAACGTGCGCGTAGGCGACTTTGTGGTGGTGATTGGTCTGGGCGCGATTGGTCAAATTGCGGTGCAGTTGGCGAAAAAAGCGGGAGCCTCGGTGGTGATTGGCATCGACCCGATTGGTCATCGCTGTGAGATAGCGCGTCGCCACGGGGCCGATGTGTGTCTCAACCCGTTCGGCACCGACGTTGGGCTGGAAATCAAAAAACTGACCGGTAAGCAGGGCGCCGACATCATCATCGAGACCAGCGGTTACGCGGATGCATTGCAATCTGCCCTGCGCGGTCTGGCCTACGGCGGCACCATTTCCTACGTCGCGTTTGCCAAACCGTTTGCCGAAGGCTTCAACCTCGGGCGTGAAGCGCATTTCAACAACGCCAAAATCATCTTCTCCCGCGCGTGCAGCGAACCTAACCCGGACTATCCGCGCTGGAGTCGTAAGCGTATCGAGGAAACCTGCTGGGAATTGCTGATGAACGGTTATCTGAACTGTGACGACCTGATCGACCCGGTGGTGCCGTTCAGCGAGAGCCCGGAGAGCTACATGAAATTCGTCGATAAACAGCCTGAGCTGAGTATCAAAATGGGCGTCACTTTTTAAGCGCAAGGAAAGCAACATCATGAAAATCGCAACGCAGAATCAGGCCTTCTTCCCGGAAAATATTCTGGAGAAATTCCGCTACATCAAAGCGATGGGCTTTGACGGCTATGAAATCGACGGTCGTTTGTTGGTGAATAATCTGGACGAAGTGAAAGCGGCCATCAAAGAAACCGGGCTGCCAGTGACCACCGCCTGTGGTGGTTATGACGGCTGGATCGGGGATTTTATCGAAGAGCGTCGTCTTAATGGATTACAGCAAATCGCCCGCATTCTTGAAGCATTGGCGGAAGTGGGCAGTAAAGGCATCGTGGTTCCTGCTGCATGGGGAATGTTCACCTTCCGTCTGCCGCCGATGACCTCGCCGCGCAGCCTCGATGGCGATCGAAAAGCGGTCAGCGATTCGCTGCGTTTCCTGGACGAGGTCGCAGGCCGTACCGGGACGACCGTTCTGCTTGAACCGTTGAATCGCTATCAGGATCACATGATCAACACCCTGGCGGATGCCCGCGGCTATATGAGCGACAATCAGCTCAAACATACGCAAATCATTGGCGATTTCTATCACATGAACATTGAAGAGGACGATATTGCGGGTGCACTGCACGCGAACCGCGATCTGCTCGGCCATGTGCATATCGCCGATAACCACCGTTATCAGCCGGGGAGCGGCAGCCTGAATTTCGCCGCGCTGTTTGACCAGTTGCGAGAAGACAATTATTCCGGGTTTGTCGTGTATGAATGCCGCGTGCGTGCTGCCGACCTGGCAAAAGCGTATCAGGATTCCCTCGTTTACCTGCGTGAGTGCTGAGAGGACATCGCGTGAACAATGCTACAGCTGTCGTCCCGTTGCGCGTCGCCATCATCGGCGCGGGGCAGGTGGCGGACAAAGTCCATGCTACATACTACGCCACGCGGTGTGACCTCCAGATGGTGGCTGTCTGTGACAGCCGCCTGGAACAAGCGCAGGCGTTTGCGGCGAAATTTGAGATTGCAGGCAGCTATGACGACGTACGGCTGATGTTGCAGGAAGTGCAGCCTGACGTTGTGAGTGTCTGCTCGCCGAACCGCTTTCATTTTGAGCATGTTTTAGCTGCTCTGGAAGCGGGCTGTCACGTGATGTGTGAGAAGCCTCCGGCGATGACGCCGCAGCAGGCTAACCAGATGCGCGCGATGGCGCGTCAACAGGGCAAAGTGCTGGCGTATGATTTTCATCATCGCTTCTCCCTCGACGCCCAGCTTTTGCGCGAGCAGGTGCAGACGGGCGCATTGGGCGAAGTGTATTTCACCACCGCCACCGCCCTGCGACGCAGCGGCGTTCCGGGCTGGGGCGTGTTTACCAATAAAGCCATGCAGGGCGGTGGGCCGCTGATCGATATCGGCATTCATATGCTGGACGCCGCGATGTATGTGCTGGTTTTTCCCGCGGTGCGACGCGTCATGGCCCACAGTTTCGAGAAGCTCGGTACCGTGAAAAGCAGCGGTCAGTTTGGCGAATGGGACCCGACGCAGTACACCGTTGAAGATGCTCTGTTTGGCACCATTGAGTTCGAAAATGGTAGCCTGCTGCGGATCGAGACCTCCTTTGTGCTGAACATCACCGAGCAGTCACGGATGAACGTCACCTTTTGCGGGGATAAAGCCGGGGCCACGCTGTTCCCGGCGCATGTTTATAACGATGTGAATGGCGAACTCAACACGCTATACCAGCGCGATCAGGCAGACGACAATCGCCATTTTCGCAGTATGGACGCGTTCGTGCGTCATGTGCAGGGCGAGCCGGTCACGATTGCCGACGGTGAACAGGGCTTCATTATTCAGCAACTGGTCGCGGCGTTGTATGAGTCTGCGGAAAAGGGCGAATGGGTGACGATATGCTGAACATTTCCACGTTGAACGATCCGGCTTTCAGCCCGCACAGCCTGAATAAATACGCCTCGCTGATGTCCAGCGCGAACGGCTATATGGGCGTGCGCGCCAGCCATGAAGAGGACTACACCCAGCAGGTGCGCGGCCTGTATCTCGCCGGGCTGTATCACTGTGCCGGACGTGGCGAAACGAATGAACTGATTAATCTGCCTGACGTGGTCGGCATTCAGCTTGAGGTAAATGGGGCACCTTTTACGCTTCTGAGCGGCGAGACCGAAAGCTGGAATCGCGAGCTGGATTTCAGCGACGGCGAACTTCGGCGGGATTTAATCTGGCGCTCTCCTTCTGGCCCACGTGTGCGCATTGCCAGTCGCCGTTTCACCTCAATGGCGCAGTTGCCGCTGTTGGCGATGCAATTCACCGTGACCGCGCTGGACGAAGATGTAAACCTCGAATTTTCCACCGGCATTGATGGGACTCAAACCAACAGTGGTCGTCAGCATCTGGATGAGCTTTCGCTGCGGGTCTTTGGTCAGCAGGTTTTGCAGGGCGCGTGGGCGACACAGTCGGCGGATGCTGAAGTGGTGATCACCAGTAGCATTCAGTTGAGCCAGGGCGCGGAAAGCTGCTTTGCGGCGAAGAATCGCCGCCTGATGCAAAACAGTGCGCTGTGCCTGAAGGCGGGTGACAGTGTCACGCTCGAGAAAGTCAGCTGGATAGTGCAGCGCGGGCGTGAAACCTTATCTCTGGAGAGCTTTAGCCGACGCTGTCTGAATGATGTGCAGAGGTGTGCCGCGCAGGGCTACGACGCGCTGCTGGCCGCTTCGCGAGCGGAGTGGCTGAAAGGCTGGCAGGCGCGTCGGGTCGTCGTAGAGTCCGGCACCGCGGCCGATCAGGTCGCCCTCGATTTTGCCCATTATCATCTGGCGGCCATGACGCCACTGCATGACGAACGCAGTAGTATTGCGGCCAAAGGGCTGACGGGGGAAGGCTACAAAGGGCATGTGTTCTGGGATACCGAAGTCTTTTTACTCCCTTATCATCTGCTGACCGAGCCCTCCACCGCACGGTCGTTATTGCGCTACCGTTACCTGAATCTGCCCGGTGCGCGGGCAAAAGCCCGACGCAATGGCTGGCACGGGGCGCTGTTCCCGTGGGAGAGCGCGCGCAGCGGCGAGGAAGAAACGCCGGAATTTGCCGCCATCAATATCCGCACCGGCCTGCGGCAGAAAATCGCCTCCGCACAGGCGGAACATCATCTGGTCGCGGATATCGCCTGGGCGGTGGTGAACTACTGGCACGCTACCCATGATGAGGCGTTCATGCGCACCGAAGGGGTCAGCTTATTGACCGAAACGGCGATGTTCTGGATGAGCAGAGCGGTGGAGGCCAACGGGCGGTTGGAGTTGCACGATGTTATCGGTCCGGATGAATACACCGAGCACGTCAATAACAACGCTTTCACCAACTATATGGCCTGGCACAACGTGTCACAGGCGCTGCATTTTATCCCGCAGTTTGGCGAACTCCAGCCGGTGTTTGCCGCCAGAGCCGCCGATTTTCTGCAACGTCTGTGGCTACCTGACGCAGATGCGCAGGGCGTGCTGGCGCAGGACGATACGTTCATGCAAAAGCCGACCATTAATCTCAGCAAATATAAAGCCCACGCCGGGAAGCAGACCATTTTGCTCGACTACTCGCGGGCGGAAGTCAACGAGATGCAAATCCTTAAACAGGCCGATGTGGTGATGCTGAATTACATGCTACCGGATCGTTTTTCTGACGCCGAATGCCTGGCGAATCTGGCGTACTACGAGCCACGAACCATCCACGATTCCTCGCTCAGTAAAGCCATTCACGGCATCGTCAGCGCGCGCTGTGGCCGCGTAGAGGAAGGGTATCGCCTATGGCGAGACGGGACGCAAATCGATTTGGGCGACGAGCCGCACAGCAGCGACGACGGGATTCATGCCGCAGCGACGGGGGCTATCTGGCTGGGGGCCGTACAAGGCTTTGCCGGGCTAACTATTTGCAATGGTGAACTGCATCTGGCCCCGGCACTCCCGGCGAAATGGCAGCGGCTATGCGTGCCGGTTCGCTGGCAGGGCGCGAGCCTGACCCTGGATATTACGTCGGAAGCGGTCACCCTGAACACCAGCGCAGAAATTCGTCTGTGGCTGTGGGGCCGCGAAATTTGTCTGAATGGGCAGCAGCGCTATCCGCAGTCTGATTTTTTTAGCACTCAAATTGGGACCGCTACCATGGAGAAGACCGAATGAAACTGGATGCCGTTATCTTCGATCTTGACGGGGTAGTGACCGACACGGCGCATTTGCATTACGTCGCCTGGCGCGATGTGGCGAAGGAAATTGGGATCAGCATTGACGAAACGTTCAACGAGCAGCTGAAGGGCATCAGCCGAATGGCGTCGTTGCAGCGAATTTTGCAACACGGCGGTAAAGCGGCGTACTTTTCCCCCGCCGACTGCGAGGAGCTGTGCGCGCGTAAAAACAACCGTTACGTCGCCACGCTGGCGTCGCTCACCCCTGAGTCGATTTTGCCAGGCATCACTGCGCTTTTGCAGGCGCTACGTGGCAGGGGAATACGCATCGGGCTGGCCTCGGTGTCACTCAATGCTCCGGTTATTCTGAATGCGCTGGGAATTTCGCACCTCTTTGACTATTGCGCAGATGCCTCGCGTATCGTGCATTCCAAGCCCGACCCGGAAATTTTCCTGCTGGCCTGCCGGGGATTAGGCGTGGCAGCGCGCCACGCTATCGGGATAGAGGATTCCCTGGCCGGGATCCAGGCGATTAACGCGAGCGGCATGGCATCAGTCGGCATTGGCGAAGATTTGATGGGGGCGGGGCTGTTATTACCGTCCACACGGGAACTGAACTGGCATCGGTTGGATGCGTACTGGCAACGCCTCCATCCAGCTCCTGCACCTGTAAAGGAATAAACCCATGGCTCAATTATCACTGCAACATATTCAGAAGATTTACGACAACCACGTGCACGTGGTGAAGGATTTCAATCTCGACATTGAAGACAAAGAGTTCATCGTTCTGGTCGGGCCGTCCGGCTGTGGTAAATCAACCACTCTGAGAATGATTGCCGGGCTGGAGGCGATCAGCCATGGCGAGTTAATGATCGACGGCGTACGAATGAACGATGTTCCGGCGAAGTCGCGCAATATCGCGATGGTTTTCCAGAACTACGCGCTCTATCCGCACATGACGGTGTATGACAACATGGCCTTTGGTCTCAAGATGCAAAAAATTGCGCCGGAGGTCATTGAAGAACGTGTCAGCTGGGCGGCCCAAATCCTGGGTTTGCGTGAGTATCTGAAGCGCAAACCGAGCGCGTTGTCAGGCGGCCAGCGCCAGCGCGTGGCACTCGGGCGGGCAATTGTGCGTGAAGCGGGGGTGTTTTTGATGGATGAACCGCTGTCGAACCTCGATGCCAAGCTGCGCGTGCAGATGCGGGCTGAAATCTGCAAACTGCATCAGAAGCTCAATACCACCATGATTTACGTCACGCACGATCAGACCGAAGCCATGACAATGGCGACACGGATAGTGATTATGAAAGACGGTATCGTGCAGCAGGTGGGGGCGCCGAAGCAGGTCTACAACCAGCCCGCAAACATGTTTGTCGCCGGGTTTATTGGCTCTCCGGCGATGAACTTTATCCGTGGCGCCATCGACGGCAATGATTTCGTCACCGAAACCCTGCGCTTGCCGATCCCGCCGGACAAGATGGCAGTGCTCAACGCGGCGGGCTATCAGCGTAAAGCGATTGTGTTAGGCATTCGCCCGGAAGATATCGTCACTGGCGCGGAGTCGACTATACCGGTCGCGGCGCGGATTAGCGTGGCGGAATTAACCGGTGCGGAATTTATGCTGTATATCACCATTGGTGGGCATGAACTGGTGGTTCGCGCCCCGTCGACCAGTGATTATTTCGCCGGCGATAATATTGTGTTGTCATTCGATATGGCGAAAAGTCATTTCTTTGATATTGAAAGTGAGCGAGCCATCCGCGAATAACAGAAATTAAAAAGCAGGGAGGATGTCATTCCTCCCATTATCTCTACGTTGTTAATTTTTCAGGATGAATATTATGAACACACTACCTCGGTGTGCCGCACTGCTATTGGGTGCGTGTACTCTCACAGCTTATGCAGAAAATAATGACGGCTGGAAATTTAATATTGGCGCGATGTATGAAATCGAGAATACTGAAGGGCAAGCCGATGATATGGACGGGTTATACGAACCGTCGGTGTGGTTCAATGCTTCCACAGGGCCATGGAAAATATCGCTAGCGATGTATCAGGAAGGCCCGGTCGATTACAGTTCTGGCACACGCGGGACCTATTTTAATCGGCCTGAACTGGAAGTTCGTTATCAGGTACTGGATAGCGATGACTTTACTCTCGGTCTGACCGGCGGTATTCGTAATTATGGCTATCACTTTAAAGATGAACATAATAAAGAGGCGGGAACCGCTAATATGCAGCGTTATAAATTTCAGCCAGACTGGAATTTACGCCTGACGGATGACGTGCATTTCAACGGTTGGCTGGCGGCCTATCAGTTCGTGAACGATCTACAGCAAACGGGGTATGCTGACAGCCGGGTGGAAACCGAAACCGGGTTTACGTGGAAGCTGACAGAGACGGTCTCGTTGCTGACGAATTATTATCTGGAGCGCGGGTTTAACCTTGATAAGAGCCGGAATAACGGTGAGTTTTCAACCCAGGAAATTCGTGCCTATCTCCCCATCTCTTTTGGTTCCACCACACTGACGCCGTATACCCGTCTCGGTCTTGACCGCTGGACAAACTGGGACTGGCAGGACGATCCGACTCGCGAAGGCCATGACTTCAACCGTCTTGGATTACAATTCGCCCACGACTTCGATAACGGTGTTTCGGTTTCTCTTGAATATGCCTACGAGTGGGAACACCACGATGAGGGCGACGACGATCGCTTCCATTATGCGGGTGTCGGCATCAACTACGCGTTTTAACGCCATGTGGCCGGAGGGCAAACCTCCGGCTTTATGCCAGCGAGTCGGTCAGCGAAATATGGGTAGAAACGATAACCCGTCGTGGACCCGGTTTACCGGCGAGGCATTTGAAAAGCTGATCGCAGCTCTTTAGACCCAGTTCGTAGGTAGGCACATCAATACCGCCCGGCGCGGGAGACAAAATGAACGACAGCGTTTCGTTACTGTAGCCAACCACGGCAAGCTGTTGCGGTATTTGAATGCCTGCTTCAAATGCGGCCCGGTACAGGCTTAACAGCTTCATGCTGTCGGTGGCGAAAACGGCATCCGGACGCGGTTCCATCGCCAGCAACGACTTCGCCGCGACCAGCGCGGTTTCATGGGTATAACCGCTATCAATGACCCATTCTTCACGCAGCGGAATATGGTGCTGGCTGAGGCACACTTTATATCCCGCCAGGCGGTCAACGGAAACGTGATAATCCAGCGGGGCATGCAGGCAGGCGATATTTTTATGCCCACGAGAAATAAGCGCATGGGTCAGTGCAATGCTGTCCTGATAATTATCGGTGTCGACGGAATAGACGTGCTGATAATCCCCTTCAACTTTCCCAATCACCACCACCGGAATTTGATACGCATCGACGCGCGAGAAAAAGGATTCATCGGCCGGGGAGCTCAGCATAATGATCCCTTTGATCATCTTTTGCCGAATTTTGCTTTCGCATTTAAGCAGGTCATCTTCAGTGCTGCGTGACGTTTGTAATATCACATCAAAGCCTTCTTCCTCCGCCCGGGAAGTAATGGCGTGAAGCACTTCAGCAAAGAAAGGATTGCCTGCCGTCGTTTTCGTTGAGCGAGTAGAAATGACCATAATAGCGTCAAACCCAGAAGACGTTAGCGCCCGGGCAAGCTTATTTGGCTGATAATTAAGATCCTTAATCGCTTTCTGCACTTTTTCCAGCGCCTCTGGCGAAATATTGGTTTGATTATTCAGTACTCGCGAGACGGTAGATTTTGAGACGCCAGCAACCCTGGCAATATCATATATGGTCGGTGACATACACCTGTCGAGCTCCATCGTAGAGTCAATCAGATGCATCTTACTGGAGAAAAAGCCTGAAATACAGCGAAGTGCGGTTGATAATTCTCTTCAGGGACCTTATGTCATGTATCCTGAAGGATAAGCAAGAATCGGACAAAACGGGATGGCGATGAAGCGACTCAAAACCGAATTTAATGCGCTGCTCAATCGCGGTGTGGACCGACATCTGCGCCTGGCGGTGACCGGGCTTAGCCGTAGCGGCAAAACCGCGTTTATCACCGCTATGGTGAATCAACTGCTGAATCTGCACGCAGGCGCGCGTTTACCGCTGCTGAGTGCGGTACGTGAGGAGCGGTTGCTCGGCGTGAAGCGTGTGCCGCAGCGTGACTACGGGATCCCGCGTTTTACCTACGACGAAGGCCTGGCGCAGCTATACGGCACGCCGCCGACGTGGCCAACGCCGACGCGTGGCGTGAGCGAGATTCGCCTGGCCCTGCGTTTTCGTTCTAACGATTCCTTGCTTCGCCACTTCAAAGACACCTCCACGCTGTACCTGGAAATCGTCGATTATCCGGGCGAATGGCTGCTGGATTTACCGATGCTGGCACAGGACTACCTGAGCTGGTCGCGACAGATGACCGGCCTGCTGACCGGGCAGCGAGCAGAGTGGTCTACACGCTGGCGTCAGCTTTGCGAAGGGCTAGACCCGCTGGCACCGGCAGACGAAAACCGTCTGGCAGAACTCAGCCAGGCGTGGACCGACTATCTGCACGCCTGCAAACAGGAAGGTTTGCACTTCATTCAGCCCGGGCGCTTTGTACTGCCGGGCGAAATGGCAGGCGCACCGGCCTTACAGTTCTTCCCGTGGCCGGATGTGGATGCCACAGGCGAGGCCAAACTGGCGCAGGCCGACAAACACACCAACGCCGGGATGCTGCGGGCGCGTTTTGACTATTACTGCGAACACGTGGTTAAAGACTTCTATAAAAATCACTTCCTGCGTTTTGACCGCCAGATAGTGCTGGTCGATTGTTTGCAGCCGCTGAACAGCGGGCCGCAGGCGTTCAACGACATGCGTCTGGCGCTGACGCAATTAATGCAAAGCTTCCATTACGGGCAGCGCACGCTGTTTCGTCGTCTGTTTTCCCCTGTCATCGACAAACTGCTGTTTGCCGCCACCAAAGCCGATCACGTTACCGTCGATCAGCATGCGAACATGGTTTCCCTGTTGCAGCAGCTGATTCAGGATGCGTGGCAGAATGCGGCCTTTGAAGGCATCAGCATGGACTGTCTGGGGCTGGCTTCGGTGCAGGCCACGCAAAGCGGGCTGATTGACGTCAATGGCGAGAAAATTCCCGCGCTGCGCGGCAACCGCCTGAGCGATGGCGAACCGTTGACGGTGTATCCCGGCGAAGTGCCTGCCCGTTTGCCGGGACAGGCGTTCTGGGAACAGCAGGGCTTCCAGTTCGAGGCGTTTCGCCCGCAGACGATGGACGTCGATAAACCGCTGCCGCACATTCGCCTTGATGCAGCCCTGGAGTTTTTAATTGGAGATAAATTGCGATGAGCGAACCGTTAAAACCGCGTATCGATTTCGCCGGGCCGCTGGAAGCGGACAAAACGGAGCACCTGCGTGGGGCTCAAACCTTTGAACAGAATCAGGCCGAGAACTTTGCCCCGACGGTGATTGACGATCCGCTGGAGGACGAAGGTCAGGCCGAAGCCGTAGTCGAAGCGGCGCTGCACCCGAAACGCAGTCTGTGGCGACGGATGGTAACCGCAGGGCTGGGTATTTTCGGTATTAGCGTGGTGGCGCAGGGCGTACAGTCGACGATGCACGCCTGGCAAACGCAAGACTGGGTGGCGCTGGGTGGCTACGCGGCCGGGGCGCTGATTATCGGCGCGGGCGTTGGGTCCGTGGCGACTGAGTGGCGACGCTTATGGCGTTTGCGTCAGCGGGCGGAAGAGCGTGATGAAGCGCGCGACCTGCTGCACAGCCACGGCACCGGAAAAGGTCGGGCGTTCTGCGAACAGCTGGCGGCACAGGCCGGGATCGACAAATCGCACCCGGCGCTCCAGCGCTGGTACGCTGCCATTCACGAAACGCAGAACGACCGGGAAGTGGTCACGTTGTATGCCCATCTCGTGCAGCCGGTGCTCGATGCTCAGGCGCGGCGCGAAATCAGCCGTTCGGCGGCAGAATCCACGCTGATGATTGCCGTCAGTCCGCTGGCGCTGGTGGATATGGCGTTTATCGCCTGGCGCAACCTGCGCCTGATCAACCGCATCGCCATGCTGTACGGCATTGAGCTGGGTTATTACAGCCGCTTGCGCCTGTTCCGTCTGGTGATGCTGAATATCGCCTTCGCTGGAGCCAGCGAACTGGTGCGCGAAGTCGGTATGGACTGGATGTCGCAGGATTTGGCCGCGCGTCTTTCCGCCCGTGCGGCGCAGGGGATCGGGGCTGGTCTGCTGACCGCGCGCCTGGGCATTAAAGCAATGGAAGTCTGCCGCCCGCTGCCGTGGATCGATAACGACAAACCAAAGCTTGGCGATTTCCGCCGTGAGCTTATCGGTCAGTTGAAAGAAACCATCAATAAGAAACCGGCTTAACATTTCATTTGCTATTTATCCCTCTCTTAACGGAGAGGGGTATCTCACTCAACCGCCGCTGCAAAAATCACGTCTGACCTTGTCCCTTTGTGCTTTACCCGCCGAGTTTACGGCAAAGTGCCTGATTTTCCGCCATACTGTCAATAATTGTTGACAGCCATCTTCCCGCAGGCGGAGAACTGTCTTATCATCCATGCGTTATTGGCTATGAGGGTGATACTCCCATGCGTCTTGAAGTCTTTTGTGAGGACCGTCTTGGTCTGACCCGTGAATTACTCGATCTGTTGGTGCTGCGCGGTATTGACCTGCGCGGGATCGACATCGACCCCATTGGCCGAATTTACCTTAATTTTGCGGAGCTGGAATTTGACAGTTTCCGCACTCTGATGGCAGAAATCCGTCGTATCGCCGGCGTGACCGACGTGCGCACCGTGCCGTGGATGCCGTCGGAACGTGAACACCTGGCGCTGAGCGCGTTACTGGAAGCCATGCCGGAGCCGGTGCTTTCGCTGGACACTAAAAGCAAAGTCGAGCTGGCGAACCCGGCGAGCTGCCAGTTGTTCGGCCAGTCGCAGGATAAACTGCGCAGCCACAATGCCGCGCAGCTGATCAACGGCTTTAACTTCCAGCGTTGGCTGGATGACGCCCCGATGGAGTCCCACGCAGAACACGTGGTGATCAACGGGCAAAACTTCCTGCTGGAAATTACCCCGGTGACGCTGGAAGGCGAAAATGCCACGCGCGTTCTGATGGGGGCCGTCGTGATGCTGCGTTCTACATTACGCATGGGCCGTCAGCTGCAAACCATGACCAGCCAGGACGTCAGCGCCTTCAGTCAGATTATCGCCGTTAGCCCGAAAATGCGTCACGTAGTTGAGCAGGCCCGCAAGCTGGCGATGCTGAGTGCGCCGCTGCTGATTGTCGGTGATACCGGCACTGGGAAAGATTTGCTGGCGAACGCCTGTCATCTGGCAAGCCCGCGTGCACAGAAGCCGTATCTGGCGCTGAACTGCGCGTCGATTCCGGAAGATGCGGTTGAAAGCGAACTGTTCGGCCATGCGCCGGAAGGCAAAAAAGGCTTCTTCGAGCAGGCCAACGGCGGCTCGGTGCTGCTGGATGAAATCGGTGAAATGTCGCCGGGAATGCAGGTCAAACTGCTGCGTTTCCTCAACGATGGCACCTTCCGTCGCGTCGGGGAAGATCACGAAATCCACGTCGATGTGCGGGTGATTTGCGCCACGCAGAAGAACCTCGTCGAACTGGTGCAGAAAGGTCTGTTCCGCGAAGATCTCTATTATCGTCTGAACGTGCTGACCCTGAACCTGCCGCCGCTGCGTGATCGGGCGCAGGACATCATGCCGCTGACGGAGCTGTTTGTGGCCCGTTTTGCCGATGAGCAGGGGATTGCGCGTCCGAAACTGGCCGCTGATTTGAACACCGTGCTGACCCGCTACGGCTGGCCGGGCAACGTGCGTCAGCTGAAAAATGCCGTGTACCGCGCGCTGACGCAGCTGGACGGCTACGAGCTGCGCCCGCAGGACATCTTACTGCCGGATTACGACACCACCACGGTGGCGGTCGGGGAAGATGCGATGGAAGGCTCGCTGGACGACATCACCAGTCGCTTTGAGCGGTCGGTGCTGACTCAGCTTTATCGCAGCTATCCGAGCACGCGTAAGCTTGCCAAACGCCTGGGCGTTTCGCACACGGCGATCGCGAATAAGTTGCGGGAATATGGTTTAAGTCAGAAGAAGAACGAAGAGTAAATGCGATGCCGCCTTCAGTGATGAAGGCGGCATTTTTTATCAGGCTTTCAGTGCTTCCAGCGCAGCATCATAGTCCGGCTCGTTGGTGATTTCGTTCACCAGCTCGCTCAGAACCACGTTGTCGTTTTCATCAAGCACGATGACCGCGCGAGCAGACAGGCCTTTCAGCGCGCCATCTGCGATGCCAACGCCATACTGCTGCAGGAACTCTGGCGCACGCAGGGTGGACAGGGTAACAACGTTGCTCAGACCTTCTGCACCGCAGAAGCGGGACTGGGCGAACGGCAGGTCAGCAGAAATGCACAGCACGACAGTGTTGTTCAGTTCGGTTGCCAGCTGGTTGAATTTACGCACGGATGCAGCGCATACGCCGGTATCAATGCTCGGGAAAATGTTCAGCACTTTACGTTTACCAGCGAACTGGCTCAGTGCGACGTCGGAGAGATCCTTAGCGACCAGAGTGAATGCTGGTGCTTTGGCGCCCGCCTGCGGAATGGAGCCCTGAACGGAAACGGGGTTGCCCTGGAAATGCACAGTTTGTGACATGATTATCTTCCTGTTTACATATAGTTAACGTCGCGGCTAGTGTATGACATCAACAGTTAACACGGCAAATCCTTTTAGTGCTGGTAAATCGAGGTGCAGGGAATGAGAAGTTTGAAAGTGTACGAGGAAGCCTGGCCGCTGCATACGCCATTCGTCATCGCCCGCGGTGCCCGCAGCGAAGCGAAAGTGGTGGTGGTGGAAATCCAGCAAGACGGCGTGACCGGGACAGGAGAATGTACTCCGTACCCGCGCTATGGCGAGAGTATTGCCTCGGTGATGGCGCAGATTGCCAGCATTGGCGAACAGCTTGAATCCGGCCTGACGCGCGACGCGTTGCAGCAGCTTCTGCCCGCGGGCGCGGCGCGCAACGCCGTCGACTGTGCGCTGTGGGATATTGAAGTGCGCAAAGCGGGGCGCTCGCTGTCGGCTTTAGTGGGCAGCGAATTACCCTCCGAGGTGACGACGGCACAAACCGTGGTGATCGGCACGCCGGATCAGATGGCAAATAGTGCCCGGGCGCTGTGGGATAAAGGCGCACGGCTGTTAAAGGTTAAGCTCGATGACCATCTGATCAGCGAAAGAATGGTCGCCATACGGGCAGCCGTCCCGGAGGCCACGCTGATTGTCGACGCTAACGAGTCCTGGCACAGCGATGGGCTGGCTTCACGCTGTCAGCTGCTGGCGGATCTGAACGTCGCGATGCTCGAACAGCCGTTACCGGCAGGGGAAGATGGTGCGCTGGCAAACTTTATTCATCCGCTGCCGATTTGTGCTGATGAAAGCTGTCACACCCGCGAAAGCCTGGCGAAACTCGCCGGACGCTATGACATGGTCAATATTAAACTGGATAAAACCGGTGGCTTAACCGAAGCGCTGGCGCTGGCGACGGAAGCCAAATTGCAAGGTTTTGACCTGATGCTAGGCTGTATGTTGTGTACCTCTCGTGCCATCAGCGCCGCATTGCCGCTGACGCCAAAGGTACGCTTTGCCGATCTCGATGGCCCGACGTGGCTGGCAATCGATGCCGAACCCGCGCTGCGCTTCGGCACCGGGACTCTTTACCTATGAAATCGTTAGTTTATTTTTAAACTGAATCCGGCACAAAACGATCATCCGGCATCCGCGAGGCGCGTTTAGGATACGCGCGTCACAAATTTGAGGGTGCTGAGATGATTGAGTGGGAAGACGAAAGCGTCGCAACGCAGGACAAGCTGACTAAACGGTTGATTGATACCGTGGCTGCCGTCGTGCTTGTCGTCATCGTGGTAGCTGGGTTGTTTTTTGCCTGACGAACCAGATGATTTGTTAAAGAACCCGCATCGCTCCGGCCATGCGGGTTTTTTATTGGCTGAACTGTAGCCGTATAGGAATCAAATAATCTCAACGCGTAGAGGCTAATTCCGGATGCCAGTGCAGCAGGCCGGTCATTGCCGCCAGGTATTTTTCGCTCGCTTCATCGGATGAAATCGGCGGGAATTCCGCGGTGATGCAGTGCAGGCCGAGATCGGCACACCAACTGCCGAACGAGCCCGGCGTCGCGTAGCCGACGCTTGTCACCAGCGGCAGTTCAAAGCTGTCTGCCAGCCACTGGCCCAGCCCCGTTTGCTGCGGATCTTCGATACAGGCCAGCGGGTCGTGGAACGACACCACCCACGCCGGGTGAATTTTGTGGATCAGCTGGCACAGCGCTTCGGTTTCTGGCTCGGAACCGGGTTTATCCCCCGTCAGCAGCACCACGTCACGGCTCTCTGCGGAGCTGTTCCAGCGATAAACCGTTTCACCAGCTTTCCAGTTCGCCGCCGGGAAGTTACGGTTGAGATCGACCCCGTTCGCATTGGCGCGTAGCCCCAGCTGGCAGCCGTCCGGGTTGACGGTCAGCACCACGTGATGACGCCGCAGGTCCGGGGCCAGCGTGCGTAGCGCGCATGACAGGGTGACGATGGACGAGTTTTCGTCACCGTGGGTGCCCGCAATAATCAGCCCGCTGTTGTGGTCGGCGAGCGGGGCGGGGAACCAGATCAGCGGGGCGCCCAGCAATGAACGGCCATAGTGTTGAGTTCCAGGCGGAAACGCGCCGCGCTGCTGGCGTGGTCGGGTGGAAGACATGCTCAATCCTGCTTTATTGTGTTGTTTCTGGCAGTGTTGTTCATAACTCACCGAGAATCAAATAGTTTCCCTGATCCCTGCCTCACTTCACATGACCTGTGCCCCCGGTGAATCAGCATTATGTCTGGAATATCTCCACCGTATGATTTTGTCCGTCATCGAAGAGAGGGATCCTGTCATCCGGCAGCGTGACGCCATCCAGGATTACCCGATACGGCCCGCCATCACCCGAAACGGTTATCTGATAATGACTTTGACCATTCTGGTAGCGGATGCTGAGCGACGGCCAGTTTTGGGGAAGTTGGACATGCACCGTGAAGGCTGACGCGTAACGTCTGATCCCCAGAAGCTCTTCGGTCAGCAGGCGGTATGCCCAGCCCGCGGAGCCCGTATACCAGCTCCAGCCCGCACGTCCGCGGTGCGGATCAACGCTGTAGACATCGGCGCTCATCACGTAAGGCTCGGCTTTATATGTCTCAATAGCGCTGGCGGTTAGGGTGTGATTGACCGGGTTGATCAGGTTCCACAGCTGCCAGGTGCGTTCGGTATTGCCCATGCGCGCAAAAGCCATCACTGCCCAAATGGCGCCGTGGGTGTACTGCCCACCGTTTTCACGCACGCCCGGCAGATACCCTTGAATGTAGCCCGGATTCGGGCCGTGCCCATCGAACGGCGGGGTGAGCAGTTTAATCAGCCCGGCGTCGTCATCGACCAGGTGCGTATCCAGCGCGCTCATGGCCTGACGGCTCCGTTCCTGACTCGCAGCCCCGGACAACACGGACCAGCTTTGGGCAATCGCATCAATCCGACACTCCTGCGAGGCGTGAGACCCCAGCGGGGTGCCATCGTCAAAATATCCGCGCCGGTACCAGTCGCCATCCCAGCCAGCGGTTTCCAGGCTCTGCCGCAAACGTGCGGCTGCGCTCCGGCAAAGGTCGCTGATGCTGGCATCCTGACGTTTGTCGGCCAGCGAGGCAAAGCGCTCTAATATGTCGTACAGGAAGAACCCGAGCCACACGCTTTCACCTTTGTCGTCGATTCCCACTCGGTTCATACCGTCATTCCAGTCGCCCGCGCCCATCAGCGGCAGGCCATGCTGCCCAAAACGCAGGCCGTATTTGAGCGCTTTGACGCAGTGCTGCCACAGGGGTTCCTGGAGATCGCTGATAACCGGCTGTTCGTACACCGACTCTTCGCCTGCCTGTAGCGAACGTCCTTCCAGATACGCAATACGCTGCTCGAGGATTGCGGTGTCGCCGGTGGTTTCCACATAATGACAGACCGCCAGCGGCAGCCAGAGATAGTCGTCAGAACAGCGGGTGCGCACGCCGTTGCCATGTGGCGGATGCCACCAGTGCTGGACATCGCCTTCGACAAACTGGCGCGACGCGCACAGCACTATCTGATCGCGAAGCCGTTCTGGCGCGGCGTGGCTGAGGGCGAGGGTGTCCTGGAGCTGATCGCGGAAGCCAAATGCGCCGCCGGACTGATAGTAGCCGCTGCGTGCCAGCAGGCGACAGGCAATGGTCTGATACAACAGCCAACCGTTAACCAGTAAATTCACGCTGGTATCCGGCGTAGTAACGACCAGTTTATCCAGCAGGTTGTGCCACATTTGGTGGACCTGGTTCAGTTCATTTCGCGCCGCGTCTTCATTCAGATAACGGCTGAGCAGCGCCTGCGCCTGGGCCTGATCTTCCCCCACACCGAGCACGAAAATAAACGTGGTCTGGTCGCCGTCGATAAGCTTAGTCGCCGATTGCACTGCACCACAGGGATCGAGTCCGGCCCCGGTTTTGTTCGACAGCCAGCGTAAATTCATCGCGGCCGGTTTTTCCAGAGAACCATTTCGCCCGATAAATTCACGCCGATCGCCCGTCAGCGAGCAGTGCACGCCGCTGACGGCAAAAAAGGCCGTGCGACCGCCACCGTCCGCGCCGTAAAAGTTATTCGCCATCACGCCGCAGCCGCCGCTCACGCTGGCTTCATGGGTGACAATATGCAGAGTAGAGCGGGTGCGTGACTCGCCGAGAGTCCATTCTGCAAACCCGGTGACCGAGAGTTTACGCGGGCGACCGGAGTTGTTGCTGAGCGTCAGAATAGCCAATTTAACCGGGGCTTCTTCGGCCACCAAAATGGTCAACTCACTGTCGATACCGCTCTCGCGATGGGCGAATACGCTGTAACCAAATCCATGGCGGGAGAGATAATCCCCTTCGCCGCGCACCGGCAGGGTGGTCGGCGACCAGTACACGCCGCTCTCTTCATCACGCAGATAAAACGCTTCGCCGCTGCGATCGCTGATCGGATCGTTTTCCCACGGTGTGAGTCGGTATTCATGCGCGTTCTCATACCAGCTGTAGGCCTGGCCCGCCTCAGACAGCACGCTGCCGAACCGGGCATTTGCCAGCACATTTGACCACGGTGCAGGCGTCGGTTGATTCTCCCGGAGTACAATTTGGTATTCGCGGCCATCCTGCGAAAATCCGCCGTGACCGTTGAAATGCAATAGCTGGCTGGTGTCGGGCGACCACGGAATATGCAGGTTGTCGCCAGGGCCCACCTGCGGCACGAACGGTCTCGGGAGCGCTTTTAAGGTATGAATACGTTGATCGAGCTGTTCATTCAGACTGCCCGAGCGGTCATCGAGATACAGATGCGCCACGCTCATCAACAGCAGCTTGTCTTCAGCTGACAGGAGCTCGCCGTTGCGCACAAAAATCCCGCCGGATTTATCCAACTGGCTGGCTTCCGACCCGGCGTAAATCAAATCCATTATCGTGTTTTGCAATCCCTGCTGATAACCTCCGGGGCTGTTATTGAGAATAACCAAATCCGCCGCCAGCCCTTTCAGCCGCCAGTATCGGTGCGCCTGAATCAGGGTGGTGACCGAGAGAAGGCTTTCCTCGCTGGTGATGGTGAGCAGCACAATTGGCAGATCGCCGGAAATCGCCCAGCCCCACAAACCGGACTGGCCGCGACGGTTGCGGCTGATATCGCGACTGTCGGCACGCAGTTCCTGGCACGGGTAGATAATGGCGCTGGCAAGACGGTTAAACAGCGCGGCGTCATCTTCGTTAGCGTTGATTTGGCGTAAAACCACCAGGCTGTGCGACCAGGCGAGTTCGAACACGCGATCGGCGATCGGGTGATCACGGTATTTTTCCAGCAGCGCCAGGCTTTGCGCACGGTTTTCACTCACGCCGTACACGATATCGACGGTGACGGACTGGCCCGGTTGCACGGTAATGGTCTGACGGATAGCCAGCATCGGATCCAGCACGGAACCGGAGGTGTTGCTGAGCGGTCCGCTTTGATGAGCCGCCAGCGCGTTGGCCGGGCCTCTGCCGCGCCCGAGGAAATTCGCCCGATCAGTCTCAAACGACACGTCACTTTGGTTTCCGCCATGAACCACCATCATGTGACACAGCCACGGGCTTTTTTCATCCGGCGAGCGAGGCCGACGGTGGCATAGAATGGCGCTTTGCTCGGTAATCAGTTCCGTTTGGATAAACAAATTGCTGAACGCAGGGTGCGCCTGGTCGCTGGTCGCTGGTGCCAGTACCACTTCGGCGTAGGTCGTCAGTTCGAGGGTGCGCGGCTGGCGGCCACGGTTCAGCAGCGTGATGCGGCGCAGTTCAATATCGTCTTCCGGCGACACCACAATCTGCGTTTTGATGCTCAGGTTATCGATGGTGCGCCTGAACTCCGCGCCTGAATCGGTAAAGATAACTTCGTCGTTGCTGTCGATATCGCCGACCGGCTGCCAACTGTTGCTCCACAGCTCGCCGGTGTGCGCATCGCGGATATAGCAGAACGATCCCCAGTTATCGCGGGTGGTATCGCTCCGCCAGCGGGTCAGGGCCAGATCGTTCCAGCGGCTATAGCTGCCGCCGGTATGGGTCATCATCAGGTGATAATGGCTGTTGGACAACAGCTGAACTTCGGGCACCAGGCTGTCCGCGCGGGTAAAGATACGCGGCTCGTAATGCACCGGTTTAACCCGGCCTTCATGCGACTCAAAATGACGGCGAGGACTGTAGAGATCCACCGCATCGGGCACGCGTTCTTGGAGCAGCAAGCTCGCCGACTGAAACGCGGTGCTGGCCATAAACCGGTCGACCATGGGCGCGTCGAGCAGTACGTGCGCCAGCGCCTGAAACGCCATGCCCTGATGATGCGCCATCCATGATTGCACCACGGCATACAGCTGCCCGGTGGCGAGACGCGACGGCGTGTAGTCCAGCGCTTCATAAAACCCGTATTCACCGCGCGCGCCGATTTTCTCCAGACGGGCCAGGTTTTCACAGGCTTTTTGCGGTGAAATCATCAACGCTAATAGCGTGGCGTACGGCGCGACCACCATATCGTCGGCCAGCCCGCGCCGCAGCCCGAGACCGGGCACGCCGAAGGCCTGATACTGATAATTCTGCTGAACGTCAAACGCATGGTAGCCGGACTCGGACACGCCCCACGGCACGCCGCGCTCTTTGCCCCAGTCAATCTGGCGCATGACCGCAGACTGACTCATCTCATCCAGCAGGCTGCCCGGCCAGGTCGGCATCACCAGGTTTGGCATCAGATATTCAAACATCGAACCGCTCCATGACATCAGTGCGGTTTCGTTATCAATGGTGGTGAAAAGCCGCCCAAGCGCGAACCAGCTTTTGAGCGGCAGCTGATTGGTGGCGATGGCGAGGAAACTGGTCAGCCGAATTTCGGACGGCAGCAGGTCATAATGGCTTTTATCCGCCATATTGGTGTCGCAGTTGTAGCCGATGCTGAGGAGGTTGGTCACCTCGCTGTACAGGAAGGTGAAATCCATTTGCGCATGTTCGTTCAGCCGCTGTTCGAGCTCGGTAATGATATCCAGCCGCATACGGGCCAGTGAAATCGCGGAGGCAGGCGGGGAGCCTTCGCCGGAATGCTTCGCCTGCGCCAGCCAGCTCAATGACGGCAGCGTCTGCGCGTCATACGCCGACGTTAACCAGCCGAGCAGGTGCGTCCATTCGTGGCACAGCATCACCAACTGACGCTGAAGGTGTTCAATCCAGCGCACGACCACCGTGTCTTCATGATTACACAGAGCGTGCAGATGATTACTTTGGGTGCGCATCCATTTCAGTTCAGTAAACAGCTCAGCCGGAGCCAGCCCGGCGGCGCTGTGGCAATGCTGACGCAGCAAGCGTAGCCCGGTCGGGGTGCTCTGGCCCCAGTGTTTTTCAAGAATAGACAGCGTATCGTCTATCCCGGCGAGCACTTGTGCGCCGTTTAATATCGGCTGATTGCGCATTGCCGACAGCCCTTCACGCAGGGTCAGTAAATGCCCGGCCATATTGCCGCTGTCGACGCTGGAGACGTAGCGCGGGCTGAGCGGGGCCAGGGTGCGAGTGTCATACCAGTTATACAAATGCCCGCGGAAATGCTCCATTTTATCGAGCGAATCGAGGGTCAGTGTGATGCGTTGCAGCACTTCGCCAATCGGCAGATAGCCAAAATCCCAGGCGGTCAGGTTGGCCATCAGCGACAGGCCAATGTTGGTCGGTGAGGTTCGATGCGCAACAACGGGCTGCGGGATTTCCTGATAGTTATCCGGCGGTAGCCCGTTTTCTTTCGCGTTGGCGAAGGTCTCAAAGAAGGCCCAGATTTCACGGCTGGTCTGGCGTAATAACTGCTTTTGTTCTTTGTTTGGCGAGAACGTTTTAAGCGTAGGCTGGCGGCTCAGCCAACTTAACAGCAGCGGGGCCAGGCACCAGATGATGCCTACGGGCAGCGCAACAGTCGAGAACCACGGCGCAGCGTGCGCGGTGAGCGCCGTTAATGACACACCGGCGACCACGTTCAGCCACATCGCCCGGTAAAAGCGGAGGGGTGACGTTTTGGACAAATCGTTATCCGGGCTAAAACTGACCCACTGACTGAGATTGCGCTGACTGAAGCCCAGTCGCCACAGCGTTACGGCGATGGCGTACAGCGAATACCCGGCCTCGTGCGGCAGAGTGATGAAATTCAGTCCGACGCGGGAAAGACGTTTCAGCGTCCCGGTCATCACCAGCAGCAGGTGCTGGGTTAACAGCCGACGGGCAGGCTTACGCAGCAGATCATGCGTGACCGCCAGCGCCGTGGGCAGCAGCCACACCACCGCCAGCACGCCCAGCCAGTACAGTGGATTGGGCACCCATAGCAGAGTACTAAACAGTAGCGCCAGTAAAGACGGGGCTACCAGGCTACGGCGCAGGTTATCCAGAAGTTTCCAGTAAGAGAGCGCGGATAACGGGTTTTTGTCGTGACTGCCGTCTGCTTTTCGCACCCGCGTTTTGAGCCAGTTCAGCAATTGCCAGTCGCCACGGATCCAGCGCGTGCGCCGCGCCACATCCGATAAATAGTTGTTTGGATACTGCTCATACAATAAGACTTCGCTCAACAGCCCGGAGCGGGCATAGCATCCTTCCAGTAAATCATGGCTGAGGACCAGATTTTCGGGGCAGGTGTTGGCGGTGGCCTGCACAAAGACATCGACGTCATAAATGCCTTTGCCGACAAACGATCCTTCGGCAAACAAATCCTGATAGATATCGGAAGACATCATCGAGTAAGGATTGTTACCCGGAATGCTGCTGCACAAGGCGGCATAACGGCCTTGCCCGTTGCGTGGCATCTCTTCCGCCAGCCCCGGCTGCAAAATGCCGTAGCCTTTCACCACACGCTGACGCGCGGGGTCGTATTCAGGCCGGTTGAGCGGATGCGCCATGGTGGCAACCAGCTTGTGCGCCGTTTCGCGCGGCAGAACGGTATCGCTATCGAGGGTAATCACGTATTTGATGCGTTCGGGGAGCTGTTCGGTAGGCAGGTCCATCGCACTGGAAAACTGCGTGGTGGGGTGGCGTAACCAGCTGTTCAGCAGCGCCAGCTTGCCACGTTTACGCTCATATCCCATCCAGACGCCCTGCGGCGGGTTCCATTCGGGTGCGCGGTGCAGCAGATAAAACCGCGGGCGGTTCGCCGGGTAGCGTCGGTTCAATGTCTGAGTTTGCGAAATGGCCTGTTCGAGCAGGGCGCTGTTATCCGGTGAGTTTTCGTTGACGGAATCAGTGAGGTCGGTCAAGAGCGCAAAACGCAGATGCTCGTGCTGATTGCCCAGCCAGCAGATTTCCAGGCTGGTGAGCAGTTTGGTGATGTTTTCAGGGCTGGTCAGCAGGCATGGAATGACCACCAGGGTCGCCGATTCCGGCGGTATCCCCGCAGAAAAATCCATGCGGGGCAGCGGGCGTGGATGACGAAAGCGAGTGGTCGTTTCGCTGAGCAGATCGCTCACCAGCTGACTGATCGCCACGACTAGCGGCACTGTTAGCAGCATAAGCAGTCCGTTCATGCCTGACAGCGCCGTGTCGTGCATGATCGCCGCCGTTGCTGCCGTCGTCAAAAGACTCAAACTGCCAAGCCAGGAAAGCAGCGGGATTTGGTTGAAGCTGTGGCGCAAGCGAATAAAGCGCGAGGTGTCCGCTGCTAGCTCCATTTCGAGCTGCTGACGTCCGTCGCCCATCAGCCAATAGCCAATGTGATGGCCTGGGGTTTCTGGCGCATTTTGGGCGGCGAGGGTCAAAACGTGTTGCGCGACGGCAGGCTCACTGGTGCGGCTGCCTCGGGCAAGAATTTCAATCACATGGCGGTAGTGATCGCGGGTATCAAAATGCATCAGCGGATACACACCCGCCGGGTCGAGGCGCAGCGTTTGTTCCACCACGCTCATTGCTTCGGCGAATTCTGCCCAGTTGGTTTCACTCAATAACCGCAAACCGGCAATGCTGTTGCTCACCGAAATCTGACTGGTTGCCAGCTGTTGATTGAAACGATAAATGAGGGCTTCGGTGGTCACGCCCTGTTCGGCAAGACGCTGCTCAATCCAGGTGAGCGGTAGCGCCAGCATATTGCCGCGGCCCTGAAGGCGGCGCACCAGTTCAGCGACAAACGCGCTGCTGAGCGGGGGACGCGAGCGCGCCATATCGGCAATGACCAAAATCACATCGGCAGGGGCGTTTTCTGCGCATTCAAAAATGCGCGTCACCCAGCTATCGGCCAGATTGCGTTCCTGTTGGGCTTTCACCACATCGATGCTGACGCGGCGCAGATTTTCAATTAACGCCAGGCGCATCATGCCCGGCAGCGCCCAGACTTCGCCTAAGGTCAGTTGGGTATGTTGCTGATAGGCACTGATGTAGATAGTCAGGCTGGCCGGGTCCCAGCGTCCGTCGCCGTGAGCGATCGCTTCGGCGGCAATATCGTAAATGCGTGGGCAGTTGTGCGGTGAAGCCAGCGCTGGCAGGCCTTTGCCGAAGTTTTTCGGCAGATGTTGCCGGACGAGACGGATTTGCTCTTCGATCAGATAGTAATTATCCAGCAGCCATTCCCCGGCGGGCATGATGCTGGCCTTTTTACCGGCGTTCAGCGCGTAGCAGTTTTGCGTAATGATGGCTTCGTTGTCGCTCAGGCGCTTGAGCAGGTAATACGGCAATTTATCCGCTGATAATTTATGCGAGCGGGCGAGTTTTTTGCCGAAGCGCTCCATCTGGGCTGAAGAAAAGAGTTCAGCCCGCAGGCTATTTTCACCGGCGGGATCGTTGGCCGGGAACGGGACGTGTTCGGGCGCGTTGACCAGGGGCAGGGAGCGGCTCAGCCACCCTTTTGGATTCATTTTCATAGCGTTGCTCTGATGCGACATGAACGCGCAGGAGCAGTTGCGAAATCAGTTCAGAAACGTTCTCTCAAGATGGGCGTGAGGCATCGGGGATTTAACAGCTGCCGGAATAACACTTAAGTATAGAACACCGACGTTGAGCCGGAATGCACTTCAGGAATCGGCGCGGGATGGCAAACTGATCAATATTTCCCGGGCAGAGCATCGTGTGCGTGAGACGAACTTTTGAGAAAGGGGGCTGTGATTTGAAGCCACAATCAGGGGAAGTGACGGTGGTCTCTAACGACGAAGTTTTATCCTATCACGAAGTAGTCGAATAGCATGCGAACAATCGCCGGGACGACTTCGTGCCTGTTCAGGACTAAATTGGGTGCATAACTGACACCTTTTCGCTATCACCTTCAATTTTATACGACAAGTCATTTGCATTTCTTCCTGTTGAAACAAATAATTACCCGACTAAGTTGGTTGGGTTTATTGGAACAAGGGGATCCCATGAAGTTTCCTGTATCGTCTATCTGTTTTGCGCTGGCGCTGAGTGGCGTTTCTTCTCTTTCCTTTGCGGCCGACGTTCCGCAGGGAACCGTTCTGGCGCAGCAGCAGGTGCTGGTTCGTCACATTAAAGATGAGCCTGCGTCGCTGGATCCGGCGAAGGCGGTGGGATTACCGGAAATTCAGGTGATCCGCGACCTGTTTGAAGGCCTGGTGAACCAGGACGGGAAGGGCAATATTATCCCGGGCGTCGCAACCCAATGGCAGACCAACGATAACCGCACCTGGACTTTCACGTTGCGTGATGATGCGAAATGGTCCGACGGCACACCGGTTACCGCCCAGGACTTTGTTTATAGCTGGCAGCGTCTGGTTGACCCTAAAACGACCTCGCCGTTTGCCTGGTTCGCCGCGCTGGCGGGCATTACCCATGCGCAGGATATTATCGATGGCAAAGCGACGCCGGATAAACTCGGCGTTACCGCCGTCGATGCCAAAACTCTGCGCGTGCAACTGGATAAACCGCTGCCATGGTTCGTGAACCTGACCGCCAACTTCTCCCTCTATCCGGTGCAAAAAGCCAACGTCGAGAGCGATCCTAACTGGACCCGTCCTGGCAAGCTGATTGGCAATGGTGCCTACGTGCTGAAAGAGCGCGTGGTCAATGAAAAGCTGGTGGTTGTGCCAAACGCAAACTACTGGGATAACGCCAAAACCGTCATCAAGCAGGTGACATTTGTGCCGATTAATCAGGAATCGAACGCCACGAAACGCTATCAGGCGGGCGATATTGATATCACCGAATCTTTCCCAAAAAATCAGTACAAACAGCTGCTGAAAGAGATCCCAGGCCAGGTCTATACGCCGCCGCAGTTGGGTACGTATTACTACGCGTTTAACACCCAAAAAGGTCCAACCGCAGATTCTCGCGTGCGTCTGGCGTTGAGCATGACCATTGATCGTCGCATTATGGCGGACAAAGTGCTCGGCACCGGCGAGAAACCAGCCTGGCACTTTACCCCGGACGTGACGTCTGGCTTTACACCGCAGCCAACGGCCGCGGAAAAAATGAGTCAGGAAGAGCTGAATGCGCAGGCGAAAACGCTGCTAACGGCCGCAGGCTATGGACCGGGGCGTCCGCTGAAACTGACGCTGCTGTACAACACTTCTGAAAACCATCAGAAAATCGCCATCGCGGTGGCGTCGATGTGGAAGAAGAATCTGGGCGTTGATGTGAAGTTGCAGAACCAGGAGTGGAAAACCTATATCGACAGCCGTAACACCGGCAACTTTGACGTGATCCGCGCCTCCTGGGTTGGGGATTACAATGAGCCGTCAACCTTCCTGTCGCTGCTGACCTCTACCCACAGCGGAAACATTTCCCGCTTTAACGATCCGGCGTACGACAAAGTTATCAACAAGGCGACGCAGGAAACGACCGAAAAAGCGCGTAATGACGACTATAACGAAGCCGAGAAAATCCTTGCCGCTCAGGCACCGATTGCGCCAATTTATCAGTACACCAACGGGCGTCTGATTAAACCGTGGCTGAAAGGCTACCCAATCGATAACCCGGAAGACGTGGCGTACAGCCGCACGATGTACATTATCAAGCATTAATTTCCCTTCGTAAAAAACAGCAGGCGCGATTTCACTCGCGCCTGCTGCCTTTCTGATATCGCTTAACATCGTGACGTATTACGCCAGATTTTGCGGAAAATCAGCCGGTAATTCGCTGGCGGCACAGGCAATGACGCTGTCGTTATCCGCTCCGCAGTCTCGCACAAAGGTGATGGTGGCGAATTCATCAATTACCTCGGTCGGGTAGGCGGGACCGGCATCACGATAAGATTCCATCAGCGGAATGTGATCGTTCTGGAAACAGACTGTTTTTTCCGGATTATTGATCACCCAACGTGGGAAGAAGATGGTGCCGTGGAACAGTTTTTCGCCGAGATTCACTATCAGGCTGACGTCAGTTCCGGTTGGCTCCGTCCAGGAAATTTTGTAGGTGCTTTCGCCAACGCGAACAATCCAGGCTTGCTGATCTTTCACCCAGCGATTTCCCACCAGGCCACTGTGAATACGGTAATCCAGCGTCTGGCCATTCTTCACATAAATCTCGTAATTCCAGCCATTATCATAGGTATACACCAGATGTTTACCGATAAAACCGCTTAAATCATGTCTGTCGAATGTGCTCATATTGTGCTCCTTCTTAAGTTGAGATTATCTTAATCCTTTAAAATATGGATGAATAACGCTAATTTAAGATGATAATCATTCGATTTTTAGATTAATCATGCAAAAAACAACTCTCGAACAATGGGCGATTCTGGAAAAAGTGGTGGATCTGGGGAGTTTCGCCCGTGCGGCTGATGCCCTGCATCGTAGCCAGTCATCGGTCAGCTATAACCTGTCGCTTTTGCAGGAGCGTCTCGGCGTTACGTTGCTGATTCCGCAAGGGCGGCGGGCGGTGTTGACCCCGGCGGGAGAGCAGCTTCTCAATCGGGTCCGACCCTTGCTGAATGCGTTTTCACACGTTGAGATGCGGGCGGCTAATTTGCAGGATGGAATGCGTACCCGCCTGAAGCTGGTGGTAGACAGCATTTTTCCTCGCGGGCGGCTGTTCGCCATCTTGCGCAAATTTCAGCAGGCCTATCCGCGCATACAGGTGCAACTTACTGAGGTGCTGGAGAGTACTCAACAAGATGCGGAGATTTTTACCGAAGCAGATATCTTGATTGTCACCCGTCGCCAGGACGTTAACGGGCGCGGGGAATGGCTGATGAACATTGATTTTGTCGCGGTTGCTCATCCTGAGCATCCACTCTTTGCGACGCCTGCACCGCTGACGGCGGAAATATTGAGCCTCTATCCGTTGATTCGCATGGCTGACAGTCGCGAGAATTCTGTCACCGCCGGTGATGCATGGACATTTTCCACTGTCGATGCGGCCATTGAGGCCGTGATGTCAGAAGTGGGCTACGGATGGCTGCCGCAAGCGCATATCCGTTCGCAGCTTGAAACGGGCAGCCTCAAGGTGTTGCCGCTGAATCATGGTGTTCGTCGGGCGACACCTTTGCACCTCATCGTCAGGGAAGAACTGTTGTCGCCGGATGAGGCGGTAAGCTTCTTTTTGACCCTGATTAAGGAATAATCTAAAACCCTTCCCAGGATGTGGATAAAGGCGCGCCCGCAGACTACGCTTTATGCATATCCTGTATCAGGAGGGGATATGTTGACGCATTCTGAAGCAAAACGATGGGCCGCGATCATGCTGAAATCCGCACTGTGCGATGGTATGAAGGTAGAAGAAATTTTCAGGCAAGTGCATCTGGTGTGCGATAAGCATGGGAAAGAGTGTCTTGAGGAATTAATAGAAGAGATCCTGGTGGAAGCCGGGCGAATCGGGCCTCAGCACAGCGCCGGTGAGTACAAGCACCATTAACGCCAACGTACATCAAAACCGCCTGCGGGCGGTTTTTTTATGTCGCCAGTACTTATTACGGTTTCACGCCTGTTTTTTGTGTACCGCCGTGGTGATGGGCGCGACGGTGCTGTTTTTCGCACTCTCGATTTGTGCCAGCAACTGCGGGATCTCTTTCACCGGCAGGGCTTTGGCAAACAGGAATCCTTGTAAATAGCCGCAGCCGAGGCTGGTCAACAGCTGCTGCTGATCCTGCGTTTCAATGCCTTCGGCCACCACGTTCATGTTCATCGAATGGGCGATATCAATAATCGTGGCGACAATTTTAACGTTCTTGCTGTTGTCGCGAATATCGCGCACAAAGCTTTTATCAATTTTCAACTCCCGCGCAGGCAGGTTTTTCAGGGTTAGCATGTTCGAATAACCGGTACCGAAATCGTCAATAGAAACGGTGATGCCCATCCGGTTGAAGTCGTTAAGAATGTCGATGCTGCGCTCAAGATTGCGCAGGGCGGTACTTTCGGTAAGCTCAATGGTCAGGCGCGACGGTGGCACTGCGTGGCGAGCCAGCGCCCCGCAGATGGTGTCGTAAATATCATATTGCTCGAACTGGGCCGCAGAAAGGTTAATCGACAGACTCCAGTCCTGATGGCCCTGGTCACCCCATTGGCGAAGCTGCATACAGGCCTGATCGATGACCCAATAGCCTACCGGTATGATAAGCCCGGTATTTTCCAGGGTAGACAGAAACACGTCAGGTAGCAGGATGCCCTTCGCCGGATGACGCCAGCGCAGTAGCGCTTCGAAGCCGTAAATACTTTTATTCAACGCATTATACTTGGGCTGATACCACAGCTCGAACTGATCGCGCTCCAGCGCCTGGGTGAGATCCTGTAGAAACTCAGCGCCTTCCCAGGCCTTGTGCACCATATCAGGATGATAAATCGCCCAGCCATTTCGGCTCTGCTGTTTAATGTTGTACATCGCGGTATCGGCCCGCAGCTTCAACTCTTGCAACGTTTTACCGTGCTGCGGGAACAGGCTGACCCCGGCGCTCAGCGACACCTGCAAAATTTGCCCAGCCTCGTAAAACGGACGGCGTACACACTCCACCATGCGTGCCACTAAATCTTCGGCGTCGCCCTGTGTGGCATCCGGCACCAGCAAAATAAACTCATCGCCGCCCAGGCGGGCGAGGGTCATTTTAGGTGAAAGGCAGGCGCTGATACGGTTGGCGACGGACACCAGCAGGTGATCGCCGACGTGGTGTCCCCAGGCGTCATTCACCAGTTTGAAACGGTCGAGATCCATAAAAATCAGGGCAAAAGGCGACTGAGTGACCTGTGATTGCTGCAGGCAGGCTTCGAGACGTAAATCAATTTGGCTGCGGTTTGCCAGACCGGTCAGGCCATCAAAACGTGCCTGCTGCTCCAGTTGTTGGTTGAGCTGCTGTAGATTTTCCGTCAGGCGGTTGGTTCGCAGCTGTGAATCGACCATCGAGATGATCAGCATCACGCCGAGAATGGCGAGAGTCGTGGCCGATACCCAGATGGACAACCCGAGTTCGCTCACGCCCCCCGTCATGGCCATATTGTGGCCCTGATCCTGGAATTCTGCCGCACTCATGCCGGTGTAGTGCATGGCCGCGATGGCGATGCCCATCACAACCGCCGCGGTCAGACGATTAATCAACGCCCCTTTGTTGTTGAGGCGCAGACTGAACGCCAGCCACAGGCCAACGCCGGAGGCGACAATGGCGATAATGATCGACAGCACGACCAGGACGTAATTCCAGCTAAGGTTGTCCTGCATCATCAGGGCAGCCATGCCGACATAATGCATGATAACCACCCCGCTGCTGAGAATGGCGGTGGCGAGGCACAGGCGTTTGAGTGATAACACATTGCCAGTAACGGCAATATTGATAGATAAGGTGGCGGCAACGACGGCCACCAGCAATGACACTGCGGTTATCGTAAAATCGTAATGCATCATCATCGGCATTTTCATCGCCAGCATGCCAATAAAATGCATCGACCAGATCCCAATTCCCAGCGTTGATCCGCCAGCAAGTCGCCAGAAAAGGGCAGCTTTTTTATTGGATGCAGCAATTTTGGCTGCGCTGTCCAGCGCCACAAATGACGCAATAAAGGCGACTAAAAAGGAAATACCGACCAGAACCGGGTCCCACGAAACGTACAGCATCATGCAATCCACTTCTTTTTAAGATTGTTAAAGTAATGTAACAGCAAATCATCAGGCGATGCTAATGAAATAAAGGAGAAGAAATGCCGTATTTCTTTTGATTGATTCAGCGGTTTCGAATTTTTACTAAAAGGTAAAAAAGAACGCGCAGAAAACAGGCTAAGACTTAAGTATTACTTAAGTGTCGTATAGCGCCAGTGAAATGAAGTGCGTTTTGTGCGGGTGGATGGGCGATAAACTATCGCGTTATTGACATGAAATGTTAATTTTAAGAATAATAAACTGAAAAGTCGGCAGTGGGTTAGATAAATAATTTGCCAAAGTCAAACTCGCCCTCTTTAACCGGGAATATTAATTTCCAACAGGAATTATATTGAAATGGCGAAAGCAACTGCTATAACCATATCACCCCTCCGAGTATCTCTGTGAGCCTGATTATGTTAAGAAATATAAGTGTCAGAACATTCATATTGATGTTTTTACTGGTGGTTTTCTTAATTATCGATATTCTTGCCGCTGTGTTATCCGCGAACGTAGCGGTAATGGTGATGTTTAATATTTCATGGCTGGTGGCGATATCGCTATTGTGGCTCTATATGACTAAATATCTGGTGACGCCAATTAATGCGGTAAAGCGTAGTATTGATGAAGTCACGTCAGGTAATTTATCGGTGTATATCCCTGAATTTGGTAATAACTGTGCGGGGCGATTAATTCCAGGCATTAATAGTCTGTCGACGAATATTTCGACGCTGGTTTCGGAAATTCGCGCATCATCGCAAACGGCAATGACGTTGTCAGAGCAGTTAGCCAACCGCAGCGCAGAACTCTCTGTGACATCAGAACAGCAGTCTGCAACCCTGATGCAGACCGCGTCCAGCATGGAAGAGATCGCCGCCAGCACCAAAAATAATGCGGAAAATACCCGTCTGGCCAGCGGTCGCGCGGGGGATGCGACGCTTTGCGCGCGTAAAGGCGGCGAATTGATGGGCGAAGTGGCGACAAATATGCAGTCTATTACCGACTGCGCGCGTCAAATGACGGAAATTATTAGCCTGATTGACGGCATTGCGTTTCAGACCAATATTCTGGCCCTCAACGCAGCGGTAGAAGCGGCAAGGGCAGGTGACCACGGTAAAGGATTCTCAGTGGTAGCCGGTGAAGTTCGAAATCTGGCGCATCGCAGCGCCGAAGCGGCGAAAAATATTAAAACTCTGATCAGCGTCACCAGCGATAACGTGACCCAGGGGGCCAGTATTGTTGCCGAAGCCGAGAAGAATATGCAGGACATTGTTTCCGGTTCGGGTTTACTGAGTAATCTGATGGAGCAAATTTCCTCTTCGACGCTGCAACAGGAAAAAGGGATCGAACAAATCACCCAGGCATTATCTGAGCTGGAAAAAGTGACGCAGAGTAACGCGGCGGTGGTGGAAGAATTGGCCGGTTCGTCAGATGTTTTAAAACATCAGGTTGTGGAGTTGCAGACCCGGACACGAAACTTCCGCCTCGGCAACGAAGCGTCAGCGCCCGTCATTCCGGCAATAACGCCTCAAGCCGTGCCCGCCCCTGCGGCGGCAATTGGCAACGACAGGAACTACTGGCACTCGTTTTAACCGCACATTATTCTCGCTCAACGGGTCTGCTCTGGCAGGCCCGTTTCATTTACCGCCCGCCGATATTTCATTCTTGTTAACGATTTGCACATTGCGCTGCGCATCGGCCTGCCAGATAATTCTGCTTTCATGAACGAATTCAGTGCGATGCCAGGGCTGCATTTTGCGTAATGCTCTCGCGAGGCTAGACTTCATTGCACATTCAGAAAATTAATGGAGGCGTTGTGGAAGCCATTAAGGGAGCCGATGTGAACGTACCCGATGCGGTGTTTGCCTGGATGCTGGACGGGAAAGGCGGGGTTATCCCACTGGATGATGACAGGGTCATTGATAATGAGAACCCGTGCTGGCTGCATCTCAACTATACCCATCCTGATAGCGCAGAATGGCTGGCGACCACGCCGCTGCTGCCAAACAGTGTGCGCGATGCGTTGGCGGGTGACAGCGTTCGACCTCGCGTGACGCGCATGGGGGAAGGAACGTTGATCACGCTGCGCTGTATTAATGGCAGCACCGATGAGCGTCCTGACCAGCTGGTGGCAATGCGCCTGTATATGGATGAGCGGCTGATTGTGTCGACGCGTCAGCGTAAGGTGCTGGCGCTGGACGACGTGGTGAAAGATCTGGAAGAGGGCACCGGTCCTACTGATTGCGGCGGCTGGCTGGTGGATGTCTGCGATGCCCTGACCGATCACGCCAGTGAATTTATCGAGGAGCTGCACGATAAAATTATCGATCTCGAAGATAATCTGCTCGATCAGCAAATCCCCCCACGCGGTTTTCTGGCGCTGCTACGCAAACAGCTGATTGTGATGCGCCGCTATATGGCACCGCAGCGAGACGTGTATGCTCGATTAGCGAGTGAACGTTTCCCGTGGATGAACGACGATCAGCGCCGCAGAATGCAGGATATCTCTGACCGACTCGGCCGTGGACTGGATGAGATTGACGCCTGTATCGCCCGAACAGGGGTGATGACCGATGAAATCGCGCAGGTGATGCAGGAATCCTTATCGCGCCGAACCTATACCATGTCACTGATGGCGATGGTGTTTCTGCCGAGTACGTTCCTGACGGGACTGTTTGGCGTTAACCTCGGCGGCATTCCGGGCGGCGGCTGGCATTTCGGCTTTTCGCTGTTTTGTATTGGGCTGGTGGTGTTGATTGGTGGTGTTACGTGGTGGTTACACCGCAGTAAATGGTTGTAAAAAATAGGCTTTATGACAACTTATGCCCCTATAAACGCCGCCAAATTTGAGCGAGGTCAATAAACGCTCTACCCATTCAGGGCAATATCTTCCTCGCAGGTGAATGCAACGTCAAGCGATGGGCGTTGCGCTCCATATTGTCTTACTTCCTTTTTTTGAATTACTGCATAGCACAATTTGATTCGTACGACGCCGACTTAGATAAGTCGGCTTTTTTTTGCCTCACACTCCAGAACAACTACCCTTAAAGAACACCCACAGAACTGGAGGCAAAAAATGACGTGGCGACTCAGCGACCCGATTCCCACCGATCCCGTGCCAGTGCCTGACCCCATTCCACGGCCTCAGCCGCTGCCCGATCCGCCTGGCGATCCAGACCCACATCCGATTATCGATCCGCCGCCGTTTGGCTAGTCCTCGGACATAAAAAAGCCCTCGCGAAGAGGGCTTAGTCATTGCGTGTGGCGCTTACTTGATTTCGACGATATCGAGACGGTTAGCGAGCATATCCGTTTCTTCATCTTCCGGCTGCCAGCCTGCGGGCTGCAACGGGATGTCTTCTCTGTCGAATGCCAGGTCGCCGCCGTTCACGACTTCTGCGCCGTGTTTCAGGCCTTTAAAATCGAACCATTCGGTATCGCACAGATGCGAAGGCACCACGTTTTGCATCGCGCTAAACATGGTTTCGATGCGGCCTGGGTAACGTTTGTCCCAGTCGCGCAGCATATCGCCAATTACCTGACGTTGCAGGTTAGGCTGAGAGCCACACAGGTTGCACGGAATAATCGGATACGCTTTCGCTTCGGCGAAACGTTCGATGTCTTTCTCGCGGCAGTAGGCCAGCGGGCGAATAACAATGTGCTTCCCGTCGTCGCTCATCAGCTTCGGCGGCATCCCTTTCATTTTTCCGCCGTAGAACATGTTCAGGAACAGCGTCTGCAGGATATCGTCGCGGTGATGGCCGAGGGCGATTTTGGTTGCGCCCAGCTCAGTGGCGGTGCGATACAGAATACCGCGGCGCAGACGTGAGCACAGTGAGCAGGTGGTTTTGCCTTCCGGAATCTTCTCTTTCACGATGCCGTAGGTGTTTTCTTCGACAATCTTGTACTCAACGCCAAGCGTTTCGAGATAAGCCGGGAGAATGTGTTCCGGGAAGCCCGGTTGTTTCTGATCGAGGTTAACGGCGATCAGGCTGAAGTTCACCGGCGCGCTCTGCTGCAGATTACGCAGAATTTCCAGCATCGTGTAGCTGTCCTTGCCGCCGGACAGGCACACCATAATGCGATCGCCTTCTTCAATCATGTTGTAGTCGGCAATAGCTTCGCCCACGTTACGACGCAGGCGCTTTTGAAGTTTGTTCAGGTTGTACTGGTCTTTCTTGCTCGTTTCTTGATTTTGCGACATGTAATGATGGCTCTGGTCGTAGGTAAATGGCAGCCAGCGTCAGGAGCACTGACGAACACCGGGATCATTGATGAATTGTAGCAATAATCTGCGGCTGCCCTGGCGAAAGTCTGGCGTGTATGGTACGGATTACAGCGCCGAATACCAGCGTGATTTATGTCGCAATGCGTTTACTTGCCGGGTTTTTTGATTTCGCTGATTGGCATCATCAGTTCTTTCAGCAGCGCGTAACGTTGCGCCGGGGTCAGATACAGTGGACCAAGGTGATGGATACCCGTCGGCTCTTGCAGCCAGGCGGCTTTGAGATTGCGAAGCCAGGTGTGGACGCTGTTCATGATTTCATCTCCTGTTGTGATGAATTCACTCTAGAGCAGTAAAAGCGGAAGAAAAACGGATGCTATTGAATTTAACGTTCCGGGTTTGTTGTGAGAGGTAGGGTTGAACAAAAAACATCCGGTCGGCAATTGTTTTTATCCATATCGTGCGATAGGAAAAAGATTGAACTTATCCCTCACTGTTACATTTTCGCGTGTCGTTTCTTTCTCAACGAATTAATTAAGTGAACTTGGCAGACTATTTGAGGTCAGCCGCAGGGGAGAAGAAGGCCACATAGGTCCATTCTTAGCGCTAATACCGAATCCGGTTAGGATTTTCAGACATAAAAAAACCCGCCGATATCGGCGGGTTTATTACAACAAACTTCGACTACATTAGAACTGGTAAACCAGACCTAAAGCAACAACGTCGTCGGTGTTGATACCGTTATCGTTGGTGAAGGTGTTGTCGTCCAGCAGGTTGATTTTGTAATCAACGTAGGTAGACATATTTTTGTTGAAGTAGTAAGTCGCGCCCACGGATACGTATTTAACCAGATCCTGATCGCCAGCAGAGGTGCCGTCGATGTTGTTCAGGTCCTTACCTTTAGACTGCAGGTAAGAGACTTCTGGACGCAGACCGAAGTCGAACTGGTACTGTGCGGTAACTTCGAAGTTCTGAGTTTTGTTTGCAACACCGTTAACATCACCGTAAGGAGTCATGTTACGGGTTTCAGAATACATGGTCGCGAGGTAGACGTTGTTCGCGTCATACTTCAGGCCAGCAGTCCATGCGTCAGCTTTTTCGCCGCCAGCAGTGGTATAGAGCTGTTGATCGTTGGTACGGTCTGAAGACGCGTACGCAGCACCCGCGCTGAAGCCAGCACCGATGTCATAAGTGGTGGAGAGACCCCAGCCGTCGCCATTGTCGTTACGATATGAATTTTTCTTCATATCGCCACGGCTTGCAGTACCTTCAGCTTCGTTGCTAGCGCCTTCGTTTTTACCCTGGTACTGAACAGCGAAGTTCAGGCCATCAACCAGACCGAAGAAGTCGCTGTTACGGTAGGTTGCAACACCGTTAGCACGACCCGTCATGAAGTTGTCGGCTTTGGTGTAGGAGTCTCCACCGAACTCTGGCAGGACGTCAGTCCATGCTTCTACGTCGTACAGTACGCCGTAGTTACGACCGTAGTCGAATGAACCGTAATCGCCGAATTTCAGACCTGCGAAGCCCAGACGAGTCCAAGCCTGATCGCTGGAACCTTCAGTGTTGTTCGCCTGAACGTTGTATTCCCACTGGCCGTAACCGGTCAGCTGGTCAGTAATCTGTGTTTCGCCTTTGAAGCCAACACGGATGTAGGACTGATCGCCATTTGCTTTATCGCTATCGGAGAAGTAGTGCAGGCCATCAACTTTGCCGTACAGATCAAGTTTGTTGCCATCTTTATTATAAATTTCTGCTGCGTGAACTGCGCCTGCAGTTAATAACGCAGGGATTACGAGTGCCAGTACTTTTCTTTTCATTTTAATAATCCTTTAAGCTGTTTTTATACTCTGCCTTCCTTACGGGAAGTAAGGCCATGCTAATGTAGAGATATCTAAAGAAGGTAAGCCTCATTTGTTACTATATGAGTAAAATCTAAATAAAATAATTCAGCTGAAACCTTGATTGATTCGGTGAATGAATGATGAGGAATCATTGATCGTGGGAATTATACAGGGGGAGTAAATCGGGATAATATGGCGCCGTTATATGCCTAATTTGCCACACAAATTGAGATGTTGCTGTGTGTCGTTATGTGATTCCTATATTAGTCAATATTTAAATGACAAGCCCGAACAGATGTTCGGGCTTTTTTTATTTATTTTTGGATTGTGGGCAATAATTAATCACTGGCTGACTTTTCCGCCTTACCGGCCATTTGCGCAAGGAAATCGTAGCGTTTTTGCAAATCGGCGGCGGCGTCTTTCCACAACTGTTCGGCAACCTCAGGCTGCTGCGCATTCAGACGACGGAAGCGCTGCTCTTTCATCAGCGTGTCGGCGAGGGCATCTGACGGTGGACGCGAATCCAGAGCCAGCGGCAGTTTGCCTTCATCAGCACGACGCGGATCAAAGCGATACAGCGGCCAGAAGCCGGTGGCGGTGAGCTGACGCATCTGATCGTGACTCAGCGCCAGATCGTAACCATGCTCCTCGCATGGGCTATAGGCGATGATCAGCGACGGCCCCGGATACGCTTCTGCTTCCTGAATCGCTTTCACCGTCTGGTTAAGCTGCGCGCCGAGCGAGATTTGCGCCACATAGACATGCCCGTACATCATCATGCTCACGCCCAAATCTTTGCGCGATTTACGCTTGCCGTGCTCGCCGAATTTGGTCACCGCGCCGAGCGGGGTCGCTTTCGACGCCTGGCCGCCGGTATTGGAATAGCACTGCGTATCCAGCACCAGAATATTGACGTTTTCGGTCAGACTCAGAACGTGGTCGAGACCACCAAAGCCGATATCGTAAGCCCAGCCGTCGCCACCAATCAGCCAGATGGATTTTTCCACCAGGGCGTCCGCGTCGGTGAGCAGCTCAGTTGCGCCGTCTACGCCCTGCAAATGCTGGCGTAAAGACGCGACCTGTTCACGACGTACTTCCGGCGTTGCCTCTGCGTGTAGCGCGTCGTTCAGCTCAGCCGGAAGTTTATCCGCGAACGTGTCGAGCAGACGCATCACGCGTTGGCGGTGCTGATCGACCGATAAACGGAAGCCTAAGCCGAACTCGGCGTTGTCCTCGAACAGTGAGTTTGCCCATGCCGGACCGCGACCGTTAATGTCGGTGGTGTAGGGCGTTGAGGGCAGGTTGCCGCCATAAATAGACGAACAGCCGGTGGCGTTGGCGATCATCATGCGGTCGCCATACAGCTGCGTCAGCAACTTGATGTACGGCGTTTCACCGCAGCCGGAGCAAGCACCGGAATATTCAAACAGCGGTGTGATCAGCTGCGAAGTACGGATATCAATGCGTTCCAGTTTAGTTTTGTCGATTTCCGGCAGGTCGAGGAAGAAGTCATAATTCACTTTCTCTTCTTCAACGTGATCGAGGCGCGACATCATATTGATGGCTTTGATACTTGGATCCTGACGATCTTTCGCCGGGCAGACTTCCACGCACAGATTACAGCCGGTGCAGTCTTCAGGTGCGACCTGCAGCACATATTTCTGGCCGCGCATATCGCGGGATTTCACGTCCAGCGAATGCAGGCTCGCAGGTGCGTTTTCCATATCCTCTGGTGACACCACTTTGGCGCGAATGGCCGAATGCGGACAGGCCGCGACGCAGTGGTTACACTGGGTACACAGGTCTTCTTTCCAGATTGGGATCTCTTCGGCGATATTGCGTTTTTCCCAGCGCGTGGTGCCGACCGGCCAGGTGCCGTCCGGCGGAAGCGCGGAAACCGGCAATGCATCGCCAAGCCCGGCCAGCATCGCAGCCGTCACGGTTTTGACAAAATCAGGCGCGGCATCCGAAACCACCGGTGGGCGATTCGGACTGTTGGTATCGACCGGCTGCAGCGGCACTTCTGCCAACAGTTCGCGGGCCATCGCCAGCGCCTGCCAGTTGCGCTCGACCAGCTCCTGGCCTTTGCTGCTGTAGCTTTTGGCAATCGCGCCCTGCAGTTCAATCAGCGCGCTGTCGCCCGGCAGAATTTGCGTCAACTGGAAGAACGCCATTTGCATCACGGTATTGATGCGCGCCGCCAGGCCACATTCACGCGCGATTTTCGCCGCGTTGACGATATAAAAGCGGGCCTGTTTCTGATTCAGAACAGCCTGAACCTCACGCGGCAGGCGAGACCACACTTCTTCGACGCTGTAAGGCGTGTTGAGTAGGAAAATCCCACCCGGCTTCAGGCGCTCGGCCATTTGATATTTGTCGATGAACTGCAGCTGGTGACAGCCCACAAAATCCGCCTGCGACACCAGATACGCCGAACGCACCGGCTGTTCAGAGACACGCAGATGCGACACTGTCAAACCACCGGCTTTTTTCGAGTCATACACGAAATAGCCCTGGGCATACCACGGCGTCGAGTTGCCGATGATTTTGATATTGTTTTTGGTTGCCGACACGCTGCCGTCGCTGCCCAGCCCGTAAAACAGCGCTTCGAGCTTGGCGGTAGACGGCAGGGTGTTTTCCGGCAGCGGCAGGGACAAATTGGTCACGTCGTCGTAAATGCCGACGGTGAAACGCGGCTTCGGTTTAGCGGCGCTCAGCTCGTTGAATACGGCCAGTACGCAGTCCGGGCCGAACTCTTTCGACGACAGGCCGTAGCGCCCGCCAATGACGCGCGGCAACGTTTCGCGCTCACCGCTGTTAAAGGCTTCCGCCAGGGCGGTCATCACATCGAGATACAGAGGTTCGGCGTGCGCGCCAGGCTCTTTGGTGCGATCCATCACCGCCAGCGTTTTCACGCTTTGCGGGATCTCTGCCAGCAGATGAGCGGCGGAGAACGGACGATACAGACGGACTTTCAGCACGCCGACTTTTTCACCGCGGGTCAGCAGTTCATCAACCACTTCCTCGCAGGTGCCAATCGCCGAACCCATCAGAACGATAACGCGTTCGGCCTGCGGGTGGCCGTAATATTCGAACGGTTTGTACTGGCGACCAGTGGCGCTGGCGAAATCATTCATCGCCTGTTCGACGTGAGCGTAAACCGCGTCATACCACGGGTTGGTCGCTTCACGAGACTGGAAGTAGGTGTCCGGGTTAGCGGACGTGCCGCGGATCACCGGATGCTCCGGGTTCAGCGCGCGAGTGCGGTGCGCATCGATTTCGGCTTGCGGCAGCAGATTGAGAATAGTGTCATCGGCCAGCGGCACGATTTTGTTGATCTCATGCGACGTGCGGAAACCATCAAAGAAATGAATGAATGGCACGCGGCTTTTGAGGGTCGCGATATGTGAAATCAGCGCAAAATCCTGCGCTTCCTGCACATTAGCCGCGCTGAGCATCGCACAGCCGGTCTGGCGCACGGCCATCACATCGGAGTGATCGCCAAAAATAGACAGGGCGTGGGTCGCGACGGTACGCGCCGCGACGTGCAGCACAAACGGCGTCAGCTGCCCGGCCAGTTTGTACAGCGTCGGGATCATCAACAGCAATCCCTGCGAAGAGGTAAAGGACGTGGAGAGGGCGCCGGTCTGCAATGCGCCGTGAACCGCGGCAATCGCGCCCGCTTCAGACTGCATTTCGACAACCCGGGGCACATCGCCCCAGACGTTTTTCAGCCCGTTCCCCGCCCAGGCATCAGCCTGTTCCGCCATCGTTGAGCTTGGCGTTATCGGGTAGATGGCAATCACTTCGCTGGTGCGAAACGCCACCGACGCGCATGCGCCGTTACCGTCTGTTGTAATCATATGGTTTGTCTCATTGCTTAACTATAAGATTTTCATGGCCTTTTGGCTGTCTGTTGTACAGCCTGGGGCACCACTGGGGCAGTAGCAGGCATTTTTTGATTTAGTATCCCAACCTGATCTGCATTGTTCTCACTCATCCATGCTCCATATACGATGTAGACCATCTGAGCGTTCCGGTGCCCCATCTGAGTTGCTATAAACGTCGGGTTTGCCCCAACAGCTAATGCCCAGCATGCGTATGTGTGGCGGGACTGATATGGATTTCGATATCTGATCCCGGCTCGTTTAGTCAATCCCTCCCAGGAGGAGGACAACGACGTTACTGAATAGTGGTTCGTTCCCGCCGGATTTTTTCTGGTGACCTCTGGGTTAAACACAAAGGTGCAGGGGTGAGTGCTTGAGCGTCCGTACTCGCGCAACTTCACTTCGACCTTTTTTTGTTTTCCCAGCCGGGTCAATTCAAGCTGGCTTTTCAGAGCTTCGATAGCCGGCTGAATCAAATGGATGATTCGATCAGTGCCTGAATCTGTCTTCGGCAGCGTGAATTCTTTCGCGCGCGTATACGTCCTTCTAACAATGATAGTCCCGGCTTTCAGATCTATGTCTTCCCAGGCAAGGGCACAAAGTTCACCATGTCTCATTCCAGTATAGACAGCGAGGGACCATAGATTCTTGATCTGCGGATGATTGGCTGCCTCTATCAACCGTACAAACTCATCTCTTTCTAATGGATCAGGCTCCGGTTTTGATTTCTTCAACAACGAAATCCCTTCAAACGGGTTCTTTTCGATATACCCATTTGATGCCGCAAACTGGAACATGCCACCAGTTATCACCATGTACCCATTAACGGTAGGTGCTTTTCGCCCCATTTTCGCCTTCTTCTGTCCGCCCTTCAGTAGGTGAGCGCCGGTCAGGAGTTCTTTTCGCAAGAACAAAAGATCTTCCTGGTTCACCGCTGAAATCAACTTCCTTGCTCCAAGCCAGTTCACCATAATTTTGATCACGGATTCGTAGCTACGCATCGTGTTGTTTGAGGTTTCCATCCTCTTCAGAGCCAGCCATTTTTCAGACAGGTCTGACAGCGTGATTTCTTTACTCTGTAGGCCGAAATGACGCAGATTCACAGAGTCCGGAAACTGAGCCGCGTAGTTAAAACTTCCTGTCTTAATCGCAAAACAAACTGATGTCCTCAGCTCGCCAGCTATTTTTCTGTTTTTCGGTGTATCAGGCACGCCCAAGCTTTCGCGTATGCGCCTGCCTTTGTAATGGAAAACGATACGCAGTTTTCCACCGTGGTTTTCAACGCCGGTTGGATATGTTGGTTTTACCATTTGTCCTCCTGCGCCCAAGAGCTCAATTAGAGTAACCACACAGCAGGGCACATCAAAGGTCTATTCCCGGCTGTTTTGATATTTGATTCTCTATCCAGCGATCCACGGCTTCGCGATTATAGAGACACTCACTTGTTGGCTTTGGGACGCCGTCAGGGGACACATGTACGTATTCTCTGCCGACCATCCAAGATTCTTTTCTTGCTCTGAGAATGGTTCCTGGCTTTAAGCCGGTCACCGCGATCAGCACTTTTTCAGCTACCCATTTATTCGGAGTCAGCTGGATAATGTGTTCCATAGTCACCTCGGTTCAATGCAAGGCCACTACATCGGAAAGATACCGCAAAATTTCATGCAGGATTTTCCCGTGAGTAGCAATACCAGATATCGATTAGATGAATCTTCGCTTGTACGTAGATAAAAACGCCCGGACTAACCGGGCAAAAGGGATAACGGTGGCAGTGCTTTCGCACCCAATAGCCAGCTCATAACTGGATATCGGTTGCGTTACCTGTCAGGTATATTGAGTCACATTGAAATGGAGGGATGTATGGCTACTTATAAGCAGATCCAGGAATACGTAAAAGCCCATAATGGCGTCAGCGTTAAAACATGCCATATCGCTCATGTTAAACATTTGAATGGATTTCAAATGAGACAGGCACCCAACCGCATTTCTCCTGACTCAAGGGTGTATGAATGCCCTGATAATTTCGTCCCGCTTATCGAGCAAGCGATGAAACATTTCGGGATGATTGGTTAACTTCCTCATGCCGCACGCTGGGCGCGCAGCGATTTAATGTGCTCGCTCTTCTCCAGTTCAGCGCGTATCTGTGCCGCCTCACGGTGATTGAGATATTCGAAGTCGTTGTTGAATCGGTCGATTGAAGCGGTGTTGATCCGGCCCTGTCGCCAGTAGCGGACTATTTCTGATGTGCTGCTGTTAATTAGTACGGGCCAACCGTGCTGGTCAGCGTAAATCTGACCTCTTTGAATGAGTGCAAACATCACGCACCTCGCTGTTTATTCCTCAATTCGATAATGCTTTGGCATTCAGCGCATGTCTGGCAGCCGGGAACGGCAGCGCGCCGCGGCGCCGGGATGTCTTCGCCGCATTCACTGCAATGTTCAGCTGATACGGCGTTGCGGTTTAGTCGGTGAGCGGCGAGGGCGTTGTTACGTTGTAACTCTTCAATTTCAGCTGCTGAATCAACGATGTCGGCCATATCAATGCTCCCTGAACTGGCCGTTAATCCGGCCTATGGTGTAGATGAACAAAACAAAAGGGACACCGAGTCCCTTTAGCTTTTCGTAATGCTTGGCCAGTAACGGCCTGCTGACGGTGTCGAACTTTGGCTTGGGCTTCTGCTTCATCGCGGCCTTCAGTTCGTCATTGCAGTTCCGTGCTGTGGCGCATAGGGCGTTCTCTTGCTCAGTGGTCGTTAGCTTCATGCAGCCTCCCGTCGGACGAGAAGTTTCGCGCCAAATGTCATCAATTCGTCACGCTCAACTGCGGTGAACTGGCAATGCGTCCGTGGGAACGGTCGCCAGATAATCAGCATGCTGCCCTTGTTATTACCGCTGACAGGCTTTTTGGTGATCGGGTTGATAAATGCGAGCCTCCCGGCAGTGATGAAGCGCACTTCACTTGCGGTCTCGATAGCCTCACGGAACCATCCGACCGAGGTATCCGCAGGAACAAGCATGACGGTGCCGATCTGGTTGGCGCTCTCAGCCGCGGCTTTTTTCACGAATGGTGTGATGTCGCTATAAGGCGGATTCAGCCAGACGTAACCGGGAACGCTCAGGTAATCGCTCCACGACGTCTCTAGTGTGTTCTGCTCGAGGGTTATGAAGTGACGGCATAGCGCGTTTTGAGGCGCTGCTGCTGCGTCGAGCTGAAAGCAGAATTCAGCATCCAGTGAAGTGAAAAGTGCGGGTGGAGTACGCCAGAGGTCGCGTTGTTCTGCCGGAGTGTTACTTCCTCCATATCCAGCGCGGATCGAGATTTGACTCTCTTCTTCCATGGGCTCTTCTGCCTCTTGCTCAGGAATATCACCTACTTCGCACGTCAGAGCTTCACAGCTTTCGGTACATGAGTTTGGGTCATACCCGCCACCACCTTTTATTGTCGCTGCAATATCTTCGCGCGAGCTATCGGAGAACATTGCGATTACGCTCTCAAGCGAGTTGTTGCCGCGGTACATGATTTTGTTTTCCTGCTGGCGGCGTTCCACAATTCTAACGGAAGGGTCTGTAATCAGGCTCCAGAATTCAGCGGCGAGCTCCGGCTCGTCGCGGGTGGCGAGGGCGACCTTATTAATTCCTTTCTTGATACAGAAAACGCAGTTGCCAAGGTGCTCAGGAATGCCAAGATCAAACGGCTGATCCTTCCACCAGTCGAGAATGTCTTGTTTATCAAAGTCGCTTATATCTGCCAGATAACTGACGCCATCCCGTGGCTTTAACCTGCGCTGCTCGTCAGCACGAATACCAATCCATGTGTGGTACTGGCCGAATGTATCCCGACAAAATCTTTCATAAACCTCCATTTTCATCGTGCGCGTGCAGAATGCGCCGTGAACGTATGGTGTACCGTATTTTTCGCAGACATCCTTCCATGGTTGAAGATCGGGGCCTATTTCATCCAGCGAGACCACTGAGTAACTGTTTGCTTTACCGAGCTCAGGGTTAACCTTTACCCGGAGGCAGATCAGGTTTATCGACCACTCGCGCGCAACCTTCTTGATGAACTCGTAGGTCCCTTTATGTTCGGCCCCGGTGTCCATGTAAACGTAGTGAACCTCTTCGCCAGCTAGTCTCCGTTGCTCCATTAAATGGACGAGATGAGCCGAGGTTCTACCACCTGAGAAACTGACAACTTGAGGGATGCTCATGCGACCTCCTGTTCCGGATCTTTCATGTCCCATCCCTTCCGCTCAATGTTGGCCTGCAGCCGACGATCGCCAACTTCCTCAATACTGCGACCGGTTAGCTCTGCCACCCGGGCGTTGTTGTGGCGCCAGAGCAGTTCAAGCTCGTCACGCGTCCAGGCGGGAATGAGTGATCCGCCGTTTTCCTTCTCCAGCTTATGGCGCTTGCAACGTACCGAGGCGATGGTGCGTCGGGTTGCCTCCGCTATTTCTTCACATGAAAAATGACCAAACATAAATTCCTCTGCTTTTGTCCAGGGGCGCCCACGACGCAAATCAATCAGGTCGACACCGATTGCCGCAGCTTTGCTGTAAATGGAGCCGTTTGACCGCTCCAGCTTCTCAGCGATGAGGTGAATGGGCATAGAGCCTCCCACTTCTTGCAGAAACTTCGTTTCCCACTCCTGCCAGCGTTCACATCTCATTGCGCCTCCTTCAAACGGTAAATACGGCCGCCGATTGTTCCGTTGCCCCAAACCTCCATGGCCAGGTGCTGTTCAATCTGAGACAGGGCTGCAGGGGTGATGAACACCTCCTGCATCTCCAGAGCTGGCGCCCACCCCTCGTAATAGGGTTCGTGATAGTTGAGTGTTATCCCGGCTGTATGGGCTCGAGCCCCGCGCGCTGTCTGTGAACGGTGGAACGCAGTGATGTTGTTCCGCGCGTCTTTGCGCAGAATGTTCAGGATCGATTCTGGTTTCATAGCGGTAACGGCGGGGCCGTCCAGTAAGGGAAGGCGGCTTATACCACCTGTTTCAGTTCTTTAATTCGAATGCCGGTTACGTCTTTGCATTTAGCCTGGTGATCTGCGTAACCGTTAAGCCGCGTCCAGGTTTCGGCATAACGTTCCTGCAGTTTCTTCCCATCATTCTCAGTACTGGCGTACTGGGTAAATTCGGACAGGATTTGATCGGCATCGGCAGGTTGAACCTGGTGGGCATACGCGTCAGCATCAATGGCTGTTTCTTCTGTCGGAATGCAGAAGGCCTGAAATGCAGCGTACTTGTAAGCGATCGACATAGCCTTGTTTGTGGCCTTGTCTCCGCTATCCATAGCCTCGCCATAGGTTGTGACCGAGTGGACGCTTCCGTCCTCCGTGCTGACGAAGTCAAAGTCCCCGCGCACCGTGATGTAGAATAACGCGCCGCCGCTTTTACTCACTCGCTCTACACTCGTTCGTTCCGTATAGCGAGGAAGTATCACAAGCTTGTGTTTAACCAGAGCAGGGGCCAATGCGTTGTAAACGTCGTCAATACCACGAAACGCATAGTTAACCTGGCTACCTTGTTTTCGGGCCTTCTGAATCCCTTGCTCAGCCAGCTGCGCGGCAACCCCACTGATTGCCGCATATACCTTCTTGTTTTCCATAATGAACCTCAGAACGGTGCAGGGCCGAGGAAGTAGCGCTGATTGGCGACCTCAAAGCGCGCAAGGTTGAGTTCGATCCGCATCATCTTGCGGTTTCCTTTCTCACGGTAATAAAGCGCAGACTGTGTGAACTTACGCCGGGCAAGCTTGCTGGCTTTGACGGTGGTTTCGAGTGTCATGAGTCACCTCAGTAATGAATTTTGGTGCGTGGAACCAAGCCATCTTTCAACGCCGTAAGCACTTCGATAGCTTGCTCGCGGGTCAGACTGGTATTTACGGTGAGAGCATTGACGATATCGGTGCCGACGGCCTTGCGATGCTTCACGTCGGCTTCACGCTTAGCGGTTTCATCAGCGATGCGTTTCTCTTCTGCCAGCCGGGCCGCTTCCTTTGCTTCGGCTTCGCGCTTAATGCGATCAGCTTCTTCCTGAGCCCGGCGTTGTTCTGCCGCAATGGCTTCCTGCTTCTCACGTTCTGCGCGGGCGGCGGCCGCTTGCTTAGCCTGTTCAGCTTGCTCTTCAGCCTGCTTCCTCTGCCATTCAGCTAGCTGAACTGCTTCTTTTGCCTCAGCCTCACGTCGCGCAGCTGCTTCGAGCTCTGCTTTGTGCTTTTCTTCTGCATCGCGTTTGGCCTGCTCGGCGGCTTCCTGCTTTAACCGATCGTCACGTTCGCGCTGAGCCTGTTCTGCCAGGCGGCGCTGTTCTTCGCGGTCACGGTCGAACTTATCGTTCATCAGCAGGGCCATTTCATGGTCTGCTTCTATCTGCGTGGCACGCTGATCATCGAACATCCTGTTCATCACAAGAGCTTCTTCGTGCATAGCATTAAATTCTTCTTCCACACGAATTTTTTCCTGCTCTGCTTCCCATTCGGTGAGCGGGCGGCGGGTTGCATCACGTAATTCGTCGCAGGCATCAACGAAGCGCTTAATTTCGACTTCGGCGGGCTTCACCGCTTCTTTCAGGCGCTTCAGATACTCGCGGCCCGGCTTCTCGATTGCCGTCTTGCTACGTGATACCTGCGCCGCCAGAGAGGCTACGCGGTCACGACCCTTCTTAGTGGAAAGGTCAGGCACTTCGTTCACTGCCTGGCGGATTTGCTCAAGGAAAGCTTCCAGGCCGTTCGGGGTGTAAAGCACCGGTGCCTGGTCAGGTTTGATTTCAATAAGGGCTAAGTCGCTCATGTTTTTTCCTTGATTAACAAGTATGAGAATGACCAAAATGCACATCTAGCGTATGCATATAAAAGGCCCGTCTGATGCTGATAGATAAGAAGCTTCCGTCCCCGATGTACCCGACAGCTGAAATGGGTAAGCGATCGAAACGGAATCATTGGTATGTAAGAGAAAAGGGGAGTGACCAACCTACAGACCAGTCATGGTATGACTGGTGGAAGTCTCGCTCTCTTGGTGAAGAAAGAAATGGTCATATAGCGTGGCGGTCGACGTGTATAGCCAGGAATGCTCCAGATCCCTTCAACCCACCGAACTCATTTGAAGTCGATTTCAAAGCCCCTGACGGAAAGGTTTACACCCTTCAATTCAGCCTGGCTCCGCATGGACCAAATAAGTAATCTATCAGTGCTTTAGTCCGTCACCGCGCCCGTCGAGATACACCTCTACCAATAACTCTCTGGTGTAGGTGCGCTCATAGCCTCGGTGCAGATAGAGACACCCCCGGACGTTCGCTGATGCGGTCCAGGTGCTGTCGTGGTGCTTGATGAGCATTCCGGGCTGTATAGCAGCGCGGCATACTGTTTGGGTGCCGTAGTGCATTATTGACATGATAATTACCTCTTGCCCGTAAGCTGGGCTGCTGAACGTGAAAGACTTCTGCGCTTAATCTCTGGCGGTGGATGGCCGCCGGTTGTCATAACTAAGCCGCCTCGGTGAAGCGACTGAGGTATGAAAAAAGCCGCACTAGGCGACTTAATAGAGCCGGGATATTTATCCACGCCCGGCGCGTGGTTTCCCTGCTTTCCACAGACAAAGGAAACTGATAAATTGTTTATTCCACAGACAATTTCAGGAGATAAAATGAGCGAGCAGTCGGTTCGTGTTCAGGATCATATGCCGCCTCGTATGCAGCCAAAACCACAACCGAAACCTGCACCGGCCCAAGCGCCGAAGAAGTAGGGGTTGTTAAAGAGAAACTTGCCAAATGGAAAGAGAAGATCTGCTTTATCGAATTGAATATTCATATAATTTTGAGTATATGTTCAGCAAAATTACTTGGCGTATCGATAAGCTGATATCGCTGACCCTTCTTATTCTTGGCTCTGCAGTTTTCTCTGGAGTCCAGGGAGTATTCTGGTTTGGTCTTGCGGTGGCTGTGTTAACGGCCATTCAGATGACCTATCAGTATGCTAAAGCATCGGAGCACTCATCGGCGCAGAGCAGGGCATACATGAAGCTGCTAACTCTTGAGTCGAGATACTCTGATGAAGATCTGCTGGATAAAATTGTCGAGATTGAAGATGGAGACCATAAGCCATGGCTGTCACTTTCAGATTTGGCAATTATCAGGACCAATATTCGTAAAGGTTACGGTCCTGAAGGTGATCCGCAGCTCACCTGGTTTATAAAATTAATCGGCTGGTTTGCCGGAGATTTACCTCGACGGTAAACCCTTCGGGGCGACCAATGAGCAGAAAAGAAATAATTCCTAACCATGCTATTCCGCGGCCAACTCCTAAGCCGCCACAACCACAGCCAAAGTAATCATCCAGCGCGACTTCGGTCGCGTTTTTTGACTTACCGTCAGCCCCTCGCAAAGAGCTGCTGGTAAATCTGCCCCGATGTCCAGGGCGACTGAGCAACTAACCATTCCCGGCACGGCGTCCTCTTCGTGTGCTATACCCGCCACGCGTTACACACCTGCCTCAATCCCATTGGGCGCCATTTCAATTTGCCAGGAGCGCACCGGGTAATTCGTTGCTGATCTGATTTGTTAATGAGCAGGCGACTTACTGTCCGCCGCGGCTCGGTAGCCGCATCGCTGTGTTGTCACGATGGGTTAAAGATAACCTTAGTTATTGGTAATGACAATAACCTAAATTATAAATACAATTACATAGGTTATATTTCATTGATAACTAAACGAATTTATTTTTGTAAAATGTGAATGATATGCTTAGAAAAACATCACTTAGGGGGATTTATTAGGCTACCAATCGACGATGTCGAGGTTGAGATGCTGAAAGCTGACCTGGAAAAACTGGCAGATCACACCCTTACAGGGAATGAAGCTTATGAAGTGCTGCGTCTTTTGGAGATGCGCCGATAGACGGCGAAGCTGGAGGCTATCAAGAGACTGCTGGGGAATGAGTAGGCATGAAAAACCCGGCGCGGTGGCCGGGAAAGAAATTAACTAATGTTTTTAATCATATAGTTTCGACGAGATGAACCTATCCTTTCATTATGGATTTCTGTGACGCTAGCTATTAGAGAAACATACTCGCCTACTTTGTGTTTTCTCTGTATTTCATCAAGCATATCAATAGGATATGAGGCTTTTATCTTTCCATGGTCACTTGCTATCTCAAGCTTGCCATACATGGATAAAAGAGCAAGTTCTCCAGAAATGTGTTCATCAGGAAGTTTGAGAATTTTTGTCATTGTGAGACGACTGGTAAGGCGCTTAATACCATCAGAGTTGATCGTTACTTTTTGTACCCCGTCACTCAGTGGGCCTACCCAAGTTAGATCAAAATTTAAGCTGTTGTTTTCGCATTCATCAACGATGTTCTTAAGATTAATGACAGATTGAGAACCAATCTCTCCAATTTTCGCTAAGAATGTTTCTTCATCAGAAGCATCAAGCAATGAGAATATCTCCTTAACAGCCTGACTAGAGACGGTTTCCACAAGCTCACATGCCCCAGTGGAGAAAGTAACACCCAATTTAGTTGAACCAGGTGTTAGATCTGCCAACCTAAGATTCAAAGAATTTTTAACCTCATTTGGAACGCGGCGAGAATCTTTACCAGAGCCAATTCGATGTGTGGCTTTTTGAACTAGTGCAGCTAAATTACTGGAAATGACAGACAATATTTCTAAAGGAATGGATCCGAAATCGACCAATACGCCTTTAAGTCTAAGCTCCATAAAATCTTGTAGAGGGTGCCTGTTTTCGAGCGCTTTTTGCTCGGCTTGGAGATCGCTCATATACGATTCCATATTGTTCTGCATGATGCGATCAGCAAAATTAACACCCTCACGAGATGCGATGTCATCGAGCTTTTTCTGAACGAATTGAATACGCCCTTTTAAGGAAATCATATTGTTTTTCTCGTTCATAATGGCAGCCTCGCAATCCCCTTGGGAGTGTCTTCCCGATCATGGCAGAACACGCCTCTCCAGTGCATTCTATCTTCTTCATAGTCACTGTTAGGACAGTTTTTGTACAGCAGGAGCAAATCAATATGGTAATTGTGCTTGATGTATTGTCTATTGAGAAGCATCTCAATCTGCGAATGAAACATCGCAGGAATAGCCGATAAAATTGAATAATCAATTACCAAAAGTATATCAATATCATCTGGTTCCGGTTTTTCAGTGGTAAATGAACCATCAATCCAAATCTCAATAAAACATGGGAACTGCTTATTAATACTTCTAATGTCATCAATTAGCTGTATGTAATTACAGTATAGCACACCTCTTCTCACGGAGTTCGGGAAAGCATCCACGCAAAGCTCTTTGACCTTTTTATCATCAAGATCATGAAAACCGGGAGTAAGAAGGGGAGGAAAACAGATTTTGTTCATCCTAAACCCTTATAATCAAGGAGATTTTATCTATATTTAAGTTAGTATTAAAAAATATTTCACTGAACTGCTATTAGGTTTGTCTGGATAAATGTCCACTACCCATGTTTCCTGTACGTCTGTGGCATGCTACCTATCACCTTGCCGAAGACGAAAATCTTGTTCATCTCTTCCTTCTCGATCGGCTCCCACGGCCGATAGGTCTGGTTATCTGAGATTACCAGTAGCTTGTCCTTCATTTTCTGAAGTCGCTTCACATGTGATGTGTCGTCGTAGATGAACGCGTAAATCCCGTCACCGTCGAAGTGCTGAACGCTGATATCAACGAACAGCAAATCACCTGGCTCAATGGTTCCGGACATGCTGTCACCACGGACGTTTATAATTCGCACCTGTTCAGCCTGGCGACCATTAAACATGCGACGCGCGTCATCCACTGAATATTCCACAGAACGTAGAACCTCCACGAATTCGCTATTGATAACGCCCGGGCCTGCACTCACACAGAAATCGAGCACTTCGATGCGGAAGATGTCGTTAGGAGCTGATTTCGTAACAATGGCAGGGAGTTGGCCATCATTACGCATCTCACCAGATCCAGAGCTAAGCCACTCCGGCCTTATTCCCAGAGCATTAGCGATCTCAACCATCTTACGGCTGCCGCTAGTTTTTCCTGACGTCATCTTTTGAATTGCAGGCTGGGATATTCCGACTTTTTCAGCCAGTTGTCCTTGAGATACGCCTGCGGCCGTCATCGCCGCGTTCAGTCTTTCTGCGAATGTTTTCATTTTATCAATATATAACCGAGGTTATGCAGAGTAAAATAACAAAGGTTATGGACAGTACCCATAACTTGAGTTATCTTTTAACCAATCCAGTAATCGGGCAGGTAAAACCCATGAACACAGTTATTCAGCGAGCTTTAGACATCGTTGGCAGTCAGAAGCGACTCGCAGACATCTGCGGCGTTAGTCAGCCAGCCGTGCATAAGTGGCTAAACGGTGGCTCCGTATCTCCAGAAAAAGTAACCGCCATCGTCAATGCAACTGGCGGTGAGATTAAGGCTCATGAAATTCGCCCCGATCTTCCAGAACTTTTTCCGCATCCAAATCACGCCGCCTGACCGGCGGCCATAACCACAAAGGAATTATCACAAATGGAAAACGCAACATCACGAAACAAACAACAGGCTCGAAAAATCGAATCGTGGCTGCTGAATCAGATTGCCATGCGTGGTTCGACAAACGTCGCGAAGGCGCTGGGAATGGATAAGTCAGGTATCACCCGCTGGAAGGAAAGCATGTTGCCGAAGCTGGCGATGTTGCTGGCGGTTCTGGAGTGGGGCGTTGTCGATGACGACATGGCCAGGCTGGCAAAGGAAGTGGCTGCTGTTCTCACAAAGAAAAATCGCCCGGCGGCAACCGAGCGATCAGATCAAATCACCATGAAATTCTGAGACGAATAACTGGATCAATTCACAGGAGCAATTATGGCAAACACTGCCGAAGTAATCAATTTCCCTGTGCCTGACGTGGCACCTAAGGAGCCGCGCGTGGCAGATCTCGAAGATGGCTATACGCGCATCGCTAACGAATTGCTGGAGGCTGTCATGCTGGCTGGATTGTCTCAGCATCAGCTGCTGGTCTTCATGGCTGTCATGCGCAAAACATATGGCTTTAACAAAAAGTCTGACTGGGTTAGCAACGAGCAGATCTCATCAATGACTGGGATTCTTCCGCACAAGTGTTCGGCAGCAAAAAGCACGCTGGTGAAGCGCGGGATATTCGCTCAAACAGGTCGTGTAGTTGGCATCAATAAGACGGTTAGTGAATGGATGAAATTACCCGAATCAGGTAAGGAAAATAAAGTTTACCCGAAAGAGGTAAATTTACCCGAATCAGGTAAGGAAAGTTTACCCGAATCAGGTAACGGCACTTACCCGAATCAGGTAAACACAAAAGACAAACTAACAAAAGACAATAAAGACAGTATTAATAACCCCCCTAAGTCCCCCAAAGCGGTTGCGTTCGATCCGGCTGGTGTTGACCTGCCTGAATGGTTATCGACTTCGGTCTGGTCTTCGTGGGTTGCATACCGTCGTGACCTGAAGAAACCGATCAAATCACAACAAACGGTTACTCATGCCATAAACCTACTCGACCGCTGCCGATGCAACGGACACCAGCCTGAAGAAATTATTAACCTGAGCATCGCAAATGGCTGGCAAGGCTTGTTCGAGCCTAAGAGCGCCAAACAGCCTGTTCGTGCACAGTCTCGCATTACTGAAAACTTTGCATCAAAAGACTATGGCCAGACAGAAATTCCATCATGGGCGAGGGACTGAGCATGGAACTGGAAGAAAAAATCTCAACCATCGAAAAGATGCTGGATATCCTGGCCAGGCCGCCAGAGCAAATCCAAAATTGCGATGTTATCTGCGAAACCGTGTGCTGCGAGAAACACGGCGAATACGAGCAGCGCAAGCGTGTTCTGATTGGGAGTCCTATCAAGCTCCCATCGCCTCCAACGCGCTGCCCTGGCTGCCTGAGAGAAGAACTGGACTTCCTGAAAGATGAGAAAGTCCGCTGGGAAAACCGGAGTCGCCAGCAGAACGTCGAGCGTCTGCTGCGGCAGCTTGAGATCCCGGAGCGCTTTGTGTCCTGCACGCTGGATAACTACCAACCAGTTGGTAAAGACTCTGAGCGTGCACTGCGAGTTTGCAGAGCCTATGCCGACAAATGGCCTGAACGCCTGAAGCAGGGCGGTGGGATGGTCATGTGTGGCAAGCCGGGAACCGGCAAAAACCACCTTGCGTTGGCGATCGCCCGGTACGTTATCGAGCAGCACCAGAGCCCGGTAATTTTCACCACAGCTCTGAAGATTGCGCGCGAATTCAAATCGACCTGGTCGAAAGCATCGACTCGTTGCGAAGACGACGTGATCGGACACTTCACCCGTGCGGACCTGCTGATCATCGATGAGGTTGGTGTGCAGTTCGGTAGTGAGGCGGAGAAGCTCATCATGTTCGAAATCATTAACACCCGCTATGAGCGCATGAAGCCGACGATCCTCATCAGCAATCAGAGCAAAGAAGAGCTGGCCGCGTTTATCGGCGAGCGTGTAATTGACCGCATGAACGACGGTGGTGGCTGCACCCTGGCGTTCACTTGGGATAGCTACAGGAGCAAGGCATGAACATGACAATCGAACAAATCACAGCATCGCCGCAGCAGGAGGTGAAGTGAAGTACGTCAGAACGGAGAGGTTTAGCATAGATATTTATCAAGGCCCTTAGGGGCCTTTTATTCTATGATAAACGGACTTTGTTTGAGGGTGACATCATGAAGCCGAAGAAGCTAAATGCCGATCAGCAATACAAATTAGACCTTGAGTTAGTCAAGAGGAAGCCCGCTAACCGGACCGAGGCAAAAGCCCATTTGGCGGCACAGTTACGGATTAGCAAGCACAAGGCACAGACATCTTCCAAAATCCGCGTTGGCAGTTTCAGAGGAAGAAAGAAGGTGCATTTCAGTAAGGCCGAAGAAGAAGCCAGGGCCGCACTAAATAAAGCAAATGCCATTAGATTTTCCGAAGGGGAGGTCGAGTCCGTAGATACGGATCGAATCTCAGAAAGTAACAAACGCTGGCACGGTAGAACTGCTGACTAATGACTGACTGGAATATTGCTGCAAAACCGCAGGAAGAGCGCGACAAGGTCAACGTCGACCTTGCGGCCTCCGGAGTGGCGTATAAAGAGCGCCTGAACATGCCAACCATAGCCGAAGTGGTGATGCGCGAGCATACTGCACATCTGCGAGATTACTTTCTTGAACGTCTGCGCCATTATCATGAGGTGAGCATTTCGTTGCCGAAACCATCCGATCCTCGTTACATTGAAATGAATGAGCATAATGTAAAATAGATTTTTAGGAGACCGAAATGGAAAATAGCATGAGCATCACAAGGATTCTTGAAAGAGAAAGGGAGCTTGATGATCTGGTTAAGGTATGCTTGGATGACCTTGAGGTGATAGACGTCCATGGTCAGGTTTATTCAATTCCTCTTACTCGCTTAACAAACGCTCAACAAGTGGTGCATTGGGTTTGGAAACTTGCTGAGAGAGGAGATTTTGCCATGGATGTGGTTCGTAAATTCACTGAAGTCGCTTCTCATCATGTGGGATTTGACGCTAAAAAGTAAAATCCCTAAGACGGTAACTGAAGGTATACACATGCTTTACAATTTGCCCGCATCTTAACCAATTTTTTGTCGGTATAATGTTAGTTACAGACAAATAATGTGTAGGGTCCGTGATTTATGACTTGTGAAGTTTGTAACAAACAACCTCTTGGTCGAAGGGACAATCCTCTTGCATGCATGGTTTTGCAAGATGAAAAATCTGTTAACTTCAGCCATCACGGACGTGAAGCAAATGAGCGCTATTACAAGTGCTCAGTATGCGGTCATGAGTGGATGAGAGAGACAGGAAATTGCGGTGAAGGATGGATCCCGTAAATAGTTTTTTGTCGCTATCCACAAATTGATTTTCAGCAATCAACCCGCCATAATCATGTCACCGGAGCCTGAACAACTCCGGTGACTTCTGCGCTTTGAGGGGACTCAAAGTGCAAACGACAATCAGAACACATTCCCACAAGTCACAGATGCAGAAATGCACCTGCGATTTCCTGCATTCTGCGTTACCTCTCGGAGGTGGCGTATGAATATCCCTCACTGCGGTATCAAGCTGCATGCAGGTAACTTCGCTGCCATCGGTCAGATGCTACAGGAGCAACTCGCTGCCGGTCAGCCTCTGCGCCTTCAGGTCAAACAGTGGCGCGATAAACGCAGTCTGTCACAGAACGCGCTCAGCCACATGTGGTACACCGAAATTAGCGAATACCTCATCAAGTCCGGGCGCACTGATGCTACGCCGGAGTGGGTAAAGCGCAACCTCAAGAAAACTTACCTCGGCAGCGAAGAGGTTACCTACACCGATTTCGTCACCGGCGAGAAAACTACAACCTGGGAACCGCGGCACACTGCTGACCTCGACACCGGCGAGATGCATATTTTCCTGTGTAAGGTTGAGATGTGGTGCGCTCAGTTCGGCCTGGCACTGACGATCCCCAACGGCTGTGAATTCCAGCAGCTGCGCGAAAAGCAGGAGGCTTGATGAAAAACCCTCTTGCTCGAGTCTGCAACAATCACATCTTCAAGGTACCCGCGCGCCGTGAGCGTAAGCCGGTACTGAAGCCGTCCGAAATCCCAACACTTAAAGGCTACACCGCAAACCTGGTGGATCAGAAGTGGCTGCGCCTGGCGGCAAGGAGGAATCATGGCTGATTTACGGCAAGCAGCGCGCGGTCGTGAGTGTCAGGTGCGGATCCCTGGCGTGTGCAACGGAAACACTGAGACATCTGTGCTGGCCCATATTCGACTGGCTGGTCTGTGCGGCACCGGCATCAAACCACCTGACCTAATCGCCACCATCGCGTGCTCAAGCTGTCACGACGAAATGGACCGCCGGACTCACTTTGTTGAAGCGGAGTATGCAAAGGAGTGCGCTCTGGAAGGTATGGCGCGTACACAGGTTATCTGGCTGAAAGAAGGGAAGGTGAAGGCATGAATACGTACAACATCACGCTGCCCTGGCCGCCAAGCAACAACCGCTACTACCGGCATAATCGCGGGCGGACACACATCAGCACCGAAGGGCTGGCCTACAGGACCGCCGTCACGCAGCTTATCAAAGAAGCGATGTTGGACATCGGAATCAAGGTGCCGGTGAAGATTAGCATCGAGTGCCATATGCCTGATCGCCGCCGCCGGGATCTGGACAATCTGCAAAAGGCTGCCTTCGATGCGCTGACTAAGGCTGGGTTCTGGCAGGACGACCAGCAGGTCGACGATTACCGGGTTAAGCGTATGCCAATGGTCAAAGGTGGAAAGCTTGAACTGACCATTACTGAACTGGAGGCCGCGTGAAACCAGAACTCATCGAATCACTCCGCCGGCGCTGGCAAAGCCTTCGCATTTATCGCCGTCCGGGCTCCGTACTCATTGACTACCGGATCCTAAAGAACCTCATTCGTATTTACCAGAGAGCAGGAGCATCAGCATGAACACTCAACACCTGGAATTTATACGCCAGCAGCTGATTATTGCGACTGCCGATCTGAGTGGGGCGACAAAAGGGCAACTGGTCGCTTTCGCTGAGAACGCGCAATTTACCGCGACGGCACGCAGTCGGGGGCGCAAGAAGATTGTCGACCCGGTAACCGGACGCATGGTGAATCCGAGCTGCCCAGCTATTCCCGGGCGGCAGTCACGCGCCAAGAGTTCATCCATCGCGCTGGTTCAGCCGGTAGAGTTTGGCACTGCCTCATGGCGGCGGGCGGTACTGTCTCTCGATGAGCACCAAAAGGCGTGGCTGCTCTGGAGCTACAGCGAGAATATTCGCTTCGAATACCAGGTGACGATAACACAATGGGCATGGGCCGAATTCAAAGAGCTCTTGGGCGCGCGCAAGATGGCCGGGAAGACTATGGAGCGATTGAAACAACTGATCTGGCTGGCGGCACAGGACGTCAAAGCCGAGTTAGCAGGGTACGAGACATATGAATATCAACTGCTGGCGTCGCTGGCTGGTGTTGCTAAATCCACCTGGACAGAAACTTATCTTCCTCACTGGTTGGCAATGCGTGACGCTTTTACCCGGCTTGATACCGGAGCATTGATTGCAGTAACTCGATTACGTTCACAACAAAAGGCAGCTAATTGCGAGCAAGTTATTGCAAAACCGAACTGAAAGGGCTATATTTCGTGTAAATCTGATATCGTCGCCATAGCTTTGGTTGTCGACAGAAAAAGAATTTAAGCCCGAGGTTAACGCCTTGGGCTTTTTTATTGCCTTCTTCTATACATTTGCTCTTCATTTCGCCTGTACTAATTTTGGCAGCCATCGTTCTTTATCAGGCTTATACTTCTCATACTCTAATGGGAGGTGGCTATGAAAGAAGGTTACTACTGGATTCAGCATAACGGTGGGAGACAGATTGCCTACTACACTCCTGAAGCGGGTTACGACTTTGATTCAGGGGATGAAGTCATTGGTGTGTGGTATGTCACCAGGGGCCATGACCTGTGCAATAACGGAGAAGTTGAAGTCCTCTCCGGGCCCATAGAAGAACCGGAACTTTAGCTCCAAGCCCGATTTTATAAGCTGAGCTCAGAGCCTTGCGAAAGCAGGGCTTTTTATTTGCCTGAAATTATTCGGCTCAATATGCGAGCCGATTACAAGAGCTATTCGGCTCAATGCCATACCCTCATATTGCTCGCCATGTCGCGGGCTTTTTTATTCGCGCCCATCCATACAGCTAACCACTTACCTTTGATTGCATTGGGTGAGGCGCTTTCCTCTACAACGACACAGCACCCCGACAACTTCGGAGGTGAGAGCATGTATCGAATGGAAAAAATAACCACTGGTGCGGCCTATGGCGCTTCTGCTGGGAGCATCCTCAACGGAATGCTAAACGCCTACAGCCCTGAGCAGTGGAACGCTATCGGTGTGCTGGTCGGCATTATCATTGCCGTATTAACCTATCTAACAAACCTCTACTTCAAAATCCGCGAAGAAAACCGCCGAAACAGGAGCCAGGATGAACCCGACACTCAGGAATAAACTGGTGGGTGCCATTGCTAGCGGTACAGGGGCGATCGCCATTGCTTCTGTCATGCTGGGCAATGCTGATGGACTGGAAGGGCGTCGTTATTACGCATATCAGGATGTCGTCGGAGTCTGGACTGTTTGCGATGGTCACACCGGCGCCGATATTCGTCGCGGTCACCGCTATACCGACAAGGAGTGCGACAACTTACTGAAGGCAGATCTGCGAAAGGTGGCAAACGCCATCGACCCGCGGATCAAGGTTCGCATCCCGGAGCCTACCCGCGCCGCGCTTTACTCCTTCACCTATAACGTTGGCTCTGGTGCTTTCGCCAGTTCAACGTTACTTAAGAAACTGAACACAGGCGACGTTCCCGGCGCGTGCAAAGAGTTGCAGCGCTGGACATATGCCGGTGGCAAGCAGTGGAAGGGGCTTATTTCCCGGCGCGACCTTGAGCGCGAAGTCTGCGAGTGGAAAGAAAAGCCTCAGAAAATGGATGATGGATTCGGGCCGCTTAATCCGGGCACCCCACCGTCGGCACCGGGAGTGTTCTGATGGGGAAGGTCACTGTTGTTATCGGCGCTATCATCATTGCACTGCTGATCGCCATGGCTTTGATGGTCGATCACTATCGCCACAACGCCATCGAATACAAAAAGCAGCGTGATGATAAAACTAAGGCGTTGGGACTGGCGAACGCCACCATTACTGATATGCAGACCAGGCAACGTGATGTCGCTGCGCTCGATGCCAAATACACAAAGGAGCTGGCAGATGCCAAAGCTGAGAATGATGCTCTTCAGCGCAAGCTTGATAATGGTGGGCGGGTGCTCGTCAAAGGCAATTGTCCAGTGCCAGCCAATACCGAAACCACCGGCACCGCCAGCGTGGGCGATGATGTCTCCGTCGAACTCTCTCCAGTTGCTGGACGAAACGTTCTCGGTATCCGGTCCGGAATCATCAGCGACCAAACAGCCCTGAGAGCGCTGCAGGAATACATCAACACTCAGTGCAACTGATGGCATTACAGAAGCCCTTCATCGCGGGGCTTCGATAACGGACCTTTTCTTTAATTATTTTGTTATTGCCGTGTTACTGAAATTCTTCGAATATGGGATGCGTTCATATAAGGAGAACCGCATGGCATACCGATATTTTGAACTTACAGAAAACATCCCTTTTGAAGAGGAAAAGGAGCTGCATGCGCAGTTCAGGCACCATCTGGAACATGTAGTGAAGGCTATGTTTATGCCTGATTCGAGGGGGAAACATATCGTTGTTTCAGGTAGGGATGAGGATTCTATTACAGCGATATTTGGTGGGCCGGATGAAAAGTTCATTCACCTTTATCACATAGACGAATATGAAAAAATTTAAGCATGCCGCCTCCGGGCGGTTTTTTGTTGCCATCACAATGGGCAGGCCCATCGTAATGGCTCAGCGAAGGGCGAAGTTATCGCCCTAACGTTAACCGCGTGCTTCACGACCCGATTCGTCTTCAGCAACCCGATATCGCCAGTACTTATCTGGTTTGACCCAAACAACATTTTCACCGCTGTCAACTCGGAAGGTATTTATGACTTTGGTTGATAGAGCCTGGTTTCCATCTGCATTTTCTTTAAGATGCTGCTCGTTAGATGATTTCACCAAATAGTCTACAACATCCTGTTGATACAGGCTCCCTTCCGAAGCAAGCGTAGACATCATCCACTGTGTAACATCACTAACAGATAACGCAGTATTGCTTGGGTCTACGGCTTTGGGCTTGGTGTTGTTAATGAATCATGAGCAAAACGACCCTGCTCCAATTTTTTGCCTGCAAACCACTGACAAAGAATCTCATCTTGATAAACAAACTTGATTGTCATTTCTGGGCCTCCAGATTTTAAGACAACCAAATCTCCTACATTGAATGAGGGTTGTGACGAATTAGGTGAAGCTTTTGGCATGGCTTAAATCCTCATAAGTTGGCGAAATGCCAGTAACAGATCTTGAGGTGAATAAATCACTTTCAAGGCCAGAAGATTGATATTTGTCAAATAATTAGCGGAGCATCCATGACATCGAAAAAGCTCACATCAGAGCAGCAGCACCTTTTCGATGCGCTGACTCCACTTCAACAAAAATTCTCATTGGCCCTCATCAAAGGCAAGAACCAGACCGACGCTTACAAGGCCGCCAAAGGGAAAGCCAAAGGCGATGCGATGCGTGCAGCTGCGTCGCGGATGTATGCAAATGTTAACGTTGTGGCGTTCCTCAAATCAGTTCAGGGCGAGGTCGTAGATGAGGCCATCATGGGTCGCGAAGAAGCACTGAGGCGACTGACTTCGCTCGGGCGAGCATCATTGTTCGACCTGGCCGAATTTCGTAACGGTATGATTGGTGAAGATGAAGAAGGTAACCCAATCATGCAGGCCTCGTGGAGCTTCAAAGACTCTGCTCTCGTCACGCCAGAAGCATTGGCTGCCATCGCGGAACTAACCGCCGGACCGCAGGGGTTGAAGATAAAACTTCACGATCCAAAGGCGGCCATTAAACAGCTCGCAGAACTACAGGGATGGGAAGCACCGAAGGTAGTGCAGAACGAACTCACTAACCCTGATGGAAGCCTTATCCAAAAACCAACCGTTATTCGCTTAGTAGGAGTTTCGCCAGATGGGGGAAACAGTTGATCTCCAGATCCCCGCGAAACTCGTACCTGTCTTCACCGCTGAAAATGTTCGTTATCGTGGCTCCTATGGTGGCCGTGGTTCGGGGAAAACTCGTACCTTTGCATTGATGAGCGCCGTTCGCGCGTATGAGAAAGCAGAGGAAGGTATTAGCGGCGTCATCCTCTGTGGCCGCGAATACATGAACTCCCTCGAAGAATCGAGTATGGAAGAGGTGAAGCAGGCAATACGCTCCGTTCCCTGGCTCAATAACTATTTCGATATCGGTGAGAAGTACATCCGCACCAAAAACCGCCGGGTTAGTTTCGTGTTCTGTGGTCTGCGTCATAACCTCGACAGTATCAAATCAAAGGCCCGTATCTTGCTGGCCTGGGTCGATGAAGCCGAATCAGTATCCGACATTGCCTGGAAAAAACTTCGCCCCACGGTGCGCGAGAAGGGTTCCGAAATTTGGGTGACGTGGAACCCGGAAAAAGACGGCAGCGCTACTGATAAGCGATTCAGAAAGACTCCTCCAAAGAACTCTATTTTCGTTGAGATGAACTTCAACGATAACCCGTGGTTCCCCGACGTTCTGGAAGAAGAACGGCAGGATGACCTCGCGGTATTGGACTACGCCGATTATGCGTGGATATGGGAAGGTGCTTATCTCGAAAACTCCAACAAGCAGGTACTGGCTAATCGCTATGTGGTTCAGAGCTTCTCTGATGACCTCTGGCAAAAAGCAGACCGTCTGCTGTTTGGTGGGGACTTCGGGTTTGCAGAAGACCCGTCGACACTTATCCGCGGTTTTATCCTCGATAACTGCCTGCACATCGAATACGAGGCGTACGGGAAACACGTTGAACTCGACGACATGTGGAAGTTTTACGCTGGCAAAAGCGGCGCCAAAGCGAAGCAGCTTGAAGAGTGGAAGGTCACTGACGAAGCGAAATTCCCAGGCATTCCAGAGGCCCGCAAGTGGTCTATCAAAGCCGATAACTCGAGGCCTGAGACGATTAGCCACATCAAAGCGCAGGGCTTCAATATCTCCTCCGCTAAAAAGTGGCAGGGGAGCGTTGAGGATGGCATCACCTTCCTGCGTGGTTTCAAAAAAATCATTATCCACCCGCGATGCAAAGAGACGGCCAAAGAAGCCCGGCTCTATTCCTACAAAACAGATCGCATCACTAACGAGGTGCTGCCGGTCATCGAAGATAAAAACAACCACTGCTGGGATGCCGTCCGCTATTCGCTGGATGGGCTGATCCGCAGAAAAGGAAAGGGCATATTCGGATGAAATGGCTGAAATGGTTCTGGCCTAAACCCTCAAAAATTCTCGAAGAGGTAGCGCCAGCAGCGGAACCTGAGAAGAAAAAAATTTCAGGGGTATTTTCGACGCACGTCCAGCATAAGCATTTCACCCTGGATGACATCGAGAAAGCTGCTTTTCCTGTGCGTAATGCAACGGCGGTTAGCAGTGAAGGCAGGGCGATGGATGAGTCCTGCACCCAAGCGCCGTTAGCCGGCTATCGCTTTTCAACACTCGGCGGTGTGCCTGATAACGTTGTTGGCTGGTTCCTGTCGCAAGGGTTTATCGGTTACCAGCTCTGCGCCGTAATGGCTCAGCAATGGCTTGTTAACCGCGCCTGTAAAATTCCCCCAGAAGATGCCACGCGCAACGGCTGGAAGATTACCGGCATTTCTCCGGAGCAGGTTCAGCAGCTGGAGAAGATTGACCGGAAACGCGACATCAAGCGCCAGGTTCAGGAGTTTGCACGCTTCAACCGAGTATTCGGGATTCGTATCGCCATCTTCAACGTGAAGAATGACGACCCTAAGTACTATGAGAAGCCGTTCAATATCGACGGCGTTGCGGAAGGGAGTTATCAGGGGGTCAGCCAGGTTGACCCTTACTGGTGCTCACCTGAGCTCGACGGCGTGGATGTGTCCGACCCCGCGGCACCGAACTTCTACGAACCGACCTACTGGCGCATTGCCGGGAAGCGATATCACCGCTCGCACTTGGTGATTATCCGTTATGCCGAAGTGCCTGATGTCCTGAAGCCGACGTATCAGTTTGGCGGCCTGCCACTACCCCAGCTTATCTGGGAGCGTGTCTATTGTGCTGAACGGTCGGCGAATGAGGGGCCGCAACTGCTCATGTCGAAGCGCATGAACGTCATTAATACGGACCTCGACGAGGCCATGACGGATCCTGATGCGTACACGCAGAAGCAACAACTGGCGGCAGAATCTCGCGACAACTTCGGGTTCATGAACCTCGGTACTGATGACGTTTACACCCAGCACGAAACATCCCTTGGTGATGTCGACACGGTAATCATGACCGAATACCAGCTCACGGCTTCAGTGGCTGAGATGCCTTCAACAAGGCTGCTCGGCACTTCCCCAAAAGGTTTCAACCCAACGGGGGAGTATGAAACAGGCGCCTACCGCGAAACGCTGGCCGGGATTCAGGAGCACCACGGCACGCCCTTCCTTAACCATCATTATCAGCTGCTGACCAAATCCGAATTCGGCGAGTGTCTCGATGTCGAGATTGTATGGAATCCTCTGGACGAACCGACCGAATCCGAACAGGCACAGACTGGCCTGGCGAAAGCACAGACCGCGCAAATCTGGCAGGACCTGGGAGTGGTGAGTGCAGAGCAGAACCAGCAGAAGCTGAAGGACGACGAGTCCAGCGGCTATGAATTTGACGAGGTGGATGATGGCGGAGACGCTGACGCCGAAAGACTGGCAAAACAAATCTCGACCCTTTTACAGCCCGCTGTACCTGGAACAGCAGTACCAGCGCCGACTGAGACAACTGGTCGGTTGGATGAAGGGCAACCTGACTGATGAGTTGCTGGCAACCGGCGGCCCGTCTCTCGATTCGAAACTAACAACCCTCTCAAGCCGATACGCGAATCTTTTCCGCGATTACGCCCCCGCGATGTTTGCCCCTGTGCTTGCTGGTGTCGACAAATCCACTCAACGGCAATTCACTGCGTTGAAACTCGACGACGCTATCAACGCAGACCAGGTGAAAGGTTACTTTCAGGAAGCAGCGCAGAAGAACGCACAGCTGATTTCCACGCTGCCAACGGAACACATCGAGCGGATAAGGAAAGCGGTCGCGGAGAAGCCTGGCGACTTATCGGCGCTGAGCGACATTCTGACGGATGCGGATGGAAAGCTGACGCGGCGCTCTATGAACCTGGCAATGGACCAGACACGAAAGGCATACAACGACACGGCCATGATGAAGGCTAAGTCTGTCGGCGCTAAGCGTGGCATCTGGATCCACTCCCACCGCGGGCCAGCGCATTCGCGACCGTTGCACGTTAAAGCGAACGGTAAAGAATTCGATTTGGATACCGGGCTTCCAGTCGGCGACGAAGGCCAGAATGTCGTTCCAGGCGAGGAGCCGAATTGTCGCTGCACCTTCAAGCTGGTCATCGACTTTGGAGTGAAATAATGACAACCAGCGTTAAAGCCCTGGACCGTTCAGCGCGCGTTGTTGATGACAACGGGTGGATTAACGTCGAGGGCAACCCAATCAGCAAAGTCGGTGTATTCGACTACCTCGGGAGTGAGATACCCGGCGCGCCAGACCCCAACAAAATTTACCAGGTGTACCGGCCAGCGGAAGAACTCAGCAGGCCAGAGACGCTGGAATCCTTCAAGTTAATCCCCTTCATCAACAATCACACCTGGCTCGGCGCGGAAGGTGCGAACCCTGGCGATGTGGGAGTGGATGGGATCGTCGGCGAGAAGGTTTATTTCGATTACCCCTACCTTAAAGCCAACCTGCGCGTCTTTTCGGACGAATTAAAGCAGGAGCTGGAATCAGGAAAAGCACAACTATCACCGGCCTACAAATACGACGTTGAGCATGCTCCTGGCGTATTCGAGGGGCTGCAGTATCAGTATGTGCAGCGCAATCTGCGTTGCGGAAACCATCTCGCCCGAGTTGATGAGGGCAGAACAGGACCTGACGTCGCAGTGATGGATCAGGCCATTAACCAAAACTCCGACGGAGATAAAACGATGACTTTAGAGGAACTGATCGCCGCGCTCGGGAAACTGGATGCGACACAGCTTGCCGCTGTTATGGCTGCACTTCAGCAGATGAATCAGCCGGAAGCACCAGCCGAACCAGTGGTGGATGAAGACCCTTTGAACCCTGCGCCAGCACCTGCGGAAGATGAAGACCCGAATGCACCAAAGGCCACGGATGAAGATCCAGCAGCTCCAAAGGCTGAAGATGAAGAGCCTGGCGAAGAAAGCAAAGCACAGGATGCGAAAATCGCGGCGCTGACCAAAGAACTCGGCAACTTGAAGAAACAGGTTAAAGCCCAGGACACTGGCGCGCTGCTGAAAGAACTCTGTAAGCGTAATGAACTGGCAGCACGACTTACTCCGTTTGTTGGGGCGTTTGCGTGCGACTCCATGGATACCGTGGCGGTCGCCAAATACGGGCTAAATAAGCTGGGCATCAAAGATGTGGCTACCGGACATGAAGTTTCAGCACTGAACGCTGCGCTGGCAGTGAAAGCCGCTCAGCCATCAACCATCGTGGCATTCGGACAGGACGCAGCACCGAACAAAGCCAATGCCGTTTCAACCGTAATTGACGATCTCTAAGGGGCAATCATGACCTTTCAAACTTCTGTGGCCGACGATATGGCCTGGGGCATTCCCGGCGAGCAAGCGCTGGCCGGTGATGTTCGTGCTGAGCCGGTACAGCTTAAAACGGTATTTAATGGCACGCCTGGCACGCGCGCGCCATTCGGAGCGGTAGCGCTGACGCAGGCAGATGGTGAAAACGGCGTTGTGTCGATTGGTGGCGATGGCGTCTTCATTGGCATCCTGTCATCGCCGAAACAGTGGGTGGCTTATTCCGCGCTGGGTGGTAATGCGCCGGGCATTGAGGCGGGCGCACAACTGGAAGCCACTTCACAGACGCCGGGCATGTGGATGGAACTGACCACGTCCGCGGGCGTAGGGGATGCTATCGCCTATAAGGATGACGGCACACTGGTTGCTGCGCCAGCATCAACTGCCCCTGACGAAGCCACGTTGATTCCCGGTTCCCGCGTCGTGCGCTTTAACATTAACACTGGTGTGGCAATGGTTTCTCTTGTGCAGCTTCCGACCCCGGCGGCAAAGCCAGCAGCTTAACGGACGCCGGAACGGTTCAGTTAAGCGTGGATGGTGAAACATGGAGCTCGTCATTTCCTGATGGGTTCCTTGTTGCAGGTTCCAGTGTGGGTTTCTATGTGCGCGTCAATCCTGACTCGATGGTGGATGCTGACGACGGTTCATATGAATACGACTTCCTGATGACCGGTGCAGCTGGCGGTTTATCGCTGATTAACTCTCAGCGCGATATGGCGCACGTGACGGGGACAACTCCCGCTGATCAGGTTGGCCTGACGCTAAATATTGAATGCTCAGTGATTGATTTAGCAGGCAACTCGCTGGACTCAGCGCCGATATCGGGTGACTGGCAATAGCCGAAAGAAGAGCTGACCTGATAGAGAGCATCAACGCACCCGTCATCAGCAGAATAATTCGAAGGAAATAATAATGCGTAAAACTTCAACGGTGCATAAGCGCCTGTCTCCGGCTGCCGCACTTTTACTGCAAAGTAAGCTGCGTGGCGTAGCCATGGACTCAATGGAGAGCGTTCGTTCGCTGTCTAAGATCGGCATCCATATGTCCGAGTTCGCTGCAAAGACCTATGCCCAGGCGTATGGAATGGACGCCGCAGTAACGATTCCCGGCCTCACGGTTAATGCGGCACAGGGAAACAGCCCGTACATGCAGTTCCTGCAAAGCTGGCTTCCAGGCCAGGTGCAGGTTATCACTGCTGCACGTAAAGCTGATGAACTGATGGGCGTCGTTACTGCCGGCGCATGGGAAGACGAAGAGGTCATCCAGGAAATTCTGGAACTGGTTGGTGTAGCGCAGCCTTACACCGACCACGGAAACATTCCTTTGTCGAGCTGGAACCTGACCTACGAGAAGCGCGGCGTTGTCCGTTTCGAAGAAGGTATTCAGGTTGGCGAGCTCGAAGGCCTGCGCTCTGGTCGTATTGGTGTCGACTCGTCCGGAACCAAGCGAAATGCAGCATCGCTAGCTCTGGAAATCTCCCGCAACCGTGTGGCGTTCTACGGCTACAACGGGGCAACGTCTTATCCAATCTACGGCTATCTGAACGATCCTAACCTTCCTGCGTATATCACTGTGTCTGCTGGTGCGGCGGGAACAACCTGGGATAAGAAGACCTACGCTGAAATCGTGCGGGATTTGCTTACCGGCCTGTCCGCGCTTCGTACCAAGTCGAAAGAGGTTATTGACCCGACATCGACGCCGATCATCCTCGCGGTAGCGTCTGACAAGGTGGATTATCTGTCCACGCCGAATGAGCTGGGCGAAACGCCGTATGACTGGCTGAAAGAGAACTATGCGAACGTGACCGTTAAATCAGCGATTGAGCTGAATGACGCCAACGGCGGCGCGGACGTGTTCTATCTCTATGCGGAGAGCGTGGGTGATTCCGGTACTGACGGCGGCGGCGTAATCGATCAGGTTGTTCCTTCCCGCTTCCGTGCGCTGGGTGTGGACACGTCCTGCAAACTGGTTACCGAGGACTTTACCAATGCGACATCTGGCGCGCTGGTGAAACGACCTTTCGCTGTGTATCGCGCGAGCGGTATCTGATTAAACGGGCTGCCAGGCGGCCCTTTTCTATTTCTGGAGAACACTATGCCAGTCGTTTATTCATCCTGTACCGCTGATAACTTTTTCCCTGCCTGGAAAGGCCACGCCCGTAAAGACACCTACGATAAGGGCGTATTGATCAAAGGCGGTGCCAATGCGCAGGACAAGCGAACCATGATGACGCCGCGAGGCGCAGCCACGGTCGTGACTGCCGAAGAGCTTGAACTGTTACGCGCCGACCCTGCGTTTAATGGCTTTGTTGACCGCGGCTTCATGAGCGTGGACGAGAAAGGGAAAAATACCCACGACGCTGATGAGAAAGGCTCTGAGATGGAGAAAGACAAATCCGCTCAAGACACGCCTAAGGATTACGCGAAGATGGGTAAAAAGGCTCCCAAAGAGGAGAAGTAACTCATGATCGACGTCGAAGAGTTTCGGGAGAAGTTCCCGCAGTTCGTTAACCCAGTGCTTTATCCCACGGACAACATTTTGCTGATGGCCGACATGGTGGACTGCTACATCGACGTCGGTAACCGCTGGTTCCGCTGCGTAAAGTGCCAGGAGCTGATGACCGAGTTGCTGACTGCACACTTACTGGTGATTAACGGTACGCCCGCGGCACCCGCCAACGGCGCGACAGGTATTATCAGCAACGCGACAGTCGGCTCCGTCAGTGTGGGCTTTTTCAACGCCTCATCCAGTAAGGGGGCGTTTATGTCCTGGCTGGGTAAAACGCCTTACGGCGAACAGCTGGCGGCGCTGCTGGCGCGTTTGTCGATTGGCCTAGGGTACATCGGCGGCTCTCCAGAACGGCGGGCATTCCGGAAGGTGGGAGGGCGGTTCTGATGAGCGGTCTCAGTGAGCTGATTAAGCGGGTCGAGGCGATGGGAAAACTCAAAGCCGAAGTGGGCTGGCTGGATAGTGCCAAATATCCGGATGGGACCCCTGTCGCCCTGGTTGCACAGACGCAGGAATACGGCAGCCCGAAACAGCGCATCCCGCCTCGACCTTTCGTTCGTCCGACAATTTCCGAGCAGAACGGTGAATGGTCCCGGCAGATGGGGATCGGTGTGAAAGCTGTCGCTGGTGGTCACCGAACTCCGGAACAGGTTTTTGAGGCGCTGGGCGAGCTGGCGGCCGGTGATGTTCGAATGACGATAACGCAGGTAAATACGCCTGAGTTGGCTGATTCGACGAAAGCAGGCCGTGTCCGTCATGGACTCGAGCCTGAGAAGCCACTCCAGGCTACAGGGCTGATGCTGGCGACCTGCACGTCGATCGTTAAGGAGAAATGATGTTCGTTCCAGGCTCAAACCTTCTCGGCATTGCGCTCAGCGCTATCAGTCCAACGGCAGGCGTTCAGATTAAGCGATTCCTCGGGCAGCAGGAAAACAGTGCAGGCAGAACCATTAACGCATATGGCGACCCTGAGCCGCTGCCCGGCGCTTCAGTCCAGCCTCTCTCCTTCAAGGATATTCAGCAGCTAGGCCTGACAACCGGGCGAGAGTATGTGACGGCGTGGATCCAGACCGGTGCGCATTCAGCTTACCGCGGCGGCGCATCAGATTTAATTATCTGGAACAACGCTGAGTGGCAGGTACAGCAGCCAACCTCGTGGACGGTTCAGGACGGCTGGACTCAACTGGTGGCGGTCAAACAATGAATGAAATTTACGTTTTGCTTCGCCAAGTGCTGATTGGCGAGTTTGCGCGCCAGGGAATGCCAGTGCGGGTGATGCAAAGCTATGCGGGCGTATCTTCCGGGCCGCCAGATGTGCCAGCTCTTGTTATGCATCACATAGCCTCTGAGCGCGTAGGCTGGCAGTCACGTGACGCGAAAATCGTTGATGGTGAATCGCTGGTTATCGAAAAGCAGAACGTTGCAGAGACGATTCAGTTTAATGCAGTGATGCCGTTCGTTAAGCCGGAAGATGAAACAGAAGACACCCCAACCGTGCAAGGCGTGCTCACGCTGGCGTCAATGGTGCTCCAGAGCAAAACCATGCTGGATGCGCTTAAAGACGCTGGCATGGGGATGCAGGTCGTTAAACCGATCACCTCGAATTACATTCAGAACGAAAAGGAGCAATGGGAGAACGTCCCGAGCTTCGATTTGATTGTCTGCCACAAACTCACCCTGACGCACGCCGTCGGCGTCGTTAAAGAATTTACCAGCGGGTTTTACCGCGTCTAAAGAGGCTTGCTGATGAGCATTTCTATCAAAAAATACGTGGCCATTACGTCCGGCGTAGGGGCTGGTGCGTCTGTCAAAGAACGCGAACTTATTCTCCGGCTATTCACGACCAGTGCAGCAGTACCAGCAGGAACTGTCATGGAATTCACAGAGGTGGATGACGTGGCCACAACCTTCGGCACCGAGTCCGAAGAATATCTTCGCGCGGTGCCGTATTTGGGTTTTGTTTCCAAAATTATCACCAAAGCGAAAAAAATCTCGTTTGCGCATTATGACGCCGTGTCCGGCGGGGCAGCACCTGCGATTGTCGGTGGTACGGCTTTAACCACGATAGCAACCTGGAAGGCGATTACCGATGGCTCGGTTCGCATTGAAGTAGGGCAAAGTGATTATCTGCTTGCCGATCTGGATTTTACCGACGCCGCGTCGTTAGCCGATGTTGCTGACATTATTCAGACTGAACTGAAAACATCCCTCGGAGATGCTACGGTCACTTACGATGCCATTGCTCAGAAATTCAATGCCGCATTTGTAGGGCACGCTGTGCCGGCAGCCATCAGCATTCTGTCTTCTGATTCCGGTACCGATATTGCTGATAACCTTGGATGGACAGTTGCCAAGGGAATGGTTACGTCTGCTGGTTCCGCTGCTGAAACGGTAATGGATTACGTCGTTGAGGCTGATGAAATCAGCGATAACTACGGGTCATTTGGGTTCTGTGGTGAACCGTTTGATCTGGAGACCGTCAAACAAATCGCAGCCTGGAACAAAGTGCAGAACGTCAAATATCAGTATCTGGTCCCAGTCAAAAAAGCCGATTACGCCGACTGGTATAACGAATTACAGTCCTATGGCGGTTGCGCGCTGACTATCGTGGCTGAGACCAATTCTGAGTTCGACGAGCAGATCCCCGGAATCATTCTGGGAGCAACGGATTACAACCAGCGTAACGCCAGCCAGAACTATATGTTCCAGCAGGTCACCGGTATTTCTCCGAAGGTAGACAGCAGCACTGAAGCCAATGAAATCGACGCAACTCGTGTGAACTATTACGGGCGCACGAAGAATGCTGGACAGCCCATCGATTTTTACCAGAACGGCTACCTGTGCGGGACTTCAACCGACCCGCTTCAGATGAACGTATATGCGAATGAACAGTGGTTCAAAGCCGCAGCTACGGCGGTCCTGATGACAGGGCTGCTTTCACTCCCGATCATCCCTGCCACCGAAGAAGGTCGAGCTATTGTGCTGGGCTTGCTCCAGGACCCGATTTCACGCGCGCAGTTCAACGGAACGATTAAGGCCGAAAAGGATCTCAACGTCACTCAGAAAGCCTACATCATGCAGATCACCGGTGACCCGTTAGCCTGGCATCAGGTCCAGTCTATTGGTTACTGGCTGGATGCTTCCGTGCAGGAGGAAGCACAGCAGAACGGCACGACGAAGTACATCATCGATTACACGCTGCTTTATTCGAAAGCCGATGCGGTGAACAAAATTACCGGCCGTGACATCCTGATTTAACCATTCCTATAGAGCCGCCAAGTGCGGCTTTTTTAATGGAGATAAACGATGCAAGACATCTCTGGCTTCGGCCTACAGGTTCGCGTAATTGCGAGCAAAACCTTTCCGGCAGGATTCACCGTTACTGCATTTGCTGACGATTCCGACCCCTTAGACCTTCCAGCGCTCCAAATCAATGATGGTGCGGGCGGGCTTAATGGCGATATGGTCACGTGGTCCACTCATAACCTGATTGCGCTTGCGCTGGCTGTAATCCCTAAATCTGAGGATGACAAAAACCTGGCGGTGATTTACGAAGCCAACCGGGCCGCACGTGGCAAAAAACCTGCGAAGGATGTGATAACCATCGTTGGCATCTACCCCGATGGATCCACCATTACCCTGACTCCAGGCGTCATCAAAGACGGTCTTCCTGGTAATGCCGTTGCTTCAGCCGGCCGCTTCAAATCCAAAGTTTATAACTTCCTTTTCGAAGGTATGAGCCGAGTGGAGGCGTAACGTGGCTGAATTGCTAAACCCGAAAAGTGTCGAAGTCACAGACCGCAATGGCAATAAGTGCTGGTATATCATAGGCCAGTTCCCCGCCATCACTGGTCGGGAGATTGCTGCTAAATATCCGACTTCTATCGCCGCACTGGCGAAGCAGTGGGAGGAAAACCAGTACGGCGAGAATGAGAAAATCATGCTCAAGGCGATGTCCTTTGTCGATCGTGTTCTGGAAGATGGCAGCACCATCCGCCTGACGACCGCCGCGCTGGTAGATAACCATGTGAGTGACGCCGAAGCATTAATGCGCCTTGAACGTGAGTTACTGGAACACAATTTCTCTTTCTTCGAAAAGTTCACCCGCTCCATTTCCTCAGGCGGTATCGTTCAGAATATGCTCAAGTTGATTACGTCAACGCTGACAGCTTCATTGCAACGATCCTCTCAGCAGGACAAGCAACCCTGACAGAACTGAAAACCTCCGTCACACTCGAGGAGGCTTTTCAGCTGTGGGAAATTGTCATGACCACGCGATTTAATGAGTGGTGGGCAATGGAGCAGTCTAAAACTAAACGTTAAATATCAATGGTTGCCATGGTAGCATCGAGACTGAAATGCCTGTTCAGGCGTCATCATTTAAAGGCGATGGGATTAATATTAAATGAAAAAAATAACTATCTCGATGTTACTTTTGGTCGCTGCAGCTCAGCCAGCATTAGCTGATGTATCTCCAGTAAAAGATCCCGCCTATATCAATATGGTTGAATCCATAGCTAACAATGAGTACACGACATTCATGAATGGCGGTGATTCGGTTATTGGTGGCTCGGTGGTTGGTCCCTACACCGCTTCAGAACTCATCGCCATGTATGAGAAGAATGAATTGGCTGCAAATAAAAAACTCAAAGGGAAAAGGGTTAGAATAAAATCGATCGCTTCAGAAATCGGTGAAAATGCTACTGGGGATGCGTATGTGAAGGTTGATGGCAAGAATCAGTTCGAGAACATTTTTCTTTATGTCGATGGTGATGATGAGAAAATTCTCCAGCTAGAGAAAGGATCAAAAATTGATTTCCTTTGCTCTATGGATAAATACATCATGCATACCCCTATGCTTAAAAAATGTACTTTCACTGTTGATTCAGCCAAGAAGACCAAAGCAGATATAGTGAAATTTTTGGAAGAGGAAAAAATCACTAACAAATTCCAGGCAGCTATGAGAGTCATCTACGAAGACAACAAAGAAGTAATAACCAAATCATGCAGTAAGCCAGGAAATAGGTGCGACAATGCAATTATCCATTCTGTTTCCAAGGCCACGGATAAGCAGAAAAAACGCATGGAAGAGCTAATGAAAAACAATCAATAGCTGTTCACAATCTTTGAAACAAACCCTGCTTCGGCGGGGTTTTTTATTGGAGCAAATATGGGCGTTCTCGATACCTTTGTTTTCCTACTGGAGACCGATAACAAAAACGCCCTGAAGGGGTTCAACGAAACCGACAATGCAATGGGCGAGGTTCAGGGGGCCTCTGTCGATACCCGCACCCAGCTGCTGAACATCTTCAATGGAGTCGGGGAGAAAGCCGGATTCACGATTGATAATTTCAAGGAGTTGGCGGTCGCGACGCTTGGCATTGCTGGTGCTGGCCTGTCACTCAATGCAGTTCTGGACCACACGGCAGAGATGCTCCAGAAAGTCAGAGATGCCGAAACCGTTGGCGTGGACATTAGCCAGTATGACGCGCTATCCCGTACGTTTCAGTCGCTGGGCGTCGAGGCTGACGCTTTCCGCGATTCGATGGTTGATCTGAACGAATCATTGGGGGAGGCAGCCTCAGACGCAAAATCTGGCAAGGCTCAAGCGTTCAAACAGTTTGGCGTTTCTTTGCGGGATACGCAGGGGAATATAAAATCGGCTGATGAAGCGCTGCTCGAACTGTCAGATACCATGTCAAAGATGGACAAGCAGCAAGCCACCTTCCAGATTAAGCAACTCGGTATCACCGATAACGCTGTCATTTCTGCAATGCTCAATGGACGCAAGGAGCTTGAGCGACAGATTAAATTCCAGAAAGACCTTGGCGTTACGTCGAATGACGATGCCGAGCAACTCAAACAGTTTGCCGAAGCGCAAAACGAGCTTTCCGCCATCTTCACCCGCTTCGCTGATGTTCTGGCAATGACCGTCGTTCCCGCGCTGGACTTGTTAATTGATACCACCATTGCGGTGATTAAGTGGGGCCGCGAGCATAAGTCGTTCCTGTTGACCTTCCTTGGCGTGCTGGCGACTGCTGCGCTTCCCTCTGTGACCGCTGCGTTCTGGGGTATGGCGACGGCAGCGTGGGCGGCAGTGGCTCCGTTCCTCCCGTTTATTGCGGCTGTTGCCGCTTTGGTGCTGGTCATTGATGACCTGTGGAATTACTTCAACGGCGGCGAGTCTGTCATTGGCGACCTGGCGAAAAAATTCCCGATGCTCGGTGCTGCTCTGGACCGCATCAAAGACAGCGTCATTGGGGCATGGAATGCATTAAAACTGCTATTTGATAACCCCGGCGCTTTCATGGATGCGTTCGTTGCCGAACTGAAAAATAGCTGGAACGATATTGTATCCATGACAGAGAACGCAGCTGACCAGGTTTGGCAGGCGGTGGTCAAAGCCTGGGATAAGCTATCCTCCAGTACCAAAAAAGTGTTTAGTGATCTTCTTGCCTATGTGAAGGATATTTTCAGTCACATAGGAGATTACATTTCTGACAGCGTCAGCAACGCAGCGAAAGACGCCGGCAATGCTGTTAAAAACTTTCTTGGCCTTGGTGATGACGAACCAGATCCCGAACCAAAGGAACCCGCGCCGAAGGAACCCGCGCCGAAGGAAACCGCACCCCGTCAGAAGAAAAACACGCCAGGTGGAAAAGATATGCTGATTCCTGGTGATGATCCTGTCCAGGAAAAACCTGTCCCGCCAACAGGAAGGGAGCGTAAAAGTAAATCTGACGATGACCCTCTTCAGCAAAGCGCCTCGCTCGCAGGCAATGCACATAAAGCAATAACTACGGCTGCTGCGATGCCCGTTATACCACCTAACCCGGCGGCCGTTTCCGGCGCACGTACCACTACCGTCAGCAATCAGCAGCATATCGACAATGTGAACATTACTACCGGTTCCGGTGACCCGCAGCAGATTAGTTCTGCGGTGAGCAATGGCATGGGAGACAGCGTTCGCCAGATGACGGCGCAGTACGACGATGGAAGGAGTCATTAATGTCTTCGTTTTCCGACCTGATGAATACCGCCTCAGGAGCGATGTCTTCGTACAGTATGGCGATGGCATCGTTTGCGGTTGATGTTGTCCGGATAACTGATGAGTTTGGCACCCAGTTGTTTACTGAGGCCAGGGCAATGCGCGCCGCGGTTAATCGCTCTTCAACACTTTGCGAGCACCCACTGGAAACCGGAAACACCACCGCTGACTTCAAAGTGATCAAGCCGAACGTGGCGCAGCTGACCATGTTTATTCCGGCTGATGCCTATGGTTCTGTCTACCAGGAGATCGAGCAGGCGTACACCGACAGCACTTCACTGATTGTTCAGACTCGGGCGTCTTCATTCGCCAACATGGTCATTACTGACATGCCACATGATGAAGCGCCGGACCTTGGTGATACTGTCGCTGTAACGCTCACCATTAAAGAGGTCGTCTGGTTTACCACGTCTACCGAAACAATGCCCGCGAAGGAAGTCGCTGTTTCACCTAAATCGGCGAAGACTGGCGGCACGGCGAAGCCGGATGCGGACACCGTTAAGCAGGGGCAGAAAAGTGCTACTGATGCGACTGCCACGACGCAGAGCAAATCAGAATCAGTAATTCATGGGTGGTTTTCATGAAACAGATCCCATTGAAGGTTTATCCCCGACAATCGCTGTCTGTGGTGCTTGAAGGCTCGCTGTACGAACTTAGCCTCAAGGAGTGCAACGGCATCATGGCTGTGACGGTCATTCGGGATGGCGAGGCCATAGTGAGCAACAGGCGTGCTGTTGCAGGTATGCCGGTGATCCCGTCACGGTACCTGAATGACGGAAATTTCATTCTTCTGACTGACAACGATGAGCTGCCGTATTACACCGAGTTCGAAGGCTCAAACGTACTCGTATGGGTAACGAACGAGGAGATTGATAATGCTTGATGCCAGAATCCTCGAAGTTGGCATTGAGGTTAACGGCGAGATGAAGTTTTACAGTGGCGCGGCGATTTCCGTGAAGATCAACAAGTCCACTGACACGAAGCAAAATTCCTGTAGCGTGGAAATCGACAACATGCTTCTGGATACTGTTGATTATCTTGTCACTGAAACCTCACCGTGGAACCCCAGCCAGAAACCGAAACTTATCTCCATTCGTGCTGGCCGGCAGTCTACCGGAGTAGAGAATATCTATAACGGCGACGTCGTCCAGGCTGACCCCAGCATGCCGCCGGACCGCAAACTGACCATGAAGGCGCTGACACAGGACGGCGCAAAGTATAAATGGACGTCCCGCGCCTCCCCCAAGACTATCCAGCTGTCAGAGCTCTGCAAACACGTAGCTTCTGACTACTCTCTTGCGCTTCGTTTTGAGGCGAAAGACAAGACGGTTGCCAACTACGTTTACAACGGTTCAACAGCGCAGCAAATCAAGAAGCTGGAGCAGGTTGGTGATGTTGACTGCTTCATCGATGATGACTTTCTGGTTGTGAAGGATTACGGGAAAGGCACGAAGGGTAACGTCCGGCTGATCTCCAAAGATACCGGCATGATCGGAAATCCTGCGCCTGACGATAAGGGTGTGAAAGTGCGCATGCTGTTTGACCCGTCTATCAAACTGGGCCAGCAAATTGAAATCCGTTCAGAAGTGAACAAGTCGGTAAATGGGCAGTACGTTATTTACAACATGGCGATAAGTCTCACCACTCACGATAACGACTGGTATCTCGACTTGTCGTGCAACAACGACAACATCAAGTCCATAACAGAACAGCGGGAGGCGCAGAAGAAAGCGAATGCCAAATCCAGCACCTAGCCGCAGACCTGGGCAAGATACCGAACTAACCGGCGCGATGGACCTTGTCCTGCGCAAATTCCTTCTCGATGTTGATGACATGCTACCGGCGCGAATCGTTTCTTACGATCGTGAGAAGAATCGGGCACAAATCGAAATTCTCTATCGCGTCACTATGACAGACGGCTCCATGAATCCACTGACGGCTCCAGCCGAAGTACCTGCTCTGGTGATGGGTGGCGGCGGTATGTGCCTGACGTTCCCGCTTAAATCCGGTGACCTGGGGTGGATAAAAGCCAGCGACCGTGACATGTCACTGTTCCTACAGTCTTACGAAGCGGAGCCGGGCAACACAACCCGGCTTCATTGTTTTGAGGACGGGGTATTCATACCTGATGTGATGAAAGACTTCATGGTGTCTGATGGTGCTGCGGCGACATTGCAGACCCTGGACGGCACAACGTCTGTCGCAGTGAAACCCGGCAGCATCGTTTTGACTGTTGGTTCAACCACCTTCTCAATAAGTGAGTCGGGAATTGTCTCGAACAAAGAAATTCAGGCGCCTCAGTTCACCGACGGCAATCTGAATCTGGTTGGTCACGATCATACCAATCCGGAGGGCGGGGACGTTGGCCCTGCGAAGAACCCATGAAAACTTTTGCCACGAATGACAATTACGATATCTACATCGGCAATGATGGAAATCTGGCTATGGCGACGGATCTCGAAGCCGTAAAGCAGACGTGCGAACACGTATCCCGAACAATCCTTGGCGAGCTGCCCTATGCGCAGTCCCGCGGTATCCCTTTCTCGCAGCTGTCTCTTAATGCGAGCTCGAACACGGGTCTGTATGACATGTACCTGAGGAAGGTATTGAAAACGGTGGCCGGTGTAACAGGCGTCGGAAACATCGCATTCCAGCTTGATGGCGAAAATCTGGCGTATTCAGTCGAGATTAAAACCGAATATGGAACGGAGAAGATAAGTGGCAACTTATAAGTATTTGTCACCTGAGGGGGTGATTGTACCGGATACCTCTGAGATCCTTTCCGATACAGAGAGTGAATGGAAATCGACGTTTGGTGATGACCTGGATGTTACCGATGACACTCCACAGGGGCAGGTGATCGCCAGCGATGTGGCCGTTCGTTCCGAGGTGGTTTCCAACAATGCCGCCGTCGCTAATCAAATCAATCCAAATTACGCAGGGGGAGTTTTCCTCGATGACATTTGGGCGCTGACCGGAGGGAAACGCAGACAGGCAACTTACACCCTTGTGGACAGCGTAGCGCTAACTGGTGTTCCTGGCGTTGTTATTCCATCAGGATCCAGAAGGGCTACAACAGCCGGTGATTTGTTTCAGCTGCTAACGACCGTGGTGCTGAGCAATGACGGTACCGGCACAGGCGACTTTCAGGCGCTCGAGCCCGGCCCGGTTGCCTGCCCTGCGCATGCGCTTACTAAACCGGTATCCGGTTACACCGCGGTGGGTTGGGAAACGTCAGATAACTTGGTGGCCGGAACCCTCGGGGCGGAAGAGCAATCCGATTTATCAGCGCGAAAAGAGCGCCGGCAGACACTGGCGTTGCAGGGGCGGTCCATCTCAGAGGCTGTGTATTCAAACGTTCGCGCGGTTGAAGGCGTCCGCTCGTTGTCCTTCAGGGAAAATACGGATTCTGAAGACCAGACGATCGATGATATCGATCTGGTTGGACACTCTGTTTGGGTTTGCGTCGATGGAGGTCTTGATCAAGATATCGCTGATGCTTTGTACTCCTCGAAGACAGGAGGAGCGGCATGGAATGGCGATGTATCCGTTGAAGTGACGGACCCATGGTCAGGCCAGAAAAGTAATGTTCTGTTTGACCGGCCAACGGCGGTACCCGTTATGGCGCGTTTCACTGTAGCTGCGAAAGGGAGCAGCACTGGAGATCCGGAATCGGTCATCAAGGAAACGGTAGTGCAGTACGCGTCAGGGCAACTTGAGAATGGTGAAGAGGGTTTTGTGCTAGGCACGGATGTGTCGCCGTTCGAACTGGCTGCTGCGGCGAATACTGCATCACCGCAGATCTTCATCAAGAGCGTTGAAATTTCGCTTAAGTCATCAACCCCTACCTGGTCAAAAGACGACATCCCTATCGGCCTAAATGAGAAGGCAACGATTCAGGAGGACGACATCATTGTGGTGACCACATGAAAATTCAGCAATTCGATTTCAGCCTCGACCTGATGAAGGTCGTCAAATGGGAATATGACCAGGCTCCAAACCTGATAAATATCCTCAGCCTGAAGCAAGAGTGGTACGGCGCGAACCACGAGCAATTCTGGGTCGCATGGGAACGTGATGTTTTCAACCTCCTGACGGCGAATGACTTTGGGTTAAACGTCTGGTCTATCATCCTTGAACTCCCTCTTTACTCAGTTTCCGGTGCGAGCCCAACAGACTACCCGGCATTTGGGTTTGCAGACTTCGGTCTGAACTTTGGTAACAGCAATTTTGCTACTGATGCGGATACCGTTAACCGGCTCAGCGTTGAGCAAAAACGCGATCTTTTGCGAATGCGTTGGTGGCAGATAACGTCAGACGGCTCCATGCCATCTATAAACCACGCGCTAAATGATGTGTTTGGTGCTGATGTCTACGCACTCGATGGTCAGGATATGACTATCACCGTGGTGTATCAGAAGGTGCTGCCAAATTTAATGATGAACTTACTTATAGAGTTCGATCTCATTCCTCGGCCATCAGGCGTGTTGATTAATCACCTTGTTAAACCTCGTGACGCATTCGGCTTCGCCAATTACGGCCTGAACTTCGACCAAACCAATTCTCAATTCGGAAATTAACAATGACATCACTTATCAGAATCCCTTTTGCTGATTCAGGGGATAAATCAGCCGTGCCTGAAACAGACGCGACCGGTGGCGTAAACATGACGCAGGGGTATGGCCAAGCATACTCACTTGACCCGGCAACCGATCCCAGCGCCAAGCGTATTGAGCGCGAAATGATGAATGGGCTGTTCAACCTGGTGACGTCAGCTATTGGTGAAATACAAGTTTCAGGTGTTACACCATTCATTACCTCAGATGATAACGGTGGTACTCCATATTCGTACATGAAGGGTGCCGTTACATTTTTAAATGGTGTAATTTATCAATCCCTTGCTGATTCAAACACAACGACACCACCCTCATCGCAATGGGCTGAACTGTCAGGTAGTGGAAGATTGATAAACCTAAAAATCTTCAAAGCCTCAGGGATCTATACGGCATCAGCAGGTACAAAAAAAATCATTGTCGAAGTGCAAGGCGGTGGTGGTGGTGGTGGCGGTGCGTCATTGACTGCATCAGGGACGGCAGTTGCATCGGCTGCCGCCGGTGGAACTGCGGGATGCTATGCGCGAGCGCAGTTAGATGCGCCTTCAGGGGGGGTTCCTATTACGGTAGGATCGGGAGGAACCGGTGGCGTTGGAAATAATTCCGGGGGTGGTGGTGGCTTAAGTAGTTATGGGGCATTAGTCACTGCCGGCGGCGGCTACGGTGGTTCGAATATGGCGCAAGATGCTACTCCTGCGATCGTGGTAGCTGCGGCATCAACTCAGCCAGGCGGGAGTGTTCCGGTGGGGGGGAATATAAATTCCAGCACAGCAACAACTCAGTATAATTTTGGCGTTAGGTTGTCAGGGACTGTTGCTAACTCCGGTTCTGGCGGCAGCTCTTCTTTTGGAAATGGTGGTGGTGGATCTGGCGTATCAAATACCCCCGGCGGCGATGCTGCATCATATGGAGCTGGTGGTGGCGGTGCTCGGTCTGCCGGTACAGCGGCTATAACTTTCAATGGTGGTAAGGGCGGAAGTGGTGTTGTGCTTGTATGGGAGTATTCATAATGAGTGATACGTACGCTTTAATTAATATCGATAATATAGTGACTAATATCGTCGTATGGGATGGCGAAGGGGAAATGTTTGACGGTTTTCAAATATATAAAATCGAGGTGGGGGATTTTGTCGGTCCCGGCTATATAGCCACGAGAATCGAAAATAAATGGTTTTTTACTGCGCCCGAAGAAATTACCAATGAATGAAATGGCGCACCATTTGGTGCGCCATGAATGCTAGGGGGAGAAAATTTCTTGTATTCTCTTCCTGTTTTCAAATATCAATGCAGATTTGCATGCTATCAATATGCAGACGGCAGGGGTTATAACAAACGCTAAAATGTCCGAGTGTCCGTTACTGGCTCCGAATCTCATCATTATTGCTAACGTGAATACAAGCACAGGGAAGTGGATAAGATAAAGTGAATATGAATACCTAGCATGAGATCCCAATACATTAACACCAATGTTAGCCTTTAAAGCAGCTAAAAGTAAGAATAAGAATGAAAAGCCAAAATAAAAATTAAAGTACAATCCGACTTTTGTGGTGATGAATTCAATAAAAAATGTTTTTGCTATAAAGGCGAAGGCGGCCGATGCGACTAGACACACTGCAACAGTGTGTCGGAAGCGGGTGATTGTTGGCATTGCAAAGGCCATAAGGAAAGACATTCCCCATACTACTGAAAACAATCTGAATTTAATATGCATATATTGCAATATCAAAAAAAAGCATACAGCCAAAATTTTAACCCAATAATTTCGCACAAATAGAAGTCCCGCAACGGCATAGCACCACACTTCGATTGGAAGACTCCAAAGAGATCCGTTAGACGACACGCCTTGATTGAGAAGATAGTTTGAGAATGTCAGGGTGGAAAAATATTGAGATGGTATGAAATTCAGTGAGTATCCTGGCATTCTTGCCCAAACAGACAGAGGCTTCCCATCTGGCATGTTGAAAACATAAATTGATAACACGGACAAAATAGAAGTTAAAGCAAGAGAGAAAATTAATGGTGGATATATTCTGTAAAACCGCGAGCTAACATAATTACCGATGTCAAAATTGCCACTATTGCGAGTAAGGTTGTTGTTTACAGATAGGCCAATCAGAAAACCACTAAGGACGAAAAAAACCATTACTGAGCTTTGAGCAAAGAATGCTGCAAAAGGGTAGTACTCAGGGTATCTACCACCGAGAAAGATTATATAACAATGTGCAATCATGACCGTAAAAGCGGACAGGGCTCTTAGAGACTCGAGCGTAATTGATTGCTTTTTGGTTAGCTCAAACATTTCGTTCCTTCTCCAGTCAAAGGCTATCTCAAACCACTTGCTAATCCAACTGCTATGCATTCTATAGGGAAGTTGGCTGATCATGAAGTGAGATCACGCCAAAGCGTGTTCACGGAGGCCGTTCACGCTCGCACTACAGGTAATCTCCTAAAGGTTCAGTGGCGTCGCACTGTCCCTTGTGCCATTTTTGTGTCGCACACCCTAAATCACCTTCATTTAACTTTGATCATGTGACATCAACATAAGCAGTGTGAATGCGGAAATGTACATGTAAAACAGCTAGTTAAATGTGAATCTACTAATTCGTAATGCGAAGGTCGCAGTTTTCAATAGACCTTCAGCCCTGAGCAAGTATTGATCTCCATAAAGATAAGAACTACTGTATTTATATACAGCTTGAGTGGGGGTGCATCATGGGATTTACATCCCCAGCAAAAGACTACGCGGAGCGCACTCTTTCCCCAGAGATACTTTGTGGCGTTACTGCAAACAGCAGGATAATCGAGACGGACAACGGCTATGCGGTGATCGAGCCAGCCACAAGCAAGCCGAAAGAGGGGGTTCTGCTGATTCTCTGTGACGGTCGCATGCAATTTGCGAAGCTAATGGGGGCCTCGTTAATTACAGATGACGGAGAGGCTATAGAAGGGACCGCGCTTGAAGACGTCGAGGTTCTCGGTAGAGCGACGTTCTTCATTAACCGAACGTTAGATGATAGCTGCCCGACAATGTGATCAGATTTTGGTAATCAACTCCGCCCCCTGATTCTTCACATTCCCCACAGCGCGCGTAACTGCGTGCCAGATAAACGCTTCGGCCGGAACTGTGCCGTCGGCAATAACCTCCTCAGCTTCTTTCCCTCCAATATCCTGACTCATCCAGGCGCGCGCGGCTTCTGGTGTAAGAACCAGCGGCCGCCGGTCATGAATATCAACTAGCCCTTTATCAGCCGCAGCTGTCACAATCAGAAAGCCCTCCGCTTCATCGCCACGCTCAAACGGTATGCTTCCTATCGCCGCCATGAATATAGGTTTACCGTCAGCCCTGTGAATGAAGTAGGGCTGCTTCTTATCGCCTTCCTTCTTCCATTCAAACCAGCCGTCAGCAAAGCAGATCGCCCGGCCATGTTGCCAGAGAGGCTTAAACATCCGACTGGTGGCCGCAGTCTCAACCCGGGCATTAATCAGAGGTGGTTTATCCCACCACCCTGGCGCGTAACCCCAATGAACAGCATCGAGGTGTAAATGTTCGTCGCGTTCGCTCACCAGAAGCGCTTTGGTGCCGGGGGCGACGTTGAAGCGTCCGATCGGTTCGGGGTCATAGGGAATGTCGCGCTCTGCATCTTCAGCCAGGTAGGCAAGGTAATCTTCGCGTGTCATGGATTGAGAGAAACGTCCGCACATGGTCTCCTCCAGTCGGTCAGACTGAAAGTATAGGGGACGGGGAAAAGTGGTGTGTATCGGTTAAGTCATATGACGGATCTGGGATGACATTTGTGGGGGGGATTTTTGATGTATCGTCAGGAGATATTCGAGAATGGGGCAGGAATGGGGCAGATAAGAACACACAAAGATCTGTTTAGAACGGATTGCGTGGTGAGGCAGTGATGCAACAAACTGAAAAACAACCTGCTCTTGGGCGATCTTCAGTAAGTTTTAAAAAAATACGGCCATAGTAATCATTTGACACCCTTACATTGCGCAAGAAAAAGGGACCCGTGATACGTCGACGTGTCCTGTAGTTATACTTCTATTATAGGACTTATAAATATCCCCTTGAAGTAACGCGGCTTTCGACTGCACAAAATGACACAGGGGGCATTTCGGTTTCGATTGTTTAATCGATGATTTCAAACTGATTTCTCTGGTGTTCACCGCTCCACTACACGCAAATCTAGCGAACTCATTTCGCATTTCATGCGTCATCTGAGTTGCAATGACGGACGTCCCGGGTACGTTAACGAAGGCACAGAAAAAAATATGACATCAGGTAATGAAAAAAGGCGTAGTTTGTAACTCTCAATAAATAAGGATATTTAAATATGAGCTGGGATCCAAGTGAAGCTGTCAGTTATGCCAGAAGACACGCACATTTACATACAACCCATTTTTGCGCCCGCGCTGTAGCTGCAGCGATTAACGCGGGCGGCGTACGCATAGATTCGGCTGATGCGAGAGATTTTGAATACTCGTTAATGAAAGCAGGATTCAGTCAGGTATATGGGGAACCGGTAAAAGGAGACATCGCCGTTATCAATCCCTTCTCTGGCTCCATGTATGGGCATGTATGTATATATGATGGGCAGGGAACATGGTACTCAGACTTTACCCAGCGTTCTATGTACCCTGGCCCGGGTTACCGAAAAGCCGCGCCTGCTTTTAAAATATACAGGCACCCATAATGAGAAACATACTGATAGTACTTCTGCTGACTCCGGCTGTTTCAATCGCCGCCGATGATTTTTCCGCACCAATAAAAAAGGCCATTGAGTTTAACCAGTGGTACATCAAACAAATCGAACAGGATAAATATCCTCTTATGGAGGGGCACGATATTGATCGGTACGTTACCGTCAGTACCCTCAAAAAACTGAGAGCGGCTGAAGGAGACGATGCGCAGTATTACGATGCAGACTATTTTATCCGATCACAATACATCGGGAAGGATTGGGCGCAAAACGTCAAGGCGGTAGCCTCTGGCTATGACCCGATCTGCTTTAACGTGTATGTGTCATACGGGAAAGACAAGAAACACACCGTTATTGACTGCATGATAAAAGAGGGGCGCATATGGAAAATAGATCGCGTCACAAACGCAGACTTTTTGCCTGATATAAAACAGTGACCCACTCGTTTTAGGAATGCAGCTATGCCAGGCGTGTCCTGAATGCCCGAATGGACACCTGGCAGATCAATTCTGGCGACATTAAATTGACAGAAAATGTTTCAGAACGCCGAAATGCGCGTCTCGTCTCTCGACGGCAGGCCGCTGGCTGCCTATTATGAACAGGTTTTGCGAAACGTATGTGACAGGGGAAAGAAGAGAATGCGAGCAGCTTTTTGGGTAGGGTGTGCGGCACTGTTATTATCTGCATGCAGCAGTGAACCAGAACAACAGGCCACGGCGGCACACGTCACGCCAGGTATGCGGGCGGCAATGTCAGACTCAGGTCAGGCTAACTGTGCGATGGTCGGTGGGGCATTATCGGTTGCTCGTCAGCTGGACGGTTCCGCCATCGGAATGTGCGCATTACCCAACGGCAAGCGCTGCAGTGAGCAGTCTCTTGCTACCGGGGCCTGCGCCAGCTACTAATTAGTTCATCAGATCGGCGAGTTTATACACCAGCGAATCGTTGGACGTTCCCAGCGTTAACTGGTCTTCGGTCAGGTCAACCTGCACGCCATCGTGCAGCATGGCGCTGAGCGTATTATCCAGCTGGTTTAGCTGCGGGTCGGTGCACAGCTTTTTGGTCATCGCCATGTTCTTCACTTTCATTCCTCCGTCAGAAAGCTTTCCTTCACCGGTAAACTGATTACACATGTTGCCGGAGATATGCATATCTTCGCCAAAACTCAGCTCCAGTGGCTTCTGACTGGTGACATTTTTCCCATTAAAGCTTTCCAGCACAAAACGATGGTGCTGCAATTGCTCCGGTTGAGTAGTCACATCGCTGGTCGATACACAGCCTGCTAACATCATTCCGGCCGCCAGCAGGGCGACGGTCATTTTAATACTGCTCATTAATCATTCACCAAATAAATAATACAAAATCAGGATGACACTTTAGTGCGGTGAGGGTGAGTGGAGATTGTCTGAAAGTGCTCCCCGTGGCCGGGGAGCAAGAATGGTTAAACCAGCGCGTATCTCATCGACTGCTGGCCCTGATATCCACTGACGGTGTCTGAGCTACGCCGTCAGAGTAGTAAAAAACATTATTCGTGAAGTCGTAAATTTTACCTTTCATGTTTACGCTCACAAGGTTACCAATTTTACTCACGACAGCGTCTTGAGTATTTGCAGTAAGAAACGGTGCAATTTTTGCCAGTTCTTTCAGTGGTGATGCGGGCAACGGACCGGCGAGGTAATAGCGGTATACATCCGATACCGTGGCGTTCCCCCCCTGGTATTTGGTGATATAAAGCCAGGTGTTGTGGTTAAGCTGCCAGGTTGATACAACCGCATCATCATACGGAGGGCCGCCAGGTGACTGCAATAAAGCAAACCAGATTACCAGAACCAGAAGAACCAGCGTCAAGAGCCGGTGAGCCCATTTAATAATCATGCTGTTTGGCATAATCTACACCCTGTTTAATCCACCGCTGATCGTTCGGATCGTCGCCGTGCGGATGAGGTCCATACCACTCTCCCCATTCACGTTCTGATGTTCCTGCACGACTTTGCGCAAAACCGGCACCCATCATTAAAATCTCCTCTGGTATACCCGCTGCAAATCCAGTCGCTCCATAATTAAAATTACCGAGATCTTCCGTCTTTAAGCCACAAATAAGCCGGTATAGCCATAATAATAAATCCCTTTATTAATGTAGGTGATTGTATAAGCCACTAATACATCACTATCTACTCGGGATTGTGCTACACAAGGTGCCATAAGGTAGGTGAATAAAATGTGGGTACATGCGCTCGCGTAAAGTTTATTTTTTTATAAAAACGCAATAAAACCTGTCGTTATATTTACCCGATTACTGTGTCTGAAAGTGCTCCCCGGGGCCGGGGAGCAAGAATGGTTAAACCAGCGCGTTGGGTGTGGTTTCGCCATTATCGATTTGACGCAGGTTTTCCAGCGTGGTCTGCGAAATGCTGGTCAACGCTTCGGCGGTCAGGAATGCCTGGTGGCCGGTAAACAGCACGTTGTGGCAGGCCGACAGGCGACGGAACACGTCATCCTGAATCACGTCGTTGGATTTATCTTCAAAGAACAGATCGCGTTCATTCTCATACACGTCCATTCCCAGCGCGCCAATTTTCTGGTTTTTCAGCGCTTCGATGGCGGCCTGCGAGTCAATAAGCCCGCCGCGGCTGGTATTAATAACCATCACGCCGTCTTTCATCTGCTCGAACGCGCTGTGGTTCAGCATGTGATAGTTTTCTGGGGTCAGCGGGCAGTGCAGGGAAATGACGTCCGACTGCGAAAACAGCGTCGGCAGGTCAACATATTCCACGCCAAGCTCCAGCGCTGCGTCACTTGGATACGGGTCGAACGCCAGCAGCTTCATACCGAAGCCTTTCAGAATACGCAGCGTGGCCACGCCGATTTTTCCGGTACCGACTACGCCCGCCGTTTTTCCGTGCATCGTGAAACCGCAGAGGCCTTCCAGTGAAAAGTTGGCATCACGGGTGCGTTGATAAGCGCGGTGAATACGACGGTTCAGCGACATCATCAGGCCAATAGCATGTTCCGCTACCGCTTCCGGTGAATAGGCCGGGACGCGAACCACGTGCAGGCCCAGCTCTTTGGCCGCATCAAGATCGACGTTGTTAAAGCCCGCGCAACGCAGGGCGATATACTTCACGCCTTGTTTTTTCAGCTCTTCCAGAACCGGGCGGCTGCCGTCGTCGTTGACGAAAATGCAGACGGCTTCACAACCGTGCGCAGTTTTGGCGGTCTTTTCGTTTAAAAGGAAGTCGAAAAATTCAAGTTCAAAGCCAAATGCATCATTAACATCTTGCATGTACTTTTTATCGTACTGCTTTGTGCTGTAAACTGCGATTTTCATAAGACTTTTCTCCTGTGATATTAACGTCACGGTAGCATATTTAAAATAATCATACAAATTTTAAAATTTAGTTTAATCATCAAGTTATAACAAAGAGTGTAGAGCATAACGTGCAGAGGTTTGATGGATTTTCAGGAAGGCCTCAATTGCACCATCTATGCTTAAGCCTGACGGTGACTTTAACGGGTGGGCTAAACATGCCACAATATGCGCCACTTCGGCTTTTAATTACTAAGAATCAGGATGTTAATCGCCCATGAAGGGTACCTGGAAAGCCGCGATTGCGCTACTGCTGTTACTGATCCTCCTGCCGCTGACGCTTCTGCTGACGTTGACGCACTGGGTGCCGACGCTCGCGGGTATCTGGCTTCCGGCCGGAACGCGAATCGCGATAGAGAAAAGCCCCCGCATTACCCGCAATTCAGTGCGAGTGCCTGAGTTGCGTTATCTGGTGGGGGACTGCCAACTCGCAGAGGTCCACGATCTCGAGCTGTCACACCCGAGCCGCTGGCGAGTGCACGTGGGCCAACTCGATATGAATTCCACATGCCTGAGTAAGCTTCCCGAAAGCACGCCGACGCCCGGTGCGCCGCGCAGCCTTGCCGAATGGCAATCGATGCTGCCGAACAGTTGGCTAACTATCGATCAGTTACGCCTCTCTCCATGGGACAAATGGCAGGGAAAACTGGCGATATCATTGACACCATCAATGCAAACGCTGACTTACGACGGTGATGCAGTGCATTTACAGGCCAACATGAAAGGGCAGCAGCTGACCGTTAGCCGCTTTGAAGCCAAAGTTCAGGCCGACGAACCTCCGATTAAACTGGTGGGTCAATTCACTATGCCGTTGGTGCCGGACGGCTTGCCGGTCAGTGGCCATGCGGTCACCACTTTCCAGGTGCCGAACCCCGCCGCGCTGGTAGATGCCGAACTTGAGTGGCACGAAAATCAGGGCCAACTGGTCATGATGGAACGCGGTAATACAGAGCCGCTGCTTGATTTGCCGTGGGAATTGACTCGCGAACGACTGACGATCAGCGACGGCCGCTGGAATTGGCCGTGGCAGGATGGCGTCCCACTGAGCGGTCGCGTCGGCTTAAAAATCGATAACTGGCAACAGGGCATCGAGAAGATGCAGATTTCAGGGCGGCTCAACGTGCTTACTCAGGGGGATGCCGGGAAGGGTAACGCGGTGCTGACCATCGGGCCGGGCACGTTGAGTATGGACCAAAGCGCCATGCCGCTGCAGTTGACCGGCGAAGCCAAATACGACGATCTGGTGCTGTACGCCATTCTTCCGGCTCAGCTCAGCGGCCCGCTAACCGACCCTAAACTCAGCTTTGCGCCGGGTTCTTTGTTGCGCTCACGCGGTCGTATTATAGATTCCCTGAATATTGATGAAATCCGATGGCCGTTAGCGGGTGTGCACGTCAGCAGCGAGGGCATTGATGGCCGTCTGCAGGCGATCCTGCGCGCCCACGAGCAGGAAATGGGGGATTTTGTCCTGCATCTCGACGGCCAGGCCAATAATTTCCTGCCCGATAAAGGCAGCTGGCGCTGGCATTACTGGGGCGACGGACATTTCACGCCGATGCAGGCGCGCTGGGATATGAAAGGCAACGGGGAGTGGCGCGACAGTTCAATCGTGCTTAACAGCCTGTCGACGGGCTTCGACAAACTGCAATATGGCACCATGAACGTCAGTCAGCCGCGGCTGGTGCTTGAGAAGCCGATTCATTGGATCCGCAACGAGCAGCATCCGTCGCTGACCGGCGCACTTTCCCTCGATGCGGGTGAAACGCAGTTCAGCGGCGGCAGCGTGTTACCGCCGTCGACGCTCAAATTCAGCGTTGATGGGCGCGACCCGACCTGGTTCCAGTTCAAGGGCGATCTCCACGCGGCAGACATTGGCCCGATCCGCCTTAACGGTCGCTGGGACGGCGAACGCCTGCGCGGCGAAGCCTGGTGGCCGAAACAGTCGCTGACGGTGTTCCAGCCGCTGGTTCCACCTGACTGGAAAATGAATCTGCGCGACGGCACGCTGTACGCGCAGGTGGCGTTTTCTGCCGCTGCCGGGCAGGGTTTTGAAGCAGGTGGGCACGGCGTCCTGAAAGGCGGCAGTGCCTGGATGCCGGATAATAAATTCAATGGCGTCGACTTTGTCCTGCCGTTCCGCTTCAGCGAAGGCACCTGGGAGCTGGGCACGCGTGGCCCGGTGTCACTGCGCATCGGTGAAATCGTGAACCAGGTGACGGCCAGCAATTTCACGGCGGATTTGCAGGGCAGCTATCCGTGGGATGAACGCAACCCGCTGATGCTCAGCGATGTGAACGTCGACGTTCTTGGCGGCAAGCTTTCGATGCTACAGCTGCGGATGCCGCAGCACGACCCGGCGCTGCTGCGGGTGCAGAATATCTCCTCCAGCGAGCTTATCAGCGCGGTGAATCCAAAGCAGTTTACGATGTCCGGCCCGGTGAGCGGGGCGCTGCCGCTGTGGCTTAACAATGAAAAGTGGATAATCAAAGACGGCTGGCTGACCAACCCCGGCCCGATGACACTGCGTATTGATAAAGACACGGCCGATGCGGTGGTGGAAGATAATATGGTGGCGGGCGTGGCGATTAACTGGCTGCGCTATATGGAAATTTCCCACTCGTGGACCAAAATCAATCTCGATAATCTCGGCCTGCTGACACTGAAATCCAACGTGACCGGCATCAGCCGGGTGGATGGCAAAAGCAGCACCGTGAATTTGAACTATACCCATGAAGAGAACGTGTTCGATCTTTGGCGCAGTTTGCGCTTTGGCGACAATCTTCAGGCATGGCTTGAGCAAAACGCGGTCCTTCCCGACCCGCGCTGCCGGGCAGGCAAGGACTGTAAGGAGCAAGAATGAAAGTGAAAATCGCCATGCTGAGCGGGCTGGCCGCGTTTGGCCTCAGCGGCTGTACGCCGCGCATTGAGGTGGCGGCACCCAAGGAGCCGATAACCATCAACATGAATGTCAAAATCGAGCATGAGATCCACATCAAGGTCGATAAAGACGTCGAAAACCTGCTGAAATCACGCAGCGATTTATTCTGAGGCCGCAGCGATGAAAAAATTACTGTTAATGGCGGTTCTGGGTGTTGGGCTAATCAGCCAGAGCGTGTTTGCGCTGACGCTTGATGAAGCCCGAGCGCAAGGGCGCGTCGGGGAAACCCTGACCGGTTATCTGGCTCCCGTGGCACAGGATAAAGAAACGGTCGCGCTGGTGAAGCAAATCAACGATGCGCGCAGCGAGAGCTATCAGCAGCTGGCTGACAGCAACAATTTACCGGTGGATGAAGTCGCGAAGATGGCCGGGAAAAAGCTGGTTGCGCGGGCGCAGCCGGGAGAATACGTGAAGGGCCTGAACGGAAAATGGCTGAAGAAGTGATCAGCGATTGCGTCTGCGGTACTCGCCGGGCGACACACCAAAGCGCTGGCGAAAGGCAGTAGAAAAATGGCTGTGATCGGTAAAGCCCCAACTGAAGCCGATCCCCGCCAGTTTTTCGTCATCGGTGGCGCTGCGTATCGCTTTAGCGCAGAGATCCAGCCGCCGATTTTTAATGTATTGCGCCACCACAAGGCCTTTATTGGCGAACATCCGGTACAGACTTCTCACCGACATCCCCGTTTCATTGGCCAGCCATTCCGGGCGAAGCATTTCTGACTGAAGGTGGCTGTCTATCAGCTGAAGCACTTTATCAAACTGTTTATCGCGGCGTGACGGTGTCACATCTTGCTGCTGCAAAACCGGGCGCAGCAGGCAGACAATCGCCTCCAGCGCGGCTTCGCTTTCGCTGCCGGAGAGCTCGCGGTTATTCATGCTTTCCTGCAACAGGCGGTGGCTCATCTGAACCATCGGCAAGTTTTTCCCTAAACGCTGAACACAGTGGCTTTCGCCCACGCGCAGCTGCTGTTCGAGCAAACTCCGGGGCAACAAGAGCGAAGTCTGGCGGGAGCGTTGTTGCCAGATAATGGAGCACGGGCGGGAGGCATCGACCAGTGTAATGTCGCCGGGCTGGATAACAGTCTGACGTTCGTTTTGCTCAATGATGGCCTGGCCTTCCAGCTGAAAAACCGTGTAGAACCAGCTGTCGTTGTGTTTGCTTATCTCATTTTTGGTGCGGTAGAGATTAACGTTGGCGGTGGTGACGGTGCTGAGTTTTAGCCCTTGCGCATAGCCGGTTTCCAGATGCCCCGAAAACTCGCCATCCAACGGGCGAGCGGCAAAGGTGCCACACTCCTGGTTTATCTGGGCCAGCCACTGCTGGAACTGCTCATTGCCGGTCATCTGCGCCATTTCCTGCCTCGGTCATTGAAGTGCCAACACATTGTTGCATTTATGTTGCATAAACAAGCCTGTGCTGGTGACTATACGAAAGAACTATCACCGGCGACAGGAGGCAGTATGACTATTGTCACTGTTTGCGAGGGCTGTCACAGGCGACAAAGCGAATGACACAGAGACAAAAACGGAAAAGGCGCGCGGCTTCTACACTGGTTAAAACCGTGAAGGGTAATAAGGAGCTGATATGTCTGATTCACAGGTCGCGCTGCTTGAGAGCGTACAACAATTTCTGGCGCGCCAGCACGGGCTCTATATTGACGGGAAACAACAGGCCTCACGCAGTGACAAGCGCCTGACCGTTTGGGACCCGGCGACGGGCAAATCTATTGCCACCACGGCGGATGCGAACAGCGCGGATGTCGATGCCGCGGTAATGTCCGCCTGGCGCGCGTTCGTTGACCGCCGCTGGGCAGGGCGTATGCCCGCCGAGCGCGAGCGTATCCTGCTGCGTTTTGCTGATTTAGTGGAAAAGCACTCGGAAGAACTGGCCCAGCTGGAAACGCTGGAGCAGGGCAAGTCGATCAACATTTCCCGCATGTTTGAAGTGGCCTGTACGTTGAACTGGATGCGTTACACCGCCGGGCTGGCGACCAAAATTACCGGGCAAACGCTGGACGTCTCTATTCCGCTGCCCGCGGGCGCGCGTTATCAGGCGTGGACGCGTAAAGAGCCGGTGGGCGTGGTGGCCGGGATTGTGCCATGGAACTTCCCGCTGATGATTGGCATGTGGAAAGTAATGCCCGCGCTGGCCGCAGGCTGTTCTATCGTGATCAAACCGTCCGAAACCACACCGTTGACGCTGCTGCGTGTGGCGGAACTGGCAACCGAGGCCGGTGTCCCGGAAGGCGTATTTAACGTGGTGACCGGCAGCGGTGCCGAGTGTGGTTCGGCGCTGACGTCGCATCCACATGTCGCCAAAGTAAGCTTTACCGGCTCAACTGCGACGGGCAAACAGATCGCCCGCACGGCGGCGGACAGACTGACGCGCGTTACGCTGGAACTGGGCGGTAAAAACCCGGCAATTGTGCTGAAAGACGCCGATCCGCAATGGGTGATTGAAGGCCTGATGATGGGCAGCTTCCTCAATCAGGGCCAGGTCTGTGCGGCCAGCTCGCGGATATACATTGAAGCGCCGTTGTTTGACACCCTGGTTACCGGTTTTGAGCAGGCGGTGAAATCGCTAAATGTCGGGCCGGGTATGTCCGAAAACGCACAGATTAACCCGCTGGCCTCACGTGCGCACTGCGACAAAGTCTCGGCGTTCCTGCATGAAGCCGAGCAAAGCAAAGCCGAACTGATTAGCGGTAATAACGGGCCAGAGGGCCAGGGTTATTACGTTCGACCGACGCTGGTGGTTAACCCAGATGCGCGTTTGCGTTTAACGCGCGAGGAAGTCTTTGGGCCGGTGGTGAACCTGGTGCGCGTCGCGGACGGTGACGAAGCGCTGCGTCTGGCAAATGAAAGCGAATACGGCCTGACCGCCAGTGTCTGGACGCAAAATCTCTCTCAGGCATTGGGCTACAGCGACCGCTTACAGGCGGGTACGGTGTGGGTAAATAGCCATACGCTGATTGACCCAAATCTGCCGTTTGGTGGCATGAAGCAGTCCGGTACCGGACGCGATTTCGGCCCGGACTGGCTCGACGGTTGGTGTGAAACCAAATCAGTATGCGTGCGGTATTAAAAAAACCAGAGCCCTCTCAATCGGGAGGGCTTTTCATCAGTGGGCCGCCAGTACGTGAAAGAAGGCAGGGTCCGCCTGAATCACTGCCAGAACTTTGGCCGCCAGTCCTGTCGGGTTACGCCTTTTCGCTTCCCAGCTTTTAATGGTATCGAGGCTGGTTCCCAGCGCTTTCGCCATTTCGCTTTGAGAAACGTTGAGCTGCTCTCTGATGGCTTTTACGTCAGCAATTTCATAGCGGGTAACACGGCCAGGGGCTTTGTCGCCGTTTTTGATGTCGACCGCTTCTTCCAGTGACGCTTTCAACTCGTTAAAAAAAGTCATATCACACCTCGTCTTTCAGTAATTTTGTGAGTTTCTTGAGAGCTGATTTTTCTGAATCCGTCAGGGAGTCTTTGACGTTTTTGGGGTAAGCCAGCACCAGCCAGACAATCTCTTCGGTGGCCAGAAAGTAGATAACTCTGGCACTTCCGCTTTTTCCCTGTGAGCCCGTTGCCATTCTGATTTTCCGCAAACCCCCGGTTTGCTGTATGACATCGCCCCGGGTGGGGAACTGGATAAGTTCTCTTTGCAGTTCTTTCAGCTCATCATCCGTGGCGATCGTTTTAATCTGCCGGGTGAACTGAGGCGTTTCGATAAACTCAATGGCATGGGTCACGAGCACACTCTCCTTGTGCGGGTACAATGTACACCCATTTTGGGTACTATGTACACCGTTAATGATGACGACGACAGGATGTTGCCGTGCATACTATTCCTGCGCCAGGCGTTTCGCGGGATGGAGAGTGAAATGTGCGTACATGCTCGGAAAGATTCGTTCTGGAGTCTGTGAAACTTATTCCGGCAAGTCGAAAACCTGCAGCATGTAACCGCCGCGTGCAAAGTTGATATATTTATCGGTTTTCAGCGAGGAAATGATATTGAGAATGCTGCTGCGTGACAGCCCGGTGCGTTCTTGAATGTAGTTGAGAATATTGACGCGGGCTTTTGTTTCTTCCGGCAGTTTATCGAGTTCACGAAGGTAGTGGCAAACGATGGGGAAAGTGCGTTGGTTTACGATTTGCATGTCTCGACACAGCATGGTGTTGGTGTGATACGCCAGCACTTCCGCTACGTCACGCCACAGGCCATTTTGTTCAATCGCAGAGGTGGCGTCCTGGAGTTCCAGTCGGGAAAGTAAACACGGTGTTTCCGCGCGCAATTTATTGCCACGAAGCGGCGAGAACATCTCGGAAAAACCAAATATATGAGGTTCAGTGACGGTGGCGATTAAAATGCTGTCAGTGACCCTCGACACGGATAATTCTCCCTCAAGGAAAACATACACGTACGGCACGCCGCCATGATCCCAGTTCAGACGTTTTTTGGGTGCGACGTCGATGATTTTACCGAGAGGCTTCAGGACGGTGATCAGACGGTCAATTGCCGCAGTGGGTCTTTCTGGAGGTGTAATCATAAGTAACCTGACAAGAATGAAAATCTGAGTGTTATTCTAGAGGATAAACGCGCCTGGGGCCGAATTACTACAGGGTTTAAATCCATTGTGGGTTGCGTGTGAACGTGAAATGGTTCTCCATCCACCATTGGAAATCAACAGAGTAGATATTTATTAATGAACTTTGCGGTTTCGTGGTGCATATTTCCGCTCCTTATGTTCATACAGTAAATTGTCGGCCTTAATAAATGCAGTTTCCAGCGTGTCCTGTTTCAGCATCTGATAGCTGCCCCACGAAAATGCCACCAGCCGACGGTCATCGGTTTGCAGAAGTTTATCGGTAATGCGCTGAATCACTTCGTGGGCTTTATCCAGCCCGGCATCCAGCAGAATAATGTTGAACTCATCGCCGCCAGGGCGAATGCCGTAGTCACTTTTACGCAGGGAAGTGGCGATGGCGCTGCCGAGCAGTTTAATGGCCTGATCACCCGTATGATGCCCCAGCGTATCGTTAATGCGTTTGAGTCCATCGCAGTCGATGGCAATAATCGTCACGGCTATTTGTCGGCTCAGCAAGCTACGTATTTTTTCATCCAGTTGCGCATTGATAATTTTGCGATTAAACAGACCGGTCAGTGGATCGGTCACATTATCTCGGGCCAGCGAAGCGTTACGATCAAGGTGATAGCGCGCGGACTGGCAGAGCAGCAGCGTGGTCAGAATATACATCACAATCATCCACAGCTGATTCAGAATGAAGAACTGAAAATCAAGGCAGATATGCAGCGTGTAGTAACGGGTAATGGGGGCCTGATAATTGATCATCGGGAACGACGTCCAGGACGGTTGATGGAACTGAATGATTTTTCCGCTACGATTATCCGCAACGTAGATCGTCAAAAAGGACCATAAAACCGGACGTTCAGGGGTATAAAATGAGGTGGCCAGGTCGGTAATATTAAAATCGGTTACCAGTACGCCTTCCACTTTGCCGGATACAAATACCGGGTTCAGGGTGCTGATGATATTTTTGCCTGTAATGCTGTCTTTATAAATATGCGAAACAATATTATTCCCAAGCTGTAAATCCGCGAGCGCCTTTGTGCCTATTTCGAGTGAAATAGCATCGGAGTCGATACGGATGTTTTTTCCGTCAGACATCAGCCAGTTGTGGAAAACGTATTTACGCGAGTCGATCAGGCGGTTGATGTAAATATAATGCTTTTTAAGATTGATGTAGTAACGCATATTGTCAAAGGTGTAGCCGGTATAATTCGAAAAGCTGTAACGCGGCAACGGGCTTACACGATAGTTTAACAACCCTGCCAGGGCGGGCACGTCTGCGGCCCAGGAGTGGCATTCACGGGAGCGCGTTTGCAGCGTTCCGACAAGCGCTGGCAGCGTGTGCGAGATAAGGTTCAGGCCATAAATGCCGTTGATCCGCTCCATGTGTTGGCAAACGGTAGCCGGATCGTTTTCACCCGGCACAGGGACAACCGGAGCAGATAATGCGGTGGAGATATTATAAGCAATGCGCTGATTAATATATTCTTCATGAAACAGGGCGGATTTCCCGTTTTCGGCAATATACCCCATGTAGCTGGTTAAATTGCGGTACTCCCGGAACAGCAAACCGGTGAAGACGGCGGTAGTGAGAATGACAATAGCCGCAAGGGTAATCGTCCGCTTATTATTCACTAAAATACCCCGTTCCTTTCCCAATCCTGTCCACGCTTCCAGTATAGCGCGGGAAATATATCACCCCTGTTTCTCTTTAACGAAGCCTGAGATCAAAAAAGGGGCCGAAGCCCCTTATATTTACTTCTTCTGTTCGCCAAGCGTCGGCGTTTCATTGAAGAAATTCCACGGTTTCAGCAGCGCGTGAACCCATTCGGTTGGCATAATCGGCCACTCTTCCGCACGAGCCACGTGCGTGGTGCCGGTGGTTACCCACACCACGTCATCCTGGTTATCCACCGATTCATTATCCTGGGTGTACTGACCCAGACCGGTGTCGTGGGTGGAACGGTTAGGATACTTGCCTTCCGGGTAACGTTCATCCGCCTTGTAGCGGGTCACCCACAGTTGTTTATCCATAAAGCTCAGGCGGTGATAAATCCACTCGTCAGGCGCGAATTTCGCCCCGGTCGCCACCGGATGGGTGCCACCGGCGTACGGGATAATCTGGTACGAAACCGGATTACCCATACGGTTCTCTTTGCTGGTGTTGCTCAGCAGACGAATAGTACCCGGATCGAATTTTTGTGCCGCCTGCTGCTCGGTGTCGATCGTATGCTGGTCAATCTGCATCGTACTGGTCCGCGGGCCACCGGCGGTGTTTGGCTTCACATCCGGATCCATCGCCACCAGGCGGTTGCTTTCGCCATCTACATCCAGGTCGAGCCGGAAATTGTAGATGTGCTGGTGGGTGGTGCCGACGATGTTGTGGTCGATGAGCGTGCCGTATTTGGTGTCATCTTTGGCGGTCGCGTCGTGCATGGTTTTGGACTGCACGCCTTTCACCGCTTCGATACCCGTTGCTCCGGCATCAATACCGATGGTGCCGTTTTCGTGGAATACCCAGTCAAAGATGTAGTCGTAGTTGCCGACGGTGCTTATCCAGCGAATAACCAGCTCCCGGCGCTCGGTGCTGACGTTCGGCTGGCCCATTTCCTGATGCTTATATTCTGGCCCGGCGTAGCGTTCAAAGACCGCGATCGCGTGTGGAATATTCATTGGCGCACCGGTGTAATCGGCGATGGTTTCATCCAGCAGCACGGCATTTGACGGCGCATCTTTGCCGCGGGCGATAGGCGAGGTCAGGGTGCCCATGCCGTAGTCGCCGGAATCCAGATACGCTTTGAAGTACCAGCCCACGTCCGGGTCACCGTAAGGGACGATCATCCCGCCGAGGGAACCTTCGTACATGATTTTGCGTTTGGTCCCGTTGTCGTTAAAGGTCACGGTTGACAAAATCGGCCCAACGCGAGAATCCAGACGCAGGTGGAAATCCCAGTTCTGCCAGTGCACCATATCGCCGGTGATGGTGTAGTTCTTGCCTTCTGGTTCGATGATTTCCAGCGGTTTAAGCTGTTTAGCCACGCGGTCACGGCCATCATACGGACGCGGCGTCATTGGCACCGGGATCACCGGGCCTTCTTCAATTTTAATGATTTTCTTCTGTTCCAGGTCGACGACTGCCACCAGGTTTTCAATCGGGTGCGCCCAGTAGTTGCCGTCGCCGACGTCCAGATAGCTCACGACTTTCAGCAGGCGATCTTCCTGCTTCAGGCCGTCTTTGCCGTCGAAATAGCCGACGGTCAGCGGAGTGGTGATCACCTTAGTCGTGTCAGTGATGCCGTGTTTTTTCAGCACGTCAGCAAATTCTTTGCTGGCGTTGATGATGTTCTGCACGGAGGAGAAATCGTCCAGCAGCACCATACCGTGCGCGTCTTTGATCGGCGCCCAGTGCAGCACTTTTTTATTCTTTAAATCGACCTGGCTTTCAATCACCTGTTTGCCGTCGAGCATCGTCACGTTCGCCAGGCGATCTTCATCGACGGCAGTGCCACTCATGACGAAGTTCCAGACTTTCGCTTTTTCCGGTTCGGCGAGGGTAATTTGCGTGAAGCGCGTATTCGGTTTGAAATCCGGCGAGGCCTTAACAATCTCAACCGCTTCTTTGATTTCGTTTGCGGTCAGCGCATTAAGCGGGTGCGGGCGCTTCTCGACCTGGAAAGTCTGATCCAGGCCGGACTGGAACACGTCGTTGATAAAGGTATCCGAAATCCAGGCTTTGTTGTTTTTCATCACCACCGGCACCTGCAATGTCAGGGTTTTGCCGTTAACGATGGCGGTTTTGGCACCGGGTTTTACCTTCACAAACGCGCCGTCTTTGGCGATGGTGAACATCTGGGCGTAATCATCCCACTGCACGTCGGCGCCGAACTCCTGCAACGTCTTGTCCATCGGAACCATATGGGCTTCGCCGCCGTGCGCGAAAACCGGGGCTTGCCAACTGCACATCAGGGCGACCGCAAGGGCCAGCGCCGTTTTACGGGCGGAAAAAGGAGAAAAGCTTCCCATTTGTTAACCTCGTATAGTTATGTTCTTAGAGTCACGACACGCTCACCCTAACAGCGAGCAGACGCACGACGTTTGCCTGCACCTGCCAGGTGTTTTGTCAGATTTGCCAGATTAGAATGTTGAGCTTTAAGCCCGGTGAGCGACGTGCCACCGGGCAACAGGAAGGTTAGAAATCGCTTTGCTGACGGGCCACCAGCGTCAGGATCGAATAGAGCGCGACCGGCTGCTGATGCTGGTTAAACACTTCCACTGCCCATTCCACCACACCGGTCGGTTTATCGTCGGCGGTTTTCTGACGCTTAACGGTTTTACGTTTCACAGTCAGACGCACCTGAATGGTATCGCCCGGTTTCACCGGTTCGATAAAGCGCAGGTTTTCCATGCCGTAGTTGGCGATAACCGGGCCGACGCCCGCATCGACAAACAGACCTGCGGCAGCAGAAATCACGAAATAGCCGTGCACCACCCGTTCGCCAAACATGGATTCTGCCGCGCCGATTTTGTCCATGTGCGCGTAGAAATGGTCGCCGCTCAGGCAGGCAAAATTCACGATATCGGTTTCTGTCAGGGTTCGGCGGGGGGTCAACAGGCTGTCGCCGGGCTGCAATTCTTCAAAATATTTACGGAACGGATGCACGCGGTCTTCCTGCACCTGCGCACCGCGAACCCATTGCTGGCTGACGCTCGCCAGCATCGTTGGGCTACCCTGAACGGCGGTGCGTTGCAGGTAGTGCTTCACCGCTCGCAGACCACCCAACTCTTCGCCACCGCCCGCGCGGCCCGGCCCGCCATGCAGCAGCTGCGACAGCGGAGAACCGTGCCCGGTGGATTCTTTCGACGACTCTTCATTGAGAATTTGGATACGACCGTGGGCGCGAGCCGCACCGAGAATAAATTCGCGCGCAAGAGCCGGATCCGCGGTGACCAGCGTGCCTGCCAGGCTGCCCTGACCGGCGCGGGCCAGCGCCAGACTGTGCGCGCGGGTCTGATACGGCATCAGCGTGGCGACCGGGCCAAAGGCTTCAATGGCGTGAACCGCCGGACTTTCGTCCGGATGCGGACAGAACAGCAGGGTCGGTGGGTAGAATGCGCCTGTCGCCTGCATATCTGCTTTGCCACCCAGACGCACTTCGCAGCCTGCGGCCACCAGTGCATCAACTTTTTCCTGCACGTCCGCGCGCTGATCGGCGTTAACCAGCGATCCCATTTTCACGCCTTCTACGGCCGGGTCACCCATTTTAACACCCTGTAAACGGGCTACCAGCGCGTCGCTCACCGCCTGAATCTGCGCCTGTGGCACGATGATGCGGCGAATGGCGGTACATTTTTGTCCCGCTTTGGCGGTCATCTCACGCACTACTTCGCGAATGAACAGCGCAAACTCCGGCTGCTCCGGCGTGACGTCTTCGCCCAGCACACAGCAGTTCAGCGAGTCGGCTTCCATGGTGAACGGAATCGAATTTTTAACGATGTTCGGATGAATGCGCAGCGACTGCCCGGTTTGCGCCGAGCCGGTGAACGTCACCACGTCCTGGAAATCGAGGTGGTCGAGCAGGTCGCCCGCGCCGCCGCAAATCAGGCTTATCGCACCGTCTGGCACTAAACCGCTGTCAATGATGGATTTTACCATCGCCTGTGTCACCTGCGCGCTGGTGGTGGCGGGCTTGATGATGGCGGGCATCCCGGCGAGCCACGTTGGTGCCAGTTTTTCCAGCATTCCCCAACACGGGAAGTTGAACGCGTTAATGTGCACCGCGACGCCCGATTTTGCCGTCAGCACGTGGCGGGCGGCGAAACCGCCATTTTTCGACAGCGGAATCAGCTCATCTTCCGGCCATAACACGTCGTCAGGCAGCTCGCGTGCGCCGAGTCCCGCGTAGGTAAACAGCGTGCCAATGCCGCCTTCGATGTCCACCCAGCTGTCAGCGCGGGTTGCCCCGGTTTCTGCGGAAAGGGCATAGAACGCGTCTTTTTGCTCCAGCAAATATTTTGCCACCGCTTTCAGCATGGCGGCCCGTTCAACAAAGGTCATTTTTCCGAGCGCTTCACCGCCATTCTCAATGGCGTAACGGCGCGCCTGCGCCAGATCCAGCCCTTCGCTGGTCACTTCCCAAAGTGGTTCGCCGGTAATCGCATGGTGAATTGTCCGCGCTCGGCCCCGGCCAGACTGCCAGCTGCCGGATAAGAAACTGGTTAACTGCTGCATTGTGTCTCTCCGTAAATGTTACGTCATTTCGCCATACATAGTTTGATTATGAATCATAAAAATCAATGCCGAATTTAATAATTTATTAACAATGCGATCTTTGTCTGCATCGGCTGATTTATTACTTCTCTGTTATGTAACGATATTTCTATTTACTCTGCGAGGAGCGTCACAGAATACACAAACCATTCTTGGGGTTTTAGTTAACCTTTATGTAACTTCACATAAACAATATGATTCACAAAAATGCATTAAGTGAATCAAATGGGAATCATAAAGGTGACAATGTGACTGAAGAACAACGCTTTGAAGCGCGCATCGCCGAAGAGACGGCCATCGAGCCGCAGGACTGGATGCCCGAGGCGTACCGGAAAACCCTGATCCGCCAGATTGGCCAGCACGCGCATTCTGAGATTGTCGGCATGCTACCGGAAGGTAACTGGATAACTCGCGCGCCGACACTGCGCCGCAAGGCCATTCTGCTGGCGAAAGTGCAGGACGAAGCGGGGCACGGCCTTTATCTCTACAGCGCGGCGGAAACCCTCGGCTGCGCTCGCGAAGACATCTACCAAAAGATGCTCGACGGCCGCATGAAGTACTCCTCCATCTTCAATTACCCGACGCTGAACTGGGCCGATATCGGCGTGATTGGCTGGCTGGTTGACGGGGCTGCGATCGTCAATCAGGTGGCGCTGTGCCGTACGTCTTATGGCCCGTATGCCCGGGCGATGGTGAAAATCTGTAAGGAAGAGAGCTTCCATCAGCGCCAGGGATTCGAAGCCTGCATGGCGCTGGCGAACGGCAGCGAAGAGCAGCGCGAGATGTTGCAGGACGCCATCAACCGCTTCTGGTGGCCAGCGCTGATGATGTTCGGACCTAACGATGACAGCTCGCCGAACAGCGCCCAGAGCCTGGCGTGGAAAATCAAGCGCTTCGGTAATGACGAACTGCGTCAGCGCTTTGTCGACAACACCGTTCCGCAGGTTGAAATGCTCGGCATGACCGTGCCGGACCCGGACCTGACGCGTGACGAAAGCACCGGCGAGTACCGCTTCGGCGCCATCGACTGGAATGAATTTAATGACGTAATTAACGGGCGTGGCATTTGCAACCACGAACGTCTGGCCGCCAAGCGTAAAGCCTGGGAAGAGGGCGCCTGGGTGCGGGAAGCCGCGCTGGCGCATGCCGAAAAACAGCAGGCCCGCAACGTGGCGTAAGGAGAACAACAATGAGCAATGTCTACTGGCCGTTATATGAAGTGTTCGTTCGCAGCAAACAAGGTTTATCGCACCGTCACGTAGGCAGCCTGCACGCCGCCGACGATCGCATGGCGCTGGAAAATGCCCGTGATGCCTACACCCGCCGCAGCGAAGGCTGCTCAATCTGGGTGGTAAAAGCGAGCGAAATCGTGGCCTCGCAGCCGGAAGAATGCGGTGAATTTTTCGATCCGGCGGAGAGCAAAATCTATCGCCACCCGACGTTCTATACCTTGCCTGACGGCATCGAGCACATGTGAGGCAGTCATGAAGAATCACGATCCTATCGCGACCTACGCTCTGCGCCTCGGCGACAACTGTCTGGTGCTTTCTCAGCGCCTTTCGGCCTGGTGCGGTCACGCCCCGGAGCTGGAAATCGATCTGGCGCTGGCCAATATCGGGCTCGATCTGATGGGCCAGGCGCGAAATTTCCTGACCTACGCCGCTGAACGTCAGGGCGAGGGAGATGAAGACACGCTGGCGTTTGGCCGCGATGAACGCCAGTTCTGCAACATCCTGCTGGTCGAGCAGCCGAACGGTAACTTCGCTGACACCCTGGCGCGCCAGCTGTTTATTGATGCCTGGCACGTGGCGTTGTTCAGTCGACTGACGAGCAGCAAAGACGCACAGATTGCCGCCATCGCCGCCAAAGCCATCAAAGAAGCGCGTTATCACCTGCGCTTCAGCCGTGGCTGGGTTGAGCGTCTGGGCGGTGGGACCGAACTTTCCGCCGCGCGGATGCAGGCCGCCATCGACAATCTGTGGCGCTTCACCGCCGAACTGTTCCAGGTCGATGCGCTGGAAGAAACGCTGATTACCGAAGGCGTCGCTGTCGACCCGCGCGAGTTGAAAGCCGGCTGGCTGGCGGAAATTTCCAGCGTACTGGCCGCCGCAGAACTCAACGTTCCGCAGGAGCAGCCGTACCGCACCGGTGGCAAACAGGGGCTGCACACCGAACATCTGGGGCCAATGCTGGCAGAAATGCAGTATCTGCAGCGTTCGTATCCCGGTCAGCAGTGGTAACGGAGGTCGCTATGCAACAACGTCTCGCCAGTATTGCTCCCGCTGAAGTCCACGAGATTTGGACGCTGTTAAGTCAGATTTCAGACCCGGAAGTGCCGGTGCTGACCATCACCGATCTCGGGATGGTGCGCAGCGTGACGCCGCAGGGCGATGGCTGGGTGGTGGGCTTCACGCCAACCTATTCTGGCTGCCCGGCAACGGAGCATCTGCTCGGTGAGATCCGCACCGCGATGACCGCGCACGGCTACACGCCGGTGCATATCGTCCTGCAGCTTGACCCGCCGTGGACCACGGACTGGATGACACCGGATGCCCGTGAACGTCTGCGCCAGTACGGCATCAGCCCGCCACAGGCCCATGCCTGCCATGCGGGAATGCCGACAGATGTGGCCTGTCCGCGCTGCGGCAGCACCCACACGTCGATGATCAGTGAATTCGGTTCCACGGCCTGCAAAGCGTTATACCGCTGCGACAGCTGCCGGGAACCCTTTGATTACTTTAAATGTATTTGAGGTTGCCATGACGACGTTTCATTCGCTTACGGTGGCAAAGGTTGAGCCGGAAACCCGCGATGCGGTGACCATTACGTTCGCCGTCCCGCAAACGCTGCAAAGCGCCTACGCGTTCCGCCCCGGTCAGCATCTGACCCTGAAGGCCAAACTGGCAGGCGAAGAACTCCGCCGCTGTTATTCGATTTGTCGCCGCGCGGTGCCGGGCGAAATCAGCGTGGCAGTGAAGGCCATCGAAGGCGGGCGCTTCTCACGCTATGCCCGGGATGAAATCAAAGCCGGAATGACCCTTGAGGTGATGATCCCCCAGGGCAACTTTGGTTATCAGCCGCAGCCTGAGCGCAGCGGACACTATCTGGCAATCGCCGCAGGTTCCGGAATAACCCCAATGCTGGCGATTGTCGAAACCACATTACAGGCCGAGCCGGACAGCGCGTTCACCGTGATTTACGGCAACCGCAGCAGTCAGAGCATGATGTTCCGCCAGCAGCTGGCCGACCTGAAAGACACGTATCCGACGCGCCTGCAATTGCTGAGTATTTTCAGCCAGGAAACCCTCGACAGCGCGTTGCTGCATGGCCGCATCGACGGTGAAAAACTGCATGCGCTTTCCCGCTCGCTGCTGAATTTCAGCCAGTTTGATGAGGCCTTTATCTGCGGTCCGGCGGCGATGATGGACGACGCTGAAACCGCGCTCATCGCGCTGGGAATGCCGCAAAATGCCATTCACCTCGAGCGCTTCAATACCCCGGGCAGCACCGTGCGCCACGCGTCTAGCGTCCAGGCCGACGGCCAGACCGTCACCCTGCGTCAGGACGGACGTGACCGCGCAATCGTCCTTTCCGCTGATGACGAAAGCATTCTCGACGCCGCGCTGCGTCAGGGCGCGGACTTACCTTACGCCTGCAAAGGTGGGGTATGCGCCACCTGCAAATGCAAAGTGCTGCGCGGTGAAGTGTCTATGGCTACCAACTACAGCCTTGAGCCGGATGAACTGGCGGCAGGTTACGTTCTGAGCTGCCAGTCGCTGCCGGTCACTGCCGACGTGATCGTCGATTTTGATGCGAAGGGGATGGCATGAGCGAATTACTGATTAGCCGCCACGACCGCGTATTGCTGCTGACGCTGAACCGTCCTCAGGCACGCAATGCCCTGAACAACGCGTTATTGACTCAAATTGCCGACGCGCTGGAATCAGCCCAGCAGGACAGCAGCATCGGCGCGGTCATCATCACC